>JASGKO010000030.1:0-34739 GCA_049840595.1 Chthoniobacteraceae bacterium
CCCGAGCGCGTGCCGAACAGCCTGCCGCCGCTTGATTTTGCGAAGCTGGCGAAACTCGATTTCGAGGCCCCGCGCGTGGATGACTTTCCCGCGCTCAATCTCGCCCGCGAAGCCGGCACCCGGGGCGGTACCCTGCCCGCGGTGCTCAATGCCGCCAATGAAATCGCGGTCGCCGCGTTTCTGAAGCACCAGATTAGTTTCCCGGCGATCTGGGAAACCGTCGCGGCCACCATGCAGGCCCACCCGCTCGTCGAGCATCCGGCGCTGGAACAGATCCTCGCCGCCGACCAGTGGGCGCGGGAATTTGCGGCGGAATTGGTAAAGCCTTAACCCCCGACCACTGACCTATGAAATGCAAAATCATCATCGCAGATCTTCACCAACTGGAACGCGCGGTGAATGATTTCCTCGCCCAGGACATGGTGAGCGAAATCGCTTCGATCACGCAAACCCAGGAAGCCGGGACGGTCACGCTCACGATTTTCTACGTGCCGAAGGAAGGAAAGGTCGAAGCGGAGCCGCCGAAACGCCGCGCGACGATTGCGATTATTCCGACCTAGGGGTCGCTGATTACCGTACGAAGCCTCGTTCTTGAAGCCGCGTCATAGTTTGAGCTGACAAGCCCTACTGCCACGATTTAGGGGAAGGAGAGAAAGGACATGCCGAGGATATGAAACCGGTTGATTCAGATAAATTGGAGAATTCAGAAGAGAGGGGGATGCGAATCATTCAGGCAGTCCTCGACGGCACCTACGACACCTTGCTCGACGACTTTAACCAAGACGTGACGTTTACTGGTTTTTCTTCTCCCGAAGCCGTTTGGGGATACGGATGTGATCTAATCTGTAACAATGTCTTCATTCGCGTGCATGGAGCGCCATCTCCGCTCAAAGGGGTGAAAATCCATAGCGTCAGTTATGAGCTAAGAGTTACGGGAAAGCTTCTCGGATATCATCGCGACAATAAGATCATCGTGGTGTCTTCGCTTCCCTCTCAGGTTGAGATTATGGGCACAACCTAGATTTTCAAACCTCGTTCCCAGACTTAAAATATGGGATCGAGAGGTGGGCTGGAGCATTTGGATTCACGGCAGGCGGGGGTCATGAGGTTGGAACTCCAGCGCATCTTTCATCTGCTTTTCATCCAATGATTCAAACATCTGGCGAAGATGTTTTTCGTCCGGCCCGCCCGGGCTAGCGGGCATTAAAGATTTCAAGACTGCCCCCGCTTTTTGCCAGGTTTTAGCCGAATCAACCCCCTCTCGAGCTTGCGTGATCGCCAGCCTGCCATAGGCGGCAAAGAGAGCAGTCTGACGGCCATTTTCACCAGTGAAACCCGGCGGACTTTTCGTCAATACGACGATGTATTTTGATAACTCCCAATCCGCGACCACCGGGGGTTGGTGAAAATAGGCAAAGCGCGCCTGGCCCTCAGCTTGAGCAACTTGGGCCTGGCTATGGAAGTCGCCCATCAGCTTGAAATATGAGTTCCAATAATGATCGGTCACCGCAGTTCCAATCAAGAGGCCAGCCACAAAGATGATGAGACCGAAAAAGGTGAAAATAAGCGGCCTTTTCATAGTGGCACTCATCAAGTTTTAGTGACGAAAGCGTTCGTGCGAATGACCACTGTCCCGCCGATGAAATCGTGTAAAGCACGGCGTTTTTCATTGGTAAGCATAGTGATCAACTCCGCCAGCAGCCACAACCCGCTCAAGCTTTGCATCATCCAAAAGCCGCTGAAACCACCGGTCACTTCTTCGCTAATCACTCTTTGATAAGGCACTCCGCTTAAAAGCAAGGCCACCTCATGAATCAACGGCAGACCAAGAAAAAGCAGCGGCAAGCCGTCCCGCAGGCAGGCCTGCCTCCATGAAATCGGCCCCTCAGTCCGGTGATCCACGACCTTTACCCTGGTGACCATTTTTCCGATGGTCTGGCCGTAGCATTTGTGCAAAACCACGGTGTAAACGATCCAAGCGGTATTACTCAAAATCAGCAGCAAAGCGGACAGCCAGCCGGGCCAGCGGAGGTCCAGGAGGTATCCAAAGAGCAAATCCAACGGCCAAAAGACCAATCCATCCACGCTGCCTTCCCAAAACCGAGGCCAGAAGGTTCGATACTTCAAATCCGATGAGACCGTCAGCCGGTAATACTTCCAGACCAGGAAGGAGGTAATCAGCATTCCTCCGAGCGAGATTGAGGTTCCCGCGAGATTCATTCCGGGGTGATTTTCCATCAGTGCGGGATTTTGCCCCGGAGGTGGCGAAGCAATCGCCATCTGGCCAAAAAGGTGGTCGCCTCCAAATAGAACAAGTGTGCCAACCAGCACCGCCATCACAATCAGGACTCTCCTCATGAGCGTGGCAGTCTGCACAGCGCAGGAAAGGATTCAATGTCATTCGGGAGATCCGCCCCGAAAACGCCACATTTGGACGGTTGGCACTCAGGGGCTCCGGTGCTATGGTGCGTTTCACTTGATTTCCTCATGGATTACCGATTGCCTGTTTTGAACGCGTTCCACCTTTGAGGCGTCTCTATTGTTTGTTTTTCCACCCGCATCCATGTTTTTCACGATTCTAAGAGAGATTTTCGTCGTTATCGAGGTTCTGTTCATCTTCAACCTCATCATTGTGGTTCACGAATTGGGCCATTTCCTGGCGGCCCGGTGGCGGGGGCTGGTGATTGAGGAATTCGGGGTCTGGTTTGGCAAACCCCTGTGGCGCAAGAAGATCGGCGATGTCTATTACAGCTTCGGCTCGATGCCGTTCGGCGGTTTCGTGAAGCTGCCGCAGCTGGCGGATATGTCGGCAATCGAGGGGCAGACGGAGAACAGCCAGCCGCTGCCGAAAATCTCGCCGCTGGACAAGATCATTGTGGCCTTTGCCGGGCCGCTCTTCAGTTTTGCCCTGGCGCTGGTGTTTGCCGCGCTGGTTTTCGTGGTGGGACGTCCGGTAGGTGAGGCCGAGGCCTCGACAACCATCGGCTATGTGCAGGAAGATTCCCCGGCGGCCAAGGCGGGCTTGAAAGCCGGAGACAAGATTCTCAGTGTGGATGGCGTCAAGGTGACCCGCTGGATGGGCATGGGCAACGATTGCATCCAGTGGCGCGTGGTCCGCAGCGAAGGGGAAACGGTTCCGCTGGAGGTCGAGCGGACGGTGAATGGCAAGACGGAGATCAAGCCCTTCAACCCCGTCCCCGAAATCCCGCAGACCAGCATCTTTGTGCGCAAGGGCATGCGTGAAATCGGCATCGAGCCCGCCTATACGCCGATGATTGCGAAGGTGGACCTCGGCAGCAACTCCGAGCGGGACGGCTTGAAGGCTGATGATCTGATCGTCGCGATCAACGGCGAGAAGCTGTTGAATGTGGAAGGCCTGGAGGATTACATCAAAAACCACCCTACCGACACCACCGTGCTGACCGTGGAACGCGACGGCAAGCGCCTCGAGTTTCCCTACACCACCCGTGGAGCGGTAATCGGGACGATCATGGCCAATGGCCCGGCAGCGGCGGCGGGATTGAGCGCGGGGGACCGCATCGCCAGGATCGACGGCCACGTCGTGCCGAACGCCCTCTGGGTCACCGATTACATTCATCAGCATAAAGGGCAGCCGCTCACGATCAGTATTCTGCGCGACGGGCAGGCGAAAGACGTCACGGTGACACCGGTGGTGCCCATCAGCGGCTCGAAGGACCCGATGATTGGCCTCGGCTGGAAGCAGGATGACGACGGCATCCAGTGGGACGAGTCCGGCATCCAGCACGTGGTGCATCCGCGGCCGTGGGAGCAGGTCCGCCAGTCCGCGCTCTCGATCGTGAACACGATCAGTGCCCTGATTTCCAGTAAGTCGAACCTGAGCATCGAGCACCTCGGCGGCCCGGTGATGATTGCCCGCGTTTACTATCACCTGTTCCAGAATCCCGATGGCTGGAAGATGGCGCTCTGGTTCAGCGTGTTCTTCAATGTGAACCTCGCGATCATCAACATGCTGCCCATCCCCGTGCTGGATGGCGGCCACATCACGCTGGCGCTGCTGGAGGCGATCCGCCGTCGCCCGGTGAATGTGCGGCTGGTGGAAATCGTGCAGACCGCCTGCGCGATGCTGGTGATCGGCTACATGCTGTTCATCACCTACTTTGACGTCTCGGATTTCTTCGGAGTCAGCCCGCGCGATCAAATCAGGTTTGCCACGCCCACCAGTCAGAGCCATTAAATAAGGGCACCATGAGTTACTGCGAATCTCCCTACGTTTACCAGCGCCGCCGCACCCGTGAGGTAACGGTGGGACACGTGGGCATTGGCGGCGATCATCCGATCCGCGTCCAGTCGATGATTACCTGCGACACGATGGACACCGCGGCCTCGATCAAGCAGACGATGGATCTCGCTGCCGTGGGTTGCGAAGTGGTGCGGATCACCGCGCCGACGGTGAAGGACGCGGCGAATCTCCAGCACATCGTGGCCGGGCTGCGCGCGCAGGGCTGCCAGGTACCGATCGTGGCGGACATCCATTTCAAGCCCGAGGCCGCGCTGGAAGCCGCCAAGTGGGTGGAAAAGGTACGGGTCAACCCCGGCAACTACGCGGACAGCAAGAAATTCAAGATCATCGAATACACCGATGAGCAGTATGCCGCCGAGCTGGAGCGCATTCGCGAGCGGTTCTCGCCGCTGGTCCAGTTTTGCAAGGAAAACGGGCGCGCGCTGCGCATCGGCACCAACCACGGCAGCCTGAGCGACCGCATCATGAACCGCTACGGCGACACGCCGCTCGGCATGGTGGAGAGCGCACTGGAATTTGCCCGGATCGCACGCGAACTCGATTACCACAATTTCGTCTTCTCGATGAAGTCGAGCAATCCCAAGGTGATGATCGAGGCCTACCGCCTGCTCGTCGCCCGCCTGAACGAGGAGGCGAGCCGGGAGCAACCGGGTGGCATCTCGGAGACTTCGCTGCTGCCGCTGACCAGTTCCCAACTGCACTCGTGGTCCTATCCCATCCACCTCGGGGTGACCGAAGCGGGCGATGGCGAGGATGGCCGCATCAAGAGCGCGATCGGCATCGGCTCGCTGCTCAACGACGGCATCGGCGATACGATTCGCGTATCGCTTACCGAGGACAGTGTGCACGAGATTCCCGTGGCCCAGGCGCTCGTCGCACACTACAACCAGCGCGCATCCTCGGCTCCAGCCGCCCCTTTCCCGACGACCGCCGTTTCCTACGATCCGTTTTCCTACCGCCGCCGCACTTCGCAGCGGACCGAGGTGGAGGGAATCGCACTCGGCGGCGAGGAAACGATCCGCGTTTTCACCTCGCAGCGGAAGTGGAATGCCCTCGCGCACAAGCTGGAGAAGCTGGGCGATTACAAGCCCGAGGCCGTGGCCGAAAAGGCCGGCGTGGTGAGCATCGACCCTCGCGACGAAGCCGCAGTGGCGGAGCTGAATGCAGCCCCGGTCGCGCGTCTGGTCACGGTGAAGGACGGGCTCGACCTCCCGGTGATTGCGGCTTATCGCCTGCTCGCCGCCCATGTGCAGGAGCGGCACCCGATTTTGCTGAAAGATTCGCTCGTCGCGGCGGAGACTCCCGGCGCGGATTTTCTCACCACCCTGCTTTCCTCCTCCACCAAGCTCGGCTCGCTCATCTGCGATGGGATCGGCGATGCGGTGCTGGTCCAGGGCGAGGAAGCCCCGGGGCAATCGCTCCGTCTCGCCTACAACATCCTGCAGGCGGCCGGCGCGCGCATTTTCAAAACGGATTATGTGGCCTGCCCGAGCTGCGGTCGCACCCTCTTCGATCTGCAAAGCACGACTGCGCAGATCAAGGCCGCGACCTCACACCTCAAAGGCGTGAAGATCGCGATCATGGGCTGTATCGTAAACGGCCCTGGCGAAATGGCCGATGCCGATTTCGGCTACGTGGGCGGCGCGCCCGGCAAGATCAATCTCTACGTCGGCAAGCAGGCGGTGAAATTCAACATCCCGCAGGTGGAGGCCGTGGACCGGCTCAAGGACTTGATCCGCGAGCACGGCAAGTGGGTGGACCCGGCGCCTGAAGTAGCCGAAGTCGTCTCGTAGCCACCTCATCGGGCTCGGAAAATGAGCGGCTACATAGATTTCCAAAGCGAGGCAGAGGACCATTTCGAAGCGCGTCAAAGAATCCGCCGAAAAGCACTGAGCACTCTGCGGGGCTGGCTTTTGGAGAAAGCGCAACCACGCTGGAGAGTCTTCGGTTGCTTCGTGGGTGCTTTGCTTCCGGCGTCACTTGCGATGATGCTCGCCCTGCGCTGCGGCATCTCACCTTGGGGCCCTGCTCCGGCGATCGGCTTTTTCATGGCCTGGCCTTCCTTCACTTTCCTGCTGGCCTATTCGACGAATCCGCTATCCAAGCGCATCGAACTTGGGGAAGACTGGCGTTGGTTCATGGCCCGAGATGACGACGATCTGGCGCGGGAAACTGTTTACGAGAATAAGCTTCGCGAGCAGTACTGGACCGGATTTGATAATGGAATGCGCACGCCAAACAGTGGAGGTTACGCCTCGATTGGAACTGTCTTCATCATCCTCGTCAGTCTGGGGACTTGGCTGGTATGGGATTTGGCAAGGTTAGGCCCCAACCTTCTGGCTGAAACCATCCTCGATAAATGTTGGGACAAGAGTCATTCCACTCTCGCCCAAAAAGTATCCACCGAAAAATGGTGGCCCAATATAATGATCGCTACCGCCATGCATTTTCTTGGTTTGGCTTTGGTAGCACTCTTGCTCGGCGGATTCTTCTCTTATCTCGTGCGGATGAGAATGCAGCACTAAGCGAGGTGGTAGAGCTACAGGACTTCACCCTAACAAGTAGCCAAAGTCGTCTCGTAGCCGCCCCTCCACAGAGGAGCGGCCACGATATTCCGATCGGTTGCTAAATTTAGAAGGTGAAGGACTTGCCGGTGGCGATCGCGGTACCGTTCATGGGATGGCCGTAATCGTCGGTGCCCTTGGGCACGGAGACCACAAAATCCAGCTTGCTCGGGATGTTATTCTTATAGCTGTAGAAAACCGTTCCGCTAATGGTGGAGCCGATGGTGCCCTGCACATCGCGCACCTCATACTCGTACATATCGTTTTTACCGTAGTCCGCCTGAGCGGTGAAATTGGACGAGGTGAAGATCGTACCTTCCACAGCGCCCGTGGTTTTGTTGATCACGCACAAGTCCTCCGTGCTTCCGTTCACCGCCACGGTGTATTGCTTGAGCTCCTGCCTGGTGAGCGTGCTCAGGAAGAAAGATTGAATGAGGTAGGCGTTGTTGAGCACCGTCTTGGTAGAAGAGCCGCTAACGGGATAGGTGAAATAGCCAACGCCAGTCACCGTCACTTCGTAATAAGTCGGTACTCGCCGCCGCCGAGGTTGCCAGAACCAGCAGACCAAGAAGGCCGCTGGCCAGAGATTTGAATCGTTTTGTCATAGTTGTGCCTGTCCTCTAGCAGTGCGTATGCCATACATCGTATAAACAGGATTTAGATCCCCGGAACGGGAAATTGGAACCGCGACGGACACAGCGGGCGCGGCGATGAAAAAATCCGCGTCCATGGCAGGAAAATTGCACTTCCAAGCCATCCTAAGAGAACGCCGGGGTAAAATTGAAATTTCCATTCCCCCGTTTTGAACTAAACTGGCCCCATGCCGCGCAAAGCCACCAGCAACCATTGGAATGAAGTGACCGGGCTCGCCCTGCTCATTGGGGGCACGCTGCTGTTTTTCGCCCTGGTCTCCTATACGCCGCGGGATGTGCCGGACTGGTTTCCGCTAAGCTCGACCTCTTCGTCGTCCCATCATACCACGCAGAATTTCATCGGCCCGGTGGGTGCGCTGCTGGCCTGCACGCTGTATTTCTTCCTCGGCGCGGGCTCCTATCTTTTCACGGCGGTGCTGCTGGGGTGCGGCGCGGCCAAGCTGATTTCCGGGGCACAACAGCTCCGCCCCCGCATTCCCTGGATGGCGGTGTTCGTCCTCTCGGGGGCCTGCCTGCTGCAATGGCAGCCGTGGCTGATGCGTACCTGGCCGCATGAGATGAATACACGCGGCCCGGGCGGATTGATCGGTTTCTGGCTCGGGCGCGGAGTGTTCGAGCACCTGGTCGGCTGGCTGGGCTCGGGCCTGTTGCTGGCCGGGGTTTACCTGATTTCGTTGATTTACCTCACGGGCATTCATCCGATCCAACTGCTCCGCGCGGCGCTGGCGCAGCCGGGGATCTGGCTCGAACGCCATCGCGCCGAGAAGCTGGCCCGGGCGGATGAACGCGAGCGACTGGCCCTGGAGGAGAAGCGGCTCGCCCGCGAGGCAAAGAAGCTGGAGAAGAAACTGACCAGAAAGGGCGTGCCGGTGCCGGAAGTGGAGCCGGAGGAGGAGGAGGAAGACGAGCCATTGATAAAGCGCCCCGCCCCGCAGATCATCGATACGGCGGCACTCCCCGCCAAGAAACCGGTGAAAGCCGAAGCTAAATTGAAACCGGAAGAGCAACCGCATTTCGATAATTACCAGCTTCCAGATCTCGATCTGCTTGATCCGATTGACGAATCGAGTCGTGAAGCTGCCGATCCCGAGGAATTGCGGGCCACCCAGCAGCAGATTATTGAGACGCTGGCCGAATTCGGAATCAGTGTCGCACCGGGAGATATTACGAAGGGGCCGGTCATCACTCGTTACGAAGTCTATCCTGCCAAAGGGGTTCGCGTGGATCGCATCGTGAGCGCCGAGCGCGATCTGGCCCGCGCCACCCGCGCAGTCCGCATCAACATTCTCGCTCCCATCCCTGGAAAGGATACGGTTGGCATCGAAATTCCGAACCAGAAAAAGACCAAGGTCTCCTTCCGCGAATTGCTCGATTCTGACGACTGGACACAGACAAAGGCGGCGATTCCGCTCGCGCTTGGCAAGGACGTCTATGGCAAGACGATCATCGCCGATCTGGCCAAGATGCCGCACTTGCTCGTCGCGGGCACGACCGGCTCCGGCAAATCGGTGTGCATCAACGCGATTATCGCGAGCATTCTCTACAAGTTCTCCCCCGAAGACATCCGGCTGGTGATGATCGACCCTAAGGTGGTGGAAATGCAGGTTTATAACACGCTGCCCCATCTAGTGGTACCGGTGGTAACCGACCCCAAGAAGGTGCTGCTCGCCCTGCGCTGGGTCGTGACAGAGATGGACAAGCGGTATGATGTTTTTGGCGCCGTCGGGGTGCGCAATATTGCCACCTTCAACGCCCGGCCCCAGAAAAAGACGCAGGCCGAGCTGGACGCGGAGAAAGCGGCTAAGGCAGCCGCGAAAGCCGCCGAAGCTCCCAAGGAAGAAGAACCGAAGGAAATCGACTTCAGCGACATGGACGACGAGGAGCTGTTCGAAGTCGAGGCACAGAAGCCGAAAGTCACGGTGCCCCGCGACGAGGAGCTCATCATTCCCGACAAGATGCCTTACATCGTGGTGATTGTGGACGAATTGGCAGACCTGATGCTGACCGCTCCAGCGGATGTGGAGGACGCCATTGCCCGCCTCACCCAAAAGGCACGCGCGGCCGGCATCCACATCATCGTCGCCACCCAAACCCCGCGGGCTCAGGTGATTACCGGCGTGATCAAGGCGAACATCCCGAGCCGCATCGCCTTCCAGGTGGCGTCGCCGCTGGATTCCCGGGTGATCCTGGACGAGAACGGCGCGGAGAAACTGCTTGGCCAGGGCGACATGCTGTATCTGCCTCCCGGCACCTCGCGGATGAGCCGGGCGCAAGGCGTGCTGGTGACGGATGAGGAAATCCGGCAGGTCGTGGAATTCTGCTCCGCGCAAAGCGAACCGGCCTTTGTAAACGACATTCACGAGAAGCTGCAGACCGGCGGCACGCCCGAGGAAGAACTGAGCGAGGAAGATGAGGAACTGGTGCAAAAATGCATCGAAATCATGCGCCAGGAGAAGAAGGCGAGCACCTCGCTTTTCCAGCGCCGGTTGCGCCTGGGCTACACCCGGGCGGCACGAGTGGTTGACATCCTCGAACAACGTGGTTACGTGGCGCCCGGCGAAGGCGCAAAGCCACGCGAAATCCTCGTGGATCTCGATTCACTGGTACATTAACCGCCGCCCTTTTCCATGGTTCACTCCGTAGGTCAAAAATTGAAGCACGCCCGTCTCGCGAAGAACATCACCGTCGAGCAGGCCGCGCATGCCACGAAGATCCGCGCCGAACGCATTCGCGACCTGGAGGTGGACGATTTCACGAACTTCCCCAACCTCACCTACGCCAAGGGCTTCCTGGTCATCTATGCGAAGTATCTCGGCGTGGATGTCTCCGACTTCACCGGGACGCTCGTCGGCGCGCGCAATGTGGGCGTGGAGGATTACGAATACCTGCAAAAGGCCGCGCCGCGCTCCGATGTGAGCACCCGCCCAACGACCAAAAGCTCACCCTGGCCCGTGTTGTTGGGCCTGGGGATGGCTTTCATGGTCATCGTCGGCGTCTTCATCGTGCCGAAGCTCTGGCAGATCGGCGATCTCGATACCGGCAAAGCATCCCCCTCCCCCAGCCCGACGGCTTTGGAAGAACCGACCGCTACTCCCGCCATGGTGGCCGTGCATCCGCCAATCAGCACTCCATCTCCTGTTTCCACGCCAGCCACTCCGATTCCCGTCATTCGGGCGGAACCCGTGCAAACCCCGGCCCCGGAAATCACCATCGCCACGCCCCCCTCGGCGACGGCAACGCCCACGCCCGAGGCTTCCGTGGAAGTCCGCCGGGCCGAACCGGTTAACCCGCTGCCGGTCGCCACGCCTTCCGCCACGCCCGCTCCCAATTCGCTCATCACCCTTCCACCACAGCACTGATTTTTTCGGTCGCGGCTTGAACTAAAGGCCGCGGCGCTTCCTCCGTCTGTTTCCCAGTTCCATCGCCCATGAAAACCACCGCTCCCACCAAAGTAGGCATCATCAGCCTTGGCTGCGCCAAGAATCTGGTGGATGCGGAGATCATGCTCGGCGGCGTGCTGCAGCAAGGCATGCAAATCACCTCCGATGCGGAAGACGCCGACGTGTTGATCGTAAACACCTGCGCGTTCATCGACTCGGCCAAGGAGGAAAGCATCGAGGCGATTCTGGAAGCCCATCAACAGCGCGGCCTGCGCAAGAAGGCGGGGCAAAAGCTGATCGTGAGCGGTTGCATGGCCCAGCGCTTTTCCAAGGAGCTGGTGCAGGAAATGCCCGAGGTGGATGCCTTTATCGGGCTCGATCAAGTGGCGCAAACGGGCGACATCATCAGCCAGGTTTTGAATCGCCCTTCGGCCCCTGAGCACGCGGCTGATCCCGAGGTGGAGCAGGCGCTGGCCAACGACCAGTGGCAGCCGCTGAATCTCGTCACCCGCAAGCCGGTTTACATCCCCGATTACGATACGCCACGCTTCCGACTCACCCCGGCGCACACCGCCTATGTGAAGATCGCGGAGGGCTGCAATCATCCCTGCTCCTTCTGCGTCATCCCGCAGATGCGCGGCAAGCACCGCAGCCGCACGATCGATTCGGTCGCGGCCGAAGTGCGCGGCCTGGTCAAGGAAGGCGTGAAAGAGCTCAACCTGATCAGCCAGGACACGACCTATTTCGGCATGGATCTTTGGGACGAAAAAGCCGGCCCACGCCAGCAGGTGGATTCCTCCCGGGGCCCGACCCTCACCAAGCTGCTGCATACGCTCGACACCATCGAGGGCGATTTCTGGCTGCGCCTGCTTTACACGCACCCGGCCCACTGGAGCGACGAATTGATCGCCGCGATCGCCGGTAGCAAGAAGATCGCACGCTATGTGGATATGCCGCTGCAGCACATCCACCCGCGCATGCTGGAACTGATGCGCCGTGAGACGAGCAGTGAGCATATTGAAAATCTTGTGACCCGCATTCGCGCCGGCATCCCCGGGATTTCCCTGCGCACGACCTTCATCGTCGGTTTCCCGGGCGAGACGGACGAGGAGTTCGAGTATCTGCTCGATTTCATCGAGCGCACCCGCTTCGAGCGCCTCGGCGTCTTCATGTATTCGCAGGAGGAAGGCTCCCGCGCCGCCAAGATGGCCGAGCAAGTGCCCACGAAGATCAAGCAAGCGCGTTTCAAAAAAGCGATGAAGCTCCAGCAAAAGATCGCTCGCGAAATCGCCGAGGCCCAGATCGGCAAGACGATCCGCGTGCTGGTGGAAAAGCCGCTCGCCGGTCGCGCCGAAGCCGACGCGCCCGACGTGGACACGCAGGTCATTTTCTCCAAGCCCGCGCCGGTGGACGAGTTCGTCCTCGCCCGCGTGACTGGAACGCAAGGCTACGACCTGCTGGCCGAGCCGCTGGATTAAGTCCACAGGACCAGCGCATCAGCCTTCGCCAAGGCGAGAAAGAGTCACCTGACAGCAGGGCGAGCACAAATGATCCGCCTGATCCCCAAGCTCTCTGCCGATCGGCTTCGCCCGGAACAATACCCGCCCGGTTTCCTCAGTGCGGCTCGCCCTTGATCTGGATCTTGATCTGCCGCGAGAGGATCCACTTCACGCCAAACATATCCATCGTGGCCTTGAGCGCGCGGTTGCCGAAGCCGTATTTGCTCACGCCAGCGGTGCGCGGGCGGTGGTTGACCGGGATTTCCACGATCTTATAGCCACCCCCCTTGATCAGCGCGGGAATGAAACGGTGCATGCCGTAGAAGGGCACGAGCGCGCTGCGGCACTCACGGCGCATCGCCTTGAGCGTGCAGCCGGTATCGCGCACGCCATCGCCGGTAAAGCGGCTGCGCACGAAATTCGCAATGCGGCTCTGGATGCGCTTGAAGGTGGTATCCTTGCGATTGGCGCGGTAGCCGCAGGCGAGATCGGCGCCCTTTTCGATTTCGGCAATCAGACGCGTGATATCCGCTGGATCGTTTTGCAGATCGCCATCGAGGAGCGCGATGATTTCGCCGCGCGCGGCCATGATCCCCGCATACATCGCGGCGCTCTGGCCGGTGTTTTTTACGAACTCGAGCACGCGGACCTCCGGGCGGCGCTCGATGAGAGAAAGGGTGCGGTCGGTGGAGCAGTCGTCCACCAGGATGATCTCATGCTCCTGGCTGGAAAGGGCGCTGGCGAGTTCACTTTGCAGGCGGGCAATATTGCCTTCCTCATTATAGAGCGGGATGACGACGGAGAGCATGAAAAATGGTTAAAGCGGGAGACTATGGTAGCCGTGGCAGGCAAAAATGCGAATGCTTCTGAGCGGAAGCCCGCGGCGCGTCTCGTCGAACTGAGCGACGAGCTCGGTGGTCTGGAAGCTTTCCTTGAGCGAATTTGGAACGTGGTTCTCATCACGATCGGTGATGTAAAGGGCATCGCGACCGTAGAATAGATTCACCCCTTGCTCCGCGGTGTAGAATTCATCCAGCGGCAGCGTGGGATTGACCGCCAGCAAGGCAGCGACGAAGCGCTGGCGGGCTTCCAGCGCGTCCTCGGAATCGTCGCCCGGATCCTGCGGCAACGCTTCCATGGCTTCACCGAGTTCCTTGTGCGAGGGCGAGGCAGGGTCACCGGTCTTGAGCGCGGATTTCGCCACCTCGGTGAGGTCGGTCATTTCATCGTAGCGATGCCAGAGCGAATACTGGTTCTCGATGTTCTGCGACTCGGGGATAAAGACCGGCGGGAAACCCGGCATCTCGGCCCGGGCATCGGGCATGTAATAAGCCAGCAAGGAACAGACGCCGTAGCTGCAACCGATCAGGAAGACGGGCTTGCCGTTCTTTTGCTCGTAGTCCCGGCGAAATTCGCCAACCTGCTCGCAGGCGCTCCGCCAGCCGAGCAGCTTACCCCCCGGATCGTAATCGTAGTTCCAGCGGATGCCGGCGCTGCGCGCGAGATCGGTATTGAACATGAGCGTGGTGAGCAGGATGCCCAGCGCCAGCGCGGAGCCTGCAAACCAGCGCGCCCAGGCCTTCGCATCCCCCAGCTCAAGCCAGATGGCCACGGCGAGAATGCCCAGACTCACAAAGCCGGGTGCGGTCCAGTTCGGCTCGCCCGCGTGCTTGAAGGCGAGCAGGAAATACATCACCAGCAGCGGCAACGAAAAGGCGAGCAGGTAGCGGACTTTGAACTGGATCTCCGCCCGCGGCCACGCGCGCCAGATGGCAAAAACGAGGCCGAGAAAAATCAGCGGTGAATAGACGCCTGCATGCTGTCCCGCGTAGTTGAGGAACTCGGTGGGATGAATGCCAAACGGGGTGTTCAAATTCCCGCGATCGCTCAGGTGCTCCAGCGTGATCCACTCATGCTGCGAATTCCAGACGATCGGCGGCAGAGCGAAGGGAATGAACGCCCCCAGCAGCATCCAGAAACCCGGCCGCAGGAATTCACGCCGGTATTTCCGGGTGAGCGACAGCACGAGGAGGATGGAGACGACTTCGACGACATTGGTGTATTTCGCAAGAAAACCGAATCCGATGAGCACGCCGGTAAACGGCCAGAACCAGGTGAACTGCGGGCTTTTTTCCAACGCGATCCAAAAGGTGAACAGCGCCGCCGTCCAAAAGAAAATCGAGAGCGGATCGATCGTCATCACGATGCTGCCCACGTTGAAGATGGGGATGCAGTTGATCATCACCGCGGTCCAGACCGCGACGCGCTCGTTGTAAAGACGGCGCGCGAGGAAGAAAAGGAGCAGGCTCGTCCCCAGCCCGCAGAGAGGACTGAAAAAGCGGATGGAGGAAACACTGGGGCCAAAAAGTTCCGTCGCCGTCCGAATCGCGAGGGCGATGCCCGGACCTTTGCTGAAGTACGCCCAGTCCAGCCGTTGCGACCACTGGTAGTAATAAGCTTCATCGGCAGAGAGCTCGATCTGCCCGGTGAAGACAAGGCGGAGCGCCGTGAGCAGCGCAAGAAAGATCATCAGCCACGTGCTGCGATTGGTCCAGGGAATGGATTTTTCAACCGATGGGTTCATACGGAAGGGTGCGGGCGAAGATTCGGATGCAGAGCAAAGGTCGCCGGGAGAAAACGTGCGCCGAAGCGCTGCCAGAGGGCCTCCGCGAGCCACAGGCAGAGCAGGCCGAGGCCGGTGGCCAGCAGCATGCTGATGATGACGTCGCTGGGAAAGTGCGAGCCGACATAGATGCGCGACCAGGCGACCAGCGAGGCCGGGAGATAGAAGAGCCAGCCGAGGCGGAAAAACAGGGTAAAGATGAGCGCGATCGAGAAATTATTGAGCACGTGCGCCGAGGGGAACGAATTCCCGCGCGTCGCCATATCGGCCTGGGTGGAGATGCGGATTTTCAACGGCTTGCCCAGCGCGCGGTAGATCGGCTTGGTATGGGCCAGCTCCACCTGGCGCACGCCGACAAAGGCCTCGTGCGGGCGGGGCCGGTGGACCAGCGACTTGAGCGGGCCGGCCAGGGTATTCACGACGATCAGCGCCAACACCATCACGCCCAGCATCGCGCGGGAACGAAAGCCGCCCCAGAACGCCATGGCCAGCGCACCGATGACCAGCGGCGGCAACCAGAAATCGAAGCTCGACATGATACTCATGAACAAATCCAGCGACGGCGACGTCCACTGTTTATTGATGAGAAAAAGAAGCTTCTGTTCCATGGCTGAAAAGGTGATCGTTACGACGATGCACAGACAAGTAAAGGCGCGAATTATCAGCACCGTGCTGGCGTTGGCGACCGGTGGCCTTTTCACCGGCGTAATCGCCAAAGCCCAGGATGGGCAGCCCGACGGCGCGGCCATCCTGCAACGGCTGCGGGACAACGAAATGCAGCAACACCGGACGCTGGCGGGCGAACTGCGGAATGGCTCGAAGGTTTCGCCCTTCCAACTCGCGTTGAATGGCGGCACGATTCTTTACCAGTTCACCACGCCGCCGCCCTACACCCTCGTGGTGCACCTGGGCAAGAACAGCTCGCAACTGGACGAGGTCACGCTCGACGGCAAGACGCACGTCAACGGCACCGATTTTGGAACGCTAGTGCGCGGCTCGGACATTTCTTTCGAGGATGTCGCGATGCGCTTCCTCTACTGGCCCGAGGCCAAGGTGCTGGGCGAGGAGACGAAGACCCTGCGCAAGTGCTGGAAGGTGCAGGTGACGCCACCGAAGGACGTAAAAACCGTCTATGCCTCGGTACTGGTTTGGATCGACGAGGAATCCGGCGCGATGATGGAAGCGCAGGCTTACGATGCCGGCGGCAAGCTCGCCACCGCCTTCAAGCTAATCGAGCCGCAGATGATCGGCGGGGTATGGCTGCCCAAGAAAATCCGCATCCAGCGAATGAAAGATGGGGAGCCGATGGATGGTTCACCGACCTACCTGATCATCGACAAGGTGCTGGATAAATAGGGCGGGCGCGTTGCACGAACGGCTCCGTTTTCTCTCGGACGATGGAGTCTGGGATCGAGGAGCAAATTTGGGCTGCGCCTGCAGGCGGCGATACGTGTCTCGCCGGGAGAAAGCGGCGACGTGTCGCCGCACTCCAAGGGCGCGGAGACATCAGTGCCGATGCGCAATCGTGATAACTTCGTTAAGAAAATTCGCGATTCCGGCCACAAAAAGCAATGAAGACGCCACCAGCGCGTGCGTTCTATTCATCTTCAATTTATCGGACGCTTTGATCGTCAGCACCAGGCCAAGGAATCCCACGACAGCAACGATGTTCCACGAAATCACAAAGAAATAATCGATGGGCTTCATAGATTATGAGCCTTTACACACCCGAAAAATCTAATCGTCAGCAAATCATCCTCGCCGAGAAAACCATGGGGCTTATTTACTCTTTGATCCGAAACGCTGTCCGGTCATGAGGAACACCCATTAGGCTGCTTTAACGCTTCTGCTGCTTTTGCTTTTTCGCAGGAGCGGCAGGGAGGGCCGGTCCGATGTGCACATTTTGCTCATCGAGCAGGGTGCCAGTGGAAACCCAGAGTTGCACCAGCGACACGTTCATATCCACCACCGCCTGCAGCTCGCGGATGCGGGCATCGTCGAGCTTCTTCTTCTGATCGATCACGTCGAAACTGGAAAGGAGCCCCTGATCCAGCTCGCCATTGGCAATCTTGAGGGCTTCCTCGGCCGCGCGGGTGGAGGTCTGCGCTGTAATCACCCGCTGGCGGGTGGTCTCAATGTGGCTCAAGGCAGCATCGACATCATAGACGACCTTCATTTCCGCCTGTTTCAGCCTCACCAGGGCCTGGGTTTTTTGGGCCACGACTTGATCATACAACCCCCGGGCCTGACGATTGCCAATCGGGAAGGCGACCTCGATCCCGCCGACAATCGACGGCGTCCGATTCTGCAACGCCTTAAGAATACTGGTATCGTAACCGCCGCGCAGACCATTGACCCCGTAGCTGCCGATCAAATCCACGTTGGGATACAGCTGATTCTTTGCGTAGCGGATACGCAGGCTTTCCCGCTCCACGGTCTTCATGGCGGCCTGATAATCGTAGCGATTCTGGAAGGCATCGTGCAGCAGTTCGTCGCGGGTCTTGCCCGGCAGTGGCATCTCGTGCAGACCGGTTACCGGATCGAAATCGCGGCCACTATCCTGGCTCATATCGCTGAAGAGTTGCTGCTTGAGAGCAAACTGCTGCTGCATGAAATAATCCTGCGCCTCCAGCAGATCGCCCTGATCCGAAGAAACAGCGACCTCGGCCTGCCGCACATCGATCGGCGACATGAAACCCAACTGGAGACGGCGCCGGTTTTGATCCAGTAATTTTTGGTCGCCATCCACGGCCTGCTGCCGGAGCCGCACGCTTTCCACGGCAAAAAGCATCTTATAATACGTCACCATTACGCCCGCGATGGAATCGATTACTTTCCCGCGCCAGGTAAGCTGCGAGATTTCCTTGCTCTTCTGGGTGATGCGCAGCCCGGCGAGCGTGGCATCGGGGCCAAAGTCCTTCAGGAGCGGCTGACGTACCTGCAGCCCGAGGAAGGACTGATACTCGGGCGAGAAAATCGATACCGAGGGGTCTTCGTTGAGCGTGTTCCGCAGCTGATCGTCCTGAAAAGTCAGCGCATACTGGGTTCCCAGCATGGTTTTCCCCTGGAGCGAAACGTGAAACTGGTAATCATTTTCCGTATAAATCCGCTGAGTCCCGGCCACTCCACTAGTGGCCACGTATTGGGCCGCATTTTGCGGAGTGAGCGTATTCACATACTCCGCCAGCAGGTCGAATTTGGGATCAAAATCCCCATAGGCCTGCCGGTGGGTGGCGTCGCTGATCACCACATCCAGATTACTCGCCTGGATATCGAGATTGTTTTGCAGGGCGAGATGGATCGCCTCCGTCATGGTAATCGGCTCGGAGTCAGTTTTCGCGGGCGCGGGCGCGGCGGCGAAGGAGTGGACGACAGTGAGGGTGGCCAGCGCCATGGAAGCGCGAAAAGCAGTGCAAAGAGGCATGGAATTAAAAGCGGTAATCAAGGCTCAAAAGATCAAGCAGGGACTGGTAAAACAGCCTGCCAAAAGGATGACGTCCGGCATCGATCCAGGCCCGGCCCGTCATATTGGGACGCAACAGGCCGCTGGAATTGTCCACCTTGACGACCGCCTCGTAAGTCCGGTCGAGCGGAAGTTCCTTGCCTTGGATGTTCGTTCCCGTGCGCACGTCGCCCTCGCGGCGCTCGGAAAAGGCGGCGGGCATTTCTCCTTGGATATAGACCGCAGGGTCTTCTTCGATCACCCCGTGCAAAATGACGCCAGGGTAGGCGGAGAGTTTGATCCCAACCGATTGCCCTTTTTTCACCCAGCGCACTTCGTGCTCGGAAAGAGGAACCTTGATGAGCATGCGATCCAACGGGGCCACCATGGCAAAGATATCGCCCGTCTTGAGCATTTCCCCTACCCGCTTTTCCAAGTCCCGATTTAGCACCGTCCCACCCGATTGAGATCGCAGCACAAGATCGGCCCGATCGAGGCTGGCCTGATCCAGCGCCGACTGATCCTTGAGCTTGTCGGTTTGCGCAGTGCGCAGGTCGGCCGGTTTATCAGTGCCCATCGCCTGGTTGATCAGGATATCGTCGATCTTCACCTGGTTCCGCCTCGAAATATACTGGGTTTCAACGGCGCGGTTTTCCAGCAGGGCCAGCGGAGCACCGGGCGGAACGATCTGCCCTTCATGCACGTAAACTTCCTTGATCCGGCCGATGATAAAGCCCCGGATCACCTCGGGCCTGGCCAGTTCCACCACCAGCGAACGCTCGATTTTCAATTGCTTGGGCCAGAAACAGAACAGCCCCAACAATACCGCGGCCACGCCGCCAATGAGAGAAAGGCGGCGCAATCGCCCACCGGTTTTCCAGTCTTCCATGGTCAATTTCAGTTCTTTAAAAAATCCCAGAAACGGCACCACCACCCACGCGACCAAAGCGAGCGTGGAAAGGTAGTTCGATAAATCTTCCAGCCCATACGGCTTCAAGTGCGGCGACATGTAGGCGGTAAGCTTGTAAATGACCCAATAGCCGTAGAGAAACGATAGGATGGCGTAGCAGTAGAACAGCCAGAAACGGCGCTTGGGCAGCGGCATCCGGGACAGCGTCGGGTCCTCGCCGAGGTTGCCAAAGAGCAGCTTTTTCACCTGATAGCCGATCAGGGCGCGGGACTTGGTCTGCAAGTTTGGCACCTCCATCAAGTCGGTCAGAATATAGTACCCATCGAACCGCATCAGCGGGTTCGCATTGAAGAAAATGGTGGAGATACTGGCGATGATGATCACGTTGTAGAGCACCATCTGCAAGTACCCGGCTGAACGAGCGCCCAGGCGAACGTCGCAAAAGAGGCGATCACCAGCTCCACATAAATCCCCGCAGCGGAAATTAGCACCCGGTGCATGCGATTGGGCATCACCCAGCAGTCACTCACGTTCACAAAAAAGTAGGGCGTGAAGACCAGCATCATCGCTCCCACCTCATGCACCTCGCCGCCGAAATGCTTGCAGGTAAGACCGTGCCCCAGCTCGTGAATGGACTTGATGATGATGGTGAGCACCCACATCAACGCCAGATTGTTCAACGTAAAGAACCGGGCCATGAGCCCCTCCGCCCGATCGAGATGGCTGAAAAAGACGATCGACGCCGTGACCACCAAGGCCACGCTGATCCAATGCGTCTGTCGCGTCCAGATCCAGGCCAGTGGACGGGCCATTTTCCCAAAGAGCACATCCGGATCGAAGACGGAAAAGCGGGCAAAGAACAGTTTGTTGGCAAACTGGTAGAGCGAGAACTTCTTCTTCCGATGCGCACGAACGTTTTCATAACGCTGCTTGAGCCGGACCCCCTGCACACTCAGGAATTGCATGAGTGCCAGGTCGTTGGAGAAACGCAACAAACGCTCGTTCAACTCCTCAGCAGAATATTCCAGCAGGACGTGCGGGAAAAGTTTGACGAAAGTCTCGCGCACCTGGCGATAGGTCCGCTTGCCGTCGAAGAGAGTCGCCAGCCGGTAATCCTCGGCGCTGAGCCGGAAGTATTGGAGCGAAATCGGGTCCTTGATGATGTAAAAGGTGCGGCCCTCGAAGGTCTGCCGGTTGACCACCAGATCGGAGCGCAGCGGCGGGAGAATGATATCCTCCCGGGAGGGCTGCGAAGCGGTGGAAGAAGCCGACATGGCGATCAATTCGAAGCGACGGCCTGATCAAAATCCACCTCGGCGCGCATGCCAGCCTTGATGAGGTGATCGGGGTTGTCCACGAGCAACTTGATCCGAAACAGGCCGCTGGCCGCGTCGATCCGCGGGTCCATGAAAGCAACCGTGCCGATAAACTGCGGGTGCTCACTCAAGAGCGGGAGGTGAAGCTTGATTTCCTGCCCGGCATGCAGGCGCTGCATCCAGCGGGGATCGAGGTAAAACTGGACGTAAACCTTGTCGATATTCACCACGTCGAACATTTTTTCGATTTTATCGGCCGCCTCGCCTTCCTCCTTGTAGCGCTTGACCACAATCCCATCCAACGGCGAGCGGATGGATTTTTCGTCCAGATAAAGCTGGGCGGCTTTGTAGAGGGTATTCGCCAATTCGAGATCGGTTTCCTTTGCAAGCGTAGCATCCTTGCTCACCATCTTTTCCTGCAGGAGTTGCTGCATTCCCTTGGCCGTAAACTCCGCTTGCTTGATTTTCTGCTTCGCATCCTCCACATCCAACTTTGCGGCCCGGTCATCCAATTGGGCGAGGATTTCCCCCTTCTTGACCACATCCCCCTCCTCCACCTTGATACTCTGGATCACGTCCTGTCGTTCCGGCGGGGAGCTGATGCTCACTTCCTTAAAGGGCAGGACCAAGCCTTGAACCGGCTCCGCGGAGAGGAAAGCCGATGATAAAAGGAGAAGCGTGGCAGCCAAAGCGCCAGACCAGGGGAAAAGGGAAAACCTCATGGAATGTATTCGAGCAAGGGATGGAGTTGGAACCAGCGCTGCAGCTTGCAGAGCCAGATGTAGATCCGCAGATGCCTGCCGAGATTGATATTCGCCTTTCCGGTAAGCCCGGGGCGCATGCCGCTGCGCAGATCGTCAGGAATCGGCGGGCTCTTGATCGTCACGTATAAAACCGTCTCGCTTTCGACCTGCGAGGCCGCCGCACTGATCTGCTGGCGATTGGAAAGCGTCGCCTGCAGTTTCTGGCTGGACTGGGCATACAAAAGGTAATCGACTGGCAGCCCTTGCTGGCCGGAGTGATCCAGGGCCTCTTCCACCCAACCGATGCTCTTTTCGGGCGTATTGATGATGAGGTCCCAATTGCTCAGCGAATCGATCTCGGCAAAGGCGGCCCCAGCCTGGAGATATTCCCCCGCGTGCAATTTGAGGTCTTTGGTAATGACCACTCCATCCATCGGCGCACGCAAAGTGGCGCTGGCGATATCCTGGCGCAGCTTGGCTTCATTTGCCGCGGAGCTGGCCGCCTGCATTTCCGATGCCTGCGCGGCCGCTTCATCCAGCACCGGGGCGGCGCGGTTACGATCCGCTTCGGCCAGGAAATGCCGTTTATCCTGAATGGCCGCCTCCAACTGCATCTGCAACCGGGAGGTATCGAGCTGGGCGATCGGCTGGCCTTTGGTCACGCGGTCACCTTCATCGACGAATACCTTCTCCACCTTGCCATCGACCTCGGGAGCCACCGTCGTGTGCTGGGCCGCCGACAGCGCGCAATCCCCCGATACCGTCCACTGGACTGGCCACAAAAGGAACAGGAAAACCAGGAAAGCGATAACCCCAGTGCGCAACAGCAACCGATGCCGGCGCTGGCCGGTGAGAACCTCATGGCCATGACGAAGCGCCCGCGCCGCCTTTAACAACGGCAGCGTCTGGTAATCGCGGGCGGCGATCAAGGCCCGGCTGGCGTGACTGCCGATCCACTCCACCATGCGATGGGAGGGCACGGAGTCTCCCTGGCGCTGGCCCGCCTCGAAAAAACCTTCCGATGTGCTCTCGCAAAACAAGGCGCCGACCACTTCGTTCTCCGCATTGAGGAGCGGGTGGATGACGGCGGAAACCACGTGAGAAAGCTCGAAATAGGAGAGATCCACCGCATCGGTGCGCGTAAGCGCCAGCTCGGCTCCCGCCGCCTGCGTGCGCTGGGACTCCGCGCGCTCCAGCAATTCCTTTTTGCTGAGAATCTTCAACGTATCGCCATAATGCGCTTCCACGAAGGCGGTCATCGCCTTGACCATCGCACTCTTGCGCTCCACGGTTTCCTGGCCGGAGATCGCCAGCGTTCGCCATTGATCGCCCTTCTTCACCAGGACGGCACACCGCTCGCAACCAACCAGATCGCGCCCATAATTGGCGGTCAACCGGGCCACCTCCAGCGCATCGAGCGTCCCCACAATATCCGCCGTAAAGCGGAGAAGGTGCTGCAGGCGCTGGGTCTCCAGGACGAGATTGCCCAGGCGACGCGATTGCAAGTGCTGATCCACATGCGTAGCCAGCGACTGCAGGAAGGTGACAAATTCGGCGAAATTATTCGGGGCCACGTAGGGCTGCAGCCAGACCTGCAGGACCCCGACGGTCTGCTCCTTCGTGATCAACGGGACGTGAAGGAAAGGATACGGCGTGCGGTTGTTGAGCCCCTCGGCCACATCACCGGCGTCTCCCTGCGAAGGGATGAAGATCACCGGGCGACGGGTCTTCACCACCTCATTCAAGATTTTCAGAATGGAAGTGCGCTGCCCTTCATCCGACTGAAACAAGCTGCTGGCAAACTCGACCTGCGAGCAGAGTTGAAACTCCGGCTGCTGATCCTGAGCTCGCACTCCCACCAGCCAGACCGCACCGCCCTTGGCATCGCAGGCAGAGACTACCCGCTCGAGGTATTTTTGAAAAAACTCCTCGCTGGACAGCTCTGCTTTCGCAAGTACGGCAATCTCCTCAATCAGCCGTTGAATACGGCTGCGCGCGGCTTCCAAGCTGGTTTCATTGGCCATGATCGCTCCCAGTGACGCCTGAAATCAGCATCCGGTCAACAGTGGATATTATGGATTCGACGCGGTGGTATAAATGCCGTTGCCAGTGACGCTTGGGATGTAAACCACGCCCGCGACGCCATCGTTGGTAATCGGGGATTTCGTATAGATCGCCCCATCGAGCAGCTTGTATCCCGAGCCGAAGGACGCCACGGTCACCCCATTCGGATCGATGTAATTGTAGGTCGCGGAGCCATCCTTGTTGGCCGCCACCACTCCACCCGCTGCAGTAAGAGCGATATTGTGGGCCGATTGAATGGCGGCGACATGATCCACGCTGCCCGCCACCATGGAGGAAATCCCCTTGGCCGTCAGGTTATTGACCGAGCCATTCTTGGCCGCCACCGAAGCGCCACCACCATAGACGCTACCCGCAGCACCCGCGACCAGACCGACGCTGCCATCGCTGTCGCTAAAGGTTGGCAGGGTACCCAGGAACGGAGCTGCAGTGAAGGTCATCGACTCGCTACGGAACGTCTCCAGGAAATCCGAAGAATAGGATTGGATCGCGGTCGTTTGATCCGTATTGCCCACAAATCCAGCGAGGGTGATGTTATTGATCGATCCACCCTTGCCAACATAGACGGGCTGAGTCGGATCGGATGTCCCAAAGTTAAGGGTGCTACCGCCGTTGCCAGCGATCAAATCCATTTCCGTGGAAACGCTACCCGACTGGGTAACGGTGTTGATACCACCGCCAGCACCGCCGGTGCCATGAGCATTTCCGAAGGCAATCACCGATTCCATTCCAGCCCAGCTACTGAGCGAAGGCGTATTGGCCACGAGATTGACGATATCCGAGGTCGTGGACGCATAGGCACTTCCGCCCGCGCCCGCTTCGACAAGAATCTTCGCCCCGGGGCCGGAAAGAACGCCCGTAGAGGCATTCAGCGCCGCGTTGTAAACGGAACCACCGGCACCACCGGCGGTAAGGCCATCGGCACCAGTGCCCGCAGCGGCAATCACACCACCACCCACTGCGGTAACGATGATGTTATTCGCAATATTGCTCACCCCTAGGTCGCCTCCCTTGCCACCGCGAGCGCCGAAGCTCACGCCGCCGTTGCCCGCCATGATGATGTTGGCGCCGGCCGTTTCAGTCGTGCTGTCGTAGGCCGTGGCCGTAACTTCGACATTGAGAATACTGCCGCCCGCACCACCGTTGCCAATGATGCCGGTTCCACCATCACCCGCAAAGAAGGTCGCCAGTTGCGGGGTTTTATTTTCCGTCGGGGAATTAATAAAGTTGGTGATCGATCCACCATTTCCACCGGTAAGGCCGCTGCCGCCATTACCAGCCTCGACATCGATGATGCCGCCAAAGCCGTTGAGCAGAATACTCGGTGAAGAATTGAGCACGCTACCCCCGTTGCCGGCAATACCACCGGCCGCATTACCACCGGCACCCGCAATGTAGCTCAGCTCCGTGCCCGTGCTGGTGATTCCCAGGGAAGCCACAAACTTCAGAATGCTTCCCCCCTGGCCACCTTGAGTGATTCCGTTTCCACCGGCACCACCCTGAACGATGATATCTCCGGTCGAGGTATCGGGGCTGGTGTTGAGACCCTGGCCAACCACCGAACCACCATTTCCGCCCACCTTGCCGCTGCCGCCGTCGCCGGCGATAAACACCACGCCATCCTGAATATTCAGAATAGAAATACCGCCGCCAGTTCCACCCGTGCCTTTAATGGCTGCACCGCCATCACCGGCATATAGGCTGGACGGCAACGTATAAGAGCCTGTGTAAAGAACGGTGATTCCACTCACACTTCCGCCCGTGCCGCCAGTGGTGAAGCCGCTGCCACCATTGCCAGCAACGACGGTGAATCCGAAGGAGCCCGTCACGGCATCGGCAAAATTCGTTCCATCAATCGTAATGGTACCCGCAGTGGTACCACCGATGACGCCACCATTGCCACCCGCACCGATAACACTGCTGCCACCGTTACCAGCTTTCAAGGTAAGACCGGTATCAAACAGATCCTGCCCTAGCGCTGTCCCGTTTACATAATAGATCGTGAATCCCGGAGTGTTGGTAGCGGTATCGGGGTCCAAAAGGGTAGTGAAACCGATCTGGGTCGAGTCGGTAGCGTCATACCGGAAGACGTCAAACGGAGGAATGGTGCTTCCGCTATGCGGGAACTCACCCAAATAGGTGCCCGAGAGCGCCGTAACCACCGTGGCGCTGTTGTAGTTGCCCGGGTTGCTTACCGTGGGATCGTTACCATAAACATTCTGCTGCAGCGACAACGTATAAGCCGTTGCGTAAACATGGGATCCACTGGTGATGGTGCCGTAAACAGCAATCTGGGAACCCTGGGCATCACCCGTCGTGATCGCGAGCGACTGCGGGGTAAAGTTACTGCTGTCCGAAATGGCAGCCCCCAAACTGGTATCCCCAACCAGTGCGATGCCCGACTGGTTGCCATTCCCGCCGGAGGATGATTGATTGGTAAAGGCCCCCGTGCCATCACCCGTCCAATCCACCAGGAACGAGGCCGGGGTCTTCGTGAGAGCAACCACATCAACGTTGCCATCACCATTAAAATCTCCCACCGTGAAGGTGCTCAAGGTCGCGCTCACCAAGGATACTTGCGCCGTGCCGTTGTTTTGGACATTGCGGTTGGTATCCACCTGTCCCATGGACAACGTGACAAAGGCGTTGGGGGCATCCCCAGTCGAGAAGTCGTATCCGATGATCTTGTTGTCTCCGGCTTTGCCAACGAACACCACATCCGAACTGGTGCTGGAGCCGGTGCTCAATCCCGTGGCAACCAAAGTCACCGGAGTCGTATCCGAATGACTCCATAGGACAACCCCGGGAGTTCTGGCAGTGCTGCCATCCAAGCTGAAGTCGGCATACAGGTTCCCCGTCGTCGTGGTCACGGTGGAGCCCGAGTCAAAGGTGACGGTTTGATCCGTAGTCGTGTCGCCCATCAGGAAGAGCAGCACATCCGAGGCAGGATGATTGACGCCGGGCGCGTAATACGTGGCGGTCAAAGCAACATCCGTGACTCCATCATGGTTGAAATCACCCGAGACCAAGTTCGTAATCGGCTGTCCACTAACGGTATATCCGCTAAGATTCGGCGTGGAGACCAAGGTCGGGAGCGGGTTAAAATGCTGCCCACTGAAGCCCGCAAAGGTATCCAACTTGCCGTTGCCATCCGTATCTTTCCAAATCGAGAAGTAAACCGATACGCCCGAGAGGCCACCGACATCGGAGGTGCCGACAGCGATATCCGGCTTTCCGTCGCCATTGAAGTCACCCACCGTGATGGCGGAAGGAACTCCGCTAATATCCAACTGATCCTTCACCCACGTCACCGTGCTGCCCACCACCTCGCTCAACATGACCGTGAGCTGGGAAGGAGTGCTGCTGGCGTAAACATAATCCCCCCAGCCGTCTCCATTGAAATCGATGGGGAGAACGCGTCCCAAGTTGCCCCCATCGGTGGAATAAGGATCGCGCCAGGTGGAAACTTCCGTCACCGGCGTTGCATTGACGATGGTGCCGGCAGTGAAGCTCAAAGTGGTGAGACTGGAGCCGCTACCACCCGCTTTAAATCCGGAACCACCATCTCCCAATTTGATGGTGACGTTGCCGAAGATGTTTACGATTCCATATACGGTGCTGGTGGTGTCGGTCGTGAATACGATCTTACCGCCGTTACCACCCACGCCGGTGAGCCCCACGCCGCCGTTGCCGGATTCAATCAATACATCCGTAGTGCTGGAGCCCAGATCGGAGAAATTCGTGATCGAACCACCGGCACCGCCATTAAAACCATTTCCACCGTCACCAGCAATCACCTTGTACCCACCGGCCTGGTCGCCACCGAGCACGACATCCGTAATATTGCCTCCCCGGGCACCAAAACCGCCGTTACCGGCAAAGAGACCGTCGAGATCAAAGGCAACCGACGCCGTTCCATTCGTGGAATGAATACCTGTGATATCGCCGCCAGCCTGTCCCGTAGCGGGGGTGAAGGTGGCGATCTTTCCGCCCACATTCAATTCGGTGAGATTGGAAACCCCGAAGGTAAAATTCTGCCCCGAGGCAGCCGTGCCCGTGCGAATGGAGCCAATCACCGGAGTGGCAGACTGATAATAGTAGTCGCTCGTAACGCCGTTGAATTTCGTCGCCTGCAGAGCATCCCCCGTAGTGTCAATGATCAGACCATTCAGACCATCCGAGGTGCCAAATCCCGCACCCGCATAGATACTTCCGTAGATGGAGTAATTGCTGTAGGCGAGGTGGGCATTCAATTCGCTGGCGGAAATGGAACCGTCGCCGTTCGTATCGTTATACTGGTTAATCGCCAGATCCGAGACGGTAATCGAACGCATCTCAATCAACTCGATCGTGTTATTGAGCAGGATACGACCGTCACCCTTCAGCGAAGGATCATTGTTCGAGGCGTTGGAATCGGAGTCCGTGAGCGTCCCGTTGGCGTTAAGGTCGGTGACGATATCTCCGTGAATGTTGACGAACGAAATGAGCCGCAGGCCATTTCCAGCCGCAATACCGGTGATCTCATTGGGATCAACCACGCCGTTTTTATTCAAATCGGTGTTAAACACCAGCGCCGTGCCCTGCTCAACGTACATGAGGTAGGTGCCGCCGCTGCCGGAAGTACTCAGGGTGTCCCCCGCATGAAGAAGCGTAGGAGCGTTGGCCGTTGCAGAAACGATGGTCTGGCCAACATGACCGGTGACATCCACAAAAGTGGCCGCCGGAGCAATGCGAGATTCCAGGATTTCCACGCGACCGTTGGATTGCAGTTGATTATACATCTTCATAGGAGGGAGGAATTAAACGTTCGTGGGATCGACGAGGACATAGTTGCCGCTGCCATCCAGCGTCAGCAAGGCACCCGGGGTGAAGTTGCGGTTGGCCGTCAAGGTTTTCGCGGCAATCAAGCCGTCAATTGGCGTATCGACCGTCGGATCGAAAGTGCCGCTCGAGTCGTTGTCCGCGTAATGGTAGGTCGAGGCATTTGAAGCATTGGGATCTGCCACGCCGCCGACAAAATTCGCCGAATCGATATTCGTATAGGCACCGGTCGTGCTATCAATCGTCGGTGCCGTATGGCCATCCAGGTAGATCTTGTCCACCTTGTTCACGAGGTCGATCGTGGATTTGCCCGCGACAATCGCCGCAATCGCATCTGCCGTGACGTTAATCACGTCCCCGTTCGTCGCTCGGACACTGCTGGCCCCCAAGCCACCCAAGCCCGCGAACAGGCCGCCCATGGTGCTGTAGCCATAGCTCACACCCGATCGCACACCGATGTCGTGATTGGTGACAAAAATATTGGTAATCGAACCACCCGTACCACCCGTTTTCGTCGCGTCACCACCATCACCGGCGGCAATGCTGCGAATGATAGTTCCCTGATCCACGCCAGAACTGGAGCCATCCGACCCCAAAATGGTAACGTTGGTCACTGAGCCTCCCGCCGCACCGGTCTTAGCCAACGTCGCATCGGAGGCGTCGCCTGCCGCGATCGTCATTATGGCCGAGGAGCTGCCACCACCGAGAATCGTCAGCCCATTGATCGAACCACCCGCCCCACCGACCGTTGCCGAGCCGGAGACACTTCCCGCAGTAATCACGGTATTGCCAAACTCGCCGACATAACCTGTCATGTTAACAATCGAGCCACCGGCACCAGCGGCACTATTGGCTGCGGAGCCTGCACCCGCTTGAACCGTCACATTGACCAGCGGAGCAACCCCGTTGCTGGCGCCAGAGAAGCCAACTCCAGTAAGAGAACCACCGGCCCCGCCATTGGTACCGTTGCCACCGATGATGGTTACGGAATTGAGGCCGAGAATACTCGCATTCGTGATCGAGCCACCAGTTCCACTCTTTCCACCGGTGGCATTCGCGCTGCCCGCAGTGAACGAGACACTGCCATCACTGGCCTGCCCGGAGCTGTTGGAAATGGAACCGCCATTGCCGGCATGGCCGGAGGTAGCCCCTGCGCCACCGGCGCCAGCCAGCACCGTCACGTCTCCCACCGACACCAGGGAAGTATTGGTAATCGAACCGCCACTACCACCATTCAATGTAGCAGCCGTGCCACCCACGCCAGCGGTAACAGAAATCGTAGCATCCGAGCTATTTACGGTGCCCGTGGCCACAAAAGCGTTGCCATTGAAGGATCCACCCGCACCGCCGCCACCCTTCAAGGTGGTGGCGCCACCATCGCCAGCCTGGGCAATGACCGACAAACCATCGCCGCTGGAGTTGATGCTGGAAATGCTCCCGCCGTTACCAGCCTTGGTCGCTCCCGTACCACCATCACCGGCATTAATGACAAAATAGGCTTCGGAACCCAGTTCGTCCGTCACCGTAAAGTTCGAAACACTGCCTCCGTTAGCAGCCTGTCCATTGGTCGATGATCCACCAGTTCCCGCCGTGACCACCAGCCCCTCATTGGTCGAATCCGAGGGATCGGGATCGGTAAAGTTCACATCCAGCGCGGTTACCCCGGAGACACTGCCACCCACGCCAGCCTTGCCATTGGTAGTTCCACCACCGTTGCCAGCCGTGAGTACGAGCGAGTTATTAATGACCCCGGCGACCGTATTGGAAACCGTGATTCCAGTCACCGAGCCACCATTACCCCCGGCGTTCTCGCCACCGGAGCCGGTTCCGCCCGTTACAGCGATCTGGAAGCCGACCAAAAAGATGCTGCTCGCAGAGCCGCCTGCCGCCCCCTTGCCCGAGCCGCTCACCGACCCGGCATCACCAGCAGCCACCAAAATATCCGAGGTTCCAGCGGTAGTGACATCGGAGTTCAAATCCCTCACCTTGACCGCCTGCACTGCACCACCCTTGCCTGCGGTGCCATCCACCGTCGAGCCACCGATGCCACCGAGGACCTGAAGCTCAATAATGGAGGGGGACGAAGTGTCATCCGGCGTAATCGTGGAAATCTGGCTATTGGTAACACTCCCGCCCGCACCCGCTTTTCCACCATCGCCACCATTACCAGCCTGCACCAGAACGTTGTCCTGGATGAAATCGGTGCTCAAGATCGGCCCGCCGCTGGAGGCCTTGTAACCAATGTAAAGCTGGGAAATCAATCCACCGGCACCGCCTTTGGCCGTCGAAGTGAACGCATCGCCACCGCTGCCCGCATAGATATTTACCAAGCTATTCGGGGTGGTATCGGCACTTCCACCACTGGTGGAGACCGGACCATTGATATAGGTATTCGTGATCGTCCCACCAGCACCACCATTGACATGGGTGGCATCTCCGTCTCCACCGCTTCCGGCCTGGAGCGTAAAGCCGTCGGTATCGTTGGTGATCGTGATTCCGCTCAAAGAGCCGCCCTTGCCACCCGCACCACCGTCACCAGCTTCAATCAAGGTGGTGGAAACCACGTTCACCTTCATGATATTGGGGCCAGCCTGCCCGGAAGCCGCCGTCACCGAGAAGCTCTGCCCGCCAGCGGTCGCGCTGCCGTTATAATCGTAGGCAAAGCCATTCGCCGCCGTGCCAGTGATCACATTCGTGACATCCCCCGCCACGTTCAGCTTGTTGATGGCGCCACCCGCGTAAACACCACCCGTAATCCCACCACCCGAGACCACCAAGCTCTTGACGGCATAAGCATTCAAGCCCGTAGAATTCAAGGTCAACGTGCCATCGTCATTCAAATTGGTGGCAACATCACCATTCACCGGCCCGGCGATAGTCATGGAAACATTCTTACCCAGGGCGACACCACTGATTTCAGTGGACTCGGCGCGACCGTCCGAATTGTCGTCGTGGAAAAAGACCACCGCATTTCCGCTGGTCACCGTGATGAAGGTGCTCAATTGCGTATTCGTATAGAGCATCACCTTGTCGCCCGCATGCAGGGAGAGATAATAGGTATCCGAGCTCGATCCCATCGCCGCCGCAAAGTTGCTATTCGAAGCAACGGAAGAGAAGGGGGTGCCGGTGTCGGTGTAACCCTTGCTTACCGAGGCAACAGCGGAGCCGATGTAGATGGTGGCGGGAGCGATGCGGCTTTCAAGAGGTTCGATGGAGGAGGGAGCGCGAAACTTCATGCTGGGCGAATACATAGAAGCGGAAGGTGTTTTTGCAATGGGTTTTTTGTAAACGCCACGGGGTTCATCATCATTCTCCACGGGGATGGCGTTGCTGTTCTTTGGGGGCCGGGTCGGCATCGTTGGCCCAGCGTTGTTTCATTTTTGCCTGACATTGTAAAGCGTCACCTCATGTTTTTTTTGAAGGACTACAGAGGGATTTAATCCCGCGTGAGAGACGGCGATGCTTTTACGAAAAACTCCTGCCACCCAAAAAAGTTGGCAGGAATGCAATCACGTGCATTCCTGCCAGAAGCGGGCGGACGAAGCGATACCCCGTCCGCGTGAAAAAAATTTAACCAGAATCCCGAAATGGGGTTCCGGGAAGCTAATCCTTAGGGCTGCTTGAGGCGCTTGGTTACGTCGAGTTCGATCTCGCCGTATTTGGCCTCGAAAGCCTGGATGGTCTGGGTGAGGTGGATGCACAGGCGCTTGGCGGCTTCCTGCGTCATGATGATGCGCTGTTCGAGCTTGGCGGGTTCGTCCACGATCTGGCCGTAGAAGTTCAGGTTCATCCCGAAATCGATCACCACTTCGTTCGGAGTCTGGGCGATCCGGCAGATGTTGGCGTAGGTGGATTTCAGGTCGGCCTGGTCGATTACCGGCATTACGGGGGCGTTTTTGTTAGTGTCGTTCATATGGGTGGCGTGCAGTAAAACAGAAGTTTTCATCTGGCCAACCGATTTTTTGGCAAATTTTTACGTTCCCGGGGTAAGATCGCCTGCCACTCGAATCCATGGAAAATACCGAGGCCATTCTTTTGCGGCGCACCCGCTTTGGAGACACCAGTTTTATCGTCACCTGGTTTACGCTGGCCCATGGCCGGCTGCAAACAGCGGCCCGGGGCGTTCAGCGCGCCAAAAGCCCACTGGCCGGCAAACTCGACCTCTTTTTCGAGTGCGAAATCCAGTTCACGCGCGGGAAAAAAAGTGCGGTCCATACCCTGCGGGAGGCGGGGCTGATCACACCTCATGAACCGCTGCGGCGCGACTATCTGGTGGTGCAACTGGCTGCCTACTTCTGTGAACTGCTGGAGATGGTGACCGAGCCCGAGCATCCCGCGCCGGAGCTTTTCGACCTGTTGCGCCGGGCGCTCGTTCATCTGGAAACCAAACCGGCCAGCCTGCGAGCGATGCTGCACTTCGAGGCGGAATTGGTGCGGCTGCTGGGCATTCACGGGCAGGAGGGAGTCACCCCCGCCGTGGCGATCGGGCGGGCTGGAAATCGGTTACCGAGTTCGCGCCCCACGCTGCTCAAGAAATTCTCCGAGCTGAAAGTAAAACCGGGGAATACGGAGGGTTAACGGGATGAAACGCCGGCCAGCGCAGTCGATCACGCCGCCCGCATTTCGCCGTTCAGCGTATTGAGCAGTTGATGGAAGGTGAATGGCTTGGGCAGGAACTTCGCCTTGCCGCGGATCGCTCCCAGCGCGTCATCGCCAGACATGCCACTGACCACCACCACCTTCAAATTGTTATTCCGGGCGCGCAGGGCGTTGATCGTGTCGGTGCCGCTCATTTTGGGCATCATCAAATCCACCATGGCGAGATCGATCCCGCCGTTTTCCTGCTCCCAGATGTCCAAGGCTTCCTGACCGCTGGAGGCCGTAATCACGCGGTAGCCGAAGCTTTCAAGCGTCTCGCGGGTAATCTCCAGGATCGCCGTTTCGTCGTCCACCACCAGCACGGTGCCACTTCCATGCAAGGGCTGGCCGGAGGGCGCCGCCTCGATCGTTCGCTCGCTCTCCCGGGCGGAAGGCAGATAAATATGGAAAGTCGTCCCCTCACCCTCGCAGCTTTCAAAATCCACCAGGCCGCCATGGCTGCGGGCAATCACCATCACGGTGGAAAGACCGAGGCCGGTGCCCTTGCCTTGCGACTTGGTCGTGAAGAAAGGCTCAAAAATCTGCTGCTGCACCGAGAGCGGAATCCCGCCACCATCGTCTTTGACGCTCAGCACCACGTAACGACCGGACATGATCTCCTGGTCACCGCGCTGCATGGGCTCCTCCACCATCTTGTTGCGGGCGGAGATCGTGATCTGCCCATCCCGATCGCCAATCGCATCGCGGGCGTTCACGCACAAGTTCAGGAGCACCTGGTGCAACTGGGTGTTCAAACCGTGGGCGGACCACAGGCCCGTCGGGATCTCGCGTTCGAGGCGGATCATCTTGGGAAAAGTCTGCGAGGCCATCTGGTACATCTCCTCGGCCAGTTTTCCGATATCCACCGCGCCGCGCTCGTTCCCCACGTCGCGCGAAAAGGAAGACCTGCTTGACCAGGGCGGCTCCACGCTCCGCACTCTTTTGCAGGATATTTAACATTCCGGCGAATTCCGGATTGCGCAATTTTCCGTTGAGATAGTTGGACGCCATGAGAATAGGCGACAACACATTGTTTAAATCGTGGGCGATCCCGCCGGCCAGCATGCCGAGGCTCTCCCATCTTCTGGACCTGCAGGAACTGCTTCTCGAGCTGCACCTGCTCGGTCTTGTTGGTATTGATCACGAGGAACGACTCCGGATGCCCCTCGTCATCCCGCACCAGCGTCCAGGCTGGCTTTCCACAATGACCTCGCGGCCCTCCCGGGCTGAGCTGGCGCAGTTCACCGGCCTACTCACCGCTGGTGGCAGTGGTGGTTCGCGCTTCGAAATGCGGGCGCGCTGCGCGACCTCGAACAAATCGTGAAGCGCGCGGCGGATCATCTCCGCCCTGGACCACCCGTAGATCGCCTCCGCGCCCCGGTTCCAGAGACGCAAGGTACCATCCAGCTCAATGGCCATGATCGCGTCGCGCGCCTTGTCCAGCAGCGCGGCCTGGGACTGGATCTGCGCCTCGGCGCGCTTTCGCTCGGTGATGTCCTCAACCGTGCCCTCGTAATACAGCACGACGCCATCGTCGTCATGCACTGCCCGGGCGTATTCCGAAATCCAGATCACCGAGCCGTCGCGGCGATAGATTTGCGATTCAAATTTACTGACCGTCCCCTCCTCCGCCATGATGCGCATGAACTCCGTGCGCCGCTCTGTAGCTTCACTTAGAGCTGCATCTCGATGTGGGTGAGATGATGCATCAACTAGGTGCTGTTTGGATTGATTGTGTTTCCCATGAACCTTAGCAATACGTACTCTAAACGAAGGCTACATAACA
>JASGKO010000031.1:0-19380 GCA_049840595.1 Chthoniobacteraceae bacterium
GTATTGCTAAGGTTAATAGGGAAACACGATAGAATCCGAACAGCACCTACCTTGGGCTTTTGGTTTCCACATGCCACGCCCGATCCGAATGCCATCCCTCTATAATCGAACTGCTGGATCTGAATAATAAAGGCGACGGTCATAGACCGCCGCTACAGCGGTTTTGATCTCTAAAGCACCACCTTTTCGCCTTCGCGGGAGGCATCCACCTTCATCGTGCCGCCTTTGGCGCGGACGAGGCTGCGGGCGGTTTCCAGGAGCGTGCTCACGCGGGCGTCGTCGTGGTTGGGATCGTGATGAAAAAGGAAGAGGTGTTTCACCTGGGCCGCGAGGGCGAGGTCCACGACATGGCTCACGCAACCGTGGCCCCAGCCGATGTGCTGCGAGTATTCCTCATCGTCGTATTGCGAGTCGGCGATCATCACGTCCGCCCCGGTGAGAAACTCGATCACCTTCTGGTCGAGGGGCACGCCGTTGCCGCTCTCGGCGACCCAGTTTTTGCCAAAGGGCTCGTTATCCGGCAGATAGGCGACCGAACCCTGGCTGGTGTAGAGCCGGTAGCCGACGGCGATCCCGGGATGGTTCAGGGTGCAGGCTTTCACCTCGACGGAGCCGACTTTGAAGGAGAAATCCTTCAATTCACGAATGACGATGTTGCCCGGCATCTGCTCCAGCGCGATGGGGAAATAGGGGCTCTCCATCTGCCCGGCAATCGTCTGGGCGAGGCTGCTGCGGGCCCCCTCGTAGCCGAGGATGTGGACATGGTTTTCCGGATGATAGGCCGGCAGAAAAAATGGGAAGCCCTGGATGTGATCCCAGTGGGTATGGGTGATGAGCACGGTGAGGTCCATCGGGCACTTGCCAAACTCCCTGGCGAGCGCGAGCCCGAGCGGGCGAATGCCGGTGCCGGCGTCGAGGATGATGATCTGGCCGTCGGCGCGGACTTCCACGCACGAGGTATTGCCGCCGTAATAGACCGTGGCCGGTCCCGGCGTGGGAATAGAGCCGCGGACCCCCCAAAATTTCACCCAGCAATCGGCTGCTCCTGTCTGCTCAGTCTTCGCTTCAGTCATAGAGATGTTATCGTCGGCGCGTTCCGCCAAAAATTGAGCCCATGATTCCACGGGCAATCTGCGTGCCCACGGAGCGGACCGTGGAGCGCATGGCACTTTTCACCAGCGTCTCAGCAATGGAATCGGAGCGCGGGGTCATTCTGCCCGCATTCCAGAGGGCGGAGCCCACGCCGAGCGCGCCCTGCAGGGCCTCGCTCATCGCTGAGGGACCAGCAGGAGCGGCGGGAGCGGATGCGGCGGGTTGAGCGGGAGCAGGGGGCGCGGGGATTTGCGTCGTCGGAACTCCCGCCGGTGGCGTCGGTGCGCTTTGTGCCGCGCCTTTCAGCTTTTCGTAGGCCGATTCCCGATCCACCACCTTCTCATACGTCCCGTAAATCACCGAGGATTGAATGATCGCCTGCCGCTGCTGCGGGGTGATCGCCCCGATCTGACTGGAAGGCGGGACGGTGAACGCCCGCTGCACCACATTTGGCTGCCCGTTTTCATCCAGCGTCGAGACCAGCGCCTCGCCGGTGCCGAGCTGGGTCATGGCCTCGGCCGTGTCGAAAGCCGGGTTCGCGCGAAAGGTCTGCGCCGCCTGCTTCACCGCCTTCAAATCATCCGGCGTGAAGGCGCGCAGGTTGTGCTGCACCCGGTTGCCGAGCTGCGAGAGCACCTCGGGGGGCACGTCCTTGGGATTCTGGGTCACGAAATAAACGCCCACGCCTTTCGAGCGGATGAGTCGCACGACCTGCTCGATTTTTTCCTCCAGCGCCTTGGGCAGATCGTCGAAAAGCAAATGCGCCTCGTCGAAAAAGAAGACCAGCTTCGGCTTGTCCAAGTCGCCCGCCTCCGGCATCCGCTCGAAGAGCCCGAGAGCAGCCAGAGCAGCATGGTGGCATACACCTTTGGAGCCAGCATCAGCTTGTCCGCCGCCAGGATGTTGATCATCCCGTGCCCGTTTGCGTCGGTCTGCAAAAAGTCGTCGAGATTCAGCGCCGGTTCGCCGAAAAATTGATCCGCCCCCTGTTGTTCGAGTGCGAGCAGATTGCGCTGGATCGCCCCGATGCTGGCGGTCGAGACGTTGCCGTATTCGGTGGTGAATTGCGACGCGTTTTCGCCCACGTGCTGCACCATCGCCCGCAGGTCCTTCAGGTCGAGGAGCAAGAGTCCGTTGTCATCGGCGATCTTGAAGACGAGCGTGAGCACGCCGCTCTGCGTGTCGTTGAGGTTCAGCAGGCGGGCCAGCAGCAGCGGCCCCATTTCCGAGACGGTCGCCCGCACCGGATGCCCGCTGGTGCCGAAGACATCCCAGAACGTGACCGGGCACGCCTCCGCTTTGAAATCCGGAAGGCCCAGTGCCTGGACGCGCTCCTGCACCTTGGGGGAAGTCCCGCCCGGCTGGCTGAGCCCGGCGAGGTCGCCCTTTACATCCGCCATGAACACCGGCACGCCCTGCCGGCTCAGCGCCTGTGCCATCGATTGCAAGGTTACCGTCTTCCCGGTCCCGGTCGCCCCGGCGATCAGCCCGTGGCGGTTGGTCATCGGAGGGAGCAGGAAAACTTCCGTGCTGGCCGGGGCCGCGGTTTTCGCAAGCAGGATGGGAGTGGACATTGATAAAAGGTAAAACCATCCCCCGCCGCTTGTCGAAAAAAGATTCATTCGTTACTCTTTCCGCATGAATATTCCCGGCCTGCGCAGTCCCTACGTGAAAACCGGCGGAATCCTCTACTTCGCCCGCATGATCGACAAAGTGCGCCTGCACGACCGCGGCGAACTGCCCAAGGACTACCTGGGCAATCTCGGGGTGGCCTCCGATGGCCTGTGCCTTAATTTTCTGTGGATCGAATACCCCGCCTTCGCCGAGCGGGTCAAAAAAGGCGGCGGTGACGAGGAAATCCTCGAATGGGCCTTTCAACAGGGCCGCAAACCCTCCGCCGAGGAAATCCACATCTGGAACGAATACAACCGCAAACGCGGCTGGAACGATGAGCTGAGCGCCCGCCTCCGGCAGCGCAAAGTCGAAAGCGGCCTCGAAACCCGCGACGACATCCAGGTCTTCTACGACTACATCGACGTGGACGAAGGGCGGGAACCGGGCTCGAAAACATATTGAAGCGAGGGCACTAACCGATGCCGGAACTTATTGAGAAAATCCAAGAGGCCGACGTCACCTGGATTCCGAGTCAAAAAGAACCCGGTATATTTGACGCGATTTTCGCCGGGCGACACGTTCAGTTGCGCATGAACGATTTCCCTGACGAAATTGCTTATACATTAATTGTTGGCGGTGAGGAATTTGAATTCGAGGACACGCCGCCGGGTTGGTTTCTAAAGGGCGTCGATTCAGCTGATTGAGTGGCCTCCTCGTTCCAAGGCTCCAGCCTTGGAACGCACATGCCCGCGCGGCTCTGCCTCGCCTCCAAAAGGTCAGCCCGGGCAACGCCGAGGGCCGCAAGTTTTTCTGCGCTGGGAAGACAGCGCATGTCCCGACAACTGCAGTTGCTCTCTGGACCTACTCCTCTCCCCACACCGGCGACTTCGCCCCCTCCCACGGCTGCAAATTCAAGCAATACCGGATCACCAACCGATCCGGCCTCTCCTCGACCAAGTGCTTGATCGAATGCACCGTATAGCGAACCGGCTTTTCCGGGCTCGCAATCACGCCCACCCCATCCAGCCGCGCCCAGCCCGGATCATCAAAGCGATCCCCCACATTCACCGCCATAAACGGAGTTGCGGAAACAAACCGCGCAATCGGTTGGTGCTCTCCAGAGGTGTCGCAAAGTTCGAGAATGTAGTCGGTGGGCATGATGTTAAGGATTTTAGCAAAGGGATTTAATTGCATTCAGGCGATCCTCCGAGAGCCGCTCAATCTCGCTTTCCCTCAACCAGTTCCGCGAAAGCCATTCTGCAATCTGCTGATTCGCTGTCTCGAAATTGAGCGTGAACTGATGTTGCCGCTCCCGCCGCCACTCGCGGATTTTGACTCAAGCGCCCAGAGATCCTCAATGGTATCAACGCGGTATTTTTCATGCAGGGAAATCGCCTCCTTCTCCGCCCGAATCCGTGCCCGTTCCGCTGCGGCCTTTGCGATCTGTTTGTCATTTGGTGACCATCCCTTGCTCATATCCCAGCACTATAGGAAAAACTCCCGATTCTATAGAAATAATGAATCAGGAAAAAAGGAAGATAGGAAAACGCCGTCTTTTTAATCTGCGCAAATCAGCGAAACCGAGCGCAGCGAGATAATGCCACTAATTTGATTCTTCCTGAATTGGCATCATCTGCGGACAATCTCCCCGGCTTCCGATTGGTCATTCGTCATTCGACATTGGTCATTTCCCCCATTTTCTCCCCCTCGTAAGTTGACAGACCCCGCCCCCCATCTTACCGGTGGCTCACTTCATGAACGGGTTTCTCCGAGCATCGGGCAAAAGCTGGGGTGTTGCGATTTCCGCAGTCGTCTGCGCGGGGTTGTTCATCATCTCCCTGCTCGCGGCTTCGCCCCAGTTGCATGAGCGCCTGCACCACGATGCCGACCACCATGACCATGAATGTGCGGTCACGATGGTGCTCGATGGCGGGCTCCACCATGGCGCTCCGGCGATGCCGCCGGTGGTGGCTCCGAAGCAAAACGGGGTGGATGAGCCCACGCTTTCCGCAGGCAAACAGCTGGCGGCCGCTTTTCTGGGCGCCTGCATTTTCGAGCACGCGCCGCCGCGGGTGTAGCGAAGATTTTTTGTCCCGGCGCAACCGGACCCGAGAATGGGGGTTTTCCGGAGCGCAGGAAATAGCTGACTGCTCCCGCAAAACAGGGTTTTCACCCTGCATTTGTTCCGCCATTCTCTGCAACGAACCTTTCTTCCCATATTGACCCATGAATAGCGAATCTTCCGCGACCGAACCGGACGCCCTCGCGCCGCTCTCGAAAGAGGCCCTGCAGCGGAGTGCGCGCACGCTTTGGTGGCTTTTCTTCACCACGCTGGCCGGAACCCTCTTTGGCCTGTGGGTGGTGACGGATGTGTGGGTGCCGGCCTTTAGCGCGGCCGAGATGCTGCTCTTCTGGTGCAGTCTCGCGCTGCTCGCGCAAAACCGGGCGCTGGCGGCCCGCAAGAAGGACCTCGCCGATGCCGATTACAACGAAGCCTTGCGCAAGCGGCGGGAAGAGGGCGCACCGGGGCAATCCGATCCGCTCGTCGAGACCGGGACCAAGCGCGAGGATTGGTACCGGATTTTCTGGCAATGGTGGATCTATGGCATCGGCGGCATCCTGTTGCTGATCATGTCGCTGCCGGAGTTTTCGGCGAATGGCCAGCTGGCCGCGGCTGATCCGGGGATGGTCCGCATCGGGATCACCGGCTTCGTCGTCATGGCCTGCCTGCTTTATTTCTTCACCAATTACGCCGCCACGGTGCAACAGCGCGTGGGGGTGGAATTGCTCACCTCCAGCCTCGCGCTCACCCGCGTGACCTTTCTCGGCTGCCTGCTGGCCGCGGTGGCGGCTTTCATTTTTCAGGTCGCGCAATTCGATGCCAATGCCTGGGTCGGCTGGCTCCTGTATGCGCTGGTTGCCATCCTGATGGTCGAGCCGCTCTTCGGCGTGGCGCTGCGGTTCTACCAGCCCAAGGCCCTGCGCACGCCGCCGCGCGTGATCGGCAGCAGTATCCTGCTCGATGTGCTTTTCGGCCGGAAGGCCAGCCTGCGCGAAGGGATCTCCGCGCTCGAGGGGTTGCTCGGGATCAAGGTCGGCGAGGTCTGGGTTTTCCGCTACGTGCGCGAGTCGTTTGAGGCGATCCTCGTTGGCTCGGCGATTCTGGGCTGGCTCTCGACCTGCCTCACTGCGGTGCCGACGGGCAGCCAGGGCGTGCGGGTGGTCCTCGGGCGCTACGACAAAACGCCGCTGCCGGCGGGATTGCAGGTGACGTGGCCGTGGCCGATCGGGCAGATCGAGGTCGTCGATTCCGAGCGGGTCCGCGATTTTTCGCTCGGCTACGACAAGGATCTCTCCGGCCCCATCCTCTGGGACGAATCGCATTTCTCCGGGGAGAAAAACCTGCTCGTCGGCGATGGCGAGACGATGCTCTCGATCAACGTCCCCATTTTTTACCGCATCTCCGATCCGGTGCAGTTTTTACAAACGGCGAACAATGTGGATACCGCCCTGCGCGGGATGGCCGAGCGCAAGCTGATGGAGATCGCGCATGTCTATGGTGCGTTCCAGATCATGACCGATGATCGCGAGCTGATCGCGCAGAAGCTGCAGGAGGGCCTGCAAACCGAAGTGACCAAACTCGGGCTCGGGCTGCAAATTCTCTTCGTCGGGATGAAGGATGTGCACCCGCCGGTCGATGTCGCGCCCGCTTATCAGAACGTGGTTAGCGCCGAGGAGCAAAAGCAGCGGATGATCGACGAGGCGAATGCCTACACCGCCCGCACCCTGCCCGCCGCGCAAGCGCAGGCCGACCGCCTGGAGCAGGATGCGCAGGCGCAATACGCCACCCGCGTCGATCAGTCGAAGGGCGAGTCCGACCGCTTTCTGCTCGTGCGCAACGCCGCCCAGGAAGCGCCCGATCTCTTCCGCTTCCGCGTGAAGATGGATGCCGATGAGGAAGCGCTCGCCACCCCGGTGAAGATCATCCTCGCCACCCCCGCGCAACGCGCGACCGAGTATTACCTCGACCTGCGCAACACCGGCGAAATTCCGCCTCCGTAAAACCATTTTCAAAACGCTTTCCTTTTACCAAACCATGAATCTCAAACTTATCTCCCGCGCCGCCGCCGTGGTCATCGTCATCGCCGTGATGGCGGCTTACATGCTCGGCTTCCAGGTCCGGCAAAACGAAAAGGCGGTCGTGACCCGCTTTGGCAGTCCGGTGCGCGTGATCAACGATCCGGGTCTCTATTTCAAATGGCCGTGGCCGGTGGATCGGGTGAATCGCTTCGATACCCGGCTGAACTTCTACGAAATCCGCGTCTCCGAGGCGCTGACCCGCGACAAGCGTAACGTCATTCTGCCGATCTTCGTCGCCTGGAAAATCGACGACGCCAAAAAATTCCTCGAAGCCCTCGGCGACGTGAGCAACGCGCAGAACAAACTGGATAGCGTGGTCAGCAGCGCGAAGAACACCGTGCTCGGCACCTACGATTTCAACCAGCTCATCTCGACCAATCCCGACGAGATCAAGATCGCCGAGCTGGAAAACAAGATCGCCAGCACCTCCTCGCAGCAGACGGAGTCGTCCTTCGGCATCGACATCCAGCAGGTCGGAATCGAGCGGGTCGATTTGCCGGAGGCGAATACCAGCTACGTCTTCGAGCGGATGCGGGCCGAGCGCGCCCAGTTCGCCGATCGCTACCGCGCCGAGGGGCAGCAGCAGGCGGACTCCATCACCGCCAAGACCGATGCCGAGAAGGCGAAGATCCTCGCCGATGCGCAGCGCGATGCCGAGGAGACGAAGGGCAAGGCCGAGGCCGAGGCCGCCCACATCTACGCCGCCGCCCATAGCCAGGACCCCGAGTTTTACAAGTTCCTCCGCGAGCTCGATACGCTCAAGAAGGTCGTGAATGAAAATACGACGCTGGTGATCGATGCCAATTCGCCGCCCTTCGACGTGCTCAAGCCCGCGCTGACCGCACCCACTCCGCAACCCTCGCCCGCCGCCAAATGAGCCGGAAACGTAATGACGCCCTCTTCGGTGCGCACGTGGTGCTGGCGACGCTGCGCTCCAGCATCAAGCTGCTGCGCTGGGCCATGCTCGGCCTCGCCGGGATTTACCTCGCCTCCGGTATCACGATGGTCGGGCCGAATGAAAGCGGGCTGATCGTGCGGCTCGGGAGGCTGGAGCCGGGGATTCATCCGCCCGGCCTGCTCCTCGCGCTGCCCGAGCCCTTCGATGTGGTGGTGAAGGTGCCGACCCGCAGCTTGCAGGAGGTGTCGCTCGACGTCTGGGCTTCGAAGCCCAATGAAGAAAGCCTGCAAGCGCTCCATCCGGTGGATCAGCCCTACTCGCTCACCGGCGATGCGAATATCATCCGCGCCAGCTTTGCCGTCCGCTACCAGATTTCCGATCCGGTAAACTACGTTTTCCATGTGCAGGACCGCGATCAACTCCGCGACGCGATTCTTTACCAGGCGGCCTGCCGCACCCTCGCGGGGATGTCGGTGGATGATGCGCTGACCACCCGCAAAAGCTTCCTCGCCGAGGAGTCGATGCGGATTGCGCAGGATGAAATGAACCGGCTCGGGCTGGGCATCCAGTTGCTCGCGTTTGAGATTCGCGATATCAACCCGCCGCAGTCCGTGCTGCCCGCGTTTCAGGACGTGGTGAGCGCGAAAGTGCAGGCCAAGACCCTCGTCGAGCCCGCGAACAGCTACCACGCCACCGCCATCCCACAGGCCCAGGGTGAGGCTTACCGGATCGGCCAGGAGGCGGATACCTACGCCCAGCAGGTCGTCTCGAAAGCCCAGGGCGAAGCCGCGGCCTTCCTCGCGCAGCTCAAGGAATACCAGGCGAACAAGGAGGTCGTGCGCGCCCGCCTGCTGGCGGAGACGATGGAGCAAATCCTCCCGACGATGCGCATCACGACAGTGATGCCTTCCGGCGCGGGCACGACCCGGTTGCTGATGGAACCGCAGAAAGCCGATGGCCTGCCGCAAAAGTCTTCGCAACCCGAGGGGCTCTATCAATACCAGCATCCGAATACCGTGCCGGGTTTTAGCGCCGCTCCGGCCAGTTCTTCCAACGGAATGCCCTCGCTCAAGGACAACTCCAGCAGCACCAATTTGAAAGACAACTCGGAGCAGGTGAGCCCCGAGGAAATGCAGGAACAGCAGCAGGAGAGCAACGACCAGTAGTTGATTTTTCGCTCCATCGCCCGCCATGAAAACGACGCCTTCCACCGATCCGAAAAAGGAACCCGAGCACCAGCATTCGCATGACCATGAAGAGCACGAGCATTGCGGCTGCGGGCATGAACATCATCACCACCATGAGGAGAAGAAGCATGACCATGGGCATCACGAGCACGATCATCATGAGCATGCGCACCATGATCACGATCATTCCGCCCACGCGCACCATGGGCATGATCACGGTCATCATCAGCACGGCCCGGGGTGCGGCTGTGGGCACGATCATTCGCCGGGCGGTCTGAAGATCCGGCTCGGCTTCGTCTTTGCCGCGACGGTCTGCCTCATTATCCACGGCCTCTGGGCGTGGTTCGCCCCCGGTCAGGCCGAGGTCTCGGCGATCTGGAGCATGGCGGCGTGCATCCTCGCCGCGGTGCCGATTTTGCGCGACACCATCGCCGGGGTGAAGGTCAAGGCCGCCGAGAATACCGAGTTTTACATGAACCAGTTCATCACCCTCGCGGTGCTGGCCTGCTTCGTGAGTGGTCGCTACACGACCGGCGCGGTCGTCGCGATCATTCTTCTCGTCGGCCACATCCTGGAGGATCGCACCATGCTTGGCGCGACCCAGGCGATCGACAACCTGCTCAATCTCACCCGCACCAAGGCCCGCCGCATTCTCGCCGATGGCACCGAGGAGGAAGTGGATGCCGAGTCGCTCCACGAGGGCGATCTCGTGCGCGTGCGCCCCGGCGATACCATCCCCGCCGACGGCACGGTGGAAGGCGGCTTCTCCACCGTCAACCAGGCCAGCATCACCGGTGAATCGCTCCCGGTTGAGGTCCAGTCCGGCATCAAGGTCTTCGCCGGTACCTCGAATCTTACCGGCGCGCTCCAGGTCCGCGTCACCAATACCGGCGACTCGACCGTGCTCGGCCGCGTCCATCACATCGTCGAGGAGGCGCAGCTCACCCGCGCCCCGATCATCCGCCTCACCGAGGAATACGCACGCTATTACCTGCCGCTCATTTTGATCATCGCGGGCTTCGTCCTCTTCTTCACCCGCGACCTGCAGCGTGCCATCTCCGTCTTCGTGGTCGCGATTCCCTGCACCTTCGTCATGGCTGGTCCTACCGCGATGGTGGCCGCTCTCGCGACCGCGTCGCGCCTCGGTATTCTGATCAAGAGCGTGCGCTTCTTCGAGGCCGCCAATGAAGTCGATACCGTCGTCTTCGACAAGACCGGCACCCTCACCACCGGCCAGCTCAACGTGATGAGCATCCGCCCGGCCGAGGGCTTCGAGGAAAGCACCGTTCTCGCCCAGGCCGCGAGCGTCGAGCAACACTCCAGCCATCCCGTCGCCCGCGCCCTCGTGCGCGCCGCCCAGGAACGCCGACTCGCACTCACCGAACCCGCCGCGGTCAAGGAAGCTCACGGTCTTGGCGTCGCCGGGCAGATCGGGGAGCGTCAAGTCGTGGTCGGTCGCCCCGCGTGGCTCGGCCAGCACCACATCGAGACCAATGCCGTGGAGGAACTGGAAACCAGCCACAGCGAATTGCTCGTCGCCGTTGGCGGCGTCTATGCCGGCTCCATCTTCCTTGCCGATACCGTGCGCAGCGAATCGCAGAGCGTTGTCCAGCGTCTCGAACAGCAGGGCATCGAGCAAAGCCTCATGCTCACCGGCGACCGCGCCGGGGTCGCCCAGTCCATCGCCAGCCAGGTCGGCATCCGGGATTTCAAGGCCGGCTGCCTTCCCGAGCACAAGCTGGAAACCGTCACGAAACTGAAAGCCGATGGCAAAAGCGTCCTCGTCGTCGGCGACGGCGTGAACGACGCTCCCGCGCTCGCCGCCGGGAACCTGAGCATGGCCATGGGCGCGCTCGGCAGCGACGTCGCGATCCAGACCGCCGACATCGCGCTGATGTCCTCCGATCTGCGCCGGATCAACGACTTCCTTGCCCTCTCCGACCGCACCCTGCGCGTCATCAATCAGAACATGCTCTGCGGCCTTCTCTTCGTCGCCGCCGCGATCGTCCTTTCCAGCCTCGGCTTCATCCCGCCGATTGCGGCAGCCTTTTTGCACGAGATTGGCGCGTTTTTCGTGATCTTCAACAGTGCCCGCCTGCTGCGCTTCGAGCAGGCGTAGGATAAGCCCCGGCTCGCGACATCCCTTGCAATTTGCTTGTGAGACTAGGAATCAAGGGGTTATACCTAATGGTATGAAAATGATGGTTCGCGCATTTGCGCTACTGATGGCGATGTCACCCCTGCTGCAGGCCACTACACCGCTTTACTTCAAGGCGTCAGTCACGGGCACGATCAAGCAGGAGTTGGTCATCGGAGGCAGCCAGGGCAAGATCATTACCACACCGGTCACCAGTTCCTATATCTACGCCCAGTTGAATGCGAGTAAGAGTGATTATGCGCTGGTGTTTGATTTTACCAACGATCAACTCATCCTCCTTCCGCGCAGCAGCAGTTCGGGAAAGAGCACCTTGAAAGCTTTCACGCTGGATTTTGGCAGTGCGTCCCTGGTGAGCACTGAGACGAAGACGCTCAGCTTCGTCAGCACGCTAAGCTCCACGGCCACCAGCAATGTTTTTGAGAACATCAGCGGGAGTGCAACGGGGGCGGCCCATTACAAGGGGCCTTATAGTGGCACTCCCGATTTCACGAGCATTAACTTCACCGTGAACGCCACGGGCACCGATACCAGTTCCGCCATCCTTTCCCATCCTGCTCAAGCTGGTCGTCTCCTGCCAGGGGACTTTCACCCAGAGCCCGTAGCCACCGGCCTGCGCCTCATTTTTTAGCAGGCTTTAAGGCACCGGAATCGTGCCGGTAAACTTGGTATGAATCAGCACGGGGGTCGCGGCGCTGTTGAACTCGATGGTCCCGCCGCCATCCACCGTGGCGTCGACATGCTCGTAGAACGTCCCTTTCTTCTTCGGGAACACCGTGACCTTGGCGCTAAAAGTCGCCTTTCACGTTGCTGCTGCCAAAGAAGGTGGCCGGATTATACTGCCGCAACTGGCCCGGCTTTTCCCGGTCAGCACGGTCTGGTTGCCATCGTAAAGGATATCCATGATCACGCCATAATCTGTGCTGCCGGTCGGGCTGGTCAGATGAAACTCGGTTTCCGCTGAATTGGACGCGACCCGCACCAGGCTCGGATCGACGTTCGGATAGCCGAGAATGGTCAACATCAGCTTTTTCGTGAGCGGATAGACCTTCAGCGGAGCGGCCGCGCTGGAGCCAGCCGTCGTGAGCGTGCCGGTGAATTCCAGATTGGTGACAAAGAGTGTGTCGGCCCGGGCGGCGAGCGTAAGCAACAACGAGGCGCCCGCGATCAGAGAGAGAACAGACCACGATTTATTATGCATAAGCCGGAGTGTGGGCGATGGGCCTAAAAGCTAAAGCCTAAACCGCCGGTGCGGAGCGCATTTGAGCGCAGATCAAAACTGCGCTATGGTGGGAGTCGAATGTTTGAAATCAAAGCGAGGGAAAAGATGGTCGAGCCGAGCGCTGCTCGTCGGCGCTTATATGGACGCCTGCGAGAAAGAGGAGGCGGAAAGCCTGCTCGAGGAATTGGAGGAACTGGTCAACACGCTCGGGATTCCGGTCGTCGACCGCCGGCTCGTCCACCATCGCGAAGCCCATGCGCGGTTACCTGATCGGTTCGGGCAAGGCCGAGGAAATCATCGCGCTCGCTCAAGGAGCACGGCGCTCGACGTCATCGTCTTCGATAACGAACTCACCCCCGAGCCAGCAGCGCAACTGGGAAAAGCTGGCCGGCTGTCCGGTCATCGACCGCCAGGAGGTGATTCTCGATATTTTCGCCCAGCGGGCGCAAACCCGCGAAGCGCGCCTGCAGGTGGACCTCGCCCGCGTCGAGTATTCCCTGCCGCGTCTCACCCGCGCCTGGGGCCACCTCGGTGCGCCAGGGCGGCGGCATCGGCGGCCGCGGTGAAGGCGAAAGCCAGCTCGAGCAGGACAAGCGCCGCATCCGCGGCCAGATCGACCGGCTCAAGCGCGAACTGGCGCGAAGTCCGCCGCGCCCGCGCCACCCAGCGCAAGGACCGCAAGCGCGCCCCGGTCCCGAATGCCGCCATCGTCGGCTACACCAACGCCGGCAAATCTTCGCTGCTCCGCCGTCTGACCGGCGCGGAGGTGCTGGTGGAGGACAAACTCTTCGCCACGCTCGACACCACGACCCGCAAGATCGCCCTGCCGAACAAGCAGCCGCTCCTGCTGACGGACACCGTCGGCTTCGTCCGCAAGCTGCCGCATCGGCTCGTCGAGGCGTTCAACGCCACGCTCGAAGAGTCGGTGCTTGCCGATTTCCTCATCCACCTGCTCGACGCGACCCAGCCGCGGGTGATGGAGTTCTACAACACGACGATGAAGGTGCTGAAGGAGCTCGGCGCGGGAGAGCAGGCGGATGATGATCGTCTTCAACAAGATCGACCGTGTGACCGATCCGACGGTGCTAATGCCTGCACCGCATGCATTTCCCGCAGGCGATTTTCGTCTCGGTGCATACCGGCGAAGGCATCTGAGGAACTGCTGCACCGGATGGCCGGGATGCTTTCCAATGAACTGGTGACGCTGGAACTCGCCATCCCGCAAAGCCGCTCCGATCTGGTGGCGCGACTGCACCGCGAGGCCAATGTGCTGCGACTCGATTATGTGGGCAACGAGGTCCATCTGGTCGCCTGAGCCTTTCCGCCGCGCCGCGATTGCTTTCGAACCATTTACCAAATCCACTCCGACACCCGCTCTTACATGACCACGCTCAGCGGCGCCCAAGTGCGCCATCTCAAAGGTATTGCCCAACGACTGGAACCCGTCTTGCACCTCGGGAAGGCCGGGCTCAGTGATGAATTCATTGCCAGCGCGAATGCGGCCCTCGACCAGCACGAGCTGGTCAAGGTGCGTTTTGCCAATTTTAAAGAGGAAAAGAAGCAACTTGCGCCCGAGCTGGCCGATAAGACCAGCAGCCAGTTGATCCAGGCGGGTCGGCAACGTTGCCGTCTATTTCCGGCAGAATCCCGACCCCGCGAAACAGCGCGTCGAATTATAGAAATTTTATAGAAAAATGTCAGAAATGACATCTTCCAGGGGGGCGGGAGAGATAAAAAACTCCCTACTGTTCAGATAATCGCTTGAATTTCCGCTTCATTGGGAGTTACTTTGCGCCGTTAACTGCGACGTAAAATGATCTTTTCATCCATCGCATTCTTTACTTCGCTCGCCACCTTCGCGTTCACGCAGGTGGCTTTTCGGGATCATCAGATCGCGCCCTTCGTCGGAATGTGCTTTTTTGGCCAGCTCCATTCCCGGTGCCCTGTGCCTGATCGCTTTGGGGCTCAACTTTTCCCGGTTCAATCCCTTCCGCACCAAGCCCTGCCCTCCGAGCGGCTCGATTATTTTCTCCCTGGTGGGGCTTTGCCTGTCCATTGCGACGGCCTGCACGGTGATCAGCCAGCATAACCTGCTGGTGAACAACTGAGCCTGCCGGTCCCGGGGCGGACGGGGTGAAAACTGATCACTCTGCGGGCTTGCGTGCCGCCGCCGTGGCCCTAATGATTTGCGGATGATTTCTGGCATCCGGCACATTCACTTTCTCGGCATCTGCGGCACCGCCATGGGCGCCGTCGCGGCCGCTCTGCGCGCGCGCGGCTTTACCGTGACGGGCTCGGATGAAAACGTCTATCCGCCGATGAGCACCTTTCTGGAGAGCAAGGGGTCACGCATCACCGAGGGCTACCGCGCGGAGAATATCCCGCCGGACGCGGAATTGATCGTGATCGGCAACGCGATGTAGCGGGGCAACCCGGAAGTGGAGGCAGTGCTGAACCGCAAGCTCTACTACCTCTCGCTGCCCGAGACGCTGAAGCAGTTCTTCCTGCGCGGACGGCATAACCTGGTGGTCACCGGCACCCACGGCAAGACCACGACGACGTCGTTGCTCACCTGGATTCTCGAATGCGCCGGTCTGGAACCCGGCTTACTGATCGGCGGCATCCCGAAGAATCTCGGCCAGGGCTGCAAGTCTGCGGGATTCGAAATACTTCGTGATCGAGGGCGACGAATACGACACCGCCTTTTTCGACAAGCGCTCGAAGTTCGTCCATTACCTGCCCGAGCTGGTGATCGTGAACAACATCGAGTTCGATCATGCGGACATCTTCAACAACCTCGAAGAGATCAAGCTCAGCTTCCGCCGCTTGCTCAACATCGTGCCGGATGAACGGCATGGTGCTCATCAACGCCGATGACGAAAACGCGGTCTCGGTGGGCAAGACCTGCCCGCGCGCCTATTCTGGAAGTGGGCTTCTCGCCCAATGCGGCGAACCGGCATCGAGCGACGTCAGCTACAGTGCGCGCGGGCTCGACCTTCACGTTGTTCCATACGCGAATTTACGATGCAGGTTGCCGGGCGAGTTCAATGTGCGCAACGCGGCAATGGCGATCCGCGCGGCGCGTTTCTACGGCATGCCACTGGAGGTGATCCAGAAGGCGGTGGCGAGCTTTCGAAGGCGTGAAGCGCCGGCAGGAAGTGCGCGGCGAGTGCGAACGGGATCAAAGTGATCGACGACTTCGGGCATCACCCCACCGCGATCCGTCAGGCGCTCGCCGGCATGCGCAAGCAGTATCCCGGCGCGCGGATGTGGGCCGTCTTCGAGCCGCGCTCGAATACCACGCGGCGCGCGGTGTTTCAGCACGAGCTGCCCAAGGCCTTTGCCGAGGCGGATGGGGTGGTCATGGCCCAGGTCGCGCGAAACTGGAGCAATTCCCGAAGAACGAGCGCCTCCACCCCGAGCAGGTGATCGCCGACATCGCCGCCACCGGCAAACCCGCCTTCTACGAGCCGTCGGTCGATGACATCATCGCCCGCCTGAAGTCCGCTCGCCAAGAGTGGCGACGTGATCGTCGTCTTCAGCAACGGCGGCTTCGGCGGCATCCACGCCAAGCTGCTGGCGGCGCTGTAAGAATTGCGCTCCCAGGCGGTAGCCTGGGAGGATTAATCAATCAAACGGAATTGCGCATTCACCGGGCAGCGGCAGGGATCGTTGCGCAACCTTTCCAGCAAGCCGTTGGCAATGATGTCGCGGCGGCCTTCCTCCAGCCACGCGAGATAGTCATCAAAAGACAGGGGTGGTTTGGGAGGGATGGGCGGGATTTGAACCACCGGCAGGTCCAGTTCGAGATCGCTGGGGTTGATCATGGGAGCATGCTCAGGATTTTCTCCGCCATCGATGGCGTGGAATAGCGATCGCACAAGGCGCGAAGATCGCCAGCACTCAATTCCTCCGGATGCAAGCGAAGCAGCTCCAAAATATCCGGGAGGTCACGCGCTTCACGTTCGGGCTGGTTGCGCATGGCGTGAAGTTTCAAGGCAATCAAATGCAGCAGCGAGGGGACTCGAAACTCGATGGGACTGCGTTTCAGCAAAACGCTTCCTGTATAAAGGGAGGAGAAAGTAGCGCGATTCGTAAACAGGATATCCACATCCGGCACCAATGGAGACGAGTGCCGATAGCGCGCGAAATTTTCATTGCGACCTGCCGGAAGAAAAACCGCCGCTTCGGATGGTTTCATCCAAAGCGGCGAAATCTTCACCGGCAATCAGGCAGTCCACATCCACCGTCTGGCGGACCAGCCCGTGCGCCTCCGAAGGCATGACCACCGATCAGCAGGATGGAATCGGTGTGCTTTGCCAGCAGGTCAAAAACGGGCTGCATGCCCTTGGTTTTACACGCTCACTGGGTTCAGCTTCCAGATGTCTTTTGCGTATTCGGCGATGGTGCGGTCGCTGGAGAACTTGCCCATGCGGGCGGTGTTCAGGATCGCCATCTTCGCCCACTTCGTCTTGTCCTTGAAGGCTTCCTCCACCCGCTGGTGGGCATCGCTGTAGGCCTGGAAGTCGGCCAGGACGAGGAAGGGGTCGTGGTGGATGAGGTTGTCGCGCAGCATGTTCAGGCAGCCGGGCTCATCGGGCGTGAAGTAGTTGGAGCCCACCCAGTCCACGACCGCCTTCAACTCTTCGTTCGCCTCGTAGTAGTCGTGCGGCTTGTAGCCTTTGCTCACCAGCTCGGTGACTTCCTCGACGGTGAGGCCGAAGATGAAGATGTTGTCGTCGCCGACTTCCTCGCCGATCTCGACATTCGCGCCGTCGAGCGTGCCGATGGTCAGCGCGCCGTTGAGCGAGAGCTTCATATTGCCGGTGCCGGAGGCTTCCTTGCCCGCGGTGGAGATTTGCTCGGAGAGATCCGCCGCCGGGACGATGCGCTGGGCGAGCGAGACGCGGTAGTTCGGCAGGTAAACGACCTTCAGCTTGTCGTTGATCCGCTTGTCCGCATTGATCACCGCGCCGATCGAGTTGATCGCCATGATGCACTTCGCCATGTCGTAGCCGGAGCGGCCTTGGCGGTGAAGACGAACACGCGCGGCACCATTTCCAGGTCCGGATCTGGAGCAACCGGCGGTAGAGCGCGAGGATGTGGAGCAATTGAGGTGCTGGCGCTTGTATTCGTGGAGACGTCTTGATCTGCACGTCGAAGAGCGCGGCGGGATTCACTTCCACGCCGGTCTGGGCCTTGATCATCTTGGCGAGATCCACCTTGTTCTGGTGCTTGATCGCCATGAACTCCTCCTGGAACTGCGGATCGTCGGCATAGGCTTCGAGCCCGCGCAGCAGGTCGAGGTCGCGTTCCCAGCCGTGGCCGATCTTGGAGGTGATGAGCGTGCTCAGGCGCGGGTTGCAGGCGAGGAGCCAGCGGCGCGGCGTGATGCCGTTCGTCTTGTTGTTGAACTTGCCGGGATACAGCTCGTCGAACTCGGGGAAGAGATCGCTCTTGATGAGCTTGGTGTGCAGGGCGGCCACGCCGTTGACGGAGTAGCTGCCGACCACCGAGAGATTCGCCATGCGGACCATCTGCACGTGGCCTTCCTCGATGATCGAGAGCACCCGCTTCTTCTCGTTGTCGCCGGGCCACTTGGCCTCGACCTGTTCCATGAATCGCTTGTTGATCTCGAAAATGATCTGCAGGTGACGCGGCAACACCTTGTTGAAGAGCGGCACGCTCCACTTTTCGAGCGCCTCGGGGAGGAGGGTGTGGTTCGTGTAGGCGAAGGTGCGGGTGACCAGGCCCCAGGCATCATCCCAGGACATGCTCATCTCGTCGTGGAAGAGACGCATGAGCTCGACGATCGCGACCGCGGGGTGCGTGTCGTTGAGCTGGATCGCGACCTTCTCCGGGAAATCGTTCCAGTCCTCGTTGTCCTTGCGGAAGCGGCGGAAGATATCCTTGAGCGAGCAGGCGACAAAGAAATACTGCTGGGCGAGGCGGAGTTCCTTGCCGCTCTCCGTCTTGTCATTTGGGTAAAGGACTTTCGAGATGGTTTCGCTGGCGACCTTTTCCTTCACGGCCTCTTCATAGCCGCCGCGGTTGAAGGCGTCGAAATCGAATTCCGACGAGGCTTTCGATTCCCACAGGCGCAGGTAGTTTACCGTATTGGTGCCGAAACCGGGGATCGGGATGTCGTAAGGGACGCCGGTGATCTTCTTGGTGTGGACCCAGCGCGGGACGTAGTTGCCGCGGTCGTCGAAGACGTTTTCCACATGCCCGTAGATCTGAATCTCGGTGGCATGCTCGGGGCGCACGATTTCCCACGGCGTGCCGTATTTGAGCCAGGCGTCGGGCAACTCGACCTGATGGCCGTTGCGGAACTCCTGCTTGAAGAGGCCGTATTCGTAATGGATGCCGTAGCCGATGGCGGGCAGATCGAGGGTGGCGAGCGAATCGAGGAAACAGGCGGCGAGACGACCGAGACCGCCGTTGCCGAGCGCCATGTCGTATTCCTCATGGCGCAGGGCCTCGACATCGAAGCCGAGCTCCTTGAGCGCTTCTTCCATCACCTCGAAGATGCCCGCGCTGTAGAGACTGTTCGAGAACAGGCGGCCCATCAAAAACTCGAGCGAGAGATAATAGACGCGCTTGGTGTTCGTGCGGTGGTGCTTGGTCTGCGTGGCAATCATCCGTTCGATGATCACACTCTGGACGGCTTTGGAGGTGGCGAGCCACCAGTCGCGCTTCGAAGCGGTATCGTAATCGCGCGCGAGGCTGAATTTAAGACGACTTTGGACGAGAGCCTTGAGGCCGGCGGCTGACGTGTCGAGTCCCGAATGAAAGTTCCCTGTTTCAGACATGGACGCATGTTGTCCGCTCGTCGGGAAATAAAGACAAGGAAAAACGTCGAGGGCTGGCGGATGCAAGTTACCTACAGGTGTAAAACAAGAGGAGGGTTTCCAGCTTCCAGTCGCTTCCGGTCATTTTATGCGCTGGATTGACGGAAAAATTTCTGCTTCTAGATTGTTTCCATGAAAGTTCACTGCGGTCAAGGTGCTGTTCGGATTCTATCGTGTTTCCCTATTAACCTTAGCAATACGTACTTGTACCAGTAGACCAC
>JASGKO010000032.1:0-40853 GCA_049840595.1 Chthoniobacteraceae bacterium
AAGGTTAATAGGGAAACACGATAGAATCCGAACAGCACCTGGGGCGCTCTGCTGCGCGAGTTTGCGCTCACGCTTTCCATCGCGGTGCTGGTCTCGCTCGCCCTCTCGCTACGACCACGCCGATGATGTGCGCCCGGTCGCCTCCTGGCGTCAGCCGGAAACCGGCCATGGCCGCCTTTACCGGGCGAGCGAGCGTTTCTTCAACAGGCTGCTCTCCCTCTACGAGCGCAGCCTGGCCTGGCGCGCTCAAACACTCACGGCTGATGATGCTCCTGGATGCTCATCGACGATCTGCCTGAACGTCTATCTCTACATCGTGGTCCCGAAGGGCTTCTTCCCCGCAGCAGGACAATGGACGCGTGATCGGCAACATCCAGGCCGACCAGTCCATTTCCTTCCAGGCGATGCAGCAGAAGCTCCAGATCTTTGTGGACATTATTCATGCCGATCCCGCGGTCTCGAGCGTGGTCGGCTTTACCGGTGGCGATCAGGTGAATTCGGCGACATGTTCATTTCGCTCTAAGCCGCTGGCCGATCGAAGCTCACCGCCGATGAGGTGATTGCCCGCTTGCGTGGCAAGCTGGCCGATGTACCTGGGAGCGACCTTGCTGATGCAGGCCGCGCAGGACATTCGCGTAGGCGGGCGCATGAGCCAGGCGCAATACAATACACCCTGCAAGGCGACCGCTTCGGGGACCTGGTGCAATGGGAACCGCGGATTTTGCAAGCAATGCAGGGATTGCCACAACTGGTGGACGTGAATACCGATCTCCAGAACAAGGGCTTGCAGGCATCGCTGGTAATCGATCGTGCACCGCGACCCGGCTCGGGATCACCATGGCGCTGATCGACTCCACGCTCTACGACGCCTTTGGCCAGCGGCAGGTCTCGGTGATCTACGACCAGCGCAACCAGTATCACGTGATCATGGAGGTCGCCCCGCAATACTGGCAGAGCCCGGAAACGCTCAAGAGCATCTACCTCAAGACCAGCAATGGACAGATGGTGCCGCTCAGTGCGGTGGCGCATTTCGAAACGAAGACGACTACGCTCGGAGTCAACCATCAGGGCCAGTTCGCCGCCATCACCATTTCCTTCAATCTCGCGCCCGGCGTGGTGCTCAGCGACGCGGTCGCCGCCATCAACGATGTGGTGGCGAAGGAGCATGTGCCGAATACGATCAACGGCAGCTTCCAGGGCACGGCGCAAGTTTTCCAGGACTCGCTTTCCACCGAGCCGCTGCTGATCCTCGCCGCGCTGGTCACCATCTACATCGTGCTGGGGGTTCTTTACGAGAGCCTCGTCCATCCGCTGACCATTCTCTCCACGCTGCCCTCCGCCGGCGTCGGCGCGATTCTGGCGCTGATGATTACGGATACGGAGTTGAGCATCATTGCGTTGATCGGCATCGTGCTCCTGATCGGCATCGTGAAAAAGAATGCGATCATGATGATCGACTTCGCGCTCATCGCCGAGCGCGAGCATGGCAAGTCCTCAGCCGAAGCCATCTACGAAGCCTGCCTGTTGCGGTTCCGCCCGATCATGATGACGACCATGGCCGCCATGCTCGGTGCGATGCCACTGGCACTGGGCACGGGCACGGGCTCGGAGCTGCGCCGCCCGCTGGGGATCGCGATTGTCGGCGGTCTCATTTTCAGCCAGCTCCTCACGCTTTATACGACCCCGGTGGTGTATCTCTATCTCGACCGGTTCCGGCTCTGGTGCCAGCGGCTATGGGCACGGAAGGCAGCGGTTCCCTCGGCAGCTTGACGGTATAGGTGATTCCACCTAGCAGGGGGTAAAAAGCTTGTGCTAAGCAATGGGCTTCAACCTACCCCAATCCATGGCCCGTTTTTTCTCCCACTTTTTCCGCGCTGCCTGCCTGCTGGCGCTTCCTTTCACTGCGACCTGCCTGCATGCAGAGACGGAGTTCCTTCCCCACGCCCAGCTTGCCACCAAACACTTCGGCAATGATGCCCCGTGGTTTGAGAAAAATATCCCGTTCTTCGAATGCTCCGATTCGCAAATCGAGGACGTCTATTATTATCGCTGGCAGCTCTACCAGGCCCATTTGAAGGACCTCGGCGAGCAGGGCTACCTCGTCACGGAATTTCTCGGCGACGTCGGGTGGTCGATCAAGCCGTGGCAAAGTCTGAACGATGCGACACCGTTCCACATCAGCGAAGGGCGTTGGTTGAAGGATGACCGCTATCTTAACGACTACATCAACTTCATGTATGCCGATGGCGGGAATGACCGGCATTTCAGCGAATCCATCGCAGCGGCCACCTATGGACGTTATCTGGTGAACGGCGACCGCGCCTTTGCGGTGAAGCAGTTGTCGGCGATGCAATACGTTTTCAATGCGTGGCGCGATCACTACGATTATGCCAAGGGGCTTTACTTCATCGAGCCGGTGGCCGATGCCACGGAGTTTACGATTGCTTCGATCGATGCGTCGGGCGGGACGTGGGGCTTCGGCGGGGGACAGGCGTTTCGTCCTTCGATCAACAGCTTCATGTATGCGAATGCGCTGGCGATCAGCAAGCTGGCGGAGCTTTCCGGCGATGCGCTTACCGCTCAAAAATACGCGGCTATTGCCCAGCGCCTCAAGACGACGATGCAGGCGGCTTTGTGGAACGACGGGTTTCAGCACTTCGTGGATCGCTTCAAGGTGAACAACAAGTTCGTGCACTATTGGGATTATATCCGGGGTCGCGAACTGGTGGGATATGTGCCGTGGTATTTCGAAATGCCGGATGACAGCGAAAAATACGCCGCTTCGTGGAAGCATCTGCTCTCGACCGATGAACTCGCGGGCAAATACGGCCTGCGCACGAACGAGCCGAGCTACGAGCACTACATGCACCAGTATATTTATGAGAAGACTGGCGAGCCGGAATGCCAGTGGAACGGCCCGGCGTGGCCTTTCCAGACGACCTTTGTGCTCGGGGCGATGGCGAATCTGCTCAACGACTACCATCAAAAGGTGGTCACCCGCGATGATTACGTGCGCCTGCTCAAACAGTATGCGCAGATGCACTATCACGACGGAGCCCTGGACCTGGAGGAGGACTACAACCCCGATGACGGCAAGGTGATCGTCGGGCTCTATCGCAGCCATCATTACAACCATTCCGGCTTCAACGATCTGGTCATCACCGGACTGGCCGGTTTGCGCCCGCGGGCGGACGACGTGCTGGAAGTCAATCCGCTGATTCCGACCGACGCCAGTTCACTACAGGCCATTTCGTATTTCTGCCTCGATGGTGTGCGGTATCACGGGCAGTTGGTGACGATTCTCTACGACCGCGATGGGAAACACTACGGCAAGGGTGCGGGACTCTCCGTATATGTGAACGGCAAGCGCGTGGTGGCACCATCAGCTTTGGGGCGCAAGACGGTGTCGATTTCGAAGCCGGAAATTCTCCCGGCCTCCGAAGGCGTGGACCTTGCGGTGAATTGCCCGGGCGTCGGTTTTCCGGTGTCTTCCGCCTCGGTGAATACCAAGCCAGGCGATCTGGTGCAGGCGGTGGATGGCCGCACCTGGTTCTTCCCCACGGTGCGCAACTACTGGAGCACCGAGGGATCGAAGGCCGATGAAGACTGGTATGCGGTGGACTTCGGCAGCGAGCAGCAACTCGGCAAAGTGACTCTCGCTTTCTACGACGACGGCAAGCAATTCGTCACACCGAAGCAATACACCGTGCAGTCGTGGGACGGCAGTAACTGGACCGATATCCCCGGCGTGAAGTGCCAGCCCGCCAAACCGCTCGGCAACGGCGCCAATACCATCACCTTCGCTGCGATCAAAACGACCAGGGTGCGCGTGGTTTTCAAGAACGCGTTGCCTGCGGCCACGGCCTTGGTGGAACTGAAAGCCTTCGCTGCAAAGTAAGCGTTCTTAAAAAGTCTGCGCAATTTGCGGACAATCTCTGAGGATCAAGCCAGGCAGAAATCCACGTCCTGCTTGTCCAGATCCACGCGGGAGACCATCACCTCGATTTCGTCGCCCATTTTAAAGACCTTGCGCTTGCGGCGGCTGACGAAGCTCTGGCGGATATTATCGAATTGATAGTAATCGTCCGTGAGCTCGGAGACGTGGATCATGCCGCCCTGCTGGCAGTCGGGCAAATCGATGATGAGACCGAAGTTGCGCACTTCGACGATGATGGCGCGGAAGACATCGGGCTTTTTCGACTGGAGCTGGTTGAGGAAGAACTCGAGCTTTTTCAGCTTCGTGGAATCGCGCTCCGCATCGGCCGCCACCCGCTCGGTGGTGGAGATGTGCTGGGAAACAAACGGCAGCGGCTTCGGCGCGGGATTGGAGTGCTTTTTGTTCACGCTGAAGAGCACACGATGCACCACCAGATCGGCGTAGCGCCGGATCGGGCTGGTGAAATGGGTGTAGTTCACCTTGGCCAGCCCGTAGTGGCCACGCGGATCGATCTCATAGACCGCCCGTTTGAGACTGCGCAGAAAACCGGTTTTGACGACGTGTTCCTCCGGCTTGCCGCGAATGGAGGCGAGGAGTTTCTGCACCTCGGGACGCTTGGTGAGATCGCCGCAGCGGAAGCCGTGGCCGATCGCAAATTGGCGGAACTCCGCCAGCTTGTCCGGGTCGGGATTGTCATGTACGCGGTAAATGCACGGGCGCTTCTGGTATTTGATCTCCTTTGCCACCGCCTCGTTGGCCGCGAGCATGAATTCCTCGATGAGCTGGTGCGAGATGTCGTTTTCCATTCGCTCCAGCCGCACCGCGCGCCCGTGGTCATCGAGCCAGATTTTCACCTCGGGAAAATCAAGGTCGAGTGAACCGGCGGCAAAGCGCTTCTTGCGGAGCAGGGAGGCGAGCTGCCAGGCGGTCTGCACCCGCTCTTTCAGTTCCGGGGTCACTTTCAACGGCACGGGCTTGGCGTCGAGGTGGACCTGGCCGCCGCGTTCGTAGTTCGGTGTCGGCGGTGGCGTGCGATTTTCCAGGATCGCCAGCGCCTGGCGGTAAGTCAGCCGCGCCGCGCTGCGGATCACGCTTTTGCCAAAGCGCGCCTGGCCGGGCTTGCCGGTTTTGTCGAACTCCATGAAGACGGAAAAGACGAGCCGCTCGACGTGCGGCTTGAGGCTGCAAATGCCGTTGCTGAGGGCCTCGGGAAGCATGGGAATCACGCGGTCGGCGAGATACACGCTATTCCCGCGATGCAGGGCCTCGCGGTCCAGCGCCGAGCCGGGACGCACGTAGTGCGATACATCCGCAATATGCACGCCGAGCCGCCAGCCGCTGCCGATTTTTTCCACATGCACCGCATCGTCGAAATCCTTCGCGTCGTCGGGATCGATGGTGATGATGAATTGCTCGCGCAGATCCTCACGGCGGGCGATTTCCTCCCCGGGAATCGCCTCTTCGATCCGCTCCGCCTCGGCCACGACATTGGCGGGAAAATGCTCCGGCAGGTTGTAGCGGCGGATGATGCCGAGCATGTCCACGCCCGGGGCATTCTCCGGCCCCAGCACCTCAACCACCTTGCCGCGCCAGAAATCCGGTTTCGACGCGCCGAAATCGAGTTGCGCCACTACTTTGTCGCCCCCGCGAAAAGGCTCGGGTCCTTCCGGCTTCACAAATACTTCGCGCGGCAGCTTCGGATCATCGGGAATCACGAACCAACGATTCTGCTTCTTTTGCAGCACGCCGACGACAGGCAGCTTCGCCCGTTCGACGATTTTTACGACCCGCCATTCGGTCCCGGAGAGATCGCCCTGGCGCGAGTCGCCCCGCCGGGCCCCGCGCCGGAAATCGCCTGCGGGCTCCGCGAGCACGCGATCGCCATTCAGCGCCATGCCGAGCTGGGTGGCGGCGACGTGGACGTCGCCCGCGCCATTTTCACCGAGCACATGCGCATCCCCGCGCCGGTGCATTTGTAGAATCCCTGTAATTGATTTGGCCACGCGTATTTATCGCCGGTTTGCCCACGACGCACAATAGCGGAGTTCAGTCGCGACCGTGGAATGTAAGCGATTTGTAAAACCTCAATACTTGCGGGTCGGGGTGAGGTTCAATCGCCGACGAATGTCATCCCCATTTTTACCAACGCCATCGCTCTTTCCGATCCTGTGAGATATCCCTTCTTTCGCTTAATTGCCCCCGGTCTTTCGCTGCTCGTGTTGATTCTTGGAATTCACGCGAAAGAAAAGCCCGCCTCGAAACCGGAACCGGCCAGGGTAACCGCCTCGTCGCAAATTGCCGAGGTGGCTACCAGGTTTCTGGCGACGCTCAATGACGACCAGCGCGCCGAGGCCGTGTATGCTTTTAAAGACGATTCGCAGCGCAAACGCTGGTCGAACTTTCCAATGATGATTTTTTCCCGCGGTGGTCTGCGGCTGGGGGATCTCTCGTCGGCGCAACGTACGGCGGCGCTGGCGGTGCTCCAGGCGGCGCTGAGTGAACCGGGCTATGCAAAGGTGTCCAAAATCATGGAAGGTGACGAAGTTTTGAAGGAGACCGACAAGGGGGGCGGTCCGGGTGGTCCCGGCGGCCCGGCTCAATTCGGGCGCGACAACTATTTCATTTCCTTCCTGGGTCAACCCTCGGCGACCGCGCCGTGGACGATCCAGTTTGGCGGCCATCATTTGGGGCTCAATCTCACGCTGGTCGGCGATCAGGGCACGCTGGCCCCGAGCCATACCGGAGCGCAGCCCGCGATTTATGAGCTGGAGGGCAAGACCGTGCGACCGCTGGGGCGTGAAGTGGACAAGGCCTATGCCCTGATTCATTCACTCAGCGACGAGCAGCGCAAGCAAGCGGTCCTCGGCTCGGAGATCCGCGATCTCGTGCTCGGCCCGGGGCGCGATGGGCAGATGATCCAGCCGGAGGGAATCAAGGGCTCGGAGTTGACGGGAAAACAGCGCGCGTTGCTGCTCGACCTCGCCGGGGAATGGACGGGGATTCAAAACGAGACCTTTGCCAAAGCGAAAATGGACGAGATGAAAAAGAATGCCGCCGAAACATGGTTTGCCTGGAGCGGGTCTTTGGAAAAAGGCGCGGCCGCTTATTTTCGAATCCAGGGGCCGACCGTCTTCATCGAGTATTCACCGCAGACTTTGGGCGGCGACACGACGAGGCACACGCATACGATTTACCGCGATCCGGTGAACGATTATGGGGCGAAATGGCTGAAGAGCTGATGGCGCCGAGGCGTTGCCGGGGGCTGCTCCTGGCGCTGTTGCTTTTTCCCACGGCAGCTTTTGCGCACCGGTTGGATGAGTATTTGCAGGCCACGCTGGTAAATATCGAACCCACTGGAGTGCGGCTGCAAATCAACCTCACCCCGGGAGTCGCGATTGCCGATCCGGTGCTGGCGTTGATCGATCGGAACCATGATGGCATAATTTCTCCGGAAGAGGCGGCGGGGTATATGGAGTTGCTAAAGCGCGACCTCACACTCCGGCTCGACGGCCATGAATTGGCATTGAAAGCGGTCGCCTCCGATTTCCCCAAGCCCGCCGAGCTGCAGGGTGGATCGGGGATCATTCAAATCGAGTTTGCCACGTCGTGGGGGGTATTGACCGCAGGGAAACATGAGCTGGCTCTGGAGGATCGGCATTTGCCTGCTTTGAGCGTGTATTTGATGAATGCGGCACTCCCGCAATCCGAAGCCGTCGTGATTGCCCGGCAGGAGCGGAATGAAAACCAGAGCAGGGGAGAGATCGACTTTCGATATCACCCCGAGATGAGACCGGCTTCCGGCCTCGCCGGGATCGGGATTTTGGGATTGTTGATCAGCCTTTGGTATGTCGGGTATCGCGTGGCTTCCAATTGCCTGAAAAGGGTGGCGAGCGGGATTCAAGACGCCCCAAAGAAGACTCGCTCCGTGAGCCAGTAAGCACCCAGTGCGACCACGACGCTTGAGAAGATCTTCACCCCATGGCGCTCGAAGAAGGCCGTCTTGCGCAGGGCCCATACCAGGGGCAGGAAAAGGCTGGCGAAGGTGAGTTGACCGATCTCCACGCCGAGATTGAAGGAGAGCAGGGGGACGGCGATGGACGGTCCGCCCGAGCCGAGGCCCGCCTCACTCAGCGCGCTGGCAAAGCCAAAGCCGTGGATGAAGCCGAACGAGCCCGCCACGAAAGCGCGGCCCTTGGTTTTCCCGCCAAGCCACAGGTTTTCGACGCCGACGAAGATAATCGTCGCCGCAATGAGTGGCTCGATGATGCGGCTGGAGATGTTTACCAGGTGCAGCGCCGCCAGTGCGAGGGTGATGGAGTGGGCAATCGTAAAAGCCGTGATAATGGCCAGCACCGGTCCGGGACGACGGCATACGACCAGCAGGCCGCAGAGGAAGAGAAGGTGATCGTAGCCGGTGAGAATGTGGAGGATGCCCAGCTTCAGAAACTCCCAAAAAGTGGAAGACGAAGCGGAAGTGGTTGGCGTGCCCGTGGTCGCCACGGTCGCTGCGGCAGAAGGGGGAGGAGCGGCGAACAAGCGGGTCGGCAAGGTCAGTTTCAGCGCGTGCTTTTCCCGGTTGATCAGCTCATTGCCGAGCTGCACCTCGCTGTCTTCACCCATCGCGGTGACGACCATGGTGCCATTGGCACGCGAGTCGAGTTTCGCAAAATACCGGGCATCGACCTCGAATGGCCCAGCCATCGGCGGGGGATAGAGCAAAAGCATTTCCACCTCGTTGCCGACGCCGGGTCCCAGTTTGCTCCGCTTCAATACCAGCGGCTTGCCGTTCGAGATCGCGCTAAAAAGCTGGCTGGCCTGCGGGAGCATTTTTGCCCGAATTTGCTCCAACGTGAGCGGGGTGGTATCCACCCGGTCCTCGTTAAGAATCGCTCCTATCGTGGCGCCGGAAAATATGATCGTCACCTCCGTCTGCCCATGCTCAAAGCTCACCTTCACCGTGCTTTCAAAAGCCTGGTGCGCTTGGAGTGGGGAAAAGCCTGCGATCCACAGGAGGAAGAGCAGCCGGATCAGGGATTTCATGGGGTGAACCGCAACGTGCGGGAACTTCCCGGTTACCCGCAAGCGCAATCTTTACGGCGGGGCTGGCTGAAAATCTGTTCATCATATTTCCCTCGCATTTCAAGGGTGTAATGCTAAAGAAAAGGCGTCTCCAGTGCCCCAAAACGCTGGTCCGCCGTCCGGTTTCCCCAAAAACACCGCCCCCTATGCGCCCCATTTCTCTCTTCAGCGTATGCTTGCTGCTGCTGTTGTCCCTTTCCGCGCCGGCCCAGCGGCAGATGGAGCGGCTGGGCCGTGGTATTATCGCGATCAAGAGCAGTTCCACCCAGATCTATGTGGGCTGGCGTTTGTTGGGCAACGATCCGGAGGACCTCGCTTTCAATCTCTACCGCTCGGCCAATGGCGCGACGGCGGTGAAGGTCAATTCCACGCCGCTCACGGCGACCACCGATTATCTCGACACCCCGCCGAATCTTTCGACGACCGCTTATACTTACTCGGTCAAGACCGTGCTCAATGGCGTGGAGGTCGCCGATACGTGGGCCAATCCGCTGAGCGGCCCGTTCACGCTGGCGGCCAATGCGCCGGTGCGGCAATACCTTTCGGTGCCCATTCAGCCGACCCCGGATGATGCCTCGGCGGGCGTTTCCTATGCGGTGAAATTTTGCTGGGTGGGCGATTTCGACGGGGACGGGGAATACGACTTCGTTCTCGACCGGACCAACCCCAATGTCGAGGCGCGCCAGTGGCTGCAGGCCTACAAGCGCGACGGCACCCTGCTCTGGCAGATGAATATGGGGCCGAATAGCGTGAATCATTATAATATCACGCCCGGCTCCTCCAGTCTCGGCATCGGCCATGGCGACAATGTGACTGCCTACGATCTCGACGGCGACGGCAAGGCCGAGGTGATCGTGCGCACGGCGAATGGCGTGGTCTTCCCCGATGGAACCACGCTCACCGCCGCCAACGATACCGTGCAATATCTTTCCATTCTCGACGGCATGACCGGAAAGGAAAAGGCGCGCGCCACCATTCCCAATCCCTGGCCCACGGTCGGCCAGATGAACGGCCACATGGGGATCGTCTATGCCGATGGGCTCAAGCCTTCCGTGATGTGGCAATCGTCCAATCGCAATGCCGACCAAAGCTTTAACGACATTGCGACTGCCTGGGATTATCGCAATGGCACGCTCACCCAGCGCTGGTCGTGGCCCTTCACCGGCCACACCGCGACCGCGCACCAGATTCGCATCGCCGATGTGGACAACGACGGGAAGGACGAATACGTGGACATCGGCCACGTGGTGAAAGCGGATGGTAGCGGGCAGATCAATGCGGCGATGCTCAATGAGGTGATCCATGGGGACCGCTTCCACGTGACGGATATTGATCCCGATCGCCCGGGACTTGAGACCTTCCTCATTCAGCAAAACAACGGCACCGGCCTCGCCACCGTTTATTCGGCGGCGGATAAGAGCAAGGTGATCCGGAAATGGTATGCCGGCGGCGTGGTGGACGTGGGGCGCGGCGTGGTCGGCGATTTCGATGCCAGCGTGAAGGGGAACGAGTTTTTTTCGACCCAGCCCGGCGTCTTCAATGCCAAGGGCGTTCAGCTTTATTCCACCCAGCCCTTTCCGCCGGAGACGATCTGGTGGGGCGTGCCCGCCGCCACGCTCACCACGGAAATTGGCAGCACCCTGGCGGCAAAGTATCTCGGCCGTGAATTTATCGCCACCGTCGGCAGCACCGCCGTGAGCCCGGCCATTTCGTGGTTCGATCCGAAGTATCCCGATTCCCAGTCGCGCATCTACTCGATGTACAGCGAGAATGGCGGTTGCTATCAGGCCTACGGCGGGCGTCCGCAATTCTGGGGCGACATCCTCGGCGACTGGCGGGAGGAACTGCTCTGTGTGGCCAATGACAATTCGGAGCTGCGCATCTACACCACCAAGATTCCCGATCTCGCCAAGACCAGCGGCGGCACGCCTTTCCGCATCTACACCCTGATGCACAACCCGCAATATCGCGACCAGGCGACGACCAAAGGCTACGTGCAATCCAGCTACGTTGATTACTATCTCGGCACCGACATGCCGCCACCCCCGCCGCCCCCGATGGTCGATACGAAGCTGGTCTGGCGCGGTGGCTCGGGCGCGACCACGTGGGATGGTGGATCGACCGCGAGTTGGAAAAATGGGACGACGAACAGCGCTTTCACCGATGGCGATACGGTGCGTTTCGATCTGGCCGGGGATAACTCCACCACCGTCGCGCTCAATGGAACGGTGCAGCCCGGTGCGCTCACCGTATATTGCCCCAAAGACTACACGTTTGACGGGACGAATGGCTCCATCGGCGGCTCCACGAAATTACTCAAATCCGGAGGTGGAACGCTCACCATCTCGGGCAATCACAGCTTCAGCGGACGCACGACGGTCTGGGATGGTGCGTTGTATGTCAGCGGCGATTTGCAGCAAAGCCCGGTCACCGTTTGGGGCGGCACGTGGGGTGGGGCGCTGGCCTATGGAGCCACCGGCGGGCGGATCGGGGGTGCCGGTCGTTTTAGCCAGCCGGTGTGGGTGCGCTATCGCGGGGCGATCACTCCCGGCGCGGGAATGGGCAGCGTCGGCACCGTCACGCTCGGCGCGGGGTTGACGGCGGATGATGGTTCGGTGCTGGCCTTCGATCTTTCCGATGATCCCGGCGGCCTGACCCGCCCCAGCGACCGCATCGCGGTCACCGGCAATGTCTCCCTTAGCGGTAAAGTGGCCGTCGTCATCAAGCCGGTGAATACCCAGCTCGCCGCGGGGACCTATACGTTGCTCACCTACACCGGAACACTCACTGGCAGTGTCTCCAATCTCTCGGTTCTCCTTCCCGATGGCGTGCCCTATACCTTGGCGGCAGGTTCGGGAGCGATCACGCTCACCATTCCCGTTACGCGCGCCGCCACGAGCATCACGTGGAAAGGCGGGAACAATGGCAACGCCTGGGACCTCGCCTCCTCGCAAAACTGGCTGCGCAGCGGCAGCAGCGACAGCTTTGTCGCGAATGACACCGTGACCTTCGACAGCACCGGCGCCGCGAACGGCACCGTGACCCTCACGGCCACCATGCCCGTCTCCGGCGTGGTGGTGAATGCGGCGGCAGACTATACGCTTTCCGGCACCGGGGCGATCGGCGGCACGGGTGGACTCACCAAGTCGGGCACCGGCAAGCTGACTCTCGCCACGACCAATACCTACACCGGGGCGACGGTGGTAAATGGCGGCACCCTCGCGGTGGATAATTTGAATGATGGCGGCACGGCGAGTTCCATCGGTGCTTCCGATGCAAGTGCGAGCAATTTTGTCCTCAATGGCGCGACCCTCTCGCTCACCGGCTCGCAAACGAATACCAACCGCAATGTCACCCTTGGCTCCGGGGGCGCAACTTTCGACATCCCGACCAGCGCGGGTTCCATGCAGATCGGGGGCGTGGTCAGTGGGAGCGGCGCGCTGATCAAGACCAGTGGCGGCACCCTCATGCTCGGGAGCGCCAATACCTACACGGGTGGCACCACCATCAAGGGCGGGACCATTCTGCTTACCGGAGCGACGGCCAACGTCTCCGGGCTGGGCACGGGCTCGGTGACCCTCGATGGCGGCACGCTATCGATGCTGGACGTGGAGGCGAGCGAGACCGCGGCGTGGAACGTGATCGTGCCCTCCGGCTCCACCGGTCGGCTGGAGGCGGATGGTCGCTGCTCGCTCACCGGCCAACTGACGGGCGCTGGCACGCTGACTTTTTTCACTCCTTATGTGCGCACGGAAATGAAGGGCAACTGGTCCGCCTTTACCGGGCAGGTGAATGTTGTCACCGATACGGATGGCGGCGATTTCCGCGTCAACAATACCACGGGCTATGTCGGGACGGCTTTCAACCTCGCCGATGATGTTTATTTCTATTTCACCGGAACGGTCGGCAGCAGCGGCACCACGATTGATCTCGGCGGAGCTCAGCGGCACCAGCGCCTCCTCGCTCTCCGGCGGGCCCACCAGTGGGCGCACCCTCACCTGGCGTGTGGGCGCAAAGGGAACTGATGCCACTTACAGCGGCGTGATCACCAACAGCACCAGCACCACCGCCATTACGAAGACCGGCGCGGGCACCTGGACGCTGGCCGGCGCCTGCACCTACACCGGCGCGACCACGGTGAGTGCCGGGGTGTTGCGCATCCTCGGTTCCGTGACCGGCACCACGGGGCTCACCATTGCCAGTGGCGCGGCGGTCGAGCTCTCCGGTGGCACCTTGAGCGTGAGCGGCACGGTTACGAATAATGGCACGATCCGCTTGAAGGGCACGCCGACTTTTAGCTCCACCGGCATCTTTACCAACAATGGTGTGCTCGATCTCATCAACGGTCCCGCCACGCTTCCGGCGAACTTTGTGAACAAAGGCACCGTCCTTGACTCCAGCGCGGTGAAGGCGGCGGACGCGGCCTTCGTTGGTAGCAACTTCACTGTGACCGTGACCGGCTACGCGGGCCACACCTACCAGCTCCAGCGATCCACTACGATCAACTCGCCAACCTGGACCGCCGTCGGCAACGCGCAGTCGGGAACCGGCGGGCAGCTTGTTTTCACCGACTCCGGCACCGCCGGGACGCAATATTTCTACCGGGTGGTCGTTAGTCCGTAGCGTTGTCGGCGAGCGTGATCGTCTTCGCCTTTTGCACCTCGCCCACGGCAAGGGTGCAGGTGAGGCCGGCGACGATGCGCGTGCCTTTCGGCACTTGATCGATGTGAATGCGCACCGGGATGCGCTGGGCGAGGCGGACCCAGGTGAAAACAGGGTCCACATTGGCGAGGCCGCGTTCGGACACGCCGCTGTTGGTATCGGCGATGCCGTGGCTGATGCTTTCGACGTGGCCTTTCAACGGACGGTCCACGCCCATGAGCCGGATGGTTACCGGCGCATTTTCGCGAATGCCGGGAAGCTGGGTTTCCTCGAAGTAACCGGCGATCCAGAACGAGTCGCTATCCACGATGGAGAGCTCGGGTTGGGCCGTGCTGGTATAGGAGCCGACGCGCAAGTGCAGATTCGTGATGTAGCCATTCACCGGAGCATAGACTGCGGTGCGGTCGAGATTGAGCTTCGCCAGATCGCGGTCGGCCTTCCCTTGATCATAAGCGGCTTTGGCGGTGGCGGTCGCATATTGCGCGGTTTCCGTTTCCTCGGTGGAGATGACGGACTTGGTGCTCAACTTGATCCGGCGGTTGGATTCGGATTGCTTGAGCTTCCAATCCTGTTCCAGCCGGTCGAGATTCGCCTGGGCTTGGGCGAGGGCGAGGCGATAGCTGTCGGGATCGATGGAGAAGAGCAGGTCGCCTTTGTGCACGAACTGGTTGTCCGCCACGCTCAGCCACACGACGCGGCCGCTGACATCGGGAGCGATGTTCACGACTTCCGCGCTCACACGCCCGTCGCGGGTCCAGGGGCGAACCATGTATTGCTGCCAGAGCGAACGAGTCGCCAGCACCGCCGCGATCACTACCGTAAGGGTGATCGCTACGCGCAGAAAGGCGCGTCCAGATTTGGATAATTGAGCATTCATAAGTGAGTTAACAGGGTGAAAACAAAACGCAGGAGCAGGAGGTGAACGGCGAGTTCAAAAACCGGTCGATGCCAGACGTAGCGTTCAAGGTGCAGGCGGCTCCAGAGCCAGTGGATGGGGAGGTAAGCGAGGGCCGAGACCGCGAGCGTGGCAAACAAAGGGGCGAGGTAAACGCCATGGAGCGAGATTTCCTTAATCATGACGGCGACTCCGGGAAAGATGATGAGGAAGGTGAGCGCGGCGGCCACGGCAGCCACCATCGAGGCGCTCAGATTATTGAGAAAGGTCACCAGATTGTAGTGCATGGGATTGAGCGGCTGCACTTGGTTTACGAAATTTACCGTGAAGCCGAGGCCGAAAAAGGAGGTGCGCGGGAAGGTCATCAACATGCCCCCGGGGATGAGGAAGAGTGCCAGGCAGAGCATGAAGAGCGGGAAGGTCTCCACGCGCTGGACCAAGTAGTAAAGGCAAAGATAGGCCGCGAGGCCGGAGGCTGCGATGGCGAGACCAAAGCTCAGGCTCGCATGATGCGGTGCCGGGTGCGTGGAAAACAGTCCGCACATGATCCCCGTGAGCAACATCACGCCGGAGGCCGTGGGCGACGTGCTGGTGATCCAAAACTGGCCGGTGACCGCCACCGCGACCAGGGCGCGAAATCCACCGATGAACGCTGCCCGGTATTGTGGCTCAAAAGTGAAACGCTCGGTTGATTCGCTTTCGGCAGATACGTCGCGGTGAAAAACCGCCGAGACCAGCGAGACCGCCATTACGCCGAGCGTGACTGCCGAGGCGCGGGCCACTGCCGTTTCAAAGACATGCAAGGGCTGGCCGGAGACCGCGACCGTGACGATGAGCGTCGTATAGCCCGCCAGCATCGCAGCGTAGGAGTGGAAGTTTTTCAGCAGGCAGGCGAGGCCCGTGCAGAGACCCGACCAAAGCGCCAGCGCGGCCAGTAGCCACTCCGGGGATTGTCCAAAGAGCGAAATCAGCACAATCGCCATGCTGGCCCCAATCACCGTGCCGGTGATGCGAAAAAGCCCCTTGCCCCAGGTTTTTACCGGATGCGGGTTGGCGATGATCCAAACCGTGAGTGCCGACCAGTAGGGGGCGTCGAGCTGGATGAGGAAGGCGGCGAACAGGGCGAGCGAACAGGCCAGCATCGTGCGGACCCCAAAGCCCAGCGCCAGTCCGTAGGGGGCCAGTGGGGGCAGCTCTTTCCAGGGGGCGGTCAGCCATTTCCATCCCGTGCCTTGTGTGGTGCTCGTTTCCATATTCGCTGGGAGAAGATTACGCCACTCTTCATCATTGCTGAATTGCGATTATTGGAAGACACTGAGATCAAATTGATATGAATCGCCCCGATCTCCGCGAACTCGAGTGCTTCGTCGCCGTGGCCGAGGAACTCAGCTTTGCCCGGGCAGCGGCGCGGATTCATCTCTCGCAGCCGCCGCTCTCCCGGCACATCCGCCAGTTGGAGGAAAAGCTCGGTGTCACTTTGCTGTTGCGCAACACCCGCTCGGTGGAGCTCACCGCCCAGGGCGCGGTCTTTCTCGAAGATGCGCGCTACCTGCTGCATCATCTCGACCGCGCGGTGGATACCGTGCAGCACGTCACGGGCGATGGCTTCGAGGTGCTCAACATCGGCTTTGTCGGCGCGACTCTGCAGAGCGATATGATCGACATCCTGCGCGCCTTCCGCAGCGCGCATCCCCGCTGTCAGGTGCGGCTGCATGATCTGAGTGGCCCGGAACTCCTCGCCGCGCTCGGTGACCGGCGGATTGACGGGGCCTTCGTCGCCACCAAGCCTGCGCGCCTTTCCCGCGAGCTGGAGATGATCCTCTGGAAATCCGAGCCGCTGATGGTGGCCGTTTCCGCCACCCATCCGCTGGCGAAGCAAAAGGCGATCGCGCTCGAAGACCTGCGCGAGGAAAACTGGGTGCTGATCGAGCGCCGGGTCGCGCCGAGTTTCTACCGGGAAATCCTGCAGCTTTGCTCCACGCGTGGCTTTCGGCCCCGCCTCATCCAGGAGTCTCCGAAAATCCCCGCGCTGCTCGCGATGGTGGCGCTGGGCGAGGGGGTTACCGTGCTTTATGAATCCACCACCACCCGGCCCACCCCGCATGTCGTCTTCCTACCGCTCATCAAGCCCCGTTTCCTCATCCCGCACGCCTTCGTTTTTCGCAAAGCCGACGAGTCGCCCGCCCTCCACCAGCTCATCACTGCGCTGAAAGCGAAGTAGCCGCGATTTCGTCCCGGGCTTGCCAAGTGGCCTGCTTTCGCGAACGTAGCGCTTTGCCATGCCTATTGCCCGCCGCGTTTTTGCCTATCTCCGTCGTTATCCCTGGATGGCGGTCGGGACTATTGCCTGTGCGGTGATCAGCACGTTGATGGTGATCGTGTTCCCTTCCGCCACGCGGATGATCATTCAGGAAGTGCTGCAACAGGGGCATCATGAAAAATTGATGCCCTATGTGTGGCTGTGCGTGGGGGCGTTTGTCCTGCAGCATACCTTCAACGGGCTGCGGATCGTGCTAAACAATATTTTTGAGCAGCGCGTGATCTTCGACCTGCGGCGGGACCTCTATTCGCACATTCAGCGGCTGCCGTTGCGCTGGTTCGATAACCGGGCGACGGGCGATATCATGACCCGCATCCTGGAGGACGTGCAGGCGATGGAGCGCATGCTCATTGATGGCGTCGAGCAGGGCGTGATCGCGGTGTTGCAGGTGGTGCTCGTGCTTGCCCTGCTCTTTTGGAAAAGCTGGCTGCTCGCCCTGCTGGCGCTGGCCCCGTTTCCGTTCCTCGTTGCGGGCGCGCTCAGCTACACGCTGACCGCGCATGGCCGTTGACAAGGACAGCGGGCCGCTTCCTCGGCGATGAACTCGCTGCTGCACGACAACCTGGCCGGCATCCGCCAGATCAAGACCTACGTGCGCGAGCGCGAGGAGGAGCGTCGGTTTGAAAAAGTGAGCCTCGCGCTGGAGCGGGCCTCGCTCAAGATCATGAGCGTGTGGGCGATTTACAATCCCTCGATGAGCCTGCTCAATTCGCTCGGGCTGGTGCTCGTGCTCGGTTTTGGCGGGCATGCCGTCATCCAGGGGAGTATGCAGGTGGGCGATCTCGTTTATTTCCTGCTGCTCGTGGGGTTCCTCTATGATCCGGTGAGCAAGCTGCATCAGCTCAATCAGCTTTTCCAGGCCGGGCGCGTGGCCGGCGCGCGGGTCTTTGAGATCCTGGATGAACCGGTGGAAATCGCGACGGAAGCGCTGGCCGCGTCTCCGACCGCCGCGATCGCCGGGGAAGTCCGGTTCCAGCATGTCGGGTTTGCCTACGACGAAGAGGCTCCGGTCTTGCACGATATTTCCCTGCATGCGCGGCGAGGGGAGACGATTGCGCTGGTCGGGCATACTGGCGCGGGGAAATCAACGCTCATCAACTTGCTGACCCGCTTTTACGAATACACGGCGGGCGCGATTCTCATTGATGGTCGCTCCATCCGCGATTATCCGCGCGACACCCTGCGCGAGGCGATCGGGGTGGTGACGCAGGAGAGTTTTCTTTTCAACGGCTCGCTGCGCGAAAATCTGCGCCTCGGCTCGCCTGACGCCACCGAGGAGCAAATGTGGCAGGTGCTCGATGCCGCGAACGCGCGCGAGTTTGTCGAGCAGATGCCGAAGGGCCTCGATACAGTCGTGGGCGAGCGGGGGGTGAAACTGAGCGTCGGGGAAAAGCAGCGCGTTTCGATTGCCCGCGTGCTGCTCAAAGATCCGCCGATCCTCATTCTCGACGAGGCCACCGCCAGCGTGGATACCGCCACCGAGCGGCAGATCCAGCAGGCGCTGGAACGGCTCATGGAGCACCGCACCAGTTTCGTCATCGCCCACCGGCTTTCCACCATTCGCCACGCGGATCAGATTCTCGTCATGCACCATGGGCGGATCGTGGAGCGTGGGCCGCATGCGGAACTGCTGGAGCTGGGGGGCGTATATGCGCGGCTCATCCAGCACAGCGAATTCGCCGTCCCGGATGAGTCATCCCCGGCGCTTCACTAAACGGTTGCGCTAATTCCGGGGATGAATGGCCGCGAGGATGGAGGCGGTGAGCTCCTGCGGGGTCCAGGTGTTCCCGTTGAAAATCTGCGCGATGCGGCCATCGGGCCGGAGGACGACCGTCCGTAAGTTGTGATAGATCGTGCCACCGCTGGTGGAAAAGGTGAGCCCCACTTCATCGCCGAGTTGCTGGAGGTTTTCCTCCGGCGTGGAGGCGAAAATCCAGCGTTTCGCATCCGCCTCGAAATTGGCCGCGCAGTTCGCCAGCATGGTGGGGGTGTCGTTTTTGGGGTCGAGCGTGAGCGAGATGAGCCGCCACTTTTCCGCAGGTGCCAGCCGTTGCAGCAGCGACTGCGTTTCGTGGAGATTGCGATTCATCAGCGGGCAAAAAGTCGGCAGCGGGCAGCGGGTGTAGATAAAGGTAAGCGCCACCGCGTTGCCCCGCAGCTCGGCCAGGTGCAGCGGTTTTCCCGTGGAGTCCAGCAGGGGAACATCGGTCAGGACCTCCCCCACTTGCCGCTCCCGGGAGGCGCTCGCCGGGGCTTTGGCAATCGGCAGCAGTGGTTTCGATCCGGTCTTTTTCAGCTCCCGATATCCACGCGTCTTTTTCCTCCACCTGGAGCGCGAAATCCAGCGCATCGCCCGGCGCGAAAGCGGCGGCGCTTTTCGTGTCGCGCAGGTTGAAGGTCATCGTCATCGCGGGCATGTAACCGGGGATTGCCTCATGCGAGATGGTGGCCTGCTGCCGGGCCGCATCCATGGAAATAAGCACCCCGTGCACTTCGTAGGTCGCCGCGGGTGACGCCCTGGCCGTGAGAAACAAGATTGCCGACACGGCGGGCAGGAGCAGGGAATGCAGCTTCATGGAGCGCCAGCGTCCGGCGATCGGCGGTCGGTCGCAAGTAACGAGATCGTTACAACCGGTGGCTTGTCATCATCATCGTCGTTGATTTCGCTGGAACGCGTGAAGCCTGCTCTCTCTTCCAAGCTCATCCTCATGCTCGCGGCGTGCTTTGGTCTCGTGCAGATGACCGCCCATGGCCAGTCGCCCACTCCGGCGGCTGGCCCCGCTCCCACCGTTACTGCCGAGATGGGCGATGTCGGTGGCAAGTATTTCGGCAAGACGCCGGACCCGGCCAAAACGCGCCATTACTACATCGCCGCCGAGCCCGAGCTCTGGAACTTCGCGCCGCTGGGCGAAGATCCCGTTTGTGGGAAGACCTTCCCGCCGGCGTTCACCCTTAACCGCCTGTCGTGGAAAATTCGCTACGTACAATACACCGATGCCACCTTTACGGCGCGGGCCCTCCCCACGGGCCGCTTGGGGATTCTCGGGCCCGTCCTGCGCGGGGTGACCGGCCAGTATCTTGCCGTCACGTTCCTCAACCGCAGCACCCAGCCGCTCTCGATGCACCCGCATGGGGTGCGGTATGACAAGGATAACGAGGGCTCCTACTACCAGCCTGCGCCGGGTCTCGGCGCGGCGGTGGCCCCGGGCGCGAAGTTTACCTACGTGTGGTATCTCGATGCCGATTCCGGCCCGCGCCTCGATGAGCCGAGCTCGAAGGCGTGGCTCTACCACAGCCACGTGGCGGGCGATGAAGAGACGAATCTCGGCCTGATCGGCTTCATCGTCGTCACCGATGCGAAGCGGGCCCGCCCCGATGGCACGCCGAACGATGTGGATCGCGAAATGGCCGCGCTCTTCAAAATCTTCGACGAGCCCGAGCTCGGCCAGGGCGAGGCCGTGGACCCCGATGATCTGCCGCCCGGCGATAAATCGGCCGCCGCGCCGCTTTCTTACGCCGATGCTTTGCAAAAGGCCGAGGAAGGCCAGCGCTACACGCTCAACGGTCTTTCCTTCGGTAATCTCGGCGGCCTGGAGATGAACCAGGGCGAACGCGTGCGCTGGTATCTCTTCGGCCTCGGCTCCGAGAGCGATTTTCACACCGCGCACTGGCACGGCGAGCGCGTCACGGTGGATGGGCGCAGCCGGAGCGATGTGGTGGAACTGCTTCCCGCCAGCATGCACGTGGCGGACATGGTGGCCGACGATCCCGGGCAATGGATTTTTCACTGCCATGTCGCCGAGCATATGCAGGATGGAATGTTTGCCCGCTTCACCATTTATCCCACCGGCACGGTCGGGGCCAGCGCTGCGCCGGAGGTGGCTTTCTTTGGCATGCCCCAGGCGCTCCAGACGTTGCATTTCCAGAACAGCAGCCTCGCGCTCGATAAAAAGGACCCCGCCGCGAGCCAGATCTTCCTCGATGGACAGGTGAGCGTCCCGAATCCCTTTCCGGTCGCCCGGCAGGTCTTCACCATCCAGCTGGGCAGCAAAAAAATTGCGCTTCAGCCCGATGCCAGCGGCATCGCCGGTTCGCCCGATGGGATGTTGCTCGTCAAAAACATCGTCATCAATGGCAACGGAGTCGTGCGCGGTGGAATGCTCAAATTTGAGATCACCCTCAAGGGCGGCTCCTGGCTCAAGGAATTGCAGACCGCCCGCATTCTCGATCACAACCAGCTCGCGCACGGCAACGAATTGCCCATCGCGATGACGGTTTCCGGAGCCGAGCATCACGCCGCGGTTTCCCTGACGGCGGCCACGGAGTAAGACGGAGCCCTTGCGCGGTTTTCACTCTGGACGGTCCATTTCCGGGATTTTCTCTGAAATGTGACCGCCGAATGACGGATTGACTCCGCCCGCCGCCGCACTATGCTTTGGCCTCAAATGCGGGGGCGCCATCCGGCTGAGACTCACGTGCCATGCGTGGGGACCCCTTGAACCTGATGCGGGTAATGCCGTCGAAGGGAGCAAGGTTTCAGCCCGTTCGCACCCTCGCGAAGCGCATTTTTTGTCCTCTCAACTATCAACTCTCAACCATCCACTTTCCCGATGATCGCACCGAAAGACTCCATCGAACCGCAGAGCACCGACGCCCTTCCCGCCAGCACCCGCGTTTACGTGCAGGGCGAGCTTTTCCCCGAGGTGCGCGTGCCGATGCGCGAGATCGCGCTTTCGCCGACGAAGAGCTTCAACGGTCAGCTGGAGCAAAACGAGCCGGTGCGGGTGTACGACACCAGCGGCCCGTGGGGTGATTCGGATTTCGATGGCAGTGTCACCGAGGGTCTGCCGACCTTGCGCGCGAAGTGGATTCGCGAGCGCGGCGATGTCGAGGAATACGATGGCCGTGAAGTTCAGCCGATGGATAACGGCTACCTCTCCGGCAAGCATGCCGAGTACCGCGAGCAAGGCCGAGCGCAACCGCCTGCTGGAATTCCCGGGGCTGAAGCGTCCCGTGCTGCGCGGGAAAGCGGGGCAGGCCGTCACCCAGCTCGCCTATGCGAAGGCGGGGATCATCACGCCGGAGATGGAATTCATCGCCATCCGCGAAAACATGCGCCGCGCGGAAATCGCCGAGCTGTCGAAGGACATTCGGCGCAACGACCTCGACAAGCAGCACGCCGGTTCCACGCAGAACCAGGACGACTTTACCCCCTCCATCTTCCGCCGTTTCCCGCAACGGATTCCGAAGGAAATCACCCCCGAGTTCGTCCGCAGCGAAGTCGCCGCCGGGCGCGCAATCATTCCGTCGAATATCAATCACCCCGAGCTGGAGCCGATGATCATCGGTCGCAACTTCCTCGTGAAGATCAATGCGAACATCGGCAACAGCGCCGTCGCCTCCAGCATTGAGGAGGAAGTGGAAAAGATGCGCTGGGCCACCAAGTGGGGCGCGGATACGGTGATGGACCTTTCCACCGGCAAGAACATCCACGCGACCCGCGAGTGGATTCTCCGCAATTCGCCCGTGCCCATCGGCACCGTGCCCATCTACCAGGCGCTCGAAAAAGTCGGCGGCAAGGCCGAGGAGCTCACCTGGGAAATCTTCCGCGATACCCTCATCGAGCAGGCCGAGCAGGGCGTGGATTACTTCACCATTCACGCCGGCGTGCTCCTGCGCTTCATCCCGCTCACCGCGAGCCGCATGACGGGCATCGTCTCCCGCGGCGGCAGCATCATGGCCAAGTGGTGCCTCGCCCATCACCAGGAGAATTTCCTCTACACCCATTGGGACGACATCTGCGACATCATGGCTGCCTATGACGTGAGCTTCAGCATCGGCGACGGCCTGCGCCCCGGCTCGATTGCCGACGCCAACGACCGCGCCCAGTTCGGCGAACTCGAAGTGCAGGGCGAACTCACCAAGCGCGCCTGGGCCAAGGGCGTGCAGGTGATGAATGAAGGCCCCGGCCACGTGCCGATGCACATGATCGAGGAAAACATGGCCAAGCAACTCGAATGGTGCCACGAAGCGCCCTTCTATACCCTCGGGCCGCTCACCACCGACATCGCCCCCGGCTACGATCACCTCACCAGCGGCATCGGCGCCGCGATGATCGGCTGGTATGGCTGCGCCATGCTCTGCTACGTCACGCCCAAGGAACACCTCGGCCTGCCGAACAAAAAGGACGTGAAAGACGGCGTGATCACCTACAAAATCGCCGCCCACGCCGCCGACCTCGCCAAAGGCCACCCCGGCGCCCAATACCGCGACAACGCGCTCAGCAAAGCCCGCTTCGAATTCCGCTGGGAAGACCAGTTCAACCTCAGTCTCGATCCCGTCACCGCCCGCGAGTTCCACGACGAAACCCTCCCGCAGGAAGGTGCCAAAAGCGCCCACTTCTGCAGCATGTGCGGTCCGCACTTCTGCTCGATGAAAATCACCGAAGACGTCCGGAAATACGCCGCCGAACAAGGCGTGAATGAAGAGGCCGCGCTGGCGAAGGGGATGGAGGAGAAGAGCAAGGAGTTTGCGGACAAAGGTAATGAACTCTACGCGAAAGCGTAATTCGTTTTCCGTATGAAAAATGAACTCGATATCGTCCGGGATGTTTCCGAACGCTTGGACGATATTTGTGTTGGTTACATGCTCACCGGTTCAATGGCGATGAACTATTACGCCCAGCCGCGCATGACCCGTGACATTGATCTCGTGGTGGCGATTGCACTGTCGGACGTGGCCCCAATTATCAGCGCATTTCAGCCCGATTATTATGTCTTCCCCGACGCGGTCCGAAGCTCCATCGCGCATCAATCGATGTTCAATCTCATCCATCAGGAGAGCATCATCAAAGTGGACTGCATCGTCCGCAAAAGCAGTCCCTATCGACAGATGGAGTTCGAAAGGCGTCAGCGAATTCAGATCGAAGATTTCTCCACCTGGATTGTCAGCAAGGAAGACCTCATCATCTCAAAACTTGAGTGGGCCAAACCATCACACTCCGAGTTGCAATTACGCGACGTGAAAAACCTGGCAGAGACTGGATTTGACGTCGAATATCTCGAGCACTGGACGAAAGAACTCGGATTGTATAGTCTGTGGCAGGAATGCAATCCATGACCGATACATCCCCAGAGGTAGCCGCTCTGGTGCGAGAACGCTTAATGGCATTATCTGGTTCGCGACGCTTTGTAATGGGTTCACAAATGTTTGATGCTGCGCGACGGATGGTGATTGCGTCGTTGCCGAATAATCTTTTGGAAAGTGAACGGAGGCAACTTTTGTTCAAGCGTCTCTACGGAGAAGACCTACCCATCGGTTGCAATGATGAGAAGTTACGTGCCACAAACAAATTGTAATCCCGCCGGTATTTAAAGACCTTCATGAAAACCGATCTGGCAAAACTGTTTTCCGAATGCATGCCCAGACTTCGAGAAATTTCCATTCATCGGGTCTGATCCTCGTCAGATATTGCATGATGGGAATAGGGGGCAGGCGAAAAATCTTGACAGCGTTTAATTTCGAGGCTTGAGCCTCGCGTGGGGACGGTGTCTAAATTGAGTAAACCTCGGCGAGTTTTTAGATCTCGCAGGGCACGCGCCCGAATTCCTTGCGCTCAGCACGCAGCCCGTCTACCGTCCGCGCCGATGAAGTGGCTTGTCTTCCTATTGTTAGTCGGTGTGGTGGCGTATGAGGGTTACCGGTATGTGAATCGTGCGGATTCCGGGGCCTCACTTTCCGTGGCGTCGATCACCCAAGCAATCAGCACCGCGGTCGCGAAAACGCCGGTGGATGAAAAAACCGGCCGGCCCCTGGTGCCCTGCGATCTTTGCGAAGGTGAGGGGACGATCAAATGCACCGCACCGGGTTGCGTGGATGGCTGGGTCGATTGTCCCGGCCCTTGCCTGAAATTATCCGTCGGTCGCTGGGAACACATGGATGTGCCGGGACATGATCCTAGCGAACTGTGGCAGAAATTTACCTACGCGCACGGTTATCAAGCCTGGACCACGGCGCACATCGGGCAGGTCATCGAAATGCGCGATGGCATCCCGACCAATATCGGCCCCTGCCCCATTTGCGGCGGCAAGGGCAAGGTTCCCTGCAAAGTCTGCCAGGGGACAGGCCGGGTGATTTGCCCACGCTGCCACGGGACGAAGTATATCGTTGCGAAATTGGTCGTCACCCCCACTCCGGCTTTCCTGACTCAAGTTCGCCCGATCGTCGCCTCTACTCCGGCTCCGCCAAATCGGGACGAAGTGATTCAGCTCAAGGATGGCACCACCATTCACGGCGAAATCGTGATCGACGATGGTGATACGCTCTGGATTCGCAAGCTCAACGGAGAGCGGATCCAAATCGCCAGACGAAAGCTGCTGCGCTCCTCGGCGCAATAGCCGCCGGGGCTCCAGCCGGGTGGAGATCTGCGTCGCCAAGCTCGAGCTTGGTGACGAGACGGGAAAAGGATATGGAAGACGTATGAACCCAGTTCTCTGCATTCTCGGGGGTTGCAATGGGGCGGGCAAGACCACGCTGGCGCGTGAGCTATTGCCGCGGCTGGGATTGATGCGGTTTTTGAATGCGGATGAGATCGCGCGCGGGCTTTCTCCACTGGACCCTTCGCTCAGTGCGTTTCGGGCCGGGCGGATATTGCTGGAGGAGGTGCGTTCGCTCATTAAGACGAGAGCCAGCTTTGCGATTGAATCTACGCTGAGTGGCAAAACTCACCTCGCGTTGATTCGCGAGGCGAAGGCGGGTGGTTACCGGGTGGTGTTGCATTACATCACGATTGGCTCTGCCGCGCAGGCGGTTGAGCGCGTGGCGTTGCGGGTGAAGCTGGGTGGGCACCATGTGCCCGAAGATGATATCCGGCGGCGTTTTGAGCGGAGCCATCGGCATTTTCTGGAGGATTATCTGCCGCTTGCTGAAGAGTGGGGCTTATGGGACAATCAATTACCGCCACCGAGGCTGATTGCGGACAGCCAGACGCACACGATTCACGAATTGAAGGCCATGCTCCAGTCCAACTCCATCCAGGAAACCGGTCCGCGCGAAATGTCGGAGACGTCGAAGATCGTGCTCGAAGCGGGCCGCATCGCGACGGAGAAGATGCTCGATTATTACCGGCGGATGGGGATTGAGGTGACTCCTCAGATGACTCTCGCCCCTGAACCGCCGCAAGCCACTCGTCTCAAAGCGGGCCAGGTTGGATAAAGGACTGGCGGTTTAGAGGATGCGATGGAGCCCCGATTGCGCGGCGGCTTGACGCCCTTCTCCTCGCACCCAAGCTCCAGCTTGGGCGCGCAACTATCTGGCGAGGCTCCAGCCTCGCGGGGATCGGCGTCACCAAGCTGGAGCCTGGTGACGAGGGGAGCGGGCCACAGGCGGTGGGGGAAAGAAGCGGTTGCGTGGTGGCTTGACGTTTTGGCGGGTGGTGTGGAGGATCGCGGCATTGGTCTCCGCCGGGTCTCCACGGCTTCCTCTTCATGAAAATCCTCTTCGTTGCTGATTTGCATTACTCGCTCAAGCAGTTCGACTGGTTGGTGGCGCAGGCGGGGGAGTATGATTTCGTGAGTATTGGCGGGGATTTGCTCGACTTGGGCTCGGCGCTGGATTTCGACGTGCAGATCGTGGTGGTGGAGAAATACCTCCATGGGCTGCGGCAGAAGACACAGCTGCTGGTGAGCTCGGGGAATCACGATGGGGACAGCCGCAATGCGGCGGATGAATCGATCGCGCATTGGCTCACGCTCTCGCGGGCGCAGAATTTGTTTGTGGATAATGACAGCGTGCTGGTGGGCGAGACGCTGATTACGATCTGCCCGTGGTGGGATGGGCCGGTGTCGCGCGCGGAGCTGGAGGCGTTCCTGCTGCGCGAATCGGCGAAGCCGCGGCGGCGCTGGATTTGGATTCATCATGCGCCTTCCGCCGGTTCGCCGACGAGCTGGACGGGGAAGAAATTCGCGGGCGATGAATCGCTGCGGGAGTGGATCGAGCGCTTCCAGCCGGATATCGTGCTGAGCGGGCACATTCACAACTCGCCCTACTACGCGGAAGGGGCGTGGATCGATCAAATTGGCGCGACCTGGGTTTTCAATCCGGGGCGGCAAATCGGCCCGAGCCCGGCGCATATCCGCCTCGATCTGGGCGAGGGAACGGCGGAATGGACTTCGCTGGAGGGGCAATCACTCCGCCGGCTCGCTTTTGCGGATCGTTGAATCGCTGGGGCGGATGTGCTGGCGCGGCTGGCGGTGCATGAGCGTTTCCAGCACGCCATCGACCATGCTCAGGTGGTCGTGGCCTTCATACTGATGTTTTACATCCACTAGATACTTGTTGAGCGCATCGAGGCGGCGGCCGAGGAGTTCGCACACGTGGAGGGCCAGCTTGGGCGTGGTTTCCAGGGCGACGAGCGGTTCTTCCACCACGTAGAAGGCGCAGGGCTGGGTAGTGCGGACGGTGGCGGTATGCGGCGTGCCCAGCAGTGCGGAAAGCTCGCCGAAGACCGCGCCCGGCTCGGCGGCGGTGGCCACTTGCACGTCGCCTTTCATCACGGACACCGCGCCTTCGGCCAGCACCAGCAGCCGCCCGGTGCTCGTGCCCTCTTCGATGATCACCGTGCCGGCTTCGAATCGCTGGAGCGGGTGATCTTTCAAGCTGTCGAGGATGGCGGACATCGCGCCCGCATTATTCGCGAAGGCGGTTGGGAGTAAATCTTAAAAGCGACGACAGGCCGCGTTCCGCCCGTTCGGCGCATTTAGGATTGTCCTCGCGCCCCTGCTTGATTACAAAGGAGCAAGGCATTCGTTCTTACCGCAGGCAAACCCTTTACTCCTCTCGCTATGACTACGATTGAACCACTCGAGGCCCGGATTGCTCCCGCCACGCTCACCGGGCGCGTGCTCACTTACACCGATACGGACGGGGACCAGGTGACGGTGAAATTTTCCAAAGGCACGCTTTCGGAAAGCGATTTTACCTTCGATACCGCCTTCAACTCGACGGGCGGGCAACAGTTGCAGCAGATTGCCCTAGGCGGCAGCCAGACGTTCCAGGGGGCGAATATTACCGTGAGCGTGGTGAAGGATGGGGGAGACGGGTTCGTCAACCTGGGCTTGATCTATGCCAGTGGGATTGACCTGGGGAAGGTCACGATTCACGGCGATTTGAGTCGCATCATTGTCGGGGATTCGAATGTAAAAACTGCCGGTCTGAAATCGCTCGCCGTGAACTCCTTCGGCGTGGCCGGCACGACCACTCAGGGTTCAAGCACCGATACGGAGTCCGACATCACGGGCAAGCTTGGCTCGCTGAAGGTGGCCACGGATTTTTCCAACATGCAGTTGTATGTCGTCGGCGGCCAGGGCAAGGCGGCGAAGTATGGCTCGGTCGGCAGTGTCTATATCGGCGGTTCGCTGATCGGTGGGACCAGCGAGGCGAGTGCCTATTTCGAATGCACCGGGAGCCTGGGCAAGCTCACCGTGGTGGGCGATCTCACCGGCGACGATGGCGAGGCGAGTGGCAAGATCACGGTGGACCAGAACCTGGGTTCGGCGGTGATCGGCAGCATCACGGGTGGGGGTGGCAATGACAGCGGCAAGCTGCGCGTTTACGGTGGGGCGGGCAAGATCACGGTCAATGGCGACATCACCGGTGGCGATGTGGCGTCGCCCGCCTCGGATGGTGCGGAGGCGGGTATCATCGAGGTGGACAAGACGGTCGCGAGCGTGGTCATAAAGGGCAATATCGAAGGGAAAAACTCCTACTACAGCGGCCTCGAGCTGCATGGCAACGTGGGGAGCATTTCCGTGGGCACGGTCGAGGGCGGTGCCGCGCAGGACGATGGCTCAATCGTCGTGGGCGGGAAGGCCGGGAAAATCACGATCACGGGCGGTCTGGTGGGCGGCGATTCGGATGATGCAGGCTCGGTGATTGTCACCGGCGGCATCGGCAAAATAACGGTGGGGGCTTACTCGATGGGTGGGGACGGTTACCTTTCCGGCTCGGTCAGCACGACCGGTGCGATTGGTAGCTTTTCCATGGGCGGCTACATGCTCGGTGGCGCGGGTGAGCTTTCCGGTTCCATCGTCGCGGGCAAGAATATCAAGTCGATCCTGCTCGGCGGGATCACCGGTGATGTGGGCGACAGCTCGGGCTCAATCGCTTCGCTGGGGGGCAGCATCAAGACGATTCACATCACGGGGGACGTCACGACCAGCACCGATTCTGGCGCGGGCACCGCAGGCTACATTTCTGCCGGTGGTTCGCTCGGGAGCGTGACGATTGATGGCAATGTGAGCGGTGGAACCGGTGGCTTCTACAACATCGCCGGCGTGAAAGGCATCGGCAGCGTGAAGGTGGGCAAAGACTTCACGAAGGCCCAGATCCTCGCCGGCTACACCGCCACCTCGCCGGTGCAAAATGCCTCCATCGGCAGCGTGACGATCGGCGGCAATTTCGTCGGCGGCAATATTATCGCAGGGGTAAGTGCGGGAGCGGACAGCACCTTTGGCACCGGGGATGATGCCGTGATTTCCACCGGCAATCCCCTTTCCAAGATCGCCTCGATCATCATCACCGGCACGGCGGATGGATCAGGGACGAGCGGCGAGCATTTCGGCATCGAAGCGAGCCAGATCAAGTTGCTCGTGGTGAACGGGATTAATCAAAATATGACAAAAGGGCCGCACAACGATGCCTTCCTGCTCGGCAATACTGGCGAACTGGTCGTCACGGAATTCCCGCCGATTTAATGAGCTGCGCGCCGCCTGCGGGTTACGGCTCCGAAAACGCAAAAACCGTCGCCGGATTTCTCCAGCGACGGTTGAAGCGGTAGGCGATGACTTATTCGAGGTCGAAGCGGTCGAGGTTCATCACCTTGGTCCAGGCGGCGATGAAGTCCGTGAGGAACTTCTTTTCGCCATCGGCGCTGGCATAGACCTCGGCGAGGGCGCGCAGGATGGAGTTCGAGCCGAAGACGAGGTCGGCGCGGGTGCCGGTCCATTTCGGCGCGCCGGTCTTGCGATCAAAGCCGGCGAAGGCATTGCCACAAGGTGAGACCTGTTTCCACTCGGTCGCCATGTCGAGGAGGTTCACGAAGAAATCGTTCGTGAGCACCCCCGGGCGTGTGGTGAGGACGCCGTAGCTCTCGCCCCCGGCATTGAGGCCGAGGACACGCAGGCCGCCGATCAGCACGGTCATTTCCGGCGCGGTGAGGGTGAGGAGTTGGGCCTTGTCGATGAGCAGGGCCTCGGCGGGCACGGTGTATTTGCCCTTGAGGTAATTGCGGAAGCCATCGGCGATCGGCTCGAGGACGGCGAAGGACTCGACATCGGTCTGCTCCTGCGTGGCGTCCATCCGGCCCGGCGTAAACGGGACGAGCAAGGAATGGCCCGCAGCCTGGAGCGCCTGCTCGATGCCGACGCCGCCCGCGAGGACGATGAGATCGGCGAGCGACACCTTTCTGCCACCGGTGGCCGAGGCGTTGAATTCGCCCTGGATCGCTTCCAGTTTCGCGAGGACGACGGCGAGCCCGGACGGGTTATTCACGGCCCAATCTTTTTGCGGGGCGAGGCGGAGACGGGCGCCATTGGCCCCGCCGCGCTTGTCGCTGCCGCGGAAGGTCGAGGCCGAGGCCCAGGCGGTGGAGACGAGTTGCGCCACGGTGAGCCCGCTGGCGGCGATCTGGCCCTTCAGCGCGACGAGATCCGCTTCACTGACGAGCGGGTGATCGACCGCGGGAATCGGGTCCTGCCAGAGGAGTTCCTCGGCGGGAACTTCCGGTCCGACGTAGCGTGCGCGCGGCCCCATGTCGCGGTGAGTGAGCTTGTACCAGGCCCGGGCAAAGGCGTCGGCGAACTGGTCGGGATTCTCGTAAAAGCGGCGCGAGATTTTTTCGTAAGCAGGATCGAAGCGCAGCGAGAGATCGGTGGTGAGCATCGTGGGCTTGCGCTTCTTCGAGGGATCGACCGGATCGGGGATGATCGCCTCGGCATCCTTCGCCACCCACTGGTTCGCCCCCGCCGGGCTCTTTTCCAGCACCCACTCGTATTTGAAGAGGTTCTCGAAGAAGTAATTGCTCCACTGCGCGGGCGTCTGCGTCCAGGTGACTTCGAGGCCGCTGGTAATCGTATCGCCGCCTTTGCCGGTGCCGAATTTATTGGCCCAGCCGAAGCCCTGGGCTTCGAGCGGCGCGGCTTCTGCATCCGCACCTACGTTGTCGGACGGGCCGGCCCCGTGGGTTTTGCCGAAGGTGTGCCCACCGGCGATGAGCGCGACGGTTTCCTCGTCGTTCATCGCCATGCGGCCGAAAGTGTCGCGGATGTCAGCGGCGGCCTTGAGCGGATCGGGATTGCCATCAGGACCCTCGGGATTCACGTAGATGAGGCCCATCTGCACGGCGGCGAGGGGATTCTCGAGATTGCGCGAATGGTCCACCTTGCTCCCATCGTCGCCGACGAGCACATTGTCTCCCTCGACGCCGGGCGAGCCCTGGGCGTAGCGGGCATCGCCGCCGAGCCACGTCGTTTCGCGGCCCCAGTAAACATCCTGATCCGGTTCCCACGTATCGGCCCGGCCTCCGGCGAAGCCGAAGGTCTTGAAGCCCATCGTTTCGAGCGCCACGTTGCCGGTGAGAATCATCAGGTCGGCCCAGGAAATCTTGCGGCCATACTTCTGCTTGATCGGCCAGAGGAGACGGCGCGCCTTGTCGAGGCTTACGTTATCGGGCCAGCTGTTGAGCGGAGCGAAGCGCTGTTGACCGCGTCCGCCGCCCCCGCGTCCGTCGCCGGTGCGGTAGGTGCCGGCGCTGTGCCAGGCCATGCGGATGAAGAGCGGGCCGTAGTGGCCGAAATCGGCGGGCCACCAGTCCTGCGAATCGGTCATGAGCTTCGCGAGATCGGCCTTCAGCGCAGCGTAGTCGAGGGTCTTGAATTCTTCGACGTAGTTAAAGTCCTCGCCCATCGGGTTGGACTTCGACGAATGCTGGTGGAGAAGCTCCACTTTGAGGCGGTTGGGCCACCATTCCTGATTGGTCGTTCCACCGCCGGTGGCGGCAGCGGCCGAGGTGGGGCCAGCGTTATGAAAGGGGCATTTGGATTCGGATGACATGGCAATAGATGGGTTGATGATTCCGGTTGCTTCGTTCCAAGCAATGCGGGCATTCAAGCATTGAAAGTGCGATTGGAGGAAATACTTCCTGCCTTGAGTTGCTATAGGTTTTTCCTATGGTTGAGGCGGCTATGTTTCATAGGCTCCAAATTCCGCCTGGCCTGCTGGCGACCCTCAAAAAAAGCTCCCGTCCTTTGTTCCGCGACTGGAGGTCTGCCTCTCTGTGCGCAGATCGCCTGGCCTCGCTATTCTTTGGAAAATGCCTTCGTCCATTCCACTTCGTTGAATCCGACGAGGTAAATCCCGGCCTTTGGATCCATGGCGAAGGGGCGCTTCACGAGGTTGCCGTTGGACGAGAGCAAGGCGAACGCATCCGTCGGCGACAAGTTTGGAAGCTGCTCTTTGAGGTTCATCGCGCGGTAATCCTGTCCGGAGGTGTTGAAGAGCAGGCGGAGCGAACCACCACGCGCTTCCAGTGCCCCCAACATTTCCGCGAGCTCTTCGCGAGTCGGCGGCTGCTCGCGGATGGGAAGTTCATTGCACGGGATCGCCCGGCTTTTCAGCCACTTCGTGGCGTTGCGGCAGGTCGAGCAGTTGGCGTAGGTGTAGATTTTCAGCATCGGAGCAGGGAGGGTAAAACGCCAGAGCGCGGGAGGCCAGTGAGGAGTTTTTTTGTCACGGATTTCCCGGTTTTCCTTCGGAAGCGTGGTGCAGTCTTTACGTCCAGCCTTGAAGCTGGTAAATATCAGGACAGTGAAAAGTGCAGAACATCTCGTTGGTCATGAGTGGGCGGAATGGTATCGCCTTTCTCCAGTCCAGCGCTGGCAGGAGAGCATGAAGCTCTGGACCGCCTATCTTGCCCTGGGAGGCTCGCTTGATCCCGAACCCGATACTCAAAGTCCTTTCTTCGATGCACGAGCATCGCGTGCGAACGCTCCTCATGGGCGGTCAAGCGTGCGTGTTATACGGCGCAGCGGAGTTTAGTCGCGATACCGATCTGGCCATTCTCGCCGAGGCGGAGAACCTATCCCGTCTGCGACTGGCTTTAAAAGCGTTGCAGGCGGAGGTGATTGCCGTTCCTCCGTTTCACCTGCGCCATCTTCGCTCGGGACTGGCCGTTCATTTTCGTTGCCAGCATCCCGAGGCAGTTGGGATGCGGGTGGATTTGATGGCCAAAATGCGGGGGGTTGATTCTTTCCCCAAACTCTGGAAGCGCCGCACGACGATCGAACTTCCGGATGGTACGCCGTGCGAGCTTCTTTCGCTTCCCGATCTCGTCTTAGCCAAGAAGACCCAACGCGATAAAGACTGGCCGATGATTCGGCGCCTGCTCGAAGCACACTATTTCAATCACCAGCACTCACCATCGGCGGCGCAGATTCGCTTCTGGCTGCGCGAGATGCGGACGGCTGAATTGTTGGTGGAAATTGCCCGGACTTATCCTGCACCGTGCCATCGCTTTGCCAAGCAACGCCCGCTGCTGGTTTATGCAGAAGCAGGAAACACCCGCGATTTGGAAGCGGCCTTACAGGCGGAGGAAGCTGCAGAACGAGAGGAAGACCGCCAATACTGGCAGCCCCTCCGCATGACGCTGGAAAAGCTTCGTCGTAACCGCTGAGGTGTTAAATGAATCACTCAGCTATTATTGAAACGCCGGGTTTTCCTCGATACCATAGGTGCATCCTATGGAAATGCACCAGCTTCGCTACGTCGTCGCCATTGCCCGGGCCGGGAATTTTTCCCGGGCGGCGGAGCAGTGTCATGTCTCCCAGCCTTCGCTGAGCCAGCAGGTGCAGAAGCTGGAGGACGAGCTGGGCGAACGTCTTTTCGACCGGCTGCGTCGCGAGGTGCGGCTCACGCCACACGGGGAGGCCTTTCTGCGCCGGGCGGTGCGGGTGCTGGAGGAGGTGGATGCTGCGAAGCGCGAGGCAGGGGAGGCGAAGAATCTCGTGAGCGGGGTCGTGACGATCGGGGTGCTGCCGACGATTGCGCCGTATCTGCTGCCGACGGTGATGAGCGCTTTCATGGAAAAATACCCGGGGGTCGAGATCATCGTGCAGGAGGACACGACCGCCCGGCTGCTCAAGCATGCGCTGGCCTATGAAATCGACTTCGCGCTGGCCAGTCTGCCGATTGACGACGCCCGCCTGGAGATGCGTGAGCTGTTTGAGGAGGAACTGCTCCTGGCGCTCCCGACCGGGCATCCGCTCGCTCGCAAGCGCTCGGTGACGGTCGGCGACCTCGCGGGCGAACGCTTCATCGTCATGAAAGAGGGGCATTGCCTCGGCGATCAGGTGCTTCAATTCTGCGATCGCCGCGACGTCACCCCCAGGATCAGCTTTCGCAGCGCGCAACTGGAGACCGTGCAGGCCCTGGTCACCACCGGCCTTGGGATTTCCCTCATCCCCGCGATGGCCGCTCGCGTCCAGCGCCATGATTCACCCCATTACTGTCGGCTGGAATCCCCACGCCCCCGGCGCAAAATCGTCGCGCTCTGGCCGGTCCAGCGTCCTCCGGGACGTGCCGCCACCGCCTTTTTAAAACTGATTTCCGTGCCGTTTAAAAAAGAGAGATAAGTGTTTTCTCAAAAAAACCGCGCGTCCTTCCACCGCCGCTCCCAGCAATCGGTTTCTCCAAAGTAAATTCACCCCTTCGCGCCCAGTTGCGCCTCCAGCTCCGCAATCCGCTGGCGGAGCGGAGCCACCGCCTGTTCGATCTCCGGCAAGGTGTAGCGGGGCGTAATATATTGCGGGCAATTCCAGTCGTAGGAGACGACGTCGATCAGGAATAGTCGCTCCACCACGCCTCGGGCTTCCGGTTCGGCCAGTTGCTCGACCAGTTCGGGGTGCTCGCGGGCGTCGATCACCCGGGCGTGGCCGAGGATTTTGAGCCGGGTGCGCGCGGGGTAGTCCATCAGGAAAAGGCAGACCCGGTCGTTGGCGGCGAGGTTGCCGGTGGAAAGCATTTGTCGGTTGCCTTTGTAATCGGCAAATCCGAGTTGGGTGGGGCTCAGGACCCGGAGGAAGCCGGGCTGGCCGCCCCGGTGCTGGAGATAGGGCCAGTCAGTTTCGCTAACGGTGGCCAGGTAAAAGGAGTCCCGCGAATGGATGAACGCGCTCTCGTCCTCGGTCAGCGCATCGGTTTCCGGTTGGGGAGGGATTTGACGGGCTTTGCCGAAATACTTCTCCTGGGCGGCATGGACGGAGGGGGTGAAAGCGAGTTCCAGAAATTTACCAGCCATGCGTTCATCCTAACGCGCTTTACCGCCTCGCGCTACTGACGAGGAGGGACTAAGCGTGTCATGAAAGTGTCGTTTAAAAATACACGTCTGTCTTCGATGAATACATATTGAAAACCGCTCTCCAGAGTAAAGTCGCGTTGGCATGGGGTTCGCTAAAGGTAATCGCAACCAAAATTCAAACCGATCACGACTATGCTCTACTCACTTGAAAACCACGCCATTCAGTTTGAAACCCAACTCTCCGACGAAAGCCTGATGACGGCCATTTGCAAAGGCAACCAGACCGCGCTGGGGGAACTTTACCAGCGCCATGCCGCCCATCTCCGCGCCATCGTTTTCAATGTGCTCCGCGATGACGGTCTCGCCGATGATCTGGTGCAGGAAATTTTCATGGAAGTCTGGCGCATTGCCGACCGCTTCTCCGCGGAGAAAGGCAAGGCCCTCGGCTGGCTGGTGACGCTTTCCAAGCGCCGGGCGATTGACCGCCTGCGCCGGATCAGCGTGGTGCGCCGCGCTGAGGAAAAGCTGCAGGAACAGGAAACCCAGGGGACCGAAGCCATGCGCCACACGGTGGAGAACGACTACGCAGCCAACGACATGCACGAGATCGTGCGCCGCATCGTGGACAAGTTGCCCGAGGCCCAAAAGCAGGCGATTCACCTCGCTTACTTCCAGGGGATGAGCCAGCGCGAGATCGCGAATCATACGTCCATCCCGCTCGGCACGATCAAGACCCGCCTCGAACTCGGCCTGCGCAAGGTAGGGGCCGCCCTCCGGGAAGTGATTGCCGAGCCCGGCCTGCCTGCGCAAGCAGCTTGATACATCCACTCCGCCCCCATTATACGAAAGGAGTTCGTTGTAACATGCTGCTCATGACTGAAGGCCGGAAAACTGAATCTGACAACCCGCTGGTGGAAACCAGCTCGGTGGCCGGATTCATCCGGCGCCTTACCCACGATGTGCGCAACACGCTCAACGCCCTCGATCTCCAGCTTCTCCTGCTGGAAAGCGAAGACCCGGAGGTGCAGCGCCAGCTGGCCGAAGCGCGGCAGATGATCGGGCAGGAAGCCCGCCGGTTGTCCCGCCTCTCCCTGCAATTTCAAACCAGCCAGCCGCAGTGGATTCAATACACGGCCGAGGAGTTGATGCAGGATCTCCTGCCCCGACTGCAAAAGCGGCTGGCGCGAAAGATGAGCCGGGTGAACTGGCCGGAAGCAGCCCCCAAGCTCGTCGTGCGCATCGATTTCGAGATGGTGTCGGAAATTCTCGTGGAACTGATCGAGAACGCGCTGAATCACGGCGAGGAAGAGGGCCCGGTCTCGGTGCAGTTCTCGGAGCATGAGGGCGGGGTGTCGATCCGGGTGACTGACAAAGCCCCGAAGCCGGCCAGCGCCCCCGGGGAATGGGGCACCGCGCCTTTTCTGGCCGGGCGCAACGGTGGCTATGGGCTGGGCCTTTTCCACGCCCGGCAGCTGGCTCAGAAAATGGACCTGGCACTCGACTTTCAATACCAGCCCGTTGATTCCACGGTCGTGGCGACCCTCTCGCTGCCGGTGAGTCTGGAAAATGCCTGAGGATGGGGATCTGCTTCTGCCCATCGGCGAAAATGGATTTTTCCCCGGGCACTCCGCTCCAGTTTTCAAAGCCGCGTCGGCAGGACGGTTTTGACATTGTTGGTCCCGGTGCCCATCGTGCTGGTTCATGAGCGATTCGGCTACGAAGAATGCATCCCCCTTGCGGGTGGTCGTTATTGACGATGAGCGACCGATCCTGATGACGGTGGAGGCGCTGCTCAAGCGCAACGGCTACGAGGTGGCGCTGGCCGCCACCGGCGCCGCGGGCCTCAAGCAGGTACAGGAATTTCAGCCCTGGATCGTGTTGCTCGACATCGGCCTGCCGGACATGAGCGGCATGGATGTGCTGCGGGAATTGCAGGAAAAGCATCCGCTCACGCAGGTGATCATTCTTACCGCCCAGGATTCGCTGAGCAACGCCATCGAGTCGATCAAGCTCGGGGCTTTCCATTTCATCAGCAAGCCCTACGCCGCGGAAGAATTGCTGAGCCTCATGACCCGCGCGGCGGAGCAGCGCCGGCTCACCGACGAAACGCGGACTTTGCGCGAAGAGACCGAGCGGCTCACCAAGCGGCTGGAGCGGGCGGAGGAGCAACTGGCCCCCACCATGAAGAGCCGCCGCATGCAGGAGATCGGCGAGCTCATCAAGCGCGTGGCCCCCACGGATGCCAACGTGCTGCTGCTCGGCGAGAGCGGCGTGGGCAAGGAGGTGATGGCAAATTACCTCCACCGGCTCAGCCGCCGTGCCGATGGACCGCTGATCAAGCTGAATTGCGCGGCCTTCCCGCCGAATATGATCGAGGCCGAGCTTTTCGGCTATGTGAAAGGGGCCTTCACCGGCGCTCTGATGGATTTCCCGGGGCTCATCCGCGAGGCCTCGGGGGGGACGCTGTTTTTGGACGAGATCGCCGAAATGCCGCTGGAGTTGCAGACCCGGTTCCTCCGCGTCTTGCAGGAGCGCGAGTGCCGTCCGCTCGGCTCCACCAAGACGGTGAAAGTCGATTTCCGGCTGATCGCCGCGACCAACCGGCCGATTGCCACCGCCGTGCGCGACGGGCAGTTCCGGCAGGATTTGTATTACCGGATCAATACGTTTCAGATCGAGATCCCGCCCCTGCGCGAGCGTCGTGAAGAGATTCCCGCGCTCGCCCGCACCTTTGCGCGGGGCTTCGCCCGGGAGCAACGCAAGCCGGAGCCTGCGCTGGAAGCGACCGCGCTCCAGCGGCTCGCGGATTACTCCTGGCCGGGGAACATCCGGGAGCTGCGCAACGTCATCGAATACGCGGTCGTGCTCGCCGATGAAGTCGTGCAGGAGCAACACCTGCCCGCGGAGCTCCGGCTGCCGCCCGATCTGCAAGGCGCCCTGTCCAGAGGAGCCAGCGACACCTTCAAGCTCGACGAGCGCGAGCGGGAATCCATCGTCGCCGCGCTGGCCCGGGCCGGGGGGAACAAGAAGAAGGCGGCGGAACTATTGGGGATCCATCGCCCCACGCTTTATAACAAGATGAAGCGGTTCGGGATCGAGGCTTAAGAAGATTAACCGCCAAGACGCCAAGGAGGGGAGAATTACTCGCGCAGCCAGGCAATGGCGGCGACGTCGTCGGTGAAAGGGAGTTCGCCGTCTCTGTCCATCGCTTCCATAAGGCGGTGCAGGGTATCCAGCACCAGGCCCTCTGCGTTGAAATGCGGGATCAGGTCTTGATGCGTCCGATGGCGACCGTCTTCGCTCAATGAACTGTGGATGCCGTCGGTATAGAGCAGGAGCAGGTCGCCTGGGTCGAGCGTCAGCGATTCTTTGGGATAGCTGGTGCTGGGCTGGATGCCCAACATGGCCCCCCCGTCCTGGCTCCAATCGACCGTCCCATCGGGATGCTTGATCGCGAGCGGAGGGTGACCTGCCGAAGCGAGCAGCACGTTTCCACTCCCGGGATAAATCGTCATGCACGAGGCCGTCATGAAGCAGCGCCCGTGGAAGATTTCGAACAGTTGCTGGTTCACCCGGGCCAGGACGAGGGCGGGATCTTCGCCGACCGTCTCGGAGGCCAGGTGAAAGAGATTGCGCGCCAGCGAGGTGACGAGCGCGGCGGCTGTGCCATGGCCGGTGGCATCGGCCAGCCAGATGAGCCAGCCGCCATTGCGCAGCGGCTCCCAGCCGAAGACGTCGCCCCCCACTTGAATGAGCGGCTGGTAAATCGCCGCCCCGCTCCAGCCCTCGATTACCGGCACGTCCACGGGCAGGAGGGCCCGCTGTGTGAGCTGCGCCGCTTCGAGATCGCGCTCATGTTCGAGCCGCGATTGTTCCAGCGCCATGTTCTGTTGCTGGAGTTGCATGGTCATCGCGCGGAGCCGCAGTTGCGTCTCGATCCGTGCTTTGAGCACCGAGACACTGGCCGGTTTGGTCACGAAATCGTTGGCCCCCGCTTCCAGGCCGGCAATCTCCTCGCGCTCGCCGGCATAGGCGGTGAGCATGATCACGGGGATGGTGGCGTGTTCGCCCGGGGACTGGCGCAGCGCGGCGCACCACTCCACGCCGTTGAGCCCGGGCATTTGGAAGTCGAGCAGGATCAGATCGCCGCGGATCGTGGAAATCTCCGCCATCGCCTGCTGCGCATCGCTGAAAACGGTGGATTGATACCCGAGCGTGGAGAGCACCTTGCCCAGCAGGCGGCAACTGGCCGGGTCATCATCGACCACCACGATATGGGCCTTGGCCGTCGATCCGTGGTCGGCGGCTGGAAAATGCTGGAAAATAGCGCTCATTTCGGTGGTGTGCACGCTCTTGGTATCGCAGTCCACCGCGGCGCTGCGTGGCAAAAAATTATTTCTCGACCGGCTCCATTTCGCGCCGGAAAGATTCGAGGGTGCTTTCCAGGGCTTTCCAATCCAGCGGCTTGATAAAGTGGTGCTGAAACACCTCGCCCCAGTGCTCCTCCATCGGATGCCCGCTGATGGCCATCGCGGGCACCGGCCCCAGTTCGCGAATCGCCCGGATGAGCGAGATTCCATCGCCATCGGGCAGCGAAAGATCCGTCATCACCAGGCCGGGCAGTTTCTCCCGGGCGCTGGCCAGGGCGCTTTGCACATCCCCGGCATGGACGACCTCGCAGCCCAGCCGCGCCAGAAAACGGCACATCAGCAGCGCGGAATCCGCGTGATCTTCGACCAGCAGGATATGGAGCCCGGAGAACATCCGCACCGCTCGCACGGACCATGGTCGGAGTCAAACCTCATCGCTATCGGTCTTTATCTCCGGCATCCGTTGCATTGAGTCCCGGAGGGACGTCGGAGATAAGCCGGTGGTGAAGCGCAGCGAGAACCACCGGAAAAAACCATCCCAGGCCGGGTTCACGAATTTCCAAGCAGGTCCTTCCGGTCATGAAAGCGCTCCATGCTCTGATATCGCTGTAGCCACGGCCCTGTGGGCCGTTGGGGAAGAGCGGGCCATGGAAAAGCAGCGCTCTGCCAAAATCGCGGCGGAATGATCACTCCCTTTGGAACTGGATTTTTGCCAGAGCATCGTCTTTCCCCAACGGCCCACAGGGCCGTGGCTACCGCGCGACTGGGAAGCTCCGCGTGGAAAGGCATGGTTTTCGCCTTCTGTTTTACAATTCGTGAACACGACCTAATCCCTAATGCGCCCCGAAGGGTCGCTGGAAATCGACCTCATGGGGCAGGCGCCCTCTCTTTTCCAGCGTCCCTCCAGGACTCTATGAAGGGCGCTCTTCAGCGCGCTTTTTTGTTTAAAGCGGGTATTCGGGTTCGGGGTGGATGGAAATCGGCGCGATGGCGGTGAGCAGGGCGATACATTCCCGGCGGGCCTCGCGGATGAACTCCGGTTTCCGCGCCCCGAGCGCGGTGAGGCACTCGCGGTGGTCGAGCCACGCCGCCTGGAGCGCGGCCGTGAACAGACCCTGAAACTGCGCCATCCAGCCCGCCCGCTCAATCGGGAGCAACCGGGCGAGGAGGTGCTGTTCGGATTCTATCGTGTTTCCCTATTAACCTTAGCAATACGTAACGAACCTAGTAGAGGACACAAC
>JASGKO010000033.1:0-123349 GCA_049840595.1 Chthoniobacteraceae bacterium
CACCTGGCCGCGTGGAACTACTTCATGTCCATCAAGAACCCGACCAATGCGGCGTTCATCAAGGAGTGGACCGAGTACGCCAAGGCCAAGAGCATCGCCGGCCACAAGGACAAGCCGCTGACCAACGACCCGATGGAAGCCACGTACATCGGCATCCACATGTGGGCGCAGGCGGTCGAGAAGGCCAAGAGCACCGACACCGACAAGGTGATCGCCGCGATGGCCGGCCAGACCTTCAAGGCGCCGGGCGGCTTCGTGTCGACGATGGACCCGAAGAACCACCACCTGCACAAGCCGGTGTTCATCGGCGAAGTGAAGGCCGACGGCCAGTTCAACGTGGTGTGGAAGACCAAGGGCCCGGTGGTCGCCGACCCGTGGGTCCGACTACATCCCCGAGAACAAGGGCAAGAAGAACGAGCCCGAGAAGAAGTGACTCTCCGAGCTGCGTGACGCGCGGCGGCCGGAGGGCCCCGCGCCCAGCGTGACTGACAGGCCTGCTCCTCCTTCCGCATAGACCGAACTGTCCAGCGACTTGTCCGCCTCTGACTTGCTGCTCGCTTGAAACGTTCTTCCTTTACTGCTCGTGCTGCTGCTGGATGCCCGCGCGAGCGCTGACGCCCGAACAGGCGCTACGCCATCGCCGTCGGCGACAGCGATGCGCGCATCGGGCGCTGCAAAAGCAGTGGCCGAGGGCGATGCCAAGCTCGCCGCCGTTCGTGCAGGCGCTGCTCGACGATGCCGTGAAGGTCGCGGCGACAAGGTGTTCGTGGTGCACGACGCCAGGCGCGTCGACGCCACCTCCGGCGCGCGAGGCCACCTGCCCGACGCCGCCGAGGACGTCATCAACAACAACCGCATGCGCGGTGAACTGGAGGCCGCACTGGCTTCACTAAGCTCTTCTCGCCCGATGTCGGCGCGCGCCGCCGGCCATCCACGAACTGGCCAAGCATCGCTCGACGAATCGCAGCTGCCGATGGTCGAGAAGGCGCTCGCGGCCGAGAGCCGACCCTCGCTGAAGGCCGCCTCGCGCGCATGCGCGCCACCATCCTGATCGCCACGACGACAAGGCAAAGCGTCTGAGGCCGCCGAGACGCTCGCCGCCAGCGGCCAGACCGCCGTCGCGCAGCCTGTTGCAGGAACGCCTGGCGCCCGAGTGCCGAGACCGACCCCGCGGTGCGCGGCGCGCTGTCATGTCGCTCGACGCCGTGCGAGTCCGCCTCGCCTGGGGCGAGCGGCTCGGCGTGGTCTTCACCGGTATCAGCCTCGGCTCGCATCCTGCTGCTCGCCGCGCTCGGTCTGGCGATCACCTACGGCCTGATGGGCGTGATCAACATGGCGCATGGCGAGCTGATGATGATCGGCGCCTACGCGACCTATGTCGTGCAGAACCTGTTCCGCAAGTATGTGCCGGGCGCGTTCGATTACTACATCGTGGTGGCGATCCCGGCGTCGTTCTTGGTGGCGGCGCTGGTCGGCGCGATGATGGAGCGCAGCGTGATCCGCTGGCTCTACGGCCGGCCGCTGGAGACGCTGCTCGCCACCTGGGGCATCAGCCTGGTGCTGATGCAGGCGGTGCGCACGCTGTTCGGCGCGCAGAACGTGCCGGTCGAGAACCCGGCTTGGCTGTCGGGCGGCATCGCGGTGATGAGCAACCTGACGCTGCCGTACAACCGCATCGCGATCATCGCGTTCGCCGCGCTCGTGCTCGCTGGGCGTGGCGCTGCTGATCGCACGCACGCGGCTGGGCCTGTTCGTGCGCGGCGTGACGCAGAACCGCCGGATGGCCTCGTGCGTCGGCGTCAACACCGCGCGTGTCGACACCGATGGCGTTCGCGCTGGGCGCAGGCATCGCCGGGCTGGCCGGATGCGCGCTGTCGCCAGGTCGGCAACGTGGGCCCGGACCTGGGGCAGAGCTACATCGTCGACTCGTTCATGGTCGTCGTGCTGGGCGGCGTCGGGCCAGCTCGCCGGCACGGTCTTCGCGGCCTGGGCCTCGGCGTGCTGAACAAGTTCCTCGAAGGCTGGGCCGGCGCGGTGCTCGCCAAGATCATGGTGCTCGTCTTCATCGTCGATCTTCATCCAGAAGCGGCCGCGAGGGCTGTTCGCGATGAAGGGCCGCGAGTGCCGAAGCCTGAGCGCGGTCATGAGCGCTCTCACCGCTCCCGCCACTGTCGCCGCGGCTTCCTGCTCCTCGGCATCAAGGGCTGGACCGCGCGTGATGCCGCCGTCATCGCGGTGCTTGCTCGTCGTGCCGGTGCTCAACCTGGTCGTGCCCGCAGGCAGCGCGCTGCACCTGAGCGACTACATGGTGGAGCTGATCGGCAAGATCATGTGCTACGCGATCTGCGCGCTCGCGATGGACCTGATCTGGGGCTACACCGGCATCCTGTCGCTCGGCCACGGCCTGTTCTTCGCGCTCGGCGGTTACGCGATGGGCATGTACCTGATGCGCCAGATCGGCCGCGACGGCAACTACAAGAGCGACCTGCCCGACTTCATGGTGTTCCTGAACTGGAAGGAGCTGCCGTGGCACTGGGCGCTGTCAGGATTCGCTTCATCGCGCAGATGCTGCTCGTGGTCGCTGGTGCCCGGGCCTGCTCGCCTTCGTGTTCGGCTTCTTCGCCTTCCGCTCGCGCATCAAGGGCGTGTACTTCTCGATCATCACGCAGGCGATGACCTTCGCCGCGATGCTGCTGTTCTTCCGCAACGAGACCGGCTTCGGCGGCAACAACGGCTTCACCGACTTCAAGCGCATCCTCGGCATCCCGATCGCGACGCCGCAGATGCGCATGATGCTGTTCGTGCTGACCGGCCTGCATGCTGGTCGGCTTCTTCCTGATGGCGCGCTGGCTCGTCAGCAGCAAGTTCGGCCGCGTGCTGCAGGCGATCCGCGACGCCGAGAGCCGCGTGATGTTCACCGGCTACAACCCGCTGGCCTACAAGCTGGCGATCTGGACGCTGTCGGCCGTGATGTGCGGCATCGCCGGCGCGCTGTACGTGCCGCAGGTCGGCATCATCAACCCGGGCGAGATGTCGGCGGCCGCCGGCATCGAGATCGCGATCTGGGCCGCGGTGGGTGGCCGCGCCACGCTGATCGGGCCGATCGTCGGCGCCTTCTTCGTCAACGGCGCGAAGAGCTGGTTCACGGTCAGGCGCTCCCCGAGTACTGGCTCTACTTCCTGGGCGCGCTGTTCATCGCGGTGACGTTGTTCCTGCCGCAGGGCATCGTCGGGCTGCGTGCGCAAGCTGCTGGGCAAGAAAAGGAGAAGCGCGCATGACGCCCGACCTGATGGCAGCCGGGCACGAAGGCCAGGACGAGCACGAGAAGCGCCGGCCTCGCACCGCGCCGGCGCGCGGCGCAAGCTACGGCCGCGTCGTCACGCCGGGGGAGCTCGACTTCGCGCACGGCGCGATCCTCTACCTCGACGACATCACCGTCAGCTTCGACGGCTTCAAGGCGCTGAACGAGCTGAGCCTGATCGATCAGCGCCGGCGAGCTGCGCTGCATCATCGGCCCGAACGGCGCCGGCAAGACGACGATGATGGACGTCATCACCGGCAAGACGCGGCCCGACGTGGGCAAGGTCTTCTTCGGCTCGAACATCGACCTGCTGCGCCTGCGCGAGAACGAGATCGCGCTGATCGGCATCGGCCGCAAGTTCCAGAAGCCGACGGTGTTCGAGGAGCTCAGCGTGTTCGAGAACCTCGAGCTCGCGCTGAAGGCCGACCGCGGCGTGCGCGCCTCGCTGTTCTTCCGCCTGAGCGGCACGCAGCTCGACCGCATCGGCGAGATGCTGACGCTGATCCACCTGAAGGACAGCGCGCAGCGCACCGCGGGCCTGCTGTCAGCACGGCCAGAAGCAGTGGCTGGAGATCGGCATGCTGCTGATGCAGGACCCGAAGCTGCTGCTGCTCGACGAGCCCGTGGCCGGCATGACGGACGAGGAGACCGAGCGCACCGCCGAACTGTTCCTCTCGCTCGAAGGCAAGCATTCGCTGGTCGTCGTCGAGCACGACATGAAGTTCATCGGCGAGCTGACGCAGGGCGCCCGGCAAGAAGGTGACGGTGCTGCACGAAGGCAGCGTGCTGGCCGAAGGCATGCTGGCGCGACGTGCAGGCCAACGAGAAGGTCGTCGAGGTCTACCTGGGCCGGTGAACAAGATGCTGCAAGTCGAAGGCATCAACCAGTACTACGGCGGCTCGCACATCCTGCGCAACCTCGGCTTCGAAGCGAAGATCGGCGAGGTCACGGTGATGCTCGGCCGCAACGGCGTCGGCAAGACGACGCTGCTGAAGAGCCTGATGGGCGTGGTGCCGGTCAAGACCGGCAGGATCAAGCTCGACGGCCAGGACGATCACAAGCGACACGCCGTACGAGCGCGTGCGCATGGGCGTCGGCTACGTGCCGCAGGGCCGCGAGATCTTCGGCCGGCTGACGGTCAGGAGAACCTGCGCATGGGCCTGGCGTACAAGACCGGGCGGCACGCCGATCCCGGCCGAGCTGTTCGAGCTGTTCCCGGTGCTCAAGCAGATGCTGCACCGCCGCGGCGGCGATCTCTCCGGCGGGCAGCAGCAGCAGCTCGCGATCGCGCGCGCGCTGGCCGCCGGCCCGAAGCTGCTGATCCTCGACGAGCCGACCGAAGGCATCCAGCCCGTCGATCATCAAGGACATCGGCCGCGTGATCCGCATGCTGGCCGACCGCGGCACGATGGCGATCGTGCTGGTCGAGCAGTACTACGACTTCGCCGACGAGCTGGCCGACCAGTACCTCGTGATGGAGCGCGGCGAGATCGTCAAGCGCGGCCGCGGCGCGGACATGGAGGCCGACGGCGTGCGCGAGGCTGTCTCCATCTGAGACTCACTCCGCGTCGGCCTGCGGCAGCAGCTTCCGCATTCAGCGCCTCGACGTCGGCCAGCAGCTCGATCGTCACGCGCAGGCCGCGCCACCGCATCGACCAGCGCGCGCTCGACCACCGCGCGCTGCGCCGCCGCCCGTGCCAGGCTCCAGCGGCCCGGCACATGCATGTGCAGCTGGCAGAACTTGTCCTGGGCCGCGCGCCGGCTGCGCACGTGGTCGAGGCGCACCGCGCCCTGCGCCTCGGCGGCCAGGCGCTGCAGCGTGGCGTCGATGGCGGCCAGCTCGGCAGGCTCCAGCCCGCGGTCCATCAGCCCGTCCACCGAGCGGCGCAGCAGGCTCCAGGCCTCGCGCGTGATGTTGGCCGCCACGCCCAGCGCCAGCAGCGGATCCAGCCACAGCCAGCCGGTGGCCTGCACGAGGAAGACGCCCACTGCCACGCCGATGGAGGTCCAGACGTCCGTGTAGAGGTGGCGGGCATCGGCCTCCAGCGCGATGGAGTGATGCTCGCGCGAGGCCCGCATCAGCATCCAGGCCACCCCGCCGTTGATCACCGAGCTGACCATGGACAGCGCCACGCCGAGGACCGGCGCGTCGATGGGCTGGGGCTGGGCGAAGCGCTGCACGGCCGCCCAGGCGATGCCCCGGATTGTCGCCCAGGATGAGCAGCGCCTCGAAGCCGCTGGAGAAGTACTGGGCCTTGCCGTGGCCGTAGGGATGCTCGTCGTCCGGCGGCGCCTGGGCCACCGTCACCATCCACAGCGCGAAGACGGCGGCGGCCAGGTTGACGAAGGACTCCATCGCATCGGACAACAGGCCGATGGAGCCGGTCAGCCACCAGGCCAGGGTCTTCAGGCCGATCGTGGCCAGCGCAGCGGCGATGGAGAGGTGGAGCCAGCGTTGCACGGACATCGGTCGGATCTGTCCCCGGCAGGCTATGCCGCCCGGCCCTGGTCGGCCAGGCGGATCAGGCTGGTGAGGTCGTGCAGGTAGGCCCCGTTCGCCAGGCCGGACAGGGTGGTCATGACGACAGGACGGTCGACGCGCACGTTGTCGACTGCACCGCAGCATCGACTCGTCGTCCCGGTTGGGGTCGCCGTCGTTTACCGGCGCACCGTTGATCGCGTTGATCTGCGGCCAGTCCAGCGCGGCGGCGAGGACGTGGCTCACTTCCACCAGCCCTTGTCCGGCTGCGCGGATGCGCACGGCGTATTCCACGGAGGCGTCCGCCAGGCTCGGCGTGCTGAGCAGGAGCACGTCGCCTTCACGCTCGAACTCGGGCGGTTTGCCGTCCCGGCCGAGGACGGCCAGCAGCAGGTTCTGCTCGGGCGTGACGGGCGAGGGCGGCAGCGCGGCGGCGATCTCGTCCAGCGTTGGCCCGGCGCTGACCTCGATCGCGTTCGGCAAGCCGGCGGATCGTGCGCCAGTGCACTGACCAGCACCTGCGCGCACGACGCATCGGCAGGCAGCAGGCCGCGATAGCGGTCGCGGCCGTCCTGGATGCAGCCGCGCACGAAGCGGGCCCGGCGGTTGAAGATGTTCATCGCTTCGGGACTCTTCGAAGGCAGCTCCGTCCAGTGCACGAAGATGCCTGGTGTCTTGTACCTGTACTCACTGCCGTTGCCGAAGCGGATCTCGATGAGGCCGCCGCCACCGGGACGACGGAGGACGAAGCTGCCGCCCTCGCCCTCGTCGGTGTGCAGGTGGTGCGGCACCTGGCCGCGGATCGCCGCCATCACCTGCTCGCGCAGGTCCTTCGCGCGCGCCTCCTCCAGATGCTGCTCGAGCTCGTAGGCCAGCCAGGCCACGGCCTTCTTCTCGAAGCTGGGCTTGAGCGGATCGAGCTCGCCGCGATAGAAGGACTGCATGCAGCCCGCCGCATCGAGGACCAGGCACTCCTCGGGGGAAATGGTTGGTCTTGGCCAGCACCGGCGTCACGCTGGCGATGTTCGCGGCCCCAGACGCCGAACTCCTGCTCGACCTCCGACGCCGCTGCCGCGACCGAGAGCCCCTGCGGGCCGTTGCCGAACACGACCTGCAGCGGCCGGCCCGCAAGGCGCCGTAGGTCTTGAGGAACTCGACATAGTCCCGCCGGCAGGTCGCCGCCGGCGGTGGCCTGCAGCGCCGCGACTTCGGTGTCGGTGGCCGGCGAGCGGCGCTCGAACGGCATCCCGGCCTGCTGCATCTGCTCCAGCATGTCTGCGATACGTGTCATGCTTCTTCATCCCCGTGGTTTGTAGATCTTGCGCAATTGTCGCCGTCGAGGCCGTCCCCGCACTTGCCCGCGGACGCCGGGTCCGGCGCAGGACCGATACTTCGCGGTTGCGCGGGCGGCAGCGCATGTTCCTCATGCCGCCGGGAACCTGCGACCGATGATGGACATCCTGCTGTTAGAAGACGACATCGACCTGGGCCAGGCCGTGTGCGACCACCTGGAGGCACACCAGCACCACGTCAACTGGATGAAGCTGTGCGAACAGGCCAACAAGGCCCTGGCCGACAAGCGCACCGCGCTGTGCCTGTTCGACCTGCGCCTGCCCGACGGCGACGCGCTGGACGTGCTGCGCGCGATGCGCGCCCGCGGCGATACGCGGCCGGTGATCGTGCTGACCGCCCAGGACCAGGTCAGCGACCGCATCCGCGGCCTGCAGGCCGGCGCCGACGACTACCTGGTCAAGCCCTTCGACCTCGACGAGCTGCTGGCCCGCATCGACGCCGTGGCCCGGCGCAGCGGCGCGGTCTCGCCCGGCGCCTTGCGCAGCGGTGACCTGGTGCTGGACTTCGAGGCCAAGTCGGCCTGGCGCGGCAGCGAGGTGCTGTCCCTGACCGCGATGGAGTGGACGCTGCTGCGCTGCCTGACCAGCCAGGCCGGCCGCATCTGGAGCCGCAACGACCTGCTGGCCGCCGCGCACCCGCAGGGGCATGACGAGGCCGAGAGCAATTCGCTGGAGGTCATCATCAGCCGCCTGCGCCGCAAGCTGGGCGCCGAACGCATCAGCACCCACCGCGGCCTGGGCTACCGCTTCGAGACCTGATGATCGACTATCCGGGCGAGTCCGCAGCCAGCGGCCACTGGAGCCTGGAAAAGCGCCTGCGCTACCAGTTGCTGCTGCCGCTGGCCTTCCTGTGGGTGGCCGGCGTGTCGATCGCGGTGGCGGCCGTCTGGAACCAGATCAACGATGTGATGGACGATTCGCTGGTCCAGGTGGCCGAGCGCATCGCCAGCCTGCCCGGCCCTTCGGCCGGCAACACGCTGGGCACGCTGGAGCTGGCCTCGCCGGTGCAGTTCCAGTACGTGGACGTCGACGGCAACGTGCTGTGGCGATCCAAGGATGCCCCCGCCGTCACCCACGCCGACTGGCGCCGCCCCGGCGTGCGCACCGAGGGCCTGATGCGCGTGGCCGTGCGGCCGGCGGCCGACGGCCAGCACTTCGCGCTGGCGATGGAACCCTTCCAGGCGCGCCACCAGGCGATGTTCACGGCCGTGCAGGCGCTGCTGCTGCCCTTGCTGCTGCTGCTGCCGGTGGCCACGCTGGTGGTCTCCTACACGCTCAGCCGGGGCTTCGACAGCCTGGAGCAGTTGCGCCGGGCGCTGGCCACGCGGCCGGCACACCAGCTCGACGCCCTGCCCACCGAGGACGTGCCGCACGAGCTGCTGGCCCTGGTGACCACCATCAACGAGCTGCTGGGCCGCGTCTCTCTGATGATGAGCGCCGAGAAGACCCTGGCCGCCAACAGCGCGCACGAGCTGCGTACGCCGCTGGCCGCGGCCCGCGCACAGGCCCAGCTGCTGCTGCCCGACATGCCCGCCGGCACGCCGGCCTACGAGCGTGTGGCGGTGCTGCTGCGGCGGCTGGACCAGCTGATCCACCTGACGGCCAAGCTGATGCAGCTCTCGCGCGTGGAGTCCGGCCTCGGCCTGGCACGGGATCCGGTGGACCTGGGGATGCTGGCCCGCATGGTGGTGCGTGACTTCAACGCACCGGGTGAACAGGCCCGGCTGGTGCTGGAGACGGCCGAGGCGCCGTCCTGGGCCATGGGGGATGTGGACGCGCTGGGCATCGCCCTGCGCAACCTGGTGGAGAACGCGCTGCGCCACTCGGGCGGCTCGCCGGTCACGGTGCGCGTCGAACCCTTCGGCGTGGTCTCGGTGGAGGACGAAGGCGAGGGCGTCGACGCCGACGCGCTGGCGCGCCTGCGCCAGCCCTTCCAGCGCGGCAGCTCCAAGGCCGAAGGCCACGGGCTGGGCCTGTCCATCGTCGATGCCGTGGCCCAGCAAAGCGGCGGGTCGCTGGAGCTGGAGTCGCCGCTGCGCCCCGGCAGGGGCGGCTTCCGTGCCTCGCTGCGGCTGGAACCCGCCGCGCCGCCCTCGCGCCCGGCCGCGCCCTGATCAGCCCAGCGTCACACGGGCGAACTTGCGCTTGCCGACCTGCACGACGTAGATGCCGGCCTCGATTTTCAGGCCCTTGTCCGAGACCACCACGCCGTCCACGCGCACGCCGCCCTGCTCGATCATGCGGTTGCCCTCGGTGGTCGAGGGCACCAGGCCGGCCTGCTTCAGCAGCGCGGCGATACCCAGCGGCGCGCCGCTCAGGCTGGCTTCGGGGATGTCATCGGGCACGCCGCCCTTGGCGCGGTTGTTGAAGTCGGCCAGCGCCTCCTCCGCCGCCTGAGTGCCGTGGAAGCGGGCGACGATCTCCTGGCCCAGCATCACCTTGGCATCACGCGGGTTGCGGCCGCCTGCGCACTCGGCCTTCAGCTTCGCGATGTCTTCCAGCGAGCGGAAGCTCAGCAGCTCGAAGTAGGTCCACATCAGATCGTCCGAGATGCTCATCAGCTTGCCGAACATCTGGGCCGGCGCCTCGCTGATGCCGATGTAGTTGTTCTTGGACTTGGACATCTTCTCGACGCCGTCCAGGCCCACGAGCAGCGGCATGGTCAGGATGCATTGCGGCTCCTGGCCGTACTCGGCCTGCAGGTGGCGGCCCATCAGCAGGTTGAACTTCTGGTCGGTGCCGCCGAGCTCCAGGTCGCTCTTCAGCGCCACCGAGTCGTAGCCCTGCATCAGCGGGTAGAGGAATTCGTGCACGGAGATCGGCACGCCACCCTTGTAACGCTTGGTGAAATCATCGCGCTCGAGCATGCGGGCGACGGTGTAGCGCGAGGACAGCTCGATCATCCCGCGTGCGCCCAATGCGTCACACCATTCCGAGTTGTAGCGGACCTCGGTTTTCGACTCGTCAAGCACTAGCGCGGCTTGCCGGTAATAGGTCTCGGCGTTGACGGCGATCTGCTCCTTGGTCAGCGGAGGGCGGGTGCTGTTACGCCCGGACGGGTCGCCGATCATCGACGTGAAGTCGCCGATCAAGAAAATCACTTGGTGTCCGATGTCCTGTAGCTGCCGCAGCTTGTTGAGCACCACGGTATGGCCCAGGTGGATATCCGGCGCCGTCGGATCCAGCCCGAGCTTGATGCGCAAGGGCTTGCCGGTCGCCTGCGACCGGGCGAGTTTCCGCTCCCAGTCGGCCTGAGGCAGCAGCTCATCGCAACCGCGCAGCGTGATCGCCAACGATGCACGCACTTCGTCGGTGATCGGCCATTTTTCCTGCTCGTTCGAGGAATTTGGCAGCACGTTGGCAAGAGTCGCCCCAGCGGGCGGCGCGGAAGTCTGAGACATGGGTGTAAATCGGGTCAATTTGGCGGCAGATCGTGCAAGACGCATCGATATACTGCGCAGCACTTCGAAGCGGCCATTTGCCAGGCTCTGCAGCACGGCACCGGACGCTCCCAGCGAAGGTCGCGAGGCCCGGATTGTAGGTAGCCCGCCCGCGGACCCCCGCCAAACCAGCCAGCACACCCAGGCTCCCCAGGTCGAACGACTTGCGGATGAGCGAGGTGCCGGCTCTTCGTTACAGAACAAGGATAGGCGTTTGGTCTCCTTGCTCCAGTCCTTCGAGCGTGCTGCCCGCAGCGCCTCCTCCGCCGTCTCCCGTCACCCGCGCCGCCTGGCTGCCGCCGTCGCCACCCTGCTGGCCGGCGCCACCGTGGCCGCCTTCGGCGTCGCGCCGCTGGCCGGCTCGCTCGAGCAGGTCCTGCCGCTGCAGCAGACGGTCAACGAATCCATCCCCCTGCCGCAGCTGGATCACCAGCTGGAGGCGCTGGACCTGTCGGCCCTGCAGCTGTGGCGCAGCGACCTGACCCGCTCCACCGACACCGCCGACAGCCTGCTCAAGCGCCTGGGCGTGGACGATCCCGAGGTCGCCGCTTTCCTGCGCCGCGATCCCGTCGCCCGCCGCATCCTGGAGGGCCGCGCCGGCAAGATGATGCAGGCCGTGGCCACCGACGGCCGCCTGGTGCGCCTGGTCGCCCGCTATCCGGCCGAGGATGCCAGCCAGCGCGAGAGCCACTTCACCCGCCTGACGATCGAGCGTGACGCCCTGGGCCTGCGCGCCCACACCGAGGTCGCCGCGCTGGAAGTGCAGACCCGCATCGGCTCCGGCACCATCCACAGCTCGCTGTTCGCCGCCGCCGACGATGCCGCCATCCCCGATGGCGTGACCGCGCAGATGGCCGAGATCTTCGGCACCGACATCGATTTCCGCCGTGAGCTGCGCCGCGGCGACAGCTTCACCGTCGCCTACGAGGCCCCCACGGCCGACGGCGAACCCGTCGCCTGGAACCAGGCCGCCGGGCGCGTGCTGGCTGCCCGCTTCATCAATGGCGGCAAGACCCACGAGGCCATCTGGTTCCAGGAGCCGGGTCGCAAAGGCGCCTATTTCGACTCCACCGGCCGCAGCAAGACGCGCATGTTCCTGGCCAGCCCGCTGGCCTTCTCGCGCGTGACCTCCGGCTTCGCGATGCGCTTCCACCCGGTGCTGAAGACCTGGCGCGCCCACCTGGGCGTGGACCTGGGCGCACCCACCGGCACGCCGGTGCGCGTGGTCGGCGACGGCACGGTCGAGTTCGCCGGCTGGCAGAACGGCTACGGCAACGTGATCCACATCCGCCACGATGGCAGCCGCATGACCGTCTACGCCCACCTCAGCCGCATCGACGTCAAGCGCGGCCAGCGCGTGGAGCAGGGCCAGGGCATCGGCGCGGTCGGCGCCACCGGCTGGGCCACCGGCCCGCACCTGCACTTCGAGTTCCGCAAGGACGGCCAGCAGATCGACCCGATGACCATCGCCCGCGCCTCCGAAGCCGCCGCGCTGACGCCGGCCGCCCTCGCGCGCTTCAAGGAAGTGGCCACCGCCAGCCGCCTGCAGCTGCAGGCCGCCACCACCTCGACGGCGATGAACATGCGGGTGGAATGAGGCCCTCGCCCTCCCGCACCGAGGCCCGCGTCAGCGGGCCTTTTTCTTTGGCTGCACCGTGCGGGCCCTGCTAACCTCGTGCGCATGACCAGCCCAGACTCCTCGCCCCGCGGCGAGCTCTACCTCGGCCTGATGTCCGGCACCTCGCTGGACGGCGTGGATGGCGTGCTCTGTGCCTTCGACGACCGCCGCCTGCAGGTGCTGGGGCATCACTGGCAGCGCTTCGACATCGACCTGGCGACCGAGCTGCTGGCCCTGAACACTCCCCGGCGACAACGAGTTGCACCGCGCCGCCCTGGCCGCCAACCGCCTGGCCGAGACCTATGCGGACACCGTGCAGGCCGTGCTGGCGCAGGCCGGTGTGCCGCCGGCGCCGTGCGCGCCATCGGCGCCCACGGCCAGACCGTGCGCCATCGCCCCGGCGAGTTCGATGGCACCGGCTACACGCTGCAGCTCAATGCCCCGGCCCTGCTGGCCGAACGCACCGGCATCCCGGTGATCGCCGACTTCCGCAGCCGCGACGTCGCCGCCAAGGGGCAGGGCGCACCGCTGGTGCCAGCCTTCCACCAGGAAGTCTTCGCCGCGATCCAGGCGCCGGTAGCCGTGCTCAACGTCGGCGGCATCGCCAACCTGACCGTGGTGCCGCCCGCAGGCACCGGCCAGCCGGCCTGGGGCTTCGACTGCGGCCCGGGCAACATCCTGATGGACCTGTGGTGCGCCCAGCACCTGGGACGCCCCTTCGACGCCGGCGGCGCCTTCGCCTCCAGCGGCCAGGTGATCGAACCGCTGCTGGCTGCCTGCCTGGCCGAACCCTATTTCCGCCTGCCCGCACCCAAGAGCACCGGACGCGACCTCTTCCACGGCGAATGGCTGCGCACCCGCCTGGACCGCCTGCCCACCGCCCCCGCCGAGGACGTGCAGGCCACGCTGTGCGAGCTGACCGCCCGCACCAGCGCCCAGGCCGTGCAGGACCATGCGGGCGAGGCGCAGGAGCTGCTGGTGTGCGGCGGTGGCGCCTTCAACCTCAGCCTGCTGCAGCGGCTGCAGCGCCTGCTGCCGGAGATGCAGGTGCTGACCTCGGACCGCCGCGGCCTGCCGCCCATGCAGGTCGAGGCCGCTGCCTTCGCCTGGCTGGCCCGCGCCCACGTGCTGGGCCGCACAGGCAACCTGCCGGGCACCACCGGCGCCGCCGGCCCGCGCGTGCTGGGCGCCTGCTATCCGGCCTGAGGCCAGGAACGAAAAAGCCGCCCGAAGGCGGCCTTGTGCGATCCGGGCGCGGGGGGATCAGACCGAGAAGCTGGAGCCGCAGCCGCAGGTGGTCGACGCGTTCGGGTTCTTGATCACGAACTGGGCGCCCTGCAGGTCGTCCTTGTAGTCGATCTCGGCGCCGATCAGGTACTGCAGGCTCATCGCGTCGATCAGCAGCATCACGCCGTTCTTCTCCATCGTCGTGTCGTCCTCGTTGACGATCTCGTCGAAGGTGAAGCCGTACTGGAAGCCGGAGCAGCCGCCGCCCTGCACGAAGACGCGCAGCTTCAGGTCCGGGTTGCCTTCCTCGTCGACCAGCTCACGCACCTTGCCGGCGGCCGCGTCGGTGAAGACGATGGGCGGCGGCGGGATGTCGGCCTGGGGGGCGGCGGGGGAGAGGGCGGTGGCGGTCATGTGGAACTCCGTAGCTGGCTGGATTCGATTCAGGAGGCAGCGGTATTGGTGGCTGCCAGTTTCAATGAGGGCTTCTCTTCCGCATTCAAGGGATGGAGCTCGCCGTCGATCACGGCGCCCTGGTGCATTTCCAGGGCGTGGTATTTGACGTCACCGTTGATGCGGGCCTTGGGCTGAAGCTCAAGCAAGTCTTCGGCCGTCACGGGCCCGCTGACGGTGCCGTTGATGATGACATGCCCGGCGCGGACCCTGCCCGTCACCCTGGCTTTCTCGGAGATGACAAGGATGCTGCGGCCGTCGCCGGCGGCGATCACGTCGCCCTCGACCTCGCCGTCGATGCGCAACCCGTCGGTGAAGCGGACCTCGCCGCGCAGCGTGGTGCCTTCACCGATCAGCGTGTGGATGGCGGGCTGGCGCTTGATGCCGAACATGGGTCGTCTCCTCGGGTGGGAACTTCGTGGATCTGCGCAGGCGCCTAGAGCGTGGCCTGCTGTGTGGCGCGGACGCTGCCCGATGCGTCCAGAACCCGGACCTGCACCTGGCGTACCGCCGCCTGTACGGGATATTGAATCACACCCTCCACCCGCTGGTATTGCTTGAATTGCAAGCTGTGATTGCCGTTGCTCGGCACGGCAAAAGTCCACGGTTTGTTGTCCATCGAGCCGCTGACGCTCACTTCGTAGCGCCCGCTGAACTCGGTCGGGTTGCGACCGCCTTGCATCACCAGCAGCTGGAAGCGCAGCTGGCCGGCCTGCGGCACCTGGGCCTGCAGAGCGCGCACGGCCAGGCCGTCGTGGGAGCCGGTGGGCAGCAGGCGCTCGAAGAAACCGAGGTCGCCCTTGAGCGCGAGGTTCTCGGTCTCCAGCGTGCGCACCTGGTCCGCCAGCCGCTCCTGGGCGGCACGCTCGGCCTTCAGCAGGCTGTCCGCGGTGTTGGCGATGGACTGCGCCTTTTCGCGCTCCTCGCGCAGTTGGGCGACCTCTTCGCGCAGGCGGGCGGCCTCGCTGCTGAGTTCGCTGTTGCGCGGGCCCAGGCCGGCGAGGTTGCGGCCGACCTCGAAGGCCCACAGCGCCAGCGCGGCCGAGAAGCCCAGCATCAGTGCCACCACCGCCCAGCGCAGCGGCCAGGGCAGGTGGCTGCGCACGATCATGCGCGGTGCGCTGACGGACAGGCGGCGGCGGATCAGCTTCCAGCGCATCGGGTGCGGCCGGCCTTCAGGGCAGCACGGGGACCAGATCCAGCCCCAGGGACTCCTCGAGACCGAAGAGCAGGTTCATGTTCTGCACCGCCTGGCCGGAAGCGCCCTTGGTCAGGTTGTCCTCCACCACCAGCACCATCACGGTATCGGGCAGCGGCTTGTGCACGGCGATGCGCACGGTGTTGCTGGCGCGCACGCTGCGCGTCTCCGGCGCGGAGCCGGCGGGCAGCACGTCGACGAAGCGTTCGCCGCGGTAGAAGGCCTCGAAGACGGCCTGCAGGTCGGCGTCCTGGCCGGCGCTGTTCAGGCGGGCGTACAGCGTGGAGTGGATGCCACGCACGATGGGCAGCAGGTGCGGCACGAACAGGCAGCTCACCTCGTTGCGGCGCGAGTCCGGCACGCGGGCGATGCGGCGCAGTTGCTCGTTGATCTCGGGACCGTGGCGGTGGCCCTTGACACCATAGGCCTTGAAGTTGTCGCTGGCCTCGGACAGCAGGGTGTGGACCTCGGCCTTGCGGCCGGCACCCGAGGTGCCGGAGGCGCAGTTGGCGATCAGGTGGCCGGACTCGATCAGGCCCTGGTCCAGCAGCGGCGCATAGCCCAGTTGCACGGAGGTGGGATAGCAGCCGGGGTTGCCGACGATGCGCGCCTTGCGGATGGCCTCGCGGTTGAGCTCGGGCAGGCCGTAGACGGATTCGGCCAGCAGGTCCGGGCAGGCGTGGGGCATGCCGTACCAGCGCTCGAACTCGGCGACGTCCTTCAGGCGGAAGTCCGCCGCCAGGTCGATGACCTTCACGCCGGCGTCCACCAGCTCGCGCGCCTGGCTCATCGCCACGCCGTGCGGGGTGGCGAAGAACACCACCTGGCAGTCCTTCAGCTTCGCGTCGTCCGGCGTCGTGAAGGCCAGGTCGACGTAGCCGCGCAGGTCGGATACATTCTCGGCTGACCGGCATGCCGGCTTCCTTGCGCGAGGTGATCGCCCGCAGCCGTGCCTGGGGATGGCGGGCCAGCAGGCGCAGCAGTTCCACGCCCGTGTAGCCGGTGCCGCCGACGATGCCCACATCGATCATGGGAAGGTCCTTTCGCGCCGCTGGGGCGGCCGCATGGAAAGAGGAACGGAAAGGGGCCGATTGTCGGAAGGTCGCGTGTCCGGCCGTCGCGTACGGCCTCCCCCGGGCTGGAGGCCGCGGGACGTGACTTTGCACACGGTGCGCGGCCACGACCGGTAACACCCGGTCAGGCCCCGGAAGGCCGGGCTTTTTCCGCTCAAGTGCCCGGCCCGCGCCTCCGAAAGCTGGCGAACGCGGAGCCGGTGCCCGGCCAGCAGCGCATCCACCTTGGCCTTCTTCTCGTCGAGCAACCCGGCCATGGCGGCTTCCAGGGCGTCGCAGAGGTCGATCGCTTCGTCGAGACGCGGGAGGCTCAGGTAATTGGCGCCAGCCTCGTAAAGGGCGGGGGCTTCGGCGAGGACGTCGGCGGTGACGATGATCCTGGCGGTCGGGTTCAGCTCGCGCAATTGTTTCACGAAGCGCTCGTTGGTCGTGCCTTTGAGCAGCGCATTCGGAATGGTGCAGAGGATGATCTTTGCCTGCGCGACGCCGGCGTGCATGAGAGTCTCGCGCTGGCTGATGTCGCCGTAAATAACCCTCACTCCGCGCGCGCGCAGGTTTTGGAAGACGACGGGGTTGAAGTCCACCACCGCGAGCTCCTCTGAGCAGCGACTGTTTCTTGCCGCGGACGATTTCCTCCAGCAGCGAGCTGGCGGTGCGGAAGAAGCCCAGGACCAGGATCGCCCCGCCCGAGCCGTGGCCATGGCCGTGCTCAGCGGCTCCGGCTTCGGAAGTCGGGGATTCCGTGTCATTCAAATCGCGCAGGCCGCAACGGCGGGCGATGGGAATTACCGCCCGCGAAAGTTTGTTCGACTGCATGATGGCGAGCACGCTGAGCGTGGCCAGCAGCACGAAGGCAAAGGAGACCGCCCCCTGCGAACTTTCGCTGATGTGTTTCTTGGCGATGCCCAGCGAGAGCACGACCAGCGAAAATTCGCTGATCTGGCAGAGATTGAGCGAAGGCAGGAAGCTGGCCCGGATCCCCTGCTTGAGCAGGTAAAGCGGGGTGAAAGTGGTCAGGAAACGGCTGACCACGGTGAAGAGGGCGAAGATCACCGCGCCAATGATCAAGCCGCCCGTAGGCATCGGAATGGTCATCCCAAGGCCGACGAAGAAGAGCGTAACGAAGAAATCCCGCAGACTGGTGACCTTGGCGGTCACGTCGAGCGCGTAGGGAAAGGTGGAGATGGAGACGCCGGCAATGAGGGCGCCCATTTCCCGGGAGAGCTCCAGCCGTGCGGCCAGTTCACCGACCAGGAAGCACCAGGCAATCGCGCCGACCAGCACCAACTCGGGCAGGCGGGCAATGCTGCGAAACAGGTGGGGCAATACAAACCGGCTGATCAGCAAGGCCACCGTGAGCAGGATCGCCACATGCGCAAAGGACATCAGCAACTGGCCGATTTGCAGATTGTCCAGGCTGGGCTGGACGGCGAGGAAGAGAATGACGAACAAGTCCTGCAACACCAGCAGGCCCAGCGTGACGCGCCCCGGTAGCGTATCCAGCTCCCGCTTGTCGTAGAGCACTTTCACGATGATGACGGTGCTGCTGAGCGCGGCCGCCACGCCGAGGTAAAGCGCATCCCACTTGCCACCGCCGAGCGGGAAACCGATGAGCTTGAAAAACAGTACGCCCAGCAGACACCCGCCCAGAATTTGCGAGAGCGCGCTGAAGAGAATCGGCTTCCCCGCGCTCATGATTTTCTTCAGATCGATTTCGAGGCCGATCATAAAGAGCAGGAAAATCAACCCAAGCTCGGAGATCGCGCCGATGCTTTCCGTGGAAGTGATCCAGCCGAAGCCGGCAGGCCCCAGGGCAAAGCCGCCGACCAGATAAGCGAGAATGACCGGCTGCTTAAAAAACTGCGCGATGACGCCCAATGCCCAAGCCGCCACAATGCACAGCGCGATGTCATGTAACAATTCGTGCATAAGCCGCGCATGCTAATGGCATCCCGCCCGCATTGTCCGCTTAAAAAACCGGGGAATCCGCGAAAATATTACACGCCGGTAATAACCTCGCGCAGCGGCGTAAAGCCGCCGGGGAGCGGAGTTTTTTTATCAATGGATAATCCGCTGCTTTCGGATCAGGCGAGGCACTTCTTGAGCTGGGTCCGGAGGCGGGCGGCGTCGAGGTCTTTGCCGATGAAGACGAGCTGGCTCTGGCGGGTTTCCGCTTTGTCCCAGAGGCGGTCCCAATAGATGGTGAACCGGTTGTTCACCCCATGGAAAACCGCCCGGCGGGGATTGCCGGAGATGGAGAGGAACCCTTTGGAGCGATAGATTTTCTCCGTTTCGCTGAGCTTCTGCACGAGCGCCTCGAAGTTCTCGATGATGAAGGGCTTCTCAAAGGTAAAGGCGTGCGAGACGATGCCGGTGTGCGCGCCCTTGTCGAATTCGTCGAGAAACTTGGGATCGAGCGCCAGTTTCTTATCCAGGTCGAAGGCGTGCATATCCAGCAGCTCCTGCAGGTTTACCTGCGACTGGTTGGTGCGGAAGATCCGGGCATGGGGGTTGAGCGCTCGCAGTTGCTGCTCGGTGCTGGCCAGCGCGCTCTCGTCCACGAGGTCGGTCTTGTTCAGGAGCAGGAAGTCGCCCATCGCGATCTGTTCGCCGACGGTCTCGGTTTCCTTGAGCTGCCTGGCGATCTGCTCGGCATCGACCACGGTGATGATGGAATCGAGCCGCACCAGTTGCTGGAGCTGCGGGATGTTCAGGAACGTCTGGGCCACCGGGCCGGGATCGGCGATGCCGGTGGTCTCGATGAGCAGGTAGTCGAAACCGCCGCGCTTCAGAAGATTCTGCACGCCGCGGATGAGGTCCTTGCGGATGGTGCAGCACACGCAGCCGTTGCTCAGGGAGACGATTTCCTCGTCCTGGCGATCCACGAGCTGGGTGTCGATGTCGATCGCGCCGATCTCATTCACGATCACGGCGAATTTGTAGCCGTGCTTTTCCTTGAGGATGTAGTTGAGCAGCGTGGTTTTGCCGGCTCCGAGGAAGCCGGTGAGAATGCTGGCCGGGATGGGCTTGCGGGCGTCGGTCATGATCAGTAAGTCGTCGGGTTGGTCGAAAAGCTTCGCACAAAAGAGGCGAATGAGTCGCAAAAACTCCCGGGAAAGAGTGTCATCGCGGGAGCGATCAGAGCGGGTGGAAAACAAAACTGGCGATCCAGTTTCCCGAATCGCCAGTAGAAAATAGGGCGTAAACGACGGCGCTTACTTCTTCTTCTTCTTCAGAAGGGGCAGGCCGGTCTTCGAGTTTTCAGACACCTCGTAGCCCGTGGGCACCGCATCGATGGCACCTTCACCTGCAGTGGAGGCAAAGTAGTAAAGGGTGACTTCCTGGCCGCCTTTAAGTTTCTGATGGCGCTGATGGAGGAAGTAGGTCTTTCCAGATTTCTGGCTGTTTACGCTGAAGGACATGTGGGTTTCCTTTCGGTTAGTGCTAAGGGTTTGGATGTTCTGAGTAGGTGAATGGCCTAATCTTCGGGGGTCGCAGGGGGACTGCGAAGCGCGATTAGATTACGCCAGCAGCCTTGAGCGTGGCATACGCACCGTTCTTCGTCACGGTTTTAATTGCGCGGGCCGTCAGCTTGACCGTCACGTGCTTGTCCAACTCGGGGACGAAAATGCGACGGGTCTTCAGGTTGGGCTCGAAAGTGCGGGGCGTATTGGCCGTGACGTGCTGGCCGATGCCACCCTTTTTCTTCGCGAGACCGCGACGGTGAATCTTGTGCCCCTTCGACGGGCGTGCGTTGGTGATGCTGCAAATTTTCGACATAATGCGTCTCCTAAAAAGTTGGGCCGGTAAAGTGGCGCACCTCTGTAGGGGGGTCAAGCGCTTTTTTTACCTCTGATTTTTGGCCCGACGCCCCTGGGTGGACGGGCTGGTTGCCAGCGAAACACCCGAAAGAAACGAAAAGCAGAACCCCTTTCGTTTCTTTCGCCTATTTCGCTGGCTCCTCTGAATTGGATTTATTTGCTGAGCGCGGCAAGGTCGGCCTCGACCATGATCCGCACCAGATCGGCGAATTTGGTCTTCGGCTCCCAGCCGAGCTGTTCCTTCGCCTTGGCATAGTCGCCGATCAGCAAATCCACCTCGGCCGGGCGCTCGTAGCGGGCGTCGTGCTTCACATACTTCTTCCAATCCAGCCCCACGTGGCTGAAGGCGGCTTCGACAAACTCGCGGACGGTATGCGTCTCGTTGGTGGCCAGCACGTAGTCGTCGCCACATTCCTGCTGGAGCATGCGCCACATGCCTTCCACGTATTCCGGGGCGTAACCCCAGTCGCGCTTCGCGTCCATGTTGCCGAGGAAAAGCGACTCCTGCTTGCCCAGGCGAATCGCCGCCACCGCGCGGGTGATCTTGCGGGTGACGAAGGTTTCGCCGCGGCGCGGGCTCTCATGGTTGAAGAGGATGCCATTGCAGGCATACATGCCGTAGCTTTCGCGATAGTTCACCGTGGCCCAGTAGCCATAGACCTTGGCCACCGCATACGGCGAGCGTGGCCAGAAAGGGGTCGTCTCTGTCTGCGGCACCGCCTGCACCTTGCCATACATTTCCGAGGAGGAGGCCTGGTAGAAACGGGCGGGCACCTTCGATTCGCGGATCGCTTCGAGGATGCGGATCGTGCCCAGCGCGGTCACGTCGCCGGTGTTTTCGGGAATATCGAAGCTCACGCGCACATGGCTCTGCGCGCCGAGGTGGTAGATTTCATCCGGCCCGATCCGGTCGATCAGGCGGGTGAGGTTCAGCGAGTCCGAGAGGTCGCCATAGTGGAGGAAGAGGCGTACGCCGTTGACGTGCGGGTCCTGGTAAAGGTGATCGATGCGCGACGTGTTGAACGTGCTGGCCCGTCGGATCACGCCGTGGACTTCGTAGCCTTTTTCCAGCAGCAAATCCGCCAAGTAGCTGCCATCCTGTCCCGTGATACCTGTAATGAGGGCTTTTTTCATGAGGGCCGGAGATTAACCACCAAGGCACCAAGACACCAAGGAAATAGATACAGGCCGCCGCCGGGAATATTTACCCCGAAAACCGGGCACCGCGAGATGAACGCACCCCTGCCTATTGCGGGATTTCGCCAATGGCGGCCCGCTGCAGCGCGATCAATTCGGCGACGCCCTGTTTGCCGAGCACCAGCATGGCGTCGAATTGCTCCTGCGAGAAGGTGGACTCTTCTCCAGAGCCCTGGATCTCCACGAACTGCAAATCCTCCGTGAGCACGAGATTGAAATCCACCGCCGCGTCCTTGTCCTCGACATAGTTGAGATCCAGCAGCGCCTCGTCCTTCACCACGCCCACGCTCACCGCGGCGACGAGCTTCTTGATCGGGAATTTCGTAAGTTTCTTTTCCTCCAGCAGCTTTTTGCAGGCCAGGGCCGCCGCCACGCAACCGCCGGTAATCGAGGCCGTGCGCGTCCCGCCATCGGCCTGGAGCACATCGCAGTCGATCCACAGGGTGCGGGCGCCCAGCGCTTCCAGATCAATCGCCGCGCGCAGGGAACGACCGATCAGGCGCTGAATTTCCACGCTCCGCCCGTCCAGCTTGCCCTTCGCACTGTCGCGCTGCTTCCGCTGCAGCGTGGAGTAGGGAAGCATCGAGTATTCTGCCGTGATCCAGCCCCCGGTCACCTGCTGTTCCTTCATCCAGCGCGGCACGCCTTCCTCGATCATCGCCGAGCAGATCACCCGCGTATCGCCAAAGGCCACCAGCACCGAGCCGGTGGCATGCGGCGCAATGCCGGGCGTGAAGGAAATGGGACGCAACTGGGTGGGAATTCGACCATCGAAACGTGACATGGCGCGCATGGTAGAAGGTGCGAGAGGGACGGCAAGCGCGGAATTGCGACAAGTGGACGCGCTCTCACCCGCGCTTGACGCTCCCTCCCGTTCCCGGCGAGATTGCCGCCATGTCCGATCGCGTCACTACCCACGTCCCCGCCACCACTGCCAATCTCGGGCCCGGCTACGATTGCCTCGGCGTGGCCCTTATGCTGGGGAACCGGGTGACCGTCTCGCGGGTGGCGGAGCCGGTGGAATTGCCGCCGATCGTGGAAAAGGCGGCCGAGGCATTTTTCACCGCGGCGGATCTCGGGCGTTTTCCTTTTGACTGGGCAATCGAGGGCGAGGTGCCGCAGTCGCGCGGGCTCGGCAGTAGTGTGACCGTGCGGCTTGGCGTCCTCTCCGGCCTCAATGCCCTCGTCGGCAGCCCGCTCAGCAAGGAACAGCTTTTCGGCCTCTGCGCGCGCCTGGAGGGGCATCCCGACAATGCGGCCCCGGCGGCTTTTGGCGGCTTCACCGTGGCGGGTGGGGAAAATATCTCGCGCTTCCCGGTTTCGCTCGCGCTGGAGTTCGTCCTGCTCATTCCCGATTTCGAAGTGGCAACGCCGGATGCCCGCCGGGTGCTGCCCGCGCAGCTCGACCGGCTCGCGGCGGTCGCCAGTGCGGCCAATGCCTGCCGGATCACCGCCGCCTTTGCCGCCCAGGATTACGAAAAGCTGCGCGGGGCCTTTACCGACCATTTTCACCAGCCCCACCGCCTGCCGCTCATCCCGTTCCTCAATGACGTGATTGCCGCCGGGGAAAGCGCGGGTGCTTTGGGTGGTTTCCTCAGTGGCAGCGGCTCCACGATTTGCTGTGTGACGCTGCAAAACTCCCAGCAGGTCGCAATGGCCATGCTCGCCGCCAGTGGCCAAAAAGGCGCGCGCACCGTGATCACTCAGGCGGACAATGGAGGGATCCAAATTAAAAGTTAGAGGTTAAAAATTAAGAAATTCCTCTGCGGCTCCACCGCCAAAACGATCTTTTAATTTTTAAATTCTAACTCTTAACTTCTCCACATGCGCCGCTGGCTGGAACAGCTCGAAGAGTTTGCCATCGAGGTCATCATGGGCCGGGCCCGGGGCAATCGCGCCGCGATGTTGCGCGCGTTTCTTCATTCCTTGTCACATCTCTACGCGGCCATCGTGGCTTTGCGGCTGACCCTGTTTCGCAAGCGCATTTTCCGCGAGAGCACGGCCGGCGTGCTGGTGATCAGCATCGGCAATCTTACCGTGGGCGGCACCGGCAAAACGCCGGTGGTGGAAAAGTTTGCCCGCACCTTGCAGGCGGGTGGGCGGCGGGTGGCCATTCTCACCCGTGGCTACAAGAGCAAGAAGCTTCCACTGCTGAAGCGCTGGCTGGCCGCCCTGAAAGGGAAGGCGGAATACAAGCCGCGGATCGTGAGCGACGGGCGCGCGATCCTGCTCGATTCGCGCATGGCGGGCGATGAGCCCTACATGCTCGCCGTGAATCTGGAAAACGTGATCGTGCTGGTGGATAAGAACCGCGTCGCAAGCGCGCACTATGCCGTGGAGAAAATGGGCTGCGACACGCTCATTCTCGACGACGGCATGCAGTATCTGAAACTCAAGCACCGGCTTGAGGTCTGCCTCGTGGATGCGCAGGCCCCTTTTGGCAACGAATACATGCTCCCGCGCGGGACGTTGCGCGAGCCGCCGGAGAATCTTCGCCGCGCCAGCACCATCTTCATCACCAAATCGCCCGTCGAGGGCAATGCGGAGGCTCATCGAGCGCATCCGCCAGTACAATCGCACGGCGGAGATCATCGAGTGCCGCCATCGCCCGGTGCATCTGGAGCACGTTTACACGGGGGAGACGGTGCCGCTCGACTGGCTCAAGGGTCGCCATATCGGCGTGCTCAGCGGGATTGCCCAGCCGGGCAGCTTCGAGGCGTCCCTGAAAAAGCTCGGCGCAAAGATCGAATACGCCCGCCATTTCGCGGATCACCACCGGTTTAGTCACCGTGAAATCGAGAGCGTCATCGCCCGCTGTCTGCGCCGTGATCTCGACGCCATCCTCACCACGGAAAAGGATAGCGTGCGCCTGCCCCGCGTGCCCGATCTGGAGCGGCCCATCTATTTTCTCCGCGTGGAAATCGAAATCCTCAGCGGTCACGAGAGCTGGGAAGCGCTCGTGAATCGCATCTGCCTGCCGCAGCCGCTGATGGAGCCCGAGCGCTTCTACGCGTAATCAAGCCATCCGCAGGATTTCGATTACCGCGTCTGTATCCGTCAAATCGTCGAGCAGCACGTCGGGATGGCAGGCCGCGAGTTCCTCACGCGTGTGAATCCCGGTGCACACCGCGAGCGCCTTGGCATGGATCGCCCGGGCGCACGCGATATCGTGCGGGGTATCGCCGAGGATGATGATATTCTTGGGGGCAAAGGCGACGCCGTGCTTCTTTTCCGCCCGCTCCATTGCAAAGGGCCCGAGCTGATTCCGCTCGTGATGATCGTCGGCAAACGCGCCGAATTCAAAGTAATGCCAAATCCCGTAGTGCGTGAGCTTGATCTCCGCTCCGCGCGAAAGATTGCCGGTGAGCAACGCCACCACGAACTCGGGGTGCTGCTTCAGCTTTTCCAGCAGTTCGACCACTCCTGCGAAAACCCTGCCCGGATGTTCCGGCAGCAGGCGGGAGAGGTGGTGCAGGTAGCCGTCGTAAAATTTGCTCAGGTTCTCCGGGGTCGGCTCGATGCCGTGCGCGGCGAAGATCTGGCGCGCGATTCCCGCATCCGTGCGGCCGGCCAGTTCGATGTGCTTGAGATCGTTGTCGAAGCCGAAGCGATCTTTCAGCGCGAGGCTCAGTGCGGTCTTGCCCGCATGCGAGGTGAGCAGGGTTCCATCGATATCGAAAAGCAGGAGTTTGGATTTCACGAATGCAAATATGGTTTCAAGCTTGAGCCGGTGTGCCCTTGGTTTTATGCCAGAGACCGGCGTGCGTCCATCGTGGACGCGAGGGAAACAAACAGGGAATCGAAACGCAGGTCAAACCACCAACTATGTCGAAACACGGAAGTTACCTCGAAAAGCTGCTGTCGGTCTCAGAAATCCCCGGGCAGGCACCGGTCTATCACGACGGCGCAGCCGCCCGTGGAAGGGATTTTCCCGGCTTAGTTCATTGCCTCACGTTCTGCAAGTCCCGAAGGAACGCCGGAAACCATGGCTGTAGCGGCGGTCTGTGACCGTCGCATTGATTGCCGCTTCGCCCCCCGCGGCGATCACAGACCGCCGCTACAGCAATCCTCAAAGTGCTGCTAATTTCAACGACTCGCGGGCATGATCGCGGGCATCTTCTTCGCAAATGCACTCTTGGTTTCCCCATGGGAAAAGGTTAAACCAAAGGCATCCTCGCTTCGAAAATGATCTCCATCCGCGTGCTGTCCAGATTGTTCCTCCTGTCTCCGGTGATCGGTGTCCTGGTCTTTTCCGGCTGCCATCGCGGGCCGGACAACCGCGTGCAGGGCTACACCGAGGGCGAGTATCTTTACATGGCGTCGCAGTTCGGCGGTCAATTGGAGAAACTGCTGGTGGAGCGTGGGCAACGGGTCAAGCAGGGTGATTTGCTCTTCGAGCCTCGACCGCACTTCCGAGCTGGCCAATCGCGAGGCCGCCCAGCGTCGCTTGCGGGAGGCGATGGCCAAACTGGCCGACGCGCAAAAGGGCGAGCGCCCCACCGAGCTGGCCCAGCTCGATGCCCAGTTGAAAAAAGCCCGCGCCGCCCAGCAGCTTTCCCTGCAAAACTACGAGCGCATAAAGAAGCTCTTCGAGAGCGGCACCGCGGCCCGTTCGGATTTCGACGCGGCGAAGTCGCAGCGCGATCAGGATCAGCACGCCGTCGAGCAGGCGCTCCAGCAGTTGCAGACCGCGCGGCTGGGTTCGCGTGCGGACCAGGTGACGGCCGCCGAGGAGGAGGTGAAGCTGGAGCAGGCCAACGTCCGCAATGCCCAGTGGAGCGTGGATCAAAAATCGCAGGAAGCGCCAAAGGATTCGCTGGTCTATGACGTCCTTTATCGTCCGGGTGAATACGTCGCGGCCGGGCAGCCGGTGGTGATGCTGCTCCCGCCGGAATATCTGAAAGTGCGCGCCTTCGTGCCGGAGGAGCTGGTCGGGCGGCTCCAGCCCGGCGACACGGTGCAGGTGCATGTGGATGGGGTGCCCACGCCTTTCAATGGGCAGATCCGCTACATTTCGCCGCAGGTGGAGTTTGCGCCGCCGGTTATCTACAGCCGCGAGCTGCGTTCCAAGTTCGTCACCATGGTGGAAATCCGTTTCTCCGACGAAGACGCCCGCAAACTGCATCCGGGCCAGCCGGTGGATGTGGACCTGCCGCCGCCCGCGCGATGAAGGAGGAACTGGCCATTGATGTCGCGGGTGTGACCAAGCGCTTCGGCGACCGCACGGTGGTGAACCGCATCGGCCTGCAAGTGCGCACCGGGGAGATCTACGGCTTCCTCGGGCCCAATGGCAGCGGCAAGACGACCTTCATCCGCATGCTCTGCGGCTTGTTGCGGGCCGATGAAGGGCACGGCACCTGCCTCGGCTACGACTTCATCACCCAGAGTCGCGAGATCAAGCGGCACGTCGGCTACATGACGCAGCAGTTCAGCTTCTACACCGACCTGAGCGTGCGCGAGAATCTCGATTTCGTCGCCCGCATCTACGACATGAAGAACCGGCGCGAAGCGGTGGATAAAAGCATCGAGCGCCTCGGTCTCGCCGGGCGCGACCGGCAACTCGCGGGCGAACTCTCCGGGGGCTGGAAGCAGCGGCTCGCACTCGCGGCCTGTCTCATTCACGATCCCCAGCTCCTCCTCCTCGACGAACCCACCGCCGGGGTTGACCCCAAGGCGCGCCGCGATTTCTGGGAACAAATCCACCAGCTTGCCGCGGGCGGGCTCACCATCCTCATCACCACGCATTACATGGATGAGGCGGAGCGCTGCCACCGCCTCGCTTACATCTCCTACGGCAATCTCCTGGCGAATGGAACGGTGAAGGAAGTAATCGCGCAGGCCAATTTACAAACATGGGTGGTCAATGGTCCGGACCTGCCCGCCCTTTCCGGGGCGCTGAAAAAGCAATCCGCCGTCGCGCAGACCGTGCCGTTTGGCAATACCCTCCACGTGAGTGGAGAGGCGCATGCGCCGCTGGAGCAAGCCCTGCGCGAAACCTGCTCGCCGCAGCACGAGTGGCGGCAGATCCCCAGCGGGCTGGAGGACGTTTTCATTCACCTCATGGAAGCGTCGAAGGATAACTTTCGGGAGCCAAAGCCATGAACTTCGGCGACCGCTTTTCCCTGGCCCGTTTTGGGGCGGTGATCGTGAAGGAGTTCATCCAGATGAAGCGCGACCGGCTCACCTTCGCGATGATGATCGGCGTGCCGCTCATGCAGCTCATCCTTTTCGGCTTTGCGATCAATTCCGACCCGAAGCACCTGCCGACTGCCGTGCTGCTCGCTGATCGCGGCCCCTTTGGCCGCACGCTCGTCTATGCGCTGCGCAACAGCGAGTACTACGACGTTGTGCGCACCGTCTCCACCGAGCAGGAGGCGCAGAATCTCCTGGAGCGCGGCGAAGTCCAGTTCCTGCTCAACATTCCCGAGGACTTTACCCGCCGCCTCGTGCGCGGCGAGCAGCCCGCCGTGCTGCTGGAGGCCGATGCCACCGATCCCGCCGCCACCAGTAACGGGCTCGCCGCCGTGAACCAGGCCTTCACCACCGCGCTCACGCATGACTTGAAGGGGCCGCTTGCGCACTTGAACGCCACCGCTCCGCCGCTTGAGGTGCGGCTGCATGCGCTCTACAACCCCGAGGCGATCACGCAATACAACATCGTCCCCGGTCTCATGGGCGTGGTGCTCACCATGACGATGGTGCTCATCACCGGCCTCGCCATCACCCGTGAACGCGAGCGCGGCACCATGGAAAATCTGCTCTCCATGCCCACGCGTCCGCTCGAGGTCATCGTTGGGAAAATCGTGCCCTACATCGTGGTCGGCTACATCCAGGTGCTGCTGATTCTCACCGCCGCGAAGCTGCTCTTCAACGTGCCGATGATCGGCAGCATCCCGCTGCTGCTCGCCGTCATGTTCGTCTTTATCGCGGCGAATCTCTGCGTCGGCATCACCTTTTCCACCGTCGCGAAAAACCAGCTCCAGGCGATGCAGATGTCGTTCTTCTTTTTCCTGCCCTCGATCCTGCTCTCCGGCTTCATGTTTCCCTTCCGCGGCATGCCGCTCTGGGCGCAATGGATCGGCGAGATCCTGCCCCTCACCCACTTCCTGCGCATCGTGCGCGGCATCCTCTTGAAAGGCAACGGCCCCGCTGAAATCGCCACCAACCTCGCCGAAATCGGCCTCTTCCTCGCCATCGCCCTCACCGTCGGCATCAAGCGCTACCGCCAGACGCTGGATTGAGTCAGCGCAAAAATCCCGTCCGCGCTCCCGCCATGACCGACGTGATCTGCCGCCGCGCCCACCGAAATTTCATCGCCATCGGGAAGGCCAGATCGCGCAGCCAGCCCGCGGGCAGCAGATCGGACTGGAAAAACGGCGTCGCCCAGCGCGTGGCAAACTGGTAAAATCGCAGATGCTTCTTCCGCATTTCCGAATAACGGTCCAGCGCGGCGGGAAGTGATGAATTTTCCTGCAATGCATCCGCCAGCGCGGCGGCATCCATCAGGGCCAGATTCACGCCCTGCCCCAGTTGCGGGCTGAGCGCATGCGCGGAATCGCCCAGCATCGCAATGCGATCCCCGTGCCAATGCGGCATCCGGACATCGAAATAGGACGCGATGGCAAGTTGCTCGTGGGTGCGGAGTTGCTCGAGAAACCCTTCCGCCTGCGGGGCGAGCCGGAGCAGGGCGGTTTTCCAGGTCTCAAGCGGCGTGGCCCGCCATGCCTCGATCCGATCCATGCGAATGCTCCAGAACAGGCTGAGCAGATCGTCGCGCGTGCCAGTCGGCAGAAAGCCGGTCAACTCCCGCGTAGTGCCGACCCGCTGCCAGAGTGTGTGCGCATCAAATTCCGCCGTCCGCTTTCCAATGAACCAAAGCGCACCCCACGGGTAGCGGCTCACCCGCCGCGGAATACCCGATTGCGCGCGCAACGCCGAGGCGGCCCCATCGCAGGCCAGCACGAGATCGAACGGCCCGCGCTTTTGCCCGGTGGCATCTTCGAGTGTCGGCTTTCCACTCGGATCACGATGGAGCGTTTTAATTTCTACATTCCAGTGCATCTCCACCCCCGCCTTGGCCACGGCGTCGAGCAACGCATCCAGCAACGTGGCACGATGGGTGCCGACCCCGGTCGCGGTAAAAGGGAGTTCGTCGTAGTGCAGGTCGAGCAAGACCTTCTCGGAGAGCGTCCGGCAATGAAGGTGATGAATCGGCGTGGTATGGGGCAGCAATTCGGCGGCCACCCCGAGCCGCTCCAGCACCGCGATGCCAGTGGGCTGCAACAAAAACCCTGCGCCAACCGGCAGCTTCCGCGGTGCCCGCTCCAGCAGCACGACCTCATGCCCGGCCCGCGCGAGCAGGATCGCCGCCGCAGGTCCTGCGGTCCCTGCTCCCACGATGGCAACCCGAAGTGACATTGGCCCGATGTTTAGCGAGTGGAAATTGGATTGGCCAGAGTCTTTCCGCGACGAACCTCCTCGCTCTCAGCTTATGGCCTTCATCCATGTCATAAAAGCGTAACCTTTTCGTAATCTATACTTGAACGATATACTTATTGAGTTTACGCATCCGGCACCTATGCCGCCGTTCAATGCACCCGAAACTCATCTCTTCATCCTCTGGCAACAGGCTCGGGACGAAGAACTCCGCATTCTTGAGGACATTGGCACCAGATTCGAGGTGGTGGCCGTGCGCGAGGTCCACTGGAGTCCCGGGCGGGTGGCGGAAAATTTCACCCGCTTTTACGGTCAGAAACTGCCGCCGGGTTCTTTCAAAGAAGAGCATTGCGGGAGTGGCCCGTTTCTCGTCGTGATCGTGCGCGATCGGCATCCCCTCTATGAGAATCGCCCGACCTCCAAAGGCGAACGGCTGGTCAATGCCAGTCTCTTCGACGCCAAGCAGCGTTACCGCGCATGGACCGGCGGCGGGCATCGCATTCACGCGACAGATTCCGAGACGGAGACGCGGCACAATCTCGCGCTGCTTTTCGGCGTGAATCTCGCCGAATTCACCGCGGCCCATCCGGAGCCATGGAATGGAAGCATCGAAAGCGTGCACGCCGATCTGGCCGGGGCCGGTGGCTGGACCAGCCTGCGCCAGTTGTTCTCCACGCTGAACGCCACGGTGAATTATCTCGTGCTGCGCAATTTCGAGTGGTTGCCCGATCAGTTTGCCACCGAAGAGCACGGCGACATCGATCTGCTCACCGATTCACTGGAGGACCTCGTCTTCCTCGCCAACGGGCGTAAAGTTTTCCCGGGGCCCAATCGCGTGCATTACGCGGTGCCGATCGGCGGAGTCGAGGTGCTCTTCGATTTCCGGCATTTCAGCGATCACTACTACGACACCACCTGGGAGAAGGCGATGCTGGCTGGGCGGCAGTGGCACGAGCGCGGCTTCCCCGTGCTCGCACGCGAGGATTACTTCTACTCGCTGCTCTACCATGCCGTGGTGCACAAGCCGGGGATCGCACCCGATTACGTCGAAAAACTCACCCGGCTCGCCCGCGAATTGCGGGTGCCGCACACTGAGCAGGCGGATTTTTCCAACGCCGCGGAGTCCAAGCGGTTGCTGGACTTCTTTCTCAAGCGAAAAGGATACTTCTACGTCCGGCCCAAGGACCAGTCCGTGCAGTTCCACGACACCCTGCTGCTCGCGCAACGCCCGGCGGTCGTTGCGGTGGAGGCGCTGGAAGCGCTGCCGCTGCTGCGTCCTCTCCCCGCGTTGCTTTCCGCGCGCAAGCTGGTGGAGCACGAGGGACGCGCCTACTTCAGCTCCGTATATGATGACGGGAAAGCGATCATCAAGCAAACGACTGGCGACCTCGCCTGGCGCGATGCGCAATTGCTGCGCAAGCTGGATGGACCCAACTTCCCCCGAGTGCTCGCTGCGCGGCAGGAAGAGGGCTGGTCGTGGGCTTCCTTTGAGCGGGTGGAGGGACGCTCGCTGCCGGATGTTTTACACAAGGTCGGAAGGACCCCGGAAAAGCTCGCCCAGTTTTTCAAGAAGGGCCTCGGCATCCTCACTGCTTTGAAAAAGGCCGGGATCACCCATCGCGATATCCACGTGCACAATCTGCTCCTCCGCGAGGGCCGCCCCGTGTTGATCGATTTCGGCTGGGCCATTTCCAATGAGCTGCCCTGCTTTACTCCGCGTGATCTGGGCGATGCCGGTCGCCCGCCGGATGGGAGCTTCTGCGACGTGTATGCCATGGGGCAGGTCTTTGCCGCGTGCGTGCCGGTGGGCAGCCGCTTGTTCGAGCCGTTGATCAAGGTGATGATTGATCCCAATCCGCGTCGCCGGGTCACCTCGCTGCCCGTGCTCAAGCAACGGTTGAAGGAGATCCCGCTGCCAGAGGAATGGCCGCAACCGCCGTGGTTCGAGACGCATCGCCGCGAAGGCGAGGCTCCTCCCTGGCAGGAAACCGTGGAGCGCATTCTGGCCCATGCCCGCCAGCGATTGTCCAAACAGGATGCCGCAGGCGCACGCCTCGTGCTCGAAAATGGCCTCGCCTGCCAGCCACAATCCCCGGAACTACGCGCCGCTCTGGAGGAAATACTCAAGCCCCTGCGTCCGCCCATGCCAATTGCGCGGCCTGCTCCGGAAAAAGCGTCTTCGCGTTGGACGTTTGCCAGCCTGGCTCACCGGCTGGCGAAAATTTCCCGCAGCATCTTTCCACGATCAGCCTCCGCGTGACTGCGCTCCGCTACTGCGGCGGGTCTGGCAACGGCACGAACCAATGCCGCTTGATTGCCTCTCTGCCGGTGGGCGTCTCGGCACACCGCGTAGCGAGGGCTTCGTAAAAGCGGTCCGCCGCCTTGTCGTCGTGATCCTTCAGCCAGCACCCGGCCGTGTTCAAGACGGTCGCCGTTTGTTCATCGTTGTCCGGCATCAAGAGCGCCGCTTTCCAGGCCAGCCCCGCGGCCAGATAGCGATAGTGAAAACGCTTTTCCGGAACGATATGGGTTTTCCCGAGCCGCTTCCTTTCGTCGGTGGTCGCGGGAACGGTCAGTGAACTTTCCTGGGGCACTTCGACCTCTTCGTCGTTGCCTTGTGCGTCCCTTTTATATTCGTAGGTGATCGTGATGGCTCGACCCCTTTCCCGTCCTTGTGCGACTGGCAGTTCTTCAAAATTTCCCTCCCAAATAAATGCATCCGGCTCCATCTCCAGGCCCATGAGTTCCATCCCGCTGTCCCGAGTCAGTTGCGCGGTCTTCCACAAAGCGTCCGCCTTCTCCGGTTTCGAGCCCGCTTTCTCCACTTTGCCGAGGAGGGTGGTGTACTGGTCCAAAATCGGCTGGATCTTGGCCGGAAAATAAGGACGCGCGGCTTGATAACGGTCCTCGCGCACCAACCGGCGCGCCAGCAGCCAGCGCATGTCGGTGGACTGTTGGGCGGCAGGAGTGATATCCATGCCGCCGCCATGGCCTCCAGCATAAATATTGTTGGTTTCGCGGTTGGCGTTTGCGGTTGGATATTCCGAGTCCACAAGCTGCTTCAACTCATCGAGCGTCAGCACCCGCTCCGCGAGGTAGGCCGCATCCTGCCAGTGGTGGCCATCCATGAACGCATGGAAGGCATCGAGAAATTCACCACGGGCTACCTGAAGCAGGCCCAGATCGCCGCGAATGACATGCGAGGGGAGAACCCCCGAGTTTTCATCAAAAACGCTGACCTCCAGCTTTTCATCTGCGGGGTATCTGCTGAACGGCTGCTGCTAGTTCTTTGGTGGCCTTCTCCAGGCTGCCCGCGCGGAAATCGAGTTTTGCCGACAGCCATAAGGCGAGCCCACTCCCCGGAGCCGCCAGCTTGAGCCAGCGGTGGGTGGCTTTGTAGTCGCTCGTATCGTAGGTGATCCAAGCTAGGCGGTCGGCATCTTCCACGGTCTTTAAATGGGCTTTTTCCAGCGCCTGGAGCCAGCTTTGAAGCAGGGGATTGCTGGTGCTCGGGGCGGAGGAATCGTCCCCCTCATTATCCCCGCCCGAGTTTTTGGTCTCGTGGGTGAGCAGGTAGGCGCTGATGATTTTCCGCAAGATCGGCGTCTTCGCCAGCTCCGGGAAAGCCATCGGCGGGGGAGTCGGGGTAGGCGTGGGCGTCGGAGTGTCTGAATCCGATGAAGGGGTCGGCGGGATGGGAATCGCAAATTCCGCGACCGTATCCAGCGAACTAACGGCCGTCAGATCTCCACACGCCAGTTGCGTCAGGTAAAGCTGCGCCGCGCCTTCGAGGTCATGCGCATCGAGTTTGCAACGCGCCAGCCAGCCGAAGCTCGCGGCGGCCATCCCCAACGAGTCGGCGAATCCATCCTTGCTCAGGTTTTGCACGGTCATGAACCCCTTTTGCGCGGCCACTTCATCTTTGGCCTCCAGTTCCAGCCGCCCCAGCATATAGGCGGCCCAAATCGAGCGGTAATGACGTTCTTTCGCCGGACGCGCCAGCAGGGTTTGCCAGATCTTCCGAGCCTCGTCCGGCTGGTGCCGCACGTAGGCCAGTGCTCCGCGATGGTAGTCCGCGAACTCGCTCGCAAATTCCTCCGGCAAGGCACTCGTCGCATCCGGGGGGGCATTGATGAACGCGCGCGCCGCCTCGTGCTCGGTCTTCGCCTTTGCCGCGTCTGCGGGCTTGATTGCTCCCTTGGCCAGCGCATCTGCAAAATCGGCCAGATCGGCTTCGGTATTCGATTGCGCGTAGGAGACATCCCCATCGGCGTTCTTGCCGCGTGGCACGGCCTTGAACTCCACCGGCTGCGCTTGCGCGATTTGTTTTACCTCGAGCTCGAAGTAAAACTCCGGCGCTTCGAGGATGATCTTCCCGCCATTGTCGAGCAGGCGGTTGGGCAGCCACGGGCCGCAGGCCAGGGTAAGCGTGGGGAGCGCGAGCAGACTGCACGCGCCGAGGACGATCCTATTTTTCCGTAAAAGTGACATGCAAAGGCTCCGGTTTGCTCAGCCGAATCCATCCTATAACCCGTCGCGCTCCCGGCGGCAATCTTTCCAGTGCGAGTTCGGGCGACGCGGTGAAGTGGATGATGTTTCCTGCCGGGCTGGCCTGGTAGCCGCCGAGCGCATCCCGGGCTTCGAGCGTGGCGTCCGACCATTCTGCATTCACGACTGCGGGCAGCGGGAAATCGTCCTCACCATCGTTGACCAGGATAATATCGGCGGGTTGCCCGGGGGAGACCTCCATTTTAAGGTGACGGGTCGGCACGCGTCCCTGCATCACTGCGGCGAGGGTGGGCCAGCGCCAGTTCATCGTATCGCTCGCCACCGGCAGTCGGTACCACACGATCCCGACCATTTTCTTGGGACGATCCTCCCTCCACTGCTTGACCAGCGCCGCGAGCGCCGCCGCCTCTGCCCGGTAGGCGTGGAGCTGCGCATGGGCCGGCCAGCGCGGCGATGCTCCCTCGCTGGCGACCCCGAGCACGGCTCCTTTTTCATCGAAGGCGGCGATGCTGGTGTAGGTCGGCAAGGCGACCCGGAAAAAGACGCCAAAGTGCGCCGCTTGTTCCACCCATTGTCGGGCCAATCCAGGATCGCACAGCGTTTGCTCCGGCAGCCCCACCCCGGGCTGCGCTACCGAGTGGACCTGCAGCACAAAGCCATCCGACGCCGCGACTACTTCGGAAAATCCCCGTTCCTTCAGCCAGCTCGGCAAGGCGGTGAACCGCACGGGGATCGGGCTCGTCGCATTTCGCAAGACCCAGAGCCAGTTCGCGTAGCCGTGCAGCCGCGAGGCCGGGCAGTCGAAGTCCACCTGCAATTCCCCGGGCTCCACGCCACTCGCCCGGGCCGCGGAAATCAGCGTCCGGGCGTCCTCGACGATCTTTTGCGTCACCGGATTATCCGGGGCAAAAGAGCCGTTGTAACGGTTGATCCGCAGGGCGAGACCGGGCCTGATCCCGCACTCTTTGAAAACGCCATAGCGGACCGCCGGTCTCACCACGACCGGTTGCGAGCCTTGGAAAGCGATCTCCTCACCCAGCACCACGATGGTTCCCATCTCCTTGGGCGTCGTTCGCACCGCCGCTTCCACCGTCCCATTCCATGCCCGCTGCCACAGGTAGGCTTCCTGCAGCATCGGGCCATGGCTGCGACTGCAGGCCGCCAGGAATAGGCAGAGCAATCCGATCACTCCTCTGGTCAAAAAAATCGGCATCCTGCTTTTTATAAATGACCGCTTTCAGATCCGCCCAAAAAAACAGCGCGCCGTTTTTAAGTGGCGCGCTGTTCGCTTTGAAAAAATTTGGGGCGTCTCCGCTGAGTGCGCGGGGCTTATTCCTCGCCCTCTTCGCCTTCCTCGTGTTCTTCGCCCTCTTCGTCCTCGATGTATTCGTCACTCGGCGGCTCGAACTTGCGCTTGCGCTTGTTGGCGGGGAGCGGGGCGAGCGTCATCGTGATGCTCTTGCCCATTTGCTTGGGCTCCATTTCCACCTGCGACATCGTGTTCAGATCGTTCTTCACGCGCTGCATCACGGCCATGCCGAGCTCCTTGTGGGCCATTTCGCGACCGCGGAACTGGAGGAGCACCTTCACCTTGTTCCCCTTGTCGAGAAACTCCTCGGCGTGGCGCACCTTGGTGAAATAGTCGTGATCCGAGATGTTCACGCGGAACTTCACTTCCTTCACCTTGCTCGTGGTGTGTTTGCGCTCTTTTTCCTGCTTGGCCAGCGCGTAGCGATATTTGCCAAAATCGACAATTCGGCAAACGGGAGGATTGGCATTGGGGGCAACTTCGACCAGATCAAGCCCAACGCTTTGGGCCTGGCGGATGGCATCGGACAGCTTCATGATGCCCAATTGCTCGTTGTTGGACGCCATAATGACTCGCACTTCGCGTGCGCGGATGCGTCCGTTGACTCGGATTTGCTGCGTTTGTTGGATAGGGTGCTGTTCTTTGGAGCAACCACCCTTGGAGCGGGGAGCGTGCTCGGCTTCATCATTCCATCGCATTTACGTCATCACTACCCTGTGCCGGGCGGCGAGCGGCTCCTAAACACCGTGCTGCGATTGGTTTCCTCGCGGTGTCACGATGCGACTTTATATCGCATCAGTCGTGCATAGTAGGGGAGAAATGGGTTTTCGCAAGGGGAAATTCTCTGTTGGAAAGGGCGGCCTACAGAGAAGCGTCTCCCGCTGGCTGGGCTGCCGGAGGCGCGAGGAACGGGCTCTGTGATTAAAAGTAACCAGAAAAATGGTTATTTTTGATCATCCACTGCGCGATTTTACCAGCCGTCTCCCATGGGGGAGCGATTGATTATCTCTTTAGCAGACCCTTCCACAGAGGCGTGCAACGGTTTGCATAAATCCTGCACCTCATTCGCTGCCCTTGGCATGGCACTGGCACCTGCGCTGCTCCATGCCCGTCTCGTTGCGGCAATCACGCCGTGGCGCAAAAACCAAAACATCCAAACTCACTAACCACTATGCCAGAAGTTCCAATCGAAGCTCACAAAGACGGAGATTTCCTCGTTAACTATGAGGAGAAGGTATTTGAAGACGTGAAGGCCGAGCCCGGTGAAAAGGCGCTCGTTACTTTCCACGGGGTTGCTCACGAAGGCTCCATCTCGATCGTCAATACGCTGGTCGCCACCCGCCTCCAGCGCAAAGGCTTCGAGACCTCCATCCTGCTCTACGGCCCGGGCGTCACGCTCGGTTTCCAGAAAGGGTTCCCGACCCTCGGCGCCGAGGCGTTCCCCGGCCACCTGTTCGTGAACAAGCGCCTCGTCCAGTTCATGGAAGAGGGCGGCAAAGTCTATGCCTGCCGTTTCTCCACCCAGGCCCTCTACGGGCAGACCGAGAAGGCATTCATCCCCGGCATCGTCCCGATCAACCCGCTCGATGTGCTGGATATCATCCTGCTCCATCGCAAGGCGAAGGCGTTCCAAATCGACACCTGGAATCTGTGATGAAAACCGGCGCCAGAAAAATCCGGGCGGCGGCGATTCAGATCGCGCCCGATCTCACCACGCGCGAAGGCACGGTGGACCGCGTTTGCCGCGCGGTCGCCGAGGCCGCCGCGCAGGGGGTGGAGCTGGCCGTGTTTCCCGAGACGTTCATTCCCTATTACCCGTACTTCTCCTTTGTGGACCCGCCGGTGAGCGCGGGCCGGGCACACCTGCGGCTCTACGAGTATGCCGTGGAAGTGCCGGGCCCCGTCACCCGGCGGCTGGCCGAGGCGGCGGCGATGCACCACATGGTGCTCGTCGTCGGGGTGAATGAACGCGACGGCGGCAGCCTCTACAATACCCAGCTCATCTTCGACGCCGACGGCACGCTGCTGCTCAAGCGCCGGAAGATCACGCCCACCTATCACGAGCGCATGATCTGGGGTCAGGGCGACGGGAGCGGGCTCCGCGCGGTCGATTCCGCCGCCGGGCGGATCGGCGCGCTCGCCTGCTGGGAGCACTACAATCCGCTCGCCCGCTTCGCGCTGATGGAGGATCGCGAGGAAATCCATTGCGCGCAGTTCCCGGGCTCGATGGTCGGCCAGATCTTTGCCGACCAGATCGAGGTGACGATCCGCCACCACGCGCTGGAGTCCGGCTGCTTCGTGGTCAACTCCACCGGCTGGCTCACCGACGAGCAGATCGCCTCGATCGCGCCCGATCCGGCGATGCAAAAGGCGCTCCGTGGTGGCTGCTACACGGCGATCATCTCGCCGGAGGGCGTGCCGCTGTGCGAGCCGATCACGCAAGGCGAGGGAATGGCGATTGCCGACCTCGACTTCGCCCTCATCACCAAGCGCAAGCGGATGATGGATTCGGTCGGCCACTACTCCCGGCCCGATCTCCTCACCCTGCTGGTGGATCGCCAGCCGCACACGCTCCTGCGCTCCAAATCCAACGACGAAACTCCGCCCGCACCTGAACTCCATGACGACGATGACCACCGATTTTCAAACGGCGCTCCTCACCCGGAAGCAGTTCCTGCTCTCTGAGCTGCAGACGCACGGCCTGCGCCTGCTCGATCCCGCTGCCGGCGCGCCCAGCCGCAAAGGCGGCGCGGGACCGACGGACCACAAGGCGGTGACCGTGCTCGGCACCACCATCATGGTGCCGGTACACACGCGCGGCGCGGCGCAGTCGCCCTATGCGGCGGCGGCGCCCGATGCCCGGGGCATCTCGCAACTGCAAAGCGGGGACGAGACGCTGTGCGAGATTTCCTTCCCGCCCGCGCCTCGCTTCTACGGCCTGAGCACGCTGGATGGCATCCCGTATTGGAAACTCGCCCAGCTCCATTCCCGCGACACCCTCGCGACCACCGACTCAGACGTGCATCCGCTACGGCAACAGCGCCACCAAGTGCCAGTTCTGCGCCATCGGCGAATCGTTGAAGGCCGGGCGCACGATCGCGAAGAAATCTGCCGAGCAACTGGCCGAGGTCGCCGCCGCCGCCCAGCGGCTGGATGGTATCCGCAATGTGGTGATGACCACCGGCACCCCGCCCACGCCCGATCGCGGGGCTGCCGTGCTCGCCGAGTGCGCGGCGGCGATCAAGGCCGCCACCGGCCTGCCGATCCAGGCCCAATGCGAGCCGCCCGCCGATTTCGTGTGGTTCGAGCGGTTGCGCGCCGCCGGGGTGGATTCGCTCGGCATGCACCTGGAGGCGTGGGACGATGAGGTCCGCCGCGTCATCATGCCCGGCAAGGCCGAGGTGCCGCGCGCCTTTTATCTCGAGGCCTTCGCCGCCGCCGTGCAGGTCTTCGGGCGCGGCCAGGTGAGCACCTACCTGCTCGCCGGGCTCGGCGATTCCGTGGAGAGCCTGCTCGAAGGCTCCCGGCACGCTCATTGATCTCGGGGTCTATCCCTTTGTCGTGCCCTTCGTGCCGGTCAGCGGCACTCCGCTTGCGGGGCATCTGCCGCCCACCGCGGATTTCATGCGCGCCGTCCTCGCAGCCGCTCGGTGAGTGGCTCAGCGCCGCAGGCATGACCTCCGATACCGTCAAAGCCGGCTGCGCGAAGTGCGCCGCCTGCTCCACCCTTTCCACCTTCGAAAAATCCAAGACCACCGCCTGCGCGGCCTGATTCATTTTCCCATGCCTGCTGCCTATTTCATCGTCGAGTTCCCCGATGGCGCGAAGCGCAACTGCTACTCGCCCTCCAGCGTCATCGCATCAGTATTTCAAAAGCGGCGAACAGCTCACCATGAGCGAGTTCCTCGACCGCTCGCGGCTCGGTCTCCACGCCGCCAGCGAGCGCGTCTATGCCAAGTTCGGCTTTGATTGCTCCAGCGCGCAGGACCAGCTCGCGAGCATCGAGGAGTCGGGGCAAATCCTTTCGCCCCGAGGAAGTGGTCACCATCTGCGAAGTCACCGATTGAATCGTTATGAACGAAGTCCAAACCCATTACTCCGTGCTCATCATTGGCGGGGGCCAGGCCGGCCTCTCCATGAGCTACTGCCTCAAACAGCGCGGGATTGATCACCTCATTTTTGAAAAGCACCGCCTCGCCGAAGCCTGGCGCTCCAAGCGCTGGGACAGCTTCTGCCTCGTCACGCCCAACTGGCAGTGCACCCTGCCCGGCTTCTCCTACGCCGGCCCCGATCCCAAGGGCTTCATGGTGAAGAACCAGATCGTTGAATACATCGAATCCTACGCCCGCTCCTTCCAGCCGCCGTTGCATGAGGGGGTCGAGGTTTCGCGCCTGCGTCAGGATGAGGGCGGCAGCTTCCTCGTCACCACCAGCCTGGGGGAATTCACCGCCGACCAGGTTGTCGTCGCGACCGGCGGCTACCAGACCTCTTCGCTGCCGCGGATGAGCGAGCGGTTCCCCGCAGCCTTCCATCAGCTTCACTCCTCCGATTACAAAAATGCCGACGCGCTGCCCGCCGGGGCGGTGCTGGTGGTTGGCTCCGGCCAGTCTGGCTGCCAGATCGCCGAGGATCTGCATCTCGCGGGCCGGAAGGTGCACCTCTGCATCGGCAGCGCGCCTCGCACCGCGCGCCGCTACCGGGGCAAGGACGTCGTCGAGTGGCTGCACGACATGCGCTACTACGACAAGCCGATCCACGAGCATCCCGACATGGACCGCGTGCGCGCCAAGACGAACCACTACGTCACCGGCCGTGATGGCGGGCGCGACATTGATCTCCGCAAGTTCGCGCTGGAAGGCATGGGCCTCCACGGTCGCCTGCTCGACGTGCGTGATGGCAAGCTCTGCTTCGGCGACGATCTTAAAAAGAACCTCGATGGCGCCGACGCCACCGCCGAGAACATCAAGACCGCGATTGATCAATTCATCGCCGCCAACGGCATCGCCGCCCCGGTCGAGCCGCGCTACACCCCGCTCTGGGAGCCGACCGACGAGCCGCGCGAACTCGATCTCGCCGCCAGTGGCATCACCACCATCATCTGGAGCATGGGCTACGGGACTGATTACCGTTGGATTGAGCTCCCCATCTTCAACGGCAAGGGCTACCCCACCCACGAGCGCGGCGTCACCAGCCTGCCCGGTCTCTACTTCATCGGCCTCCCCTGGCAATACACCTGGGGCTCTGGTCGCTTCTCCGGCGTCGCCCGCGATGCCTGGCACCTCGCCGATTGCATCGAAGGCAACGCCGCCCGCGAAGAGGAGAACTACGACATGATCCTCAACGAATGGGCCCTCGGTTCCTAATCGTCTAACCGCCGCACCATCCACTATCTACGATCCACTTCCGCAAAATGATCCTCGAAAAATTTCCCGATTACCGTGCGCAGGATTTTTTATTCAAAATCGCCACCACGCCCGACGAGCTCCGCGGCTACTGGGCCTTGCGACGGGAGGTCTTCTGCGAGGAGCAGGGGATTTTTCATGAATCCGACCGGGATATGTATGATGAAAACGCGCTGCCGATCATCTGCGCCACGCTCATCGCGGGCATGGTGGATGAAATCGTCGGGGCGGTGCGGATTGACGAGCGTCGCCCGCGCATCTGGCAGGGTTCACGGCTGGCCGTGCATCCCAATTACCGTCGCCTCACCCAGCTCAGCCCCAGCGTCCCCATCCGCAACCACCAGCCCGTCTATCGCGGCCTCGGCGCGCTCGGGGCCGGGCTCATCTACAAAGCCGTCTCCACCGCCAACGCCCTCGGCTGCGACCATTTCTATGCCGACGTGCAGGAGCAAAACGCCCGCTTCTTCCAGCGCCTCCACTGGCAGCCGATCGGCGAAAGAGAAATCTACGGCCTCAAGCACATCCGCATGGAAGCCGTGCTTCGACCGCTACCCCGCCGCCCAAAAAGTGGCTTGAGCCACTGAATGTTCCGACCAGTAGATTGATCCACAGATTTCACAGATTAACACAGATTGAAATACACGCCTCTTCAGCAATCTGTGTTAATCTGTGAAATCTGTGGATAATCCAGTTAAGCTCCCGCATGCCTGAAGCCACCGACCTTTCTGTGCTCATCGAGCGGTTGCGGAGCCATCCCAACGTCCAGGCCAAGCTTCAGATTGCCAGCGCCTATTCGCCCGCCCTTGGCGTCTCCGGTCCCGCCCTGCTGGGCGACGACACCGCCGCCATCCCTGATGGCGATGGCTATCTCCTCTTCGCCGCCGAGGGCATGATCGAGGCCTTCATCGAGTTCGACCCGTGGTTCGCCGGCTACAGTGCCGTGATGGTGAATTTGAGCGACATCGCCGCCATGGGCGGAAGTCCCATTGCCCTCACCGACGTCCTCTGGACCGCCGATGACTCCCCCGTCGCCCAGGAGCTCTGGGCCGGGATGCAGGCGGCGTCGAAGGCCTACGGCGTCCCGATCGTCGGCGGCCACACCACCCGCTATCCCGTCGAGCGCACCCCACTGCTCGCCGTCTCCGTGCTCGGGCGGGCGAAGCAGTTGATCACCAGCTTCGGCGCGCGCCCCGGCGATCGGCTCCTCATGGTCATAGACCTCGAAGCGGCCTATCGGGGCGAAAACACCCTCTTCTGGAACGCCAGCACCACCTCCACCCCGGAAAAGCTCCGCGCTGGCCTCGCCCTCTTCCCCGCGCTCGCCGAAGCCGGCCTCGTCACCGCCGGGAAGGACATCAGCAACGGCGGTCTCCCCGGCACCCTCGGCATGCTTCTCGCCACCTCCCGCTGCGGTGCGCACGTGAATCTCGACGCCCTCCCGCGCCCCGGCGAAGCCACCCTCGACCGCTGGCTCCTCAGCTTCCCCAGCTACGGCTACCTCCTCACCGCCCGCCCCGAAAACGCCCCGCAGGTGATCGAGCACTTCCGCGCCCACAACCTCACCTGCGCCGGGATCGGCGAGATCATCGAGCCCTTGGAAATGACCTTTACCCTCGGCCCCGAGACCGCCCGCTTTTGCGAAATCGCGGCGGCACCTTCTATTCAGAAAGCTTGAGCAGCCAGCAGGGGCATGATAAGTTCCGAGCATGAGTCTCGCAGAGATCGAAGCCTTGGTTGAGGCGTTGCCGGTGGATCAGCAACTGGAGTTGCTGACTTTCCTCGAGAATCGCGTGGGAAAATCCGAGGAAAAAGGCACGGTGCTTCCCCCGCTCCAACGGGTTTCCAACTTACATGCCGGCGCGTGGCAGGTCGCCGATGACTTTGATGCCGAGTTGCCAGATGAATTCTGGTCCGGGCGCGAAGCATGAAATTGTTGCTCGATACCCACGCCTTCATCTGGTGGGACAACGATCGATCGAAGCTTTCAGACCGAGTCTTGACCGCGCTTCACGATCCTCAAAATACGCTTCATTTGAGCTTGGTGAGCATCTGGGAATTGCAGGTGAAAATTCAACTGGGGAAATTGTCGCTGCGACTTCCACTGGCAGAGGTCGTTCAAGCCCAATGCGAGCAAAATAAGTTCGTGATCGAAGCCATTTCATTGAAGGATATTTTAACCCTGTCCGTGCTGCCTCCGGTCCACCGGGATCCGTTTGATCGTCTGCTGGTCTCGCAAGCGAAGAGAGGAGACTTTCACTTGGTCAGCCACGATGCCGTAATGAGTAGCTATCCGGTCGAGGTCTTTTGGTAGTGCTTTCTACCCGATCTTCCTCACCGTCGCACCTTCCCGCCAGACACCGGGAATAAGCACCTCGCGCGGATGGTTGGCGAGGCCGAATTCGTTATTCCGCAGTTTTTGCACCAGCAGGTTAATCGCTGCCGCCCCCACCAGATTCAGTTCTCCATCAATTCCCGCCGTCAATCGCCGCTCGCGCTCCGTGCCGTAGAGAAAGGCCACACCAACATCACCGGGCACCCGCAGGCCCAGCGCCCCCAGCCATTTCGCCACCGGCTCCTTGTAAACCAGCAGCGCATCCGGCCGGTATTGCGTGAACCAGGAGTGGAAGCGCTCCATTTCATCCTCACGATCAGCGGTCAGCAGCGGCGGACACCACGCGGCTTCCGCCCGCGACCATTGATCGTCCAGCGCCGCCGCCGACCATTGTCGGCCAATGATTGCATTATTCACCTCCGGGGCAACCAGAGCGGGACGTCGGTAGCCCAGGTCGCGCAGGCTTTGAAAGCCGAGTTTAACATTGTAAAACCCGTTGAGATGGACCCGCTCCACTGGCATGTCGCGGAAATAGGTGCTCAGCCCCACCACGCAAAACTCGTTCACTTGCAGTGTGGCGGGCTGCTCCACGTCGCGGGAAAAGCCGAGCAGCATCCCGCGAATCCCGCGCGCCAGCAGCACCTCGCGCAGCCGCGCGCCATCATGGTTGAGCGCTTCCAGCGAGAAAACTTCCACCTGATAACCCAGCTCCTGCGCACGCTGCTGGATGCCGCGATAATACCAGCGGCACACGTCCTTCGTCTGCCAGCCGTCGTGCGGATAATTGGTCACGAGCGCGAGCGTCTCCGGCCCGGCGGATTGACGGTTGCGCCGCTGGGTCATGAGCGCCTGCACCAGCGGATGCGGGGCATAGTGCAATTCCCGCGCCGCCGTCTTCACCCGCTCCCGCACCTGCGGCTGAATGCGCGGGTCGTCACGCAACGCCCGCGAGACCGTGGCCACCGAGACCCCTGGCCGCCTTCGCGACATCGGACATGCGTGCGTTTCCCTCGTTCATGCGGGGAAGTTTTTACCACGAAGACACGAAGGCACGAAGGAAATCAGAAGGCAGTCCCGAAGAAAGGGGATTCCAAAGGCAGTAAACGTAATCTGCGATCCCGCCATCGAAGTCCTTGCCGCCAAAAACTTCGTGCCTTCGTGTCTTCGTGGTGAATTCCGTCGGTCTATTCCGTCGGTTTCGGCAATTCGATCCGCGGGAAGAGCGGCGTCGGCTTGCCGAGTTGGTGACCATCAGGAAGCTTGCCCCACTCGGCCTCGGCCAGCGTCATCGGCCCGTCCCAGTTGAGTTGCTCGAAAATACCCGCCGCCGCCTTCGGCATCACCGGCGAAATAAGAATAGCGATGATGCGGAGGGATTCAGCAAGATGGTAGAGAACGGCATTAAGGTGTTCAGCCTGTTCAGGATCTTTTGCTAGCTTCCAAGGTGCAGTGAGATCGATCAAAGAATTACATGCGGTCGCGACACCAGATGCTGTAGAAAGCGCATTGGAAACTTGGCACTCCTCCATTTCCTTTGTGTAACAATGGAATGCATGCCCTCCCGAGTGGAAAGCAGCTAGCTTCACTCGATATTTTGGGCTGCTTTGATCGCGATCTTCAAAGGCTACACCTGAAGGGAGCTTTTCTTCCACTTCTTCTCCGGCGGCAAGCTGTGATACGAGGCTATGAAAATCGCTTTCAATCTGAAGTGTTCCTTCGCGATACTTTTGCGCCATGTTGAGCGTCCGGTTCAGCAAATTCCCAAGGCTGTTCGCGAGCTCAGTATTATACCGCTGAATCAATCGCTCCTCGCTGAAATCCGCATCGCGACCGGTGCTGATATCGCTCATCAAATAATAGCGCAGCGCCTCCGCCCCGTATTTATCGGCGAGCACATCCGGGTCCACCACGTTGCCGAGGCTCTTGCTCATCTTCTCACTCTCGCCGCCTTTGCCGCGGATGTTCCACCAGCCGTGCACGAGCAAGGTGGGCATTTCCTCATCCGTGAAGCCGAGCGCCTTGAGCATGATCGGCCAGTAAACGCCGTGGGCGGGAATGAGGATGTCTTTGCCAATCACATGCACCGCCGGCCACCGAGCTGAGAACTCGGCATTGGGGGCTTGCGTGCTGTAGTCCGCGAAGCTGATGTAGTTCACCAGCGCGTCGAACCAGACAAAGGTCACAAAATCGGGGTCGAACGGAATTTCAATCCCCCAGCTCAAGCGGGATTTGGGGCGGGAAATGCAAAGATCGCCATCGAGTTTCTCGACCGCGTTGCGCAGTTCGGAGACGCGGAAATCGGGCACGACGAACGAGTTTTTCGCCTCGCTGCGGGCATCAATGAAATTGAGGAGCCATTGCTTCGGGTCGAAATCCAGCGCGCCGCCCTTGGTCAGCCGAAAGTAGTAGTTCTCCTCCTCGCGCTCTTCCACGAGCCCCCATTCCGGGCCGAACTGCCCATCCTCGCCGCGCTCCTTGTCGGTGAGGAATTGCTCCTGGCGCACGCTGTAGAAGCCGCGCTGCGTCTTCTTGTAGATCCAGCGGCTGCTTCCCCCCGCATCGCGGTCGTCCCACAGCTTTTGCAGGATCGCGCGCACGCAATCCTTGTGGAGCTGGTCGGTCGTCGCTGCCCAGCCGTCGTAGCGGATATCCAGCTTCTCCCACAGCGCGCGAAACTTCGCGGTAATCCCATCCACATATTCCTGCGGGGCGATCCCGGCCTTCTCCGCGCTCTGCTGCACCTTCTGCCCGTGCTGGTCCACCCCGGTGAGGTAGAAGACCGCCGAGCCCTTCATCCGCTGGTAACGGGCGATGACGTCGGCGAGAACTTTCTCGTAGGCGTGGCCGATGTGCGGGGCGCCATTGGTGTAATCGATGGCGGTGGTGATGAAGAAGGTGCGGGACATGATTAGCTTAACTGAAGCACGAAACCGTGCGGGTGCATGAAAGATTCTGCGCCGGGCGCAAAAGGCGCGGCGAGGTCAAAAAAGGGGATTGGCCGGCGAATAAAAAGACCCGGCTTAGTGAGGCGCCTTCACCAGGCGGGTGGCCGTGCCGTCGAGCTGCACTTTTACCCCCACCTCGCTCTGGCCTTTTTCATCGCCGGGGAGCGTTTGCGACCACTGGATGAACCAGTAGCTGTGGTTGTTGAAAACCGAGCTGCGCTCCAGCGTGGCGGAGGCAACGTAAACCTTGCCGGTGAGTCCCCGGTTGGCGAGGGATTTTTCAGCAATGGCAATGGCGCGATGGATGTCCACCGCCGGTGCGCTATCGGCGTAAGCTGCCGCGGACGCGACGAGGAGGGCGAGGCAGAGCAGGGAGCGGATGTGGCGTTTCATGGCCGCGATTCAAGCGCAACGCCGCCCAAAATGCAAAAGGCGATTTCGCGACAAAGGCGGGGGCTTAAAAGTTATTTTGGACAGGATTTACAGGATGAACCGGATGTCCCCATCCAAAGCCGCCGACCATTTCCAATCCTTCCTCAATCTTAAATCCTCAAGGTTCCTTTTTAAGTGTCCTTCTTCACCTTGCCGCCCCACGAGATAATCCGCGCCTTGCCCGCCGCTGCTTCCGCCTCGGGGATGCGCCCGGCGCGTTGATGGCAGATCGACAGGCTGGTCCAGCCAAACTGGTCGTTCGGCTTCATTTCCACGGCCTTTTCCAGCGCCTCGGTCGCCTCGGGGTAGCGCTCCAGTTTCACCAGCGCCATCCCGAGGGCATGCCACCCGTCGTAAAAAGAGGGATCGAGCACGATGCACTGCCGGTATTTCTCCACGGCCGCATCGAGATCGCCCAGGGCGAGATCGCCATTGGCATCGTCGAAAAGCGCCTCGACTTCCTCGCTCATGGGAATCGTTCCAGCCGGTGCGGCTAGGAAGCCTTCATCTTGTAGTTCGCCGCGTCACGCTGGTCGTTCAGCCACTGGTCAAAGGCCATCTCCTGCTGCTGCTGCTCATACATCGGCAGCTGGCTGTCCTTGTCCTTGGCAAACTTGGCGTTGTCGAGCGGCTCGCGCTTGTCCATGTGGACGATGAAGCCGCCGGTGGCGCTCGGGGTGAAGCTGCTCAGCTGCCCGTCGGCGAGCTCCGCGCTCTTGTACATGATGTCGCGACCGATCACCGTTTCGTCCGTCGGCGGTTCGGCGATCGAGAAGGTCGGGGCGGTCACCACCTTCAGCCCCAGCGCCTGCGCGGCCTGGGTGAAGGTCTGGCCCTTCTTCAGCGCTTCCTCCAGCTTGGCGTGATTTTCCGCCGCCTGCTGGCTCAGCGTGCTGTTCGCGTGCTCGCTCTTGAGCGTGGTGGTGAGCTGCGCCCTGGCTTCGTCAAAAGTCAGCGGCTTGCTCGGCACGATTGCCGCCAGGTGCAGGACGTAGAAGGCGTCCTCGGTCTGGATGACATCGCTGATCGGCTGATCCTTGGTGAGGTTGAACGCGCTTTGGGCCGCCGTCGAAACATTGGCCAGGGCCGTCGGCGGCTTGTCCTGGGTAAACAGGCCCGAGTTCAGCACCTTGATCTCGGACTTCGCGGCCACCGCGTCGAATTGCGCCCCTTTGTCGAGGGTGGCCTCGGCGAAGGCCTGGGCTTGATCGGCCAGCTTCTGCTGGGCGTCCACGCGCGCCTTGTCGGTGAGCTTCTTCTGTTCGTCGGTGAGCTTGAAGGCCACGTAATCCACGCTGCGCTGCTCGGCGGATTTCAGCGTATCCTTGCGCTGGGCGTAGGCTTTCTTGAGCTCGTCGTCGGTCACCGTGGCCTTTGCCTCAAAGTCGCTCAGCTTGTAGTCCACGAACGAGACGATCATCTTCTGGTTTTGCAGCGTGTAGAGCTGGCGGAACTGCACGGCCGAGGCCGGCACCGTCGAGGCAATCAAGCTGCGGAGCTGCTTCAGCTTGAGGTCCAACCGCACGAGCTTCTCCACCTCATCGCCGGTGAAGCCGAGCGGCGGCAACTGCTCGGAAAGAAAGGTCTGGTATTTCGTCGGGTCGAAGCCGTTGTTGGTCTGGAAGGCGGGGAGGCCCTTGATTTCGCTCTCGACCTGATCCTCGGTGGGCTCGATGCCGAGCTCGGTCGCCGAGTGTTCGACCACGATATTATTCACCGTATAAGCTTCCACCGAGAGACCGCCCTGGGCCGCACCGAGCTGGAGCAACTCGTAGAGCCCGAGGCTTTGCGCGAGGCGGGCCTGCCGGGCGTAGCGCTCGTAATCATCCTTGGCGAGGGCCTGGCCATAGATCGTCGCCAGCGTGCCCCGGCCGATGTTTTGGAACTGGGTGGAGTTGTACAACACCACGAACGAAATAATGACCAGAATGGTGATCGACACCATCAGCCATTGCGAATGTTTGCGAAGAATATTGATCATGGGAAAAAGCTGGGATGGAAAAGCTGACGGATTCGGGATTGATTTCAAGAAGTTCCTTCCGTAATTTGCCGAACCTCTCATGAGATTATCCACCTGTTCCACCCTGCCGCCCCTCCTTTTCGGGGCCGTCCTCGGCCTGCTTTCCGTGGCCCTTTCCCATGCGGATGACCAGATCGTGCTCAAGGACGGTCGCACGCAGACCACCAGGATCATGGGCACCACCGCCACCAGCGTCCTGGTGCAGGTCGGGTCCGGAACCGCCGGCATCCCGCTGGCCAGCATCACCTCGGTCACGATGACCCCGCCGGCGGATTTCACGACCGGCCTGCAGGCCTATGCCAGCAAGGATTATCCCACCGCCGTTTCCACGCTCACCGCGATTACCGGTAAATACAAGGGCCTGCCCGCGCCCTGGGTCCAGCAGGGGATGACGACGATTGGCGACGCCTATCTCGCCATGAACAACTTCACCGCCGCCCAGACCGCCTATGCGGCGTTGAAGGCCGCTTATCCGGGCAAGGCGGACCTCCTGGTCAATGTCGGGCTGGCCCGCATCGATTTTGCCCGGAAGGACTACGATGCCGCCAGGCAGAAGCTCCAGCCGATCGCCGACGCGGCGCTGAAGCAAAAGATGGCCCCCAAGGAATATGCCACGGCCTATAGCCAGACCTTCTGCCTGCTCGGGCAGATCGAAGAGACGGCCGGGAACAACTCCGCCGCGCTGGAGGATTACCTCCGCACCGTTACACTTTATTATAAGGACGACGTCGCCGTAACTACGGCCCAGAGCCATGCCGATGCATTAAAGGCAAAAAATGTCGTTGTTCCTTGATTAAATTCCCTGAATAATCACGAGCCTCCCTGTCCCATCTTGCACACACTTCACATGAAATCGATTCGCAGCACTTGTTATCCCGCCTTGACCACCCTTGCCCTGCTGGCCGCCGGCGCTCTGCCCGCCTTTGCGCAGGAAGCGACTGGTAGCACCGCCGCTCCGCCCTCCGAATCCGTCATCCAGACGATTCTGCACGGCGGCCCGTTGATCGTATTGATCTGGATCGCGATCCTGGTGACCTCGATCACGATGGTGACCTTCGTGGTGCAGAACGTCCTCTTCCTCCGCAAGGAAAAGCTCGCGCCGCCTGCCCTCATCGAGGCGTTGCAAAACTCCATCCACTCCGGCAACTACCAGGAAGCCTGGGAAACCTGCACCGCCAATGACAACTACCTCGCCAACGTGATCCGCCGCGCCATGGAGCGTCTCGGCCGGGGCAAGGAAGCCGTCGAAGACGGCATCGCCGAGGCCGCCCTCCGCGAGGCCCAGGTTCTCCGGGTGCGCAACAGCTACCTCTCCGTGATCGGCGTCGTCTCTCCGATGATCGGTCTGTTGGGAACGGTTATCGGCATGTTGAACGCCTTCGGCAAGCTGGGCTCCAGCGGCACCAACGATCCGCGCGGCCTCGCCACGGCCATCGGTGAAGTGCTCATGGCCACGGCGAGCGGTCTCTTCATCGCCATTCCCGCCTTCATTTTCTACTACTTCTTCCGCAACCGTGCCCAGGTCTGCATCGTGCATGCCGACGACTGCATCAACGAACTCGTGGCCGAGATTCCTTACGAAGAACTCCGCGGCATCCGCATCGGCGAGAATTTCCACCCCGGCGTGGGAGGCATGGTGACCGGCGCGGCCCAGTCCCGCAAGGTCTCCGTCGCCCTCACCACCAACTGCCCGGTGTGCAACGGCTCCGTGACCCCCGGCGAGAATCCCTGCCCGCATTGCGGGGCCACGCTCGAGTGGTCCTAGGCCCAGGCTTTTAGCGAAACGCGCATGCACAAAGTTACCGCGAGAGACCGCGCCGAACAGGAGCGGAAGAACCCGCCGGAGGAAGATCCGGAATTTCAGATCGCGCCCATGATCGACATTCTGCTCGTGCTGCTGGTGTTCTTCATGTCCATCAGCACCACGGAAGCCTTGCAGCAGAACCGCAACATCCTCCTCCCCGTGGCGAAGGATGCGCGCGACGCCTCCAAGAAGAATCCCGGCCAGGTGATCGTCAACATCACCTGGACCGCGCTGACCAATAGCGGCGGGATCGAAGTGGACGAGGTGAAATACGCCGATCCGTCCCAGATCGTGGGCCGCTTGCAAAAGGCGGTCGCCGCCAATCCGGTCGCCCGCGTGCTGGTGCGCGCCGACAAGGCGGTCCGCTACGATTACCTGCGCACCGTCCTCAAGGCCGTTGGCCAGGCCGGCGTCAGCAACGTCACCTTCTCCGTCGTGGACAAGGAGATGAAGTAAGCGCCCCCGCTTTCCCAAACCTTAATTTTTCAACCTTAGAAAATCCTAAACTGTTATGGCCGGTTCCGTAGGTTCAGAAGATGGCGACATGGGGTTTCAGATCGCGCCGATGATCGACGTGGTCTTCGTGCTCATGATCTTTTTCATGGCCATCACCGGCCAGCAGATCAAGGAGAAGGAACTGGGCATCAGCCTCCCCAGCGGTCGCTCCAACGCTTCCAGCAATGAGATTCCCAAGACGCCGATCATCATCGAGATCGGTGCTGATGGCCAGGTGAGCATGAATGGCCAGAGCTACGGCTCGCCCAGCGACAAGCAGCTCAACGCCCTGCGCGACTGGCTCAAGGGCACGATCAAGAAGTTCGGCGACAAGGACCCGGTCATCATCCGCCCCTCGCCCGACGCCATCCAGCAGCGCGTGATGGATGTCCTCAACGCCGCCGCCGCCTCCGGCGTGAAAAACCTCAGCTTTAGCTAGCAGAGATTTTCACCACGAAGACACCAGGACCCGAAGGGGAAATCGAGCAAGGTTTCCCGGCTTGGTGGCATCGCCTTCTCCCGTGCGATCTGCTATTCGGTTAGGTCATTTGCTTGCGTGGCCAACATCCGCGCCCATCCGCGTCATCCGCGGTTAAAATTCTCCCCTCTCTCTGCGCCTCCGCGCCTCTGCGGTGAAAATCAGAGCGAGATGCCGCGCACCTTTTGGTAGAGCGACACCGCATAGCTGTCCGTCATGCCCGAGACGAAGTCGGTCATCTTCATGATCCGTTCGTAGGTGTCCCGAGACGGGCTGCGGTCGGGATTCAGGAATTGCGACGGGACGAGGCTCAGCAGTTTCTTGCTCTTCGGCGTTGCCTGCCCGGCCTGGCGCGCCACGTCATCGGCGGCGCCATAGAAGACGTCGAGCAAGCCGCCCAGCACTTCATACCCCGCCGCCTCGATCTCCACGCCGCGTTGGGTGGCATAGATCGTCTTCCGGCTCCGCACTTTGATCGCCCGCAGTGCTTCGGCCGAGGGGATGAGGTCGAGCAATTCCTGATCGAACGTGCCCGCCAGCATCGCCTCCTCGTGCTCCATGAAGGCGTCCGCCGTTTGCTCAATCGCCGAGCCGATGGCCCGGGCACGGAGAAAGGCGATCCGGTCTTTTTCCTCGGCCATGCGCTCCGCACTCTCGCGATTGCGCTCCGCGCCGGTCACCGCGACAAAGGCTTGCAACACCTCTTCGTAGCTCAGGTGCTTGAGCCGGAACCCGTCTTCGTAATCCACCAGCCGGTAGCAGATGTCGTCCGCCGCCTCGACGAGGAAGGCAAGGGGATGTCGCGACCACAGTGCGCCCGCGTTCGCGCGAGGGATGAGTCCCGTGCGCCCGGCGATTTCCCGGAAAAAATCCTGCTCGGCCTGGAAGAAGCCGAACTTCTTCGCGCTCACCCCGGTGGGTTTTTCACCGGTCAGCGTGGAGGCGCGGGGATATTTGGTGAACGCGCCCAGGGTCGCGCACGTGAGTCGCAGCCCGGGATTGTCCGGCATTTGCAGGCGCGTCACCACGCGGAAGCCCTGCGCATTGCCTTCAAACGATTCGAGGTCAGCCCGCTGGATGGCATCCAATTCCTCCCGCGAAGCCCTCGCGACGGGGGAGTGGCGGAACCAGTGGCTGATCGCGTCCTCGCCCGAGTGGCCGAACGGCGGATTGCCCAGATCATGCGCCAGCGCCGCGGCAGAGACAATCGCGCCGAAGTCCGAGGCGTGGAACTCCGGGGCGAGCCTGTATTTTTCGACGATCGCCGCTCCGACCCGCGCGCCGAGCGAGCGGGCCACGCTCGCCACTTCCAGCGAATGGGTCAGCCGCGTCCGCACATAATCGTTATCCGCGAGCGGGAAGACCTGCGTCTTGTCCTGCAGCCGGCGGAAGGCCGAGCTGAAGACGATCCGGTCCGAATCAATCGTGTACGGGGAACGCGCCGGATCGGGCACGGCTGGCTTGCTCTCGCCGAGCCGGCCCGGGCAAAGAAGCTGCGGCCAGTTCATCATGGGGAGCAATGATTAACCACGGAGCGCACGGAGGACACGGAGAATTTCAGGAAATCGTTGCCGGGCTTTAGCTCGTGTGCCGGCCCGGGAAGGTCAGTTCCGCGATGCCGGATTTGTCGAGTTCACCCAGCCCGGCGGTGATCATGCGGTCGTATTGCGCCTTGGTCGCAGCGGCGAGGGGCAGGTGGAGCCCGGCGGCTTGGGCGAGGTCGAGCGCGATCCCACTATCCTTGGCGGCATGGGCAGCGGAGAAGAAACAGGAATGGTCGCGATTCTGCATGTCTTCGCCATCGGTCTGCAGGACGCGGGAGTTCGCACCGGTCTGGGAAAATACTTCGCGCAGGATGCCGAGATCGATCCCGAGCGCCGCGCCGAGTCCGAGCCCTTCGGCCAGTCCGGCGGTGTTGATATTCATCACCATGTTGACCAGGGCCTTCACTTTGGCCGCCGAGCCGGCGGGGCCGATGAAGCGCATGGAGCCCGCCAGCTTTTCCAGCACGGGCCTGGCCTGCTCGAAGACGGCTTCGCTCCCGCCGCACATCAGGTAGAGCGTGCCTTCACGGGCCTGGGTGATGCTGGAGGCCATGCAGGCTTCCAGCGAATGCGCCCCCGCCGCCGTGGCGAGTTTTTCAATTTCCACATGGATCTCCGGCGAGACCGTCGCGCAGTTGATGAACAGCTTGCCCGCCGCGTGTTGCAGCAGGTTGTCGCCCGCGGCCTCGAAGATCGCGCGCATCGCCTGGTCATCGGTGACCACGGTGATGACGATCTCCGCGCTGGCCGTCACGTCCGCGAGGGTCTGGCAATTCTTCGCGCCGAGTTCCGCGGCGAGCCTGGCCGCCGTTTCGCGTTGCACGTCATACACGCCGCCGATGGTGAATCCGCTGTCCTTCAAGTGGCGCGCCATATTCGCGCCCATACGACCGACTCCGACAAATGCGATGGTTTTCATAGGGAAAAAGGGTAGGTGGGCAATATCAAACGGGTTCACGCTTCCGGCAATTCAATAAGCATTCCCGCCAGGACGCCAGGGAGGAGGAGTTTTTTAACCGCGGATGACGCGGATGGGCACGGATAAAGAGAGCAAAGGCAGGGCGCGCCTCTTCAAACTTGGCGCCTTGGCGGTTTCCGGGAAACGATGCTGCTAGACCGAGAGAAACGGATTGTGCAGGCGCTCCTCGCCCACGCTGGTCATCGGGCCATGGCCGGGGCAGATCACGCAGCCGTCGGGCAGGGTCATGATTTCCTCGCGGTTGGTGCGAAGCGCATCGAGGAACGAGATGCCGCCGCCGCCCATCGAGCCGGCAAAGATGGCATCGCCCACGATGGCGAGCATGCGCTCCAATCCGCTGACCACGTAGGTAATCCCGCCCTCGGAGTGGCCCCAGGTGAGCCGGGTATTTACCTGGAGCGCGCCGATTTGGAACGCGGTGCCCGCCTCGATGGGTTCCGCGCCGGTAAGCGGCTCCCGACTGGAGGTGTAGGCTTTCGCCTTCGTTTTCTCCACCAGCCGGTCGAGATCGAAAATGTGGTCGCCGTCGGTGTGGGTGAGAAAGATGGATTCAAGCTGCAAGCCGGTGCGGGAAAGCAGTTCCAGAATCGGGCTGCAATCGCCGCCGGTATCGAAGGCGGCCGCTTTGTTCGAAGCCGGGTCCCATACGACGTAGCTATTGACGGTGATATCGCCGAAGGGCGTATCGAACTGAGCCAGCCCCTCGACTTCCACCTTCACCGGGCGGTAGGTTTTCTTCGCCAGCGCGGATAGCGCATCGGGATTGAGTTCCAGTGCGGGGGCAATCTTGTGGCCGACTGCTTCATTCCATTCCCCGGCTTTCAGTGCTTTGAGGTCGGGCAGGGCAACGCCCGCTTTCTCCGCCAGTACGCTGTCGGCCAGGGCATGCCCGCGCTGGGCCTTGTTGATGACGTCTTCAAAGTTGTCTTCGAGCGGAAGCTGCGTGGTCATGGCGTGGAGGGGGTTTCCGCCAGCGTGGCGGCGGCGGCTTGCGATTGTGGCAACAACAGGGTGAGCCCGAAGGCTACGACCAGCAGCGTAGCCCCGGCCCAGAAAGGAGTGCGGGCGTAGAAATTCACCGGTTTCGAGAGATCGAAATTGAGCAGCCAGCCGGCCGTAACCGGTCCGGCCCAGCGGGCCAGGCTGCCCGAGGATTGCATGATGCCGAGCGCGCGGCCCTGCCATTGGGCATCCACATTGCGCGAGGCGAGCCCGGTGAGCGTGGGCATGAGCAGGCTGTTGCCGATCGCAATGCCCGCCATGGCGACCAGCATGGTGCCGATGCCGCCGCAGAGCGGCAGCGCGAAAAGACTCGCGCCCAGGAAGACCGCGCCGGTGGCGGCGAGCGTTTTTTCCCCATGCTTCTTCACCAGCTTGCCGATCATGCCGCCCTGGATCATCGCGCCGATGAAGCCTACGAAGGCCAGCACCCAGCCGGTGTGCTCCACGTCGAGCTGGAAGCGGTGCCAGGTGAAGAGCGCATAGACCGCGGTCATCATCGAAAAGCCGGCGATCAGGAAAAAATAGGTGGCGAGCAGCGTGGTGTAAGTCGAGCGATTGGTGTGCTGGAGCACGCCGAGGAGGCTTTGCTTCTCTTTCGCGCCGCGCAATGCGGGATCGAGGCTTTCCGGCAGGATGCAGAGCACCAGCACCGCGTTGCAAAGCGCCATCGCGCAGGAGAGGAACATCGGCGAGCCGAGCCCGAAATGGGTGCTCATGATGCCGCCGATCGCCGGGCCCAGGATGAAGCCCAGGCCAAAAGCGGCGCCGATCAGCCCCATCGCCTTGGAGCGATTTTCTTTCGTCGAGACGTCCGCAATGTACGCCTGGGCGGTGCCGATGTTGCTGGTCGCGATGCCGGCCAGGATGCGCGCTACGAAGAGCATGGTGAGGGTGGTGGCCGCGCCCATTAAAAAATAGCCGATCGCCGTAAAGAAAATGCTCACCACCAGCACCGGCTTGCGACCGACCCGGTCGGAGATGCGGCCCCAGATGGGAGAGAAGATGAACTGGGCCAGCGAGAAAAGGCCGACCAGCCAGCCGTTCTGCGTGACGGTGGCGCCGAAATGCTCCGCATAGCGGGGCAAGACCGGGATCACAATGCCAAAGCCGATCAAGTCGATCAGAACGGTGAGAAAGATGATTCCGAGTTGCGATTTTTTACTGGCCATGGCGGGTAATGCGATGACATGCCCCGTCCGCCCACGCAAGCGCTTTGTGGAAACAACCCCATGAACTGCCGCGGCGCGGAGGCGCGGTAAATTTTCGCCTCAATGGCAGCCGCAGCCGCCCATGCCGCAGGAGTGGCCGCCGCTGCTGGGGGCGCTTTTCCCGGTGCCCTTTTCCAGATAGCCGTAACCACCGCTGATGACCCGCTTCACGGGCTCGCCGCTTTCTGGGTGCGTTTTTAGCGGCTCGTCTTTCATGCTCTGCTTTACCTCGAAACGACGCTTGGGCTTCTTCGGGTCCGTGGTTTCGTAAACGTAGGTGGGCATGCGCAAAATTTAAGGTCGCTGGCTAATTTCCGCAAGCTGCGGGGTGCCGCGTATTTTTCCTTTCAAAAACTGTGGGCGCTTCGCCTAATTCCGGGGTTCATTTGAAACGACCCCGCATTTGCCCGCTTCCCGGCGGGTGCAACCTCTTCGTCCCCATGCCTTCCATTTTCAAATCCGGCGCGTTGATCGCGCTCGTGCTCGCGGCCCTCGCGCAAGGCCGCACTTTTGCCGCCTCCGATTCGCCGGTGACGGTCTCCGATTCGCCGGATAACTACGTGCTCGCCAATGGCCTCGTGACCGCCACCATCTCCAAGCGTGACGGCAAACTGGTCGCGCTGAAGTATCGCGATGTCGATACGGTTGACCCGGTGGGGCACTCCGGTGGCTACTGGTCGCACTCCGCGGCGAGCGCGAATACGGCGACCGCGATCACGATTGATCCGAAATCGAACGACGGCGAGCGCGCCGAGGTCGCGGTGCAGGGGCATTCCGGCGGCCAGCAGGTGGGCAGCGGTCCCGGCGGGAGCACGATTGCCGATATCGAGATCCGCTACGCGCTCGAGCGCGGGCTCTCTGGCATTTACACTTATTCCATCTTCAATCACCCGGCCGATTATCCCGCCACCTCCATCGGCGAGGCCCGCTTCTGCGCCAAGCTCAACGACTCTGTCTTCGACTGGATGACGGTGGATGCCAACCGCAATATGAAGATGATCACCGCCTACGATTGGGACCACGGCACAGTGATGAACATGAAGGAAGCCCGCCTGATGAACAGCGGTCTCTATAAGGGACAGGTCGAGCACAAATACGACTATTCGGCGAACCAGTTCGACGTCCTCGCCTGGGGCTGGTCCAGCACGGAAAAGCATATCGGCTTCTGGTTCATCAATCCCACTGACGAATACCTGAGCGGCGGCCCGACCAAGATGGAGCTCTCCGCCCATCGCGATGCCACCTTTGGAGATAATCCGAATGCGCCCGCGCCGCCCTGCCTGCTCAACTACTGGCGCGGCAGCCATTACGGCGGCAGCCGCTGCGACATCGCCCAGGGCGAGGCCTGGGACAAAGTCATCGGGCCGTTCCTCATCTACTGTAACACGGGCGCGACCCCGGATGCGATGTGGAAGGATGCGCTCTCCCGCTCCAAGGTTGAAACGACCGCCTGGCCCTACAGCTGGGTGGCGGGCGTGAACTACCCGCATGCCGCCGAGCGCGGCATCGTCTCCGGCCAGCTCACGGTCAAAGATTCGCAGGCGCCGGATTTCAAATTTACCCGCCTGTTGGTGGGCCTCAGTGCGCCGGATTACACTCCGGCCAAGGGTGGGCCGGTGGATTGGCAGCACGATGCGAAGAATTACGAATTCTGGGTCCGCGCCAGTAATGATGGCAGCTTCACCATTCCCAAGGTTCGCCCCGGCAGTTACACCCTCCATGCGATTGCCGATGGCGTGCTTGGCGAGTTCGCCCAGGAAAATGTGAAGGTCACTCCCGGCCAGAAGCTTGCGCTCGGCACGCTGGAATGGAAGCCGGTCCGCCATGGCCGCCAGCTTTGGGACATCGGTATCCCCAATCGCACGGCGGGTGAGTTCTTCAAGGGCGACGACTATTTCCATTGGGGCTGGTATTTGAAATACCCCACGCTGTTCCCGAACGATGTGCATTACACCATCGGCCAGAGCGATTACCGCAAGGACTGGTTCTTCGAGCAGGTGCCGCACAATGAGGACCCGGCCAACACGACCGGCAAGGGCGAGGGGAGTGCTACGACCTGGACCGTTTCTTTCAACCTGCCGCAGGCCCCCAACGGCACCGCCATCCTGCGCCTTGCGATTTGCGGGGTTGGCACCAAGACGATCGACGTGGGCATGAACAACCAGCCTGCCGGTTCCGCGACGGGCCTCTCCTACAATGCCGCCATCAACCGCGACTGTGCCACCGGTGCCTGGGTGGAACGCGACGTCACCTTTGATGCCAAGCTGATGAAACAGGGGGCCAACCAACTTACCCTCACCATCCCGAAAGGCGGTTTGATGAGCGGTATCGCCTACGATTACCTACGGCTTGAGCTCGACGAAGCCACCCCATGGTCAGGCACTCCGGCGATCATGCAGAAATAGCTTGTTGATGATGCTTTCGTAACATTTGGGGCTCGCCACGGAGGGAACCAGTGTGTTAGGCAATTTCGATAAAGGAATCGAAACCGAGCACACTATGGATCCAATGCCCGATACACCACCCGAAGTCCCCCCTGTCGCTACCCCTCCGCCGGCTGCCACCAGCAAGGACGAACGCATGTGGGCCATGATTTGCCACCTCTCGGCACTGGCCGGTGGGTTGATTCTGGCCCCGGCCCATGCCGTGACGATCATCCCGATCGGAAACATTGTGGGGCCGCTGATTATCTGGTTCATCAAGCGGGATCAGTATGCGCTGGTGAACGACCAGGGCAAAGAGGCCCTGAACTTCCAGATCACGGTCAGTATTGCTTTCGCCATTGCGATCGCGCTTTGCTTTGTGCTGATTGGCCTCCTGCTCCTGCCGATTCTTGGCATCGCAGCCCTGGTCTTCACCATCATTGCCGGAATCAAGGCCAACGATGGGGTGGCTTACCGCTATCCTTTTACCTTCCGGTTCATTAAATAGTTCTTGGGCCTGTTGCGCAGGCCTGCTGGAGTTTTTATGAGGCTTTCCCCGCGTAATTGCATGATCCTGGCGGGAAGCCTGGGGTTGATTGTGATGCTGGGCGGCTGCGCGGTTTTTCATAAAAAGAAACCGCAGAAGCCCGCTGCCTCGGAGGAATCCAAACCACACCCGATCGGTACGGTGACGCTGGTGAACGAGGATCTGAAATTCGTGCTCATCGATGTTGGGCCTTCCTACCTACCCCAGCGCGGGCAGGCGGTGAAGACCTTCACCAACGGACAGGAATCGGGCATTCTCGCCATAACCGGCGAGCGTCAACCGCCTTTTATTGCGGCGGATATCGTGAAGGGATCGCCCCAAAAAGGGGACGACGTACTGCAATGAAAACACTGGCCGATGCGCTGCGAGAGGTGCTGGCCGAAGTGCCGGTGCTGCCACCGATCAGCGTGCCCATGTCCGAAGCACTGGGCCGTTCTGTTTCCCGGGAGCATTTTGCCATCCTGCCTCTGCCGCCGTTCGATCAATCCGCGATGGATGGCTACGCTGTCCGCGCGCTCGATGGTGCGCGACCGGAGGGATTGACCCTGGTGGGTGAGCAACCGGCGGGGCTGGCGCGTGATTTGGAACTCCGGGCCGGCGAGGCCATTCGCATCTTCACTGGCGGCAAGCTTCCACCGGGGGCGGATGCTGTGGTCATGCAGGAGGACGTGACCGTCGAATCCGGTCGGGTTTTCCCGCAGTGCCCTGTGGAGTCGGGGGAATTCATTCGCCGCACCGGGGGTGATCTTTGTGTGGGACAAAAAATCCTTTCCGCCGGTATCCGGCTTACCGCGACCCAGGTGGCTCTGCTCGCTTCTCAAGGCCTCGCCACGCTGGAGGTTGGTAATCGCCCCCGGGTGGCCATCCTTAGCACCGGAGATGAATTGCAGGAACCCGGCCAACCTCTGCTCCCAGGCCAAATTTACGGCAGCAACGGCCTCATGCTCGCCGCGTTGGCGCGTGAGCTTGGGGCGGAAGTGATCGATTTGGGCGTTGCGGTGGATGAGCCCGGCGCGTTGCGGGAAAAGTTGCGGCGAGGTCTTGAATTCGACGCTCTGGTCATCAGCGGCGGCGTCTCCGTCGGTGAGCACGATCTGGTGAAATCGGAACTCGCCGGTCTTGGAGTGGAACTGCGCCTCTGGCGGGTGGCGGTAAAACCGGGCAAGCCCTTCCTCTTCGCGCGGAAGGCGGACTGCTGCGTCTTCGGCCTGCCGGGAAATCCCGTTTCGTCCTTCGTTACCTGGCTATTGCTGGTGCGTCCGGCGATTTTGAAAATGTCCGGCGCGACCGACCTGGAACTGCCCACCGTGCAAGCCCCACTGCTCGCCGCGCTCAAAAACCCCGGCGACCGCTTGCTCTTCGTCCGTGGAAAACTTTCCCCCGTCGGTTTCCAGCCTCTCGGCCCGCAGGAATCCCACGCCCTCTTTAGTCTCAGCCAGTGCAACGCGATGGTGCGCCTCGATCCCGGCTCCGAAATCGTCATCGGCACCTCTGTTTCTGTCGAGCTTTTCGGATAGTCATCTCATCTCAAATCGAAAGCTGGTGGGGGGCACCCGGGGCAGTAGGAGCCATTTGATAGCTTCGTTTTTTCGTTTCATTTCGAGTCTTTCGCTGGCTCTTCTTCCCGAAAAAACGCCGCGCCGGAGAGCGAGTGCTTCCGACGCGGCGCGCCTTTTCGGTTTTGCCAGAGTGGTTGGAAAATTATTGCTGTCCGGCAGGTGGCGGAGCGTCCTGCGCTCCCGAGCCTTGGCCGTCAGGTCCACCGGGGCCGCCGAACCCACGATGCGGCGGGCCGAATTCATCCGGGGTCAACTGGCCGTCGCCGTTCTTGTCGAGCGTCTTCAGCTCGGCGGCGGCATTGGCGATTTCGGTGGCATCGATCACCCCGTCTTTATTCACATCCAGCGCCATCACCAGCGGCGATGGGGGGTGGTGTGGGTGCGGGCGTCCGTCCCCGGGGGAGTTGGAGGGGGAGCTCGTCGGAGTCGGGCTGGCCGACTGGGCCATGACCGAGATGGTGATTGCCCCCAAGGCCGCCAGCGCGGCAATTGCGAATTTCTGATGTTTAGCTTGCATGGTTATATCCTTTGTTTGGTGCCGGTCAGCTTTGGCTGGCAGGGGAACTTGTTGGTTCCGAGAGATTACACCCCGTTTCTGTAAAGGTTCCGTTTGTTTTAGTGGGGAAAATTGTTAAGCACTCGTAAAAGTGTCCGCAGTATGAGAGTTTAGGGATAGTTTCCCTCCGTAAAATCATGTCGAACACCTCCTTTCCTGCCGCTTCCGGGCCTTCCCGGGTGCTTGTGATTGATGACGATCGGAAACTCTGCCGCCTCATCAAGACTTACCTCGAACCCCTGGGCTACGAGGTGGCAGTCGTGCATAGTGGCCCTGCAGGGAGCGAACTGGCGGTGCAGGAGCCGTGGCATGCGGTGATTTTGGACGTAATGCTGCCCGAAATGGACGGTTTCGAGGTGCTCAAAAAAATCCGCCATGAGAGCGACGTGCCGGTGCTCATGCTCACCGCGCGTGGTGATGAGGCGGATCGAATCGTGGGCCTGGAGATTGGGGCCGATGATTATTTGCCCAAGACTTTTTCCACCCGCGAGTTGCTCGCGCGGCTGCGGGCGGTCACCCGTCGCGCCTCGCGCCTTGCAGCGAAGGATTCCGACAACCAGCTCGAGCTCGTGCTCGGCCCGCTGCACATCCATTTCGGCGCGCATACCGCCGCCATCCACGATCAGCCGCTGGTGCTTACTCCCGTGGAATTCGACCTGCTGGCGAGCCTCGCCCGCGCGGCAGGTCGGGTGAAGACCCGCGAGCAGCTGCTCGAGGAGATTCGCGAGCGCGATTACGAGGTCTTTGACCGCTCGATCGATGTGCATGTCTCCGCCCTGCGCAAAAAGCTCGGCGACGATGCGAAATCCCCCCGCTTCATTCGCACGGTCCGGTCCGTGGGATACCTGTTTCGTCTCCCCAACGACGATTTGTCGTGATCATGAAGCTGCGTCTCCCGCTTTATCTCAAAATCCTTGGCTGGTTTTTCCTAAACGTCGCGTTGGTGGGCGCGGGGTTGTTGATGATGGGACAGTTGCAGTTCCGCTTCGGTCTCGATGCGCTCATTGCCGGTCCCTCGGGAGGGCGTCTGCGCGATGTAAGCCAGATCCTTTTCTCGGAGGCTCGGGTATTCTTCGCAGGATCAGTGGACGAGTATTTTGAAACACTTCTCCGAGGCCTACGGGGTGAGCTTTACCCTATTTGATAACAATGGCACGCAACGCGCCGGGAACCCGGTGGTCTTGCCGCCCGAGGTGGTCACCCGGTTGCAGCAGGAGTTTCGGGGACACGGCTTTGGCGGTCCTGGTGATATGGGGGGTGGTGCTGAAAATGCGAATCCGGCGCAAGTCCGTAACGGCGTTGGGGTCTCTGGTGCCGCTGGGAACTCCGGAGACCGGCCCGATGATGGCCCCGGCGGCCCACGTCATCGACTGATGATTCATACCTCCAATCCCAGTCGCTACTGGGTGGTGTTGCATTTTCCGCCGTTTTTTATGCGGGATGGAGGGCCGGGGGCGGGGCCCAGTCCGGGGGGAATGCCGATGCTCGCTCCGCTCACGCTGGTGGTGGAGTCGAGTTCCATCAATGGCGGCGGGCTCTTCTTTGAAATCACCCCCTGGCTCTATGCGGGGCTCGGGGTCTTGGTGCTTTCGCTCGTGCTCTGGATTCCATTGGTGCGAGGGATTACCCGCTCCATCGGGAAAATGAATACGGCTACGCGGCAGATTGCCGAGGGCGCGTTCGATACCCGCATCGCAAGCTGCCGAAACGACGAGTTGGGCACGCTTTCCCATTCCATCAACCACATGGCGGAGCGGCTGGAGGGCTTCGTGGCAGGGCAAAAGCGATTTCTGGGGGATATCGCCCACGAGCTCTGCACGCCCATTGCCCGCATGCAGATGGCGATGGGCATCCTTGAGCAGCGAATCGATGAAAGCGAGGCCGAGTCCATTGAGGATCTGCGCGAGGAGTTGCAGGAGATGTCGCTGCTGGTGAATGAACTGCTTTCCTTTTCCAAGGCCTCGCTGGGAGCGCGCACGCTCCAGCACAAGCCCATCGAGTTGCGGGCATTTTTGGACCGGGTGATCGAGCGCGAGGCAAGTGGAAACCCCATCGTCAATTCCGTGCATGAAACGCTCCAGGTAATGGTCGAGCCCGATCTTTTCCAGCGAGCCGTGGCCAATCTGCTCCGCAACGCATTACGCTACGCGGGTTCCGCCGGGCCGATTGGCTTCTCCGCCAGTCGCGAGCACGAGTATGTGTGGCTTACAGTATGGGATTGCGGCCCCGGCATCCCGGAGGATGCACTGGCACGGGTCTTCGATCCGTTTTATCGTGTGGACCCGTCGCGGGATCGGGAAACCGGTGGGGTTGGACTGGGGCTGGCGATTGTCAAAACCTGCATTGAAGGCTGTGGCGGCACCATTACCTGTCGCAACCGGCCTGGGGGCGGTGCGGAGTTCGTCCTGCGGTTGCTGAGCGCAGGCAAATAACGCACCGATGCCCTGCTCTGGTCGTAAAAATAGTGTGGTCCCGGCTGTGTAAACAGCGTTGCCAAATCCGTTGCATTGCGCATGCTACTCCCATGGTGAATGCCGCTGCCTCCTGCATCGTTCGCGAGCCATTTTCCGAGCAAAAGGTCCGGGACGCCGCCCATCGCCTGTTGCAGGACATTGGTGGACGGGTGACGTGTGCATTCGTTTTTGTTTCGCCGGACTACGTGGAGCATCTGGAAGACTTTTTAGAACTGGTGCAGTTGCACGGCCATGTCCCGGAAATGATCGGCTGCACCGGTTGGGGCATCATTGGCCGGGCTACGGAAGTGGAGCAGGAATCGGGTTTCAGCCTGCTCTTTCTACACCTGCCGCAGACGAAGGTGACCGTAGTTTCGTTGCCCTATACCGATAGCCAGTACCTTTCCAGCCCCACCGACTGGCATCGCGCCACCAAGGTGGGTGGCAAAGAGGTGGATGCGTGGCTGGCCGTGGCTGATCCGGTGGGCGATTCGCTGGAGCACTGGCTCGAAGGTTTGAACAAGGCGTGGCCCGGTATTCCGTGTCTCGGTGGGCTCGCCAGCAGTTCCAGCGCGGTCGGGGAGACGATTATTTTTCATAACCGCCGTCGGCTGGAGAGCGGCTTTGTGGCGTTTGCCCTGCAGGGGGGCGTGCGATTGCTGCCCATCGTCAGCCAGGGGTGCAAGCCCATCGGCGAGCCGCTGCCGATCACCAAGGCGGAGGATAACGCCGTCTTCGAACTGGGCACCCGCAAGGCTTTCGGCACGCTCACCGAGGTCTATCACTCCCTGCCCGAGAGCGACCGCCTGCGCGCGCATGGCAATCTCTTCGCCGGGCTCGCCATGTCGGAGTATGTGGATGAATACAAGCGCGGCGACTTCCTCATCCGCAACATTCTCGGGGCTAACCCGGAGAACGGTGCCGTGGTCATCAACGCCATCCCTCGCGTGGGACAAACGCTGCAATACCAGCTCCGCGATGCCCAGACGGCGGATGAAGACCTGCGTCTCGCCATCCAGGAGGCGAAGCATACCGGCATCCATCCCTTCGCCGCTCTGCTTTTTAGTTGCAACGGCCGCGGTCGCGGCCTGTTCGGGCTCGCGCATCACGATGCCGGGGTGTTGAACGAATCCTTCGAGTGCGTCCCCTGCGCGGGCTTCTTCTGCAATGGAGAAATCGGCCCGGTGGGCGGCATCAATTTCATCCACAGCTACACCGCTTCGATCGCGCTGCTGGCGGATGCTTGAGCGCGTTTGGCTACCACCAGGGATCACCTCGTTTCCCCTGCGCGGTGCAGTTCTTCATAGCGGCAAGCGCGTCCTCATTTTCCAGAACCAATCTAACCTTTCTCCGTCCTTTGCCGATATAGAGAGGTAAATGTCCGCCGCCGCTTCCAGCCTTTCTCCTGCCAAAACGAAAAAGCTCTTCCGCGCTTTGTTCGTCGGTGGCTGGGTGTGCGCGCTCACTATCCCGCTGGCCTGGTTGTCGGCCTCGCACGATTTGCCTTTCCAGGCCAATCAACTTCCGGTGCCGCTTTTGCCAAAGGCCGACGATCTGGTGGTGGCGGGAAAATGGCAGCTTATCCATTTTGTTGCCAGCGATTGCCCGTGCTCGCGCTCGGTGATCAAGCATCTGGTGCATCGCGGGGCACTCCATGGCGTTTTTGAGGAAGTAATCCTCGTCGGAGCCGATCCGATGCTGCAAACACAACTGCAAGCACGCGGCTTCATGGTTCGCACGGTGACTGAGCAGGAAATCGCAAAGCTGCCCGGGCTTCACGGTGTGCCGGGTTTGTTCGTTCGTTCACCCGCGCAGGAACTGGTTTATTCGGGCGGCTATGTGCCCACCGGGGTGGTATTCTTGGCGGATAATCTGGAGTCCTCCCTGCTGGCGCGACTGCAGGCCGGGGAAAAAGTCGCCGCCTATCAGGTGACCGGCTGTGTGGCCAGCCAGCGCATCGGGCGTGAGCTTGATCCACTCCAGGCGCGCTATTCCTCCATCACGGTTCAAGCGCGCTGATTTGGTAGGGATAACCACTCTGCTCCTGGTGCCGACACGCTGTGTCGTGACAGAAAAGTGAAAGATGAATCTTCCCGCACCACGCCCCGAGTGTCCCCGGTGAGTCCATTCCCACAGTTTTAGAGCGGGAACGGGCAGGTTCTACTTCCGGCGACACCCCTTACACCGCCGCGTTCAACTCGCCCGCCGAGCTGTCCGCTTTCTGGCTGTAAGCCGCCGCCGCCCAAGTGGGCACCGGTTGATCGGTGATCTCCGTCGGCTTGGGAAGTTGGAGCGCGATGCCCAGGAATTGCCGCACGATTGCCGGATCGAAAGCCGCGCCGGAGAGCCGCTCAATCTCATTCACCGCCTCGTCGCGGGAAGTGCTCGAAGTCGTGAAATGGACGATTGGCGCCAGCATGCGCGCGGTTTCGCAGATTTCCGTGCTGGAAAGGCCGTCGGGATATCCGGTTCCGTCGAAGCGCTCATGGTGCGAGCGCACCGCCTGGCCGACCGAAGCGCCAAAGCCCGCCGAGAGTGCCATCTTCTGGCTGTGTACCGGGTGCTGCCGGAACAGCGCGGCGGATTCGCTATGGATGTCGATGCGCCCGGTGAGACATTTCCAAAGATACTCGCGCGAGTAGGTGACCAGCCCGAGATCGTGCGCCCAGGCGGCGGCGACCAGATGATCCGTTTGCGTGGCCGAGAGGCCGCCGCTTGCGGCGAAGAGCTTCGCGATCTCCACGCTTTGCTTCGTTTGCCGGCCGACGATCGGCGAGAAGGCGGTGAGCATCGCCTCGCAAAAATCGAATTGCTTGAGCCGGCTGGAACGCAGCCCGGTGATCGTTTCGTCGAGCACCTGCTTCTGCGCGGCCAGTTCGGCGATCCGCATCTCGTGAAGGCGGCTGATCTGCGTCAGTTCATGGTTGAGCCGTTGCGTGGAGTCCTGCAGATAGGAGTTGTGTTCCAGCAGTTGGTAGCGTTGCACGGCGTTTTGCACCGTGGCGATCACCTCGGCGTTCGACCACGGCTTGCCGAGAAAGCGGTGGATTTCCCCGCGGTTGATCGCTTCGACGAGGGTCTGCACCGAGAGCAGGCCCGTGATGAGAATACGCGAGGTGTTCGGCTGGATCTCGCGGATGCGCTGGAGCAGTTCCAACCCCTGCATCAAGTCCATTCGCTGGTCGGAAATGGCAACCGCGACCGGGTTGTTCTTCGCATACTCGATCGCGGCAAAAGGATCTTCCGTGGAAAAAACTGGATAGTTCGCCGTCTGCAGCGTCGCCTCCAGCGCGTAGAGGACCATGGGGTCGTCATCCACAATCAGGATGTTCCGACACTCGCAATGGAACTCGCGGGGCAGATTCATGAGGCGGGATCGGGCGCGGATTGCGGAAGCGTGAGCACCGCCTCGGCTCCGGCTTCGTAGTGGCTGGAAACGCTCAGATCACCGCCCATCTTCCGCGCCAGCAGTCGGGCGCGATACAGGCCCAGTCCCGCATGGCCGGTGGCCGCCCGCGTGGTGGCAAAGGGCTCGAAGAGCCGGTCCTTGATTTCCGGGCCGATGCCGTGGCCGTTGTCACGGATGGACACCGTGCTTTCCTCACCGTGTTTTTGAATCGAGATCCAGATGGTCGCGCCTTGCTTGGAAAGGGATTCGCCTGCATTTTCCACGACGTGCATCAGGATTTCCGCGATCGCCCGGCGGCTGCCGTAAACCGGCGTCGGTTCGTTGCCATGGGAAAAGTTCACCTTCGTATTCTTCGGGAGCAACTGGGTGAGCAGGGGCAGGCTCGTCATCGATGATGCCCTCCAGGGCGTAGAAACTCGTATCATCCTGCTGCTCGTTGAGGTGCAGTCGGGTGACTTGCTGGATCGAGTCCAGCGATGTGCGCAGGGTCAGCGCGATTTCTTCCAGCCGCTCGTAAACGGGATCGCCGGGCTTCGTGTTCGACATGCCGTCCTCGGTCAGGAAGACCACACCGGTAATCACATTGTTAAACTTGTGCAGCAGCGAGAGGGTGAGCTCGGAGAGATAGGGGAGCTCACGAAACGCCATGAGCTGCTGGTAGGCCGCCTCGAGCATGGCAGGCGTGGGCCGGGGTGTTTCCGCCGCGGGCAACTGGGAGCGGGTGGAGAGTTTCATGGGATTAGCCGCAGGCGAGGATGCGTCGGGTCTGGGCCAGCGGGTTGTAGTATGGGCTGCTGCCGTAGCTGTGCCGCACGCTGCCCGCGCGGCGCGCGGCCATCCGGCATTCGTTGAGTCGAATGCTGATTTCCTTCGCCGCCTCCATCGTAGCCTGCAACTGCGTGGTGATGGCCGTGCGGATGCGCTCAACCATTTCCTCGCGCAGCGCCCGCGAGATGGGCGTGGTGGGATCGGCCAGGAGCTTCGTGGTAGCTCCTGCAACACCACGGTCTTGCGGGATTCCACGTGGACCAGGATCGTGGTCTCACCGCATCCGATCAAGGAAACCGCCTGCTGGCAGAGCGATTCAGGAGTGTACATGGAGCGGGAAACCTTGGTGGAAGGGGCGGAGAAACTTTTGGAGGCGTTCATTGGGAGGAGGCGACGGGTTGAGTGATGGCCCGGGCGGGCAGGCGGTTGTAAATCTCGCGGGCTACGAATCGCGCGAAGCGGCGGGGGCTGAGCAGCGTGCCTTCTGCGTCGGGCGCCTTCACCTGCGGTTGGTCCTGGTTGGTCACACGATTATATTCGCGTGCCGCGGCGGCCACGGCTGGCTCCGAGGAATCGAAAGTCACGTCCACCGACCATAGCACCTGGTGCGTGGCGATGGAGACGAGCTTCGAGCGCACCCCGATTGCAATCGGCGGGTAGGGGCGATAATACGTGATGTCGGTGAAGAGCACGGCCTCCGCGCCATCCCGCTGCTGCAGGTTGGGGAAGAGCTCGGGTGGAATCACCGCGTTGGAGGAAATATCCTCCTGGCGAATGATGCCGGTGAGTTCCTGCCGGCTCACCGCGATGCCTTCGAAGGTCTGGTTCTGGTTGAACTCGGAGTGGAAAATATTCTCGATCTCCTGCTCCGCATCCTGCGGTTGGATGGTGCCGGAAATCGGCAGCATCGCCACCCGCGTGAGCGGACCCGTGACCGGCGGGCGATAAACATTCAGGAGTTGACCCTGCACCGTCGCCGGTCGGGTTTTTACCGCAATGGGACCACCGCCGCTGCATCCGCTGAAGAGCAGCAGCGCAGGAAGCGCCACACACAAAATGAGTCCGTCCCGCCGCATATTTGTAAAGATAGCGGCCCAGGCCGGGGCGTAAAGTCCCAAGTGCAAACCACGGGCACGGCTAAGGCGTGCCGCCAACCGGAAAAAGGTGTGCGTTGAGCGAATGGGCATTTCCCGGGATATCGGATGGAGCGGGGGGAACTTGAGAAGTTGTTGTGGAAAGGGCGAGGATTAAGCCATCAAACCGATGGGTGATCAGTTTTATGGAGCAACGGGCTGGTAAAGATGATTTCGAAGTAAATCATATCGTTCGGTGAGCGTTTTGACTTCGATCTGCGTGACATGAGCTTTTTGGGGTTCCCAAGTGTCATAGCGGACGATCAGATACTGCTCTACATGACCGAAGACTGGCGAATGGTAAAAGCGCCAGCTTTCGTCAAACTGTTTGATGCCCATAAGCCGGGTTGAAAGATTAGGTACTCTGGCAAGAACTTCGGTGCGTGGTTCTCCACGATGAATCGTTTGCCACTCCGCTGGGATGGGGAGGGAGTGACGGCAAAGCCCAAGGTAAATAACCGACAATATGCCTGCCGTCATTACGATAAGAATGCCTGTCCACTTCATGGTTAAGATCAATGGAGACACTATAAACGCTCACCTCCGAGACAATTTTGAGCGGTGTCCATCTCTGTTGGTGACCATAAAAATACCCGGCTGCCGTTTCGACAACCGGGTATCCGGGTGATGGAGTTGGTTTGTCGGTCGGTTTAGTTGTCGAGCTCCAAGCAATCGTAGGCGTAGGACGCGCTGAGCCAGGCTCCGCTGTCGGTGGTGCCGCTGATCGGGGAGGTCGTGATGGTGTTGGTGCCAGTGACAAAGTCCGCCGCCGGGACGGTCCAACTATAGGTCTTGTTGTTGCCGCGATAGGTCCCGGTGGTGAAGCTGCGGCCATCGGGCTGGGTGGAGGCGCTGGGGTTGGTCAGCGCGTGTCCGTTGATGGTGACGCTGGGGCGACCGCCATATTGGGCATCGGTGATGCCGATCTTCAGCACATGCGCGGCGGCAGCCTGGGCGGCGGTGAGGCTGAAGGTAATCGTTGTTGGGCTGTTGTCGCCCCGGAACTGGATGGCCGGGAAGGTGTTGGCCGCGCTGCCCACCGCAAAGGTCAACGGTCCCCAGCTCGAATTACGCACATCCGAGGGATGCATGTTCATGATGCTCGCTCCGTTGAGAAACTCCAGCGGAGTGCCGTCCCGAATCGCCAATCCGCCAGATTGTCGAGGTAGAACTGGGATCAGTGGCCGTGACGGTATTGACCGTGGTCGGCGAGCCCGCCGCGACGGTGACGCTGCCGGTCCAGACGGCCAGTTCGTTTTTATAAACAACCATCGAATAGGTGCCGGGCTTCATGTTCGTGCAGACGCCGCTGCCGGTCGAGCTGGAGCTTCACCCAGGTACTGGGCAGTCGTGTTGGCGAAGCCCATCGTGTAAGTATAGGTGGTATCCATGCCGGAGACGCCGTTGAGGACGACGCGGCCACGTCCGGAGGCATCTACGTAACCCGTGAGGCCGAGGCTGGAGATGAAACTCATATCCGGCACGGAGGGCGTGGAGCCATCGGTGAAGAGGTAGGCGTAGGGGCCGTGAAGCACGTTGACGCGATTGGTCTCTTCGGTGCCGGCGATGGTGACGTTCAGGTGGTGCCCGGAGTTCATGTAAGTATAGATCTCCTGGTCCGAGCCCGCGCCGTCGCCCTGGTTTTCAATATCGCGTACGAACGGCCCGCCCGTGCTGCTCTCACGATTGCCAAAGGCCATGAACACCCCTACGCCCGTGCCGGTCGCGCCTTTGATTGTCAGGTCCTTGCCACGTTCGCTGCCGTAGTATTTCGAGGTCGTCGTGCCGTCAGAGTGACCGTAAACGTCGGAACTCTCGATCGCGCCCGTGCTGCCGTTGTTATCGGAGGCGGCGGGGCCATTGGGCAGCAGATCATACTTGCCGCGGAAGATGTAGCGCAGTTCGCCCACGCTCGGCTCTGCGGTTACATAGTCGGCCATGTAGATGTTATCCACCCCGCTTTGCACGATGTAGTAATGCGTGAGCGGCGAGGCAGCGATGGAACTGGAAACACAGGTGATCAGGATGGTGCTGCCAGTGACGCTCGCCGTCACCGACGACGCTCCGAGCCCCGAGGCGATGCCGGAGGCTTTGGAGGTGTCGTTCAGTTCCGTGCCCTTGTATTGGCAGGGCTGACGTTGCCGCCGGAGGTGACGGTGAAGACGAGGTTGGCACCGTTGTCCACAATGTAGCCGCCGCTGCTGCTGGTGACGCCGAAGGAGGCGCGACAGTGCTGGAGCGGAGCCAGCCAGCCGATGGCCAGCGTGGCGATGACGAGGGATTTTGACAGAAAACGCAGCGAGTGGCTGCGTGGGGTGTTCCACTAGTGTGGATGGTTCTTGAGCGAACGCATCATGGGATGTTGATGGGGGTTGGGTCCTCCCGGGATATTTTCGGGACAACCAGTCAGCCGGGAGGAGCAGGCCGGTTGAAATAGGGGACGCCGGGGTGATGGCGCGAAGTGTGGGATTCGATCCTTGGGGCGCTACGGCCAGAGGGGCGACTGGCGTGCTGTTTTTGATAATCTGGGGTTGGATACTGAGCTTAGCGTGCGCGCTTTTACCCGCAATGAAGGAAATGCGCAAACTGACTCAAAAAATGCGAAAAGGTGCTTTCAGATGAACAACATTGTGTAACCGGCGATTCCCCTCGGGAGTGCTTGCCCGGGCAATTTCAGTTGCCGTTGGGTGGACGTTAATCATTCCGTGTGGGAGCCAGAATGAGGAGGGATTCAACTGCGGATGATGCAACTGGGCATGGATAAAAGGTCCGTAAATCCGCCGGTTTTACAGAGAAAAGTCCCAGGATAAATTTTCTCCCCGGGCGAAATTTTCTCTAAAGCCTCCTTCTGGTCGTCCGATGGGGATTGGAGCATGGTATTTTCATCGCTCCACTCTTAAAAATCTGGCGCTGGCTGGCGGGGTTCTCCTGTTGGTGGCTGGCCATGGGCTGGCCGGTGAGGATGTCGCCGTTCCTCTGAAGCCGTTCAAATTTCACCAGACTACCGTGGTGAAAGAAGAGGAAACCTTGCTTATCCGTGGCCCCTATCTGGCGCTGGTCGGTCCTACCGCCATGCGGTTCGGCAATGATGAGCAGACCTTTTTCCGTAGCCCGCCTCCCTTGCCGAAACCGAAGAAGAAGGATGACCATGGCAAGAAGGAGGACGACAAAAACGTTTCCGATGCCAAACCACTGCCGGAAGCCAGCCCCACGCCTGATGGCGACGATGTCCTGAGCGCCAGCAGTGCCCCGATTTCGACCGCGCCCCCACCTCCCAGGCCGCCGACTCCCGCCGCCGAGCAAATGGATGCCCCCGGTAACGCCTTGAGCAACACCTTCGATGATCACAGCAGCCTTTCCGATGCCGTCATCTACTTTAATCCCGCGAATGGCCAGCATCGCGAAATGAAGAACACGACCATCGAGGCCACCGTGCCACTCGATCAGCCGGTGCCCATCGTTCCGCAGCCGCCCAGTAACGCAACCTACGAGAGCAAATGACCACCCGCGATAATTCCATTTCCATGATGACCGGGATGTTCATCCGCATCGGCGCGGTGGTGGCGTTTCTGTATGGCATGAGCGTCCTCGCCCAGGAGATGCCAGAGGCGAAGCCCGTGACCGACCGGCCCGATCCCTTTCCTGCCGCCACGCCCGATGTGATCCAGCCCGTGGGCGCGATCAAACCCGACGAAGTGGTCTCCCGCGACAATGCGAACCAGCAAATCGTTGGCCTGATGACCGCGGCGAAAAAAGCGGTGGCCGAACTGCGTTGGGACGACGCGGAGGCGACCTACCACCAGATCATGCAATTGCCGGTGCCCGATGTGGACAAGCGCAAGACGATGATCGAGATGGGGCAGATGTTCGAGCAGCACCAGGCCTACGGCAAGGCGGTGTTGATCTATGACGAGTTTCTTCGAGCGGTTCCGCGACGATCCCATCAATGGCGAGATTTCCCTGCACGATGGCCGCGCCTGCCGCGAGCTGGGCGGGTTCAAGACCGCGCTCAACCATTTTTACGACGCCCTGCACAGCAGCCTGAGCATGGATAAGAACCAGCAAAAGGTGGCGTTGCGGGCCCAGTTCGAGATCGCCGAGACCCATTTCACGATGGGCGATTACGCGGAGGCGAAGCGATATTTCCAGCGCCTGGTTCTTTTGGACATGAGCCCGGATGACCTGGCGCTGGTGCAGTTCCAACTCGCGGATACGACCTATCTCGCGGGCGACAATGCCGAGGCCGTCGCCGAGTGCCGGAAGTTCATCACCGACCATCCCGATTCCGCGAAAGCCCCCGAGGCGCGTTACATCGTCACCCGCGCTCTGCAAAAGCTGGGCCGCAGCGACGAGGCCGCGCAGGAGACCCTCGTCCTGCTTCGCGACACCAAGACTCGCAGCGCCGAGGATACCAAGACCTGGCAGCACTGGCAGAAGCGCACCGGCATGGAAGTGGGCGGAGAACTTTACGACAGCGGCGACGTGCTGAACGCGCTCGCCATCTACCAGCGCCTCGCGGAGCTCGACCCCGCGCCGGAATCCCGCCTGCCTGTGGTTTACCAGATCGGTCTCTGCTTCGAGCGCCTGCGCATGGTTGGCAAGGCCCTGCAGGCCTACCAATACATCGCGGATACCAAGGTGGACAGCACTGCGGATTCTGTCTCGATGCTCAAGGATATGGCCAAGTGGCGCATGGGTTACCTGCGCTGGTCCACCGACACCGATCGCGAGCTCGGCGCACTGCTCAAGCCCGATTGGAACACTGCTGACATCCAGCCGCTGAAGTTCCGCCAGACCCCCGTGCAGCCTGCCCCTGCGAGTGATGCCCAGGCCGCCCCTACGGTCACGCAGTAAGCATTCTTAAAAGGTGGGGCCTGCGTGAGTGGACTCCATTTCGTCATCGCCTCCTCCAAAAAGTCATTCCGGGCGAAGCCGGGGAGCGCAAATTTTTCTGCGCTGGGCCAACCCCGCAGTTCTCGCGGTAACAAGCCTCGCATCACTGTGGCACTTCCCCATCCAGTAAATCCTGTTCATCCCGTCTAAAATAGAAGATGAACCGGACGAACCGGCTCCACCTTTTCGCAAAACAGGAGCTTGATATGAGGATCGGGTGACCCATCCGGTTTACAGAATCTATACAATCGGGGTTGCAATTTTTGCCGGGTTGCTATTTTTTAAGCTCGCCCCCCTTTGAGCGGAGGTTCCGTGAAAGCGGTGGTGGAATAACCCCTTGTATGGCCATTGAAAAAATTCTCGTCGTCGATGATGATTTGATCATCCGAAAGAGCCTGGAGGACATGCTGCGCAAGAAGCGGTTTTCAGTGGTGAGTGCACCCAGTCTGGCCGATGCGGAGCGTTATCTGGCCAAGGACCGGTTCGACCTCGTTTTCACCGATATCCGGCTGCCCGATGGCGACGGCACCACGCTGCTTGAGCGCGTCAGCCAGGCTAGCGATCCGCCCCTCGTGGTGATGATCACCGCCCATGGCACCATTGAGTCTGCCGTCTCCTGCATGAAGGCGGGCGCCTTCGATTACGTCATCAAACCCTTCTCACCCTCGGAGATCGAAATGACGGTGAAGAAAGCCGGTTCCTTCGACCACATGCGCCGGGTGAACCAGCACCTGAGCCGTGAGACGGTGGCCGGCTCGGAGCTCGTCGGCAACAGTCCGGCGATGAAGCAGCTGAAGGAGCTTATTAAAAAAGTGGCGCGCACCGATGTCACCGTGCTCATCCAGGGCGAGAATGGCACCGGCAAGGAAATGGTCGCCAGCGAGCTCTTCCGCAACAGCTCGCGCAGCAATGCGCCCTTCATCAAGGTCAATTGCGCCGCCATCACCGAGAACCTCATGGAGAGCGAATTTTTCGGCCACGAAAAGGGTGCCTTCACCGGTGCCAACGAGCGCCGCGAGGGCCGCTTCGAGCTCGCCCATCAAGGCACCATTCTGCTCGATGAAATCAGCGAAATTTCTACCAACCTCCAGGCGAAGCTGCTTCGTGTGCTGCAGGAGCGGGAATTCGAGCGCGTCGGCGGCAACAAGACCTTGCAGGTGGATGTGCGCGTCGCCGCTACGACGAACCGGAATCTGCTCCAGTCCGTGCACCGCAAAGAATTTCGCGAGGATTTGTATTATCGCTTGAACGTGTTTCCACTCCACGTGCCGCCGCTGCGCGAGCGCAAGGAGGACATCGCCTTGCTGGCGAATGAATTTCTGAAACGCGCCGAGCGTCGGCACGGCTTGCAACTCGGTGGCCTCTCCGACGCCGCTGTGGAGGAGATGCTCCGCTATCCCTGGCCGGGCAACGTGCGTGAATTGCAGAACTGCGTGGAGCGCGCGGTGATTCTGATCGATGAAGGCAAGAAAATCGAGCCCGTGGATCTCGGGCTCATCCCCTCGGCCCCGCGCGGCTCGATGGTCGCGATCTCCGCGCCGGATTTGCAGGTGGAGGAAATCGTCGAACTGCCCAAGAGCGACACCCTCGTGCCCATGATGCATGCGCCCAGTGCCGCGCCGGCCAACCATGGCGGTTCCCTTGCGTTGGAGGATCTGGAGCGCCATCACATTCTGAACGTGCTCCGCCAGACCAATGGCAACCGCACCCAGGCGGCCAATCTCTTGAAGATCAGCATTCGCACCCTGCGCAACAAGCTCAACGAATACAAAGCCGCCGGCTTGATCGAAGGCGAAGACGACGAAGAGGCGGAAGCGTCGTAGAAGCTCACCACGACGAAGCCCGGGCTCGGGCCGCTGGGACTCGTCCGCCCTATATTTTCGGCACCATCGCCCGATTTCCCGGCGCCGCCTCAAAAGACTTGAGCGCATCGAGCCGCTCGCCGCGAATCCGCGTCTCCAGTTCGGTCCGGATGGCGAGCCGTTCGCGCAGGAGTGTGAGCCGCTCACTGGCGCTCTGCGCGATGAGGCTGGTGAGCGTGGCGAGATCGGCTTTGACGGTCGTCGCGGCGGTGGGAGTGGTGGAAAGATCGGCGGCAGTCAGCCCGGCTTGGACGCTTCGCAGGCGGTGGTCGATCCGCTCGTTCTCGCGCAGCTTTTCATCGCTGGCTTTGATCGCGGCAAAGTAGTCCGTGGCTTCTGCCGCAGTGGCTGTGACGACCGCGATCAAGTGCCGCTCGGCGGGCAGGGAGCGCGGATCAGTTTCCTGTGGAGCCGTGGGAGTCGGGGAACTCTGTCCGCCGGGCGCATCGGAATCGGAGAGCAGTTTGCTGTCGCCCGGATCTTCCCAGGTGATGTCCGAGGCGGTGGAGGACGAGAAAAGCTGGGCCGAGGATTTTTGGTCCACCCTCGCCGGATCGTCGGTCCCGGGAAATTCCGGCTCGGGCAGGGGATAGAGCGAGTCCATCTGGTCCTTCGACACGGTGGGCGCCGTATGGTTGGCGACCACGATCATGTGTCCGGCATTGTCTCCAAAGAAGCGCGAAGCCGAGCGGTAGAGTGGTGGAACTCCCATCGGATACATGGCGCGCCGCGAGGAAAGTGCCTCCGCAAATTCCTGCTGGCTCACCGTGATGCTGGTGCCGGGTTTCGCTGCCGCGACGCGGGCGGAAATGTGCGGCAGCACCCGATAGGAAAACGCAGCCAGCGCCCGCCCGGAAAGGTCGCCCTGGGAAGCCTGCCATTGGCAAATGGCCGCCCGCCCGCCATTGGAAAGAATATCGCTCAGATCAAAGCGGGCCTCCGGAGCCAGCGTCGCTGGAACCAGCCCCGTCAGCGGATGATAGCGGCGCAGCGTGAGCCCATCCGCTATCGCCTGGAAAGCGACCGCGCTCAGGCCATTGCCATTTTGATAGAGGTGAAAGTAAAGATCGTCAAAGCGCCCGCAGTAGGTGCGAACATACGAGCCATCCGCAAACAGCAGGCCTGCCGCCGCCACTCCATCGCCGCCGGAAGGGGCGAGCACCTTTGCTGTGGCTTCGAGGGTTTTCACCGAGGATTTGGCGGCTTGGAATTTGTCGTGTTGCGTCCCGAGGGCCGTTTCGCCGGCCGGGGAAAGCGGGACCAGTAAAAAGGGAAGCGCGCGGTCCAGGGCAATCGGACGACCCGTCATCCCGATCACCGAGTCGATGAAGGCAAAGTTTCCCCCGAGGTATTTTTCCCCGTCAAAGGTTAGATCGTCTGCTGCCGGATAGCCTGCCGTCATCGCCTTGAGCGCGGTGTCGCGCTCGGCGGTCACCGGTTCGGCCAGTGCCGAGGCCAGGCTGGTGATTTCCTCCGGCGGGGCGCTGGCGGGCACGAGCCGGTCAAAGCGCAGTAATACTTCATTGCGCACCGCGAGAGCGGGCAGCGCATCACTTCCGGCGGACCTGGCTGCGAGCAGCACCGGGGTACTGGTCAGCGTGGGCAAAGCCACGGCGGCACCACAGGGAGCAATCATCATTCCCGTGACCGCGAGGGCGGCCAGGGCAGTAATTTCGCAATGAATGCGGCGCAGTAAATCCATCAAGCAGCGAGGGCTTCCTTGCAGGAGGCCAGGGCCTCCTCGCGAGTCTTGTAGAATGGTAAATCGGCCGTCTCGGTAAAGCAACGGGCCTTTTCTACAAAAGCATCGGAAGCAATCGCGCGGGTCTGGATCTTGCGCGTCGCGCACTCCTCGGTAAAGGAGACGACGAGCTCTCGATCAGCCCGGTATCCGCATTGGAGAGTGCGGAGAGGTCCAGTAACACGAGTTTTCCGGACGATGCGCTGGCCTGGTGCAGTGCATCGCGGAATTCCCGGCGGATGGTGGAGAGGATGGAAGGCGTGAGTTGATCGGCAAACTTCAGCGTATAGATCTCGCTTTCCACGCTCAGGTAGCGCGGAGTGCGATCGATCTTGAAGTGCTGCGCGATCGTATCGACGAGGGCGTCCCCGGTGATCGGTCGCGGGACGAAGCTGGCAAAGCCGGCCTGGCGTGCCTCGTTTTGCGCTTCCGCGTCTTCCGGACGGCTCAGGCCGAAGACGGGCACGCGCTGGAGTCGGGCATCACTGCGGATGGCCTGGAAAAAATTCAACGCCATGCGGTTGGGCAGGGAAAGGCTCACGAAGCAAAGGTCCGGCGGCGTCTTGAGCGCATGCTCGGCGGCTTCCTTCGGCTGGCTGCAGCAGGTCACGCTCCATGGGTAGTCGCGCGTGGCCGTCTTGATCGATTCATGGCCGTCGGTATTTTCGTCAAGGACGAGGATGTTCAACCGGTCTTCCAACGTGCGCGGGGCCACTTCTTCGACCGCCGCCTTTTCCTTGATCGTGACCACCTTCTGCACGCGCTCCAGGAGACCTTCCTTGGTGAAGGGCTTCACCACGTAGTCGCGCACGCCGAGCTTGGCGATCTTCATCACATTGTCCATGCCTGCTTCGGCGGTGAGCATGATTACGGGGATGCTCTTCAGCGCGGCATCCGCTTTCAAGCGGGTGAGCGCTTCGAAGCCATCCATCACCGGCATGGTCACATCGAGGATGATCAGGTCGGGCATCTCCCGGGCGGCGGCGACAAGGCACTCCTCGCCGTTGTTGGCGAAAAAGAGGTTGGCGTCGTAGGGCTCAAAAGTTTTGCCAACGATGGTCTGAACCATGCGGCTGTCGTCAACACTCAGGATTTTCTTGGTGCTCATATACTGTCAGTTTCCAGGCGGGCGAAGAAATGGATGTTCGCGATTTCGGGGTGGTTATCAAAAGTGAAGGTGCTGCCCACGCTGATCGGCGTGTTGCCGGCATCGATGGAAATGGCCTGGCCGCGCATGACGGTGGGGATGCTCAGGCGGCAGGCGTAGCCCACATTGGCCATCTTGGCCTTGATGTTGCCGCTGATCATGTTGGTCAGTTCACCCACCACGTCGTTTACCGTCGCGTGATCGACCAGGCTCGGATCGCCCAGCACGCTCTGCGCGGCGCGCTCGGCGAGGGCTTCGGTAAAGGAGGCGTAAACAATTCCATTCAACCGCCCGGCCAGGCTCACGGCGCCGGTGACACCGTTGGTCTGAAAAGGCATGGCGATGCCCGAGACGCCGTTGGTCGCGTCGGCTTTCCAGCCTAGCACTTTCTGGAAGACTTCCATGGTGCAGAGGTTTACGTGTTCAATGAGATCTTCTAGAGATTGCACAAAAGCGGCTCCTGTTTGCGCCCAGGTTGAAAGGAAGTCGTAGTCACCCGGCGTTTTGACGCTGTCTGGCTGGGTTCACGTTTCTTTCGGTTCATCGGTGGGCGGGTAGGGTTAAAGCGTGCGGTTATTTTGATTGCGATGGTCATCGGATTCCGCACCTCCGCCTTTAGCAAAATATTCAGCCGCAGAGTTTTTGGGGTGGGAGGGTGTTTTTGACCTCAACCCCCGCCGTCGCGGGCCGAAACAAGCAGTAGCAGCCCTTGTCATTGAGCCGATCCCTTGCCCAGGCAACTTCGCAAGCGTCTCCACCGGCAAGCCCCGCTGCTCCGATGCCTTGTTTTCTCCATCGAGCAGGAGAGCCCGGCCCGGCCCATCCCTTTTTATGTAGAATGGCGGTAACCCCGCATTGAATCAGACATCTATAACTTCAAGAAAAAATGGCGGCGCGAATGCAGAACATACTGGTGGTGGACGACGACTCCGAGAGCCGTCAGCTCACTTGCCGGATGCTGGAAGAGGCGGGATTTCATACCTGTGAGGCCCGGGATGGGGAGGATGCCCTCGTGTTGCTCGATTTCGAGCAGGTGGATGTGATCGTCTCCGATGTAATGATGCCGCTGATGGATGGCTATGAGCTGTGCTATCACATCCGGCAGGACGTGCGCTACACCGCCCTCCCATTTGTCTTTTGTACCAGCAGCGTCACCCCCGAGGAGGATGGCGAGTTCGCAGCCAGCCTGGGAGCGGATGCCTTCGTCAGCCGGGGCTCCAAAGGGGAATTGCTGGTCGCCGTCTGCGAAGCGCTGGGCAAGCCTCGGGAAAAATCCTCGCCCTGCATTGACCCCGCGCAGGAGATCAAGTTTCTCAAGGAACATGGCCGCCGCCTCGTCGCCAAGCTGGAGCTGCGCAATGCCGCCGTCCAGGAATCCGAGCAACGTCTCTCCACGTTGCTGAACAACGTCAACAGCGTCGTCTGGGAAGCGCCCGCCGACATGTCGCGCTTCACCTTTGTGAGCAAACAGGCCGAGGGCTGGCTGGGCTACCCGGTCGAGCAATGGCTCTCCGAGCCGTTTTTCTGGGAAAAGCACATTCACGAAGAAGATCGCGCCCGGGTGAAACAGCTCACCCTCGAGCATGTCGAGAGCTCGCGCCGCCGCGAAATGGAATATCGCATGATCGCCGCCAACGGCCGGGTGGTCTGGGTGCGCAATGTGACGTCCATCCTCCCCTTCGCCCGCGAGGGCACCCGGCTCTGCGGGCTCATGATCGATATCTCGCGCCAGCGGGCTGCTCATGAATCCCTGCGCGAAAGCGAGGAACGCTACCGCAATCTCGTGGAGCGCAACCCGGATGCCATTCTCGTGCATACCGAGGGCATGATCGCCTATGCCAATCCCGCCGCCTGCAAGCTCATGCGCGTCGATCATCACTCGATGCTCATTGGCCGCTTGATCAAGGAGCTGGCCCACCCCTCCCAGCGCGAGCGCGTGGAGCAGCGGCTGCGGCAGTTGCAGGCTGGCGAAACGCTTGCCCCCTCCGAGGTAAAGCTTGTCCGTCACGACGGTTCCGTCGTCGAGATCGAGACCACCAGCATCCCTTTCCGCTACGAGGGGAAACCGCCGTCCTTTCCATCCTTCGCGATCACAGCGACAAGACCCGGCTGGAAGAGCAGCTCCGCCAGTCGCAGAAGATGGAGGCCATCGGCCAGCTTGCGGGCGGCGTCGCCCACGATTTCAACAACCTGCTCACCGTCATCCAGCTTCACTCCTCGATCATGCTCACCCGCGAGAAGCTCGACGCTTCCGTGCATGAATCGGCCCAGCAGATTTCCCTCACCGCCGAGCGCGCGAGCAATCTCACCCGCCAGCTCCTCACCTTCAGCCGCAAGCAGGTCACCCGCATGGTCAATCTCGATATGAACGACCTCGTGGGCAACCTCACCAAGATGCTCCACCGCATTCTGGGCGAGGACGTGCATCTCCAGGTGCGCTTCTCCCCGCTGCCCCCGCTCGTCCATGCCGATGCCGGTATGATGGAGCAGGTCCTCATGAACCTCTCGGTGAACGCCCGTGACGCCATGCCGCGGGGCGGGAATCTGATTATTCAGACGGAGACCGTTCACATCGATGCCGATGCCGCGAATTGCAACCCCGATGCCCGGCCCGGCGACTTCATGTGCCTCAGCGTCACCGATACCGGCACCGGTATGCCCGAAGACGTCATGCAGCGCATTTTCGAGCCCTTCTTCACCACCAAGGAGGTCGGTAAAGGCACCGGTCTCGGCCTTGCCACCGTCTATGGCATCGTGAAGCAACACCAGGGCTGGATCACCGTGCAGAGCGAAATCGGCGCCGGCACCACCTTCCACGTCTTTCTGCCCCGGCTCGATGCCAAAGCGATCAAAGCCACCGAACAAAAAGGCCGCCCCGTCCTCCCCCGAGGCAACGAAACCATCCTCTTTGTGGAAGATGAGAGCGGCGTGCGCATGGTCGCCCGCTGCGTTCTCCAGCAACTCGGCTACAAGGTGATCGAGGCCGAATCCGGGGCCAAAGCGCTGGAAATCTGGAATGAACATCGCGATCAAGTGGATCTCCTCCTTACCGATCTGGTGATGCCTGGTGGCGTGAACGGTCGCGAACTTGCCGAGACCCTCGTCGGGGAAAAGCCCGGGCTCCGCGTCGTTTACACCAGCGGCTACAGCGCCGATGTCGCCGGCAAGGAGCTGGAATTGATTGAGGGCGAGAATTTCATCCGTAAACCTTTCCGCACCGAGAACCTCGCCAAGACCGTCCGCCGTGTGATCGACGCCTCCCAGAGCGAAATCCGCCTGCCGGTCAACGGCCGTGCCGATATCGCGTTGGCTTGATCGGGATGATCCTGGATCAGGGCCAAATTTTACCCCCCGGAAACTTTTACTTTTCCCTTACAAATCCGGGCAAGACTTCCGGCCCAACGTGGCGTTTGTTCTCATGTAACGAGAGAAAAAAATCGTTTTGCGGTGGTGAACCGAGGAGGCGCCGGAAGAGAGACCGGCGCCTCTTCATTTTTAAATGCAGGGAGACGGATGCTTGCTCCCTTCATCGGGGATACACTTCTGTTTTCACTGGTTCTGAAAGGATTGCGCAAGCCATGTCCTTCGGGTAAAAGGATCTCCATGGAAGTGGGGTTCGATTCGTCAGCGCAAAATGGAACCCGACCCGGCGAATTCACGCCTCCCCATTTCCCTCCCCCAAAATTCCCATGATGACTACGATCCATCGTTTTCGCAGTGTGTGGGAAGCGGGCTACGCTTGTTCATTGCTGGAAGCCTTTGACGTCGAGGCGGAGCTCTTCGACGAGTTCGCCTATACGATGGGGCCGCAATATGTCCCGTGGGGCATCCGGCTCCTGGTTGCCGAAGAGGATATTGAAACCGCGAGAACCATCCTCAACCACGAAGGGGTTGTCCCACTGCCCGATGATTTTGTTCCTCCGCCCGATCCGAATGCGGCCCATGAGCCATTCTTCGCCGGGTTCAGTGTTGCCCATGCCTTTTTAAAAGGAGCCTGTTTCACCTTTCTCATTCTTTTTGGGTTCCACTTGGCCGCCCCCGTGAGACCGCATTACGTCCGGCGTGATGACCCCGGCATGCTGGTTCTATTCCTGATTCTCGGCGGGTTCGTGGGAATTTTCACCGCCTCTCCGCCACAACCACCCCGCCCAGGGGCAGATTGATTCCATGGTCTTCACAAAGTGATCCGCCGATGATTGTCTTGGCGGATGAAAATGGTGGGCAGGACTGGATTCGAACCAGTGAAGGCGTAAGCCAGCGGATTTACAGTCCGCTACTATACAGTAATTAATTTGCAAAAGTGCCAATAAAGTGCCAGTTTGGCGAGTGCCAAGAAAATCTGAGCGCCAAAACTGGCCTTACCTTCGGAAACGTCGATACCCATCAGGACAAATTGGGTGGATCGTCGACGCTAGGACAAAGGACGGAGGTGAGCGGCTGACCTTTACTACAAAAGATGAAGCGCAAACCTATGCTGCGCAGGTCAGGATAAAACGATCAAACGAAGGCTCAAGGGCATTCACCATGTCTGCTGATGATCAAGCTGATGCATTCACAGCGTTGAATATACTAAAACCCCATGGGCAAACACTCCAGGCGGCAGCGACGTTTTTTGTTCAACACATGTCGGTAGCTACAACCGAGATTGAACTTTCGGTGGTGGTCGATGAATTGGTAGACGCGAAGAAGCGCGACGGTGCGTCTGCACGTTATCTCAAGGATCTAAGGACTCGGCTAAAAATCTTCGCGAGTTCGTTCGATGAAAAAAAAGTCAGGGAGTTCTCAGCCGCTCTGCTTGATGATTGGCTGCGAGGTTTGCCCCACTCAGCGGTAACTCGAAATAACTATCGTCGGCTTATTGGAATTCTCTTCGGCTTTGCGGTGAAGCGTGGTTATATTTTGCAGAATCCAGCGCAGAAAACCGCTCGAGCCAAAGTCGTAGATAAACCGCCAGGAATACTCACTTCACATCAATGTGTTCAGCTGTTAAATCATGCGAGCCAGGAAATCGTTGTTCCCATTGCATTGGGACTGTTTGCTGGTTTACGCCCAGAAGCAGAGGTGTGGAAGCTTGATTGGAATGATATTGATCTTGAGACCGGTCTCATTCGAATCGAGGCGGCGAAAACAAAATCGGCGATGCATCGGCTCGTTGAAATTACCGAGAACCTGAAGAGTTGGTTGGTTGCTTTTCGATCGACCGGGAAAGTCTCTCCAACGGGTGACAAATATCACTATCTTCTACAATCCGCACGTGCGGCTGCGTCTGTCGAGCACTGGCCTCAGGACTGCTTGCGTCACTGCTATGGATCATATCACTACGCGAAATTTCAAGACCCTGGGAAAACCATGGTGCAAATGGGACACACAAATATGAGAACATTCCATGCCCATTATAGGGCAAGAGTCACACCCTCTGAGGCGGCATCCTACTGGAAAATTGTCCCCATTGAGGAGGCATAGAATGTTTTTAAAAGCTGGAATGCGTGATAGCTATTGCAAACTCTCTACTATTCATGTCTGAAGACTTCATTCGAATCCAGATTTCAGACTCCATACGGGATCGAGTCGAAGAGTTGAAAAAATTTGGAGAAGAATTAAATGAGCATGCAAGACGTCACCGGCTTCTCGGATTTGATCTTATTTGCACCTTACCAGAGGAAGGTGAAGAATTGATTTTCAATCCTGTTTTCGCAGATTTTATTAGACAGATCGATGATTCAAAGAAACTCATAAGTGATTTTGCCCTTCCTCATACTGTGCTTGGGAGTTTGCTTGGGGAACGGAAAGATTTTTCCAGTTTGATCGTTTACCTTTGGATACGGGATCAAGAGGCGGAACTATTTCGGTTTGGCAAATTTTGCGATGGCTCCACACTTTTGAAGCATCAAGGGCTATCACTGCGTCTGAACGGGGTTAGTGATTTTGTAAGTTTGGCTGCAAAAATAAATTCCCAAACCGATGAAGTTTCACGGTATATTTTGGCAAGGGCTTCTGATGAAGAAAAGCAGTTGCTGGAACAGTCTGCAAATTTTGAGAAAAGAGCAGATGTGCCGAGGTGGAAATTGGATCGAACGACACTCGAAGATAAATTTCTTCGATTTCTTGATTCGCTTCTGTTGTCAGATTGGTTTGTGAATGAATGGGGAGTGAAATGCATCAGCCGAGAGAGGCTTAATCCTCACTTGGCGGAGCTAAGAAAAATGGCTGTGGAACCATTTCACTTCGCATGGGTCAACCGCTTGTTCCTAACAGAAGTGTATCAACCATTTATCAATTGCCCCCGACCATTGCGTAGGGTGCCGATGAAAATGAATCACTACATGCCGCAGGTTTTCTGGTCTATGATCGCAGATGTCGATCGCACCCACGCAGCAACTTATCTTATACCAGTAAAGATTTTGGAACTTGGATCAAAGTTCGTGAAATTGTTCGAGTTGGAGCGGATTGTGAAAATCGATACTTGCCCTTCTCTGTCATTGCTCTCCAAAGATGATTTTCATTTGTTTGGATTACCTCAAGAAGCGTTGCAATGGTCGGATTGGGGCGTTGATGTAGAGAACTCGGAGGACAAGTTTGAAGCGTTTCTCCATAATTACAAAAAATTCGGAGACAAAGGTTGTATTTCGGCGGTCGAATTGTACCAGCACTTCGAGATTGAGACCGCTCTCTCGTTGATTCGTAAGATTCATGAACGGATGAAGGATTTATTCAGCGAAATCGAACGAATGAGAACTTCTCAATTGCTTCCCGAAATTACCGTTAAGTGTGATGAGGCCGGGCCCAAAATATTTGTAGGCGGCAAAGCTATTGAGCTGTCGCAAGGACAGAAGCGAGGGATTGTTTGTCTTTCACTTTTGGATGAGAATGGATGGTTTAAAGTGGATGATTTTTCGGGCTGTATTTCAATCACCAGTCAATTGAAGGGCGCAAAGATTTCGACCGTGTTTGTCGTAGCCTTCGGAAGGTAATTCCCTTCTTAAAATATACGAGCAACCAAAAAGGTATGCGTCACCGTGAAGGATTTACATTCAGTATTGATTGCGCGCGCGAAGACCTTCGCGAGTTTCTGTCCATGTTCAAAAGCTGAATATCAGCTGATAGCTTTTAGAAAATATGCGGAAAGCAGTATGATTTTCATGAATTAAAGGTATCCGCAGCCTTCTTCAATCCATCGGTCACTCAATTTGGGATACAGCCCCAACTGTCACTTTTTGTCTCCGATTTCCTCCAAAGTGTCTTTTGCCGTCTTCTTTCCAGCACGAGCCGCTTGATGTGTTGAAATGTAGCGCCACAACGCAATGAAACTTCTTACTAAAAATGAACTCAAAGATGCGCTCGGGTTATCTTCTACTCGCATCATTGATGCCTGGGTTCGGAAGCGTATGATCAGTTCGTATCGTCTTGGCCATCGGACCGTGAAATTTTCGCTGTCTCAAGTCCTACGTGATCTATCGCGATTCGAAACCAATGCCGTCGGGCGCCTCAAATAGAAATTTCTATTATTTCACACTTTCAATCGGCGGTCTCCAGCGCTGAGCGAAAATAAGTCACTCTGGAGAACCTGCACCGAATTCACGGCATGCAGAGTCGGATAGAGAACCGAGCGGTAAGACTCTCACAATCGCACCGCCCGGCCTCAGTTTAGAAAGAAGCATAGTATGAATGAAGAACCCAATAACGTCAAAGAGGCGTTCAAAAATACGGTGAATCAACGCCTGACCCTCCGCCCAAATCAGTGGACTGGAGAGGACAGCGCAGAAGTGGTAAAAAGCATCATTCGTAGCATCCAAAAGAGCGATGGTAGCCCCATCGAACTTACCGATGAAGAGAGTGACGTAGTCACAATTGTGTCGCGTCCGACTCATGATGTTCAAATGCGGGTCATCCGTAACATCATTGAGAAACACGGGGCAACGATGGACAAGGACGCAGAAGTCCTTATTCGCAGCGTCGTAAGCGCAACTGCGTTCAAGATCGAACTGGTGAAGGCCGGCAAAATCAAAGAAACGAGCACTTCCAAATTGAGCAAATTGCTCATTAACGTCACCGCTGGTTACGGTGATGTATCCCGAAATCGAGGCATGAAGGTCCGATCCCTTCATGCCCATTCTGTAACATATCCGTTAACACTCTCATCCAGCAACATTGGATTACATGATGAAGCCCAAGATCGGAAGACCATCGGCTTATCTTGTTTATTCCCACTCGGGCAAAAACCACGGCGGACTGGATGGCAATCTGCGTCGTCCTGTCTGATTTAATCCGACCGACGTGCGGTCAACTAACATTCGAGTTGACTAAATATACAGTTATGTTAATCTTCTAATTAGAAGATGTGAAGATTCTTTCCAAGAATAACCCACAAGGGCTGTCTCAGTGTCTTCACCGCTGGGATGGCCCTTTTTCTGTGTATCAGAAAAAGGAAAAGCAAAAGCCGAGGTTGTGAGCCTCGGCAATTAAAACTAAACAGAATGATAACTAACAATGACTATAATGACAGATTCCGCAGAGAATGTCAAACATTCGACTGCAACCAATAACCCTGTTGGCTCTACCAAGAGCGCTTCCGCTGGGAGTGCTCCTGATAGCGCCAACAAGGCAGTAAATCAAAAGCACAGCTTCTCTCGCACGCTGGCGCGGACCATTCAAAAACAAAAGGGCTGCGACGGTGGACATGGTGCCCATGAAGCCATTGTGCTCAAGCATCTGGCTCACAAGGTTCGAAAATCAAAAAATGAAGAAGTCGGCAAGAAGTGGTATTACGCTACCTTCGATGAACTCGCCGAAAAGTGGCCTTATCTGGGCCGGTCCACGATTCATGAAGTAATCAAACGCTTGGAGGACTTGGGATATTTGGAGATCGGGAATTTCAATCTCATCAAATATGATCGCACGCTGTGGTATCATGTCCCACTCAAATTCCAAGAAGCTGCTGAAGACGATTTAGTATACTTCGAAACCGATGTGGCTCATAAATATGGTGTTCCAAGTGCGGTATTGCTTAGTAACTTCAATAATTGGATCGGCGAGTGTGTGAAAAACAAAGTAGAACAACGAGTTAAGCTCATTCCGGCACGCTTGGAATACTACATTCCCTTTAGCGCATCTACGATCAAGCGGTGCTTGCAGGATCTGAATGGGAAAGCCCTGCAAAAGGTATGGGCGGGAAAATCTTGGTATAAATCCCTTGTTCAACCACCTAGGTCACATTCGAATGGAACCAGTCAAGAAGCGGATCAGACTGGACAAGATCGGCATGAGACTATGCCAAATCCAGCTAACGATACCCATTATAAACCTATTAATAATCCTTTTGAAAACCATTCAAAAGGAACGCCTTCGGCTTCATTTGATTTTGATCAAGAGGATGATGACATCACATCAGTTCATTCGTCACATACGAGCACACCAAACGCTGCTGAAGTGGAACATGAACAAACACCTCCGCCCGTCGCTGGAGTTGAAGAAGACATGTCAGGTCCATCCATTCTCGGTGGAATTGCTCAGGACAAAAATCAGTGGCCCCAAATCGGCAGTTACCAGGAGTTGCGTAACATCAATCAGCGCAATGCCTCAACGGTCAAAACTCTCATCGAGCAAGGATCTTCATCACAATTCCTCCAAACAGTGGAGATCATTGGTCGAGCCACTTTGCTGCCAATTACCGACGATAATCTTACCAGACTCGTCGAAAGCCAGGAAGCCGAGGAATTGTTCCGTCGCGTGCATCCCATTTTTGATGACGCCGTGAAACGTGTGGGGCTCCAGCCACAATCCACAGTCTCGAAAATCATATACGCTGCGGCTTTGGAATGTGTCATGGGTTCATTCCTGCGGTTCAAAATTAACGATTTTTACTCGCACTCAATGGTGGGGCTCTGTTCCTCTCAGCTACGATTTGCACCTGTTGATTTGGCCACGTGTGGAGAAGCTGAGAAAGATTGAAGTTGCAGATTGGTTGGATGAAAGACGCAACGAATTCGCCAGCGTTGATGAACAACAGGAGTGCAATTCATCGCTCACTGCCGCCGCGAAGATGAGAGTCTTTAGAAATGCTCTACACGCACGGAACAAGGTGGGCTGGGTGTGCTGGGACCAGAACCATCGAACCGGGGTCATCAAGATCTCCAAGCCAGGTCTGAGGTTGGTTCAAAAGCTCTTCGCTCATAACGATCACATGTGCGTGAAAGATTTGCTGGCCATCTACGATAGAGCAATCGAGTTGCATTGCAGCATGCCCCATCACCGGAATTTTGAGAGAGACATCCAGTGGTGTGCGCTGAACTCGGACAATCTGCTAACCTTCATCACCTGCCTCCACAAGATCGTCGAGCAGATGGGAATCAAATCTGCGGTGAAAGTGTATTTGAAAGACCTCAAAGATTTGCAACCGGAGGATGAACCTCTGGCTGCGTAAACATAACAGCCCGCAAAAGTCGGGCTCGAAATAAGGAAAATAAAAAGTATGAAACTAAAGTTAAACAACGCCTTTCATTGTCCCGAGGGAAAATGGAGAGGCACCTGTGAAGCCATTGAAGAACCCAACAAACGCATGAACCGTCCATGCTCAAAACAGGTGCGATTGCGTTTCGCATTGGAAACCCATGCAGGAGAGAAGATCGTCGCCAGAACATTCTGCGCAGATCTCAGTATTGGTGGAGAACTCCATGCCTTTCTCGATTCGTGGCTTGATGGAAACTTCGATCCGTATCTCGATGAAGATGGCGAGGTTGATCTCGATCTGCTGGTTGGAAAAATGGCAGACTTACTAATCACGCATGGTGTGAAATCGGAAGAATACAAATTCCCGCTCGTCATCATCGCCGGCCTGTTTCCTCCAGGACAATTGGTGGAGAATTGAATTCGACGTGAGTTCTCGGCTGACTTCATTTCGAGGTCAGCCAAGAGCTCACGAGGATGCCGCTAGAAAATTCAGAAATGGCCCTAGAAATATTCCTGTTGTTAAACGGGTGTGATGACAGCCTCCGTCGAGAAAACGCCGTGTAGAGGCATGCAGGAACCTACTCTTGAAACGTAATATTCAACGTCGTGCTGGACAGATCGAGAGGATTTTCCACCTGGCAGCAAATGCGGATGATGAGGGCGAGAGTGAATGGGTTCGGTGCAGAAAATATCATGCTCTTTTGTCTGCCCTCGACTGCAATCTCAACGCCATGCATTGACGACTCGATGGAAACTATCTTGGGCAGGTGAAATGCATATTGGTGGTCCCATCAAAGATCAGCCATTTGCTGGTGATGTTGAGCATGTCTTCCTCAACTTTGCTCTATTCCCGAATTTTAGGCCAGTCTGTAATATTAATAAATTGTAATAATTTGCGGTTTGTCGTTTGTGTTCAGTGATTTACATGAGCAAATGATGGTCGATTTGAAATTTATCATTGTGGATAAATTACAATCCATCCACTCTCCGCCTCGTCCAAGTGGAAGGCTTGGTGTCTCAATAACAACTTTTGGAGATGTGTATGATGCGTGTAATCAGGTTGCTGGTGTGCGGCGTCTGCTTTTTAGCAGGTGGCAAGATTTTTGCCCAAACAAGCAGTGTGGCACTGCAATATTCGGCGACGGTGACTGACGTGCAGGATTCAAATAACCTGCTACAGGGGCAGGTGTATGTTGGGGAGGTTCTTACCGGAACCTATGTGTTTGCGACGCCGGCAACCAATAAGTCCGTGAGACCGGGAGTGGGAACGTTCGATTTCACTACGAGTTCTTCCTCCTGTAGTTTGCAGGCGGGCTCGCTGATATTTGGTTCTGATCCGAGTAGTCCATTTTTACGATTGGAGGTGCTTAAGCATGTTTCTGACGGAACCAGTTCGAAACGCAACTCGTTGGTGATTCATAGCTACAACAACCAGGCGCTCTCCAGTGGGGTTCCTGTGGACGATATCAGCTGGCAGATCGACGATTTTCAAAACCAGGCCTCCATCTCCACGTCGATGCCGACGGACGCGCCTAATTTGAGTAACTATAGTTCGGTCTTTGGATTGACCATCAGTGGAGCACTCCCTGATGACCCGGCACAAAGCTATCTGATCAAGGCGAAAGTTACTTCCATCTCCAAACAATAAGAGGCACCAACTATGGGAAATTCACTCACCACAGGGCTGTTGCTGCCCAAATTCGGAAAAACATCCAGATTTTTACGCGTAGCGGCTGCGATTTTCGCTTTAATTGGCGGTTTGACGGTGCATGGACAGGTAGCTACTCCGAGCCTCTCGCCAAGCGGTGGCGTATTACCCGTATTGAGTAATGTGCAGGTCACTTGTTCGACTTCGGGTGCGGTTCTTTATTACACCACCGATGGAAGCAGCCCTACGACCAGTAGTCTGACGGTCCCATCCTCCGGAGGGATTCCGGTGGGGAGAAATCTCACGTTGAAGGTGATTGCGTATTCGGGAAGCACGGCGAGTTCGATTGCTTCTGCCAGCTACACGGTCCCCGGATCTCTGGTTTGCACGCAAAATTTCAATCTGGCCGTTCGCTTCGATCATCGAGTGGTATGGGCTTGGGGGTATAACACCTATGGGCAACTTGGTAATGGCACGACAACCAACAGTGCCACTCCGGTGCGGGTGCAAAAACAGCGCGACGGTTGGAGATTATTTGAGTGGAGTATCCATGGTGGCTGGGGGAACCAATCACTCACTGGCTCTCAAGGATGACGGCTCGGTCTGGTCTTGGGGAATCAATAATTACGGTCAGCTCGGAAATGGCACTAGCGCGAACCAACTTTATCCTGCTCCCGTGCTGGTCGCCGCTTCGACTCCTCTAAGTGGAGTGGTTCAGGTTTCTTCCTCTGGAGATTTTTCACTCGCACTCAAAAATGATGGAACCATTTGGGCGTGGGGGCGCAACAATACGGAGCAAATCGGGAATACGAGCACGAGCTCTCCGGTAACCTTGGCGCAAGAGATCCATGCTACCAGTAGCACTTACTTTACGGGCGTAGTGAGTGTAGCCGCTGGTGGCGGAACAGGGGTGGCTTTGAAAAGTGATGGAACCGTTTGGGTTTGGGGATCCAATTCCGCTTACCAGTTTGGAAGCGCCTCAAATTCGGCCACCTACGGAATTTATCCCGTTCAGGTGCCCGGGCTCAGCAGTATCGTCGGGGTCGCGGCGGCAACAACTCCTGCTACGCTCTGGATTCCAGCGGTTATGTTTGGGCGTGGGGTGGAAATGACGTGGGGCAGCTTGGCAATGGTTCTACCAGCACTTACGTCGCTGCCCCAGCGAAGGTCAAAACCGCCAGTTCGACTTACCTATCTGGGATTGCAGCCATCGCCAGTCACTATAAACATGTCCTAACCTTCAAGAGTAGTGATTCTACGGTTTGGTCGTGGGGTGTAGGCACCAGCGGACAGCTTGCTTACAATGGAAGCCATTCCAGCAGCAGCTACGCGATTCTCTCCCGTGCAGCCTTGGTCAATGGTTCTTACACTTCGCTTAATGGGGCCTATGAAGTGAGTGCGGGCCAGTCTCACAGCGGGATTTTGAAGTCGGATGGAACCACCTATATGTGGGGGGATGACACGCAAAACCAGCTTGGGGACGGATCAACCACTCAAGAAGTTTACCCAATCAAAATCACGACCAGCAATTTTCCAGAACTCGGAAATCACACTCCAAGTGTCACCCTGGCAATTTCAGGTGGCCCGTATTATCAGACAGGAGCCCTCACTCTGACTGGAAGCCCCACTGATCCTGATGCCATCACTGGAGTCACTAACGGTTTGAGTGAAGTAGATTTTTATGATGGTAGCACTTGGTTGGGATCGCTGAATAGTTCTCCCTGGAGTTTGAATATCAACCAACCTACTCTCGGGAACCACTCTTACTCTGCAATCGTAACCGATGCGGTAGGAGCGACTGCATCCTCTTCTCAACTCGCAACCACTGTCGTTTACGATCCAACCCTTGATACTGATGGAGATGGAATTCCTGACGTTTGGGAAATGCAATATGGTCTCAATATCAACGACCCCACCGATGCCAGCGTCATCCCCAATGGCAATGGCCTGACTTACCTCGACTATTATTTGCTCGGTTTGAACCCGACGGTGCTTGATAGCAACAGCAACAATATTCCTGATGGAATGGATGACGCAAACGGAGACGGAATTCCTGACTCGTGGGAACCCATCCCTTCGACTTCAGCTTTCACTCCGACCTTTGTGGTGGATGCCAATGGCGGGGGAGATTTCGTAGATTTACAATCTGCCATCAATGCAATCACGGCTGACTACCAGAGCATCCAAGTCAATGATGGATGCTATACCGGCGCAATAGCCGCTTACGGATACAAGATTTTCATTTACGCCAAAAATGGTGCTTCAAAGACAATTTTGGCTCTTGATGGTTCGACTGCAGGCTTTTACGTTTCATCAAACTGTATCATTCGCGGATTTACTATCCGTGATGGAGCTGGCGACATCGGTGATGGAAATATTTCGGGGGGTAATATTTTTGTGGATCAGGCTTCACCGATTTTTGAACGCTGCGTGATTACGAACGGGCAAGGCGATGATGGTGCTGCGATTGCTAACAACTACGGAAATCCCGTGTTTGTTAATTGCACTATTTTTGGAAACCAGGCTGCAAATACGGCGGTCTACAGTTGGGGGCATCCAGCCGTCTTCAATGACTGTATCTTGTGGGATTCCTCTTCTGGTGCTGAAGCAGGGGGAGTGGGAATTAATGCCCAGCAAAGTATTGTTTTTGGAGGTTCTCCGGGCAGTAATTCAAGTAGTAACCCATTACTTGGTATGGCAGGACATCTTCTTGTGGGCTCTCCAGCCATTGATGCTGGCGGTTCGCTTGGGATTGCGGGTCCTGATATGGACGGTGAAGCGATTCATGGGACAGCAGTTGATATTGGTGCAGATGAATATTGGGATTCAGATAATGATGGGTTACCCGATTGGTGGGAGCTTTTAAATGCCGGTGCTGGATTGGATCCAAACAATGCCACAGATGCTCAAACTGATCCGGATGGAATTGGTTCAAACTTCTTGCAAACATACCAATCTCTTTCCAACCAAAATTAAAATTTCGATTATGCGTTATATTTTTAAGACGTTGGGAATTATTGCGCTTGTGGCGTACGCAGGACTATATTCTGCATCGGCGCAATTGCAGCCTTCTCCTGTTCAAGTTGATGATGCTAATATTAATACATCATCAACAAACGGCTATTTCATTTTCAATTCAGGAATAGATTGGTCTAATATAACAGTTCCTTGGACAACTGCTACAAAAAGTGCTGGGCAAAAATTAAGTAGTTACACATATGTAGGGAATACATATGGGTATTCGAAGATGCCAACTGCAATTGTCAAAGCTGCATTACCCGAATCGGGCGTGTATAAGATTCAAATGTGGTGGCCAAATATTAAAACAATTACAGGTAAAGCTACCGCTCCGACCACCAAAATCCAAGTATCTTTTATGGATTCTACTGGTATAGCAACTGCCCCAATCGAAGTTAATCAAACTTCCATTTCTGGAAAATGGGTTAATATTGGAAGCTATAGTTACCAAAAATCCCCCGGCGTGCCCAAAGCTTTAGTAACTATTACGGCAGAATATTATACCTATGCACTCATTGATGCAATTAGGTTTGTAAAGGTTGATCCTACTTTGGTGGATGATACTAATAATGTGGGTTCTGATTCTAAAAGTTCCTATCCGAGTTTCAGAGCAAAGTCTACTACTGCATGGAGCACTAGCTTAGGCAGTGCATGGAGTAACGCGAACGGAACTACAGATCCATACGGTAATAGTGTTGTAGTCAAGAAGACTAGCACAAGCGGTGCTTCTATTCTTGTTCCTATTAAAATTGTGTACCCCGGAAAATACCATGTTTATTGTTGTTGGCCCAACTACACAGCGTCAGGAACGGCTGATGCTCAAAATAAGCGTTCTCAATCGGTAGGCGTCACGGTATGCTCGAATGCGAATGGGACATCAGCACTACTGCCCACGAGTGTTCCAAATACTAAAACGATTCAAATCCAGCAAACGATTGATGAAAGTAAATATGCAGATAGTATTGATCCGCCATCTTCACCTGACGAAGTAAATCAGTGGTATTGGGTTGGAGATTATATTATTCCTCAAGGAAGTGTAACCCCTAGCGTCATTTTTACAAATAATTGTCCTACAACAGGTGCACAACATAATTGTATTGTTGAAGAGGTGAGATTTGATCTTTGCACAGACACGAATTACACATATGACGCGGGCTATTCATCCGGTCAAATAATTTGGAATCCTTTTTCAGCATGGGGGGGAACTAGTGCTAATACGTTTAACCAACCCTATCCAAGTTTTGGGCCTGACCGGTTATGTCTACGGCCATGGAATGGATTATATGATTCTTGGATGATTAATATTGGTGCGAATATAAGTGGTCGTTATGGCGTATACGTCTATGTATCGAGTGAGACCGCTAATTCACCAACGTCTTTCACGGCTAATATTTCAATGAGTTCATCAAGCCGTGCGTCTACGTTGACCTCCAATCAAACATTTCCCATCACCCCTGGTAATTGGAATGCTATTGGCACGGCAGGAACGTGGGATTCTACCAAAGGTTCTGGAAATGTAGTGCTTTTTACAGGAGATGAAACTGTATCGCTTACCCTTACTCCAACAGCTTGGAGCGGAAGAACTGCTAACATCGATGCTGTAAGATTGGTCCCTATATCAATTTTTGATACAGGTAATGGGGTAGATGACGCAATTGAGAAAGGATTATATAATGGGAATATATTGTCGAGTGCCCAATTATCTAGCCAAGCGGTTTCTGGAACTGCGCAAAATCCTTTAACAATTACTCAAGCATTAGCACTATCGCTTGATCCAACTGTCATGGATACAGACCAAGATGGAATGCCAGATGCTTGGGAAGTCAATCACGGTTTAAATCCGCTGGTCGATGATAGCGCATCGGATCCTGATAACGATGGTTTATTAAATTGGCAAGAATATCTGCTTGGAACAAACCCGCAAAATGCATATTCCATTAACGCTATAAATACAGATGGGAATCAAGATGCAAATGGTGATGGAATTCCAAATGCTTGGGAGTTTCAAGCTGGAACTTGGTCTTTAAAATCCGGAGTTTGGACGCTTCAAAGTGGTCCAAATCCATTGCCTGGATATGTACCTTCTCCAGGATATTCAACGACTGCGAACTCATTAGATCCTACGGCGCAAGGAACAAATAATTCGACAGGGATGACTTATCTACAAAGATACAATAATCAAATTCCTCCAACTGGCGAGGTTGTTTTTGACACTGTCGCCGGCAGTGCAGAATTCACAAATGGAATATATCAGTTTATCCTCAACCGAATTAGTCCTTCTGGATCTGCCGCAGCAGATATGCGAGGAAAAACAATTGAAATTAATTACGATATAGGAAAAGCCTCAATGCAGGGATATGGTAAAGATTACATTTTGCAATTAAATGGGAATAATCTAGCTTCTTCTGGCAGTGTTGAAATGCCTAGTGGCACTAACACACTCATTTTGAATGTAGTGCCTATTTCTTCTGTTTCAATAAGTAAAATTGTTTTTGAAGTGAATAACGGATTTTACAATACTAAAAGTGATTCAATTATATTGGAGGCGAGTAAACAGGCCAGTCGTTATATGATTGGGGCGGGAGTAATCTTGGCTACCTCTCGTATGTATTAGGACTTGATTTTGAGCGCGGGGTATTTCTTTCTCCATTGGGAAATAATTTTGATATCTATACTGCGGCGGGTAATGATCAAACAAAATTGCCGTGGTTTTTGCGGGTGTTAAAAACGCAAGCTTACCATTTGCAATATTCCGGTGGAGTCGTCAGTTATCCTTCCGCTTTAGAATTTGAAAATCCATTGGTATCATTTGGCTCTAATGGTGGAGGGACAAGTCTTTATACGGGGCAAAGTTATCGTTTTGGAATCGCTTCAGGGGGGCAGGTTAATGATGGTAGCGGTAAATTAGAATTTGATGTTTATAAAGCATCGGATTTTAACGCAGGGGCTACCAATGTGCAACCTCACTCCCAGATATTGTGGAATCTGCCAATCCCTGGAATGTCGAATTGGAGCACTTTTGAGAATAACGGCTATCAAACTGAAATGGCTTCGTTAATAGACCCTGTTTCGGGAGAAAATATTCCGATTTCGGTTAAAATAAAATATGATCCAGAATTCTATGATTCGGAGTATTGGCTGCAATCTGTTGAATCGCCAATTGTTATTACTGTCACTGCCAATAGTGCTGATTACTATCTAATTATTAGGTATTACGGAGCGTGCTCCGTGCTGGCAGGGTCGAATTACAATGAGTATTATGCAGCGGTTAAGGATCCAACAAATGTAAATCCATATGCAAGTGTAACATATTCTGGTAATAGTTATACGGTCTCTAATCCAAATCCATCAAGCAATTCTTTTGCGTCTGTGAATTTTGCTCTCGATTTCCAAGATCGCAAATCATGGGAATCGGTATATGTCGATGAACCTCATTTTGCAGGTATTCCATTACCATCGCAATATCAGGGGAAAACTATTGAGGAGCTTTTAGATATAACTCCACCGGTTATTTCCAATTTCCAAAGGGAGCGGATGGCAAACATTAGGGAATAATCCACAGCCTACTCCAACTCCTGTTCCAAGCCCGACGCCAGTAGTTTATGGCCCTCCTTCTGCTACGCCCACGCCTACTGCGACTCCATCCCCTGGTCCAGTAGTTTATAGTCCGGGAAGTTTCGGCGACACCCTGTGCCTGGATCAGTTTGCTGGCAAGATGATTCCTGATCCACTAGCGTTGGCTAATTACGTGATCAACGAGATCGAACTGACTGATGCGATCAGTTACAATACCAATGGTAGCGAACTGAGGAGTCTATTAATGAAGGAGGCGTTAATAGAACAGCACTTCAAACCTTCTTGGAAGGTCAGGGCTCGCCAAGTGAGCAGTGTGCACTCTTAGTCTATCTCCTGCGTAAGGCAGGGGTTCCTTGTGGATATGTCTATGGGCCGCATAATGGCTTGTTCATGTTCGACCAACAGATGAGTGAGATGTTGCACATGCAACTTCGTGGTGCGCAAACAACTACTGGAAGTTATAATGTTCCTACTTTGATTCCAGTGAACTACCCATGGGTTGCCGCGAAAATCAATGGGCAGTGGCAAAATATATTTCCTTGGATTAAAGATACTTCGATTGTGGAAGGATTTAATCTAAATGGTTATCTGCCGAGTGGTTATAATTCTGGCCGACAGTGGCTTTATAAATATCTTCTCGATGACCGGGCAATTCGCGGCTTGAGTTCAGAATACAATACCCCTGGGAGGCTGTTCCCAATGTATGTAAGAATCAATTAAGTGCCAACTATCGAGGTACATCAATTTGATGATTTGGGTGTAAAAATTTACAATCGGAAGCATTACTATAGCGACTGGTCTCAGACTACCCCGACGTATGGCAAACACCAGTAGTGGATGACTCAAATTTTTATGAAAACATCCATATTCGCCCCTGATGCTTTTGATAAAATTCAGGTCCAAGTATACAGTGATACAGCTCATACAGGAGTTTGGAGTTTAGACGACCCATTTATAGCCGATTCGGGCGTTTTCAATGCTGCTGAACTAAACGCCTGTAAATTTCTTATATATACAGTGTCATCGGTGAGTTATCCGACTCCCCCCGGCGCGGCCCACTGCGAGTTAACGCGCTCACGATGTCTTTGGAACCGTTTGGATCGTATGCAAGCGGTCCAGTTGGAGATTTTACGAGAATTCCTGTTTCACCATATTCTGGGGGCTACTACAACGGTTGCCAACAGTCACTCCGAATGCGCAAACCGTAACTAACCCGCTTTCCTCTTCTGATGATAATCTTCTTGTGAAAGCGTCTTACTACAGAAAGGCTAGCTCTGTAAACATTAATAATGTTTTCCTTTTCTTGATATTCAGGATACTAAAACGGTAGTAGACTACCGCCCGATTCGCAAGGGCGATGCTGCCGCATTAGCGTCGATTTTGGCGAACTACTCTGCATTGTTAAATTTGGCGAAAATTAATATTGGCACCGACATCATCATCTACATTTGAAAATGTAAATGGTAATCCGCTCTATATCATGGGGCTGTCGTATTACGCAAATATCAGTAAGACCATGGAGAATTTCCGTGGTCTCACGAAATCGAATATCGTTTCACTCTTCGGTGAAGGTCTTTCCAGGTTAAGCCTAGACGTTCTTCGGCGACTTCCTACTGGGACATTGAACCTTCAATATCCCCGACTGGACATGTATTTTACTCGAACTGCCGTCGCTGCAAATTCGACATTGCATGCAGACTCAGGTGATTCTGATGTTGACGGATGTTATTATTTCTTCAAATTACTAGCCGGAGAGCTTTCTGCTCAAGAACAAATACGATCAATGAATTTTTTGGTCAGAAAGAGCAGTATCTACAGTAAGCTTCTGGATGGTGCGCAAGGAACAACTCCAGGAAGTAATGTCGTCATCCTTGATAAAACAAATTTTAGTTCTGCAATCAGTCAAACCTACAATCAAAGCGGTAAAACACTTTCCCTGTGGCTGAAATCTGACTTATCTTTATGATGCGATTAACGGCGCTTTAAATTCTTCTGATGGAAATTTTTGCCGAGTATTTTGTTATGCCAAACTCGATTACTGGAGTGGTGGCACTTATACAGGAATGGGAAGCTTTCATCACCGGTATAAATGGTATCTCGAGTTTTCGCATTTCGCCGTTTTTGGTGGCCGAAAATGGAGCTTATGGTAGGTTCTTTGAAATTCACTGGTAAGTAGTGGCAATTGGAATTTGTCGAGAGAAGATGACTACCCACTTTTGAACCAACTTCCACACCGGTTAGTTACAAAACGATTAATCTTTCGTCCCCAAGTAGTGATCTTTCATCCATTTCGAGTGGGGCTACAAGCTTTTCATCGGTAAGTCACTCTTTAGATACTCTGACTGGAAGTATGTTAAATTATACGCCTCCTAGCTCCGCTTCAATAGCAACGCAGAATTTCGATTATACGTTGCTTGGCCTGAACAATGGATGGATCAGTGGAACGAGTAATTACAGCAATATGGATGGATACGGTGGCAAGGGCGTCAGCGATCCTGTGGACGCCGTTACTGGTGAGTTCTATATTGATTCGGTTGATTTAAAATTGAACGGCCCGATGCCATTGGAAATTCGCAGGAATTATGGAAGTTTGAATTTGGCCGATTCCAATTTTGGATATGGATGGAAACTGTCATACGTTCCTTATTTAATTCTGTCTACAGACAATAGTGTAATTTATGCAGCCGAAACAGACGGTTCGATGATCGCCTATCGTCAGACATCCGACCGGTGCTACGACTTGGAGTCCAACAACCTCGGATAATCCAACCTTAGCTAATGTAAGCGGGGATTATGCTGGAGCATTGAGCAACCGCTTCAACAATCAAATTGTGGTGAGCTAAGATGGAAAAACTTACACTCTTAACGGAGCGGATGGCAGTGTAAGGGTATTTAAGGTGAGGTCGTATCCAGTAGGTTCTGGATCCAACGCAATCACGCGGCAGCGCCCATATTTAAAAACGTGGACCGATAAAAATAACAATTCTTATACTTTCACTTTCGGCGAAGACAGCACCGCCGCCGACTATGGTCAACTCATCCAGGCCGCTTCCAGCAATGGCAATTATGTCGGCTTTGATTATGATGTTTATGGGCATATTGTCGATGCTTTTACAGGTGATGGTCGCCGCCTTTATTATAGTTATGACGGTTACGGTGATCTGATCAATGTTTGTCTTCCTGATGGAACCAATATTGGTTATCAGTATTCACATAGCTATACTGATCCATCCAATCACTCAAAGGGATATTCTTCCGATCACCTGATTCTCGAAGAGGACAAGCCGGAAGGGCGAGTTTTGACTAATACCTATATGTCTGATGGCAGTCGCAGGGTTTACTCGCAGGCATCGACGGTGGGGGCGGACTACAAATTGGTGACAAATGCTACTTTTATTTACGGAAGCAATAATACGACCAATGCTGACAAAACGATTACTGGATCTACAGATATTATTGACGTAAATTCCAATACAACTCATTACGAGTATGTAAATAGCCAAATTACCAAGATTGTAGACCCGCTAAACCAAGCTATTACTCAAGAATGGTATCAACCTGATGACACATCGCTAGTTGCATATAAACGCAGCCTAAAGGATCGAACCGACAAGCGTGGTTTATACACTTTGTATCAATATAATCCCACTACGGGAAATTTGATGGCGAAAATTCTCACGGGTAATTTGACTGGTGGGCTGCCAGCAGACTTTACTCAGACCGCTGAGACTGATTATCTCTACACCTCTCGAAATTGTATCGAACAAATTACTGATCCAGTAGGGAATACCACAGTTTATACTTACGGCGATTCCGTCCACCCATATCTTCCAACTCAGATCGACTACGGGAATGCTTCAGGGCCGATTACTACTACGATACTTGGCTATGAGGATAAAAGTTCGAATGGTATTTCAGCTCACGGTCTTTTGCATACTAAGACCATAGGGTATGGCGCAAGCGAGGATGCTTCCTCCACGATCACTTATACAAACGATGCCAGAGGTTTTGTGACTGAAGCGACTCAACCCTCGGGGCCGAATAATCCAGACGTTGTCGTCGATTATGTTTACAATCTGCGTGGTGAAGTGACTTCAGCAACCGACAGCGCTAAGCGGGCGACGAATTACGCTTACGATGACCTGGGTAATCGAATCTGGATGGAGCGCCATGATGCCAATGGTAGTTTAGTTTCTTGGGAATACGATTATTACAATCAAAATGGTGAACTCGAATGGGTCGATGGGCCGCGCTATAATCCGGAGGACTATGTGTGGACCATTCATGACGGTGCTGGCCGGGTAAGTCAGCAGATCAAATGGCGGAGCCAAGCAAATTCTGATGGTTCGGGAGTGAGTGCTGCGACCGGTGCGGATGCCTATGCAACGACTTTTTATAATTATGATAGCTTTGGGGATCTCAAGGAAATTCATGACCCACGCCATAACTTGACATCGATGGGTTACGATGGCATCGGGCAGATGCTTTCTAAAACCGCTTACGAGGGAGACTCCAGCGGTGCAGTTCTTTCCTCCGAAACCTTCCAGTATGAACCTGGAGGCAAAGTTAAACAGCACATTGATGGTCTCGGTGGTACCACCACCACTTTGTATACCTCGAATGGATTGCCTTATCAGCAGACTAACCCCGACCATTTGATTGAATATTGGACCTATGACAAGGATGGGAGGGAGTTGTCCCATAAAATGGAAAACGGAAGTGTTCTGGCGACCGACTACAGCGTGAATCGGCAAATCACCAAGACTTTTTCTGCGACAACAGGAGTGGTTCAAACCATTGAAACTGATAAGTATGATCGAAGAGGGAATGTGACGTCCAAGGCATGCGAAGACAAAGAAAATGGTGACACTACCGATACATTTACTACCGGCTATGACTTGCTGAATCGGGTCAAGACTGAAACTGGTCCCGCACTCTCCGGAAACAGCGCCCAACAAATCACCACTCACATTTACGATGGAGCCGGAGTGGAGGATACAGTCCAGGACGTGTTGGGTAACAAAACGGTGACCGACAAAGATGCCGAAGGCCGACCGGTGATGGTGCTGGTTAAAGACCCAAGTGGCAACGTTGTGCGACAAACTACCTACGCTTACTCCGCTGATCACAATAGTGTGACCACCACGCAGGGGACTGGTACGAATAAGGTGACCAGCACAGTTTACACCGATACCTTTGGTAAGCCTGTGTTGATTCAAAATGGAGATGCTACCCATAGCTTTAGTCTTTCCACTTATGATGCGAACGAAAATCTGCTCACCCAGGCGGACGAGATTGGAGTGAAGCAAGGCTACCAAACCACTTACACTTACGACGGACTGAATCGAGTGGCGACCCAAACGCTCCCCGCCTCAACTGCTGGGACTGGGGCACAGACCATCTTTAGCTACAATGCCGCAAACGAAGTATTGACGCGGCAGATGCCGGGTGGGGTGACCGAGACGAACACCTACGACTCCGCTGCGCGCATCCAAACACACGAACTCGATAGCAACACCGCGACCACCGAGAAAACGACTTGGTATTACAGCACTAACAAAAAGTGGGCTGGCAAGCCTCAGCAGGCTGTTACGCCACGCGATACAATTAACTACGGTTATGATGCATTCATGCGTCGAAATTTTGCAACGTCCAACGCATCATTGGGCTTTTGGAATACGTGGCAATACAATTATCGCGGAGAGCCTACTCAAGTTTATGAGGTTACTAATGGAAGCACCATCACCGAGGTTGATCGCACTTATGATGGTTATGGCCAGCTTTCCACTGAACAGGTGTTTCTGAATGGGAACACGGTTGAGTCATGGAAGCAGGGCTGGGATGCGGCGGGCGGAGAAACGATCTGCAATCGCAGATCAATATCAGCAACGGAAGTGAAACCCAGTATACTTATCATGCAGACGGGCTGATGAGCACCATGACTAATGGTGGAGCGACTTATAACTACACGTTTGGTGACAATGGGTTGTTGGTCAGCCGTGGAAACGCCGCGCATACTCTTACGATCAATAGCCGAGATGGCAGAGGCCGGATTCTTACCGATACGGTCACCAGCAATAGCAGCACACCTTTGAGCGAGGTGATGACCTGGCGCGATGATTCCAAACTGGACAGCTACACCGCGAATCGCAGCGGCCAGGACAGTAACTCTGTCAACGTATGGAATGAAACCCGGCAATACTGGTACAATGCGCGAGGACAACTGCTTACCGAGCCCTACAAGCCAACCGCGTCCACCGCCGAAACCCTCACTTACCAATTCGACCAGAACTCAGAAAATGGCCCTGGCGTTCGCACGCAGGCGCAGGTGAGTCCGACCAAGAATTACAATGTGCCAGCGACGAATGGAGAAAACACCTACCTGCAGGTAAAAAACGAAACAGCGATGCCTGGTGATGCAAGTAGCGATGCCGTGCAGTGGTGGTATGATGGCGATGGAAATGCCTCGTCATGGAACTCGGCAACTCGGGGTAGTAAGGGACTAAATTTTGATACGCAAAACAGATTGGTAGGCGTGACGCAGCGTGATAATAGTAACAATGGTTACAATTGGAGTGCCATTTACGATGGGCTCGGTCGACGTATCCAGACGGTAACGCAACCCGTGATTGGGGGATCTCCTACGGGAGCGCCGGTGACAGTACAGGCAATGTTCGATCCGCAGGTGGAGTTCTTGGAGCTTGGGCTCCAGATCAATGGCGCGATGAGTTGGCGTGCGGTCGGGCCCGACCTGAGCGGAGTATATGGCGGCAAACAAGGAGTGGGCGGGATTGAGGCATTTGCGACCAGCGGCGGAGTGTTGCCGGTGATCAGCAACGCATTTGGCGATGTGGTGGCCAGCGTTGGTGGTGGTGGTGTGAGTTGGAATCCTGCCCAAGTGGGGAGTTATGGCTTGTTACCAGGCTCAAATGGAGTGACGCTGAGCGTCAATACGGATTGGGCGAAGGCCACAGTGTGGCGGAGTCGCTACCTAGATGTCACCGGTTTCTATAACCTGGGAGCGCGGTATTACGATCCACAGAGTGGACGGTTCCTGTCGGCGGACCCGCTGGGCCACGCCTCAAGCCTGACCTTGTATGATTACGCCAACGGCGACCCGGTGAATGGGGTAGATGCAGATGGGAGATATGGAGCCAGTGCATTTAGCTCGGGCTATACGGCACCTACAAGCAAGGCTTTCGATGCAGGACCAATGGCAAATCTGCTTTCGTCTCCAGCGGCATTTAATCAAGCGCAAGCGCAGGCGTGGGATGAAGGGGAAGCAGCCGATGAAGCAGCAGGCAAAATTACACCTGGTTTTTTCATTCACAATCCAGAAGTCATGGTGGTAGGGATGATGGCTGCAGTTTCCTTGCCGCTTACCATCGAAGGCTTGCCAGCACTCGGGAGCTGAAGGGGCTTTGGAAGCAGGGATGGGGGCTGAAGTTTCTGGCGCTGTTACTACAGAAACGGGAGAAATTCCTGCTGAATCTATGGCATCAACCAAAGGGTTCTCTAACGGGGGTAATTTCGGCGCCAGAATTACTCAAGGTGCTGACGAAATGTCGTTTAGTTCTCCTCGTGAATCGGGTGCTATATATGGAGGGCAAAATACAGGTTCAATTTCTAGCGAGTCGCAAGTCTTTCAATCTTCAAACGGCTTGAGGGGGACTCAATTGGCGAGTCAGGAGTTAATTGATAATGTTTCATCCCGTTATACAGTGGAAACTGTCCAGCCAGGACATTGGCTCCACGAGGATTTTGTGAATACTCAGACGAATGCAATGTATAGCAATGGGACAATTTACATTCGACCCGATGCGCGGCAGATTGAAGTATTAGAAGAGTTTCTTCATGGTCAGCAGGAAAATCTTGGTATTGATATGAGTGGACGAAATTATCCGCAATTTGAAATTGATGTAAAACAGTTTATGATTCGCCATCAACAACTCCTCGGAATCAGTGATGAGGACGTTCAGATTTTACAGCAGATGATAGCTAATTATCATTAGCATGAATTGTTATGAAGCTTTTGGAAATCAGTCGATTTAAGAAAAAAATAATGATCCGCGGAGAGATAAACTCCAATAAAGTTATTAATTTGTCTGTATATGACATTTTCCACGGTGATGATCTAATTTCGGTAGCAAAGCTATGGGAGGCTCGTAGTCATCCTAAAGCCGCGCAAAGGGTGATTTTTGCTGAAGGAGATATTGATTACAATGATATAGATGTTCAGCTTCGAAAATATCATGAAGTAAGTGAATTGTCTGGTATTGATATTTCATTTTTTGAACATAATTCTAAAACTAAGATTGCTGTTATGAGGATCAGCAAAATTTATTCAGTGATTGAAGTTGAAGGAGAATTTTTAACTGAAAGGCAGCTGCTTGAACCTACGGTATGCAGCTTCATAGTTAATGGAAGTGAAATTGGGAAAGCAAATTTTTTTGAGCCTCTTGTTAAGGGTAGTTCAAGACGCTTGCATACAGATGAAAATGTGGATATTATAAATCAAGTTAAAAAAGCTCTATTTAATGGGCAGCAATGTGAGATTTGGAAAGGCTGAACATCAAAATTATGAGCCCACTTTTTAATCTTTTTTTGGTTTTAACTCCCCGCCGCTTGCGGCGTAAATTGGAAGAGTGAGCGAGTATTTCCATAAGAGTTATAACGTAATGGTAATGCTCTATCATCTGGTGTTCCGGCGAAATACCGACGGGCAGTGTTTGAGGAAAGAGTTCATCAGATGATGAAGGAATGTGTTTGAAGTTTCGAAGCATTATCAGGTGATAGTTCCCCATTTGCATTGTTACGGGCAATGGGGCTTATACAAGAGGGTCTTATGTAGCAGTTGAGAGCTGAATCGGTGTAACTACCTGAGCAGCAATGAACAACCGCTACGAAAAACATGCGAAGATTTCGGAAGGGAAATTCCGGGAAGTTTTACGGGCCTATGTCTTGGATCTTCCGGCGCTCACGGCGGCCAAACTTTGCGGCTTGAATTACCGCAGCGTGCATCGTCTCTAGGGCTTGCTTCGCCAACGAGTGGTGGAACTGGCCTTGGCGGATCTGGCCCCGTTTGCCGGAGAAATTGAAGTCGATGAAAGTTACTTTGGCGCTCGTCGGGTGCGCGGCAAACGCGGTCGGGGAGCCGGGGGCAAAACGCCGGTCCTCGGCCTGCATAAACGCGGGCAGCAAGTCTTCGTCAGCGTGGTGGCCAACTGCTCCAGGCGAGAATTACTGCCCATCCTCAAGGGACACATCCTGAAACAAAGCGACGTTTACACCGATGGCTGGCGCGCCTATGATGGCTTGGTGACCAACGGTTTTAAACATCACCGGGTCCACCACCACGAGAACGAATTTGTGCGCGGCAAAAACCATGTTAATGGGATCGAGCGTTTCTGGTCCTTTGCCAAGTTTCGCATGCTGAAGCTGCGCGGCGTGCGCGCCGACAAATTCTTCCTCCACCTCAAAGAATGTGAGTGGCGTTGGAACCATCGCCGCACCAATATTTACCAGCTTCTCCTCAAAAACCTCCGCCATTTACCTCTTTCTGCTACATAAGACCCTACAAGAATATGGAAGTACGCACATTAAAACGAGAATCTTTTGAGATGTGTCCCGTTTGGAGGTGAAATGAATCTAATGACGCACGCTGCCCGGTCATTAATTATGATCCATTGCCAGAAGTGGAAGTTGTTTTGTTTATTAAGGCAAAATTTACAACTTTTAGTGGAGATGTTTTTGATGGGTGTTTAACCGGGCGCGATATATTTTTTGGTTTACGTTATTTGTGAAAAATTGGATTTTCAATTTATTTAAACTTACCTAAATTGGTTGACAAGCAAAAAACTGAGCTTATCTGAGTTGTCGGGAAAAAGATTTTTCAATTTTTCCATTGCGATATGATACAGAAGTTTTTTTATGAAAAACCAGTTATAGATGGGTTTATAAATGAAAAATAAATTGCTGTGTTGATTGAATTTTTATGCTAAATTCATTTTAATGTCGGCGTTAACTTCGGGTAAGTATTTTCAAAGCTTTTTATTGATGAGTTTTTAAGGATTTGTGATCAAGCTTCAATGTTGAGTATTTTTTGTGTATAGTGATGTGTGCTTGAAGAAACAATCAAGTAAGTGCGCGAAAATGCAGGACCAATAAATAGAAAAATCAGCGACTATAATTCCAGCCGATGAGAAAATGGACATAGTATTGAAATCAAGCCTCAATCCGGATTCTAGCGTAGTATTTCCGCCCGGGTTCCCTACGAAAATTGCTTGGCAGAATTTATCCATGGAACGATCAAATTGCGAAGCAGTTCAGGACGAAGTCTTCTTCATCCTATTGATGCTCGCACTGAACTCTTCGAATACATCAAAGGTTATTAGAACCCACGCCGCAACACTCTGCTCTCAATAAGACTTTCTAGGTCCAATTTAGCGGATCCATTTCAACCAAAATTGGCAAACATCTAGTGGTTCAAAAAGCCAATGCTTTTTCAAAAAGTCCTAAGGCTAACTAGGATGATGAGACACCTTTTGCGAGAGTATGGAAGGTATCTATCTTGACTTCCATTTTACTAATGGCCATGCCCCTTTACCACCTAACTCTAGTTTTTCCGGGTGTTCATCCACCAACTTCTTGATCTGCTTCGTATCAAGCTTAAGCGCCCTCAGATTGAGTTCATTCGTGCCGTGTTCCTTGAACAATTCCATGAGGCGATTGAATGAAACCTGGATGCCTTGAGTTTTGGTTTTGGAGCCGGGCTTTTCTGATGACGTTGCGAGGCCGAGTTCCTTAAGTTTGCTGGCAATTTCGGCGTCGATGGCTTCCACTTCTTTCAGCAACTTGGCTTTCTTTTCCTCCAATGCGGAAAGATTGGAACCGTTGAGTTTGGCGAGTTGCTCTTCGAGTTGCTGCTTTTGCTTGGCGATGAGAGAGGAATAATCGGACATGACAGGGATTTAGCGTATTGTGGGACAGATGCTAGTGGAATGTTTTCGCTGGAATCGTTGGAGCAGGGGAATCCGGACCTTACGGACGCTAAATTCTCGGTCCAGAAGGAAACGAGTGGTGTGCATGCCGTGAAATGTGATTGTCATGCGGCTTCAATTAGCTTTGACTATTAGTCCTAAGGACTCAACGGCTATGAAAACTTATTCCTCCCTAGAACTATTGGAGGGACGCATCGCGCCCTCCACCGTCATCGTTACCAACCTTAACGACTCTGGTGCTGGCAGTTTACGAGCCGCCATTGCCGGTTCTCACAATGGCGACGTCATTGACTTCAAGACTGGACTGAGTGGCCTCATTCACGTGAAGAGCAACCTACTCATCAAGGACAGCCTCTCCATTAATGGCGGCGGGAGGATCACGCTTGATGGCGGCGGTTCTACGCAGTTGTTTAACATTAGCAATAATGAGACATCTTCTGTAGGGCTGATGGGGCTCACCTTTCGGAATGGTTATGGAGCAGATGGCGGGGCAATCTATGCTACGGGATCTCTGTCAATCACCGATTGTGTGTTCAAGCAGAATGTAGCCAGCGACAGCGGAGGAGCGATCAATCAAGAAGGCGGTCAATTAACGATTACGGGATCGACCTTCGCGACCAATTCGTCAGGCTCCAATATGGTCGGCGCATTGGCGGGCGGTGCGATATATGCGGATGTAAAGTCGATCACCATTACTGCTTCGAATTTTAGTGGCAATAGCAGCTTTGAACAAGGCGGCGCTATTTGGGCATTTGTCAGTTCCAGCAGTCCTGGGGCGTTCACAATCACTAACACACATTTCGATGCCAATAAATGTGGGGGAAGCGGCGGTGCAATTTCGGAAGAAATGCTGGGAGGAAGCGCGGTTATTTCTGGAAGTTCATTTACAAAAAACTCGGCGAGTAGCGCCGGAGCACTTTGGCTTTATGGAAGTGCGATTAACCTCAGTTCCACCCAAATCATCGGAAATACTGCGAAATCTGGTGGAGGCGGAGAATTCGTTACTCCGAGCGGTTTCCTGACCATGACGAGTTGCAAGATCCTCCATAACACCGCGACCGATGGTTATGGAGGTGGACTCATTCTCGGTGAAGATGCATCTTTAGGAGTATTGCTGACGCTAAAGAGCACGGAGGTTGCCGGAAACACTGCACAGGGGTCAGCTTACGGACAGGGCGGAGGAATCATTCTGGCTGGTGGCAAGCTGGTGCTCGATCACTCCGTTCTTACTCAGAATATAGGGGCGATCGGAGGCGGAATATTCAACAACGGGGGAACGGTAAGCAATATTGCGTCCATCATCTCAGGGAACTCTCCAAATCAAATTTACAACGCGTGAGTCTATTGATTTCTTCGTATTGGCAATCTCTCCCTTGAGGAATCGCCGGAAGTTGTTTTTACATATGGATGTTGCGACTGTCCGTGAAAGCCGATTGGGGTCGGCTGGGGTCACGGAGATCGTAATCGGCCGTCACGGTACGGGGTGCTGTGGCGGCCAGCTCTTCTTCGTTAGAATCAGCAAAATACCGTTCGACAGGTCCGTGATCGACAGGTGGCAAATTTGCCACCACACCCATTTTTAAAAGTAATTGAGTGGTGACGGAATTGTCATCCTTCGCTGTCCCAACCACGGATTCAACTTTCTGCAGCCGAATTAGTAGTGACGAACGTCGGCGAAATTATAATTCGTGAGTCAGTGATCGTTCTCAGTGAGAAGAGACACTCTTTTCACTTGTAACACATCCATTGTATCTGATGCTCGGAAGAAATTCGAGGATTGGTTATACAGCGGTTGATTGAAGCGTCGCGTGTTCCACCTTCCGCTGGAATCAGAAATATTTGTAGGGTATTTGTGTGCAAATGGCAGGCACGTTCATCTCGATCTCATCGCCCGATAGATGAAGTAGCTGAAGGCACCCATCGCTGTGATGGTCGCGGGAATAAAGAGCGTGGAAAAACCGATGGCACGAAAGATCATCACGCCTACAATTCCCCCACAAAAGAAACGCAGAAATTACCAGAAGACACATCCGCAACCGGCGAACGTCAATGGGGAGTCCACGAAGGAAATGTCCCAAGAATATTCCGAGGTCAGTGAACATGCCTGAAACGTGAGTGGTGCGAATCACTGTCCCGCTGTAGGTGGTCGCCATGGCGTTTTGGAGTCCGCAGGCACCAGCAGCGGCGTAAAGTCCGCTATTCCAGTTTTGCTTGAGTAATGGAATAGCGATGATGAGCAATGCTGATTCCAGAAGGAGAGCCACTCCATAACGGTGGTCTAGTTTCAAAGTGCTATCTTGAATGATGAAGCCACTCAACGTGGTTCCAGCGACGAATGAACCGATGACGGCAGCAAAATGAAGGGTAGCCAACCAATCGGCGTTGCCCACGGCGATGGCCAACATGGAAGTGTTCCCGGTTAGATGGGTGATGAGATTGCTGTCGGATGCCCAAAAGCCCAACCACGTTGATCATTCCCGCAGCAAAAGCCAACACCCAGCCGCACAACCAAATCCAACCAGGTAACTTTGAGATCATCCAGCTTTACTAATCGAGTGAATGCCTGTTTTTAGTCTGAAAAGCTCTCGGGGTAATTTGTGCGCAAAAGAGCGGTGGTCTGGTGCAGGAGATGCTAGAAAGGAAATATGGCGAAAGTATTTGGTAAAGCTGGTCGGAATGCGACGGAAGAATCCCACCGAAAAGAATTTCAGAAAATCTCAGTGACAGCCCTGTTGGTGATGGTCGCGCTTGGTGTGATTGGGGGATATGCGATTGGTTCTGTATTTCCTGTAAAGGGACTGCCTTCGTGTGGGTTAGTGACCATTGATACTCTCTTGCTGGCGTCGGTGTTGCTTGTGGTGCGATGGGCAAAAGAGCGGTTTGAACGCTTCGATCGCGAGCGGATCAAGTGGAGAAAAAGGAGCGGTGGGTGAAGCCATCATCTCCGGCATTCTGGAGACACTCCCAGAGAATTACTTCGTGGTGCACGATTTCAGCAATCGGCTGGGGAACATCGACCATGTCGTCATCGGCCCGACCGGCATTTTCGTGATTGATACCAAGAATTGGAAAGGTGTCATTGAGTCGGAAAGTGGAGAACTCAAATACAATGGCAACTCGCCAACGAAACCGCTCATCGGGAAGATGACGGGTGCCATCATGACGTTTCGAGAAAAGCTGAATGTCCTGGTGGATAGGGAATGTTATGTGAACGGCATCATAGTGTTTACCGCTGCATATTTGCGGATAGGTGACACCGGTGCCATTCGATGCCTCACCCGATGAAACTTTAACCCAGCACATCCTCACTCCGCCGCATTCAGCGCGGCTGCCGGCGTGGGAGATTGAGCGAATTAAATTGGCAGTCCTCCAACTGGCAGGAATGGACGAGCGGTTTGCTCCGTGAAGCTAGTCAACGGATTTCATCATTTCCAAATACGACCGAGGATATGGCGTCCGAACGGTCCGGTATGTAAAGCACGTCCCGGATCAAAATAATCACGGACACTGCGGACACCAATTTGCTACTCCGGTTGGATCTGCTGAATTGAGAATTGTTTCATGAAATCTGTTTCAGCAGGGAAATATTTATGGAATAATCGCACTTCACTTTCTCGCCACGCCAGTTCGTGTAGCCAATGAAAATTGTCCATTTATTGGGGAGCCAACGGGTGGTGGATTTGAGAAGTTTGCGAGAAGCAAATCTTCGTCGTCTGTATGATTTTCATCAGAAGTTTCGACAATGATGTTCGCAGGGGCTGAAACCGCTAATCCTGCCGCATATGCGTCTTTACGAGTGATTTTGAAAACGACACTGACCAAGCCTGGCACCGGTGTTTTATCCGCTTGGCCTCCTGTCTGTCGAATGGTGAATGTCGGCGCGATGGCCATTTGTTTGACCATGGCTTTGGCGATTTCTTCGGGCCGATGGCGGTGTAGGCACTGACGGATAGGAAGGAAGAGGAATTCTGTTTGGGAGATGTTCGAGGCTGGTGGAGATTTGTAGCAAAAGCAAAGTTATGACGCTCAACAACACCAGGATGGCTCCGCCCAGGAATTTCATGATGATTAATTTCTACTAATCGTGCGGATGTAAAACAACCAGGATTAGGTGCTGATGGCGGATTTCTGGATCTACTCGCTTTGAGACTTCGTCGGGGAGCGGAACGATGATTGCCATTTCCAAAAACAAGTGACAAAACAGCGGTCACAGCTCTCGGTGGCAAATTTACCACCATGTTTTTGAAGTTTCCTATAGGGTAGCTAGCACTCACTAATGGATCATCCAAAAATGCTCGCAGTCTGTTCAGGTTGAAAATGTTGGAACTGAATGACGATGTCTTTTTTTGGTCCTCAGTGATTTTGCATTACGTCACGCAAGAGACAGAACCACCAACTCCGTAGCGAGTGGAAAAATACCGTCCGAATCGTCCGAACTGGATCAGAAGCGCATCCAGCACTTACGGCAAAGAGCCATAGGGTAGCTGGCTGTAAAGACGTTTACTCCTGCGATGTCACGTCTTTATGTGACTCGGACGCTACGGACGCCATTTCGCCAGCCATCTTTGGAATGGTGCTGTGCAATTCCGGGAATCCTACAGACGTATAACCCACCAATTCTCCCACAGGTAGTAAAACACCGTCCGAAACGTCCGTGCTGATCAAAACTCCTCACCAAACACGTCAGCCAATGTGCAATTGAGGCGCTCAAGTATTTGATGGACTGTTTTGAGTGTAACGCTTTGCTCGCAGCGTTCGATGCGGAAAATTGTCGACATAGAGAGTCCCATTTTTTTCGCAAAGACGGGATAAGATTGCTCCCCACGGTGCTTCTTCACAAAAGCAGCAAATTTCTTGTCCAGCGGGCTGAGCATGCCCACAGGTTGAAGAACCAACCTTTCCTTATGCGGAAAGATTTTGCTTGAGAGCCCAGCGACATCGGGATTATTTCGGAGTTGTGAAGTCCGACACGGTTTTGCAGCGAGGCTCTTTTAACCGTCCCGGGATCATTCGTTACGAACATGCATTTCTCCTGCCCCAACTGTAATCAACACTTTGACGCAACTGAGGAGTGGATTGGTTCCATATTAACCTGCACCACTTGCCATGAATCATTTGTCGTTCCGGGGGCGAAAAACGATCCATTGTCGGCTGGACCTTCCGCAACCTTCGGTATGGAAGAAGGAGGAGACTTCGGAGTTGCCAAAGCGGTCGGCGTGTTCAAAACGCTGGATTACGGATTTTTGATCCCGTTCAAAAAAATCTTCAACCTGCAACTTTTGAAAAAGAAAGCGGTCCGATGGGTGCTGCTGTTGGGGATTGCTCCCATTGGCATATATGTAACAGCTAATTCTCTCGATTTGGATTTCGAAGAAACGCTGTGGCTTTTCGAGATTTATTTCTGCGTGTTCTGGGCCATGTATTTCTACGGACTCATTAATCCTAGTTCGGGAGTATGGAAACGTGGACTTGGCTACGCCGTTTTCACCGTTTTCATCGGGGTGCCATTTGATCTCTTCGCTCAATCCATGCCCATCATCAGAAACCTTTACCGAGCCTCAGACAGTCATTCACTCCTCGTGCGAATTGTCGGATACGTGGCTGGGATAGGGATCCTTGAGGAAGCCGTCAAAGCACTTCCATTGCTGTTATTCGGACTGAGAAAGGGAACGCTGAAAAGCTTACGCGAAGGGCTGATTCTGGGATTCATGTCTGGTCTCGGTTTTGCCGCTTCTGAAGGAGTTAGTTATAGCCTTGCAGCAGCCGGTGATGCCTTTGGGGCTTCATCAGAAAACGCAGACGTCGCTTTTACGGTTCAGATCTTGCAAACAGTATTTCGGCTCATGTCGAGTCCGTTACTTCACGCGGCTTGGGCTGGAACGGTAGGATGGTTCATCGCTTTGGCTGCCAGTCGTAATGAAAATCGCTGGCCGGTAATTGTAGTTGGGATTGCCTTCATGGCAGCCTTGCACGGTGTAAACGATGTGGTTGCGGGAACGTTCCTCCACGTCGTGACAGGCACTGTGACGATCATGATTTTCATGGCTTACTTGGTTCATGGAGAGGAGTCGAAAGCGGAAGTGATTCCCCACAATCCAAGCCGTTCAACTCCCGAGTTACTCACCGATGAACTCGAACACGCTTAAGCGGGAGATGAAGGACATAGCTATGCGGTATTCCTGTCCACGGTGTGCTTCCGAATCAAAGCGATACTACACCGCCTCCAAACAGTTCGAACTAGCGGTTGAATTTTACGATGTCTTTCACACCGTTTTGTGTTCCGCCTGTAAATGTGCATGGAAGCCACCGGTTCCGTATATCACCGCTTTGTGGTGGACTGTATTGGGGATTGTATGTGCGATCGGAGTATTCGCGTTTTCAATTGTAGCGATGGTGTCCTTGTTTGCGTTTACCCCTGTTGGAATCTGTGCCATTTTGGCTACAATTGGAGCCTCAATCGCGACCCTTAATCTGATTTCCTACGCAATTCTCGCACTCCGCAGAGGATTGGGCACCGCAATGATTCTCGGTATGGCAAACTCCAAGTCTGACCGAATCAAACATGATGAGGAATCCGATCTTTCTCGCGTTGCTCGGCAACAATGGTTGCTCATCGCAGGTTACGTTTATGCGCTCTTTGCGCTCGTTGCATTGCCTCCCGTATTTGGGTTAATCGCCATCGTCCTGGGAGTTAAAAACCGCAAAGCGGGATTCCCTCAACATGGCAAACGGCAAATCTTATTGGGTATTTCCTGCGCAATCGCTGGTCTGATTATTGGAGTATGTGCTGTTGCCATCGCGGCATGAATTTGCCGGACCTGGTGTCGGTGATTTACCCCCAGCGGAGATTTTGTGCGAAAAGTGGTATAACAATGTGAAAGGCCGAAATGGCAGCTTTCAGACTTCGTCTTGGAGCTGATATTTCCGGCCTTTTTCATTCAACCAACCGGCACAGCATCAGCAGCTCATTTCGAGCTGCTTTTTTGTGCCTTCATCCAAACGAAAGGAAACCATCCTATGGCAGTGTTATTGCAAATTACCTATTCCAAGAAGCTCGGCCTCCCTAATTTTTCCTCGCACAGTTGTTCAGCGAGCGTGCAGGTGGAAATTGGCGACGTGAGCCAGGTGGGAGACGAACATTCCCGCCTCTACGAGTTGCTCCAGAGCGCTGTGGACAAAGAAATCCAGCATGTGGGTTATCTTCCTGATGCGACCAATTACGGGATGCACCAGTCCAGCAATGGAAACGGTCAACGTAACGGGAATGGCAATGGTCATCATGGAAACGGCCGCAAATTTAGCGGCAATCAAAATGGTGACGTCGGCATCAGCGAGAAACAACTCGACCTGGTCAATACCATTGTGCGCGAAAACAACGCCAATAAAGCCGACATCGAAGCCCTGGCGGTCGAGATGTTTGGCGGCGGTGTCAGGACACTCAATCGAATGCAGGCGTCGAATTTCATTGATGCCTTGTTCGAGCAGTATCCACGAAAAACCAACGGCAGTGGCAGTGGCCGCTACCAACGGCCTCACCGACAGGCGGCATGAGCACCGCCGCTGAAACCAATGCAGCTCCGGTTCAATCCCGGGCTGCTCCACGCACCATTGATGAATTATTGCAGAACGTCTCGGCGTCCCGGCTCTCCCTATTTCATCAATGCCGGTTAAAGTTCTACTTCCGTTATGTGCTGGGCCTGGATTCACCCAAGTCTCCAGCTTTGCACGTCGGGAGTAGCGATCATGCGGTGTTGAAGGAATGGAACAAAGCACGGTGGCGCGGAGAAATTCTCAGCCTCCGTCAACTTCATGACCTTTACACGGAAAGCTGGGCTGAAGAACAGGAACAGCGTCCCGTGAATTGGGAAAACGAGAATGAGGAGGAGGAAAAGAAGGTGGGGTGGCGGCTCTTGGAAACTTATTTCCGGGAAGGTCCCATTGCAGCGGATGAAAAGCCGGAAGCGGTGGAAGTGAGTGTGGAAGCTGACTTTTTTCATCATGGCCTGCCCAATCTGATTGGCATTATTGATCTGGTCCGACCGGGTGGGCTGATTGTGGATTTCAAGACCAGCGGCAAAGGTCCTGATCCGACCACCGTTGCTCATCTACATGAGGTGCAGATATCCACCTACGGTGTTTTGTATGAAGCATCCACCGGGAAACAAGCCTCCGGGTTTGAGCTGCATCACCTCATCAAAACTAAAAATCCCAAGCTCGTGGTGACACAGCTTCCACCGACAACTGACGTGCAGGAGAAGAAGCTCTTTCACGTCATGGAATCGTATGTGGAAGGCGTGCAGCGCCATGACTGGGTGCCAAGTCCTTCGTTCCTGTGCGGCTCATGTGAATATTTCCGTGAGTGCCGTGCGTGGTGCTGAGGACATCATCAAAAATCACAAAGGTCAGCTTTGGTCGTCCGACTGGAGCTGGCCTTTTTCATTTCAAAATTAAAGGAGGAATTCTTATGGAGAAATCATCTCAACTACTCTTCGTGCTCCTGGCCTTGCTGTGGTCAGTCGCACCGTTACATGCAGGCTGGTTTACCCACGACGATGCACAGGTAGCCTTGTTGCAGTCACAGCTTCAACATCAACAAGCGTGTGCTGGAGGATGGATGTTCGTCGCATTCATCCTCGGCATTGGTTGTGTCGTTGCCCTCATCATCGGTGCCGCTATTGGCAGCAAAGGGAGGCGGCATGGAAAATAGTGATCCAAAACATCGGTGGTGGAATTCATTTCACTCGAAGTGGAACCCATCGCCGATTGAAAAACCCACAATCCATCCAGAATTGGAACACCTCGACGGGCTTTCACGATCTGCGGAGTCCATTCGATATTCCATTCTCAGTCTGGAATTTTGGATCTCACCCAACGGACAGGTAAGGGAGTGGCTGCGTCACAATACGCGACTGGCGGTGTTTTTGGGGATTCCAGCGTTGCTGGTGTTTCCCATCGTCATCGTGTTGCTGTGCCAGTTTGCAGCCATCCTCACCAAGTTCATCCTGGGACTCATCCTAGCGGCGGTGCTCTTCATTATCGCCTTTCTCATTCGGATGTTCATCTAACCCTAACCTTAGAAAGGAAATTCCATTCATGGAAAGCATCACGCTCTATTACCGACAAGGCTCGTCGGACAAAGTGTATCAGGCGGCGATTGAGCCGAAGGACAGTGGATTTATCGTTACCTTCGCCTACGGTCGCCGGGGATCATCTTTGCAGGCTGGAACGAAAACGTCGTCTCCGGTCAATTATGAAACCGCACGGACCATCTATGAAAAACTCATCAACGAGAAGAAAGCAAAGGGTTATACGGAAGGTGAACAAGGTGTTCCCTTCCAACACACGGACGCGGCGGACGCTGTAAGTGGAGTCCTTCCGCAGTTGTGCAATCCCATCGCCACGGCGGAAGTTCCAGCCCTGCTCAAGAACAGTTCGTTTGCGATGCAGGAGAAGTTCGATGGCCGACGTCTGCTTATTCGTAAAACAATGGCAGGCACCGAAGGCATCAACCGGCGTGGATTGGTGGTGTCGCTGCCGACGACGTTGGTTGAAGATGCGGAAGCATTACCTGGATCGTTCATCCTCGATGGGGAACAACTCGGAAATGAATTCGTCGTGTTCGACGTGTTGTTGGTGGATGGTGAAGATATTCGCCACTATCCATTCAAGGACCGCATGCGGGCTTTGGAGAAGTTGACCAACGGTGTGGTGTTGCATCACACTCGGGTGGCCACCACGGCGTATGACGTGGCTTCCAAAGCGGCGTTATTGCAACAGGTGCGGCAGGAAAATAAAGAGGGTGTGGTGTTTAAGAACATCCATTCTCCCTACGTTTCCGGCCGTCCTGCATCAGGTGGAAATCATCTCAAATGCAAATTCACCACGACGGCGTCCTTCATCGTTTCCAGTTGGAACCGGAAGCGCAGCGTGGAGTTGAAGCTGTGGCGGGACAAGGAATATCTGGTCGTCGGGAATGTCACCATTCCGCCCAATCATTCCATCCCACCAATGGGTGCCGTCGTCGAAGTTCAATACCTCTACGCGTTCACCGTCAGTCATAACATCTTCCAGCCCGTTTATCTTGGGTTGCGGGATGACATCGAGCCGGAGCAATGCACAGTGGATCAACTCAAATATAAAGCCGAGCTGACGCCCCTCATGCACTCGGCCGCGTAGTTAAATCAAATATTCGGTAGCAGCCCATGTGTCCTTCGATGCGTGGGCTGTTTCCGTTTTCAAACCAAAGAAAGGAGCATATTCATGCACATTATTTCTATTCCCATTGCCGAACTCAAACCGGCACTCACTGGTCTGGGCAAGGTGGTCAACAAGCGTCCGGCGCGTCCGGCTGATGGTTGTATCAAGATCGAGCGCACCAAAGACGGCTGGATTACGCTCACAGCGGCGGACGTCAATTCATTCGTCACCGTTCGTTTGGAAGAACCCTCACGAGGAACCGCCATGTCATTGCTGGTGTCCTACGAGAATCTGACGCGTCTCGCCAAAGCCTGCGGAAAAGATGAAGCGCTCATCATTCACCCGGCCAAGGATGATAAAGCCCTGATTCAATTCCCTATCGGCAACCAGCTCGGCGAGGAACACGTGGAGTCATTACCGGTGGGAGATTTCCTAGCGATTCCTCGTATCAAGACGGAAGCCTTCTCACTGTCCAATGAAGTGCGCACTTCATTGCAGAGTGCGTTGGAGTGCATCAGCACCGACATTAATCGTCCACAACTTCAAGGGGCCTACATTGATGTCTCCCAGGAGAAATGCCATCAAATCGTCGGGACCGATGGAACCATGCTTTACGCATCCAACTCGTTCCATCTGCCGCTCGCTCAATCGTTGATTCTTCCCGGCCACAAATTCCTGGCGTGGAAAGAATTCAATAATGACGGCGAATGGCAATTGAAGGTCCAGCCACCGGAGAGCAAAAAGGAAAGTGGCTGGATTCAAATCAGCACACGGCGTTGGCGGTTTATGGTTCGTCAGATTGAGGGCCACTATCCCAACTGGCGGCAGGTAATTCCGTCATCATCCGCCACCACCATCGCAATTCCCGATGAAGTGGTGCCGGCCATCCTGAACATTATTCCGCGCATTCCATGTCCGCCTGATGACCGTTATAAAACCATTGGGATTCAAGTGGAGCAGGGAAAAGTGAGTTTGCTGGGGCGCGTTGCCTTGGATGAGTCCTGGCAAGCGGTCGAGCTGCACGATGTGGCGACGAAAGGAGTGGCAGTCACCGTGTATCTCAACCGTGAACATCTCCAGCACGCGCTGGAATTGCGGCTCAAGAAAATCGAGCTGAACGATGAGTGTTCCGCCATTCGTTTCAGCGACGGCGGTCGGCAATTCATTGTCATGCCAGTGCGTGTGGGTGGGACTCCACCTGCATCATCCACTCCTTCCACCGAACCCACGACAGCAAGCTCTGCTGAACCCGCTTCAAATGAAGCAACTACGGCAACCACTGCGGTTGCTAAAACAGAAAGGATCATTCACATGCCGAGAATTATCAATCGTCTGGCACCGAGCAATGGTATCGCCAGCGAAGAAAGCAGCGAGGCCAAGCCAGCCATTGAAGCGGCGCTGGATCAAATCGAGAACATCAAGGGCTCCTACAAGGGCGCTATTCGTGGGCTCAATGATCTGACCGACACGCTCAAGCAAGTGCAGCGGGACCGTAAAACAGCCGATCGGGAAGTGCAGGGCGTCCGGGCCACTCTCGAAAAACTGAAAACCGTTTCGCTCTAATATTTGGCAACGGAAACACCGGAGGGGCAGAGAAAAACCTCTGCTCCTCCATTTCCAATTGAAAGGAGGCATCTCATGTCTCGTAACACACCGATCATCGCCACGGTGATTTATGTCTTGGGCGATCTGGTCCAAGACAAGGAACGGGCGACAGAATTGCTCGAAGCCCATTTCGCCAACCAACTCATTACCGATGTGGGCCATGTCAACGATGTAGCCGAGCTGGCCTATTCCACGATGCTCGCCATCAACGAGCAGGAATGTGGCAAGGTGCTCGATTTTATCGGTCGCATGTCGTTGGTGCGAATCACTGTTTACGATGTGGAGAAAGGCATCATCCGCCTTTTTCGTAATCGGTTCATTGATCCGGAACCACCCAAACAACCTCAAAAATAGAAAGGAATTCTTATGGTAAAAATCCTCGAACAACCGGTGCCCAGAAAGCACCCAAAACTTTACCTCCACTGCGGAGGCAATCATGTTGAACGTCGGGAAGTGGAGCTGGTGCAAACACCACCGGCCACTTCAACGTGGACGCCGATTCCACACGTGCAACTCATCAAGCAGGTGGAGAAGACTCTCGCTGCCAATCGTCTCCACGTGGAGACGTGCGCCCACAGCCTGAGTCATGACGGCAATCGTTACTTCGGCCTGATGGAAATCGGCAACGGCGATGATCATGACGATTATTGCTGGGTGCTGGGACTGCGGAATTCACACGACAAAACTTTCCCCCGCTGGCGTGGTTGCTGGTGCGAGCGTTTTCGTCTGTGACAACCTCTCCTTCAGCGGTGAAGTGAAGCTGGCCCGGAAACATACCCGGTTCATTCACCGGGATCTGCCGTCACTGGTTCACTCCGGCATCAGCAAGCTCATGAGCAAATGGCAGGACCAACAACAACGGTTCGACGCCTACAAAGCCAAACGGGTGGGAGATGATGTGGCTCATGACCTCATCATCCGTGCAACCGACGTAGGCGTGTGCAGTAACCGGCTCATACCTTCGGTGCTGCATGAATGGCGGGAGCCGGAACACCAGCAATTCAAGCCGCGAAGCCTGTGGAGCCTGTTCAATGCATTCACCGCCGCGTTGAAGGAAGGAAGCCTGGGCGAATTGCCGAAACGGACTGAAGCCCTCCATGGGCTTTTGGATCATCATGCCGGTGTGACGTTCAGCAGCAACTAGCTCCATTGCGGAGCGGGAAAGAAGAGTGGTCCACTCTACGTGGGGCACTTTTCTTTTTAGCTGGTGACAGGCGCGAACTGTCAAATTAGGAAAGGTCTCATCTCACAATATATATCTGCAAGTCGTAAGTAATTACGCTTGACGTTTTAAAGACGGCAAATTTTCATAAGCGCCATGGACGAAACATTTGAATCTCCAGCACGCGCTCTTGAAGCATGGCTTCAAGAAAAGGGCGTCACGGCCTATCAGCTATCGAAGGACACAGCTTTACCTCAGTCGAGGATTAGCGAAATTCTTGCAGGTCGCCGCCGCATTACGCCGGAAACCGCCACTCATTTTGGGAGTTATTTTGGCAACAGTGCCGAATATTGGATGGGCATCCAGACCAAATATGATCTCAGCGAGTCTAATAAAGCAGGTGCAGAACATCAAGTAAGCTGGGGCGAGTTGAAACTTGGATCTTGGGCCTGTCATGCTTATGTGTTGAGCGACGAAAGAAGAATTATTTCCGCAGTAAATGTTGCTAAACTTTTCGGCTTCAAAGGCAGCATTCCATCGGTTGGCACAAGCTTAGGTAATTTGATCGATTCACCCTATCTGAAATCACCGATGATGGCGGAATTGCGAACTCGGGTGGCCAAGCCGATCAAGTTCATAAATCACGAGAAGATTGTGTCGGATGGATACGAAGGTGAAACGATTGTCGAATTCTGCAAAGCTTTGCTGGAGGTTCGAAGAATTGGTGGATTACCGGTTTGGGCCAAGGCCCATGCGGACACCGCCGAAATGATCGTCATCTCCCTGGCCAAGGTGGGCATCATTGCGCTCATTGACGAAGCTACTGGATATCAAGCCAGGCGTCACAAGGATGCGCTGCAGGAGACTGTTCGACGCCTTCCTGATGAAGGAATACGCATCATGGGCAAAAAGGTTTCCAGATGAGTTTTACTTGGAAATGTTTCGCCTAAAAGGCTGGCGCTGGGAATCGTTGACCTCCAAAAAGCCACCTGTCGTTGGAAAAGTTACGAACGAAGTCGTCTACCAGCGCATCGCGCCCGGTATTCTAAAGGAGTTGCAGCATTTAAATCCAATTCAACCCAACGGACGTCGAAAAGTAAAACATCACCAATGGCTCACAACGGATGTTGGCCATCCTGCGCTAAATCAACACCTCTACGCAGTTTGCGCTCTGATGAGAGCGAACCCCGACTGGAAATCGTTTTACCATATGTTGCAAATCACCTTCCCAAAGCAAAACGAAGGAGTTCAGTTGGAGTTGAGCAGACTACCGCAACACCACCAATCCTGACGACGAGGAATAATTGAAACATTTGGCTGCCACAGAATGCTGCATGTCCAACCAACATGGATCGCTTTTCTTTAGGTAACCGAAGGATTCACCTACAATTTTGATTTTGAATCCTCGATACCCTTGGCAACGATTCTTTTGAAACCATCATTCACCTTTTTCAGGTGTTGAATCGTCAAGGGAAGATCCAATAACCCATCATCACGGGTAATTCGATAAGTCCCACGCAGCACTGAAACGGTCATGTATTCGCCGTTACCAAAGCGACCAGGTCTGTCCACTTGAAACCCCTGTTCCTCAGCATATCGCTCAAATATTTCATGCCATTTGCTCCTTGCTTCCCTTCGCTTCTCCTTCGGCGGTTCACCGATCTTGAAGCAAAATTTTGATTGCTCTAGCTGCATAAATACGCCGCAATCAAATTCATCATCATGCTGCCAGCCCCAAGAAAAATGCTGAAATCCTCCTGATTGATTTGGAGTATAACCCCAGCAATCTTCACCAAGTTCTAACTCTTCCTGCAGCACACTCTGCAACTCTTTGTAAAATCCAATCCATGAGTTTCCATGCCACTGGTGGAGTGGAAGCTCACGGTAGCTCTGAAACTCATTTTCGAGGCCCGCAATTCGGTCTCGAAAAATCTACAAAGATAGCATTCTTAGAAGAGCAGCCATTTAGGATGCTTAGAAGCTGGTCACGTGAAAACACTTTGTAACCGTGCTTGTGCACTTCTTCGTAATTGCACTGCTCATGCGTTTTAAAATAAATCGGCAATACTCTTTCAGGGGAAAAATTCCTGGAGAGAATATCGTCGTAGTATATGGCAAGCTGTCCACTATGTTGCTGGGTGCTCGTCTTGT
>JASGKO010000034.1:0-39111 GCA_049840595.1 Chthoniobacteraceae bacterium
TAGGTGGCGCAGCTTGCGGCGATGTCGGCCGCCAACCCGTCGGGGACGTGAATTCTCTGCGGCGACAGGTCGACCTTTGCCGAACAGCGCCTGCTCCATGTAGCGCCGGAACGACGCCGGATGGTCGGCGGCCAGCCCTACGTACTCGTCGAGGTTGAACGTGGTCGCGCGCGCGAACGACAGCCGCTCCTCGCGATGCAGGCGCACCAGCTCGGCGTAGAGGGGCTGCGGTGTCCGTCCGGTCGGCAGCGCCAGCACCGCCTCCGGCTTGCGCCGCAGCAGCCCCGCTACGACCCGCGCCCCCATCGCCGCCACCTCGCCCGGCGACGAAAGAATCACCACCTCCATGCGGCGGTGTCAGCCGAAGGCGGTGAGGAGCTCGGCGAGCGTGGAGCCGGGGTTCTCGACCAGGCGCCGCTGTTCGGGGTTGAGCACCTTGAGGGCCGCCTCAATCGCGGCGCCCACCTCGGTGCGCAGCGGCCAGAAGCGCGGCGCGCGGTGGCGCGGGTTCGCCAGGTAGGCCATCGCGGCCGGCGCCGGCTCCCCGAGCGTCATCAGCAGGCGCGGGTTCTCGCCCGCGGTCCAGAGCAGCGACGGCGAGTTGTCCCGCCACTTGAGGCGCCGCCGCGCCAGCTCGAGCCACAGCGTGCGCGCGGCATCGCTCGGCGCGGGCGCGTCGACGGTGATCACGCCTCCCTGGCCGGCCGGCCCGGTCTTCGCCGCCTGGTCGCACGCCATCGCGAACGTCCGCAACGCGTAGCCGAGCAACGCGCGCGACGCGCCCATCGCGGTTGCGAGCGCCTGCGCGTTCTCCTGACCCAGCCCGGCCACCGCCGCCTGCGCGTCGGCTTCCGTCGGGTGCGGCGGCGCATCCAGTCCCAGCGCCTGCGCGTGCGCGACCAGGTCCGGCCCGGACGATCTCGGCCCCGGCCATCGCCACCGCCCCTGCCGCCTGGATGAAGCGTTCGTAGGCCGCCGGCATTGCAGGCAGCTCTCCGAAGAGCCCAACCGCCGGTATCGTCGCGAAGATCGCCAGCGGGAACAACCGCCCCGCTGCGTCGGTGCCGGGCACGAACGCGCCGATGAACGCGTAGCCCGAATCCGACGGCGTCAGCACGAACGCCGTCGGCCCCGGCGGCAGCGCCGTCTTCTCGGTGCGGATGATCTCCATCGCGTCCTGGAACCAGCGATCGAGCCCGGCCTGGGAGAACTCACCCGCGTTTGCGCGCAGGGAATGCCCGGCTGGCTTCGCACCTTGCCGTAGACGCCAATCGCCATCCCACCGCCTACGCCCATTTCGACGCTCATTTGCCACATCCTCCTGCGCCGTTCACGACCGAGCGAGGCATCTCGAGGCCCCGGAACGCACGCAGCAGCGCCGCCGGCTTGACGTCTGCGTGAATCACCCCGTCGCTGAGCGGCGGCGTCCACAATCCCGCCAGGTACTCCTCGCCTTCCGACGACGTCACGAGCTTTCCGTCCTCGAGCAGGTGCAACAGCGCCCACTCGCCGTCGGTGTACCCAAGGAGATCGCCCTCGCCGCCCTTCGGATAATAGAAGTGAAAGAGCGCGCCGCGCCCCGGCCACGGGACGTCGTCCCAGCGTTCCTTCGCGTTGAAGTAGGTGATCTTCTTGCCCCGCTATCGAAGACGATCTTGTTGTACGGCGCCGACGGGCGGATGCGCACCTGCGCCGTCAGTCCCATCTTCGCCGGGATAGCTTGGCGAACAGCAGATCGGTGATCTCCTGCGCGCGCTTCAGGAACACGGTCAGCCCGGGCTTGTACTTCACCGCGCTCGAGCCGTCGCGCACGTGGAACAGCGTGGTCCCCGCCGGGTGATCGATCTCCGACTGCAGTGACTCGGAGAAGTACTGCCACAGCGTGCCGGTCTTGGGCTGGAAGAACTTCTGCACGTCATCGACGTGCGCGTCGCGCACGCCCTTGGAGCGCGTGAACGGGTACTTTGCCGTAGAGCAGCTGATCGTAGACGACCACGATGCTGTCGCACCACTTGCGGTTCGCCGAGTCGCCGGTCGCGCCGCTGACCGCGACCTCCCGCTCCCCGCAGCAGCGGCGTCGATCTTCTCGAGCAGCCCCGCCTCCCAGCCGTTCTCGTTGTAGCTGCTTGGATCAGGTTCTGCAGCTTCACCCGCTGCGTCTTCACCGTGGTCTGGAACGCGCGCGGGTCGGGCGCGCCCGACTCGCCGACGGCGCCCTGCAGCTCGGCCAGGATCTGAGCCATACGTGTCGAGCCCGGTCGGCTTGGTCATGCCGAAGCTCAGGAACGGCCCGAACTCTTTACCGACGTCCTCCGGGGTCATCGGGTCGTCGCTGGCCCGCCTGTTGCCCCGGCCCTGCGGCGCAGCCTGGTCGCCACCCGCGGCGTCCCCATCGCCATCGCCGTTGCCGCCGAGCATCTTCTTGAGCCTGCCGCCGATTCCCGTCTTGAGCTTTGCGGCTCCGCCTCCGACCTTCGCGGGCCGCCCCTCGTCCTTGAAGATCGAATCCTTGCTGGCGTTGCGCCAAATCGAATCCAGCGGTCAATCCATCACGAATGCCTTCAGCAGCGACCGGATCTCATCGATGGTGGTCGGCTCTTTCACCGACAGCGACACCAGGAACGTCTTCCAGGCGTCGACGTAGCGCCGGAAGTACGCCGCGCGCAACGCATCGGCGTCGGCGCCGAACTTCTTTTTCGGTGCTGCCAGCACCCACGCATTCTCGTCGTGCTCCTGGTCGACGGTGAGCCGCAGGATCCGTCCCTTGACGATCTTCCAGCCGGCCGGCGTGAACGCGCCGGGTACGAACGGGCCGCTCTTGCGGTCACCGCCCTGCTGGAACACCGTGACCGCGCCCGCGACGATGTCGAACAGACGCACGTCGCGCGGCATCTGGGGGTCGCGCAGCAGGTCGGCCAGCGGGTCGCCCTGGGTCGCGCCCAGCAGCGCCGCGCGAGCGAGACACCACCAGCGGCTTGCGCTCCTCGCGGAATCGCCGGTCGACTCGATGTCGAGCAGGTAGAAGCGCACCGCGTCCTCCAGCGCTTTGCGCCCGCGCGTCGTCGCCGCGTCGCCGCCCAGCGCGCCCCAGCGATCGCTCGCCAGCTCGGCCGCCGCGTCGACGGTCTTGTCGCGCCGGTGATCGCTCTCCGGGCGCCGGCTCGTCCCGCGGCCTTGGGCTGCGTCATCAAGAGGTGGAACATCAGGCCGCGCACCGCGCTGTCGGAGTCGGCGACGTTCTGTCCGCGCGCATACGCCAGCAGCAGCTCGCCAGTCGTTGTCGAGCAGACGGCCGGATCACCAGCCGCTCGACCGCCAGGTGCAGCGGGTCCATCAGGCGATCGCCCGGATAGAGGCCGAAGCGCAACGCCACGTCGGGCCCGCTGGCCATGAACTTGGCCAGGCGCGCCGCCGTCGCCTCGGTCGCCTCGATCGGCGCGGTCGCGAACGGACCGGGCATGTTGTGAGGGCCGCGCGCCTGGTTCAGCTTCTCGACGAAGTTCTTGGATTGGGTGACCAGCTCCTGGTTCTCCATGTACGAGGAGATCGGCAGCACCAGCAGCAGCGCCGAGATCGCCAGCGCCACGCCCGCGGTCACCCAGCGCACCGTGCGCTCTTTTTTCAGCAGCGCGGCGCTGCGGACCGCGACGTCCTTGTCGGGGAAGACCACGCGCTGAAAGACGTCGCGCACGAAGTAGCTCTTCGGCTTGGTCGGCGGCGCGCCGGTGACGCGCGGAGTGACCCCGAACGCCGCCGCCATGTTCGCCATCGCGCGGTCGACCGGGCGCCCCTCTTGCGTGCCGCTGGTGAAGTAAACGCCGCGCATGATCGGCGCGTCCTGGTACACGCTTCTTGTCGAACAGGTTGGCGACCAGGTCGACCAGCCCCTGGCGCAGCGAATCGAACTCCTGCGGGAAGGCGTAGATCCACTCGCGCGCGTCGGTGCGTCGCTCTTGCCCCATGCGCAGCAGCGCGTTCCGCTCCAGCACCTCGGTCAGGTCGTCGAAGTGTTGCGCGAACGCGTCGACGTGGTCGTCGTGCTGGCGGATCGAGCGGCAAGCTGAAGCCCAGGATCTGGCCGCGCTCGCGGTCCTTGAGGCCTCGCCGAAGGTCTCGACGAAGCCCGGAGATCGAGATCGCACTTGGTGATGATCAGGTAAACCGGCACGACCAGCTCGAGGCGCGCGATGACCTCGTCGATGCGCTCGCGCAGCGTGGTCGCGGAAGTAGCTCGCCAATCTGCTCCTCGTTGCCCTGCAGGTCGGTGGCCGAGATCGCCAGCAGGATGCCGTTGATGGGCTTCTTGGGACGCGTCCGTCGCAGCAGGTCCAGGAACGCGAGCCACTCTGCGCGATCGTCGTCGTCGGTGCTCCAGCGCCCCGCCGTGTCGAGCAGGATCGCCTCGTTGCGGGGTCATACCACCAGTCGCAGTTGCGCGTGCCGCCCACGCCGCGCACCTTGCCCGCCTTGCCGGCCGGCATCTTCAGGCCCGAGCTGCGGATCGCCGTGGTCTTGCCCGACGCCGACGGGCCAGATCATCACGTACCAGGGCAGCACGCCCAGCGCGTCGCGCCCGCTGCGCCCGGCCGCCCAGCCCTTGAGCGCGGCCACGCCCTTTTGAAACTCCGCCTCCATGGCGGCGATCTCCGCCGCCATGTCGGGGCGGATGCCTTCGCTATGTTGCGCCGCTTGATCGCGTAAGCCCTTTTCGATCTTGGACGCCGCGTTCTTGGCGGCGATGATCTTGTAGATCGCGAGCGCGATCAGGATCAGGACGATCACCACGGTGACCAGGACCGCCGGCCACATCGGGATGATGTCGTGGAAGACCAGCACCAGCGCCCAGGCGAGCGCGATGAAAATGGCGGAGAAGATGTACTTCAGCATCGCGGTGTCCTCAGCGCCTCAGCGGTTCAGCTGTTCGACGCGATCGGAGAGGTTGGAGACCTGACGGTCCAGGTTGACGCGCAGGCCGATGAAGACCGCGATGGCCACGGCGAACACGCCGAGCGCGATCCAGAGAAACAGGTTTCGCTGTCCAGGGCGCACCAGCGGCTCGTCGGGCGGCTCGCCGGCCGGCGACAGCTGCTCGGGCGTGTCGATGTTGCGTTCGACCTCGGGGCGGAGCTGGTCGATCATCTTCATCAGCTCGAAGCTTCGCCGCCGCGGATGCTGTACTTGCCCTGCAGGCCGAAGAGCAGGCACTGGTAGTAGACGCGCAGCACGTCCTGCCGCCGCCCGTCGCGCCGGATCTGCTCCAGCCGCGTGAAGAAGCCTTCGCCGGCGAGCGACTCGTTGAAGAACTGCAGGTGCCACAGGCGGTTCATCCAATAGCCGCGCAGCGGCTCGGCCTTGCCGAGCGCGATCTCGTCCGCGAGCGCGACGATCGCGTAGGCAATGTCGTCGGCGTCGCGCTGGGCCATCCCGGCGTCGCGCGCCTTTTCCCGCATCGCCTCGATGAAGCTGCCCAGGCGCTCGTGGATCGTCTCGGGCGACCGGATCGGCCCATCCAGCTCGCGCAGCTGGCGAATGGCGTTGAAGCACTCGGCGGTGACTTGGTTGACGGTGTCCATGGGTTTCCCTGGCTAGCTGGTTCGGGGCACGACGGCCAGCTCAATCTTCACCTTGTCGGGCCCATAGGGCGGCGGCAGGTAGATGACGATCGAGCGTTCTTCGGTGATCTGGCGCCAGTACTCGCCCGACGCGTTCATCGTGAAATACGTGATTCCGGCCCGGATGCGGGATCTCCGTCGGCGGCCGGTGCGTGATCTGGATCGGCACGCCCGGCGTCGCCGCCGAGCGGATGATCGACGGCAGCTGCGTGCGCGACGCGATCTTGCACAACCCCGGCAGCCGCTGCGCCAGCAGATCGGTCGGGATGTCCGACGCGACCGACAGCACGTAGTGGGGCGCGCGCAGGACAACATGCAAGCAACAACGACACAATCCGCAAAAAAAGAGCTGCAGTTTCCACCCTTCAGCCTCACCAAGCTGCTGCAAACTACTTTCCGCCCGAAACCGGGCGAACGCATCTGCATTCTCATCGACTTGGAAAATCCGCGCGACGTGGTGGATTTCGCCTTTTTGCAGAATCCCGATCTCTCGATCCAGCGCAACGGGTATGAGTTTTTCTACAAAGCCCTGCACGCCGGGGTGATGGACGAGCTGCAACTCAAAGGTGGCGAGTTTTTCGCCTACCAGATCACGGGTGGCAGCAACCTCGACCTGCCCGATCTCTGCGATTTCCTCCGATGGCCGCGAGCTCAGCCTGCGAAAAGGACATCTATCACGAATTACGACATCGTCCTCTGTATCTCGACCTTTTCCGCGACTGCGCCACTCACGGCCTTTGCGAAGAGCATCGGTTTCCGCGGAGCCACGCTGCATGGCCTGAACCAGATCATCCTGAACAGCGGGCTGGCGGTCGATTATCGCGAAGTGAGCAAGGCGGCGGAAAAGCTGCGCCTCGGCATGACCAAGGCGGATTGGGTGGAAATCGACTTCGTGGTCGATGGCAAGGACACCTACACCCTGCGCCTGGAGCTCGGCCAGCAGGAGGCCCAGAAGAGCCACGGCATCTGCGATGACGGTCCGGACGTGGCCAACCTGCCGGCGGGTGAAATCTATTTCGTGCCGACCAGCGCGAACGGCGAGTTCCCAATGAAATACGAGGACGGCACCCTCGGCCTCATGCGCGTGGCCGATGGCCGCATCGTGAAGGCGGAGCTGATCCGCGGCGAGCAGACCACGGTGGACGCGCACAATGCCAAGATGATCAGTGATCCCGTCACCGGCGAGATCGGCGAACTCGGCTTCGGCACCCAGGAACTACCGGTCTCCGGCCGCGACATTCAGGACGAGAAGATCCTCGGGACCATCCATGTGGCCACGGGCCGCAGCGACCATCTGGGTGGTGCGCTCACGCCCGACAAGTTCCACGACGCGAAGAACGCGACCCACGACGACATCCTCTTCGCCCCGCATAAGACGCCGGAGGTGAATGTCGCCCAGGCCCGCATGCGCCGGAATGGGCAGTTGCTCATCCTGCTCGAGAACTTCGAGCCGAAGCACCTGCGCGACTTGCTCGACGCCTGAGTTTTAGAACGGCTTATTTTTGCCAGGAACCCTCTGATCGTGAGGTCAGGGGGTTTCTTTATTAGCCACCCAGGACACAGAGAGCACGAAGGAGATATTTGGCTGTGCGTTTACGGCGAGACAGGTCTCGCGTGGAGAAAGCGGCGACGTGTCGCCGCAGTCCAAGGGTGCGCAGACTCAGGCGATTTTTGGCGTCGATCAAGCGACTTTTACGGGCTCGGGCAGTTGTTCCGTAGTTTTTGGGGAGACGGGGAGCGGGCGCTTTTTTAATTCCAGCAGCCAGCCACCGAGGAGGAGGATCGCGGCAAAATAGCCGAAGAGGGTGTAGGTCATCTGCACCTGGGTGAAGCGGCCGACTTTCATGCTGTGGACGATGGAGACCGTCAGGGTCATGCCCAGGTTGAAGCTGAGCAGCCACGCGCCGAGCACCAGCGGGTGCACGGTCGAGATCGCGCCAATCCGGCGAATCCGGGGGACGATGGTCCAGAGCAGGAGGCCCACGAACATCACCACCGAGGCCGGGAGAAAGGTGCAATTGATGGTGGCGTAGATTCTTGCGAGGGAGCTGTGCTGGCGGATCAGTGCGTTGGTCGTGCTCAGTTTCTGCAACGAAGCGATGTAGTCCTGCAACGGTGGCCATGGGGCCAGCGCGGTGTCGCGCGCGGTGCTTTGCTGCATTACTTCGAGGGCGGTCGCGTAGTGCTCATCCAGCTTGTAGCGGGCCTTGCCGGATTCGCTGACCTCGCTGTCGAGGCGATGCGAAGGGTCCGCGCGCAGAATCTTGTGCGCCATGCGCGAGGGCTGGTGCAGCCAGGCCATGGCATAATAGTGAAAACAGAAGCCCGCGAAGGCATCGGCGCTGCCGAGCCGGGTGCGGATGAGCGGGAGCGTGGGAGCGCGGTAGAGGATGTAATCGGGATCAAACCCGAGCGAACGGTAAACGTGGGCGGTGGGCGGATTGCTGAGCGCGTATTTCACCTGGCTGGAGACGGTCTCCAGAAAATCGCGCGGATAGGGCGGCGGGGCTGTGGAAGCGAGGTCGCGCTCGATTTCCTTCTCGATGAGATTCGCGTGCACGCAGAAGAGCAGGCTGGGCAGGAAATTCGCTTCCGGGCTGTATTTCCGCTGGAAGGCTTTCTCCGGCAGCCACAGGAAAAGGAGGAAACACAGGGCGGCAGCGCCCCCGGCGGCAAAGGTCTTCACCCGCCAGGTGCGTTATTTTAGCAGCACCAGCAGCGGTGGCAGCAGGGCGGTGAAGAGGGCGAGGCCCCGACTCCGGCTTGAGCATGTAAAGGAGCAGGGTGTTGAAGACGGTGAAAAAGGTGAGGACGAGCGCCTTGCGCATCGAGACGGCCACGAACGCTGCCTCCAGCAGGCTGAGTTCCAGCCACAATTGCAAGGCCGAGAAGGCCACGAAGACCGGCTCCGGACGAATGAGGTGCTCCATGAGCACATGCCGCGCAGCGAGCAGCCAGGTGGTGAGTAACAGCAGGCCAAGCACCGTATGCAGCACCACGGTCGCCGGGCGCTCCGGCAGGAAACGCCGCAGCTTCAGCCACGCCAGCCCGAGGATCACCCCGCCGGCAAGGCCGATGAGATTCTGGACCGTGACGATGCTGGAAAAGCGATGGGTGCTCTCCAGAATCAGCAGCAACAGACCCGGATACGGAAAACTGCGATAGGAGACGCGAAACTGGTCGATCGTAAAGTGGGCGATCGAAGGCGAGAGATAGCCCCAGGTGTCGTGGTCGCTAATCGGCTGGTGGGGCATACGGCCAAAGCGCAGATGGATCGCCTCGATGAAGATCAGCAGCAAAATCACACTGGTGACGATGCGCAGGAGCAAGCGGGGACGGGGGAAGTGCGGAGGGCTTTGTGAAAAAGACATTCGAGTAAAAAGCAAAGGGATTGGTCTCGAAATCCCGGCGAATGCCGACCGTCCACACGCCGGAGTTTCGGCTAACCGATAAGGATGCTCTCCCCCCGTCGCAAGGGATGGGTGTGCTCTTTACACTAATTTAATGTCCTTAACGAGTGAAGGTTACGTACCATGTAATGGGTGGTTTGAGAGATTTTCCCCGGCAAACTGTTGCGGTGGTCGATGACCGGCGCATTTTTTGCCAGGAACCATTCAGCGACGGTCATAGACCGCCGCTACAGCAATGGGCTGAAAATCGATCTATCGGTCCCGCACGCAAGCCCAAGCGGGGCGACGACGAGGGGCAGCGAGCAAAGCGGCCATCGCCAGTATCAAGCCAGTGCTGGTCGGCTCGGGGGCCGCGATCAGATTGGTCGCCGCGCCGGTAATCCCGGTATTGATTGCCGAGCCCGCATCGGAGGTCAGGAAAAGTAGCTCATAGGCCGAGGTGCCATCGGCGGGCAGATACCAGGGCTGGCTGCCATCGCCATCGGTCGTGCCGCTTTCGTCGAGTGCGATGCTGCTGCGATAGGACCCGTAGGTCGTACCCAGCGCAATGGAGGTGCTGGAGGTGGTGAGCGTGGGAAACCAGTAGAGAATTAGCGACGCCCCCTCCGTGACCGTGCTGGAAAGCGTAAGATCGATCAGCATGCGGAACTCCCCGGCGTCATCGGTGCCGCTATTGTTGCCATCCCCGCTGATCGCGGATTTGTAGAGAATGATATCGTCGCTGCCGCTCGAAATCGCGCTGCCCACGGTGAGCGAGGAACTGGTCGTGGGCGTGGTGAAGGTGGAATCCGACGTGCTCGCCACCAGCAGGAGGAGCCCGCTCCCATTCGTGATGAGGCTGCCGCTCGAATTTTTCAAGTAACCGCCGGCCAGTTCGATGGTGACATCGGCGCGGGTCGCGGCGAGCAGGGCAAAAAAGGTCAGGGCAAGAGTGATCGGGAGTTTCATGGTCTAATAGGTGTAGGGAGCGGGATTGATCCAGAGGTCCGAAGCGCCGTCGGTGGTCTTGGCCTTGCGAATGAGCACTCCGGTGCCGGGGGTGAAAATCGCGTCGCTATTGTGGTTGCCGCTGCTGCCGAAGAGCCGCCAGGCGCCATTCTTGTAGAAATAGATTTTTGCCGGGGCCTTGTTCAGCTTCGCCTTCTTGTTGTTGAAGACGAGCAGCCGGTCGCCGGGCGTGCTGCCCGTGGTCTTGGTAAAGGCGCCGCTGCTCACGAGGCCGGATTCCTTGAGCGTCACCGCGACCGGCCGGGTGATGGCGACCGCATTATCCTGCCGCCCCGCCGTTTGGGTGGAGAGTGGGATCATCAACTGGTTCGTCACCACGCTGCCAGTGACGGTGAGACTCGTGGCGGTGGCCACTTGATTGCGCACGATGAAATAGATATCGGGATAAAGCACCACGTCGTCCTGCGTTGCCTGGGTACTGTCGCTGTCCAGCAGCCAGGTGGCGGTGGTGCTGGAGTAAAAATAAATGGCACTGGTCCCGAGATTCGTGCCGGTGCCGGTGTGATTGGGAATCCGGATTTGCGTCGCCTCCGTGCTGCCGGTGGTGGGGTTGACCCCTTCCCGCTGGGGAAGACGGTGCCGAGCGTCCAGTAGGGGATGATCTTCATCGCCGTGCCCGAGGTGATGGCCGAGACGTCGTCTCCATTGAGATCCACCGTCACGGAAGTGGTGTCGTTGTCCGTGATCGTATAATGATCGGCTCCTCCTTGTCTCCCCCCGGCGATGAACAGGTAGTAGGTATTCGTCTGCGCGCTGGAGTCGTATTTGAACTGGCTGGCGGTGAACGAGGCCCCGCTGAAAGTCACCGTGCCCACACTGCCGGTCGTCACCACGTTCATCGTGCCCTCGCCCGTGTATTCGGGGGGACGGGTAAGCGGCATGGAGACGATGGTATCCGATTTTCCAAGGCAGGTGATGGTGACGAATCCGGTGGGAGCGTCGGCCACGCCGCCAGCCAGCGTGGGGGTGGAAAGCGAGGCCATGGCGATCCCGGTTCCCGCGGCGAGCAGGAGGAGTGAGCGGTGCGACATAAGCTTAGTAGGTAAAGGGCACGGGGTTCGTCCAAATCACCGAGGCGCCGGCGCTGGTCTTGGCCTTGCGGATGATCACGCCCGTGCCCGGGGTGAACACTTGCGTCCGTTCCAAAGGTGCCGGTGCTGCCCGATTTCCGCCATCCGCTGGCGTAGTAATAGACTGTCGAGGCGGCCTTGTTCAGCTTGGCCGTGGTGTTGTCAAAGACGAGTAGCCGGTCGGTGATCGCAAAGCTGCTGGAACTCTTGAACGCCCCGCTGCTGATCAGGCCGGAATCCGCGAGCGTGACCGTGGTCGGCAGGCCGATCGCCACGTAATTGTCCTGCTTGCCGCCGGTGCGGGTAGTGAGCGGCAGCATCAGTTGCGTGGTGATGAGATTCCCCGTGGCGGTGAGGGTGGTCGTCGCCGAGGTGTTGTTGCGGACGGTGAAATAATTGTCCGGGTAAAGGATCACGTCATCCTGTGAGGTGGTGCTGCCCGATTTCACCCAGTGGGCTGTCGAGCTGGAATAGTAATAAACTGCCGAGCTGGCGAGGTTGATGCCTGCATCCGAGGTGTTTGGAATGATCACCTGCGTCGCCACCGTAAAGCCGGTGGTGGCGGTCACTCCGCTTCCGCTGGGGAATACCGTCCCCAGCGTCCAATACGGAATGATCTTCATGGTGGTCCCCGAGGTCATCGCCGAGACGTCGTCTCCGTTCAGATCCACGGTCACGGTGGTGGTGCTGTTATCCGTGATCGTATAGTAGCTGCCCGCCTTCGTGCCCGAGGCGACGAAGAGGTAGTAGGTATTCGTCTGGCTGCTGGAGTCGTATTTGTAAGCACTGGTGGTGAAGGAGGCGCTGCTGAAGGTCACCATGCCCACACTGCCGCTGGTGATCACACTCATCGTTCCGCTGCCCACGTAAACCGGCACCCGCGTCACTGGCATGGAGACAATCGTATCCGAGCTGCCGAGGCAGGAAATGGTGACGAAGCCCGAGGGCGAATCCGCCACGGCTCCCGCCCGCACGGAGAGCCCACTCGTCATCCGACCAGCGCCGCGAGCAAAAGGGAGGGAGAGCAAAGGGTTTTTTTGTCATGCTTCGCAATCTGCAACCCCGGTGTAAGAATCTAATGAGAAGCGGGCCGAATAATTGTAAGAAACGTGTAATTATTGGCGCGCCGCGACGGTGAGAGGAGTTTCAATCCCTTCGGCTTTTCATTTCGAGGCGTGCATCGGCGGCCGGCTGTGCTACGGTGGCGGCCCGTGAAATCCATTCTCGTTTTCTGTCTCGCGGCGCTTTGTGAAATTGGCGGCTGTTTCAGCTTCTGGGCCTGGACCCGGCAACATCGTTCCGCGGGATGGATCCTGCCGGGGCTGGTGAGTCTCGTCCTTTTTGCCTGGCTCTTGACCCGCGTGGATGCCTCCTTTGCCGGTCGCGCGTTTACTATGCCGCTTACGGAGGCATCTATATTGCGGCGTCCCTGCTCTGGATGTGGACGGTGGAGCATACGGCACCGGACCGTTTCGACCTCATCGGCGCGGCCTGCTGCCTGGTGGGGACGGGCGTCATCCTTTTTGCGCCCCGGTTGCAGTAGATGGCCTCAGGCGCGCTTCAACTGGAAGGTGATGCGCAATCCCTGCGGCGCGACATTTTCCACCGCGACCTGCCCGCCGCAGGCTTCGATGCAGCTTTTCACAATCGCCAGCCCGAGCCCGGTGCCGCCGGTCTCGCGGGTGCGCGCGCTCTCGGGGCGATAGAAGGGCTCGAAAAGATGGTCGAGCGACTCGGGCGGCGCGCCGGGGCCCTGATCGGCGATGGCGAGCTGCAGTGATGCGTGGAATCGTCGTACTCCTGGGCCGCGATGCGGATCAGTCCCTGCCTTTCCGGCGTAGCGCAGGGAATTGCGGACTACATTGGAAAGTGCGCAGAACAAGAGCTGGTAGTCGCCGAGCGCGCATAGCGAATCGGGGATCTCCACCTGCAAATCCGTGCTCTCCGCCTCGATGGCGGCAACATCGAGCACCAGCTCGCGCAGGGGCACGGGTTGTAGCTGGATATTCCGCTCGCGCAGCCCCGCTTTGCTGAAGGAGAGCAGGTTCTGCACGATCTCCGACATGAGCCGAACCTCGGAGAGCGCCTTTTGCACATAAGGTGCGCCTTCGTTTGCATGGCGCTGCTCCAGGATGCTCAGCGACCATCTTCAAGCCGGGCGAGCGGGGAGAGCAGTTCGTGTGCGGTGTCGCCGAGGAAGCGCTTCTGTCCCTTGGTGAAGCCTTCGAGGCGGATTGCCATTTCGTGAATGGAATGGCTCAGGTGATCGGGAGCCGATCGCCGCGCTGGCTGATGAGCGGCGGCTCGAAATTGCCCTGCGCGATCTTCTCCGCCGCGCCCTTCATCCGCAGATACCTCTCGGGTGAGCCGGTGTACCAAGGGGAACCACAGCAACGCGGAGAACCGAGCACGACACGCGTTCACGAAGATCAGCCACGGTTTATAGTCGAAAAACAGGCCGCCCCCGCTCAGGGAATTGGAGGCAAAGATGAGCTAACGTGCGGGCGCATCGCCGTAGGGTTTCGGTAGGTAAATTTCGCCAAGAAAGACGCCGCCCCAGTAGGTGCGGGGGCCGGAGGTGGTGAGCATGAATTTCTGAAACGGCATGGAGAGCTTGGGCGTCTGCGGGGGTTGCTGGCTGGGGCCGCCGTGGAATTCACCGCCGGGTCCACTGGGGCCGGCCGTCGTTCCATTCGGCGCACCGGGGCCGGCATCGGAGCCATTGGGTGCACCCGGTCCACCGGGGCCTCCCGGGTCCACCAGGGCCTTCATGGTCGCCGGGTCCACCGGGCTGTCCATGATCCGGGGCGTTTCCCGATGGGGGTGTCGGCGGCTTGTCCCCTGTCGGAGCGTGGAGATCGCCGCGCCGCACATCATGTTCAAAGATTACTTTGCGCATCTCGGGGGGAAGCTCGCCGACATCTCCGGCGATGAAGTGGCCGTTGTTGCGGAAGAGCGCGGTCCGCACCCCCTGCTTGCGCCAGGCGGTGGTGGCGGTCTCCAGGGCCGAGGTCCACTGCGCTTCGGGCAGTTGCTGCAATTGCAGCGCGAGCGGCTCGGCGATGGCCTCCAGTCGCTCGCCGGCGGAGCCCGCCAGCAACGAGTTGATCCCCACCCGGAACTGGATGCGCAGGAACAGCAGAAGAATCCCCGCTGCCACCAGCAGGTTGAGAAAAAAGCAGGCCAGAATCTTCCAGCGCAACGGAAAGGAGGCTCTCATTACCGGGAAAAGGGCGCTACATCGGCGGCGAGTTGGGATCCACCAGCATGTAGCCGGCCGAGCGGACGGTGCGGATGAAACGGGGTTGCCTCGGGTCGTCCCCAAGCTTTTTGCGCAGGGCGGAAATCTGGACGTCGATCGCCCGGTCGAAGATTTCGTATTCGCGATCGCGAATTTCCGCCAGCAGGTGGTCGCGGGTTTTCACCCGGCCCTTCGCCTTGGCGAGGGAAAGCAGGATTTCATACTCGCCCGGGGTGAGGACGAGCCGGTCCGCGCCGAGCGTGACGATCCGGGCCGAGGTGTTGATCCGCAGTTCCGCAATGATGATTTCGTCGGCGGTCTCCTCGGGTGTTGCTTTGTTGGCGGCGAGGGCCGCGCGGCGGGTGATCGCATGCAGGCGGGCCAGTAACTGCCGGGTCGAGGCGCCCTTGGGCAGGTAGTCGTCGGCACCGATTTCCAGCCCCACGATCTGGTCGGCTTCGTCGCCGCGGGCGGTCAGCATCAGCACCGGCACGTCGCTTTGCTGGCGGATTTGCCGGAGCACTTCGAAGCCGTTCAGCCCGGGGAGCATGACGTCGAGGATGATGGCGAGCCACGGCTCCGCCAGGGTGCGTTCGATGCCCGCCGGGCCGGTGTGGGCCGCGCCGACGGCATAGCCAAACGGCGCCAGATAATCCCGAACCAGGGCGCAAAACTCACGGTCGTCATCGATGATGAGAATATTCGTCTTGCTCATAAGAGACGGGAGGCGCGGGCGTGAACGATAAATATTACCATTTCCTTACAACTTTCCCTAGTTTGTTTATCAGGCTCTTACAAAGGGAATTTAGGTTGGGGTTAATTCAACCGTTTAACGTCATGAACAACGAGCCCCAACCTTTCCACATCCCCCTCGACCGCCGCCGCTTCCTCAAGAGCCTTGCTCTGGCCTCGGCCGGGTTTACGCTGCCGGGCTATCTGGCCGAGGCCCTGACGATTGCGCCCTCGGTGACCCAGGGGCCGTATTACCCCCTGGCGAATAACATTCCGCTGGATGACGACAACGACCTCGTGTTGCTCAACGACAGCACCACCGCGGCCAGTGGCATCATCACCTACCTCACCGGCACGGTGCTCGACAGCAGCGGCAACCCGATCAAGAACGCCCTCGTCGAGATCTGGCATGCCGATACCAATGGCAACTACATCTACTCCTCCTCCAGTACCCGCAACTCGGCGGCGGATTCCAATTTCCAGGGCTTCGGCCAGTTCCTCACCGGCTCCAGTGGCGCCTACAAGTTCCGCACCATCAAGGCCGGGCTCTATACGGGGAGAACGCGACATTACCACCTGGCCGTGACCATTCCCGGGCAGGCGACCCGCTATTGCACGCAGCTTTTCTGGCCAGGCACGCAATACACCAGCAGCGGCACTGCGTGGAGCACGCAGAATAGCGGCGACACCATCTACTCCTCGCTCACGACCGCGCAGAAGACGGCGGTCACAATCACCTACGCCTCCACCGGCCTCTCCGATAGCTCGGTGACGGGGAACTTCGATTTTGTAGTGGGTCTCACCCCGACCGATCCCACTTATCCGAACAGCGGCAGCCTGCTCACCCAGGGCACGGTCGTCTCCGGCCCCAGTAGCACCACCCGCTTCATGGTCACCTTCCCAGCCTACACAAACTATTGCTACGAAGTGTACGGCAATCCCACCCTGGCGGATACGACCTGGCGCGCCCTGCCGTTTTCGCTGACGCAGACCGGCACGATCGACCGTAATCGCTATGTCGCCACCAGTGACGGCTCGCTGAGCCTCTATCTCGCGGAATCGGCGACGAAGGATTTTTACAAGGTTTCCTACCGCATCCCCGGGGCCAATACGGGCACCCCTTAAGCCGATGAACGCCATCCTCAGCATCGGGCGGAGAAGGCCCGGCATCGCGGCGGCGCGGGAAGCCCTTGGCAAGTACGTTCTGCGCTCTATGCTGGCACCGTGGCCATTCCAAACCTCTACGAAACCGACCGCCTGCTCTCCGAGTATCTCCTGTTCCACTACGGGTACCGCCGCCGATACCTTCACCGGCGACTGGCGGCTCCCGTGGGAGCCGCCGCTGCATTTCCCGGCGCGCTGTGTGAGCGAGGGCTTCGATTTCGTGACCCTGTCGGCCCAGGCCCGGGCCCTGGATATCGGCTGTGCGGTGGGGCGGGCGAGCTTCGAGCTGGCTCGCTATTGCGAGCAGGTGGTGGGGATCGATTTTTCGCAAAAATTCATCAGCGCCGCGCAGAAGCTGCAGGAGAGCGGCGAGGGAACGTTTGAGCGGCTGGAGGAAGGAGCGCAGACGACGACGTGTACGGTGCGGGTGGATGAGACGATCGACCGCTCACGCGTCGCGTTTGAAACGGGCGACGCGATGCACCTTCGCGAGGATCTCGGGCACTTCGATGCCGTGCTGGCGGCGAATCTGATGTGCCGCCTGCCCGAGCCCGCGCTCTTTTTGCAACGGCTGCCCGTGCTGGTCAAAGCCGGGGGGCAACTGGTCATCACCACGCCCTGCACCTGGATGGAAGAATTCACGCCTCGCGAAAACTGGCTGTGCCATGATGCGTGCTCGACCCTCGACGGCCTGCGCGCGCACCTCGATGGCACCTTTGAACTGGTGCGCACGGTGGACTTGCCGTTTCTGCTGCGGGAGCATCGGCGGAAATTCCAGCTCACCGTGGCGCAAGCCAGCGTATGGCGGCGCCGGGGTTGATCCTCGTTGCATTCGACCCGGACTGGGGAGATTCTTGGTCCATGACTGACTGGGAAGCTCGTTACCAAAATCACGACATGCCCTGGGAAAAGGGTGCCCCTTCACCGGGATTGGTGGATTTCCTGGGGACTCAACCATTGCAAGGCCGCATCCTCGTGCCCGGATGTGGATTTGGGCACGATGTGAGGGCCATCGCCACGACGGAGAATGAGGTGGTGGGGCTCGATCTTGCGCCTTCGGCGGTGGAGGCGGCGCGGGAGCAAGTTGCCCGCCATGGTGAACGCTACGTGCTGGGCGATTTGTTTGCCTTGCCGGAGGATTGGGCGGGCACGTTCGACTGGGTATTCGAGCATACCTGTTTCTGCGCCATTGATCCGGCAATGCGCGCGACCTATGTGGAGAGCGTGGCGCGGGCGCTCAAGCCGGGCGGGCATCTGCTCGCCGTTTTCTTCCTCAACCCCGATCTGGAGCCCGGCCACTACGGCCCACCCTTTGGGGTCGGGGAGGCGGAACTGGACGCCAGCTTTGCACCGCATTTTACCGTTCTTCGCCAGTGGACGCCTGATCATGCCTATCCCGACCGCGGCGGTCGGGAGCAGATGCGGCTGTTGCGACGGCACTGATTAGGGTTTGTCAAAACGCCGGTAAAGGCGTATGCAAAAGGGGTATGAAATCCCTTTTCTCCCTCTGTGCGGCTTTCGCCGCGCTGTGTCTCTCCCTCCACGCCGATACGGTGATCGTCCAAAAGGTCGAAGGTTCGCCGATGATGAATGGCGACATGACGATCAAGATCAAGGACAACCAGATGCGCACCGACATGGGCACCATGATGTCCTCGATCATGAATCTCGATACCGGCGATACGATCACGCTCATGCACACCCAGAAGATGGTGGTGAAAATGAGCGGTGAGCAGATGAAGGCCAACATGAGCCGGGCCGCCGCCGCCGCGGCTAGTGCGAGCCCCGGGCCCAAGCCCGAGTTCGTGGCGACGGGTAAGACCGACGACATCAACGGCCACCAGGCGAGTGAATACACCCTCACGCTCATGGGGATGACCATTCACTACTGGTTTGCCAAGGATTACCCGAACTCCGCTTCGTACACCGATGCGTTGAAGAAGATGATGTCCAGCACGCTCTCGAAGATGGCGCAAGGCACTTCCCTGATGCCTGAGAATCTCCCAGGCCGGCGTGCCCGTGCGCACGGAGATGGAAGCGATGGGCGGCAAGATTACGACCACGCTGGTTTCCATCGCGGATCAGCCCGTTGATCCTTCGACTTTCACTGCCCCTGCAGACTACAAAGAAATGACCCTTCCCGCCATGCCGCAGGCTCCCGCTGGCCAGTAGTGGGGAACTGCGATGCCGGGTGATTGCTTCCGGCCATGAAAACCAAAACCATCATTCTCGCCTCCTCCTCGCCGCGTCGGCTGGACCTGCTCCGGCAGCACGGCTACGAGGTGGAGGTGCATCCTGCGGAGATTGAGGAAACCAACCCGCCACACTTCACCGTGGGCGAGATCACGCTCTGGAATGCCCGCCGCAAGGCGGCGAGCGTGGCGCATCGGTTCTCCGACGATGTGGTGCTGGCGGCGGATACGCTGGTCTCGCACCATGGGAAAATCCTGGGCAAGCCGCGCGATCTGGCCGAGGCGACGGAGATGCTCCGCTCGCTCAACGGGCAGACGCACCAGGTCTTCTCCGGCGTGTGGCTGAGCACCGACGGCGGCACCCGGCATTTCGGCTTCATCGAGTGCAGCCGGGTGCGTTTTCGCAAGCTCACGGATCGGGAGATCGGCGAGTATCTTTCGCTCATCAACCCGCTCGACAAGGCCGGGGCCTACGCCGCCCAACACGACCCGGTGGGGCTGATCGAGGAGATCGACGGCTCCCGCACCAACGTGATCGGTCTGCCAATGGAAGCGCTGGCCGAGGCGCTGGAGCTTTTCTAGGCGGATTTTTTCACCGCAGAGACGCGGAGGCGCGGAGAGAGGAAGAAGTCATTGTGGTCACGTAGGGCCGCCTCGGAATGGTTGGGCTTTTCACGGTATCGATCCGGCATGCGCATTGAAAATTTTTCGCCCGGCCCAAGTTGCTTTGGGCCGGGCCATGGAAATCACCGCCGGTAAATCCGGTTCATCCCGGCAAAAAAGGAAGTCCTCCTACTTCACCGGCTTGAGCTTCGCGAGCAGCGCCTGCACGGCGGCTTCGAGCTGCTTGTCCTCGCCTTTCGCCACGCTCTGGTAATCGTTCGCGACTTTCACATCGGGCTCCAGTTCGTGGTTTTCGAGAAAATTGCCGTCGAGGCCGCGCATGCCCACCTCGGGGATGCCGAAGTAGAGCGTCTCATCCTGCAAGGTCTCCCACCACACCGCGGTGCCGGTGCCTGCGACGGGCATGCCGACCAGCAGGCCGAGATTCATCTCGTGATAAGCGGTCGGGAAGAGATCGGCATCGGAGTAGTTGCTCTCGCTCATCACCACGGCGGAGGGGCGAATCCAGCGGTTGAGCGGGATGACGCCGAGGTTCTGCCCCCGGGGCTCCATTTGGAAGAGTTGATGACCGCTTAAGAAGTCGATGAGATCCTCGGTGAGCTCGCCGCCGCCATTGAACCGGGTATCCACGATCAGCGCCTCCTTCTCCGCGCTGCGGCCCAGGGCGTCGCCGAAGGCTTTGCGGTATTCCGGGTCGGCCATGCCGGCGATGTGCAGATAGCCGATGCGACCGCCGGAGAGCTTGTCCACCAGCTCCCGGCGCTGGCGCACCCAGCGCTGGTAAAGCAGTCCATCCTGCGCCTCGAGCGAGATGGGCTTTACGGTTTCATCCCAGCGCTTTTTGGTCGCGGGATCGTAGGCGGAAAGCAGGGTGGGCTGGTCGGTGGTGCGATTCAGCAACGAATCGAATTCCGCGCCCGCCGCAATCGGCGTATTGTTGATTTTCTCCACGATGTCCCCGGCCTTGAGCTTGGAATTGGCGCGGGTAAGCGGACCACCCTCCATCACCTCGGCGATCTTGAAGCCCGGGCCGGTATAGCTTTCGTCGAAGAAGACGCCGAGCGCGCCGGTCTTGTCGCCATCGGGATCGTCGTAGTAATAGCCGGAGCCGGTGTGCGAGACATTCAGCTCGCCCAACATCTCGCTGAGCAGCTCGGCGAAGTCGCGGTTGTTGGTGATGGAGGGGAGGAACTTCGCATACCCCTTTTTATAAGCGTCCCAATTCACGCCCTGCAGATCGGCCGCGTAGAGCTTTTCCTTCGCCTGTCGCCAGGCGTGCTCGAAGAAAAACGCGCGCTCCGCCTGCGGATGCACGATCACCTCCGCGGAGAATTTCACCGGATCGCTTTTCCCGGTCTTCACCTCGATTTGCGTGATGGTGCCGCTGTCGAGCACATAGGCGTTCTCGCCCTTGCGATCGAGCATGAGCGCGGCGTGCTTCATGCCGTCCTCGTCGTTGTCGTCCTTGCCGGGTGGGAGCTTGGCGAGCACCTTCTTGTCGTCCTCGCGCCGGTTGTAGCTCCACAGGTCGTAGCCGCCATCCACGCGGCTGAGGTACAGCAGCGTCTCACCATCCGGCGTGAGTTCCGCATCGGCGAGATCCGAGGAAAAGGGCGTCACCCGCTGGGTCCGGTCCTCAAGATTCTTCAAGTCGAGCTCCAGCGGTTTCGCCAGCTTGGGCTTCAAGTCGTCGGAATCATCGCCGTCGCCGCCATCGCCATCGTCGGCCGGTTGCGCCTTCGCTTTCGCGCCGTCCTTTTTCTTCCCGTCATCCGGTGTTGCCTTCTTCGCCTTGTCCTCGGCCTCCTTCGCGAGCGCGAAGTCCGCCTTGCTCAGGTTGAACCGGTCGTAGGCCGCCTGGGTGAAGCTCAGCGCATACACGTCCGACTGGTCGAAGCTGCCCATGCCATGCCCGGCGAGCCCGTTGCGATTGCTGAACCAGAACATCATTTTTCCCTCCATCGCCCAGCGGGGAATCGTGTCCTCGTAGCCATTCTGCGTGAGATTCACCGGCTCGGTGGAAGTGCCGTCCGCCTTCACCAGGCCGATGTCGGTGGACCAACGCGTGGCGCTGATGTATTGCACCAGCAGTGTCTTGCCGTCGGGAGCCCAGTCGAAGGACTGGTCGCCATCCGCATACGAGTAATTCCACTTCGCGGGCAGCACCGTGCGCGTCTTGCCGGTGGCGGGATCGAGCACCTTCAGCGTCACGCGATTTTCCAGGTAGGCGATCTCCTTGCCATCGGGCCGGTAGCGCGGCTGGAAGTTCTCCTGCCCGTTCGAGAGGATTTCCTTTTCCTGCAAATCCGACGCCGCGAAGAAATACGGCTCCTCTTTTTTCACCAGCGACGTTTCGTAAAGATTCCACGAGCCGTGCCGCTCGCTGGCGTAGAGCAACTTCCGGCCATCGGGGCTGAAGGAGACGGAGCGCTCCATCTCCGGCGTGGTGGTGATCCGCTTCGTCACCCCGTAATCGGTGGAGGCCACAAAGATGTCGCCACGGATGATCATCGCGATTTCCCTCCCGTTCGGGCTCACGTCCATCTCGGTCACGCCGTCGGATTTCGTATCGACGATTTGCTCGGGCTCGTTCGAGCCGGCGGCAATTTCCACTGCCACCTTGTGCGGCTCGGTCGCGCCCACGGGCAGTTCGTAAATCTCGCCATCGTAGCCAAAGCACAGATCGCCCGCGCTCGACGCGCTCAGGAAGCGCACCGGATTCGTGTCAAAATGCGTCACCTGCACCGGCGGCGCCTCGGGCGAGAGCGCCTGCTTCCACACATTGAAGGAGCCGCTGCGCTCGCTCAGATACCACGCGCTCTGCTCATCCGGCGTGAAGACCGGGTTCCGATCCTCGCCCTCGAACTGCGAGAGCCGCGTGTGCGTGCCGCTGGCGAGATCGCACAGCCACACATCGCGGCAGATCGACGCTTTCTCGTGCTTGCGCCACGCGCTTTCGTAGCCCTTGATGTCCTCGTAAAGCAACCGCTTGCCCGCGCGATCCAGCTTGGCATTCAGCGCCGGGGTGGTGAGCAATTGTTTCGGACGTCCGCCCGCCACCGGCACCTCGTAAAGCTCCGGCAGCACGCCGCTGGGGAATTGCGCATTTGCCGCCGCGTCAAGGCGCTGTGCCGAGAATAGCACCGCTTTGCCATCTGGCGTAAACCCGGTGGGAACTTCATTCGCCGAGTGAAAAGTGAGCCGCTTCGGATCGCCGCCACTGACCGGGACGACGAAGACATCGAAATTGCCAAACCGATCCGAGGCAAAAGCGAGCGTCTTCCCATCCGGCGACCAGACCGGCGCGAACTCGTAGGAATCCCCGCGCGTCAACGCCACCGCCTCGCCGCCCGCCGCTGGCACGGTGAAAATGTCCCCCTGGTATTCAAACGCAATCGTCTTCCCATCCGGCGAAAGGGACGGATACCGCATCCAGAGTGGAGTGGTGGCGGACGCCGAAGGGCCGAACAGCGAAATCAGCGTCCCGAAGAAAAAGAGAGCCCGGAGTTTCATGAACTTCCGGCGGACTGTAGCGGGAACCTTTGAAGAAGCAAGGTCGGGACAAGCTCCAAAACGGCGACCGTTATTGAGACTCCGCGATTTTACCGCTGCTTTTCAAATGATGGGGGGAACCAAGATATCGAAGCGATTGACTTTATAAGATTCCGCATCAAACACGAGATCGATATATGAACCACCACCAATCAAACTGGTCTTCGCACCCTGCTGGATTACAATATGCCAAACGGCCTTTGGTTTAGTGGTGAGATCAGTCCAATCAAAACTTTCGTCAAAATCGACATCCGTAACGATCCAGTGTTTAATGGGAATATCTGGAGCGTAAAGATGAGCGATCCGGACTGCGGCAAATGCAGCCTTTTTTTGGGCAAAGTCCACTTTTTCTGTACCCATTTTCTGGAGTTGCATTTCCAGCGTATCAGGAGAAATGGGATTACTCCAATAAACGGAATAGGAATTCGAATCCATTTCGATTTCAAACCTTTGGCCCGAATCAAATTTTTTGCCGCCGCTCGAAAAATACCAGAGGAGTTCCCATGATGATTTTTGCCCGGGGAGTGAGCCGGTGGGCATTGCTAATTCCGGCTCGTAGGCAATCAATTTTCCGGGAGGGAATCCAAATAGCTGTTCACATTTTGAGGTGGCAAACTCGGTCCATGCTTTGTGGTTTTGCAAAGCAGGCGTGCTGACCGTCTGTTTTATATTCGCAGTAACGACAGTTAATCGAGGAATACTGTTTTCGACGATAAAACTGAAATCGGTCGAATGGCCTCTGATTGAACCAGCCGCTTCGCGCTCGCGTCGGATGGTGGCGTCTTTCACATCGTCCTTGAGTTCAGGGCTGATTACGGAGCAGGCTCGCGCAGCCAGAACTTTGGCCCCTTCGGCTTTTGCCAGGAAAAGGGTATTCATTTTTTCGACCGCTAGATATTCCGGCCATTTACGGATGTCCTCGGCCGATGCGATGATTTCCCGTTCAGCATTTGGTGGTGGGTCATTGAGGCTTGAACTTTGAGCGGTTCGTTTGTCACTCACAGTGTAGTAAAGGATTTTTCGGCTCCTTCCTTTCTCAAGAATAATTTCCACCTCCCAGCCTGATTGCTCACGGTGTGCATCTAGAACCGAAGCAACGTGATAGGAAATAGGGAGCTGACCTTGAATGCCGGGGATCCAATGAAAAGGCTCTCCGCAATTCAGAATGGCCGATGCGATAGCCTCTCGTTTGGTTAGCCATTTACTCTTATCCACTATCTTGTCTTCAGTCAGAGTTTTCCACTTGCTGTAAGAAACTCCAGTCTCCAGCCAGAACTCTTGTTCCACACCGGCGTGAGTTCCGTAAGAATTGTAGTAATTGAACGCAAAATAGATGCTGGTTTCCGGATCATCCGTTTTTCCATCCACTCCTCGCCAGTGCAGGTTGGTAGGAAATTCTGATCCCGCTTCGGCAGGAGATTCGGGTTCGCCGCCCCAAAACTTGTCTAAAAGCTCACGAGCTACTGCCGTCACTCCAGATCTGACGGTATTGTCGGGCATTAATGGATGCCCGGCATTGGGGGTGATATTGAGCTTGATGCCCCCTTCCGGTTCTAAAACTGCGATGGCATGTCCGTTTTGACCGATGATCTGCCAGCAGGCGAGACATGGAAACCGGCGGTCTGAAAAATGAGTTCCTGTTCCCCGCTCAATGTTCTCAGGATTGCGGGTGACGGTTTTGATTTTGCCTAGGTAGGCAGGAAGGCCGGTGCGTAAACGCGCTTCCATTTCATCGACCTGTTTTTCCAAGGCGGGATTGGCTTTTAGCGGATCGATATGAACAGCCGAATTATACCCGGTCCATTTTTCAATTTCGCTGACGGCTACTCCATCGGCAGGCCAGGTAATGGCCTTTTGCGCGAAGGCGTGTGCAGCGCAGACTGAAAACAAAGCGAACAGAGCCCCCCATTTGCTTTGATGAGGGATGGGGATGCTTGTTGAGGGAAGAGAGACGCCTTTCATAGCTTGGGGTGCTTGAGAGCGAACTTTAGGTGGCCTGAATTAGTGCCCGCACATCCTCCTCGGTGGTGGCCCAGGAGCACATAAAGCGCGCCCCGCCGCCGATGAAGAAATAGTAGGCCCACCCGGCGGCCTTCAGCTTTTCATGCACGGGGGCGGGGAGCTCGGCGAAGACGCCGTTGGCTTGCACGGGGTAAAGCACGCGGGCACCGGGGATTTTTTGAAACTCGGCGGCGAGGAGTTGGGCGCAGTGGTTGGCGTTGATGGCGTATTTTTTCCAGACCTCGTTTTCGAGCAGCGCGCACCAGCCAGCGGCGAAGTAGCGCATCTTGGAGGCGAGCTGACCGGCCTGTTTGCAGCGGTAGGCAAATTCCTCGCCGAGCGCGCGGTCGAAGAAGACTACCGCCTCGCCGAGGCCGCCGCCGAGCTTCACGCCGCCGCAGGAAAGGACATCGACGCCTGCTTTCCACGTGAGTTCCGCCGGAGTGATGCCGAGCGAGACGAGCGCGTTGAAAAAACGCGCGCCATCCATGTGCATGCGCAGGCCACGACGCTGGGCGACCTCGCTGAGCGCGCCGATTTCCGCGGGCGTATAAACGGTGCCGATCTCGGTGGGGCAACTGAAGCTGAGCGCGCGGGGCTTGGGGTAATGGAGGTCGCGGCGTTTAATCGCCAGTTGCTCCACGGCGGCGGGATCGAGCTTGCCGAGCGGGCCGGGGGCGAGGAGCAGCTTGGTGCCGTTGGAGAAAAACTCGGGCGCACCGCACTCGTCGGTTTCGATGTGCGAGGTCTCGTGCGTGATCACGCTGTGATAGCTCTGGCACAAGGTGGCAAGCGCCAGTGAATTGGCGGCCGTGCCGTTGAAGACGAAATAGACGTCGCAATCGCATTCGAAAAATTCGCGGAAAGCATCGGAGGCGTGCTTCGTGTAGGCGTCCTCGCCGTAGCTGGGGGCGAAGCCCTGGCCAGCCTGCTGCATCGCGGCCCAGACCTCGGGGCAGATGCCCGCGGTATTGTCACTGGCGAAATGGTATTTCACGAGAGGATCATGCAGGGCTTTTGGGGGAATGTCATGCCGGGAGAAGTGGGACGAAGGGGATATTGGGCGGCGGATTGAGGGCGAGACGTGTCTCGCGTGGAAAAGCGGCGACGTGTCGCCGCAGTCCAAGGGCGTGGAGACGCAGGCAGGCTTTTGCGAAGTTGGGCGGGGAATGAGCGCAGCGGCAAGGAAACTACCACGAATACTCGGTGTCGCGTCCGTTGCGGTCGATGAAGCGCGAGGTGTGCTCCAGGCTCAGGCGCTGGATGGTGGTCGCAATCGCGGTGGCCGATTCTGCCGGGAGGAGCGGGGCATGGGGGCCACCCATGTCGGTCTGCACCCAACCCGGCGAGAGCGCCACGACACACACGCCGAGCGGCTTGTATTCCGCCGCCATCGCGCGGGTGAGCATGTTCAGCGCGGCCTTCGAGGTGGAGTAGGCGTAGTAGGCATGGTCGTCCTTGTCCGCAATCGAACCGGCGCCCGAAGAGATATTCACCACGCGTGGATGCCGGCCTTTGCGCAGCAGCGGCAGGAATGCGCGGGTCACCCGCACGACGCCGAGCACGTTGGTCTCAAACGCCTCGCGGAACCACTCCAGCTTCATTTCGTCCAGCGTCTCGTTGCCCTCTTCGGGGAAAATGGCGGCGTTGTTCACCAGCACGTCCAGCTCGCCCACTTGCGCGGCGGCCCTGGCCACCGAGTGCTCATCGGTCACATCGAGCGCGAGCACGGGAACGCCGAGGCTTTTCAAATCCTCCGCCGCGTCGGGATTGCGGCAGGTCGCGATCACATGCCAGCCCGCCGCCTTGAGTTGCGCCACCAGCGCCAGCCCAATCCCGCGATTGGCCCCGGTGACCAGAATGTTGCCTTGGGTCATTGACTCACCATCGTTCCGACCAGTTCCTGTTTCAACTGGGGATCGAGATCCACATTTTTTATCCAGGCGTCCGCTCCGGCGGCGTCGGAATCCCGCCAGGTGATGTAAATGCTTCTGAAAGCATTTACCTTTTGTTCGCCACTGTCGATCGTGCTGGCCATTTCGACTGCCGCTCTGGGATCGGATGCGGCTACGCTCCCACTGGCGGCGACCAGGGTGGCATCCCGGTCTTCACCTTTGCCCAGCTTCGAAATCCACGCTTTCGCATCGGAGGGGTTTTCTTGCAGCCAGACGGAAAGAGTGCTGCCCTCGGCGAGATTGCGCTTTTCGGGATCGGTGATGGAAGAGGCCAGTTGCAATGCTTCCTCCGGCTCGGCTTGGTAGAGAGCCGCCGCTGCCGATTCGCAGGCACTGTCGTGAAGTTCTTCATTCGCGATTCCCTTGATCCAGGCGGCGGTTTTGTCCTCATCTTTTGTGGCCCACGCCTGGGCGATGCTGCCCACGATCATCTGGGCATTCGAGGCGCCACTGACGGTCTCAAACCACGCGGCGGCTTTCTCTGGGTCCCGGGATGCCCAAGTGGAGGCCAGCTCGATGGTTGCATCATCCCGCGTGGGACTGTCTGGCATCTCAGAAATAATGTTCGCCGCCTCCGCCGGATTTTTTGCAACGAGGCCGCTGACAATCCCCGGCCAGACGGCTTTTTGCACATTGGGATCGGTTTGTTTTGCGGCCCATTTTTCCGCCGCCTCGGCGTCGCGGCTGGCCCAATCTTGGGCGATGTGGAGGAGCGCTCCATTTTGCATGCTGCCCGGGGTCATTAATTCAACGATCTTGAGCATCTTCTCGGGCCTGTCCAATAGCGACCGGAGATCCATCTGCATCACCATATTGTTCAAGCCCATTCCGGCGGGCTGCTTGCTTAGCCACGCGTAGGCGCCGTCGTAATCGCTGACCAGCCAGGGGGCCATGTATCTTCCAAGCAACGCAGTTTTCTCTTCATCGCTTTGTAATTGCTTGATCCATCCGATCGCCGTCCTCGGGTCCTGCCCCATCCAGGCCTGCATGACCGTATCGATCGCGCTCTGCCGCAGCATTCCGCTTGGCAAACTGGCGGCCTTCCCGGCGGCTTCGCTGGGGTTGCGCTCCACCCATTTGTGGAAAATCTGATTGATCGAAAAGTAATCCCCGGCGATCTCGGAGTCCTTGTCGGCCATGACGAGCGCGCGAGCCGGATCGCTTTCTGCAATAGAAAGCAGGATGGCCTGCTTTGCCGTCGTCCGAAGCGGGCGATCCTGGAGTTGAGCGGCCCATTTCTGAGCGGCGTCAACGTCCCTTCCGGCCCAGGCACCCATGGCCGCGGCTAAAATTCCCCGTTTGGCATCGCTGGCGGGAAGGCTTTGCACATAGGCCAGCGCTGCTGGTGCATCCGCCTCCGTCCATCGGCCGAGGAAGAGTTTGAGGGCATCTGCTTTATCAGGAGCGCTTTTCAGATTTGCGATTTCCTGGACAATGGCGCGTCCATTTTGCGCCGTCACCGTATCGGCCAGGGCGTAGAGCCGTCCCATGCGATGGGATTCATCGCGGATCTCAAAGGCACTGGCGACGCGATCCACCAGCTGTTGAGGAGTGGTCGTTGCCAGTTCCGGTGGGCTGTCGGACGTCGATCCATTACTGGAAATTACAGCGCTGGAGGTACTTCCAGCATTATTCCCCGAGTTCGATCCCTGGCTGGAAAGCACCACATGCACCGAGGTGCCGAACATGAACCCCAGCACCGTCCCCGCTCCGATCAATTTCCAATCAACATTCATTTCTCCTTCCGAGAGAAACTTTCATGCCAAACGCCTGTTTCCTTTTCTTTATCGACCTGGCAGGAAGCAGAAAGACCTTCGGATCGCTACTCCGCCTTCATTCCGCCGAGTTGTTGCTTCAGCTTGTCGTCGAGATTCGCATTGCTCAGCCAGGCTTGCGCGGCCTGGGGGTCGTTGCGCAGCCAGTTGGAATAGGCGTTGAAGGTTGCGCTCTGGCGCATCTGGTCGTTGGACATGGTGGTGATGAGTTGCATCGCCAGTTGCGGATCGTTTTGGGCGAGGCCCCAGGTGGAGCGTTCGATGGCGGTGTCGCGTTCCTGCCCCGCGGGGAGCTGGGAGACCCATTGCACGGCCGATTGAGGATCATTCTGCGCCCAGTTGGAAAGCACGTTGCCGAGCGCATTCTGGCGCGTGCTCTGGTCGGAGAGTTGGGTGGCCCACTGGGCGGCGGAGAGCGGGTCGTTCTGCGCCCACTGGAAGGCGATGTCGCCCATGGCGTTGTTGCGAGCCCCGGTATTTTGAATGGTCCCCGCGAGCGTGGCGGCGGCGGTGGGATCGCTCTCGGCGATGCCCTGGATCACCCCGGGCCAGATCGCGTTTTGCACGCTGGAGTCGGTCTGTTTTTCCACCCACTCCTGCGCGGCCTTGGGATCGTTGCGAGCCCAGTTGCTGGCGATGTTGCGCAGCACATTGTTCTGCGTGCCGCCGGGGGTCATCAACTGGGCCAGCGAGACTGCTTGCTTCGGATCGTCATTGGAAAACTGCCAGCTCATCTGCTCCACAAGGCGGTTCATTTGCAGGCCCTCGGGCTGTTTTTGCAGCCATTGATACGCGCCGTCGAAATCCTGCTGGGCCCACGTGCGGACGATGCCGCTGAGCAGATTCGTCTGCTGGCCGCCGGGTGCCATCTGCTGGGCCCATGCGAGGGCGGCCTGCGGATCTTTCTGCGCCCATTGCTGGCCGATCACATCGAGCGCACTGGTGCGCAGTCGTCCCGCCGGGAGACTGGCTGCCCGCTGGGCTGCGGCCTCCGGATCACGCGAAGCCCATTCGCCGAAAATGGTGTAGGCGAATGATCCGCTGCCCGCCCCCTGGCTGAGCGAGGGATCGCTCTGGATCATCACCAGTGCCTTGTTCGGATCGTCTTCCGCCACCTTGCCGAGGATGGCCTGCTGGCTCTGCGTTTTCAGGTCGCCATTGGGCAACTGGCTGGCCCAGGCCTGGGCGCCGGCGAGATCCTTGTCCGCCCAGCCGCCGATCGCGGCGAGGATGGCGCTCTTGCGCTGCTGCTGGTTCGCCAATCCCTGCGCGTAATCCATCGCCGCCTGCGGATCCAGGCTGGCCCACTGGCCGATCACCGCGCTGAGCAGGAACGATTTGTCCGGCACGTTGCCGAGCTTCCGCACCGCCTCCGCCGCGTCGCGCCCATTGGCCGCGGTGACTTCATCCGCGAACTGGTAAAACTTCGCCCAGCGCTTGAAGCGATTGCGCACCTCAAAGGCACTCGCAAATTTTTCGGTGAACGTCCCTTTTGTAGCAGTGCCGGATGAGGCAGCAGCGCTTGGCGGAGCTGCTCCATTCGACTTGGAGTCCTGCCACTCCGCGGCTTGGGCTTGAGACGAGCCGGGGGCATGGTCTGATTTCCAGACCGTCGCCGTGGCCAGGCCCGTTACGAACCCCGCCACGGCCAGCACCGTTGCCGCACCCCGTTGCATAAGTTCGATTTACACGCGCGTGCCCGGGGCGAGGACCGCGCTCTTCGGGATGACGACGATCCCATCGCGGATGTAGAAGTTTTCTCCGTCGAAATTCTTGGGCTTGCCCTCCGGCGAGATCGTCACGTTGTCGCCGATGTGCGCATTCTTGTCGATGATCGCATTCTCGATGTGGCAGTTGCGACCGATGCCGAGGCGCACGCCATTGCCGGCACGGGCGTCCTTGTCCACATCGTAGAAATCGGAACCCATGATGATCGTGTTGCGAATCGTCGAACCCGCGTCGATGAAGCTGCGGATGCCGATGACGGCGCGCTCGATGGTGGAGTCGGTGATCACGCAACCGTCGGAGATGATGGCCTGGCGGATGTTCGCGCCATTCACCTTGCTCGCGGGCAGGAAGCGCGCGTGGGTGTAAACCGGCGAGAGCGGATCGAAGAAGCTGTAGCTCGGCACCGTCTCGGTGAGGTTCAGGTTCGCATCGAAGAAGGCACGGATGGTGCCGATATCCTCCCAGTAGCCCTGGAAGATGTAGGCGCCGACCTTGTATTTCTCGATCGCGCCCGGGATCACGTGCTTGCCGAAATCGACCAGATCGTTATCCAGCGCTTCGATGAGCGCCTTGCGGTTGAAGATATAGATGCCCATCGAGGCCTGGTAGAGATTCTCGTGCTCGTTCTTGCCCAGCTCGCGCAGCAACGGCGCGGGGATCGAGAGTTCGTCGAGCAGCTCGGGCTGCTTCGGCTTTTCCACGAAGCGGATGATGTGACGATCGGCATCGGTGTGCATGATGCCGAAATCCGTCGCCGCTTCACGCGACACCGGGATGGTGGCGATCGTGATATCGAGCTTCTTCTCGATGTGATCCTTCAGCAGGGTGCGGAAGTCCATGCGATAGAGCTGGTCACCGCTGAGGATGAGGAAATATTCGTAATCGCGCTGGAGGAAGTCGCGCATGTTCTGCCGCACCGCGTCGGCCGTGCCCTGGTACCAATGCGCGCCGGTCGGCCGCTGCTGGGCGGCGAGGATCTCGACGAAGCTGCGCGAGAAGTGGTCGAACTTGTAGCTGGCCTGGATGTGACGGATGAGCGACGTGCTGTTAAACTGTGTTAACACATACATGTGGCGCAGTCCCGAGTTGATGCAGTTGCTGATCGGGATGTCCACCAGACGATACTTGCCGCCGAGTGGGACCGCGGGTTTGGAGCGGTCCTTGGTAAGTGGGAACAGGCGTGTGCCGGCGCCGCCACCCATGATGATGGCGAGCGTGTTGCCGAGGGAGGGGGATGACGAGGTAGTGCTCATGAGCGAGATGCAGTCAGGAAAAAGGGTTGAGGCTTCATCTTGAGCACGCCCGCGCACCGAAGCGAAGCCTTTTTCTCTGGAAAAACACTTGGCGCTCCATTTTGAACGAAAATCGGTCTTTCTCCGTATCTTCGTGGCGAAAGCGCTACCCAAAATTACACCTTCGCAACCCGAGTATCTCGGTTGCAGCGAGGCACATAGTCTGTCAGGGTGAAAAACTTATGTGCGGAATTGTAGGCTATATTGGCAAAAATGAAGCGGCTCCCATCCTGCTCGACGGGCTCCGGCGTCTGGAATATCGCGGGTATGACTCGGCTGGCGTCGCCACCCTCGACCACGGCACCATTGAGGTGCGCAAGTGCATCGGTCGCATTGCCAACGTCACCGGCCTCGTGCAAAGCAATCCGCTCCACGGCACGATGGGAATCAGCCATACCCGCTGGGCGACCCATGGCGGCGTGACCGATGAAAACGCCCACCCGCATTTCGACCAGAGCGGCAAGCTCATGCTGGTGCATAACGGCGTGATCGAAAATTACCAGGCCCTGCGCGAGGAACTCATCCGGGAAGGCCACGTCTTCAAGTCGCAGACGGATACCGAAGTGCTCGCGCATCTGGTGGGTAAATTTTATGATGCCGCTGGGGGCGAGCCTTCCAAGGCCCGCTTGCTCACCGGTCTCCAGCAGGCGCTCAAGCTCGTCATCGGCACCTACGGCGTCGGCATTATGCACAGCGATCTGCCCGACTGGATTTTCGGCGCGCGCCGCGGCAGCCCGCTCGTGCTTGGCATCGGCAAGGGCGAGAATTTCATCGCCAGCGACGTGAGTGCGATCGTCGCCCACACCCGCGACGCGGTTTACCTGAACGACTATGACATCGCCTGCCTCTCCCGCGACCAGTTCGAGATCATCTCGCTGCTCGGCGGCGTCCCCGGCTTCGAGGTGAGCAAAGTGGAATACACCGCCGACGACGTGAGCAAGGGGGATTACCCCCATTACATGCTCAAGGAAATCTACGAGCAGCCCGAAACGATCCTCGACGCCATGCGCGGCCGCCTTTCCCGCGAGGAAGCGACCGCCAAGCTCGGCGGCCTGGAAATGACGCCGAAAGAGCTGCGCGAGATCGACCGCATCATCCTCACCGGCTGCGGCTCCGCCCACCATGCCGCGATGGTCGGCGAATACATCATCGAAACCCTCGCGCAGATGCCGGTGGAGGTGGAGTTTGCCAGCGAGTTCCGCTATCGCAACCTGCCGATGCCGAAGGACACGCTCGTCTTCTGCATCAGCCAGAGCGGCGAGACCGCCGATACCCTCGCCGCACTCCGCGAGAGCCAGCGCAAGGGCCACCGCACCCTCGGCATTTGCAACAACGTCGGCTCCACCATCGCCCGCGAGAGCGACGGCGGCGTTTACATGCACGCCGGGCCCGAGATCGGCGTTGCCGCCACCAAGTCCTTCACCTCGCAGGTCGTCATCCTCACCCTCATCGCGCTGCTCTTCGGCCGCATCCGTCACCTCAGCACCAGCGAGGGCCTGCGCATCCTCGATGAACTGGAAGCCCTGCCCGACAAGGTGCGCCGCATCTTCGAGCAGGCCGAGCACATCAAGGCCATCGCCGAGAAGTATGCGAAGTCGCACTCGATGCTGTTCCTCGGCCGCCAGTTCAACTTCCCGATCGCGCTGGAGGGCGCGCTCAAGATGAAGGAGATCAGCTACATTCACACCGCCGGCCACCCGAGCGCCGAGCTCAAGCACGGCATCATCGCCCTCATCACGCCCGACATGCCGAGCCTCTTCATCGCGCCCGAGGACAGCGTGTTCGAGAAAAACGTGAGCAACATCGAGGAAGTGAAAGCGCGCCGCGGCCCCGTGATCGCGATCGTCACCGAGGGCTGCACCAAGCTCGACAAGACGGTGGACGACATCATCACCATCCCGCATTGCGCCGATTACCTCTCGCCGATCCTGAGCGTGATCCCGCTGCAGCTTCTGTCCTACTACACCTCCGTGGCCCTTGGCTGCGACGTGGACAAGCCGCGCAACCTCGCGAAGAGCGTGACGGTCGAGTAGTGGCCGTTTTTCTGGGATCGAAAAATTTCGTTGCCGGAAATCTTGAATCTGCGGTTGATCCTGGTCTGCCGCCGGGGTCCGGCTTAATCCGCCCCTTTGGTCACCAGGTGCATCATCCGCACGGAACTGCCATTCATCCACGTGCTGCCGACCAGGGTCGCACGTGGAAATTGCGGCACGCCGCGCTCGTTGTTGTGGAGCATGCCGATCACCATCTCGACCGCCGCTTCGCCGACTTCCTCGTTGTGCTGGTGCATGCCGGCCCAGTCCTCGTGATCCTTCCGCCATTCGAGCTGGATGAGCCCGACCTCGTCCGGCACGGCAAAGCCCGCATCCTGCACCCACTGGCGCACGGTATGGTAGAGGGTGAGGATGACATCCGGCTTTTCCTTTTCCAGCCAGCGGTGAAAAATGGCCGGGTTCGCCTTGGCCTCGGTCACGCTGTAAAAAGGCGACACCCGCTGCTTGCGCGGCAGCGATTGCTGCGCGACCAGCACTCCGGCGGTGAAGCGGCCTTCGACGAGCTCGTCGATCACCGCATCCAGCACCAGCGCGGGGCGTTTGTAGCCGAGCTGGAGCGCCTTTTCAAAAGCGCGCCGGGCAAGGATGTGGTGGTCGGTGCTGCAAAACGAAAGCGCTGGATTGCGGGTGCGCACGCCGGTGACCACGCAGGGAAAGGTTTCCCACAGGGCTTGAAAGCGCTCGGGGAGACGGTTGTTATTCATCAATCCCGCGATCACCGCGCCGCGGATGTTGCGCGTCTGTAAAATGCGCACCAGCCGGGCTCCGTCCAGCTCGGGATCGTGGAGCCAGAACTCGTCGAGGCTGTAGCCCTGCCGGCTCGCGGCCCGGCGGCAGCCTGCCACGTAGCTGGGGATCGTTGGATGCTGGCGAAACGCCTCGCGATCCTTGTTCGCGTTGATCAGAGCCAGGGTCGCCTTGTGCCCGGCGGTCGCGCCCGTGCGCAATTGCGCCATGAGATGGCTCACCACCGGATTGCGCGTGTAGCCGAGGCGTTTCGCGATTTCGGCGATGCGCTTGCGGGTTTGGGGCGGGATTTGCGGATCGTTGCGCAGGGCAAGGGAGACGGCATTTTTGGAGACTCCGGCCGCCCGCGCGACGTCGAGCATGGAAACTTTTCGCATGACGGGCTGAGTTTCGGCGGCTAAGACTTTACTGTCAAGCGTTCCGGAGGTTTACCGCTTCAGAAAAATCGATTCAATCAAATACCCCTATGCCATTCTCTCTTGGAGTCGATTACGGAACAAACTCGGTGCGCGCGTTGATCGTCGATACGGTCACCGGCCGCGAACTCGGCAGCTGTGTGGTGAATTACCCCAGCGGCAAGGAAGGCATCCTGCTCGATGCTTCCGATCACAATGTCGCGCGCCAGCATCCCGGCGACTACCTTTTCGGCGTGGAGCAGTCGGTCAAAGGCGCGCTCGCCCAAGCGGTCAAGGACCCCGCTTTTTCCAGCGATCAGGTGATCGGCATCGGGGTGGACTCCACCGGCTCCAGTCCGATCCCGGTCGATCAGAACAACGTGCCGCTCGCCCTGCATCCGCAGTGGAAGGACCATCTTGCCGCCCAGTGCTGGCTGTGGAAGGACCATACCAGCTATCAGGAGGCCGCCCGTATCACCGAGCTCGCCGCCGAGCATCGCCCGCAATACATCGCCAAGTGCGGCAACACCTACTCCTCCGAGTGGTGGTGGAGTAAGATCTGGAAGTGCTCCAAAGTGGCTCCGGATATCTTCGCCGCCGCCTATAGCTGGGTGGAATTGTGCGATTACGTTCCTGCCGTGCTCGCCGGGATCACCGATCCTGTAAAGGTGAAGCGCAGCATCTGCGCGGCCGGTCACAAGGCCCTCTACCACGACCAGTGGGGCGGCCTGCCGGACAAGGAATTTCTCACCCTGCTCGATCCGAAGCTCGCCGATCTGCGCGACCGGCTTTACGACCAGGCGCACGATGCCACGGTGGCCGCTGGTCAGCTCTGCGAAGAATGGGCCGCCAAGCTCGGCCTGCCCGCCGGCATTCCGATTGCGATCGGTGAATTCGACGTGCACTACGGCGCGATCGGTTGCGGCGTTGCCGAGGGCACGCTGGTCAAGGTAATCGGCACTTCCACCTGCGATTGCGCGGTTGTCCCTGCGAACAAGGACGTGGCCGACATCCCCGGCATCTGCGGCATCGTCCCCGGAGCGATTCTCCCCGGCTTCTACGGCATCGAGGCGGGCCAGAGCGCTGTGGGCGATATTTTCAAATGGTGGGTCGAAGGCGTGCTCAAAGGCGACGCCTCCCTGCACGGTGAACTCACCACCGAGGCGGCGAAGCTCCGTCCCGGCCAGAGCGGCCTGCTCGCGCTCGACTGGAACAACGGCAACCGCACCATTCTCGTCGATCCGCGCCTCACCGGCCTCATCCTCGGCCAGACGCTCTACACCACCCGCGCCGAAATGTATCGCGCCCTGATCGAGGCCACCGCCTTCGGCGCGCGCGCCATCATCGAGCGCATCCGCGAATACGGCGTGCCGATCGAGCGCGTCGTCTGCGCCGGCGGCATCGCGGAGAAAAACGCGATGCTCATGCAGATTTACGCGGACGTCACCGGCTGCACCATGCAGGTCGCCGGTTCCTCCCAGGCCTGCGCGCTCGGCTCCGCGGTTTCCGCCGCCGTCCTCGCGGGCGCGCATCCCGATTTCCCGACCGCTCAGGCGGCCATGACCACTCTCAAGCCCGGCTCTTACACCCCGCAGCCGGAAAACCAGGCCATCTACAACCGGCTCTACGCCCTCTACCGCCAGCTACACGACGCGCTCGGCGGCCGGAACCGTTCCGCCGACCTCTCGCAAGTGATGAAGGATCTCATCAACATCCGCGAAGAGGCCAATGCCTGAGTAACCATCGTCCATACCTACCCCATGGATCGTCCAAAATGAGGGGAGCACGCGGGATAGTAACCAGTGCTGGCCATGAATGCGGGCTTCGGCTCCGCATCCACCCCGCCACCCTGGCTGCGCCGCTCTCCTCATTTTAGGGACGGTTTTCCGGTGGTTTAAATTTCGCTGTCCTCCTCTTGGACACGTTCCGCAGTTCATTTCTTGACGCACGTTGCGTTAAAGCAGTTCGCAGAAAAATTTCCGAAGCTTGAAACTGGGGTCGGATATTCAGGAGACTTTCAACGAAGGCCCAGCGTTGTAGGGCGGCCAGGATGACCGCCCTACAAGTCGCAATTACCCGTTCCGTAACGAGATCGCTCTCCTCGCTGGAAAGCTCGTTCGAAAATTATTTTCGAGAGATGTGCTAACTCTTCCTGCACTTCATCTTCCCTTAATCAGCCCCGCGTAAACTGGCGCCAATCATCCACGGATTCGCGCCATGAAAATTATCACGCTTCCCCTGCTCCTCCTCGCCTTTGGAGCCGTCCACGCCCTCGCCAGCAGCCTCGGCTATCCCATCGTCGGCACTGGGCAGACCCAGTGCTACGACGCCGATCACGCCATTCCCGCCCCGCAGCCGGGGCAGACCTACTACGGTCAGGACGCCCAGCATCCCGGCAACGCACCCGCCTATCGCGACAATGGCGATGGAACCATTACCGATCTCGTCAGCGGCCTCACCTGGGTGCAGGCCCGTGGACAAAAAGTCTCCTGGGATGACGCCATGGCCGGCGCCAGGACCTGCCGCGTCGCCGGTCACGACGACTGGCGCGCGCCCACCATCAAGGAGCTCTATTCGCTCATCAACTTTACCGGTCATAGCCACGGCATCAGCACCGGCAAGCCCTACCTCGATACGCACTTCTTCCAATTTGTCTTTGGCGATCCTGCCCGGGGCGAACGCCTCATTGATTGCCAGGACTGGAGCGCGACCCGTACATCGGCACCACCATGAATGGCAACGCCACCGTCTTCGGCGTGAATTTCGCCGATGGCCGGATCAAAGGTTACCCCAAGATCGACCCGCCCACCCACGGCCCGCACAAGCTCTACGTCCGCTACGTGCGTGGCAATCCTGCCTATGGGCACAACGACTTCCACGACAATACCGATGGCACCATCACCGACCGCGCCACCGGCCTCATGTGGGCAAAGCAGGATAGCGGCCAGGCCCTGAACTGGCCCCAGGCCCTCGCCTGGGTGCAGCAACTCAACCACGACCATTACCTCGGCCACCAGGACTGGCGCCTGCCCAACGCCAAGGAACTCCAGAGCCTCGTCGATTACACCCGGCTGCCAGCCATTTCACCGCTCTTCCAGATCAGCCAGATCGACGGGGGCGAGTATCCCTACTTCTGGTCGTCCACCACGCATCTTGATGGCCCGCCCGGCCACGAAGCGCGCCCCGCGGTCTATCTCGCCTTTGGTCGCGCCCTCGGCTGGATGCACATGCCACCCGTCTGGGGCGAACTCCAGCTCATGGATGTCCACGGCGCCGGAGCCCAGCGCAGCGATCCCAAGGTTGGCGACCCCACCACCATCCCCCGCGGCCTCGGTCCGCAGGGTGACGTCATCCGCATCTACAACTTTGCGCGGGCGGTGCGTGATGATGACTAGCGGCAGCTTTTGTTAGAGTATTTTTCAGAAAAGAAATTTCTGAGATCGCGCCGGAAGAAGATCAACGACGTTCCCTCAACCACCCCTTGGGAAGCAACCCACCAATCCCTGAACTCTGGAGGAGTCTCCCTTCAAGCGGTCGCCTTGCTTCTCATTCGACCACCGCAGCCTCGAAAAGGACTTTGAACAGCCACTTGTTTTGTAAAAACAAACAATAGGATCTGCCTAAGCTGTAGCGGCGGTCTATGACCGTCGCCAACTTGGTGTCACAAAATTTAGCGACGGTCATAGACCTCCGCTACAGGTGCTTGGTTTCAAGCAGGCAAGAGCCGCGCTAAAGACCGGATGCCCCCTTTATCTTCTTCAGGGCTTTGCGTAGGTCGGCCACGCTGAAAATGCCGAGGGCAAGAATGACAAATCCAGCGGGAATCAGTCCCATTATTCCACGATTTTCGATGCCTGGAATGATCACCGATTGCGAGGGATCTTCGGGGTTGTAGTAGGCGGAGAATGATTTTCCACGCTGGACGATGGCCCAGGAGGTCCGCATCGATTTCGGGGCTTTGGAGAGATGGTGCAAGAACTCAATGCGGCGGCTCACGTAATCCTTGCCCGCGATGGTGTAGTGGTAGCGCGCACGAGCATGCTTTCAGTTTGCCACGAATCCAGGGTGGCGGGGGTCTGCGGCCAGGTCACGCTCGCTTCGCCCAACTGCGCTTCATTGTGCCAGCCGATGGAGTACCATCACGGTGAAGGTGAAAAGGACGGATGAGGAAAATGCTTCGAAGCAGTCTTTTCATGGCCTTGGTTCCATCAAGCTATGCGGCGGGTTGCTTGCTTACGGCAGCACTTCCTCGCGCCCGGCCAGCAGCGCATCCACCTTGGCCTTCTTCTCGTAGAGCAACCCGGCCATGGCGGCTTCCAGGGCGTCGCAGAGGTCGATCGCTTCGTCGAGACGCGGGAGGCTCAGGTAATTGGCGCCAGCCTCGTAAAGGGCGGGGGCTTCGGCGAGGACGTCGGCGGTGACGATGATCCTGGCGGTCAGTTCCTCCCGCAATTGTTTCACGAAGCGCTCGTTGGTCGTGCCTTTGAGCAGCGCATTCGGAATGGTGCGAGGATAGATGTTTCAGGTGTTGTTGGATTTGGTGTACTCCTTAGCGATAT
>JASGKO010000035.1:0-49384 GCA_049840595.1 Chthoniobacteraceae bacterium
CGGCGACGTCGTCCACACCCTGCCCGTCGTCCACGCGCTCAAGCGCGCGCGCCCCGATCTCCAGCTCGACTGGCTGGTCAATCCCGAGTGGGCCCCGCTCCTCGAGGGCAACCCCGATCTCGACCACGTCCTGCACTTCCCCCGCAGCCAGTTCCGCGGCCTCGGCGGCCTCTTCCGGCTCAAGCAATGGCTGCGCGAAACCAGTTTCCCACAACCCGATCTCGCGCTCGATTTCCAGGGCCTCACCCGCAGCGCCCTCCTCGCCCGCTTTGCCGGGGCGCAGCACATCCACTGCCTCGGCGACGCCGCTCTCCCCCCGCCTGCTCGCCACCCACGTCGTCCCCGCGCGCCGCCATGCCGAGCACTCGATCGACCGCTACCTGCGCCTCATCCGCGATCTCGGGATCGAAGCCCGCGCGCCCGCTGCCCACCCCGCTCCCCGCGGGCGTCGAAGTGCCCGATGTCCCCACCACGCCCTTCCTGCTCATTCACCCCTTTTCCCGCGGCCACGGAAAATCACTGCCGGTGGAAACGCTCACCGCCCTCTGTCAGGCCCTCAGCGATCTCCCCATCGTCATCGCCGGTCGCAGCGACATCCCCTTCATCGCCCCCCCCCCCTCACGGTTCCGCCACCAGCTAACCAACTTGCTCAACCGCACCACGCTGCCCCAGCTCATCTGGCTCATCCGCCGCGCCGCTTACACGCTGAGCGTCGATAGCGGCCCCATGCACATCGCCTCCGCGATCACCGACCGCCTCCTCGCCCTCCACACCTGGAGCGATCCCCGCCTCGTCGGCCCGCACCATCCCCACGCCTGGATCTGGAAAGGCCGCACCTTCTACCGCGCCGATGCCGGCCCACAAATCGGCACGCTGCCCAGCGTCATCCCCACCCCTGCCGACGCCCAGTCCTTCGCCGAATCACCTCCGGGCGCAATGGCCTGGGTGATTCGCTTTTTGAACCCTCGTTCACCAACTTCCATCCGCGACCGGCTGACCGATCCGCTCCTTTTCGCCAGCCTTGCCGTAGGCTGCATCCTTGCGGCCTGCTGGTTGACCTATTCTGCCTGCCGGTTTCTTGGACTATTTGGATTATTTCCTCTCCCTGTTCCCTTTCCTCGCTGGCCTGCTCTTTGCCGCTTATACCGTCGTCCTCCTCCTGGCGGGGGTTTCTCCCCAAAGCCCGCCGCAGGTATTCTTTCCTGGCTTTGGGATTGTATCGCTCTCATCCCTTTGCTGTTTCACGACTGGTATATGATGGGCCTGCGCGACTGGGTGCGTTCCCAGTTCACCATCGACGAATTGCGGACCATGGCCGCCAGCGTATCCAAGCTCGATGCCCCGACCGCGCAAAACGGACCAACCCCGAGTCCATCCGATCCACTATTACCGATCCAAAAATTCTTTTACGCCAAAGACCTCACCAGCCTCCCACATTTCGAAATCCTCGCCCGCCACGCCGCCCGCGTGTCCGTGCGGGTCACCGCTGTATCCTTTTATTGGGGAAGCGCACTCGCCGGTCATTGGGGCATCATCATCCAGCCTCCATCCGTCCAAAAAGAAGACCGGACCGCCTATCTTTTTCTTCAACCGGATATCGCCATCTGGCGAACTGGTGATTAGCCTTGTTTCAGTAAATAAACGCCCCAGCCTAAAAGTATCGCCACTGCCAGAAGACGTTGCCACCCGATTAGCGGTCGTTCCTCCGATCTTGATTCTCAACCAGCTGGTGACATCCCACCCTCTGCTCGTAGTGACTCGACCAAATAGACACCAGATTCCAAACAAAATCAGTCCAATCCCAAACTGATGATCACTGATCTGGAAGCCATGATCATTCGGATCATGAAATTCGAGCGACCAGGAAAGTGAGAAAAGCAGCCATTGCATCGACAAAGATTTCAGCACGTCCCATGCCGTTTGCGTGAGGACCCGATCCCCTGCGAGTCACGCCCGAAACAAAACCATCCCCAACGCCCCACCGAGCAAAAACAACACCGCAATCTCGCTCAAATCCGCCCGCGGCGTCCCGCCCATGATCGAAGTCACCACCCCCAGCACGAGCAAAATGCCCATGCAGCCAAAGGCGCCTTTCATGAAGCCCCGCACATAGCTTCGCTCCTTTCCCGGCACCGTGCCCCGAATCGGATCATGCGCCACCCCGCCCACCCAATACCCGCAATTCCGGCAGGAATCATCCGGGTCATCATTCTCTTCATCGCATTCAGGGCAGGTCCACATCGTGCTCAACCCAAAGCCATCCCAACGCCCCGCGCAAGCACGAGCCGATTCCATATGGCCTTTTCTTCCGCGCGTGGACCGAAAGTCATGCCGACAGAGTTTAACCGCGGATGACGCTGATGATTACGGATGAAAGGCCAGCCCATCCGTGTAATCCGTGTCATCCGCGGTTAAAATAGACCGTCTCCACCTTTCACCCCTTCACCCCTTCACCCCTTCGTGTGCTTCGTGTCCTTCGTGGTGAAAATCTCCCCCTCTTGGCGTCTTGGCGTTTAACGAAGTTGTCTTTGGACCAGCAGAAAAGCATTCGTTCATCTCGCTTCGCTCGGTTGGGCGGTAAATTCCTCCCTTATTCTTGGTGCCTTGGTGCCTTGGTGTCTTGGTGGTTAACCCCGCCCCGGTTCACATCGTATATCCCGGTCGCTGTAGAGCTGCTCCGGTTTCCCCACGATCTCCGCCCCGGTAAGCTGCGCCCAATCCTGCGGCTGAACCTCCTCAAAGGAAACTGACACCGCATCCTCCTTCGACAGCAGCGTCTCCATCACCGCCCTGGTAATCTGCCCGGCCAGCGCCGTCTTCTGCTCCTCGGTTTTTCCCGGGTAAAGTTTGATAATCACGTGTGGCATATCGTTTCTCCGTTAGTCTTTCCGATACTGTTCATCGCTCACCTTTTCCAACCACTCGACGACGCTCCCATCAAGCACTTCACCAATCGCGATATGCGTCATCGCCGTCGTCGGAGAAGCGCCATGCCAGTGCTTCTCCCCGGCGCGATCCACACGATATCCCCCGGACGAATCTCCTCCACCGGACCACCCACCTGCTGGGTCCAGCCCAGCCCGGCGGTCACGATCAGCGTCTGCCCCAGCGGATGCGTATGCCACGCCGTGCGCGCCCCGGGTTCAAAAGTCACCACCGCCCCGCTCACCCGGGCCGGTTCACTCCCCTTGAAAGGCGAGTCGATGCGAACAGTGCCCGTAAACCAGTCGGTCGGGCCAGGATTGGATGGCTGCGAGCCATTGCGTTGAATTTGCATAAGGTTGTTTTTCTTAATCAGCGTTTAGTTGGAATCAGTTCACAAAGTTTGTCTGGTCCCGCCCCGGATGAGGCGTCAAAAATTAGCCTGCCTCCACGCAGTGGTCACTCGGGCGCTTGTTCCAGCCTTTGCGCTGTTGCGCAATAGCGCCTTTCATCCTTCGCCCATCCGGTTGCCCGATAAATAACCACGCACACCCGGCTGTCCCCAATCCCGAGAGCGCCACCACCCAGCCCAGCGGCCACGGTGTGCCGTCGGCAAAGACTCCCACCAGCAGCGAGCCCAGGATTCCGCTCCCGTATTGCAAAGCACCGACCAGCGCGGAAACCGCCCCCGCCCGCTCGGGAAAGCCCGCCAGCGCGCCAGCGATCGAATTGGCAACAATGAAGCCGGTCATCGAGATAAAGACGAACAGGGGCCCCGCGAGACCGGCGAGACCGCCCCACCCGGTACGCGCATTCACCACCAGCACCAGCGCGGCCACGGCGGCGCCAGTCGTCCCGAGGCGGAGCAACCGCGCGATGCCATGGCGCGCCACCAGCCTGGCATTCACCAGATTCGCCGCCATGATCCCCACGATGCCGAGCCCAAAGAGCAGGCCATACGCTTGCGGCGGCACGTGATAATAGCGGATGTAGGTGAACGGCGTGCCCGCGATGTAGGCAAACATTCCACCATAGAAAAAAGCGCCCGCTCCGGCATAGCCCATGAGCCGCTTTTCCCGGATGAGCAGCCCGTAATCCGCCAGCGCCTGCCCGAGCGGCTCCCGGTTTCGCCGTTCGCGGGGCAGCGTTTCCGGCAACGCCAGCAACAGCGCCAGCGTCGCGAGTCCCACGCCGACCAGCGTCCAGAAGATCGCCCGCCAGGAGCCCAGCGCCAGGATCTGTCCGCCTACGGTGGGTCCCAGCAAGGGCGCAATCGCCATCACCGTCATCAGCGTGGACATCATCTGCGCCGCGCGATTCCCCGTATAGAGATCGCGGACCATCGCCCGCGCCAGCACCACGCCCGCACACGCTCCGACCGCCTGCACCACGCGCCAGCCGATCATCGCCCAGGCGCTGCCCGCCAGGGCACAACCCGCCGAGCCAATTGCAAAGAGCGCCAGCCCCAGCGCCACCGGAACGAGGCGTCCATACCGGTCACCCAGCGGCCCCCAAAGCAATTGCCCGAGACTGAACCCGACGAGATACCCCGAGATCGTCCACTCGATCATTCCCGCCTTCGTACCAAACGACGCGCCGATGGCCGGCATCGCGGGCAGGTAAAGATCCGTCGAGATCGAGGCAAAGCCCATCAGCAGGCTGAGAATGATCAGCACCCGCCAGCCATGATCTTGGGCTCCGGTCGTTTTCAGATTTTGCGCCATCGAAGTTTCGTTTCCCGCCCGTGGCCGGCGCGCGAAATCGCGCGCCGGCCCGGGCAACGGGATTTAGCGCCCCACCAGCTTTTGCAGATTCTCCGGATAACGCGCACCCTGCACTTCGATCCCAGCCAGCGCCTCGGCGATGGTTTGCAGATCGGCCGACGTCAGTTCCACCTCGGTGGCACCGAGATTTTCCTCCAGCCGATGGAGCTTGCTCGTGCCCGGAATCGGGGCAATCCACGGCTTCTGCACCAGCAGCCAGGCGAGCGCGATCTGCGCGGGCGTGGCCTTTTTCTGCGCGGCGATTTCGCCGATGCGATCGACCAGCACCTGATTCGCCTGCCGGGCCTCCGCCGAAAAGCGCGGCACCTTGTTACGAAAATCGCTGCTGTCAAAAGTGGTGTCCGCCTTGATCGCGCCGGTCAGAAATCCTTTCCCGAGCGGGCTGAACGGCACGAAGCCGATCCCCAGCTCCTCCAGCGTCGGCAGCAGTTCCTGCTCCGGCTCGCGCCACCACAGCGAATACTCGCTCTGCACCGCCGTCACCGGCTGCACCGCATGCGCCCGTCGGATCGTCTTCACGCCCGCCTCCGAGAGGCCGAAGTGCTTCACCTTGCCCTCCGCGATCAATTCCTTCACCGCGCCCGCCACGTCCTCGATTGGCACCTGATCGTCCACCCGATGCTGATAAAACAAATCGATCACGTCGATCTTCAGCCGCTTCAACGAAGCCTCGGCGACCTGCTTGATGTGCTCCGGACGGCTGTTCAGTGAGCCCAGGTTCACGCCCTCCGCATTAATATCGAACCCAAATTTCGTGGCAATCACCACGTCTTTCGCGATAGGGCGCGAGCGCCTCACCGACCAGCTCCTCATTGGTAAACGGCCCATAGACCTCCGCCGTGTCGAAGAACGTGACCCCGCGCTCCACCGCCGCGCGAATCAGCGCGATTCCACTCACCTTGTCCACCGCCGGCCCCAGCCCAAAACTAAGCCCCATACAGCCCAGGCCGAGGGCCGAGACTTCCAGATCATTTCCAAGTGTGCGTTTTTGCATGATGTAGTTCCTGTTTCGTAATTAAACGTGAACCCACCCTACGCCGCGCTTCTGGAGCCGTCGCCCCGGCTCTTGCTCCCACTGTTGTGATCTTGCTCGAAAATCCAGCGCCTCAGAGTAACGCCCTCTTTAACGCGCCTGAATCACAATCGAACTCGCATCCAACCCCTCCGCATCCGCGCGCAGGATAATGCTCCCCGCACCACCCGTCGGACGCAGGATCGCCAGGCACCGGCCCTCGAACGTCGTGCACACCGGCTCGCGGAAACTCGCCGGTTCATTCGGGCTGCCATTGCCCTGCGCCGCCAGTTCCCCCACGCCACCGACCGACAACCGCACCGGCACCTTGGCCCCGGGCACGCGCTGCCCGTTTTCATCCACGACCACCACGCTCACGTAGGAAAGATCATTGCGGCTGGTCGTGATTTTGGAACGATCCGCCACCAGCTTCAATCGCTTCGCCACCCCCGCCGTTTTCAGCACCGTCTGCGCGATGACTTTCCCATCCACCAGCCCAATCGCCCGCAACTCACCCGGCGCATACGGCACGTCAAATTTCGCCGTCAGCTCCGTGGCCTCCGAGGCGGGCTTCTCGCCAATCACCTTCCCATTCAACTCCAGCCGCACCGTGTCGCAACGCGTATAAACCGCCACCTGCAGCGGCTTCCCTTCCTGCCCGCTCCAGCTCCAGCTCGGCACCTCATCGGGCCAGCCCCAATCGCTCACCTTTTCCGTAAGCCCGGCCGGAATCGGCGCATGCACCTCCATCTCAATTGGGCTGCGCTTCCACACCACATCGCGATAATACGACTGCGCCTTCTTGAACCCGCAGATATCCAGATCCCCACACCACCCATCATGCCACGGCCACGACATGAAGAACGGATTCTTCCCGTCCGTCACCACGCTGTGCCCGATGCCGCTCTCGCCGAAATAATCCAGCGCCGTCCATACGAAATCGCCGATCACATACGGATGCTTTTCCACCTGCGCCCACGACTCGAAGAGCCGCTTCGGATACGACTCCGTCCCCATCATCACCCGCTCCGGGTGCCGCGTGTGATCGCCCTCGTATTTGCCCGGCAGATAATTGTAGCCGCCCACATCGAGATTCACGAACGCCGGATCGGAGATCTTCTCCCAATCCCGCCCATCCTTCCCATACCCGCACACCGCCTGCGTAATCGGTCGCGTCGCATCCTCCGCCAGCACCGCACTGCGCAGTCGCTTCGCCGTCGCCGGACCGCTCTTGAATTGCTCCGGAATCTCATTCCCGATCGACCACATGATCACCGAGGGATGATTCCGATCCCGTCGCACCATCGCGGAAATATCGCGCGCCGACCACTCTTTGAAATACAAATGATAATCCTGCGCGTTGTCCATTTTCTGCTGGTTCCATTGGTCAAACGCCTCGTCGATCACCAGCAGCCCGAGCCGGTCGCAAGCGTCTAAAAATGCGGGCGACGGCGGATTGTGCGCGCAGCGGACCGCGTTGAAACCATTCGCCTTCAGCAGCTCCACCCGCCGCTCCTCCGCGCGATCGATCGCCACCGCGCCAAGCGGTCCGTTGTCGTGATGAATGCACCCGCCCTTCAGCTTCAGCGGCTCCCCATTGATCCGCAGACCATGCCCCGCATCCACCTCCACCTTGCGAATGCCAAAGCTCGTCGTCGCCGTATCCACCGTGCTCCCACCCGCCACCAGCTCCACCCGCGCCGCATACACATTCGGTGATTCCGGCGACCACCGCGCCGGCGTCGGCACCTCCACCCCCTGCTCGATCGCCCGCGTCTCCTTCGCCGCCAGGTGCACCGTCCCCTCCACCACCGGCAGCGCCTTCCCATCCGAGCCCGTCACCTGCGCGCGCACTTCCACGTCCGCCTCCTTCCCGCTCGCATTGCACACCTCGGTCCTGATCCGCACGCTCGCCTTCTCCTTCGTCACCTCCGGCGTCCGCACCGTCACGCCCCACGTCGGCACATGGATCGCCTGCGTCGTCGTCAACCACACATGGCGGTAAATCCCCGAGCCCGAATACCACCGGCTGTTCTTCCCCTCATTCCGCACCTGCACCGCCAGCACATTGTCCGCGCCACTGGCTTTGAGATACGGCGTGAGATCAAACTCGAAGCCCGTGTAACCATCGGGATGCGTCCCGAGCAGGTGACCGTTGATCCACACCTGCGCGTTCATGTAAACACCGTCAAACCGCACGCTCACCAGCTTCCCCGCCGGGTCCAGCGCGAAGTGCTTCCGGTACCACCCGATCCCGCCCACCGTATAGCCCGTCTTGTCCTGGTTCTCGCTCGCCGCCGGATCGAAGGGCCCCACCCGCCCCGTGCCCGCCGGCAAATCCTCGATGCTCCAGTCATGCGGCACGTCCAGCTTGCGCCACGACCCGTCGTCAAACGCCGGCTGCTCCGCCCCCGCCACGTCCGCCTTCCAAAAGCACCAGCCCGCATCGAACGAAGCATCGCGCGGCTGCTCGGCCCGCAGTGAAAGCGGCAAGTGAAACAGCGCCACCCCGAGCGCGAGTTTGGAAAAAAAGGTTTTCATCAAATGGAATCTCCGGGGTTTTTGCAGCGAGCGTGCCAAAGCCGCGCGCCGGGGCAATTCCTTGATGACTTGAACGGTTTGGGGTGTAGGGCGAACCATCCCCACAGCCTGCCCATCCGCGACCATCCGCGCAATCCGCGGTTAAAAAATCTTCTCCTTCCACCTCTGCGCCTCCGCGCCTCTGCGGTTAAAACTACCTCTGCTGCCGGTATGCACTCGGTGCCAGCCCCGTCTCCCGCCGGAAGAGCTGCGCGAAATGGCTCGGGTTCACATACCCCACCTCCAGCGCCACCTCCATCACGCTCGTCTTCGTCTCGCGCAGCAGCCGCTTCGCCGCCTCCATCCGCAAGTGCAGGTGATACCGCGAGGGCGACCGCCCCGTCGCACTTTTAAAGAGCCGGTGAAAGCTGAAGTCTGCTCAGCCCCGCCAGCGCCGCCAGTTGGTCGAGATTGAAATCCTCCGCCGCATGCGCCGCCATCCAGTCCGTAATCTGCTTCAGCTTGAAGCCCGGCAGCGCCGCCCGCCCGCTCCGCGCTTCCGTCGCCAGCTCCGCATAGTTCCGCGCCAGATGCACCGCGATCAACTGCCCCAGCCCCTGCACCCCCAGCGCACTCGCCTGCTTCTGCATCAACTCCCCGCGCAGCCCCTCCATATACGAATCCAGCACCCCATCGGTAAAAGCCGAGAGATCCCGCAGCCGCACCCGGTCCGCCTCCGCCCCATACACCTCTTCCAGCGCCCGCTGCAACAGCGGCAGCTCGATGAAGACCGACAGCGCCACAAACGGCTCCGCCGTCACCGCCCGCCACCGGCAATCATACGGCGCCCCGCCCGACGTCAAAAAGAACGATCCCTTGCGCAGCCGGTGCGTGATCCACGGCGCATCGCCCTCGCGTTCCTGAAACTCCGCCTCGCCCGAAACCGTCCACGCCAGAAACGGTTCGCTCACCGCCGGCAGCCTCTTCTCGCCCTGCACCGGCAGCTCCACCATCCAGGCCTTCACCTCCACCCACGCCTCCCCGCGCCCGAAGGCCACACACTTCCCCCCCGCGTACTGCTCCAACCCCTCAGCCGAGGTCGTCTCTGGAATCGTCATCGACATGATTGCCCATCCATCAAGCCCCCGCCCCCGTCAAAAGAAAAGCCCCCAATTCGTCATTCGTCATTCCGCTTCCATCGTCTCCTCGCCCTTGGACTGCGGCGACACGTCGCCGCTTTCTCCACGCGAGACACGTCTCGCCCCAAAAGGCGCAGCCCCATTGTTCTCCCCTCGTTCCCGGGCTCCAGCCTGGGAACGCAATGGTCCGCGCGGCTCCAGCCGCTCCAGAATCTCCTTCACCTCCCCAATCCGCCCCTCTTCGTGCCCTCGTGTCTTCGTGGTAAATCCCCGTTCCCCTGCGCTGCAGTTCTTTGGTAGCGCCGGGAAGCTTTTCTCAAAGGCTGGGCCCTATCGGACAGCCAGGATCACCGCTCTTAAAAATTCGGCGAACAGCCTACGACGCCAGCAGCGTGATCACCGGCGTCATCAGCCGCACGTTCTTCATCGTCTCCGGCGTCTCCAGCAGCCACTGGCGCGCTTCGGCCTCGCTGCGAAACACCCGCACCAGCGCCCCTTCGCGACGATTCACCGTTTCAAAGATGCGCGACATGCCATAGGCCAGATCGGTGGTGGCCACGATTGCCGTGCGACTCTCGATGCCCTGCATTTGTCGGGCTCGCAATTCCGAGTGATCCCAGATCGCGGCGAAAGAGCAATTCACCCGCGCCGTTTCGTCAATCAGCACGAGCACGCGCTGCACTTCCCGGGCAGGGTTTAGCTTTGGCCGGCTGCGGCCATGTTCGTATAACGCACCACTGTCAAAAAGACCCGTCACCCGGACGACCGTCAGGTCGCCTTCTACAGAAATTGTGATCGGCATTAGTTGATAATAGATTTTTTCCCAGGGATTTCCAATAAAAAATCATCCGTAACCCCTAATTATTAGAACACCCCTCCCCCAAACGTTACAGCCCCACCCCCCTTAGCGTCCCGAAGGGCCGTCGGAGATAAGCCGGTGGTAAAAACCATGCGTCCCGGAGGACCGCTGGAAAAATGGGAGAGCGCTCCCGCTAACATTCCCAGCCCCCACCGGAAACAAGCGCCCCCCCTTCCAGCGCCGCAGGCCCTCTCCAAAACTTCCTAAATGCTAATTCCTAAATGCTAAATTCCCCCTCTCCGCAGCGGAAACCCCAGCCGCTCCCCCAGCACCGGGATCGCCTCGTCCGCCACCTCCAGCCCGGCATTCTTCAACGCCACCAGCAACGCCCCTGTCGCCGCCTGCGCCTGCGGTAGATCCGAGCCCCACACCGCCTTCGGCGCCCGCCCGGGCAGCTGATTGATCCGCAGGTATTGCTGGAAAAGCCCCGTCCGCAACGTGTCCCCCAGCCGCAGCGCATCCCAGGCGCGGAAATCGTCCCGCACCCGCTCGTGCACCATCGCCTGCCCCTCCCCGCCGAGCCCCATCGCCTTCGTCGAGGCGCTGCTCGTCTGCCCCACCACCAGCTTGGAGATCTCGTCGTTGCAAAACTCCGTCCACATCCGGAAGCCGTCCGAGTTCGCCGTGCTCCCTGCCGCGTTGATCGCTTCCACGCTCGTCTGGTTGCTCACCACCAGACCGCCGATCCGCGTCGCCCATTGGAAGGCCCGCTCCAGCACGGCCCGGCTGGCGTCGTCGCTCTGCTCGTAGCGCCCGATCAGGAAGGGCGAGCCATATTTGTCGAGGAAGCGCGCCCACCAGTCGCGGCCCATCATGCCGAGCAGCCACCACATCACCAGCGAGCGCAGCGGGCCGCCGCGCCAGTCCGGCAGCGAGAGCAGGTGCCCGCGATGCTGGAGATAGCGCGTCTCGTCGGGCTCGATCAGCGTCGCCGTGGCCGCGCCCGTCCCGGGATCGGTCTCGCGAATCCGCAGGTGCCGGTCTCCGACATGCTGCTCGATTACACGACGGGGCACCTGCGGATTCTCTTCGCGAGACCGATCCCGGGACGGGCGCGGCCACGGCGACGCTGATCGAGCCCGACGAGACGCGCTATCTCCAGCATCGCGGGCACCTGCTCTCGCTGCCGGACTGGCGCGGCGGCCCGCTGCGCTCGCTGGTGATGTGGTGGCTGCTCGGCATGATGGGCCGCGACTGGTGGGCGCGCTTCCTCGACAAATATGGCTCGCCCTTCCTGATCGGGCGCTACGAGCAGAGCGACGACGCCAGCCGGGCCGTGCTGGAGCGGGCCTTCCAATGGGCGACGCGGATCGGCGGTCTGGTGGTGAGCAACCAGACGAGCGTGGAAGCGATCAACGCGGCAGGGAGCACGGCGAACTCGGACGGCTTCCGGATGTGGACGGAGTTTTGCAACGACGAGATCTCCAAGCTGGTGGTGGGGCAGACGAGCAGCGCCTCGACGAAGGCGATGGGGCTCGGCGGGGAGGGGCAGGCGATGGTGCACGAGCGGGTGCGGGACGATTTCCGCGCCTGGGATGCGCTGCGGCTGGGGGACACGTTGCGGACGGGGCTTTTCCAGCAATACCTGCGGATCAATCAGCTGCCCGGGCGGGCGCCGAAGGCGGTGTGGGGCTCGGATCTACCGCAGGCGCAGGCGGCGACAGGGGCGTTGCTGGTGGCGTTGAAGAATGCCGGGCTGGAGGTGGCGGACGAGGCGATCCCGGTGCTGGGGGAGCGGCTGGGGTTTCCGCTGCGGAGAGGGGGAATTTAGCATTTAGGAATTAGCATTTAGGAAGTTTTGGAGAGGGCCTGCGGCGCTGGAAGGGGGGTCGTTCTCCCGGTGGGGGCTGGGAATGTTAGCGGGAGCGCTCTCCCATTTTTCCAGCGGTCCTCCGGGACGGATGGTTTTTACCACCGGCTTATCTCCGACGGCCCTTCGGGACGCTAAGGGGGGTGGGGCTGTAACGTTTGGGGGAGGGTGTTCTAATAATTAGGGGTTACGGATGATTTTTTATTGGAAATCCCTGGGAAAAAATCTATTATCAACTAATGCCGATCACAATTTCTGTAGAAGGCGACCTGACGGTCGTCCGGGTGACGGGTCTTTTTGACAGTGGTGCGTTATACGAACATGGCCGCAGCCGGCCAAAGCTAAACCCTGCCCGGGAAGTGCAGCGCGTGCTCGTGCTGATTGACGAAACGGCGCGGGTGAATTGCTCTTTGCTGCGATCTGGGATCACTCGGAATTGCGAGCCCGACAAATGCAGGGCATCGAGAGTCGCACGGCAATCGTGGCCACCACCGATCTGGCCTATGGCATGTCGCGCATCTTTGAAACGGTGAATCGTCGCGAAGGGGCGCTGGTGCGGGTGTTTCGCAGCGAGGCCGAAGCGCGCCAGTGGCTGCTGGAGACGCCGGAGACGATGAAGAACGTGCGGCTGATGACGCCGGTGATCACGCTGCTGGCGTCGTAGGCTGTTCGCCGAATTTTTAAGAGCGGTGATCCTGGCTGTCCGATAGGGCCCAGCCTTTGAGAAAAAGCTTCCCGGCGCTACCAAAGAACTGCAGCGCAGGGGAACGGGGATTTACCACGAAGACACGAGGGCACGAAGAGGGGCGGATTGGGGAGGTGAAGGAGATTCTGGAGCGGCTGGAGCCGCGCGGACCATCGCGTTCCCAGGCTGGAGCCCGGGAACGAGGGGAGAACAATGGGCTGCGCCTTTTGGGGCGAGACGTGTCTCGCGTGGAGAAAGCGGCGACGTGTCGCCGCAGTCCAAGGGCGAGGAGACGATGGAAGCGGAATGACGAATGACGAATTGGGGGCTTTTCTTTTGACGGGGGCGGGGGCTTGATGGATGGGCAATCATGTCGATGACGATTCCAGAGACGACCTCGGCTGAGGGGTTGGAGCAGTACGCGGGGGGGAAAGTGTGTGGCCTTCGGGCGCGGGGAGGCGTGGGTGGAGGTGAAGGCCTGGATGGTGGAGCTGCCGGTGCAGGGCGAGAAGAGGCTGCCGGCGGTGAGCGAACCGTTTCTGGCGTGGACGGTTTCGGGCGAGGCGGAGTTTCAGGAACGCGAGGGCGATGCGCCGTGGATCACGTACCGGCTGCGCAAGGGATCGTTCTTTTTGACGTCGGGCGGGGCGCCGTATGATTGCCGGTGGCGGGCGGTGACGGCGGAGCCGTTTGTGGCGCTGTCGGTCTTCATCGAGCTGCCGCTGTTGCAGCGGGCGCTGGAAGAGGTGTATGGGGCGGAGGCGGACCGGGTGCGGCTGCGGGATCTCTCGGCTTTTACCGATGGGGTGCTGGATTCGTATATGGAGGGGCTGCGCGGGGAGTTGATGCAGAAGCAGGCGAGTGCGCTGGGGGTGCAGGGGCTGGGGCAGTTGATCGCGGTGCATCTGGCGCGGAACTATGCGGGCTGGCGACGGAAGCGCGGAGCGGGCGGGCGGCGCTGCCGGGCTTCAAGCTGAAGCAGATTACGGACTGGATGGCGGCGCATGCGGCGGAGGATTTCAATCTCGACCAACTGGCGGCGCTGGCGGGGCTGAGCAAGTTTCACTTTCACCGGCTCTTTAAAAGTGCGACGGGGCGGTCGCCCTCGCGGTATCACCTGCACTTGCGGATGGAGGCGGCGAAGCGGCTGCTGCGCGAGACGAAGACGAGCGTGATGGAGGTGGCGCTGGAGGTGGGGTATGTGAACCCGAGCCATTTCGCGCAGCTCTTCCGGCGGGAGACGGGGCTGGCACCGAGTGCATACCGGCAGCAGAGGTAGTTTTAACCGCAGAGGCGCGGAGGCGCAGAGGTGGAAGGAGAAGATTTTTTAACCGCGGATTGCGCGGATGGTCGCGGATGGGCAGGCTGTGGGGATGGTTCGCCCTACACCCCAAACCGTTCAAGTCATCAAGGAATTGCCCCGGCGCGCGGCTTTGGCACGCTCGCTGCAAAAACCCCGGAGATTCCATTTGATGAAAACCTTTTTTTCCAAACTCGCGCTCGGGGTGGCGCTGTTTCACTTGCCGCTTTCACTGCGGGCCGAAGCAGCCGCGCGATGCTTCGTTCGATGCGGGCTGGTGCTTTTGGAAGGCGGACGTGGCGGGGGCGGAGCAGCCGGCGTTTGACGACGGGTCGTGGCGCAAGCTGGACGTGCCGCATGACTGGAGCATCGAGGATTTGCCGGCGGGCACGGGGCGGGTGGGGCCCTTCGATCCGGCGGCGAGCGAGAACCAGGACAAGACGGGCTATACGGTGGGCGGGATCGGGTGTACGGAAGCACTTCGCGCTGGACCCGGCGGGGAAGCTGGTGAGCGTGCGGTTTGACGGTGTTTACATGAACGCGCAGGTGTGGATCAACGGTCACCTGCTCGGGACGCATCCCGATGGTTACACGGGCTTCGAGTTTGATCTCACGCCGTATCTCAAAGCCAGTGGCGCGGACAATGTGCTGGCGGTGCAGGTGCGGAATGAGGGGAAGAACAGCCGGTGGTATTCGGGCTCGGGGATTTACCGCCATGTGTGGTTGACGACGACGCAGGCGATCCATGTGCCGACGTGGGGCGTGACGGTGCGGACGCCGGAGGTGACGAAGGAGAAGGCGAGCGTGCGGATCAGGACCGAGGTGTGCAATGCGAGCGGGAAGGAGGCGGACGTGGAAGTGCGCGCGCAGGTGACGGGCTCGGATGGGAAGGCGCTGCCGGTGGTGGAGGGGACGGTGCACCTGGCGGCGAAGGAGACGCGGGCGATCGAGCAGGGGGTGGAGGTGCCGACGCCGGCGCGGTGGTCGCCGGAATCACCGAATGTGTATGCGTGTGGGTGGAGGTGGCGGGTGGGAGCACGGTGGATACGGCGACGACGAGCTTTGGCATTCGCAAGGTGGAGGTGGATGCGGGGCATGGTCTGCGGATCAATGGGGAGCCGCTGAAGCTGAAGGGCGGGTGCATTCATCACGACAACGGACCGCTTGGCGCGGTGGCGATCGATCGCGCGGAGGAGCGGCGGGTGGAGCTGCTGAAGGCGAATGGTTTCAACGCGGTCCGCTGCGCGCACAATCCGCCGTCGCCCGCATTTTTAGACGCTTGCGACCGGCTCGGGCTGCTGGTGATCGACGAGGCGTTTGACCAATGGAACCAGCAGAAAATGGACAACGCGCAGGATTATCATTTGTATTTCAAAGAGTGGTTGGCGCGCGATATTTCCGCGATGGTGCGACGGGATCGGAATCATCCCTCGGTGATCATGTGGTCGATCGGGAATGAGATTCCGGAGCAATTCAAGAGCGGTCCGGCGACGGCGAAGCGACTGCGCAGTGCGGTGCTGGCGGAGGATGCGACGCGACCGATTACGCAGGCGGTGTGCGGGTATGGGAAGGATGGGCGGGATTGGGAGAAGATCTCCGATCCGGCGTTCGTGAATCTCGATGTGGGCGGCTACAATTATCTGCCGGGCAAATACGAGGGCGATCACACGCGGCACCCGGAGCGGGTGATGATGGGGACGGAGTCGTATCCGAAGCGGCTCTTCGAGTCGTGGGCGCAGGTGGAAAAGCATCCGTATGTGATCGGCGATTTCGTATGGACGGCGCTGGATTATTTCGGCGAGAGCGGCATCGGGCACAGCGTGGTGACGGACGGGAAGAATCCGTTCTTCATGTCGTGGCCGTGGCATGATGGGTGGTGTGGGGATCTGGATATCTGCGGGTTCAAGAAGGCGCAGTCGTATTATCGCGATGTGGTGTGGAAGCGCAGCCCAATTGAGATGGAGGTGCATGCGCCGATTCCGGCCGGGCTTACGGAAAAGGTGAGCGATTGGGGCTGGCCCGATGAGGTGCCGAGCTGGGAGCTGGAGCGGGCAGGAAGGGAAGCCGCTGCAGGTGGCGGTTTATACGCGTTGCGACACGGTGCGGCTGGAGTTGAATGGGAAGGTGATTGGCGAGAAGCCCGCCTCGGAGGCCACGGAGCTGACGGCGAAATTTGACGTGCCGTATGCGCCGGGTGAGTTGCGGGCGATTGGGCTGGTGGATGGGAAAGTCATCGCGCAGACGGTGCTGAAAACGGCGGGGGTGGCGAAGCGATTGAAGCTGGTGGCGGATCGTTCCAAAATCACGACCAGCCGCAATGATCTTTCCTACGTGAGCGTGGTGGTCGTGGATGAAAACGGGCAGCGCGTGCCCGGGGCCAAGGTGCCGGTGCGGTTGTCGGTCGGTGGCGTGGGGGAACTGGCGGCGCAGGGCAATGGCAGCCCGAATGAACCGGCGAGTTTCCGCGAGCCGGTGTGCACGACGTTCGAGGGCCGGTGCCTGGCGATCCTGCGTCCGACGGGTGGTGCGGGGAGCATTATCCTGCGCGCGGATGCGGAGGGGTTGGATGCGAGTTCGATTGTGATTCAGGCGCGTTAAAGAGGGCGTTACTCTGAGGCGCTGGATTTTCGAGCAAGATCACAACAGTGGGAGCAAGAGCCGGGGCGACGGCTCCAGAAGCGCGGCGTAGGGTGGGTTCACGTTTAATTACGAAACAGGAACTACATCATGCAAAAACGCACACTTGGAAATGATCTGGAAGTCTCGGCCCTCGGCCTGGGCTGTATGGGGCTTAGTTTTGGGCTGGGGCCGGCGGTGGACAAGGTGAGTGGAATCGCGCTGATCCGCGCGGCGGTCGAGCGGGGTGTCACCTTCTTCGACACGGCGGAGGTCTATGGCCCGTTCGTCAACGAAGAGGTGGTCGGCGAGGCGCTTGGTCCGTTCGCGGGGATCAGGTCGTCATCGCAACCAAGTTCGGCTTCGACATCGATCGCGGACCGGGCGGAGAGACTGGGGTCCGGTCAGCCGCCCCGAGCGTATTCGCGAAGTCGGTTGAGGGTTCGCTGAAGCGGCTGAGGATCGAGACAATCGATCTGCTCTATCAGCATCGTGTCGATCCCGACGTGCCGATCGAGGACGTGGCCGGCACGGTCAAGGAGTTGATCGCGGAGGGCAAGGTCAAGCATTTCGGCCTGTCGGAGCCGGGCGTGCAGACGCTTCGCCGTGCCCACGCCGTGCAGCCCGTTGCGGCGCTGCAGAACGAATATTCGCTGTGGTGGCGTGCGCCGGACAGGAATGCTGCCGATCTGCGACGAACTCGGCATTGGCTTCGTACCGTATAGCCCGCTCGGCAAAGGTTTTCTTACAGGCGCGATGGGCAAGGACACCAAGTTGCCGCTACGATTTTCGCAGCAATGTCCCGCGCTTCTCGCCCGATGCCATGGCGGCGAACCAGGCGTTTGTGGATCTCTTGTAGCGCGTCGCGGCAGAAAAAAGTGCGACGCCGGCACAGATCGCGCTGGCGTGGCTCCTGGCGCAGCGGCCGTGGATTGTCCCGATTCCGGGCACGACCAAGCTGCATCGGCTGGAGGAAAATCTCGGTGCTGCCGAGGTCGTGCTGACTCAGGATGATCTTCGCAAACCATCACCGAGGCGCTGGCTGGGATCGAAGTGCAGGGTGCGCGTTATGCGAAATATGCAAAAGCTGGTGGGGCGCTAAATCCCGTTGCCCGGGCCGGCGCGCGATTTCGCGCGCCGGCCACGGGCGGGAAACGAAACTTCGATGGCGCAAAATCTGAAAACGACGAGAAAGCACGATCATGGCTGGGGTGCTGATCATTCTCAGCCTGCTGATGGGCTTTGCCTCGATCTCGACGGATCTTTACCTGCCCGCGATGCCGGCCATCGGCGCGTCGTTTGGTACGAAGGCGGGAATGATCGAGTGGACGATCTCGGGGTATCTCGTCGGGTTCAGTCTCGGGCAATTGCTTTGGGGGCCGCTGGGTGACCGGTATGGACGCCTCGTTCCGGTGGCGCTGGGGCTGGCGCTCTTTGCAATTGGCTCGGCGGGTTGTGCCCTGGCGGGCAGCGCCTGGGCGATGATCGGCTGGCGCGTGGTGCAGGCGGTCGGAGCGTGTGCGGGCGTGGTGCTGGCGCGGGCGATGGTCCGCGATCTCTATACGGGGAATCGCGCGGCGCAGATGATGTCCACGCTGATGACGGTGATGGCGATTGCGCCCTTGCTGGGACCCACCGTAGGCGGACAGATCCTGGCGCTGGGCTCCTGGCGGGCGATCTTCTGGACGCTGGTCGGCGTGGGACTCGCGACGCTGGCGCTGTTGCTGGCGTTGCCGGAAACGCTGCCCGCGAACGGCGAAACCGGGAGCCGCTCGGGCAGGCGCTGGCGGATTACGGGCTGCTCATCCGGGAAAAGCGGCTCATGGGCTATGCCGGAGCGGGCGCTTTTTTCTATGGTGGAATGTTTGCCTACATCGCGGGCACGCCGTTCACCTACATCCGCTATTATCACGTGCCGCCGCAAGCGTATGGCCTGCTCTTTGGGCTCGGCATCGTGGGGATCATGGCGGCGAATCTGGTGAATGCCAGGCTGGTGGCGCGCCATGGCATCGCGCGGTTGCTCCGCCTCGGGACGACTGGCGCCGCCGTGGCCGCGCTGGTGCTGGTGGTGAATGCGCGTACCGGTAGGGCATCGCCGGTCTCGCGGGGCCCCTGTTCGTCTTTATCTCGATGACCGGCTTCATTGTTGCCAATTCGATCGCTGGCGCGCTGGCGGGCTTTCCCGAGCGGGCGGGGGCGGTTTCCGCGCTGGTCGGTGCTTTGCAATACGGGAGCGGAATCCTGGGCTCGCTGCTGGTGGGAGTCTTTGCCGACGGCACACCGTGGCCGCTGGGCTGGGTGGTGGCGCTCTCGGGATTGGGGACAGCCGGGTGTGCGTGGTTATTTATCGGGCAACCGGATGGGCGAAGGATGAAAGGCGCTATTGCGCAACAGCGCAAAGGCTGGAACAAGCGCCCGAGTGACCACTGCGTGGAGGCAGGCTAATTTTTGACGCCTCATCCGGGGCGGGACCAGACAAACTTTGTGAACTGATTCCAACTAAACGCTGATTAAGAAAAACAACCTTATGCAAATTCAACGCAATGGCTCGCAGCCATCCAATCCTGGCCCGACCGACTGGTTTACGGGCACTGTTCGCATCGACTCGCCTTTCAAGGGGAGTGAACCGGCCCGGGTGAGCGGGGCGGTGGTGACTTTGAACCCGGGGCGCGCACGGCGTGGCATACGCATCCGCTGGGGCAGACGCTGATCGTGACCGCCGGGCTGGGCTGGACCCAGCAGGTGGGTGGTCCGGTGGAGGAGATTCGTCCGGGGGATATCGTGTGGATCGCGCCGGGGGAGAAGCACTGGCATGGCGCTTCTCCGACGACGGCGATGACGCATATCGCGATTGGTGAAGTGCTTGATGGGAGCGTCGTCGAGTGGTTGGAAAAGGTGAGCGATGAACAGTATCGGAAAGACTAACGGAGAAACGATATGCCACACGTGATTATCAAACTTTACCCGGGAAAAACCGAGGAGCAGAAGACGGCGCTGGCCGGGCAGATTACCAGGGCGGTGATGGAGACGCTGCTGTCGAAGGAGGATGCGGTGTCAGTTTCCTTTGAGGAGGTTCAGCCGCAGGATTGGGCGCAGCTTTACCGGGCGGAGATCGTGGGGAAACCGGAGCAGCTCTACAAGCGACCGGGATATACGATGTGAACCGGGGCGGGGTTAACCACCAAGACACCAAGGCACCAAGGCACCAAGAATAAGGGAGGAATTTACCGCCCAACCGAGCGAAGCGAGATGAACGAATGCTTTTCGCTGGTCCAAAGACAACTTCGTTAAACGCCAAGACGCCAAGAGGGGGAGATTTCACCACGAAGGACACGAAGCACACGAAGGGGTGAAGGGGTGAAGGGGTGAAGGGTGGAGACGGTCTATTTTTAACCGCGGATGACACGGATTACACGGATGGGCTGGCCTTTCATCCGTAATCATCAGCGTCATCCGCGGTTAAACTCTGTCGGCATGACTTTCGGTCCACGCGCGGAAGAAAAGGCCATATGGAATCGGCTCGTGCTTGCGCGGGGCGTTGGGATGGCTTTGGGTTGAGCACGATGTGGACCTGCCCTGAATGCGATGAAGAGAATGATGACCCGGATGATTCCTGCCGGAATTGCGGGTATTGGGTGGGCGGGGTGGCGCATGATCCGATTCGGGGCACGGTGCCGGGCAAGGAGCGAAGCTATGTGCGGGGCTTCATGAAAGGCGCTTTTGGCTGCATGGGCATTTTGCTCGTGCTGGGGGTGGTGACTTCGATCATGGGCGGGACGCCGCGGGCGGATTTGAGCGAGATTGCGGTGTTGTTTTTGCTCGGTGGGGCGTTGGGGATGGTTTTGTTTCGGGCGTGACTCGCAGGGATTCGGGTCCTCACGCAAACGGCATGGGACGTGCTGAAATCTTTGTCGATGCAATGGCTGCTTTTCTCACTTTCCTGGTCGCTCGAATTTCATGATCCGAATGATCATGGCTTCCAGATCAGTGATCATCAGTTTGGGATTGGACTGATTTTGTTTGGAATCTGGTGTCTATTTGGTCGAGTCACTACGAGCAGAGGGTGGGATGTCACCAGCTGGTTGAGAATCGAGTCGGAGGAACGACCGCTAATCGGGTGGCAACGTCTTCTGGCAGTGGCGATACTTTTAGGCTGGGGCGTTTATTTACTGAAACAAGGCTAATCACCAGTTCGCCAGATGGCGATATCCGGTTGAAGAAAAAGATAGGCGGTCCGGTCTTCTTTTTGGACGGATGGAGGCTGGATGATGATGCCCCAATGACCGGCGAGTGCGCTTCCCCAATAAAAGGATACGGCGGTGTCCCGCACGGACACGCGGGCGGCGTGGCGGGCGAGGATTTCGAAATGTGGGAGGCTGGTGAGGTCTTTGGCGTAAAAGAATTTTTGGATCGGTAATAGTGGATCGGATGGACTCGGGGTTGGTCCGTTTTGCGCGGTCGGGGCATCGAGCTTGGATACGCTGGCGGCCATGGTCCGCAATTCGTCGATGGTGAACTGGGAACGCACCCAGTCGCGCAGGCCCATCATATACCAGTCGTGAAACAGCAAAGGGATGAGAGCGATCAGTCCCAAAGCCAGGAAAGAATACCTGCGGCGGGCTTTGGGGAAAAGTCCCACCAGGAGGAGGACGACGGTATAAGCGGCAAAGAGCAGGCCAGCGAGGAAAGGGAACAGGGAGAGGAAATAATCCAAATAGTCCAGAAACCGGCCGGCAGAATAGGTCAACCAGCAGGCCGCAAGGATGCAGCCTACGGCAAGGCTGGCGAAAAGGAGCGGATCGGTCAGCCGGTCGCGGATGGAAGTTGGTGAAGGAGGGTTCAAAAAGCGAATCACCCAGGCCATTGCGCCCGGAGGTGATTGGCGAAGGACTGGGCGTCGGCAGGGGTGGGGATGACGCTGGGCAGCGTGCCGATTTGTGGGCCGGCATCGGCGCGGTAGAAGGTGCGGCCTTTCCAGATCCAGGCGTGGGGATGGTGCGGGCCGACGAGGCGGGGATCGCTCCAGGTGTGGAGGGCGAGGAGGCGGTCGGTGATCGCGGAGGCGATGTGCATGGGGCCGCTATCGACGCTCAGCGTGTAAGCGGCGCGGCGGATGAGCCAGATGAGCTGGGGCAGCGTGGTGCGGTTGAGCAAGTTGGTTAGCTGGTGGCAACCGGCGGGGGCGATGAAGGGGATGTCGCTGCGACCGGCGATGACGATGGGGAGATCGCTGAGGGCCTGACAGAGGGCGGTGAGCGTTTCCACCGGCAGTGATTTTCCGTGGCCGCGGGAAAAGGGGTGAATGAGCAGGAAGGGCGTGGTGGGGACATCGGGCACTTCGACGCCCGCGGGGAGCGGGGTGGGCAGCGGCTCGCGGGCTTCGATCCCGAGATCGCGGATGAGGCGCAGGTAGCGGTCGATCGAGTGCTCGGCATGGCGGCGCGCGGGGACGACGTGGGTGGCGAGCAGGCGGGCGGGGAGCTCGGCGTCGCCGAGGCAGTGGATGTGCTGCGCCCCGGCAAAGCGGGCGAGGAGGGCGCTGCGGGTGAGGCCCTGGAAATCGAGCGCGAGATCGGGTTGTGGGAAACTGGTTTCGCGCAGCCATTGCTTGAGCCGGAAGAGGCCGCCGAGGCCGCGGAACTGGCTGCGGGGGAAGTGCAGGACGTGGTCGAGATCGGGGTTGCCCTCGAGGAGCGGGGCCCACTCGGGATTGACCAGCCAGTCGAGCTGGAGATCGGGGCGCGCGCGCTTGAGCGCGTGGACGACGGGCAGGGTGTGGACGACGTCGCCGAGCGAGCTGGGCTTGACGATGAGGACGCGCTGGCCGCTGAGGAGGGAGATCATGGAAGACAAGAGCTAGGCGGGTGACGGAGCATTTGAGCGGCTGGATGTCTTGCTAAAAGGAAATGACGCGGCGGGCAAGCGGAATGACGAATGACGAATGACGAATGACGAATGACGAATGACGAATGACGAATGACGAATGACGAATGACGAATGACGAATGACGAATGACGAATGACGAATGACGAATGACGAATGACGAATGACGAATGACGAATGACGAATGACGAATGACGAATGACGAATGACGAATGACGAATGACGGCGGGCGGGCGCGACGCCAGGACGGTCCGGAAAAGACTCCAGTGGAGCGATGATTCCCCGGTTGAATCGATTTATTGAACCGCAGGCAGGTCGAGTGTAAAGCGCAGGCCGTTTTTGGGCGAGTTGCACTCGATGCGTTCGACGTGGGTCTCAATCGCCACGAAGCCCGGCCCTTCGGTGCAGTGGTTCAAAAAGTAGGCGTGGGAGAAATCGCGGACTTGTTTCCACACCCGGCGCAGGATGCCGGCATCGGAGCGGACATGCGCGGTGCCGGTGAGGTTGAGGACGAGGCTCATGTCCTGGTTGAAAAACATCCAGCTCACGCCGTGGTAGCGGTTGATGTCCCGCACCTTGCGGCTGTCGGCGGAGGTGAGGCTGTAAAAGACGGGCATTTCCTCGAAGGAAAGCGTGGACATCCAGCGCGACCGGGGAAAGCCGTTCTCGTCGATCGTGCACAGGATGCCGGGATGCTCACCGTTGATGAGCTGCCGGGCGAGGTTCATCACGTCCTCGCTGTCTTCGATATCGAAGGTCTGCGTTTCCAGCAGCGGGGGTGGATTGGGGGCATTGGTTTTCACGAGGAAAACTAGGCCTCGTCGGCTGGCGCCACTCCACGGATTTTGTCGGAGAACAGTCCTCAATTGGCCGGAACCAATCGTCGCCACCGCAGCAGCAGTAGCGCGCCGGAAGACAGGGCGAGGGTGAGGCCCCGGGCTTCCGGCACGGCGGTGATCGACGGGTTGTCGAAATAATACGTCGTCGCCAGTTGCGGGCCGGTGGCGTTCACGCTGATGGTCAGGAGCAGGTTGCTGTAATTGTTGTCGGCGGTGAACGTGGTGGACACGGTTTGAAACGCGTTGGGCGAAGAGAGCGCGGCGAGGATGGTGTCGCTGCTGATTTGGGCGACGGTGGTGTTGCCCGAGGTGAGGGTGAAGAACGTGGAGGACAACGTTCCCAGGACACTGCCGACGGCGACTGCGATGTCCAGCGTGTAGGTCTGCCCCGAGAGGAGCGAGCCGGTGAGGTTCTGGCTCAGCAATCCCGATTCCCCGCTGATCGCCACGCCGAAGCTGATCGAGGCATCGTTGCCGCCGCCATAGCCGCTGGGGCTGGTGGCGCCGATGGAGACGACGGGGCCAGTGGTGAGATTGGCACCGGTGGAGGACAGGTTCCAGGGGCCGACGGCCAGCATGGTGGTGCCGCCACCGATGACGGGGGGCTGCTGGACGCTGCCGGTGGGAATGATGCCGCCGATGAGGCTGTCAAAGCTGCCATCGGTAATGACCTGCGCATGGCCACGGCTCCAGCCGAGGGCCAGTAGTAAGACAATAAGGAAAAGACCCCTCCAGACAGGGAGGGGCTGATTTTGCTTCAGAAAAGGTTTCATGAGATCTCCGTTGAAAAGGGTTGGGTTGGAAAAATGCGGGGCGCATGCCTTCGCACGGGGACGACGCAAGATGTGGGGAAGTGACCTACGACGAGTCGTCGTAAAGGGGGTGAGGGGCGCCGGGGGATGGAGCGGGGAACGGCGAAAGGGAGAGCGAAGGACGGGGGCGGACGCAAAGCTTCCCGGTGGGCAAATCGTTCCACGCCGCAATTTGCTCATGCCTCAATACCGCTGGGGGCCACGCATTCACACGCCACAGGAAATTTCCAACCGCACGGCTAATTAAACGCGATCAGCAGGAGGTGCAAGGACGATTAGACCGGGGCTAATTGATAAAAATTCCCCCAATCTTGGCTCTGGACGAAAAATCACTTTCCATCGTTGCCTTCGGGGTTTACGATGTAAGCACATTCCCACCTGAATATTATGATCGAACTCGAAGTCTATGCCAGCGGCGTAAGGAATCTCGAAAAGATTCTGGAACTTGACCATCAATTCGAGACGGTCGTGGGCCTTCGGTATAAGGTGGATAGTAATCACGACATCGTCTATATGGAGTTCGACGAGCCGACGCTTTCGCTGCAGGAGATCCTCGGGGTTTTCGATCGCATCGGCCTTTCGGCCCGGGTGGTGGGTTCCATCCCGCCCGAGCTCGACCTCCGGCGCAAGACGCAGCCGCTGCGAATCAAGCACTAGGCGGGATTTAGCCACAGAGGACACAGAGATCACGGAGGTGATTTTGTCGGCTGGCGCTCCCGGTTCATTCCTTTTCTTCTCCGTGGCCTCGGTGATCTCTGTGGCTTTCTGTCCCCGGGGCTTGCGCAATGGGGGCGCAGCCGCTTAATTGTGCGCCTGCATGCAGGGACTAATCCGTCATACCGGGCGCACGGCGCTCTCTTTCTTCGGCTACTTTGGAGAGCTGGTGATGCTGGCCGTGGATTCGTTCCGCTCGATGTTCACGTCGCCGATTCGCTGGCGGCTCTTTTTCAAGCAACTGCTGGAGGTCGGGTTTCGCTCGCAGTTGGTGGTGCTGGTGACCGGGGGGTTTACGGGGGCGGTGTTTGCGGCGCAGACGTATTTTCAATTTCACCGGCTGGGGATGGATACGGCGGTGGGGGCGGTGGTCGCGGTCTCGATGTTCCGTGAGCTGGGGCCGGTGCTGACCGGCCTGATGGTGGCGGGGCGCGTCGGCGCGGCGATGTCGGCGGAAATCGGGACGATGAAGGTGACCGAGCAGATCGATGCGTTACGCGCGCTCGGGGTGTATCCGGTGGATTACCTGGTGGTTCCGCGCGTGATGGCGATGATGATTTCGATGCCGCTGCTGGTGGCGGAGTGCGTGGGGCTGGGCATTGTCGCGGGCTACTTCATGGGCGTGAAGTTGCTGGAGATTTCGGGCGCGTATTATCTCGATTACATGCTCACTTTTACCGGCCTGCGCGATATCAAGATGGCGCTGAGCAAGGGCTTCGTCTTCGCGCTGCTGATCGTGTTTGTGAGCTGCCACCAAGGGCTGAATGCCAAGGAAGGTGCGGAAGGCGTGGGCCGCGCGCCGACCGAGGCGGTGGTGATCGGCTCGCTGGCGATTCTGGTGACCAACCTGTTCCTGACCCTGCTCTTGAACGCAATCTTCCCCGCCGGCGTATGAGCGAAAAGACCAAGGACGATTTTCTCATTCGCATTCGCGGGCTGCACAAGCAGCTCGGGCGGCAGCACGTGCTGCGCGGGATCGATCTCGACATCCGCCGGGGCGAGACGCTGGTGGTGATCGGGCGCAGCGGCAGTGGCAAGAGCGTGTTGCTCAAGCACATCATCGGCCTGATGCAGCCGACCGCGGGCGAGGTGCTGGTGGATGGGGTGGACGTGACGAAGCTGAGCGAGCGCAAGCTGGCGGCGGTGCGCAAGCAGGTGGGGATTCTTTTCCAAAGCGGCGCGCTCTTCGACTCGATGAACGTGGAGACGAACGTCGCCTTTCCGCTGAAGGAAATCGGGGTCAGGAATCCGGCGGAGATTGATCGCCGGGTGGCGGAGGCGCTGGAGATGGTGAACCTCGCGGGCGAGCAGAAGAAGATGCCGGAAAAACTGAGCGGTGGCATGCGCAAGCGCGTGGGCCTGGCCCGGGCGATCGTGAGCCAGCCGGAGGGGATTCTGTACGACGAGCCGACGACCGGTCTCGATCCCGTGATGTCGGATAGCATCAACCGGCTGATTCGCCGCCTGCAAAAGCGGCTGCAGGTGACCTCGATCGTGGTGACGCACGATATGAAGAGCGCCTTTCACGTGGCGGACCAGATTGCCTATCTGCACGAAGGGCGAATTTATTTCAAGGGCACGGCGGATGAGCTGCGCGCCTCGCCGGACCCGCTGATTCAAAATTTCATCGAGGGAAACTCGGAAGAAAACGACTGATTAATAACGATATGACCAGAGACGACAAAACACTCGAAATCAAGGTCGGTATGTTTGTGGCCATCGGCTTTGCGTTTATCGCGGTGATGGTCTTCAAGTTCGGCAGCGTGGGTCAGGGCTTTAGCGGCACCTATCCGCTGATTGTGAACTTCTCGAGCGCCGACGGGTTGATCAAGCGCTCCGACGTGAAGCTGGCGGGTGCGCGGATCGGCTTCGTGACCGAGACGCCGCAGATTTCGCGGAACGTGGGCAGCGTGGCGGTGACGCTGAGCGTGCAGGACAGCGTGCACATCCCGATCGGCAGCCATTTCCAAATCGGCTCCTCGGGGCTGCTCGGCGACCGCTTCGTGGAGGTGGTGCCGGACGTGAATTTCGATCCGAACAAGTTCAACCCCGACGATCCGAAGCAATACTACCAGCCGGGCGCGAAGGTGGACGGTGAGAAGAAGCCGGGCCTCGATGAATTGCAGGCGAAGGGCGCGCAGGTGCTCGACCAGCTCACGCAGGAGATCAAGGATCTCAACGTGGTGACGGTGAAAATCAAGGACGGCGTGCTGGGCGAGAAGAACCTGGGCAACATCGAGACGACGATCTCCAATCTCAAGACGACGACCGAGAATTTCACCACGATGTCGAAGAACCTGGATACGGTGGTGAAGAACGCGCAGGGAACGATCGACCAGGCGAACAAGACGATGGTGACGATCAACGGGGCGGCGGGCGATCTGCGGCAGGCGATCGACGATCTCCGCAAAGTCTTCGCGCAGGCGCAGGATTTCCTGAAATCCACCGACAACAGCAACGGCCTGCTGCACCTGCTGCTGCACGACAAGCAGACCACGGACAATCTGCGTGCGTTTATTAGTAACATTCGCGAGCATGGGGTGGTATTCTACAAGGATTCGGCGGCCAAGCGCGATGCGCAGAAGCCCGGACGCTAATTTTCTATGACCCCCCTTCGCACGATCGGCTTGCTGCAGGTTCTGTTTATTCTTTTTACCACCCTTATCGGAGGGATGGTCGGGGACCAGATGCTGGATTCCCTGTGGCGTGGTTGGGCGATCGGCGGGGTGGCCGGGCTGGTGGTGGTGCTGGGCGATCAACTGTTGAAGGGGATTTCGCTGCGGGTATTTTCCTCGGCGACCTTCGGGTTGTTCCTCGGCTTTCTTTTTACGTGGCTGCTGCTTTCCTCGGGGATTCTCTTTTACCTGACCAACGATATGCGCTGGCTGATCAGCCTCTCGATCTATGTGGTGTGCGGCTATGTGGGAATGATGCTGGCGATGCGCAGCAACCGGGATGAATTTGCGTTGATCATCCCCTACGTGCGGTTTCAGCAGTCGGGCGTTTTCGATACGCCGGTGCTGGTGGATACGAATGTGCTGATCGAGGGGAAACTGGAGGATATCCGGGATTCCGGGTTTATTTCGGGTTCACTGATCGTGCCGCGCTTTGTGCTCGATGAGTTGCAGTTGCTGGCGGATTCCTCCGATTCCCAACGCCGCGACCGCGGACGCAAGGGGCTGGAGAATCTGAGCCGCCTCAAGTTCAGCCCGAAGATGAACGTGTCGATTCACGAAACGCCGCCCGATCCGGGGATCCCGGTCGATACGCGACTGGTGAATCTCGCCAAAGTGCTGGGCTCCAAGCTGCTCACCAACGACGTCAGCCTGGCCAAGATCGCGCGCCTGCAGCAGGTGCCGGTGATGAATATCAACGATCTCGCCCGCGCGCTGAACAGTAGCGTGGCCCCCGGCGACGCGGTGGAGATCCTGCTGACCAAGGAAGGTCGTGAGCCGCATCAAGCCGTCGGCTTTATGTCCGATGGCTCGATGGTGGTGGTGAACCACGCCAGCGGCCATATCGGAAAGACGGTGCTGATTACGGTGTCCTCCTCGGTGCCGACGGCGGCCGGGCGGATTTTCTTCGCGGAATTGAAGCAGGCTTAGAGCGGTTCTCGAAAGTAATTTCCGAAAGCCCCAACGGGGCGGCACAGCCCAAGCCTGGGGCAACGCCCCGGGTCTCATGGTCTTCTTCATTTCCCAGCCCTGAAAGGGCGGTCCAAACCATGGAGCGGTTCTTACGCCCCTTCAGAGCTAAAAATCAAGGGAGGCCGGGGTCCCCGGGGCGTGGCCCCGGGCTGGAGTTAGGCCGGGCCTTCAGCCCTCAAGCCTCCGCTGCGAACCTCACTCATTCGGAAATTCCTTTCGAGAGATGCTCTAATTAAAGCAGGCTCCAGCAAAAGCTGGTGATTACTCCGGGATCGCCGTGGTCGCGACCGGGGGTATCGTTGGAAGGCGCGTGCAGCGATTCTCGCGCAATGCACTTTATATTGGACCGCTATAGCAACCGCAGTTGCTTCTGAGGAAAGTTTAGTCAGGCTCTCCCTCTTTGCGAGATAAGGGAGAGGTCTTCAAATCACTGAAAAGAATCTGGCTTCCAGTGGGGGAGGGAAGAGCCAAAAAAAGGCACAATCCACCGGATGGCGTTCTTGTCTTGCAGTCACAGCATGGCTGGAAGGGCACTCACCGTTACGTAACCTGCCACTGATCCAGCCTTTGTGCGTCCAATTTGAACTTTTGGACGGTTTTTCCAGGAAGTTAGCCGCCCTTTGGGAGTGGGCGGCTTTTACTACGCTCGGTACTACACTCGGCAGAACCTTCTATTACCGAAGGAGTTACTGGCGGAGCGTCTGCTCGAAATCGATCAGGCGACCAGCGGCTTCCACGAAGTCGCGGAAAGCTTCAGCCGGCAGCAGGATGGTGTCGCGGCGTCCGGCCACGTCTTCCGTGATCTTCAAGTAGCGACCACGGGCGTTTTCGCGGAGATCGAGATAGAAAACTTTGCGATCGACTACGATCTTCTCGGAGGCCAGCGGCTCGGTGAATTGACGTTCTGAATGCTCTTGATTATTAATCATAATTCTAATGGGTGTTCCACAGTGTCCGGATGAACCCCGTGGATATAGTCATTTGTTGTTGGCTTGCAATTACTTTTACAATTTTCTTACGCCTCCGTGGCCGCCCTTTCAGGCTAATTGAGTCCAACTGCCTCGCGCACGCGTGAGAGAGTCTTGTCCGCAATCACAACCGCTTTATCGGCACCATCCTGTAATATTTTATCAATATATTCGGGATGTGCAAGTAGCTCATTTCTGCGCTCCCTCATTGGACTGAAATATTCCCAAATTCGTTCAAATAATCTTTTTTTGAAATCACCGTAGCCGATACCGCCCGCTTTAAAGTCATCTTCCATTTGTTTAACTTCCGTAGGAGTAGCGAATAGTTTATAGAGGCCGACGATGGATGAATGGGAGGGGTCTTTGGGGCTCTCGACCGGGGTGGAATCGGTCGTGATGCTCATGATTTTCTTCCGGAGTGCCTTCTCCTCCATGAACAGCTCGATCGTATTGCCGTAGCTTTTGCTCATTTTCTGCCCGTCCAGGCCGGGAATGGTCGCCACCTCGGGGAGGATGCTGGGCTCCGGCAGCTTGAAGCACTCGCCAAAGGTGCGGTTGAACTTGACCGCGAGGTCGCGGGTGATCTCGACGTGCTGTTTCTGGTCGCGACCGACCGGGACGATGTCGCTGTCGTAGATGAGAATGTCGATCGCCATCAGCACCGGGTAGGAGAAGAGCCCGAGCTCGCGTTCGCAGGCCGTGGTCGATCGCGGCCTTGTAGGCGTGGGCGTTTTCCAGCATGGCCATGGGGGTGAGGGTGCTCAGGATCCAGGTGAGCTCGCACACCTGCGGGACGTCGGATTGTTTGAAAAGGGTGGCCCGGGCGGGATCGAGGCCGCAGGCAAGGAAATCCACCGCGATGCCGCGGGTGTATTCCTGCATCAACTTCGGATCGCGCAGGGTGGTCAGGGCGTGGTAATCCGCGACAAAGTAAAAGGCCTCGCCCTTTTCCTGCCAGTCAATGGCAGGGCGCATCATGCCAAAATAGTTGCCGATGTGCAGGCGGCCGGTCGGTTTGATTCCAGATAAAATGCGAGGCATAGGACCGGGCAGCATACGGATTCAACGCCCGCACGCCAGTCTCAACTTTTAGACCAGCTCCTCGTGGCGGAGGCGGTATTGCGGGGCGAGGACGGTTTTCCAAATCCCGGCCCCGATCAAAGCGCCCAGGATCGGGGCGATGACATAGACGACGAGCCAGCCCGAGCCATTGGTGAGGAAGGGAATTGAGCCCCAACCGGCGAGGCTGGAGTAAAGGCGGGGGGCAAGATCGCGGGCCGGGTTGAAGCAGGCCATGGTGAGCGGGCCAAACAGGGAGATGAGCAGGGTGACCGTGAGCCCGATGAGGGCCGGGGCCAGAAAGGTGGGGCGCTCGCGGTTGCGCGGGTCGGTGAGGCCGAAGATGACGAGGGCGAGAATGCCTGTGCCGACCACTTCCACGGTAAATGCCTGCCCGATAGAGATCGCCGCCGTGTGGCCGACCGCCAGCGGATGGCCGCCGGGATTGGGGAAATACTCGGCAAAGACCATGGCGCTGGCCTCGCTGCCGGGTTGCCCGCGCACGATGCCATTTGCCTGTTCAAACGAGGCCAGCGATTGCGCAAAGACCAGATGCAGTATGGCGGCGGCGGCGAAGGCCCCGAGCATTTGCGCGGCAAGGTAGGGGATGACCTTCCGGCGGGAAAAGCCAGCCCAGCAAGCGGCGGCGAGGGTGATGGCGGGATTCAAGTGGGCGCCGCTCAGGCTCGCAGTCAGATGAATCGCCAGCGCGATCCCGATTCCCCACACGATGGCGACTTGAAAGATGCCGACCTGGGCCCCGTGCAGGATGGCCGCGCACACGCTGCCGCAGCCGAAAAAGACGAGCAGAAACGTGCCCGCCATCTCGCCGATGAACCAGGGCCAGGGAGACTCTTTGGTGTGATCTTTTGCGCTTTGGCTCATGCCTTGTTCTGGTCGAGCCGTCCGGCGGCGTAGGCTTCGAAGACGCGGCGGATTTCATCGCGCACCCGGCGGAAGACGGCGAGCTGTTCCTCTTCCGTGCCGGTGGCATGCGCGGGGTCGTCGAATCCCCAGTGGTGCCGGTTGACCTGTCCCGGAAACATCGGGCAGACCTGGTCCGCATTGCCGCACACGGTGATCACGGTTTCCACGGGCTGGTCGAGAAACTCATTCAGGTGCTTGGAGTGATGAGCCGAGAGGTCGATGCCGATTTCGCGCATGACCTCGATCGCCTTGGGATGCACGTAGCCGGCGGGTTTGGAGCCGGCGCTCTGCACGTTCAGCAGATCCCCGGCGGCGTGCCGGAGGATGCCCTCGGCGAGATGGCTGCGGCATGAGTTGCCGGTGCAAAGAATGAGAACGGTGGGTGGATTCATAAAATGGTCGAAGCGGTGGCGGGGCTCAGCAGCATTTGGTTTCCAGGGCGGAGGCGACCCACTGGGATTCCGCTTTCATTTTCGCGAGGCGGCGCAAATCGGCGCGGAAACGGGGATCGGTCTGGGCGCAGTCCTGCAGGCACTTGAGATTGGCCTCCAGTTCCGGGGATCGCCGGGCGGGGAGGGAGTAGATCATCCAGTTCGCATGGCGGGTGGCTTCCACCATTCCGTGCTTTCGGAGATAAGCGAGCTGCTGCGAAATCTTGACCTGCGATTCCTCCAGCAGGCTCTGGAAATGGCAGACGCAGAGCGGCCCGTGCGTGAGCAGATGAATGATCCGCAGCCGGGTGGCTTCACAAAGGCATTGGTAGATTTGGACAAGCTCCACGTGGCCAGCATGGGCCGATATCAATATAAGTCAATCTGAATATACGAATCGATGAATGTAATCAGTTTGCGAGGCTTCGTAATGCTTCCAGCAAATACCGGGTGAGTTCTTTGCGGGCGAGAGTGATGCCCTGGACGAACTGAACGAACGGACGAATCGCGGCCGGGTGCGTGGCCAGCCAGAAGAGGAGGGACGCGATGCGGGGCTTCTGGGCCACCGAGTCGAACCACACTTCCTGCGGCACCGGCATGGACTGGGTGGCGGTGTCACTGATCACGCGAATGGAGAGTAGGGGGATGCCCCGGGCGGCGCACTCGGCATGGAGGTGGGCGGTTTCCATATCCACCGCGATGGCTCCGCTTTGCCGGAAGAGCGCATGCTTGGCCGCGCCGGTTTCGACGACGGCGGCCTGGGTGGAAAGCGGGCCTTGATGGGAGCCCGGGGGTAGTTTGGCCACGAGGCTGGCTTCGGAAAAGTTGGTGCCGATCACGATATCCCCGACTTTCAGCGCCGGATCGAGCCCCCCGGCAAAGCCGCTGCTGATGAAAAAGGCCGGCAAAGGACCGGAGTCGAGAAAAGCTTTCCCCCGCTGCAGGGTGGATTCCCGGCCCATCCCGGTATGGAGGATGCGCACGGGGAGTGCGGCACGGTGGACTTCCCGCGCGAAATCGCGGCTTTCATCGGAGACGGCAAAGGAGACGGCGATCATTTTTCTACGGTGATGTCGAACCACTGGTCGCCCCCGGAAGCAGCCGAGGCCGCGGGGAGGGGGTTTCCGGTGATCTGGTGATAGAAGTCCGCGGCTTGTGCGGCGGGGACGCGGGCGAGCAGGCCGGTCCGCCCATTGGTGATCGTCACAATGCCGGTGCCGCCGATTTTATTCGCGAGATCGGCAATCTGGTGGGCGCGGTCGCCTGGGGTTTGATCGCCGGCTTTGACCGTGATCTGCTCGTTGGAGAGCGACTGGTCGGGCAGCGCGGTTTGCGCGGCTTTTTCCAGCGATTGCTCCAGGCCCCCGAGATCGGGAGTGGCCCGGGGCGTGGGGGCGGTCGGGGTGGTTGCAGGTGCGGCGACCGGGGTCACGGGAGCCGGTCGCATCCACAGGGCGGCCAGGGCGAGGGCCAGCCCGGCGGCAAGCAGGGCGATGATCAAATCACGCGGCTGGAAAAATCGGCTCATTAAAGATTGTTTACGGGCTCTAATTTACTGTGGCAAGCCGCCGTCCTCTTTTGTATCGTGACGAACTCCGCATCTATGAAACGTTTCTCCTTCAGAGCTCTTCCGTTGACCTGTACGCTGTTTATCAGCCTCATGGGGCAGGTAGTTTTTGCCCAGAGTGATCCCAACCAGGCCGCCGCGCGAGCGCTCGATCTTTTCAATGCCGGGCAGACGAAAGATGCCGCGGCCGCCTACGCCCAGTTGCTCCAGGACTTCCCCACCGCCCCGGTCGTTTCGGAGGCGCAATTCCGTCTCGGCTATCTCGATTACCTGCTCAGCGATTACGACAAGGGCATCGAGGTGCTGCAAAAAGTGCTCGGCCCGCCCGCGCCGCCCGAGATCCAGCAGATGGCCTACGCGCTGCTCCCGCAGTTGATGGCGGCCAAGGCGGGCAAGCTCCCGGCCGGCAGTGCCCAGCAGACCGACGCCTACGAGGCGGCGATCAAGCAGTATGACGTCTATCTGCAAAAATTCCCGAAGGGCGACGAAGTGGAATCAGTGGTTTACAGCCGGGCGCTGGCTTCCTACCAGATCCATAAATTTGACGACGCGGCCACCGCGCTGCGCCGCAATCTCGCCCAGTTCCCGACCAGCGAGACGATTCTCGACAGCCAGTATCTGCTGGGGCTGACCCTGAGCACGCAGGCAAACCTGGGCTTCCGTTCCGAGGATGCCGCCGCCAAGACGGCCGCGCCCGGCCAGATGAGCGAAGCCCAGCGTTTCTTTGCCGATATCGTGAGCAAGAAGACGGATATCGCGCTGGCGAATGATGCCGCCTATCAGCTCGGCGATTCGTTCCTCAATCTCGCGAGCTTCAGCGCCAGGGATGCGCAGGCGGCCATTTACCAAAAGGCCCTCGCGGCCTACCGGCTGGTGGACAGCAAGGAGGCCATGATCGCGGCGCAGCGGACGCGGCTCGGTTCGTTGCTTGGGCGCATGCGCCAGGCGGCCGGGAATGCGGTGATGTTGCGCCGGCTCCAGTCGATCCAGCAGCGCGAGGGCGCGAAGCTGGCGGCGTTGCAATCCGGTCCCGACCAGACGGTGGCGGCGGCGATCAAGGTGGGCGAAATCTTCTTCTTCCAGGACCAGCCGAATGCGGCCCGCGTGGTGTTTCACCAGATGCAGAATTTCGCGGAGACCGACGATGAGACGAAGCAGGTGCTCTATTACCTGACGCTCACCTACGCCTCGCAGAACCTGATCGAGCCATCCGAGAAGGCCTACAGTGACTTCCAGGCGAAGTTCAAGGGCGACCCGATCGCGGAGAATCTTCCGTTCGTGATGGGCACGCTTTACCTGAATCCGTCGCCGACGATGAACAACCCCGAAAAGGCGCTCGCCTATTTCAAAGAGGCCCTCGCGCTCTATCCAAACAGCCGCTTCACCGGCGACATCCTCGCCCAGCAGGCGACCGCGCTCACCCAGTTGAAGCGCTACGACGAGGCGCTCGATGTCTTCAAGAAGTTCCTCACCACCAACCCGAAGCCGGAGCTGGCCGCCGCCGCGGAATTCGGCATCGGCGACATCGATCGCAATACGAACAAGGTGGACGACGCGCTCGCGCAGTACAAGAAGGTGATCGACACCTATCCGAGCACGCCGCAGGCCGAGCAGTCCGCCTTCTGGATCGGGCAGCTCACCCTGCAAAAGGGCGACGTGCAGACGGCGCTGACCGAGCTGGATGCCTTCGTCGCGAAGTATCCGCAGAACGAGCTGGTGCCGGCCGCCGTCTTCACCGAGGCGACCGCCTACCAGAAGATCAATAACAACGACAAGGCGCTCGCGACCTTCAAGATGATCGCCGAGAAGTATCCGAAGTCGGACGTCGCGCCCTTCGCCTATTTCCAGATGGCACAGATCTACGCCGCGAGCCAGAAATCGGCCGAGATGCTCGATACGATGCGCCAGTTCATCGACAAGTATCCCGATAGCGACAAGCTCTTCTTTGCCTACGATTCACTCGGGCAGACGGAGATTTCCGCCTCGAAGATTCCCGATGCGATCGTGAACTACCTCGACATGGTGGACAAGCATCCGGCGAATCCGATGGCCGACCAGGCGCTCTACAAGGCGGCGGAACTCTCCCGCCAGTATGCCGATTCGCAGGGCCGTTTCCTCGCGCTCAACGACGACCAGCGCAAGGTGTGGACCAAGAGCGTGAACGACAGCATCCAGCAATGCGAACGCCTGCTGCAGAGCTATCCGCAAAGCCAGAACGCCGCGCTGGCCCTGCAAACGCTGCTCAAGGACCAGCAGATGTTCCTCGATGCGAAGGTGAAGACCGACGAGCAGGTGGAGCAATACTTCACCGACCTCGCCGGCAAGTCCGACAGCCAGGCCGGAGTCAAGAGCAAGGTGCTCTTCACGCTCGCCTCCTTCCTCTACGGCAAGGACAAGGCGAAGGCGCTGGAGCAGATGAAAGCCGCCTATGATGAGAAGCTGGTCTATGCGCCGGCCGATATCGATCTCTATGGTGGTGCCTTGATCGACCAGGGCAAGGCCGATGATGCGATGGCCGTCTTCCAAAAGCTGGCCCGCGATTACCCGAACCCCGGTGGCGATCCCACCAAGGCCCCGCCGCAGGTGCAGGAGGCGCAGGCGACGGCGATCTACGGCCAGGGCCGTGCGTTGCAGAGCCAGGGCAAGGTGACCGACGCCGCGCAGAAGTTCGACCAGTTGAAGGCGCTCTACCCGTGGTCGCCCAAGCTGCTCGATGCCACCTACGGCATTGCCCTCGGCGAATACCAGCAGAAGCAGTACGACGACGCGATCACCAAGCTGGTCGCGATCATTCGCGCGCCTAATGCGACTACGGAATTGCGTGCCAATTCCATGCTCTTGAGCGCGGAAATCCAGGAGGCGAAAGGCAACCTCGACGACGCGATCGACCAGTATGCGAAGATCGCCGCCTTCTACCAGAGCGTGGCCCCGGCCGCTTCCGAGGGGCTCTGGAAGGCTGCGCAGTTGATCGAGCAACAGGCGCCGAATATCACCGACGCCGCGAAGAAGGCCGATCAGCTCTCGAAGGCGAAGGACTTCTACAAGCAACTCGCGACGGATTATCCGGATTCGCCGCACGCCGCCGAAGCGAAGCAACACGCCCAATAATGACGAAAGCGGAGCGCGCCCGGTCCATCCTCGAAGTCCTGGCGCGCACCTACCCGACCGCGCATTGCGAGCTCGTGCATGAGAATCCGCTCCAGCTCCTGGTCGCGGTCATTCTCTCCGCACAATGCACCGACAAGCGGGTGAATATCGTCACGCCTGCGCTCTTCGCCCGCTGCACCACGGCGGCGGATTACGCGGCGATTTCGCAGGAGGAACTGGAGTCGTTCATCAAGACGACCGGTTTCTTTCGCAGCAAAGCGAAGAACATTCGCAGCATGGCGGCGGATCTGATCGCTCATCACGACGGCCAAGTCCCGGCCAGTCTGCCCGCCCTGGTGGCCCTTGCCGGGGTTGGTCGCAAGACGGCCAACGTCGTGCTCGGCGACGCCTTCAATCTGAGCGAAGGCGTGGTCGTGGACACCCACGTTGCCCGTCTCTCGCAGCGCTTCGGCTTCACCAGGCAGAAAGACCCGGTAAAGATCGAGCAGGAGTTAATGAAAATTGTCCCGCGTGACCAGTGGGCGATCCTGAGCCACTGGCTCATCTGGCACGGTCGTCGGCGTTGTTATGCGCGCAACCCCGATTGCGCGGAGTGCGAAGTGCAGGCGCTGTGCCCGAGTGCGTTCAAGTTTTCGAAAGTTCGCAAGGGCTGATTACCGGCTGTCAATCCTCCTGCTTGCGTGTTGGCTGCTGGAAGGGTAAAATCCAGTTCCATGAGCGAGATTATCTTTGATGTGCGTGAAGATGAAGTAGCCGGTGGCTACACGGCTTCGGCACTCGGATTTGGGATTCATACGGAGGCGGATACCGTGGAGGAATTGCGTGCCGCAGTGCGCGAGGCGGTGGATTGTTTTTTTGATGAAAGCATGGACGCACCGAAAATCATCCGCCTCCATTTTGTCCGCGACGAAGTATTTGCTCGATGAAGCTGCCGCGCGATGTGTCCGCTACGCAGTTGATCAAGGCGCTGCGGAAATTGGGCTATGAGGTTTCCCGGCAGCGTGGTTCGCACATCCGGATTACCACTCAAAGAGATGGAGAACACCACGAGGTGGTTCCCAATCATAGCCCGCTCAAACCGGGAACTTTCTCGTCGATTCTCAAAGGGGTGGCATTGCACCATGGAATGACGCCGGACGCTCTTCTCCAGTTGCTGGATCTTTAACAAACTGGGCGCAATGAATTTAACCGAAATTCTGGAGGAGATTCCAAAGCTTTCTTTTATCGAAAGGCAGATGGTGATTCAGAAGGCGATGGCGGACGAGCCGTGCTTCCCGAAAGACGAGGACGAGGTTCTGGAGCAGCGTATGAAAGATTTTCGGCTGAATCCTAAGAGTGGAATTCCATTGGAGAAATTGAAAAGCCGCTTATTTCCCGAATGATCCAGCGGATTCTTGGCTGCCGACGATAATGGGCGTCATGAAGGTCGCTTATGAAGTTAGGAGCTACTTCTTCACCGCCAGCATGAGGTTGGCAGTCTTAGGATTGTAGGCGTAGCCGACGCCGAAATCGAGCGTCGCGAAGGAGCCGCCGCGCTTGTAAACGTCGGCGAGATCGGACTGGTAGTTTTGCAGGAAGATGCGGAGCGGCGGGGCGTAGCTGCCGTAGAAGCGGCAGGACCATTTGCTCTGGTCGAAGTTTTTGTAGGGGATGCCGGAGTCGTCCTGCAGGATGGCGCGGAACTCGCCGAGCAGCGCGTCGCGGATCGCGGAGAAGTCGCCGATGTGCATGAGATAGGAGGCGGACTTCACGTAAACGGTATCGGCGCCGCTGGCGTGAGCGAGCTTGAGCGGGAGCTTGTCCTTGCTCAGGCCGCCGTTGGAAAGATCGGAACTGAGGTAGTAGAGCGTGCGCTGTTCTTTGACGCCGACTTCGTTGAAGGTGAATTTCACGCCTTGCGGGACCATTTCGACGCTCTGGATCTGCTGGCCCATGCGCGCGAGCATCACGTAGAGCACGGGGATGGTGCCGCTGAGCGGGTTGGTGGCGAAGTCGGTCCGCATGTCCTTGGTCACGAAGTAACCGGCCTCGAAGAGTGTCTTGAAGGATTGGTTGAGGCCGCGCAGGGCGTCATCGAGTTGCCCGGCTTGCAGCTTGTAGAGATCGGGGATGGTGCCGACCGGTTCGAGGCCGCAGAGGACATAGACCTGGGCCTTGGGGAACATGCTGAAGACGTAGGTGAAATCCGGGCCGCTGAAGGGATAGAAGACGCCCTTCGTGCCGACGCCGCCGAGCTGGGCGACGGAAAAGGCGCGCACCTTTTGCAGGGCACGCATGTCGAGCCGGCCGAAGCCGCTCGCCATGTTCAGCGAATAGCTCTGCCAGGCGGCGGAACCCGCCAGCTTCGCGAGATAGGGATCGCTGGGCATGAGACCGGCGAGGAAACGGGCGAGATCGTGCTGGGAGATTTTTCCGGAAGGGACGTTTACCGCCGGGGCAGGGGGCGCGATGAGGGTGCCGGTCTTGGTCTTGGTCACGCCGGAGGCGGCGGTCGCTTTTCTGACTTCCTGGGCCTGCCCGTTCATTCCCATCATGCCCAGCGTAAGGATGGTTAAAAGTATCAGCCGTCGCATCGAAATCTCCATGAGTTGTTTGAAACACATTTTCGGTTCATTGCCAAGCGGCGCGAATTTGTGGGGACGGAGATTTTTGAGCCGGATGAAAAGGATTGGCCGGATGCGGAACCGGCAGGCCCAGGAGCACGAGCAAGATCCGGCGTGAAAGTTGGGTTTGGCGCCGCTCTTCCATCTCCATGTCCTCCGTGGTTTGTGGCTTGCTTCCGCCTGGCTAGGCCGGGTTCACGAATTTCCAAGCAGGTCCTTCCAGTCATGAAAGCGGTCCATGCTTTGCCCGCGCTGTAGCCACGGCCCTGTGGGCCGTTGGGGAAAGACGATGCTCCCACAAAAAGCTCGTTCCAAGGTAAGAACCAATTACGCTGCGGAACTGGAAGAGCGCTGCGATTCCATGGCCCGTTCTTCCCCAACGGCCCACAGGGCCGTGGCTACAGCGCGACGGGGAAGCTCCGCGCGGAAAGGCGTGGTTTTGCCTTCTGTTTTGCAATTCGTGAGCCCGATCTAAACCGCATCAGGAGCATTCTTCACGCCGGTTTTTGGTGATTCGTCCGCTTTCCCGCTTGCTGTCCTGTAGTCAATGTGGCACACCCTTCCCCCGACATGGATACAGGGATTACTTCACTGGGGCTTCCAGAAATCGATTCGCCACTCGGTCATTTGACCTCGGTGGGGGTAAAATTCCGCACCGACGATGAGCGCGTTCTTTTTGAGGACAAGTTCAACGCCAACGACCCTTCCACCGTTTTCAATTCGCCGGTCAGCTTCGAGCTGGCTGGGCCGCGCGAGAAAATTTTCTTTGAACCGTCGCGCGTGACTGCGGGCATCGTCACCTGCGGTGGTCTCTGCCCGGGGTCGAACGATGTGATCCGCGCGATCGTGATGGAACTCTACTACCGCTACGGCAGCACGCGCATCTACGGCTTCCGCTACGGCTACGAGGGGCTCATCCCGCGCTACGGCCACACCCCGCTTTTCCTCAAGCCCGATAACGTGGCGAGCATCCATACCTTCGGCGGCACGATTCTCGGGACCTCCCGTGGTCCGCAGAATGTGAGCGAGATGGTGGATATCCTTGAGGAGATGAATATCGACATCCTCTTCGTCATCGGCGGGGACGGCACGCTGCGCGGGGCCGACGCCATGAGCAAGGAAGTCGCGGCGCGCGGCTTGAAAAAGAGCATCATCGGCATCCCGAAGACGATCGATAACGACATCATGTATGTGGACAAGAGCTTCGGCTTCGAGACCGCTTTTTCCGAGGCGGTCACGGCGGTGAAGTGTGCGCATACCGAGTCGCAGGGCTCCATGAATGGCATCGGGCTGGTGAAGCTGATGGGCCGCGATTCCGGCTTCATCTCCTGCTTTGCAGCGCTGGCGGGGAACGACGTGAATTTTGTGCTCATCCCCGAAGTGCCATTCGAGCTTGAAGGGCAGCGCGGGCTGCTGGAAGCGCTGCGCTACCGGCTCGCCAAGCGCAAGCACGCGGTGATTGTCGTCGCGGAAGGCGCGGGGCAGCATCTCATTAATTCCAGCGGTGGTGGCACCGATGCTTCGGGCAATCAGAAGGTACGGCGACATCGGCCTGTTCCTGAAGGACAAGATCAACGCCTTCTTCAAAGAGCGCCGGATGGAGTGCAACCTCAAGTATATTGATCCGAGCTACACGATTCGCAGCGTTCCCGCCGGGGCGCAGGACAACGTTTTCTGCGCACGCCTCGCCCAGAATGCGGTGCACGCCGCGATGGCGGGCAAGACGGACATGCTGGTCGGTCGCTGGCATGGCACGTTCGTGCATCTGCCGCTCAATCTCATCACGCACGGGCGCCGCAAAGTGGATCCCGAGGGCGAGCTCTGGCACTCCGTGCTCGAATGCACCGGCCAGCCGCCGCAACTCTTCGACGCTTAGGCGAAGAAGTTGAGAGTTGAGGGATGAGAGTTGAGAGGAAAATTTAGCCTTCGACTTTTTGGGAACGCAAGCGCGGCAACGAGGTGAAGGCAAAAGCTTCGTGTCCTTCGTGATCTTCGTGGTGAAATATTTTTGCTCGGTGCCTTGGTGGTGAATTTTTGCGCGTGGAAATTCCTTTTCAGTTCCTTCGTTTGCTGCGCTAGAGTAGCGGCGTGATCTATCTCGACTACAACGCCACCACGCCGCTCGCCCCCGAGGTGCTCGACGCGATGCGTCCGTATCTCGAAACGCATTTTGGCAATGCGTCCAGCATTCATCAGGCGGGGCGCGAGGCGCGCGCGGCGATTGATGATGCGCGGGAGCGGCTGGCGCGTTTGCTGGGCGCGCGCCCGCACGAGATCATCTTCACCGGTGGTGGCACGGAGGCGGACAACCTGGCGATTCTCGGCCTCGCGCGTTCGCGGGCGGAAAAAGGAAAGCGGCTGATTACTTGCGCGACCGAGCATCATGCGGTGTTGCAGGCGTTTGAATATTTGGAGCGGCACGAGGATTTTTGCGTCACGCATCTCCCGGTGGATCATCGCGGCTTGATCGATGTGCAGATGCTGCGCGACGCGCTGCGCGAGGACACCACGCTGGTCTCCATCATGTCCGCCAACAACGAGACCGGCGTCATTCAACCACTCGACGAAATTGCGGAGCTCTGCCGCGAGCACGACGTGCTGCTGCACAGCGACATGATCCAGTCTTTCGGCAAGCAGCCAGTGCGCGCCGGGGATGCGGATGCGATCTCGATCACCGCCCATAAATTTTACGGCCCGAAAGGGGTGGGGATGCTCTACCTGCGCAGCGGCATTTCGATTCAGAAAATTCAATTCGGCGGCTCGCATGAAAACGAGCGCCGCCCCGGCACCGAGAATGTGGCGTCGATTGCCGGGCTGGCCCGCGCGGCGGAGCTGGCGCTGCAGGAGGTCGGCCCCGAGCAGGTCCGCCAGGCCGCGCTGCGCGACCGGTTGTGGGAGGGGATTCATGCGGCTTTTCCGACCGCCATTCTCAATGGTGATCACGAGCGTCGCCTCGCGGGCACGCTTAACGTCAGCTTCCCCGGCCTCGACGGCGAGGGGCTGCTCATGAATCTTGATCTCGAAGGCATCTGCGCCTCCAGCGGCTCGGCCTGCATGGTGGGCTCCATCGTGCCCTCGCACGTGCTGCTCGCGATGGGCGTGCCGGAGGAAGCCGCGCGATCCACCGTGCGCTTCTCGCTCGGCAAGGCGACCACGGCGGAGGAGATTGAACAAACGATTACGGCAATGGAGCGGATTACGGCACGGCTGAACCCCGAACCTGTCCATCCCTGATGAAAGCCATGCAAATGTTGTTTGAATGGCTGGCGCCGCAAGCGCCCAAGCGTCCCCGGCCCATTCCCGCCACCACTTCCTCCGATGATGCCGCGCTCCTGGCGCAGGCACGCACGATTTTGCGCGAGGCGGGCTGTCACACGCTCGCCGCGCGGGTGCGCGTGGAATGGAGTGCGCGTCTCAAGACCACGGCGGGCATCGCGTGTTTCCGCGATTACCTGGTGCGGCTCAATCCGCAGCTCCAGCGTTTTCCGGCGAGCGAGGCGGATCGCACGTTGCGTCATGAGCTGGCCCATCTGCTCGCGCATGAGCGGGCCGGGCGCCGACGCATCGCCGCCCACGGTCCCGAGTGGCGCGCCGCCTGTGCGACGCTCGGGATTCCCGATGAGAACCGTTGCCACACGCTGCCGTTGCAGGGGCGGCGTCGGCAGGAGCGCAAGCTCTGCTACGTGTGCAAAGGGTGCGGACAGCAGGTGAGGCGGGTGCGCCCGTTCAAGCACCGCAGCGCGTGTCTGAATTGCTGCCGCCGACATAATCATGGGCGCTATGATGAGCGGTTTCGGTTCGTGAAAGTGGCGATGGCGCCTCAACTTGGGTGACCTGCCCCTCATGGGGATTTACTGATGATCTCACATCCTCCGCTCGGTTCATCCCCGGGGAAAAACTCGGCCAAACTCCGCGAACGGCTGTCGTTTGCAGCGATTCTCCTTGGGGGGATTCTTGTTGCCTGGCTTCGAATCACCGACTTTGCGGCGATGCGGCAATATGGTTGGGCCTTTTACGCTGCGATCGCTATTTTTCCCTCGTTTGCAATTGGGGTTGGTCCTCGTAGCTATCGAATCGTGGGTGTTCTTCTGCTTGTCGGGATCGCGCTTTTCGGCTTCCACGAATTTCAAAGGTATGAGCGTGGTTCGCGGTTGGAACTCCATGAGGAGCGGAGCGAATCCAAGCCGAAGATCAGGCGCAGGTTTTCCCTGAAATTGCTGGACCGGCTTGCAGCCATCCAGGCTGCCGGGAGTGATCCGATCGCTGCGGCAGAATCACCAGAACAGCTTCGCTTCTTAAAAGCTTATCTCGCAGTCCTCGATGAAGAGAGGCTGAAACTTAAAGGCGAACCGCATCCGCAGGATACAGCATTTCCCTGGATGGAAAGTTTGCGCCGTTGCGGGATCGTTTTTCCCGAAGGCACGAGTGTCCGGCTTTTACCCGTCGATCCTCCGCTGCAGGTGATAAGCGATCCGGCTACGATGAAGCAAATTGAGGCGCTGATGGACTTGAAGGCGGAGTGAGGGCAGGGGCTTTTCTCATCCATACCCATCCGCGTCATCTGCGGCTAAATCTCTTTCTCTGCGTAAGACCTAATAGGCGTGCAAAGAGGGCTCGAAGAATTCCGCGACGCGCTCGATCTTCAATGCCTTGCCGGTGGTTTTGTCGATCTCGACGAGGGCGCCGTGGAGTTTCACCGGGCCTTTGGCGACCGGAAAGAGGATCGGCATGCTGGTGAGAAAACGCTGCACGATCGGGGCGATCTCGCGTCCGAGCACAGACTCGGTGGGGCCGCACATGCCGGCGTCGCAGAGGAAGGCCGTGCCGCCTGGGAAAACCTGTTCATCCGCCGTCTGCGTATGCGTGTGGGTGCCGACGACGGCGCTGACCTTGCCGTCGAGGAAACGGCCCATCGCGATTTTTTCGCTGGTGGTCTCGGCATGGACATCGACGAAAATGATCGGCGTCTCCTGGCGCATGCGCTCGACTTCGCGCTCAATAACGAGGAAAGGATTTTCCAGCGCAGGGAGCATGAAGGTGCGGCCCTGCACGTTGATGACGCCGACTTTGCCCTTGGGCGTCTCCAGGATCACGGAGCCCTGGCCGGGCGTGCCCTCGGGGTAATTGATCGGGCGGAGCAGGCGCGGCTCGGTGGGGAGAAAGGGAATGATGTCCTTCTGGTCCCAGATGTGATCGCCAGTAGTGATGACCGCCGCGCCGGAGCGCAGGAGGTCGATGGTGATCTTCGGCGTGATGCCGCGACCGCCGGCGGAGTTCTCGCCATTGACGATGACGAAATCCACGCCGCGTTCTTTTTTGAATACCGGGATCATTTCGGTCACCGCGCGCCGTCCCGGCTCGCCAATGACGTCCCCCAAAAAGAGTAGCTTCAACATTCGGCTCTTGTTTTATAGTGCCCTGCTGCTTTGCACCAATGAATTTCCGCATTATCCCGCTGATTCTTCTTTTGCTGTCGCTGACCGCCCGGGGCCAGCACCTGAGTCCGCTGTCGCCCAAGCCCGACTGGTCGCAGCTCAACGCCTACCAGCAAACGATCACCCGCACGGAGTTCACGCGGCTGCTCGACCAGGTCTATGCGCCGGATGGCGCGTGGCACGACACGATCCGCATCACCGACGATACGGCGTTCATCAAGACGGGCGGAATGCTTTCCTACAAACTACGCTTTGCCACCAGTGAAGCGGGGGCGAAACCGGTGCCGCGCTACTGGCATGATGCGACGAGCTTGGCGGGCCTGAAGATCGCGCTCGATCCCGGGCATCTCGGTGGGCGCTGGGCGAAGATGGAGGAACGCTGGTTCCAGATCGACGGCAGTGCGCCGATCATGGAGGGCGACCTGGTGCTGAAGGTGGCCCGGCTCATTGCGGCGCGGCTGACAGCGCTGGGGGCGACGGTTTCCTTCGTGCGCGATTCGGATGAACCGGTGACGCCGCAACGTCCGGCCGATCTGCGCAAGGCAGCGGCGGTGGAGCTGGCGCGGCAGGGGGTAAGGAATCCCGCGGATACCTATGCGGGGTATGCCGATCCGCAAAAGGGTGCGTCGATCCAATGGAATAGCGAACTGCTCTTTTACCGGATCAGCGAGATCCATGCGCGGGCGGCGAAGGTGAATGAAAAGCTGAAGCCGGATCTGGTGTTGTGCCTGCACCTCGATGCCGCGCCGTGGGGCGATCCAGGCCATCCGCAACTGGTCGCGGACAGCCATATTCATCTGCTGGTGAATGGCTGCTACAGCGCGGGGGAGCTCGGCTTCGACGACGTGCGCTTCGAGATGCTGCGCAAGCTGCTGAACCGGACGACGGGTGAGGAAGTCCGGCTCTCGGAGTCGGTGGCGCAAAGTCTGGCGACGGCGACGGCGCTGCCGCCGTTCGTTTACCACAGCACGAATGCGCGGCCGGTGGATGCGAGCAATTATGTGTGGTTCCGCAATCTGCTCGCGAGCCGGGTCTATGAGTGCCCCGTGCTTTACATCGAGCCGTACGTGATGAACTCGCAGGTGGACTTTGATCGGCTCCAACTCGGGGATTACGACGGGACGAAGGTGGTGGATGGGCGGCTGGTGCCGAGCCTCTTCCGCGAATATGCGGATGCCGTGGTAGCGGGCTTGCAGACAGCGCTCGGGAAATAGGAAACCGCGGCGGACGCGGCGAGCGCGGCGGGGAAGGGATTCACCACGAAGGACACGAAGTGCACGAAGAGTGAAATTCACTCTTCATTTTTAAACTTCTAATTCCTGATTTTTAATTCCCCGCGTCTTCCCACGCGTAGGTGCCGAAATAGCGGTCGCCGGCGTCGCCGAGGCCGGGGACGATGTAGCCTTTTTCGTTGAGGCCGTCGTCGATGGCGGCAGTGAAGATGGGGACTTCAGGGTGGGCTTCGGTGATTTGTTTCAGGCCTTGCGGGCTGCTGACGACGCAGAGGAAACGGATGTGACGCGCGCCGGATTCCTTGAGCTGGGCGATCGCGGCCGTGGCGCTCCAGCCGGTGGCAAGCATGGGGTCCACGACGATGACCTCGGCGCGGGAAAGGTGCGAGGGGAGCTTGAAATAGTAGCTCTCGGGTTTGAGCGTCTGCTCGTTGCGATACATGCCGATGTGGCCGACGCTGACCTCGGAGAGGACATTGAGCATGCCATCGACGAGTCCGAGGCCGGCCCGGAGGATCGGGGCGACGATCACCGGTCGCTGTAGGGTAGCGCCTTCGTAGCTGGCGAGTGGCGTCTCGATGGTAAGCGGAGTCGTTTCAAAATCACGCGCGACCTCATAGACCATGAGGGTGGCGATTTCGCTGAGCAGGCGGCGAAAATCCTCGGACTTGGTGTGCTGGTCGCGGAGGCGGGTGAGCTTGACCCGGAGGAGGGGGTGTTGAACGACGGTGACATTTGGAAAAGAAGTTGCCTGGGTGCCCACGAGGCTGATTCATAACCGAAAGCAGCGGAGGTTGTCCCGCGCAAACTTCGGTTCTTCCGCTTTGGCTTGCGCCCCGACTTTCGGCTGACGGAAAGATCAAGCACAAGCCAAAGAGCAGGAAGCGGGGAAAAGAAAACAGCCCGCTCGGAAAGGAGCGGGCTGTGGAAAAAGTGGAAATGAGACTGGCTCGGAGCGCGGCCTAGTAGTGCGATTCGCGGCGGTCGCCACGATCACCACGGTCGCGATCACGTCCACCGCCGCCGCGGTAGCCGCCGCCACCACCACCGCCGCCGTAGCCGCCGCGACGATCACCACCACCACGGTCGCCGCGATCACCGCGAGGGCCGCCGAAGCTGCGGCGTTCGCCGCCACCGCCGCCACCACCACCGCCGCCGAAGGGACGGTTTTCGCGGGGACGGGCTTCATTGACGGTCAGCGAACGACCGTCAACGGACTTGCCATTGAACATGGTGACTGCATTCTGCGCTTCCTCGTCGGTCGCCATGGTGACGAACGCGAAGCCGCGCGATTTGCCGGTGAATTTATCCTGCATGAGCAGGACTTCGTTAACAACGCCCGCCTGGGCGAAGAGATCCTGAAGGTCGGTTTCCGTCGCAGAAAACGGCAGATTGCCGACGTAGAGTTTGGTGGCCATATGACTTACTTGCTTGCTTTACTTGGTTTTTTGCCTGGCAGCACTTAGGTGACGGTTTCCGGGGTTCGGAACTTAAATCGTCACTGAAAGACTCAACTGACGGTTCTCCACACTCCAGTTTCTGCTAGAACTGGTCAGGACAGTAAGCTGCAAACGGTAAAGCGCAACCGCATTTTATTCTGTCAAGGCAGTGGTTTTTGATAAAATTTCTCACAATGGGAGGAGGCTGGGAGACTCTGGGTGGACAGATTTACACTGCGGTTTGACGCTAGCATTAGTTTCGGTTATTTTGCTCCTTATGCCCGACGCTTCTTTGAAGCTCTATATCAAACCCTGGTGCCCGTGGTGCATCAAAGCTGTAAACCTGCTCGACGAACGGGGAATCGCTTATGAGAAGATCGACGTGCTGTCCAGCCGGGCTGCTTACGACGAGATGATCCAGCTCTCCGGGCAGACGCTCACTCCCACGCTGGAATGGGACGGCGAAGTGCTCGCCGATTTCGGCCCCGAGGATCTGCGCCGCTTCCTCGATACCCATAAGATTACCGCCTGATGTTCTCCCCCATTTTGCTCATTCTCGGCGTCGCGGCTCTCGGGCTCGCCCTGCGCTCCTACCAGCAGGTCACGCTGCAAAAGTTGGGGACCTTTTGCATTCTCGGTACGTCGTTTTTGATCGGCTACTGCAGCAGCGGTTCGATTGCGCTGGGGCTGTTCTGTGCGGGGAGTTGGCTGTTGCTGCCCTGGTTGGAGTTGCTCACCCATGTGCGCCATTTGCGGCTGCCGCAGGAGAAAAATCTGCGCCGCCGCTCCGCCCCGTCCAGCGAGGTGTTTCCCGCATTGGAGGATTTGAGTGCGGAGCTGGAGGAGGAGAAGTTCGCGCATCTTTCCGATGCGGGTTGGGAGTGGCATGATCAGGACCAGTTTTTTCGGTTGTTTTACCGTGAGAGCGATCGCACGCAGGCCTCGATCTGTCTCATCGAGCAGCAGGACATGGCCTTTTATTACCTGAGCGTTTCCTCGCGCGGGAAGGACGGCAAGATCTGGACGACGTGGAATTATCCCTTTTCCTACAGCTTGAAGCTGCCGCCGCAGATGCAGATCAACCGCATGCGAGCGGACCAGACGTTTCTCCAGTTGCTGGAGAGCCATCGCGATTTCCTGCAGCGCAACCACATCACGGTGGAGGATCTCGCAGTCGTGGACGAGGAAAGTGCCACCCTGGAAATCCAGAATGACCTGCGCAAGCAGGTTGCCCACAATCTCGCCAAAGGTCTGCTCAAGCAGGCGGATGCGACCCATGTACGCTATTCCTGGCGGGGACTACTGTTCATTTGGTTGCAATTCCTGCGCGATTTTGTGAAGCTCAGCTGAGGCTTCGGCATCAGCCGGGCCCAAGGTCTCATCCCATGTCTTCTGTTGTCTCTCCTGCCAAAATCCGTCAATGGAACGTTCCCACCGTGGATCAAATCATGGTGGAGGAGCGGGCGGCCTCTTTCTCCAAGCGCAGTATCAAAAACGAGGCGAAGCTGAGCGGGCTGCAGTTGGTCGTGTCCATGATGGACCTCACTACGCTGGAAGGAAAAGACACGCCGGGCAAAGTGGCGCACCTGTGCCGCAAGGCGATCCAGCCGATGGCGCCGGAGCTGGGGGTGCCGAGCTGTGCGGCGGTGTGCGTGTATCCCAACCTCGTGCGGGCGGCGAAGCATTTTACCGCCGGTTCCGGCGTCAAGGTGGCAGCCGTTGCCACGGCTTTTCCCAGCGGGCAGATGCCGCTGCCGGTGAAGCTCGACGATACCCGGGCGGCGGTGGCCGAGGGGGCGGATGAAATCGACATGGTGATCGACCGCGGGGCATTTCACGCCGGGGAATACGTGCAAGGTTTTCGACGAAATCGCAGCGACGAAAGAAGCTTGTGGCGAGGCGCACCTGAAGGTGATTCTCGAAACGGGCGAACTCGATACTTACGACAATGTGCGGCTCGCCAGCGAGATCGCCATGCGCGCGGGCGCGGATTTCATCAAGACCAGCACCGGCAAGGTCTCCCCGGCGGCCACAGGTGCTGTTCGGATTCTATCGTGTTTCCCTATTAACCTT
>JASGKO010000036.1:0-298603 GCA_049840595.1 Chthoniobacteraceae bacterium
TCGTTTTAATCCCATTATTTGATAAATCCAAGCGTCCGGAGTGGTGCGATGTAAGATTGGCGCGATATGACTGGTGCTTGATAAAATCATCTGCATTTCCGCCCCCTTTTTCGGTGCAGATTCCGCTTTAAAAAGATGCCATCGTTACGTTAAACAAAACACTTGTAGTTCAAGTAGCGATCATCGGACTTTTTATATCTGTAATTCAAAAGCGATGAGCGAAGTTGTAAAACCCATTTTTTCCATGTGGTATGGCGGTCTACAACGGGGATATGGTCCGGCAGTGGTGTCGGGAAATGATGGTGTGTCCGATGCGACAGACCAACTGGCAAAATTAGCCCGGTACGTCTGGGCTGGAAGCCAGGGGGCGATTTCCATGCAGCGGTAACCGGAGTGATGACATATGGCGGGCGATCTTCTCCTCTCGTGATTTTTCGGCTGGAAAGTTACGTTGGCCTTGCCCTGGCGGTGGTGGATCGGGTGGTGTGGCGGCGGTATTACCCTGTTGCCGGGTGCCCCGGGGATTGTTATCGGGGCGGTGATGTTGCCGGCAGCGTGCTGCCGGTTTTAAACATCCGTCAGCGATTGTTTGGGGTGTCGCGTCCCATCCTGCCGTCGCACCAGTTTATCATTGCCCAATCCGCCGGGCGGCGGGTGGTGTCGTGGGTTGTGTCTGGCCGTGGGCTACGTACCGGAGGCCGTCGGATATTGTGGATGCCCCCGGCATTGCCCAAGGCTTGGAGCACGTCCGCGGCGTCGTAAAGTTGGAGGATGGACTTGCGGTGATCTACGATCTCGATGCCTTCCTCTCGGTGGATGAAGCGACGGTCTTCATCGTGCCTTGAGGGAGGAGGTGGGGCATGGTCACTGAACGATTTTCCGAATCCGCGCTGGAGTCCCTCAGCGAAGCTGGTCTCCCGTGTCCTGGGCTTGCATTTCCCGGTGGATGCCATCGGGATCTGGCCCGGGGGGTGGCGGGCACCGCCAAAGAACTGCAATATTCCGATCCTGGAAAGCGGCTGGATGGAACGCCTGTTGAGCAGCGGTCCTGGCGGGATGGAGTTCCAGGTGCGGCCGCATCTTACCGGTGGCTAGACCTACTTCTTCCGGGAGCGCAAAGCCCTGGAGGCCCTGGCCGCTCGGATTCTGCCCGGGTTGATCCGCGAGCGGAGAATGAAGGCCGCCGCCTGCGGGTGTGGAGTGCGGCCTGTTGCACGGGGAGGAGGCGTATTCCCTGGCCATTTTGTTGCGGCAGGCGATCCCGAAAATCGAGCTGGCAGGTGACCATCCTGGCCATGCATTTAACGAACGGTTCCTTCAGCGCGCGGAGGGGATCTATGGTGAGTGGTCGTTTCGCGGCACCCAGGAGTGGTTGAAGGGAGCCTATTTTCAGCGCCTGACCGATGGTCGCCATGCGATCCGACCGGAGATCCGGCGGATGGTCTCCTTTGCCCAGTTGAATTCTGTGGAGGATCAGATTCCCTCGCTGCTCATGCATACGAATGCGATGGATGTGATTTTCTGCCGCAACGTGCTGATGTATTTCCAGCCTGCGACCATTCAGCGGGTGATCGAAAAGCTCCATCGCGCCCTTGCCCCGGGTGGATGGCTGGTGCTGGAGCCAGCGAGACTTCCCATGCCACCAGGCCGCAATTCGAGCCCGTTAATCTGGGCGAGGCGATTTTCGATCACAAAGCCACGGGTAGAGTTGTGCCCGAGGTGAGTTGGATTCCTCCTTGCCCTGGGCCTGATCAAAAGCTGGAGCCAATCCCACCCGATGCACCACTCGTCCCGAGTGGCGAAAGCGAAGTGCTTAAGAGGCGACTGCGCTTTTACGCCCGGGGCGATTACGCGCCCGCGGCGGAACTACTGCTGGAAGATCCCCCGGCCGGCACATTCGCCGAGCCCGGCGGCTTTCTCCCTGCTCACCCGCGCGCTGGCGAGCTTGGGCCAACTTGCCGGGGCTGCGGAATGGGGACGCCGCTGGGTGGCTGCCGACAACTTGATCCACGCGCCCACTACGTGCAGGCCGGATTCCTTGCAGGAGATGGGAGAGCCCCTGTAAAGCGTGAATTCGCTGCAGCGGGCCCTCTATCTGGGTCCCGATTTCGTCCTCGCGCACTTTGCCCTTGGCAATTGGCTGGCGGGAGCGGGGAGAAGACCGGGGCGCCCAACGGCATTTTTCCACCGCCCTGCGCCTCCTGAAAAGCCTGCCACCGGCGGAGTCGTCGCCCGAGTCGGATGGGATGACCGGCGCCCGGTTGCAGGAGATCATCGGCAGCATTTTTGAAACGGAGGCGGCGTCATGAACGGGATCTTCTCGATACGGAAACCATTCTGAATGAACGGGCCAAGCTGCTCGCGCGCCCGATTGAAAGCGAGGCCCCTGCGGAAGCGATGGTGGAGTCGCTGGAGTTCCGGCTCGCGCAGGAAACCTACGCGGTGGAAAACCGCTGGGTACCGGGAAGCCAGCCCGTTCAAGGAATTGACTCCGTTGCCATGCGTTCCGGCTTTCATCCGCGGGGTGGTCAATCTGCGGGGGCGGATCCTGCCGGTGCTCGATTTGAAGCGTTTTTTCGATCTTCCCGAAAAAGGAATCACCGATCTGCATCGGATCATCTTTGTGCGGGGCTGCGAGATGGAGTTTGGTCTGCTGGCCGATGAGATCACCGGCGTGCGGACCATTGCCGAGCGCACACTGCAGCCCTCGTTCGCCCACGCTCACCGGCATCCGCGCCGATTATCTCAAAGGGATTACCGAGAGCGGCTCGTCGTGCTGAACCTGGGCAACATGTTTTTAACGACCCACGCATCATGGTCAACGAGGAGGTGGAGGGATGAAACGTGCTGCAAAAATCACCATCCCCCTCGTCGTCCGGCGCACAAGCAGCGCCCGGTGCCGCCCTGGGAGTCTGGCCCCCTTCCCGGAGCGGGGAACCTCGGTCATGGCTGCTGCGCACCCTGGTCGAGGTAGTCCGGCGAATGATGTTTTCCAGCCCGCCCGACTGGCGGGTGGGGGACCGCGGACGCTCGCTGTCGCGCTGCTCGTGTGGCGCGACCATGGGGCTTCCCTGTGCGTGCGTCGCCCTCGATCCGGGCGTCTGGAAAATGATTAGCCCCTGAACTCTTAATCCCTGAACATGCTTATGAAATGGAACGTCGGAACCAAAATCGGTGCAGGCTTTACGGTTGTCCTTGTCATCTTCCTGCTCGTCGGACTCTCCTACCAGAATATCCTGGAATTGAAGGGGGCGGAGGAATGGCAAAAGCACACTTACATCGTATTGCGTGAATTGGACGGGATCTATTCCCGCTTAGAGAGCGTCGAGAGTGGGCAGCGTGGTTATGTGATCAGTGGCGATGACAGTGATTTGGAGCCTTACCAGACCGCACTGGGACAGATCGATGGGACCCTCCGCGACTTGCGAAGCCTGACGGCGGATAATCCCAGCCAGCAGCAACGGCTGGATTCGTTGGAACCCGAGATCAAGGCTCGCCTGGATGTGGCAAAGGTCGTGGAAGCTCGCGGCACCGGTGGGGCGGACGCGGCAACGCAGGCCATGAAAATCACCAATACCCGTGGGATGATGGATGGGATTCTCAGCATCATCCAGGCGATGCAGAATGAGGAGGAAAGCTTGCTGAAAACGCGCAGTGAGACGGTGGATTCGGATTCAGCCGGGCCAAGATGATGATTCTGGGCGGGACGCTGACGGCCTTCCTGCTCGCCGCGGGAGTGGGCTTCCTGCTGACCCAGCACATTGCGGCTCCGCTGCAGGGGCTTACCGAGGTGGCACGGCAGATTACGCGGGGAAATTTGAATGTGCGGGTCGCCGCCACCGAGCGGAACGACGAGGTGGGAGCACTGGCGCAGGCTTTTGAAAAAATGGCGCAATCGCTGCGGGAAATGGCGACGGCAGCGGAGCAGATTGCGAGCGGGGAATTGCGCACCCCGGTGAAACCTCAATCGGCGGAAGACATGCTCGGCAATGCCTTCGCAAGGATGGTGGAAAACCTGCGCGAGCAGCTGCGTGGCCTGGCCGAGGGCGCGACCATGCTGGGCAGTTCGGCCAGCCAGATTGTGGCCTCGACGACCCAGCTCGCCGCCAGCGCCACCGAAGCGGCCACGGCTGTAAGCGAGACGACCACGACGGTCGAGGAAGTCCGGCAGACCGCGCAGATGGCGAGCCAAAAGGCCAGAACGGTCTCGGAGAACGCACAGCGGGCAGCCCAGACCGCGGCGCAGGGGCGGAAGTCGGTGGAGGAAGCGATCGGTGGGATGAGCCGGATTCGCCAGCAGATGGAGGCCATTGCGAGCAGCATGGCGCGGCTGGGCGAGCAGAGTCAGACGATTGGGCAGATCATCGCGACCGTGGAGGATCTCGCGGCGCAATCGAATCTGCTCGCGGTGAATGCCGCCATCGAGGCGACCAAGGCCGGTGAGCACGGAAAGGGCTTCGGCGTGGTGGCCCAGGAGGTGCGAAGTCTGGCCGAGCAATCGAAGGAAGCGACGCGCGAAGTGCGGCTCATTTTGAATGAAATCCAAAAAGCGACGGCTCGCCGCTGTGCTGGCGACGGAGCAGGGGAGCAAGGCGGTGGAGAGTGGGGAGCGGCAAACTGGCGGCGCGGCCGATTCGATCCAGACCCTCAATGGCGTAGTGGTGGAAGCCGCGCAGGCGGCGACGCAGATTGCGGCTTCGAGTCAGCAGCAATTGGTGGGGATGGATCAGGTGGCGGTGGCGATGGAGAACATCAAGCAATCCAGTTCGCAGAATGTGGCCGGCGCCAAGCAACTGGAGAATGCCTGCTGTGAATTTAAATGAGCTGGGGCAGCGGCTTAAGCAAATGGTCGCCCGGTACAAGGTCTAGCCCATGAATTTGCGTCTCCCATTCACCCCAGTGCACCAGGAGCCCGCCCGGCCATGAGCCCCGAGGAAGAGGATTTTCTCCGGTCGTTGCAAGAGACCTTCAAAGTGGAGGCGGATGAGCATATCCAGTCCATGGCGGCCAGCCTGCTGGAGCTGGAAAAAATGCCTTCGCCGGAGGATCTGCGACGGCTGGTCGAGGTCATTTTCCGCTCGGCGCATAGCTTGAAGGGCGCGGCCCGCGCGGTGAGCAATAATGAAATCGAAGGGATCTGTCAGAAGCTGGAAGATCAATTTGCCCGCTGGAAGCGCGGAGAGATTGCTCCCAGTGCCCGGCGTTGGAAGGGATCGGTCGCTGGATCGGGTAACGGCGATTTTGGAAAAAGCGACGGCGAAGAAGGTTCCTGCGAGAAATCGGAAAGTCGTCCGCCATCGAAATTGTCGGTTTCAAAATTCCACCGCCAGCCGCCCCATTGGGAGTCACCTGGAGCCCCCTTCCTCATCCCCCGGTAAATCTTCCCGGGTCGGTCGAGCGGGCTGCCAGCGGGGAGACGATTCGCATCTCCGCCGCCAAGCTGGACGCTAGATTGCTGGAAGCCGAGGAAATGCTGGTGGCGAAACTGACTGCCCGGCAGCGGGCGGCGGATTTGCGGGAGCTGGCTGGCAGCTTCGATGGCTGGGCGAAGCGTTGGGCCACCTTGCAGCCCGAGATCCGGCTGCTCCGGCATCGGATGGAACGCGCGGAACTGGAGGTGCCGCCGGCCCTGGCGAGCATGCTGGAATTTGTGGACTGGAACGAGGATTACCTCCGCTCCCTGCAGGGACGGGCCGCGGCCTTGAGCCGCACGGCGGAGCAGGACCGGCAGGTCGTGGAAAAGCTGGTGGACGATTTGCTGGAGGACTCCAAGAAGCTGCTCATGCTCCCCCTTTCCACCATGGGGGCTCTTTTTCCCAGGATCGTGCGGGATCTTTGCCGCGAGCAGGGCAAGGAGGCGGAACTGGTGATCGAAGGCGACGACGTGGAACTGGACAAGCGAATCCTTCGAGGAAATGAAAGATCCGATTATCCATTTGCTGCGGAACAGCGTGGATCATGGCGTGGAAAAGCCGGAGGCGCGAAAACGCGCTGGTAAACCGGAGCGGGCGAAAATTACGATCAAGGTAGTCCCGGTCAATGGAAACAAGGTGGGGCTGGTCGTTTCGGATGATGGCAACGGTATAGAGGTGGAGGCCGTGCGGAGGGCGGCGGTGCAAAAAGGCGTGATCATGGCGGAGGAAGCCGCCGCGCTGGATGATGCGACCGCGTTGGAACTGATCTTTCGCTCCGAGGTTTCCACCAGCCCGATGATTACCCGGGTCTCGGGCCGGGGCCTGGGGCTGGCGATCGTTCGTGAGCACGCGGAGAAGTTAGGCGGTCGCGTGTCGTTGGAAAATCGACCGGGGCAGGGAACCTCGATCCGCATTACCATTCCCATCGCGCTGGCCACTTTTCGCGGCATTTTGATTGAATCCGGCCGGCTGCAGTTCGTGGTCCCGACGATGCAGGTCGAACGGGTGATTCGCTACCAGGCCTCGGAGGTGCAGACGGTCGAAAATCGAGAAACTCTCTCCTTGGGTGGTCGAACGCTGGCGCTGGTGCGTATGGATGATGTATTGGAGATTATGCATATGGAACCGGTGAAGGCAGCGGAGCGGGCGACTGCGATGGTCCTGGGGAGCGGAGAGCAGCGGGTGGCCTTTGCCGTGGATGCGGTGCTGGATGAGCAGGAAGTGCTGGTCAAGCGGCTGGCACGTCCCCTGGCCCGGGTTCGAAACATTGCCGGGGTGACCGTGTTGGGCAACGGCCAGATCGCGCCGATCTTGAACGTTGCGGATCTGCTGAAATCCGCGAGCGCGCTGGCATCGCCCGCCCCGTGCAGAGCGATGCCGGAAAAAAGTCTTCAGTTCCCCGCAAAGTCTCGATCCTGGTCGCGGAAGATCAATTACCTCGCGGATGCTGCTCAAAGGCATCCTCGAAGCCGCCGGTTACGCCGTGCAAACGATGGTGGACGGAATGGAAGCTTACTCCGCCTTGCGGGAGAGAACTTACGATCTCGTGATTTCGGATGTGAAATGCCCCGGCTGAATGGAGTTTCATCTTACCGCTCGGAATCCGTGCGGACCGGAAGCTAGAAAAAGCTGCCGGTCATTCTGGTGACCGCGCTGGAAACGCGGGAGGGATCGCGAGCGGGGTATCGATGCTGGTGCCAATGCCTATGTGGTGAAAAGCAAATTCGACCAGAGCAATCTGCTCGAAAATCATCTGGAGGCTGGTATGAGTGGGACATCGCCGGCTGGGAAAAAAATCAAGGTGCTGGTGGTGGACGATTCCCGGGTGGCGAGACAGTTGCTCGCTCATTTGCTGGAAGCGGATCCGAAAATTGCCGTCGCTGGAGCCGTGGGCGATGGCCGCGAAGCCCTGGATTTGGTGTAGTAGCAACCCCGATGTGGTGCTCATGGACATCCAGATGCCCGGGTTGGACGGCTTTGAAACGACGCGGCAATGCATGGAGTAGCGAGCCGTTGCCCATCATCATCTGCTCCGCCGCGACCGAAGATGAAGGAAATGGTCACTACCTTTCGTGTCATGGGAGACCGGGGCCGTGGCTTGCGTGGAGAAGCCGGTGTCGCGGGCGCATCCCCAGTTTGATGCTCTGGCGACGGAACTGGTGCAGACGGTGAAGCTGATGTCCGAGGTCAAGGTATCCGGCGCTGGAAGCGGGTGAAGAAACTGCTCTTCCAGGAAGGGCGAAAGCCCTTCGACGAGTACTCCCTGGTTGGTGGGGATCGGCGCTTCCACGGGCGGCCCGCCCGTCCCTTGCAGACCATTCTGGCGGGATTGACCAAGAATTTTCCGCTCCCCATCCTGGTGGTCATCACCCCAGGATGGGGAGCGGAAACTTGGTCTAATCCGCCCAGAATGGTCTGCAACACCGGCGGGCCGCCCGTGGAAGCGCCGATCCCCACCAACCGGGGGTGCTTCGTCGAAGGGCTTTCGCCCTTCCTCGAAGAGCGGCGTTTTCTTCACCCGCTTCCAGCGCCGGACTACCTTGACCTCGGACATCAGCTTCACCGTCTGCACCAGTTCCGTCGCCAGAGCGTCAAACTGGGGATGCGCCCGCGACACCGGCTTCTCCACGTAAGCCACGGCCCCGGCCTCCATGACACGAAAGGTAGTGACCATTTCCTTCATCTCGGTCGCGGCGGAGCAGATGATGATGGGCAACGGCTCCGTCTCCATGATTTGCCGCGTCGTTTCAAAGCCGTCCAACCCGGGCATCTGGATGTCCATGAGCACCACATCGGGCTTGTTTTGCTGCACGAAATCCAGGGCTTCGCGGCCATCGCCCACGGCTCCAGCGACGGCAATTTTCCGGATCCGCTTCCAGCAAATGAGCGAGCAACTGTCTCGCCACCCGGGAATCGTCCACCACCAGCACCTTGATTTTTTTCCTGGCCGGTGATGTCCCTGCTGATACCAGCCTCCGGATGATTTCGAGCAGATTGCTCTGGTCGAAATTGCTTTTCACCACATAGGCATTGGCGCCCGCATCGATACCCCGCTCGCGATCCTCCCGCGTTTCCAGCGCGGTCACCAGAATGACCGGCAGCTTTTCCAGCTTCCGGTCCGGGACACGGGTTCGAGCGGTGAGATCAAACCCGTTCAGCCGGGGCATTTCCACATCCGAAATCACGAGATCGTAAGTTCCTTCCCGCAAGGCGGAGTAAGCTTCCATTCCGTCCACCGTCGTTTGCACGGCGTAACCGGCGGCTTCGAGGAGACCTTCGAGCAGCATCCGCGAGGTGATTGAATCTTCCGCGACCAGGATCGAGACTTTGGGGGGAAACTGGCGCGGCAACTGGAGAGTTTTTTCCGGCATCGCTCTGCACGGGGCGGGCGATGCCAGCGCGCTTCGCGGATTTCAGCAGATCCGGAACGTTCAAGATCGGCGCGATCTGGCCGTTGCCCAACACGGTCACCCCGGCAATGTTTCGAACCCGGGCCAGGGGACGTGCCAGCCGCTTGACCAGCACTTCCTGCTCATCCAGCACCGCATCCACGGCAAAGGCCACCCGCTGCTCTCCGCTCCCCAGGACCATCGCAGTCGCCCGCTCCGCTGCCTTCACCGGTTCCATATGCATAATCTCCAATACATCATCCATACGCACCAGCGCCAGCGTTCGACCACCCAAGGAGAGAGTTTCTCGATTTTCGACCGTCTGCACCTCCGAGGCCTGGTAGCGAATCACCCGTTCGACCTGCATCGTCGGGACCACGAACTGCCGCCCGCCGGATTCAATCAAAATGCCGCGAAAAGTGGCCAGCGCGATGGGAATGGTAATGCGGATCGAGGTTCCCTGCCCCGGTCGATTTTCCAACGACACGCGACCGCCTAACTTCTCCGCGTGCTCACGAACGATCGCCAGCCCCAGGCCCCGGCCCGAGACCCGGGTAATCATCGGGCTGGTGGAAACCTCGGAGCGAAAGATCAGTTCCAACGCGGTCGCATCATCCAGCGCGGCGGCTTCCTCCGCCATGATCACGCCTTTTTGCACCGCCGCCCTCCGCACGGCCTCCACCTCTATACCGTTGCCATCATCCGAAACGACCAGCTCCACCTTGTTTCCATTGACCGGGACTACCTTGATCGTAATTTTCGCCCGCTCCGGTTTACCAGCGCGTTTTCGCGCCTCCGGCTTTTCCACGCCATGATCCACGCTGTTCCGCAGCAAATGGATAATCGGATCTTTCATTTCCTCGAGGATTCGCTTGTCCAGTTCCACGTCGTCGCCTTCGATCACCAGTTCCGCCTCCTTGCCCTGCTCGCGGCAAAGATCCCGCACGATCCTGGAAAAAGCGCCCCCATGGTGGAAAGGGGGAGCATGAGCAGCTTCTTGGAGTCCTCCAGCAAATGTCCACCAGCTTTTCCGACGACCTGCCGGTCCTGCTCCGCCGTGCGGCTCAAGGCCGCGGCCCGTCCCTGCAGGGAGCGGAGGTAATCCTCGTTCCAGTCCACAAATTCCAGCATGCTCGCCAGGGCCGGCGGCACCTCCAGTTCCGCGCGTTCCATCCGATGCCGGAGCAGCCGGATCTCGGGCTGCAAGGTGGCCCAACGCTTCGCCCAGCCATCGAAGCTGCCAGCCAGCTCCCGCAAATCCGCCGCCCGCTGCCGGGCAGTCAGTTTCGCCACCAGCATTTCCTCGGCTTCCAGCAATCTAGCGTCCAGCTTGGCGGCGGAGATGCGAATCGTCTCCCCGCTGGCAGCCCGCTCGACCGAACCGGGAAGATTTACGGGGGATGAGGAAGGGTGCTCCAGGACTTCTGGCTCCCCCCGATGGGGCAGCCTGGGGCGGTCGATTGAAACCGACAATTTCGACTGGCGGACGACTTTCCGATTTCTCCGCAGGAACCTTCTTCGCCGTCGCTTTTTCCAAAATCGCCGTTACCCGATCCAGCGACCCGATGCACCTCATCCAACGCCTGGGCACTGGAAGCAATCTCTCCGCGCTTCCAGCGGGCAAATTGATCTTCCAGCTTTTGTACAGATCCCTTCGATTTCATTATTGCTCGACCGCGCGGGCCGCGCCCTTCAAGCTATGCGCCGAGCGGAAAATGACCTCGACCAGCCGTCGCAGATCCTCCGTGAAGGCATTCTTTTCGTTAGCTCCAGCAGGCTGGCCGCCATGTACTGGATATGCTCATCCGCCTCCACTTTGAAGGTCTCTTGCAACGACCGGAGAAAATCCTCTTCCTCGGGGCTCATGGCCGGGCGGGCTCCTGGTGCACTGGGGTAAAGGGAGACGCAAATTCATGGGCTAGACCTTGTACCGGGCGACCATTTGCTTAGCTGCTGCCCAGTTCATCTAAATTCATGGCCGCATTCTCCAGTTGCTTGGCGCTGGCCACGTTCTGCGCACTTGCTTGCTTGATGTTCTCCATGGCACCAGCCACTTGATCCATCCCCACGAGCTGCTGCTGGCTGGAAGCCGCGATCTGCGTCGCTGCCTGGGCCGCTTCATCGACACCATTGGCCAGCGCCTGGATCGATTCAGCCGCCTGCCAGTTTGTCGCTCACCGGATCTCCACCGCCTTGCTCCCCTGCTCCGTCGAAAGCACCGCTGCGGCCGTGGCTCGCTGGATGTCGCTCAGGATCGTGCGCACTTGATTCGTCGCACCTCGCGATTGCTCGGCCAGGCTCTTCACTTCCTGCGCCACTACCGTGAAGCCCTTCCCGTGCTCACCCGCCTTGGCCGCCTCGATGGCTGCATTCACTGCGAGCAGATGTCGATTGCGCTGCGAGATCCTCCACCACCGCGATGATCTGCCCGATGGCTTGGTTCTTCTCGTTCATCTGCATCATGCTCGCCGCAATCGCCTCCATCTGCTGGCGAATCCGGACGATCCCCGCGCTCATGTCCTCCATCGACTTGCGGCCCGTCTGCGAAATCTGCGCGGCCCGCTGCGCATTGTCCGCCACGAATTTTGCCTTTTGGCTGGCCATCTGCGCGGTCTGCCGCACTTCCTCCACCGTCGTAGTCGTCTCGCTGACAGCTGTGGCCGATTGGCTGGCGCTGGCTGCCAGCTGGGGTCGTCGAGGCCACAATCTGGCTGGCCGAACTGCCCAGCATGGTCGCGCCCTCGGCCAGGGTGACGCAGCTGCTCGCGCAGGTTTTCCACCATCCTTGCGAAGGCATTGCCGAGCATGTCTTCCGCCGATTGAGGTTTCACCGGGGTGCGCAATTCCCCGCTCGCAACTCTGCTCCGCTGCCGTCGCCATTTCCCGCAGCGATTGGCGCCATTTTTTCAAAAGCCTGCGCCAGTGCTCCCACCTCGTCGTTCCGCTCGGTGGCGGCGACCCGCACATTCAAATTTCCCCGCGTAATCTGCCGTGCCACCTCGGTAAGCCCCTGCAGCGGAGCCGCAATGTGCTGGGTCAGCAGGAAGCCCACTCCCGCGGCGAGCAGGAAGGCCGTCAGCGTCCCGCCCAGAATCATCATCTTGGCCCGGCTGGAATCCGAATCCACCGTCTCACTGCGCGTTTTCAGCAAGCTTTCCTCCTCATTCTGCATCGCCTGGATGATGCTGAGAATCCCATCCATCATCCCACGGGTATTGGTGATTTTCATGGCCTGCGTTGCCGCGTCCGCCCCACCGGTGCCGCGAGCTTCCACGACCTTTCGCGGCCACATCCAGGCGAGCCTTGATCTTGGGTTCCAACGAATCCAGCCGTTGCTGCTGGCTGGGATTATCCGCCGTCAGGCTTCGCAAGTCGCGGAGGGTCCCATCGATCTGTCCCAGTGCGGTCTGGTAAGGCTCCAAATCACTGTCATCGCCACTGATCACATAACCACGCTGCCCACTCTCGACGCTCTTGAGCTGGGAATAGATCCCGTCCAATTCACGCAATACGATGTAAGTGTGCTTTTGCCATTCCTCCGCCCCCTTCAATTCCAGGATATTCTGGTAGGAGAGAATTCCGACGAGCAGGAAGATGACAAGGACAAGCGTAAAGCCTGCACCGATTTTGGTTCCGACGTTCCATTTCATAAGCATGTTCAGGGATTAAAGTTCAGGGGCTGATCGTTTTTTCCAGACGCCCGGATGGAGCGACGCAGGCACAGGGAAGCCCCATGGTCGCGCCACACGAGCAGCGCGACAGCGAGCGTCCGCGGTCCCCCACCCGCCAGTCGGGCGGGCTGGAAAACATCATTCGCCGGTCTGCCTCGACCAGGGTGCGCAGCAGCCATAACCGGGGTTCCCCGCTCCGGGAAGGGGGCCAGACTCCGGGCGGCACCGGGCGCTGCTTGTGCGCCGGACGACGAGGGGGATGGTGATTTTTGACGCGTTTCATCCCTCCACCTCCTCGTTGACCATGATGCGTGGGTCGTTAAAAACGTGTTCCAGGTTCAGCACGACGAGCCGCTCTTCGGTAATCCCTTTGAGATAATCGGCGCGGATGCCGGTGAGCGTGGGCAACGAGGGCTGCAGTGTGCGCTCGGCAATGGTCCGCACGCCGGTGATCTCATCGGCCAGCAGACCAAACTCCATCTCGCAGCCCCGCACAAAGATGATCCGATGCAGATCGGTGATTCCTTTTTCGGGAAGATCGAAAAAACGCTTCAAATCGAGCACCGGCAGGATCCGCCCCCGCAGATTGACCACCCCGCGGATGAAAGCCGGAACGCATGGCAACGGAGTCAATTCCTTGAACGGGCTGGCTTCCAGTACCCGAGCGGTTTTCCACCGCGTAGGTTTCCTGCGCGAGCCGGAACTCCAGCAACTCCACCATCGCTTCCGCAGGGGCCTCGCTTTCAATCGGGCGCGCGAGCAGCTTGGCCCGTTCATTCAGAATGGTTTCCGTATCGAGAAGTTTCCCGTTCATGACGCCGCCTCCGTTTCAAAAATGCTGCCGATGATCTCCTGCAACCGGGCGCCGGTCATCCCATCCGACTCGGGCAACGACTCCGCCGGTGGCAGGCTTTTCAGGAGGCGCAGGGCGGTGGAAAAATGCCGTTGGGCGCCCCGGTCTTCTCCCCGCTCCCGCAGCAAATTGCCAAGGGCAAAGTGCGCGAGGACGAAATCGGGGTCCAGATAGAGGGCCCGCTGCAGCGAATTCACGGCTTCCAGGGGCTCTCCCATCTCCTGCAAAATCACGGCCTGCACGTAGTGGGCGCGTGGATCGAGCTTGTCGGCAGCCACCCAGCGGCGTCCCCATTCCGCAGCCCCGGCAAGTTGGCCCAAGTTCGCCAGCGCGCGGGTGAGCAGGGAGAAAGCCGCCGGGCTCGGCGAATGTGCCAGCCGGGGATCTTCCAGCAGTAGTTCCGCCGCGGGCGCGTAATCGCCCCGGGCATAAAGCGCAGTCGCCTTTTTAAGCACTTCGCTTTCGCCACTCGGGACGAGTGGTGCATCGGGTGGGATTGGCTCCAGCTTTTGATCAGGCCCGGGCAAGGAGGGATTCCAATTCACCTCGGGCACAACTTTACCCGTGGCTTTGTGATGCAAAATCGCCTCGCCCAGATTAACGGGCTCGAATTGCGGCCTGGTGGCATGGGAAGTCTCGCTGGCTCCCAGCACCAGCCATCCACCCGGGGCAAGGGCGCGATGGAGCTTTTCGATCACCCGCTGAATGGTCGCAGGCTGGAAATACATCAGCACGTTGCGGCAGAAAATCACATCCATCGCATTCGTATGCATGAGCAGCGAGGGAATCTGATCCTCCACGAGATTCAACTGGGCAAAGGAGACCATCCGCCGGATCTCCGGTCGGATCGCATGGCGACCATCGGTCAGGCGCTGAAAATCAGGCTCCCTTCAACCACTCCTGGGTGCCGCGAAACGACCACTCACCATAGATCCCCTCCTCCGCGCGCTGAAGGAACCGTTCATTGAGATCCGTCGCCAGGATGGTCACCTGCCAGCCTCTCGATTTTCGGGATCGCCTGCCGCAACAAAATGGCCAGGGAATACGCCTCCTCCCCCGTGCAACAGGCCGCACTCCACACCCGCAGGCGGCGGCCTTCATTCTCCCGCTCGCGGATCAACCCGGGCAGAATCCGAGCGGCCAGGGCCTCCAGGGCTTTGCGCTCCCGGAAGAAGTAGGTCTCGCCCACGGTAAGATGCGCGGCCAGCACCTGGAACTCCATCCCGCCAGGACCGCTGCTCAACAGGCGTTCCATCAGCTTTCCAGGATCGGAATATTGCAGTTCTTTGGCGGTGCCCGCCACCCCCGGGCCAGATCCCGATGGCGCTCCACCGGGAAATGCAAGCCCAGGACACGGGAGACCAGCTCGCTGAGGGACTCCAGCGCGGATTCGGAAAATCGTTCAGTGACCATGCCCCACCTCCTCCCTCAAGGCACGATCGAGCTCCGTCGCTTCATCCACCGAGAGGAAGGCATCGAGATCGTGAATCACCGCAAGTCCATCCTCCAACTTTACGACGCCGCGGACGTGCTCCAAGCCTTGGGCAATGCCGGGGGCATCCACAATATCCGACGGCCTCCGGTTGGTCACCCCCGCGGCCTCGTCCATCACCAACACCACCCGCCGCCCGGCGGATTGGGCAATGATAAACTGGTGCGACGGCAGGATGGGACGCGACACCCCAAACAATCGCTGACGGATGTTTAAAACCGGCAGCACGCTGCCGGCGACATTCACCGCCCCGATAACAATCCCCGGGGCGCCCGGCAACGGGGTAATCTTCACCGCCCGCACCACCCGATCCACCACCGCCAGGGGCAAGGCCAGACGTAACTTTTCCAGCCGAAAAATCACGAGAGGGAGAGAATCGCCCGCCATATGCATCACTCCGGTTACCGCTGCATGGAAATCGCCCCCTGGCTCCAGCCCGGACGTTGCGCGTCCGTATTTTGCCAGTTGGTCTGTCGCATGGACACACCATCATTTTTCCGACACCACTGCCGGACCATCCCCGTTGTAGACCGCCATACCACATGGAAAAAATGGGTTTTACAACTTCGCTCATCGCTTTTGAATTACAGATATAAAAAGTCCGATGATCGCTACTTGAACTACAAGTGTTTTGTTTAACGTAACGATGGCATATTTTTCAAGCGGAATCTGCCACCGAAAAAGGGGGCGGGAATGCAGATGATTTTATCAAGCACCAGTCATATCGCGCCAATCTTACATCGCACCACTCCGGACGCTTGGATTTAAATAATGGGATTAAAACGACAAAACGGAGCGTGCACCTGAAAAACGGCACACGTCACCACGCTCAGAAGAAGCTGCCCCGGGAGGCTCCCATCTCCGATGGTCGGGCTTGCAGGCTTAGGCCGTGTTCACGAATTACGAAGGATGAGAAAAGCGGCGACAAGGTGGACTGCGGCGAGAAAGATGGAGGCGAGCTTGTCGTAGCGGGTGGCGATCCGGCGGAATTGTTTGAGCTTGTTGAAGAACCGCTCGACGCGGTTACGGCCTCGATAACGCTCCTTGTCAAAGGGTGGTTTCTGGCTGCGGGCGGGCAGGGGTGGGATCACGGGCTCAATCCCATCGCAGGCCAGTCGTTCCCGGATGCGGTCCGCATCGTAGCCGCGATCCAGCAGCGCAGCTTCGAGCACGTTATCGGCTGGCAGGCTTTCATAGAGGGTTTCAAACTGGCGCCCATCGTGGGCTTGTCCCGCCGTCAAATGCAGAGCCACCGCACAATTCTCATCCAGGGTGGCCGCATGGATCTTGGTGCTTAGCCCCCCGCGAGAGCGGCCCAGAGCCTGGTCGTCGCCGGGCTTTTTTTGGGTGCGCCAGCTGCATGTGGGTGCGCGCGCACCGTCGTCGAGTCCAGAAGTAACTCCCGCGCATCAGCAAAGGCTTCGCGCTGCAGGTTTTGCCAGAGGCGCTGCCAGACGCCTCGCGCCTCCCAGCGGCGAAACCGCATATAGACCGCGTGCCAATACCCCAACTCTGGCGGCAGATCTCGCCAGGGACTCCCCGTGCGCAAGAGATGAAGCACCGCCTCCAGAAACGCCCGGTCGCTGAGTTCCCCGGGCGCTCCAGCCGCCGAATGCTTGGCTTGCGTCAGGGCCACTTCCAACTGTTGCCAGAGCCGGTCATTGATGATCTTGCGCACGGGATGTTTTTGCATCCCAAGTCTTTAATCAGCCATCCTTTTTCGCGTACAGATTATAATTCGTGAACACGACCTAGCCTAGTTCGAGCTCTTGGCCTCTTTTTTCACCGTGTCCTGATATTTTTTCAGGAACTTGTCGGGATTGGCTTTGAATTCGCGCTCGCAGTCGTGGCAGCAGAGTTTGATTTCCTGGCCCTTGTAGGTGAACGTCACCGGCTTGCCCATATCCCCATCGAATTCATCGCCCGAGATGAAGCACTTCTTCAAGGCATAGGGTTTTGCCTTGGTCTGATCATCCGCATGCGCGGTGATGCCAAATCCAACGAAACCCAAGGCCAGGACAGTGACGAGTAACTTCATAGAAAGGCACTATGGCATCATCCATTGCATTTCACAACCCTGGCGTTGCGACTAAAAGCCATGAAAAGCGCATCGTTGCGGGCCTGCCGCTTGCCATCCTGTCCCACCTCGGTTAGCGATGTGCACATGGGCCGCCTTGCACCAGAACTCATCGAACAAATCGCCTCGGCCAGCGATATCGTGGAGATCATCGGTGCTCATTTCCCCCTCAAGCGCGCGGGAGCCGTCTATAAGGCGCTCTGCCCGTTTCACAACGAGCGCACCCCCTCCTTCACGGTCAATCCCCAGCGGCAGATCTTCAAATGCTTCGGCTGCGGAGCGGGGGGCGGCGTTTTTCAGTTCGTCATGCAGTATGAGAACGTGGATTTCCCCACCGCGGCCCGGCGGCTGGCGGAGAAGGCAGGCATCCGCATTATTGAAGAACAGCTGACGGAAGAAGGCGATCGCAAGCTCCGGATGCGGAAACGGGTCCTCACCCTTCATGCCGAGGCGGCCTGCCTGGTTTCATCGCAACCTGATGAAAACCCAGGCCGCCCAAGGAGCCCGCGATTATCTGAAAAAACGCGGACTCACGGTGGAGGTGGCGAAGAACTGGCAAATCGGCTATGCCCCCGATGCTTGGGACGAGTTGAGCAGTTGGGCTTATGCCAACGGTTTTTCCGAGGAAGAACTCATTCGCAGCGGATTGGTGAAGGTTAAGGCGGAACAGGAGCCCAATATCATGGACTTGGAGACCCCCATCCGGGGCTTCCAATTTTACGACCGTTTTCGCGATCGTATTATGTTCCCCATCTGCAAAGACTCGGGAGAAGTGATCGGGTTTAGCGGTCGCGTACTTTCCAGTGATCCGCAGGCGGCGAAATATGTCAATTCTCCGCAAACCATCCTGTTTACCAAAGGGGAAGTTCTATTTGGTCTCCACAAATCCAAGCGGGCGCTGCATGACAAAGGGGCGGCAATTGTCTGCGAAGGACAGATCGATTTGATCACTGCTTTTGAAAGTGGCGTCAAAAATGTGATCGCCCCTCAGGGAACTGCCTTTACCTCGGATCAAGCCCGGATTCTGAAACGACATGTGGAGGAAGTCATCCTCTGCTTCGACTCGGATGCAGCGGGACAAAAGGCCGCCGAGCGTTCCCTGCCCCATCTTCTGGAAATGGGGCTCGCGGTCCGGGTTGCCTCGATGCCCAAAGGGCAGGACCCCGATTCGCTGATCCGCGAAGAAGGTCCAGTAGCATTTGTGGAACAGATTGAGAACGCGAGCGATTTCTTCGACTTCCAGATCGATGTGGAGGCGACCAAGCCGGAATTCGCCACGCCCCGGGGAAATCCATTTCGCACGCAAAATGGCGGAGTTCGTAAGTCTGATTACAGATCCGGTGCTTCGGGAGGCTGTGGTGTTCAAAGTGACAGCCCGGATGGGCCTGGCTCCAGCCGAGTTCCGCAAAATGCTGGAGAAGCCCAAACCCTCGTCCCACGAAAAAGAGCCGGCAACACCCCGCGTTTCCATCCCCCCGTTGAGCCTGCCAGTGGCCCGACTTTGCCAGTTAAGTCTGCAAAGCCAGGCGGCCCGGGACTGGATTCTCTCACAGCCCTGGCGGGACTTGGTAAGTCAGCTTCCCGACGGGGCGCTGCTGGAGAAACTGCTGGATGCCGATGTCGCTGCGGATGACCCGGCTGCCGCCAGTCGTTTTCTGGCCGAATGCACGGAGGGCGAAGGGGCTCAATTTTCCGGACTGCTGGCCCTGCCCTCCATGCCTGAAGCAGAGCGGGCGGCCCAAGCCTGCTGGCTGGGTCTGCACCGCGATCTTTTGAGCAAGCAACAGGAGGCGATCCAGAATTCACTGCGCGTTCCCGGGCTTGAATTGGAGCGGACTTTTGAACTCCAAAAGTCGCTCACGATATAATAAAAAAAGAAATCCTTGACCTGCAAAAACGCATCACTGATATTGCGCGGCCTTTTCCCTAATGCTCTGCAATTGGGACGGTCAACCCAACGGTTCCGATATGCCAAAATCCAGCAAGCAAAAGTCTTCCAAAGCCACCACACCCGCCAAGAAAGCCCCTGCGAAAAAGACCGCCCAAACAGAGCGCCAAGCCCGTCAAATCCACCAAGGCCGTTAAGACCGTCAAGGCCGTAAAAGTTTCCAAACCCGCTCCCAAGGCATCCGCGCACGCTTCCAAGGCATCCAAACCCGCTCCCAAAGCTCCGGCCAAGGCTTCCAAGCCGGCGAAAAAAGCCGCGCCAGTCTCCAAGAAAGCTCCGGCCAAGCCTGCTCCCGCTCCCGCCAAACCCAGCCGCTCCAAAAAGGAACCGGCGCCCGCTCCGACCAAGGCGAAGGAAGCAAGCCCGGCCAAGGGCAAAGCCGCGGTGAATGGCAACGGCCATTCCCATCCGGCGGAAACGCCTCGCCACAACCACTCCCATCCGACCGCCACCGCAGCGTTGAACGGCGAATCCAAGCTTAACCAGTTTGAGCAGCCGGAATTCCAGGAAAAGCTCCGCGAACTGATCAAGCTGGCCAAGGAGCAGGGATATCTCACTTTTGACGACCTCAACGAGGCGCTTCCCGACAATGTCAACGACGCCGGACGAAATGGAGACTCGATCCTCTCCCGCCTGCGGGCGATGGAGATCGACATCATCGACGCCTCGGACGTGGACCGCTACAAGGACGGCCAGAAGGCTTCCGACGATGAGGAAGAGGACAAGACGGAATCCAAGCTGGATGTGCTGGACGATCCCGGTGCGCATGTATCTCAAGCAAATGGGACAGGTGCCGCTGCTCACCCGCGAGCAGGAAGTCGAGATTTCCAAGCGGATCGAGGATGCCGAACTCGATGGTGCAAAAGCACATCAATTACTTCGGCTTTATCGCCCGCGCCTTCCAGGACCTGGCGCAGAAGCTGATCGAAGGCCGCGAACGTTTCGACCGCGTGATTCTCGACAAGAAGATCGAAAGCCGCGAGCGCTACATGAAGCAGCTGCCCAAGCCTCTGCACGACGCTGGAGAAGCTGCAACTGGAAGTCGGCAAAGCCTACAAGCAGGTGCTCGCCCAGCGGAGCCAAGAGCCCGGAATCGAAGGCGTTCAAGGATCTTCAAAAAGGCCCACGACACCCTGCAGAAGCTGTATCCCAAGTTTTACTTCAAGCAGAAGGTCACTGAGGAATTTGTCCATCTCGCGGATGAACATTTCCGGTACTCATCACCCTCTGCCAGCAGGAAGTCGTCAACAAGCGCAAGCAGCGCCAAGACGCCCGCGCAAGGCGTCGATTACGCTGCCAAGCTGAAGGAAATCCAAAGCCGCACCTGGATGGCGCCCGAGGATTTCGTCAACAGCTACCACGAGCTGAAGTCGTGGTTCCGCAAGGCGCTCAAGGCCAAGACCGAGATGGTGGAGGCGAACCTGCGCCTCGTTATTTCCATCGCGAAGAAATATACCAATCGCGGCCTCTCCTTCCTCGATCTCATCCAGGAAGGCAACATGGGCTTGATGAAGGCGGTCGAGAAGTTCGAATACCGCCGCGGCTACAAGTTTTCCACCTACGCCACGTGGTGGATTCGCCAGGCGATTACGCGTTCCATCGCCGATCAGGCCCGCACCATTCGTATCCCGGTGCACATGATCGAAACGATCAACAAGCTGATGCGGGTGCAGAAGCAGCTCGTGCAGGAATACGGCCGCGAGCCTTCGCCGGAAGAGGTTTCCGAGGAAATCCAGCTCCCGGTCGAGCGTGTGCGCGCGGTGTTGAAGATGGCGCAGCAGCCCATTTCCCTGCAATCGCCCGTCGGCGAGAGCGACGATACCAGCTTTGGCGACTTCATCGAAGACAAGGGCGCGGAAAATCCGAGCGACATGACCGCCGTCGTCACTGCTCAAGGAGAAGATTAAGGACGTGCTGGAAACGCTCACCGAGCGGGAACGGCAGGTGCTGGAACAGCGCTTCGGCCTGGTGGACGGCTACAGCCGCACTCTTGAAGAGGTCGGTCGTCAGTTCAAGGTCACCCGCGAACGCATTCGCCAGATCGAGGCCAAAGCCCTGCGCAAAATGCGTCACCCGACCCGCATTCGCCAGCTGGAAGGTTTCCTCGAAGCGAACGAAGTGTAGCCAATAAGAAATGGCTTGCACCAACCTGGGTGCAACTTTCATTTCTTACCGGAGTTACTCTAAACGTGAAGCACAACGACCAGAACGAGCCGGATCATGAATTTGGGGATGATGCCCTGTGGGATTTGCTTGGAAAAGCGAAGACCCCCGAGGTCTCCCCGTTTTTCTCCCGCAATGTGGTGCGTGAAGTTCGCCTGCACCACACTGGGATTTCCCGCTTTTTCACCCGTCGCTGGCGTTTCATTCCGGCCACCGCTGCCCTGGGGCTGCTGGCCTGTATCACGCTCAATCAAGTAATGGAGCGCCCGAATTCCACCAGCGACACGCGCGTCACCTCGACGGAAAAGGTGGATTACGATGTTATTAGCAACCTCGACGACCTGCTGGCGTCGCAGGAAAATTCTGTATGGCTGGACGATACGAATCAGTAACCGCATTAGCGGCCGGCCCTTCTTTTTTCGACCGGCAGTCTGGTCTTTGCTGCCAATTCCAGCCTCGCTCCCAGCCCGAGCCCGAGCGCAAGTGCCGCTGCGAATGCAACCACGAACCGCGACCCCGGGGATGGCCCGAAAGAAGCGGATGATTCACACGATGGACCGCATGACGGGCCACGCGACGGAGCCGATAAACCACCGTTTATGCATCCTCCCGGGGATGATGGACATGGCGGCGGCATGCAGCATAACCCGGATATCAAAAGCTTTCTCAATGGCCTGCCAGCCGATCAGCGAGGACAGGCGATGGACTTCCTGAGAAGTGTCCCGCCGGACAACTGGGGCCGGGCCATGGAAAACTTCAAGATATGGCTCACGCTGACCAAGGAGCAACAGAATCTGATCCGGGGAATTTCCAAGAACCGCCAGGATCGGATCAAGCAGGAGATTGATCACGCCATCAAACAATCCGGGCTCAGCCTGGATCCCGACCAGCAAAAAGCCTTTGGCAAACGCTATTTCGACGAGCGCCGGAAGATCGAAATGTCCATCCGCAGGCAGATGGATGACCAGCGCAATGCGATGACGACAGATCTCATCAAGCGCCTGCACGACGAGTTTGTGAACAAACAAGCCAGTCCGTCGCCGTCTCCAGTGGCGGCTTCCTCGACCACTCCGGCTCCCAGTGCTTCCGCTTCACCTGCGGCATCGGCAGTGGCGGAGAAGAAGTAGCCAGTCTTCCGGAGCTACCGCTTTGCAAAAGCAGGCCATTCCAAGCTACGCTTAAGCGGCCATAACTTTCTGCGAAAGGAAAGTAATAATTAGCCTCAAACTCTTCGCCGAAGAGCACTTACTGCAATCACCCCCAAGAGCAGCAGCCCGCTGGACGGCTCTGGAACTACGATCCATCCCACATCCTTCAGCCCTGCCATATCCAGCGTAGTGAAGACTTTCCGGGTCCCGGTGGTCAAGGCTGGAGACATGGCCGTTTCCTGCGCGGTGCTGGTTCCATAAATGGTGCTCATCGTGCCGGTGGCCCAGTGCGCCAGATCCGCGGAAAGCGAGACCGCCACTCCGCCATTGGCCGCCTTGCTATTGGCTCCGGTAAACGTGCCGCTCGACACATCCGCGTTCCAGGAACCAGCAGTTCCCAACCCCAATACATGGCCAATTTCGTGCAAGGCCACAGAGTAAAAATCATTAGCCGAAAAGCTTTCATTAGTGCTGGGATCGGGATCGAAATACCAACTGGCGCTGGAATTGAACTGCACCGAACCTCCCCATGGGCCAAAATCGGTCGGCGTCGAGGCCAGGGCTCCGGTTTGCCCGCGGGCAGCGACCGTATTCAACCACGATTGTGACCCCGAAGCACTGTAACCCCCAGGCCCTCCCTCCCCCAAAGTCGATCCACTCAGACTAAGCCCACCCACGTAAATCAAAATTTCGTTGGCCGCAATACTCGGATTCGTCACCGACGTGCTGTTCCCTGTGCTCGGATTGGTAAAAGTCGCCGTCCAGCTATTCGAACCGCTAGAATTGATCGCGGTTAGCGAATCGGAAAGCCGGGAATCAAAAAATTGTCCCGCCGCTTCCAAATCCGTCTTGGCCGTCGGGTTGTTGGCAAAGAAATTATTGGTATCGTCACTGTAATCGAAGACGATATTGATCGCCCGGCCCGGGAGGACGGAGACAATGAAAAACAGGGCCAAGTAGAGCGGACGGCGTAACATTACGCCTTCAAGAAGCAAAAGCCGCGCCTGCAATTCTTACAAATTGCGCTCGCCCCCCGGCGGCATCCCCTTTTTAATCTGCGCCCATGCTCAATGGAATCTGGCTGGCCTTGATCCTCGTCGCGGTGACTTGCGCGGCCCTCACGGGCACCATGCCCAAGGTCACCGACAGCGCCATTACGGCAGCCGGTACCGCGATTACCCTGGCGATCGGGCTTTCCGGAGTAATGGCGCTCTGGCTGGGCATGATGCGGCTGGCGGAAAAATCCGGGCTGGTCACCCTGCTCTCCCGATTCCTGCGTCCCCTGCTCACCCGGCTGTTTCCCGAAGTTCCCGCCGAGCACCCCGCGATGGGAGCAATGGCGATGAACATGGCGGCAAACATGCTGGGCCTCGGCAACGCAGCCACCCCCCTCGGCATTCGTGCCATGCAAAATCTGGCGACGCTCAACCGTTATCCCGGCACCGCGAGCAACTCGATGTGCACCTTCCTCGCCATCAATACGAGTTCCATCCAGCTCATCCCGGCCACGGCGGTGGCCATTCTGGCATCGGCGGGGTCCAAAGAACCGACCGCCATTGTCGGTACGGCTTTTCTAGCGACACTCTGTGCCTTCACCGTCGCCATCTCCAGTGTCAAGTTCCTCGAAAAACTGCCCTGGTTCCGAATCAAGGAAGCAGCGCAGGAGATCCAAGCCTCCGACGGTCCGGTCACCGAAGCGCTCCCGGAAGAGCCCCCCATCGCTCCGTGGAATGGATGGAAGGCGCTGGCGCTCCTCGTTTTTTTCGGCCTGATGATTTACGCCGCACTCAATCTGCTGCCTGGGGACACCAAGCAGACGCTTCCCGATTTTATCACCCAGGCGTCCCCAAAAACGCTGCTCATTCATTTCGCCGACACCATCTCCAAGCTGGCCATTCCACTGCTGCTGGCCTTTTTCCCGCTCTACGCCACCCTGCGTGGGGTCGCGGTCTATGAAGAGTTTGTAGAAGGCGCAAAAGAGGGATTTCAGGTGGCCATTCGCATCATGCCTTTCCTCGTGGGGATGCTGGTGGCGATTGGCATGCTGCGCGGTTCCGGGGTCATTGACCTCGTTCAAGGGTGGCTCAAGCCAGCGCTGGATTTAATTCATTTTCCGCCCGAACTGGTTCCCCTCGTCCTGATGCGCCCGCTTAGTGGCGGCGGGGCGACCGGCATTTTCGCGGAACTGGTGAAAACCTTTGGTCCGGATAACCTGATCACCCGCACCGCCGGCACCATCATCGGCAGCACGGAGACCACCTTTTATGTTCTCGCCGTTTACTTTGGCGCGGTGGCGATCAAACGCGCCCGCCATGCGGTGATTGCCGGTCTCCTGGCCGATTTGACCGGGATTGCTGCTTCCGTTGCCATCTGCCGACTGGTCTTCAGTTAAGCCACCACCGTTTTGCTTATCCCATGAAAGTCATCGTCACCTGCGGTCCCTCCATCGAGCCGATTGATGAAGTGCGGTGCATTACCAATTTTTCCACCGGTGAGCTTGGGATCCGATTATCGAATACGCTGGCGGCAAAAGGCTTCGACGTGATCTGTCTCAAGGGCAGTCACGCCACCTGCCCCATTCCGCTCGATCACGTGGAAACCCGCCGCTTCGCGACCAATGCTGATCTGCTGACCTGTCTCCAAAAGCTATCCGGCCCCGGAATAGCAGCGGTCTTCCATGTGGCAGCCCTATGCGACTTTGAACTGGAATCGGTAAAAGCCGCTGATTCCACAATGGACGGCCTGCGCAAAATCTCGGGTGTGCCCAGTCTGCAAATTTCCCTCAAAGCCGCACCGAAACTGATTGCTTCGTTGCGGGAGCTGTTTCCAGCCGCAAAAATCATTGGCTGGAAGTATGAACTGGATGGCACCCCGCAAAGCGCACTCGAAAAAGGCGCCCGCCAGATGACAAAAAATCGGACCGACGCGTGCGTGGTCAACGGGAGCGCGTATGGGGAAGGCTTTGCCTTCTGCGAGCGCGGAGAGGAGCCGCACCATCTGGCGGATAAGGCGACGCTTTGCCAGCATCTCAGTGAATGGCTGGCGCGGGAAAGATTTCAGCCGCGTTAAAAAGCTATTGCCTTGCATTTACGCGACGCTTATCTTGCGCCGTCCATTTCACCCAGAAACAGGCACCCCACAATGAACATTGCTTCCCCTACCCGTCCGCGCAAAGGCTTTACGCTCATCGAACTCCTGGTCGTCATCGCGATTATCGCCCTTCTGGCCGGACTGCTGCTTCCCGTCCTGAACACCACCAAAAGCAAGGCGAACCAGTCCAAATGCCTGGAAAACCTCCGACTGTGGGGCACCGCGATCGGTGGTTACATGGGAGATCACAAAGGGCAGGTAGCATGGAGCGGGGTGTTTTCTTATTCCGGCACCTTTTCGAACTACATGCAGTATTTCAATAACAACTCCGCCTATGCAGCGGTGAATGCGCAGAATATGCTGCGCTGGTGCCCTGGCCGACAGTTCATGGAGTCCGTCCAAAGCTAGTGGAGGCAATGCCCCGGTGGACTACGCTTTCATTCGTCCCAACATCACGATCGGCACCAGTACAACCACGCATCCTGCAGACACGTCTGGTTATCCCTACAATCTGGGCAGCTTCCCGAATCGCGGCCAACTGCTCCTGATCGTTGATGGGGCCAGCTCGAATTCAAGCCAGACCATAGGTGCCAACGGAGGTAACTGGACTACGGCCGTCCAGCCGATTTGCATCAACGCAGACAGCACCCAGGTTCGCCACTCCGGCGGGGTAAATATGCTTTTTGGCGACTTCCACGTGGAATACAACAAATGGAGCACCGCCAACGATCCGAAAGGCGTTGCAAATACGACCAATCAGTCCAAGTGGACCACGGTTAATCTTCCCTACTAATTCCTGATTCGGGCCGAGTGGATAATCATCAGCCAAAGAAGTTTGTCCTTGTCGGAGCTGGAGGACGGGCGGCGCTTTTTCTGGAGGCCATCTCGGTTTCGCATTCGCAAGACTCGCGGGTTCTGGCCCTTTGCGATACCAGTACAGTGCGCATGGGATATTACAACCAGCGGCTGGAAGAGATATGGAAAACTCCAGCCGTCCCCACATATCCGGCCGAGAACTTTGCGCGGATGCTGGAGGAGCAAAAGCCAGACGGTGTAATCGTAACCAGCGTGGACTGCACGCATGCGGACTATATCATCTCCGCGCTGGAGCATGGCTGTGAAGCGATCACGGAAAAGCCAATGACAATTGATGCAGCCCGTTGCCGTGCGATTCTGGAAGCGCGGGAGCGAACTGGCGGCAAGGTGCGCGTGTGCTTTAACTATCGCTGGCAGGCGGCCCCGACCAAAATCAAAGAGCTTATCAGCAGCGGCGTCATCGGCAACGTGCGCAGCGTGATGATGGAATACGCGCTGGATACGAACCACGGTGCCGATTACTTCCGCCGCTGGCACAGCGAAAAAGAGAGTTCGGGCGGCCTGCTCGTTCATAAATCCACTCACCATTTCGATCTGGTCAACTGGTGGATTGATTCCATTCCGGCGGAAGTCTTTGCCTGGGGCAAACTGGCTTTCTATGGCCGCGAAAATGCGGTGGCGCGCGGAGATGAAAAACTGACCGGCTATCCGCGCTATACGGGCACGGATTCCACAAACGATCCCTTTGCCTTCCGGCTCGAAAGCGAGGAAATGCGCGGCCTGTATCTCGATGCAGAAGCCGAGAGCGGCTACATCCGCGACAAGAACGTGTTCCGCGATGGCATCAATATCGAGGATACGATGTCCGTGCTGGTGAAATATCGCAGCGGCGTGGTGCTCACCTACTCGCTCAATGCATTTTCGCCGACTGAAGGCTACCGAGTAATCTTCCATGGCGACAAAGGGCGGATCGAGTATTCCAACTTCGGCGAATCGCTGCTCAACCTCGCTTTGAGCACGGACGCGGCGGAGAACCTGGAGTTGAAGGTTGCCGAAAGTCTGCGGATATTCCCGCACTTCGGCCCGGCTCAGGACGTAGAAATCCCCTACCAAAAAGGCAGCCACGGCGGTGGCGACCGCATCCTGCTGGAGCAGATCTTTGCCGCCCATCCGCCCGGGGAAAAATGGGGTCGCAACGCCGGTTGCGAACAGGGAGCCGCGTCCATCATTGTAGGCATTGCTGGCAATCAGTCGATGAAGACCGGGCTTCCGGTGCGAGTGGATGAATTGATCACTTTGCGCCCAGAAGTTACCCGCCTTGGCGAGTTGATTCATTAAAGTACAGCCCATTCTTTCGCGATAACTCGATTGCGAAACAGCGACAATATTCTTGTCATCGGACATCCTATCTCTTAGATAAGGGATAAGGAAAGTTTACCTCTCCACGCGGCTTGTCTATGAAAACATGTCCCTCTCCTTGGAAACGTAAAGGCTTTACGCTCATTGAACTGCTGGTCGTCATTGCGATTATCGCGGTCCTGGCTTCGCTGCTTCTCCCCACGCTCAGCACGGCCCGGAGCAAGGCGAATCAAACCAAGTGCTTGAATAATCTGCGCCAGTGGGGCACCGCCATCAGCGGCTACATGGGAGATCATCGGGGCCAGGTGGCATGGAATCAGGTGTTTTCGGTTGGAGACCCTCCCGTGAATTACATGCCCTATTTCAATGATATGGGCACTCATCCGGCCGCTGAAGCCCAGATGCTGGCGCGCTGGTGTCCGGCGGATGGGATTTGGAACGGCAGCGGTAGTGCGCCCGTAGATTATACTTTCATCCGGCCGAACATAAAAGTAGGGGCGAGCACGACTTTACACCCGGTTGGCACGGCGGGATATCCTTATATTCTTTCGAACTTCCCCAACCGCAGTAAACTAGCGCTGATCGTGGATGCCTACGGCGGCATTCAGGTGTTGGGACCGAGTGGATCGGGAACACCGGGGACTTGGGAAAACACGGTTGAGCCCATGTGCGTGAATGATAACCGGGATGTCATCCGTCACTTCGGTGGGGCGAATATGCTCTTTGGTGACTTCCATGTGGAATTCAATAAATGGGGCGACCCAAACGATTCCAAATCCATCTCCAACCTGTCCAATCAAGCGGCTTGGACCACGGTTAATCTTCCGAACTAATCCCACCTCGTCGGTCGAGAGTTGTCGATTCACGCTCATGGCGACCGGCTAAAAACGGGGCTTCCCTTGCGCTGGGACAAACTGTTACCCCTGCCATCCCGGGACATAACGCCCGGGCCATTGGCCGATGAAAGTAAATACGATTCCCAAAAACCGTAGTTGGAAGTTTGCCCTCGATCCCGCAGATCGCGGCATTGCTGAAGAACGGTTCAAGTCACCCCTCACCGATTCCATCACGTTGCCGGGCTCACTGGCGGTGCAAGAGGTTGGAGAAAGCCCCAGCGTGGATACGGCCTGGACGGGGACAATTTTTGATCGCTCCTGGTTTACCGCTCCCGCCTATGCCCCCTATCGCGAGGCCGGGAATATCAAAGTGCCGTTTTTCCTGCAACCGGAGCAGGTGTATGTCGGGGTGGCGTGGTATCAGTGTGAAATTGAAATTCCCGCTTCATGGGAAGGGAAACGGGTGCAACTGATGCTGGAGCGACCGCACTGGCAGACCATGGTATGGCTGGGCGAGCACTTAATCGGTTCGGATGACAGCCTCTCCACCCCACATCGCTACTGGCTGGGCGAAAGCCTGTCGGCGGGCTTTCATCGCCTCACGATCCGCGTGGATAATCGCCTGCACATCGCGGTGGGCGAAAATGCCCATAGCGTAAGTGACCACACGCAGGGGAATTGGAATGGGATCGTCGGTGAAATCTCGCTCCTGGCTGGTGAATCGCTCGATTTTGAGGACCTGCAGATCACTTCGAAAGCGGAAGCGCGTTCCATTTCCGTTCGCGGAAAACTGACCCGGGCGGTCAGCGAAACCATCGGCATTGAAGTTGCGAAGCAGGCTCTGAGTTTTTCTTCCGCAGCCGATGGCTCTTTCGCCTTTGTGATTTCGCTCCCACAGGAGATGCCGCTCTGGGATGAATTTTCGCCGGTGCTTCACGAACTCACCGCTTCGCTGCCCAACGGGACGATCCGCAAGGTGAGTTTCGGACTCCGGGAAATCAAGGTGGACGGTCGCAAGCTGCTGCTCAATGGGCGGCCTTTGTTTCTGCGGGGCGCGCTGGAATGCTGCATTCATCCCCTCACCGGCCATCCGCCCACCGATGTCGAGTCGTGGAAACGGATTTTGCATGCGGTGCAGGCGCATGGATTCAACCATCTGCGCTTTCATTCCTGGTGTCCGCCGGAGGCCGCTTTCGTGGCGGGTGATGAGCTGGGCGTGTATTTCCAGGTGGAGAGCGCAGCGTGGGCGAATGCGGTGGCGGTGCTGGCGTTCAATTCCCCGGCGGGAATCGGCGATGGCAATTCCGTGGATGAATGGGTGTTTCGTGAAACCGAGCGCATTCTCCGCGAGTACGGCAATCATCCGTGCTTTATCCTCCTGTCGCACGGCAACGAGCCGGGTGGCCCGCATCATCGTGAATATCTGCAACGCTGGCTGAGTCACGCGCGCAGTCTTGATGACCGCCGACTTTTCACCGCTGGAGCTGGCTGGCCCGAGCTGGAGGAAAGCGACTACCAGGTGATCTCGGAGCCGCGCATTCATCAATGGGGCGATGGACTGAATTGCCGGATCAACGGCCAGCCTCCGGCCACGACGCACGACTATCGGGAAATCATCTCCCGTCGCGCCGCACCGGTGATGGCGCATGAAAACGGCCAGTGGTGCACCTATCCGCCGGTTTACGATACGGCGAAGTATCGCGGTCATCTGAAGGCGAAGAACTATGAAATTTTTGCGGAAACGCTGGCGGCAAATCACCTCGGAGAGCAGGTGCGGGACTTCGTGCTCGCCTCGGGCAAGCTGCAAGCGCTGTGCTACAAGGAGGAGATCGAATCCGCCCTGCGCACGCCCGAAATGGCGGGCTTTCAGCTGCTCGGTTTGCAGGACTTTTCCGGGCAGGGCACCGCCCCAGTGGGCGTGCTCGACGCCTTTTGGGAATCGAAGGGGGCGATTACGGCAGCGGAGTTTCGTCGCTTCTGCAACGGCACGGTTCCTCTCGCCCGCTTGCCCAAGCGGGTTTTCACCACGATTGAAACGCTTGAGGCGGCGATTGAAATTGCGCACTTCGGCGCAGCTCCCCTAGAAAATGCGGTGGTGGAATGGCGGCTCGAAGTTGATGGGAATACCGCCGTCAACGGTGAACTTCCCGCCCGGACGATTGCCATAGGAAATGGAATAACCGTGGGCGTAATCAAAGTTGATCTGAAGGATCTGCCGACTCCGGCAAAGGCCCGGCTGGTTGTCGGCATCAAGGACACCCGTTTTCAAAATGACTGGGATCTGTGGATTTATCCATCGGTGCTTTCTTCAGCGCCGCAGGAAACGATCGTCTGCACCAGTGACTTGGGAGAAGCACTAACTGCGCTGCGGAAAGGGGGGGATGTGCTCTACCTGCCACCACCGGCCATGCTCGCCGGAGAAGTGGCGCTCGGCTTTTCGCCCATTTTCTGGAATACCGCCTGCACGCAGGGACAGGCGCCGCACACCCTCGGCGTGCTCTGCGATCCGAAGCATGCGGCACTGGCCGCATTTCCCACGGAATCACATGGCAACTGGCAGTGGTGGCATCTGGTTTCCCAGGCCGGGGCCATGGTGCTCGACACGCTTTCACCTTCGCTCACGCCGATCGTGCAGGTGATCGACGACTGGTATTTCAATCGACGTTTGGGCTTGCTCCTGGAAGCGCGCTGCGGCGCTGGACGGTTGCTCGTCTGCAGTGTGAACCTGAACAAGGGCCTGGAATCCAATCCGGTGGCCCGGCAATTTCTCCATAGCCTGCGCAGCTATATGGCGGGCACTCACTTCGCCCCGACCGTCATCATTAGCGCCGATGAACTCCGCACTTTGCTAAAAACTCCCTCGGTTGCAGGATAGACAACGCGGAAATCGCTGCGTAATGTCCGCCCTCACGACCCTAATCATTAGACCCCAATCATGACCACACCTGACCTCAAGAGCGGTTCCTTCACCCTGCCGGGTGAATCCGGCTACGAAGACCTCACCCTGCGCCTCGCGAAAAAATGGGGCGCCGACACCATCCGCGACAGCGATGGCACCCAGCTTTCGCCGGAGATTACCCAGGCTGGCTACAACATTTACTCTACGATCTGCCTCGTCCGCTCGGTCAACGAATGGGCCAAGCAGAACCCGGACAAGCTCCAACAGAACTTCCTGATGAGCTTCCCGGTGGTGGCAGAGAAGGCCACGGTCACGATTGAAATCCTGAAGGGCTTTTTCAAGGAACAGTTCGTCGTCAATTTCAACGACGATCCAAAGAAGTGGTGGCAGGTCTTCGACCGCACGACCGGGATGGAAGTGCCAAAGAAGCAGTGGAGCGTGAATGAGAAGAAGGGCACGATCACGATCCAGGACGCCCAACCGTGGCACAGCTACACCGTCAATTTCCTCGCCTACCGGATCTGGGAGGAAATCTCGATGTACAACCACATCACCAACAACTGGGGTGATCGCGAGCATCTCGCGGCGGTGGACCCGATGTATCCGCAGACGCAGAAGGTGATCCTCGCCTACTTGAAAAAATGGCTGGAAGAGCATGCCGATACGACGGTGGTGCGCTTCACCTCGATGTTCTACAATTTCTCGTGGTTCTGGGGTGACGATATGAACCTGCGCTACATCTACTCCGACTGGGGTGATTACGCGATGACGGTGAGCCCGCGCGCGCTCAAGGCGTTCGAGAAAAAATACGGCTACAATCTCACCTCGGAAGACTTCGTCAACGGCGGTCTCTACAACTCGACTCACAACGCCCCCTCGCCCCGCTATCGCGACTACGTGGACTTCATCCACGATTTCGTGATCAGCTTCGGCAAGCAGTGCGTGGATATGGTGCATGCCTATGGCAAACAGGCGTTCGTATTTTATGACGATCATTGGATCGGCGTGGAACCCTACAGCCCGCGCTTTGCGGAGTTCGGCTTCGACGGCCTCATCAAGTGCGTGTTCAACGCCTTCGAGGTGCGCAAGTGTGCGCATGCGAAGGGTGTGAAGACTCACGAGCTGCGCCTGCACCCCTATCTCTTCCCGACGGGATTAAAGGGCGAGCCGACTTTCCAAAAGGGCGGCAACCCGACGCTGGATGCGAAGAATTTCTGGATCGACGCCCGGCGTGGCATCGTACGCGCGCCGATTGATCGCATCGGCCTCGGCGGCTATCTTTCGCTCGTCGAGCCGTTCCCGGATTTCTGCGATTACATCGAGCAGCTCACCCAGGAATTTCGCCTGCTCAAGTCGTTCCATCAGGGCGACCAGCCTTACGTCGCTCCGTTCAAGGTGGCGGTGCTCACAGCCTGGGGCAGCCTGCGCTCGTGGATTTGCAGCGGCCACTTCACGCACGGTCTCGAACTGAACGAACTCATCGAATCCCTCGCCGGCATGCCGGTGGACGTGGAGTTCATCAGCTTCGACGACCTGCTCCTCAACGGCGTGCCGAAGGGTGTGAAAGTGATCATCAACTGCGGTCGCGAGGGCAGCGCCTGGAATGGTGGCTGGAACTGGAGTGATCCGCGCGTGGTGGAATTGCTCACCGAATGGGTGGGCAAAGGCGGCTCGATTCTCGGCGTAGCCGAGCCCTCTGGCATCGAGCTGGAGCCCGGCCGCCGCTTCCAACTCGCCCCCGTGCTCGGCGTGGATCGGGAACGCGGCGAGCGCATCGCCAATGGCAAATACAAGTTTGCCGCCCCGGCGAAGCACTTCATCACCGAAGACCTCGAAGGCGCGCCGGATTTCGGCAAGGACGTGGAAGGGATCTTCACCCTCGGTGCGGAGACCACGGTGCTGGCCGAGCGCGATGGATCGCCAACCATTACCGCCCGCAAATTCGGCAAGGGCCGCGCGGTTTACTTTAGCGGCTTCAAGTTCACGCCAACCAATACCCGCCTGCTTCATCGCGCCCTCTTCTGGGCTGCGGCGAAGGAAGAGAAATGGACGGTCTGGAACTCGTCGAACATCCTCACCGAGTGCGCCTACTTCCCGAAGAAGCGCAAGCTGGTGGTGATCAACAACGTCGGCGAAGCGCAGACCACGACGATTACGATGGCCGATGGCAAGCAGAGCAAAAAGGTGAAACTTGCCCCACACGGCATCGCCATCCTCGACGCCTAATCACGATCGACAATTATTCGAAAGCCGGTCCGGTGCGTCATTCGCTGGACCGGCTTTTTACTTTTCATTTTCACCACGAAGGGAAAAAAGTTTTGATCGCAGATGACGCGGATGGGTCCGGATACGGCACCTGCGCAGGCCGATTTGTCATTTCTTCGTGCCTCCGTGTCTTCGTGGTGAAAAATTCCGGTTTGTTTGCCGCGCGGAATGATGTTACCCATGGACGCGATCCAACCTGCTGCTCATGCCCTTGCTTGAAGTCAAAAATCTAAAGACCTGGTTCCCAGTGCACGGTGGCCTGCTCCGCCGCCATATTGACGATGTGAAAGCGGTGGATGATGTAAGTTTTTCCATCGAACCCGGTACGACCGTCGGCCTCGTGGGCGAAAGCGGCAGTGGCAAAACGACCATCGGACGCACGATTCTGAAGCTCACGCCCGCGACCAGTGGAGAAATTTACTTCAACGGGAAGGAAATCCTCTCGATGAGCGAGTCGCAATTTCGCCCGCTGCGGAGCGAGATTCAGATGATTTTTCAGGACCCATTCGGCTCCTTGAATCCCCGGCTCACTATTTTCCAGATCATCGGCGAGGCGCTGGAAATCCATTTCCCGGAAATGAAGAAGGCCGACCGCCGCCAGCGCGTGGCCGAGCTGCTCAAGCAAGTGTCGCTCAAACCGGAATTCATGGACCGCTATCCGCACGAATTCAGTGGCGGCCAGCGGCAGCGCATCGGCATTGCCCGCGCGCTTGCGGTGAAGCCGAAATTCATCGTGTGTGACGAACCAGTCAGCGCGCTCGATGTGAGCGTGCAGGCGCAGATTGTAAACCTGCTCCAGGACTTGCAGGACGAGCTGGGGCTGACCTATCTTTTCATCGCGCACGATCTGGCCGTGGTCGAGCATATCAGCGATCAGGTGCTGGTGATGTATCGTGGCAAAATCGTAGAATCCGCCAGCAGCGAGGCGATTTATGAAAATCCGCAGCACGAATATACGAAGAAGCTGCTTTCCGCGGTGCCGCAACTGGGCTGAGAGCCGTCGAAAGATTATTCAAAGTCGTAACCATGGACGCTGCTCACCCTTCGCTTTGATTCGCTGATTCAATTTCCACTTACCATGCGCGGTCCTCAACCCTCATTCCTCAACTCTCAACTTCCGTTTCCGCAATGACTCCTTTTCTGCGAAAACTTCTCGGCCTTAACTGGCTGCTCATCGGTATCATGCTTGGGCTTTCCGGCTTCGGCATCGTGGCGATCTACAGTGCGACTTATTTTTACGAAGGCTCTTACAATAATTTCTGGCATCAGCAGTTGATCTGGGTCGTGATCGGCACGGTCATCTTTTTGGTAACCAGTCTCATCGATTATCGCTGGGTCAAATGGGGGGCGCTGCCAGTTTATATCTGCAGTGTAGGCTTTCTATTGATGACGCTGGTAATGGGCCATCGCGTGAACGGCGCGAAGAGCTGGCTTCACCTGGGGCCGATCAACTTTCAGCCAGCCCAACTCGCGATTATTGGCGGGATTCTCATCATTGCGCTGCTGCTTTCCCAGTTTCGTTCCTGGCATCCCATGCTGCGCTTGGGATTGGTCGGGGCAATTGCCGGCGGGCCGATGCTGCTGATTCTGAAGCAGCCCGACCTCGGCGAAACGCTGGTCTGGGGGCCGGTCTTGCTGGCCATGCTGCTGGTGGCAGGCATTCCGCTACGCTATCTGATTTGTATCGTCCTGCTCGTGGTAACAGCCATGCCGATCGCGTTTTACTTCAAGCTGGAGCCTTACCAGCAGGCGCGCATTACGGCATTTGCCCATCCCGATATCGACCCCAAAGGGGCGGCCTGGGACATCAATAATTCGCTCAATGCCATCGGCTCCGGAGGCTGGAACGGCAAGGGTTACATGTCGCCCGATGCGCTGGTCGGCCAGGGTATTTTTAAGACCGCCGGCCACACGGACTACATCTTTACCACGATCAGCGAACAATGGGGATTTATCGGTTCAATCGTGGTGCTTAGTGCTTTCGCAATGTTGCTAATTATCTGCCTGTTTACGGCCTATCACGCCTCGGACGAACTCGGCATGTTACTTTCCGTAGGCCTGGCCGGGCTGCTCTTTTTCCACATCTACCAGAATATCGGCATGACGATCGCCCTGATGCCGATCACGGGTGTTCCCCTGCCCCTGCTCAGTTATGGCGGCTCCTTCGCCGTGCTGGTAATGTTTGGCCTCGGGCTGGTGAACAGCGTGTGGGTGCACCGCAAGTCGCTGGCGTAGCAAGCTTGCTTAATCGCCAGGATTCGCGTCCCGGTATTCGGCGGGGGACTGGTTGGAGAAGCGACGGAAGGCCTGTCTGAAATGGCGCAGATCGCTAAAGCCGCACTGGGCGGCCACGTGGGAAAGCGACAAGTCGGGCTGCTGTTTTAACAAACGGGAGGCCGCCTGCATGCGCAGGCGATTGATGAAGCTGTAAGGCGCTTCCCCCAGATGTTCACGAAAACGATTTTCGAGGCTACGGCGAGACCAGCGAGTTTTTTCCAGGAGCCAGTCCACACCAATGCCTTCGCCGATGTGTTCCTGGAGATCGGTGATCAACAAGCGGAAATCGGGGTCGTCCACTGCGGTGATATTGGTGGATTCGCGCGCGATCACTTCCGTCGGCTCCACATAAATCAATTCGCCAGGGCTCACCTTTTTACTCATTAACGCCGTCAACTTGCGGGCGGCGATTTCACCCGCCAGATGGTCCTGCCGAGCCACGCTGCTCAAGCTCGGTTGAATGTGGGCCTGGACCATCGGGTCATTATCCACTCCGATCACGGCAATTTGCCCTGGAATGTCCAGGCCCAGCCGATGACAGGCTTCGATCAACAAACTGGCGCGGACATCGTTGCACGCCATAACGGCGACTGGGGGCACGAGGGAGAGCAGCCACTGCTCCAGGGCTTTTTCCTGCTCAACCCAGGAATCCATGGCATCAAGATGAAGGCCCTGTTCCAAAACACTGCAAGTGCCGTGGTGCAAACGCACGGCAGTTTCAAATCCCTCCTGGCGGAGTTGACTGTAGTGGAGCCCCGTCGCTCCGTAGAAACCAAAGCGCTGGAATCGGCGCTCCAACAGATGCTCCGCAGCCATACGACCAATCACCCGATGATCGGAGGTGACCGTGGTCACTCCTTCGCCCACGTGATAGGCCGCGAGGTTAACCACAGGAAAAGGCAATGAACGCGCAATCTCGGCATCCTTTGCCGTGCCGATGGTAACGAAAGCCCCGTCCCCATGCCATCCGCGCAACCAATCCAGGGACGCGCTCTGATGTTCCTGAAACCGGGTCAGTCTCCAGTTCGTTTCCTGGCGGGCGTAGTCGCTGATGCCCTCTACCGTTTTTTCGACAAAAGCCCGGCTGTAGGGAAAAGCGAGGATGACCTTCAACGGTTCTCCCTGGGATGAGGAATGGATTAATCCTTTCCGCAATTCTGGATTCATTAAATTATGGGGTGTTCTAAAGCATCCCACGCGACCGCGCGGGACAGGGTGTGCCATGGGTATAGCTTTCGTCCCCCTGGGAAAAGCAACCGCTTTCCCTTATCGACGGCCCCAGATTTGGAAAAATGCTACTGCGCCGAGGCGGTTGTCGGCACGGACGACTGGTTGACCCACACAGTCATCGGAGCGAGGCCGCGATTGTTCCAGGCGTAGTATGGAATCGCGGTGAATGCGGGCTGGTTGGCGGGCCTGACCTGGAGCGTGACGGCGTCGTGGAAGAAGTCGGCTTTCCGCGTGGGAGTCAGTGCAATCGGAGAAGCGAGCGGGAGTGAAGGCAGGGACTGCTTCACTGCTTCCACACAATACACCACTGGGCCACGCTCGAAGCATACCTGCCCTTGGGTCGCAGCGATTTTTTCGTTGCCGTGAACGGTTTGCACCGGCATGGCGAAATCCAGTTGGACCACCTCGTTGGCCCGCCATTGGCGATGAATGGTGAGGTAGCCGTTTTCCAAAGTGCCGGAAACTTTCTCGCCATTGACTCCGCGCGCTCCATTGCGCGGTGCCGGACGATTCGTAGGAATAAAGGTCACCCGGCAAGGGACGGCCCTGCGCCCAATCCGGAATGCGCAACCGCAGGGAGAAAAGGCACCGGACTCGCCGCGGAGACTGTGAGTTTTATCGCACTATTTCACGGATAGTCGGTAATCTGGCGGAGGCTGACCACCGTGCCGCCGATACTCACCTTCCCCTCACTCTGCGCGTAGAGATTCACGTAGAGCGAATCGTTGCGCACCGCGTAAAAGTAGCCGCTGAGCGAAGCGAGCGTGCGCATCAGATCTGGCGGACAGCAGGCACAGCCAAACCACGGAGCACGGCCCGCACAGCCATTGTTGTTCACCGCTTTTCCGTCGTAGGCGAGCGGGTTTGGATAGAAGCAAACGGTCGCCCGACTCAGAGACGCCGCTGATGAAGCCGTTGTAGGCGGTGCGCTCAAAGACGTTCATGGTACTTGGCGTCGCCGGTCATCAGGAAGGACGGCGGCGGGTGATTCCACTGCATAAACGCAACGGCAGCGCAGGTTTCGTTGTAAGCATCGGCCGGTAGTCCGGTAATCGGCCCCGTAGGCTTCGCCATTGCGGCGCGCGCCGACCCCGCCGGTGATATAGAGTTTTTTGGAAACTGACGTTGTCCCAGATTTTGTTGATCGCGGTGAAATAGCGCGGATCGCCGGTGAGCGCGGCGACATCGGCCATCCCGGAATACATGTAGTTCGCACGCACGGCATGACCCACCGCCGTGTCCTGATCCGTGACCAGCTTGTGCATCTGGTTATATTCCGAGCCACCAGGGCCGCGATTATCGAGAAAGGTCTTCGCGAGCTGGAGCCAGCGTTGGTCGCCCTGTGACGGGTAGAGCTTCACCAGCCCCATCTCGACAATCTGGTGGCCCGGCGCGAAGCCGCCAGCTCCGCCACATCGCCAAAGGTGCGCCAGAGTAGCGGCACCCCCTCTTCTCAGGCACACATCGAGCAAGGTGCGCTTGCCGGTGGCCTGATAATAGGCCACTCCTGCCTCGTAAAGGTGTCCGGCATCGTATAGCTCGTGGCTGAGCTTCGGGTCATTTTCCCAAAAGTCGCCTTTATTCCCGCCCATTTGTGGCCGACGGTATCCGGGTGCATGGTGCGGAAGGTGTAAAGGTAGCCATCCGGCTCCTGGGCCGCTGCGACATGTCTGGATCCATTCATCGACTTTTTTCTCAAGGGCAGGATTGGGTCCCATGCTGAGGACATACGACGCTGCTTCGATGGATTTATAAACGTCGGTGTCGTCAAAAGGATTTTGCGTCGGCGGATTGATTTGAAAATTCTTTTCCCCAGCGGCGCGACGACGCATGACTTCGGCGGCGAGATCGAAATTTTTCAACCGTCCCGATTCTTCGCATTGTTGAAACGCGAAAGGAATGGTGACCTCGCGATTGATGTCCTGCTTGGTCTTCCAGAAGCCACCGGTAATGCGGACAGAAGTAAACGGCACCGGCTGCACGGGATAATCGCGGGCGGGCTGGGCGGCAGCAACTGGCGCGGCAGGCGACGAGATTTGTGCCGCCAAATGGCCGAAGGCGATGCAGGCGCCAAACGCGAGCATCCGGAGGAGGGTGTATTCATGAGCGATGGTTTTTGGGGTGAAAGGTCGGACAAAGGCGGGCGCTTCATTCCAGTTTTCACCTCGACGGAAACAAGGGGACGGAACTGAGGAATCACGCAACCAAGCGAACCTTTATCTCACTCGCCCTTGCAAGAGGTGCTTTCCGAAAAGCGGAGCGAAATTATTTGGGTTGATGGCCCATACTTGCCGTGAATCGGCTCTTGTCGCAAGACGACGAATGCCATAAAAAACGGGACAAAAGTGACTTCCTCCCCACGAGCGCCTCTTTTGAAATACCGACCGATTGCCGGGGCGGGTGGTCTTTTTGTTTCCCCTGGGTATGGGACTCATCCCGACCGCCTCGCCGATAGCTGGGAACTCATTTTTGTTCGCACCGGCTGCCTGCATATCGAAGAGGCGGGCGTCGAGTATCGGGTGAACCGGGGCGAGTCGCTTCTGATGCTGCCGGGCCGCCGCCATCGCGGGTTGAGCGAGCATCCGGCGGAACTCTCCTTTTACTGGGTCCACTTCATCCTGGCGCCACAGCGACTCCCCTCGCCGCTCCAGCTTCCGCAACACGTGCGCCTGGCGCGACCGGAACGGCTGGCAGAATGGTTTCATCAATACATTGCCGACCAGACCGTGCGGGTGCTAACTCCACTGGCCGGTGAGTCCATGCTGTTACTGATGCTAAACGAGACGATGCTTCCGGCGGACGCGGCGGGAATCAAGGGTGCGGTTTCGCTCGTACGCAAGGCGGAGGAATACATCTCGCATCAGATGCGGAATGGGATCAGCCCCGGCGCAGTGTCGCGAGCCGTAGGCTACAACACGGCCCATCTCTCCCGGCTCTTCCGTCGCATCCATGGAGTGACGCTGGGCGGATTTATCCACCGCATCCAGATCGCACAGGCCCGCACCTTGTTGCAAGGCTCCGCCTCGCCATTGAAGCAGATCGCCAGCCAGTGCGGCTTTCGCGATGTGGGTTATTTCCGCCGCTTGTTTCACCGCGGGCGAGCTTCGGCATTTCGCCGCGCGAGTATCGCAACCGTTTTGGGCAGGTGCGGATTAATCGGGATTAGACGTTGCCCACGCATTGAACTCGTCTCGGCACGAAGTATCGCGGACAAGAGAGCGCTCCACCGCAGAGTCGAGGAACGAGGAGGGAAAGGTCGGTTTTATTTGACCTGCACGGGAACAAATTGCTCGAAACCGGCTTTTAAATAGTAGCGGACCGGCGGGTGTTCGGATTTTTCATTACGAAAGCGGTAGAGTTCGTAGTGACCGGAATCTTCCAGGCCGACTTTGATCATCTGGGAATCATGCTCTTCGGAGAGGCCTTTGCCGACGTGATAGAGCGGCTTTCCGTGCCATTTGACGAGAACCTGGTCGTCCCTGAAATCCTTGGGTGCGGGGAAGAACTGGGTATCTCCAGCGGCGGTGTCTTCGGTGAACTTTTCAAGGTCGGCGCGGTGGCTTTGGTTTTCCCACTGGGAAATAGTCACCAAGCCGAGCAGCAACAACAAGCCACCCCCCAAAGCGGTCAAAAGCAGGTTTTCTTTGCGGGATTCGGCCATGGGATGCAAATCGGGTAAACTATTCCTCAAGCTTGATGGCGGCGATGCGTTCCATGACCCGATCGCTGAGGCGCTGAAAGACTTCACGTCCCCCTCCCTCGATATCAGCCTCGGTGAAGATCATGGGCTCGCCGACGACCACAGTAATGGGCTTGCGCCGGGGAAGTTTCGCGTCGCGCGGAAAAGCTTCGTAGGAGCCGAAGATACGCATGGGAACGACCGGCACAAGGGACTTGGCAATGACGAGGCCGAGACCGGCCTGCGCGGGCTGGAGCTGGCCGTCCTTGGTGCGCGTGCCTTCGGGAAAAATGACGGTGCACCCACCTTCCTTCACAAGGCGGATGACGGTCTTGAGTGCGCTCATATCCGCACCGCCACGATCAACCGGCACCACATTGATCTTGGGAAAAATGGGCCCCAGCAGCGGCCACTTCAGCAAAGAGCGACGGGCCAGAAAATGAACCGGGCGACGGCAGGCGATACCAGCCAGGGGTGGATCGAGAAAGCTCTGGTGATTCATCGCGAGCAGACAGCCGCCCTCGGACGGAATGCGCTCCGCATGAATCGCGCGATAGGAAAACATCATCTCCGCGAGTGTCCGGGATAGGAAGAACCCCATCTTGTACCATCCGTTATGCCCGTAAACTGGATCGGAAAGACTCATTCGCGAATCGTCAGGCCCTTCAGCTTCAACCGACCAATCACCTCGCCCACCACGCCATCAATGGTGAGATTCGAGCTGTCAATGACGTGCGCATCCTCGGCGATGATGAGCGGTGAAGTCTTGCGGGTGGAATCGAAACGGTCGCGAGCGCGAGGGTCATCCTGCTGGCCCTGGAGCTCACGGCGGCGGGCGCGCACTTCGGGCGAGGCATCGATATAGAACTTGTAAGGCGTCTCGGGAAAGACGACGGAGCCGATATCGCGGCCTTCCATGACCAGATCGTTTTCCTTGAGGTAACGGCGCTGCTCATCGACCAGCAGGCGGCGGATTTCCTGAATGCTGGAAATGGTGGAAACGTGGCGGTTCACCGCCCCATCGGAAAGATAGGGCGTGGGGTCCACGCCATCCACCGTGACCGTCGAAACCTTGTCCACGAGGCCGCAATGAAAATGGGCGTGCGACATGAGGTCGAGCACGGCATCCGTATCCTCGGGATTAACCCCGCGGCTCCAGACGAGCCAGGTCACCGCGCGATACATGATGCCCGTATTCACGTAAACGAAGCCGAGCCGACGGGCGAGAGCGCGGGCGACGCTGCTTTTTCCGGAGGCAGCGGGGCCATCGATGGCGATGACGAGTGATTCACTAGGCCTCGCTTTCCTCCGTGGGCAAGGCACCGATGACCGGGATTTCCGGCTCGTGGCGCGCCTTAAGATGATTCTCCAACGTCTCGTGGAAATTCGGATAGGAAGTGGCGACGCACTCCATGTCCTCGATGACCGTCTCGCCCTCGGCGAAGAGGCCGGCGATGGCGAAGGCCATGGCGATACGATGGTCGCCGTAAGCTGGGAGCTTTCCCCCCGGAGTGGGATACCCCCTTGATTTCGCAGGCCGTCCTCGCGTCTCCGTGCACGTGGCCGCCCATGGCTCGGAGGTTCTTGGCGATGGCGGCGATGCGGTCGGTTTCCTTGACGCGCAGTTCCTTGGCATCGGCAATGACGGTCTTGCCCATGGGACAGCGCACCAGCCACGGCGAGGATCGGGATTTCATCGATGACGTTCGGGATTTCCTTGCCGCCAATTTCGGTGCCGCTTCAAGGAGCGCCCGCGCATTTCCACAGACGCCAGCGGCTTCGGCCGTCCTCGACTTCTTCGACGACTTCGCGGACTTGGGCGCCCATGCGGATCAGGACCGCGAGCACACCGGTGCGCGTTTCGTTCAGGCCGACGTCGCGGATGATCAAATGTGAGCGCGGCTGGGCAGCGGCGGCGACGAGCCAGAAGGCGGCGCTGGAAATGTCACCGGGGACGGTGAAATCGCGCGACTCGGGTGTCTGCCGCCATTGATCGAAACCGTGAGGTCGTCCTCCTTTGGATGCACGAGGAAGTAGCTCATCATGCGCTCGGTGTGGTTGCGGCTCTGCGACGGGCTCGGTGACGGAGGTCTTGCCCTTGGTGAACATGCCCGCAAGCAGCACGCGCTCTTCACCTGCGCGCTGGCCATCGGGCAAATTGTAGTCGAATCGGCTGGAGCTTGCCGCCATTCAATCACCAGCGGCGGGGTGCCTCTTTCGCCCTGGGCGGTGAAATTCGCACCCATCTGCGAGAGCGGTTCCATCACGCGCTTCATCGGACGGCGGGAGAGCGAAGGGATCGCCCTTGCAAAGTGCTTTGGAAAGGCTGGGCCGCCAGCACACCGGCGAGCAGGCGCATGGTGGTGCCGGAATTGCCACAATCAATTCGGGCCCTCCGGAGCAGTGAGCACGCGGCGCTTGCCATGCACGATGAGCGTGGTCGGCTGCGGCTGCTCGATCTTCACTCCGAGCGCGCGCATCGCATTGGCAGTGCACATGCAGTCTTCACTCGGCAGGAAGCCGTTGATCACGCAGGTGCCATTTGAAAGGGCCGCGAGGATGACCGCGCGGTGTGAAATGCTCTTGTCGCCGGGGACGATGATCTCGTTCTGGATCACGGGCGCTTGTTTAATTTTCCAATGGGACATGTCTCTTAAAACTTCGGGTTCAATGCTTCGCGCCGTTGACGGGCAGCGGCCAAAAAGGCTTCCAGATCAGCGGGCTGGTCGAGCAGTGTCTCAACTTCCCGCAGTTTTTCAATCATCGCGTGCAGCGACCTTTTCACCGGCCCGCGATTGCTCAGGAGAATCTCCCTCCACATCGCCTCCGGCCCGGCGGCGACACGACTGGTATCGCGAAAACCGGGTCCACAAAATTCAAAAGCGCGGGGCTGCGCTCCGCTGACCGTCTCCACCAGTGCGGAGGCCAGGTACATGCGGCAGGTGGCTGATCCAGCCGACCATTTCATCATGATCCGCCGCACTGAGACGGGTCGTGTGGCAACCAACCTGCCGCCAGAGCGTTTCCACCTTCTCGCAATCGGTCTCGGAACTCCCCTCACCCGGAGTAACCATGCACATGGCCCCTTGGTAAAGATCGGCGCGAGCGGCTTCCATCCCCGTCTGTTCGGAGCCGGCCATCGGATGGGAACCGATGAAGCGACCACCCAGCACCGGGCCCACCTGCTCCATCACCAGCCCTTTCACGCTGCCAACATCAGTAACGATGGCTCCGGCCTTCAGCGCGGGCTTCATCTCTTCGGCAAGCGCGGCCATTGCGCCTACCGGTACGCAGAGCACGACCAAATCGGCATCCTCCACCGCGGCGCGAAGATCGGTGGTGGCGACTTGGGCCAGCTCGCGGTCACGAATGATCGTGAGCGATTCGTCGCGGCGAGCCCAGGCGGAAAGCTGGACGCCTGGCTGGCGCTGGCGGAGCGCCAGCAACAGGGAACCACCCAGCAAGCCCGGACCTACGATGCAGACCGATGGAAATTTCATTTCGTGTGCCGACAAAAACCGCGCCGCTCGAGGATTCAAGCGGCGCGTCCGTCAATCAATTCCAATCAAGAAAGCGGCGATTACGGGACCAAAAAGATTTTGCCCGTGTAGGGATCCTTCACCTCAGTGCCGGGCGGGAAGCCGCGGACATCCACATAGCCCGAATACGGGGCATAGGGGCTGGTGACGAAGCCTTGCTTGCCAGGAACGGCCACGCCGTAGGGATAGTTCTTCGGAGCCGGGGTGCCGCCTGCCGTCGGCGCGCCATCGGAAGGTGGTGGCGGCGGGGTTGCATCCGGCGTGGATTGCGTGGATTCAGGCGCCGGAGTCGGCGTGGAAGTCGCAGGCGGCGGAGTGGGTTGTGCAGCAGCCTCGGCATCACCTTGATAGCCGAACTTCGGCTTGGTTTGCTTACGAGGCGGGTTGTCCACACAGGCCCCCAACATGGCAATCGTAAGCACGGAGACAGTAGTGGCAGCAAAGCGAGTCATAAATAGGCTCATGGATTGCTCTGTAATTAGGTCATTCCACCGGCGATGACAACCGGAAATTCTCGGGGAGGACGGCGGGACACTCGCGTTTCGCAACCGTCAAGACATCCTGAATGCTCCCTGCGCAGAAAAATTTGCGGCCTCCTGACTTCGCCCGGGGTGACATGGGTAGCTATGGGACGAGCGGAAGTTGCTGAGGAGCTGCCTCAAAGAAGATCTTTTACGAGGCGTGGAAGACGCGCAGTTCGTCTTGAAGTTGCTCGCGGAGGACCGAGGCGACAGCGGCTGGATTTTCCAAGGGGGCCAGCGCGCCGAGTTCCGGGACAATGGCAAGGTTGGAGCACTTCATGAGCCCTTGGAAACGATAAGCCCAATCCAGTGGTGGATAGGTGATGGAATCGCCCCAGATGAGTGCGACCGGGTGGAGCAACGAGCGCAGACGGCTTTCCAGATCGAAACTGAAGCGGCCGGCATGGAAGTTCAGGATACCGTGCTCGGCCCCGTACTGACGCGCACAAGTGGTAAAGACGTTGACTACTTCCTCGGTAACCCGGGCGGGATTGATGAAGCCGTGTGTGGCCAGCAGTTGGCGAATAGCCGCTCGCGTGGAGCGGTAGTTGCGGTAGAGGAAGCGGTTTAAGATGGGCGTGCGATTGACGAGCCGATTGGTCAAAGGCAGGCGCCGATGGCCGACCTCGGCCTGACCGGTGGGCATCATCAGCACGAGACGGGAGACCAATTCGGGATGCTGACTGGCGGTGAGCACACAAAAACCGGCGCCGAGTCCGGAACCGATCAGCACCGGGGCCTTGTCGCAAGTCGCACGAATGAATTCGGCCAGCGTCTTCGCATGGTCTCCAGCCCGCATTTTTTCATCGGGACGGGCGGATTCGCCGAAACCGACGAGGTCCGGCGCGAGTACGCGGTATTGTGCGGCAAACTCAGGGTAAACCTTTGACCATTCGTAAGACGAACCACCTGGCCAGATACCGTGCACAAAGACGAGCGGCTGGCCGCTGCCAGATTCGTGGTAAACCATCTGCCCCAAGCTGGTGTGAAGCACTTTGGTGGCGAAAATGGCCGGGGAAATGGTATCAGGCACCGGGTCCTTGGTCGGCAGCAGCAAGGCATAGCGCAACGCGAGAATCAACGCGCCCAGCAAACCTGCCCCGAGGCCCACTCCCACCAGTTTTTCACGTTTGGCCATGGCTCAATGTAACGAGGACCATGCAGCTTGCAACGCCGGTTTCCGAGCTTTGTAGCCGTAGCAGCGGTCTATGAACGACTGCTACCGGTTTTTGGATTTCGCCGCCTCCAGACAGAAACGTAAAACCGCAGTTTGGGTCTTTTGCATCAAGGCAAAATCCGCGGGCGATTTATCCAAATAACCGTGCAGATGCAGAAGCCCATGCACGAGGTAGAGGGCAATTTCCTCATCCAGTGAGCGACGATATCGGGTCGCATTTGCGGCTGCCGTCTCGGCGCTAATGATGATCTCGCCGTGGTGAAAAGTAATGACGTCCGTAGGATCGGGAATCGCCATGAAGTCAGCGTGGATTTGTGCAATTCTGGCATCACTCACGATGGTCACGCCCACCTCGGGCAAGGTGGCAAGCACCGCTCCTTTGCGAACAGGCAAGGCGAGGACTCGCTGTAAAGCCACGGGGGCCAACTGGCGAAGCCAAGCCATGTCGCAGCGAATTTTTCGCTGACGATTCACGAGCGAAACTTTAATTTCAGCCATCGAAATCAGGCGGCAGAGACCGGCGGCTTGTTTTCCTTTCCGCGCTCAGTCAACGAGGCAGGTTGCGAACCGGCAGGATTGTAGGCGATGCGGCTGTGCATCATGCTTTGCAGGGTAAAGCGGAAGCTCTCGGCGATCTGGCGGAGTTCCTTCAGCGACAGCTCGCATTCGTCGAGTTGGTGATCGAGCAGGCGGGACTCGAAGATGTCGCTGATGAGTTGTTCCAGCCGTTGCGGGGTGACTTTTTCCAGCGAGCGGGAAGCGCTTTCCACCGCATCGGCGAGGCTGATAATTCCGGCCTCTTTCGACTGCGGGCGCGGGCCCGGATAGCGGAAGCTGTCTTCGCGCACTTCGGGGATGTCCTCCTCACGGATGTTCATGATCTTGCCCCCCTGCCGCGCATCCTCCTGTTGTTGCAGAGCGCGCTTGTAGAAGTAGTTCACGATCGAGTTGCCGTGGTGCTGCTGGATGACGTCAATGATCTGCTGGTTGAGATTATACTTGAGTGCGAGGTCCACCCCTTCCTTCACGTGGGCAATGATGATGAGCGCGCTCATGGTCGGCGCGAGATCGTCGTGCGGATTGCGCTCCTGATTCATGTTCTCCGTGAAGTAATCGGGCTTTACCAGCTTGCCGATATCATGAAAATACGCCCCGACTCGGCACATGGTGGCATTGGCGCCGATCGCTTCTGCCGCGGCTTCGGCAAGGTTCGCCACGACAAGACTGTGGTGGTACGTGCCAGGTGCTTCGATGGTAAGCCGCTTGAGCAGCGGATGGTTCAAATCCGCCATTTCCAGCCAGGAAATATCCGTCGTGAGGCGGAACATGGATTCCAGCACCGGAAGCGCGCCTCCGACCAGCATGGCGGTCAAAATTCCCGAGCCAATCGCCGCGAAGCTCTGCCAGCCGATCGTCGGCCAGTCCAGCGCCGGAAATAGCTCCCAGGGGATAAGAATCAACCCAAAGGCAATCGCCAGCGCCCAAGTCGCCAGACCGACACTAAAGCCAGCCCGCATGAGACGGCTGCGGCGACGCACCTCAAGCGTGAGGAAAACCGCCACGAAGCCGCTGATCAGGCTCATTACCAAAAACACGGCCGCATTGCCGCCCTGGAAAAAGGCGACATTACTGCCCTGGTAAATGATCGAACTCCAGAGGCTGACAAACACCGCCGCATACAGGCCGTGATTTTTCCCCAGCAACACCGAGCAAATCAATGGTGACAGTGCGTAGGGCACCAACAGCACAGACATTTGCGGGTCAATCGCGCCTCGGATGGCAAAAATAATCAGTGCCTTGGTAATAACTAGCTGACTCAGGATCGAGCCGAACATCAGGGCAATCCGCGAACTGCTGCGGAAGGAATTCGGGTGGTTGATCCACAATTGTGCAAGCGCAACGAAGAAGATGAGGAGCGCGATCAGGAAACGCTCCGCCGCGAGACGCTCAACATTGTAATTGATGAGGACCCACAGCCCCACGATGAAGCAAGTGAAGATGAAGACCTTCATTAATACGCCCGACTCCATTGAGCGCAGCACTTCATTTTGCGGACGACGACGGCGAGTCTTGGCGGAGGCGAGACCTTTGCGAACCAGACGATTGCGTTCAAAGAATCCGAGCATAGGTAGCGATCAGGATTTGGTGTTTTCGGTGCCGCGGTAGCGTTTATAGGCGCGCACGATGGATTGCACGAGTTCGTGCCGGACAACGTCGCGTTCTTCAAAAAAGTTAAAGGCGATGCCCTTCACATTTTCGAGGGCATTAATGGCTTCGACGAGGCCCGATTTTTTGTTCGGGGGAAGATCGATCTGCGTGCGGTCGCCGGTGATCACGCATTTGGAATCCGTGCCGAGACGGGTCAGAAACATGAACATCTGCTCGGTGGTGGTGTTTTGTGACTCGTCGAGAACCACAAAGGCGTGATTGAGCGTGCGCCCGCGCATGTAGGCCAGGGGCGCGACTTCAATGACATTGCGCTCCATCAGCTTCTGGATTTCCTCTGCATCGAGCATGTCGTGCAGCGCATCGTAAAGTGGGCGCAGGTAGGGGAAAATTTTCTCATTGAGGTCGCCAGGCAGAAAGCCGAGAGCCTCGCCGGCCTCCACCGCCGGGCGGGTGAGAATGAGCCGGTTCACATCGCCCCGCTTGAGCGCGGAGACGGCCATCGCCATCGCCAGATAAGTCTTGCCGGTACCGGCGGGACCGACTCCAAAGACCATGTCGTAGGACTCGATCAGTTCGATGTATTTCCGCTGCCCCATCGTCTTGGGCATGATGGGCGGGCGACGGGGCGAACAAATGATGCGAGTGGAAGTAAGCCCGGAAAGCCCCTGCTCACCGGGGGTTTTCACAGAATTGAGCGCGAAGGAAAACTCGTGTTTCTTGATCTCCAGACCGCGCTGGCGTGCTTCCGCGAGTTGCTCGAAGACTTTCTTTGCCCGTTCCACCTGGGCGGCATCGCCTTCCAGCTTCACCCAACCTTCACGCGTGGTCACCTTGACGCTCAACGCCTCCTCCAGGTTCTTCAACAGTTTGAAGTCGTTGGCGAAAAGCGCCTGCACCGTCCGTGCATTATCAAACTGGAGTGTCTGACTCTCGATCATTGGGATTTTTAGCGGAAACCGTAGGCCAGCGCCCAGTGGGTACGCTCCTCGTCCGACTTCTCAATCTCGACAATCAAATAGTAAGAGCCGCTGTGCTTGGGCGTGACGCGGGCGGCAGCGAAGTGGGCCTTATGCCAGGATTCGACTTCGGCGAGGTTCCCATCCGAGTCGTACACATGCACGGAAACCACAGCATTGGAGACATCAGTTCCCATCCAGAACCAATACTCATTGCCCTTGAAAAGCTGCTGCATGATCGCCTTCTTCTGCTTTACGCCGAGGTCGCCGCCCCAGTAGTCCTCACGCACAGTGAAGCCTTCCTTCACATAAGGATCGGCAGCTTCCAGCGCAAATGAAAGCGCATCATCCAAGGTGGCGCTCGCCCGGTGGACGAAGAGCCCGAAGATTAGAATTGCAGTTAAGATGCGGAAAAAAGTCTTCACAAAAGCAGGGGCTATCGCGTGTTTACCGCATGAACGACATCTGCCGAAATGTCGTGGATTTTTTCAACGTCCTTCGCGGAGACGTCGCCAGTTTCCTCAATGACCGGCTTCATGGCCACGAGACTATCGGAGACCTTGGCCACCAGTTGGTTTTTACGAAGGCGGGGCTCCATTTCTTTCAACCGACGCTGAAAGTACTCCAAAAGGGCAGGCTGGCGGAGTAATTCGGCACCATCCTTCGAATAACTGCGATTGACGACAGTGGTGAGCGCTTCGGTGCCGCGCAACCAGCCGCCGAGGCTAACCAATTGCGCAAGCTGTTCGTCGTGCAGTTCGATCATCGCGGTCTTGACGTCAGTCAGCGCACCGTCGAGCTCCAGACGCACGCGCTGCCAGTCCTTGCGGTCAGCGGCATCGATGATGGCCTTGCTGCGGGCGGCCACCGATTTACGTACCCCCACGGCAGAGGCGAGGTTCAATACGTTACGACCGATCTTTTTAACCTCTTCACTTTCCTGAGCCTCGACGGCGATAAAGCCCTCGGCGATCACGGTTCCCAGCAGAAGCGCGACTTGAGCGCGTTCGCCGATGGGATTGGACTGCGTAGGGCGGAGCACCTCGTGCCAGTTGGGCGTCCCCAACTTATCGAGCACGCCGAAGACTTCGCTCGGGACCGGGACGATTACGTCATCGACAACCGTAGCCGGCATGGCACCGAGATCGATATGCCGGGGTGGGTCAGAGGCAATGGCCGAGGTGGCCAGAGTGGAAAGGAGTAGGAGGGCAAAACCGCGCTTTTTCATCGGTCGCTTCATCGGTTGCAGAAGGGGATATCGAAAGTGACGACAGACACAGCAGGGCTGGACTTCTTGGCTAGGAGAGCAGTCATCATTTCAGTAAGTTATTAAAACTCAACCAAACTCGCCCGTATGCAAGCAAGCAATCTTTTTACGGGGAAAAATTAACCACGCAGCAGACGACCGCCCCGGACGAAGCGGAGTCGGTCAACAAATTTCGCAGATTTAGACTGATCAAGCTAGGAAACCGCTGGCCTGGAAACCACACAGTTTGATGAAACTCAAAGTGTCATTCAAACCATAAAACATGAGCATTCAACTCTTTAAAACTTGTGGTTCCCTTCCTCTATGAGTTCCCTACCCCCCGTGGTAAATTAGATCGCAAAGCGCGTCTGCATATCGCCCCCACCCTCGAGTTCGAGACCGGGAATGAGTTCGGTTTGAGTCAACTCCTGCTTTCCAATCACGAGTTCGCCTTGGAAGACGCCGCCTTTTTCCACACTAATCGCCTTGGCATAAACGGTCCCCTCCAAGTGACCGCTCTTGCTGATCTTGACGGCATCGGCAAAGACGCGGGCGGAAACTTTGCCGTGAATCTCGGCTTGGTGCGCCTTGAGTGGACGAACAAACTCTACGTCGGACTTTTTCTCGACGATGAGCTTGTAGGACTCGATGGCCCCCAGCAGACGGCCCTTGAACTTGACCGTCGCTTCGCCACTGCAAATGAGCGTGCCATGGACCTTGCCCTGAATGTGGGCTTCGCCACAGACGGACTTGGTGCTGGTCAGTTCCCCTTTCGGGGTGATCTGAATAATCCCCTGCGTCTGAATATTGCGGCTGAAGATCGTCGAAACCTTGAAGTCTTTGAGATCAATGTACGCACCGCACTTCTGACACAGACTGGAACTGGCGGAGGAACTGACCTCCTGCCGCGTCTGGCACGCATTGCAGCATATCTGGCGGATGCGTTGACCACCGACCATGCCAGCCAGCTTTTGCAGGAAGGAAGGCCCCTTCGCCTCGTGTGGTTTAACGGGCTCCGGAGCCTTCTTCTCGATGCTGAAATGCTGGCCGCACTTGCGGCACAAAGTCGTGCGTGCAAAAGCCGACTCCATTTGACTGGAGTGACAGTGCGGACATTCAACGCTGATTTTACCCGCCTGGCCCTTTGGAGGAAGGCTTGGCACGGCGGATTAGCGTCCGCCTTGGATTGCAGGCTTCGGCGGCTCGTTCTGGCGAACAACCTCGGGTTGCTTCATCGCCACTTTGTTGGGGGTGACTTCGGACTTACCGACGAAGGTCGCACCTTCTTCGATCATCAAACGGGCGGCCTTGAGGTCTCCAATGAGCTGAGCCCGGGTCTTGAGCTCGCAACGCTCTTCCACGGTGATGTTGCCATGAACCTTGCCAAGAACCGTGACGGACTTGGTCTTGATCTCACCACGCACTTCGGCGTTTTCGCCCACCGTCAGCACGCCAGGAGAAACGATTTCGCCCTCGAGCTTGCCATCGAACAGCAGCTCGTTCTGAAATTTCACCGACCCTTTGATTTCGACGTCCGACGAAAGGGTGTTTTTGGTAATGCTTGAATCAGCCATAGTATTTTTGGTTTCAAAGTTCCCGCTGTGTCCGGGATTCAGGTTCAGTTTTGCCTCAGGGGTCTGAGGCGAATTTCTGTTAAACACGACCCCACTATTTGTCCATGTAAATTCGCTGTCAACGGGCGAAAAAGCCTCACAGAGAAAGTTCTTCGGCCGGATAGGTCCAAATCTCGCTCAAGGTGGGGTGGTAATGTGGCACGCGCATTAAATCCATCGCGGTGGCGTGGAAATACATCGCCACGGAAAGTTCGTGAATCAGGTCCGACGCACGAGGCCCTACAACAGCCGCACCGAGGAGTTCGCGGGTGGTGAAATCGGCGATCAACTTCACAAAGCCATCCGGCTCACCCATGACCAGCGATTTACCGTGATCGTTAAAGGGATAGCTGGCCGTAACAAACTTTCGGCCCTGCGCGCGCAATTCCGACTCACTGTAACCGGCGACCGCAACCTCGGGATGGGTAAACACGATGCTCATTTTGAGCCGGTAATCCATCGTTTCCAATGGCTCACGGCTTTCCTTGATGATTCGGGCCGCATTACGGGCCGCGATTTCCCCCTGCTGAATCGCCAGATGCACGATCTCATAGGGCCCGCAGACGTCTCCTGCCGCGAAAATGTGCGGGAGCGAGGTTTGCTGGGTCGGCTGAATGCTAACGTGTCCTTTTTCGAGCGAAACCCCGATTTTCTCCAACTCCAAGCCCCCCGTCTGCGGCTGGCGACCCATGGCATAGACGATCTGCTCGACCTCGACCGATTGCGGCTGGCCTCCATGCTGAAAGTGGGTGCGCTTGCCCAGGGCCGTGGCCTCGACTTTTTCCAAGGCCGTATTGCAAATGATCTTCGCCCCATGCTTTTGTAAAGCCTCAGTCACCGACTCGGTCACATCGGAGTCGAGCTCCTTCATGACCCGGGAGCTCCGCTGGATGAGCGTCGTATCCACCCCCAGTCCGCTGTAATAATGAGCGAATTCCAGCGCCGAGAAGCCGCCACCGAGGATGGCTACCGACTTGGGAATCGTCTCCGATTCCAGCACGGCATCGGTGTCCCAATAGCCAGCTTCCGCCAGCCCGGGAATATTCACCGCCTGGATCCTCGAACCGGTGCAGATGAGAAATGTTTTGCCACGGACCGTTTCACGACCACCTTCCAGCAGTTTGACCGAAACGGTATGAGCATTTTCAAAAGCAGCCCAGCCGCGCAGGAAGGTGAACTTCCCGGCTTCGAGTTGCTGCCTCCGGTAATCAGCGAATTCGCCGATCAGCTTGCGCTTCCGGGCAATGATCGCTGCACCATCGTGGGAAATGTCACCCGCATGGAGGCCGAACTCACCGGCCCGTCGCAGGGTGAGAAAACGGTCGGCGGACTCGATCAGCGTCTTACTGGGCATGCAACCGCGCAGGATACACAGGCCGCCCACATCCCTTGCGCCCTCGATGACGACGGTTTTTAGCCCCAACCGGGTGGCCAGCGCGGCGGCATTGTAGCCCGCACTCCCCCCGCCAATGACGACAAAATCATATTCAGCAATCATAGTTGAACCTGAAAGACCTTAAACCACTGGTTCTGGTACACAAATCGAAGGAATGGCGGGGCGGAATGAGGGGCATTGAAAAGCGTGTAGGCCAATGCTTTGTCGCTGACCGGCTTGCCCAGGATGCGTGCGGAATTGGCGACCAAATTGTCTGGATCGTTTACCACGACCAAGTGCACACCACGGGCCTTGAGAATTTGCAGAGCCTCGGCAGGCGATTCGGCGGTAAAGACTTTCGCCGAGTCCACGATGCCCGGCAGGCTTTCGTGGGAACTCCCCGCCACGGAAGGCTGGTGCGACCAGTAAACCAGCGCCGGCGATTCCCACCACGGCGCAAGCGACGGAGCATGCACGCCACTGGCAATTTCCCGCAAGGCTTCCATCTCCGCGAGATGCTGTGCATGCTGCTCCTGCCCGCCAAAAATCCGAGTCTCCCATTCCGAGGCCACCGGCCACAGACTCACGAGGCAAACCACCCAGGCCAGCCAACCCCGGCGCAGCCAGGCAAAGACCCAGGGCGACATCATCACAAAGACCAGCGCAAAGAAATATCCCCAGCGTAACTGCCAGAGCGTGAGTAGATAGACCGCCATCAACAGCGCGAAGAGCACCCTCATTTGCCGTTGCCAGAGCAGGGCCACCGGTGCCAGCAACAGCCCCAATCCCACCCAGCGGACCAGTTCCGGATTCCACGGCTTCATGGAACCAAGCTCACCAATCGTCGCTGACCAGCGGGCAAAATCAGGGCCTTCGGGTAGCGGCGCATTGCGAAATTCAACCAACGCCCCCAGCAGGAAAAAACCCAGCGCGATACCCCAGACCAGTCGCTGGTTTTTCCACGACCAGGTGGCGCGTCCGGCGACACCCCGCAAAACCTGCACCAGCATAAAAAGGATAAGCGGCTCGTAAAGCGACACCCAGAGCGCCAACCCCCAACTGATCCCAGCCACGATCCCCCACCCTCGTTTTTCACCACAGGTCAGCTTCCATTCCGCTCCAAGAGCGATCGCCAACAGCAACATCTGCAGCGATTGGTGATCAGGACGGCCAAAAATCTGTCCATGGACCAGAATCGGGCTGGCAATGAAGAGCACCATCATGATTCCCCGGCGCGGCAGATCGCAGGCCCGGGCCCAAATCCAGAGAAACGCTGCCGTCAACACCGCCAGTAGCGGCGAAATCAACGCCCCGGCCCAATCAAGCGGATTGGATAGCAACGGCTTCATCGCCCAAGCCAGCGCCGCGATGCAATAATCGAAGACCGAGCTGGTATGCGGAGTCACCCCCTGCGGGTAATTCTCAAAGTCATGATGCCGGATAATCAGCCCTGGATGTTCATAGACCATCGCCACCCGGGTCATGCGGGAGTAGCAGTCGGCGTCCACAAAATAAAGGTTGTGGTTCTCCTGGAGCTCCGCCAAAATTGCCGACCTGCTGCACGGCAATAGTGTCGCGGTAATTGCTCATTCGCGTAAGCAACACCAACGGCAGAAACAGGCAGAGCCACCACATTGATTTCACGACGTCAGATTTTCAAAAGCGCGCCACTTTTCAACTACATATTGTGGGCAATACTTTCTTACTTCCAATATCTTGAATTCTCACCCATATAAAAGGGTTGTCGAAGCCCGCGCTTCCATTTAGTTTTTCCAACGACATTTTCCACACCAGCCATGGCGGATCATCCTACGACTCCCAACGATAACTACGACGCGTCCAAACTCAGCCAGCTTAAAGGCCTCGAAGCCGTGCGCAAAAAACCCGGCATGTATATCGGCGGCACCGATGAGCGCGCACTCCATCATTGTGTATCCGAGGTGCTGGACAATTCCGTGGACGAGCATCTCGCCGGTCATTGCGATCATATCGAGGTGACGATCCACATGGATGGCTCGATTTCCATCCGCGACAACGGACGCGGCATCCCGGTGGATATCAACAAGGATTCCGGCCTGCCGGGCGTGGAACTGGTGCTCACTACGTTGCACTCGGGCGGTAAATATGGCCAGGGGGGCTATAAATTCTCCGGCGGCACCCACGGCGTCGGCGCGAAGTGCGTGAACGCGGTCAGTGAGTGGTTCGAGGTGGAAGTCTATCGCGGCGGCCAGGTGCACCACATGGAGTTCGAACGCGGCAAGACGATGAAGAAGCTCGAGGTCATCGGCAAGGCGACCAGCACCGGCACGCTCATCACCTTCAAGCCCGATGCGGAGATTTTCCAGGAAACCACGGAATTCAAGTACGACCGCATTGCCCAGCGCCTGCGCGAACTCGCGTTTCTCAATTCCGGCCTCAAAATCACCTTCCTCGACGAACGCGTCACCGACTCACAGGCCGAGATCTTTTACTACAAGGACGGCATTGAGGAATTCGTGAAGCAGCTCAACAAGGGCAAAACGGTCATCCATCCCAAGGCGATCTCGTTTCATCGCGAGAACAAACTCCAGGCCGATGCCAAAGAGATCGAGATCCATGCCGACATCGTGCTGCAGTACAACGACAGCTATAGCGACCAAGTCCTCACCTACACCAACACGATTTACAATCCCGATGGTGGCACCCATCTCAGCGGCTTCCGCAATGCGCTGACCCGCTCGATCAACCAGTATGCAAAGTCCAACAGCCTGCTGAAGGACAAGGACCCGCAGATCACTGGTGACGACGTGCGCGAAGGTCTCACTGCGGTCATCTCGATCAAGCACAGCGACCCAAAATTCGAATCGCAAACGAAGGTGAAACTGCTCTCACCTGAGGTGGAAAGCATGGTTCAATCCGCCAGCTACGAGGGCTTGATGAATTACTTCGACGATAATCCGGCGATCGGAAAGAAGATCGTGGAAAAGGGCCTCAACGCCGCCCGCGCCCGCGAGGCTGCCCGTAAAGCCCGCGAAGCCGTCCGCAAGACCGCCCTCACCGGCGGTGGCCTGCCCGGCAAGCTCGCCGACTGCTCGGATCGCGACCCGGTCAATACCGAGCTCTACATTGTCGAGGGTGACTCCGCCGGCGGCTCTGCCAAGCAAGGCCGCGACCGCAAGTTCCAAGCGATCCTGCCCCTGCGTGGAAAGCTGATCAACGTGGAGAAAGCCCGCCTCGACAAGGTGCTGCAAAACACGGAAATCCGGACCATGATCACCGCGGTCGGCACCGGCATCGGTGACGGCGAAGGTGAAGGCGCGTTCAACATTGAGCGTCTGCGCTATCACAAAATCGTCATCATGACCGACGCCGACGTGGACGGCTCGCACATCCGCACCCTGCTGCTCACCTTTTTCTACCGCCAAATGCCACAGCTCGTGAAGCAGGGCTTCGTCTATATCGCGCAGCCACCGCTTTACTCGATCACCCGCAAGAAGCGCACCGAGTATGTGGATGACGACACCCAGCTCAACAACATCCTGGTCCAGATCGGCACGGAGGAAGTCCGCTTGAAGAACCTCGCCGACGGCAAGGAATTCTCGCAGAAGCAACTCGTGGAAATCCTCGAGCTCCTCGATTCGCTCGACAAGTACACCAACGCACTCAAGCGCCATGGCGGCGATTTTGCCGAGTATGTGGAGAAGCGAAACAGCGCCGGAGCGCTGCCGAATCATCTGGTTCGCGTTCGCGATGGCAACCAGGAAACCGTTCTCTATTTCCACGGCGAGCAGGATCTCCGGGTCTTCGCGGAGGCCAATCCCGACCTGCGCCTCTTCAGTGTGGAACCAGTGGAGGGCGAAGTTCCGGTCGAGAAGCCGAAAGCGAATGCGCAGACCCGCCGCGCCACCCATGTGGAATTGCACGAGAGCAAATCCGTCGTGGAATTGCTCGGCAAGCTCGCCCGCAAGGGCCTGAGCGTGGAGCATTACTCCGCGCAGGACCGCCCGCTCTTTGAGTTGATCGAAGGCGAAGGCGACAAGTCGCAATCCCGCCCGCTCTTTTCGATTCCCGAGATCCTCGCCGGAATCAAGGCCGTCGGCAAACGTGGCATCCAGGTTACCCGCTTCAAAGGTCTCGGTGAAATGGACGCCAAGGAGCTCTTTGAAACCACGATGAACCCGGTCAAGCGCAAGCTGCTCCGCATCGATCTCACCGACGCCGTGAAGGCCGAGGAAATGTTCACCCGCTTGATGGGCGACGAAGTCGAGCCCCGCCGCCAGTTCATTGAAGACAACGCGCTGAACGTGCGCAATCTGGACATTTAATCCCGTCCTCAACCTTTTTCGTTTTCACCGCATATGCCGGACGACAATTCACCGCAACTGCCCGCCAACAACACGCCGCTCTTCGCGGCCAACGAAAAGATCGCCAAGATCAACGTCGTGGACGAAATCAAAAATTCGTTCCTCGACTACTCGATGTCGGTCATCATTTCCCGAGCGCTACCCGACGTGCGCGACGGATTGAAACCCTCGCAGCGCCGCATCCTCTACGCGATGCACGAGCTCTCCCTCTACCCGGGCCGCAAGCCCTATAAGTGCGCGAAGATTTGCGGTGACACCTCGGGTAACTACCACCCGCACGGTGAAGCAGTCATCTACCCCACCCTCGTTCACATGGCGCAGCCGTGGGCGATGCGCGAGCGCCTGGTGGATGGCAAGGGCAACTTCGGCTCCATCGAGAACGACCCGCCCGCGGCAATGCGTTATACGGAAGCCCGCATGACCCATCTCGGTGCGGCCCTGATGCAGGACATGGACAAGGATACGGTGGATTTCGTCCCGAACTACGACGAACGCCTCACCGAGCCCGCGGTGTTCCCCTCGGCTTTCCCGAACCTGCTCGTCAACGGCGGCACCGGCATCGCGGTCGGCATGGCGACTAACATCCCGCCACACAACCTCGGCGAGGTCATCGAGGGCATCTGCCAGCAGATCGACAATCCGCAGATCACGATCGATGAGCTGGACAGATCATCAAAGGGCCGGACTTTCCCACCCGCGGCTTCATCATGGGCCTCGCAGGGATCAAGAGCTACTTCAACGAAGGCCGTGGCAGCATCAAGATGCGCGGCAAGATCGGGGTGGAGCAACTGAAGGGCAACCGAGAGCAACTCGTCATCACCGAGATACCCTACAACGTCAACCGCGCCGCCCTCGAAGAGCGCATTGCCGAACTGGTGAATGAAAAAATTATCACGGACATCTCCGCGATGCGCAACGAGTCCGATGAAAACACCCGGCTCGTACTTGAGCTGAAGCGCGAGGCGATCGCCAAGGTGGTCATCAACAATCTCTACAAGCATACCGCGATGGAGAGCTCGTTCAGCGTGAACATGCTCGCCATCGACCACGGCAAGCCGAAACGCCTCTCGCTCAAAGACGCCATCGCCGCCTACATTGAGCATCGCCGCGAAGTCGTGCTCCGCCGCACCCGCCACCTGCTCAAGCAGGCCGAGGAACGCGCCGAAACGCTTGAGGGCTATCTCATCGCGCTGGCGAACATGGATGACTTCATCAAGATCATCCGCGAATCCGCCAACCGCGACGAAGCCCGCACCAAGCTTCTCGCCTATGCCTTCTCCCGCCGTGAGGTGGAGCAGATCGGCATCCTCATCCGCTCGGAAGCCCGGCTGCGCGACGAGCGTTATGTCTTCAGCGAAAAGCAGGCCGATGAAATTCTCAACCTGCGCCTCTATCAGCTGACCGGTCTGGAGCGGGACAAGATTCTCAACGAATACGGCGCGCTCATCGTCACGATCAAGGACCTGCTCGACATTCTCGCCAAGGAATCGCGCGTGATGGCGATCATCAAGCAGGAGTTGCAGGAGATCAAAACCAAGTATGCCACCCCGCGCCTGACCCAGATCGTGCCGGACGAGGGCGAAATGGCGATCGAGGACCTCATCGCCAACGAAGGCGTGATCATCACCATCACCCACAATGGCCTGATCAAGCGCACCAACGTCTCCAGCTACCGGGCCCAGCGCCGTGGTGGCAAGGGCGTCATCGGCATGCAGATGCGCGAGACTTCCGCCGCCGATGAGGATGGCGATTTCATCGAGCACCTCTTCACGGCGAGCACGCACGATTACCTGATGTTCTTCACGAATTCCGGGCGCGTGTATGTCGAGCGCGTGCATGAGATTCCCGATATGGGCCGCGCGGCGAAGGGCCGCAGCATCGCGAATCTGCTCCAGCTTCAGACCAACGAAAAGATCGCCGCACTCATCCGCGTCGAGGCCAAGTACGACTCGAACAAGGAAGACGTCACCTGGCGTCAGCCGAACCAGGTCTTCTTCTCCACCCGCAACGGCACGGTGAAAAAGACGGCGCTGGAAGACTTCTCCAATGTCCGCACCGGCGGCATCATCGCGATCAATATCGAGGAGGGCGATTCGCTCATCGAAGTGCGCCTGACCAGCGGTCATGACGAAGTCGTGCTCATTACCAAGGAAGGCATGAGCATCCGCTTCTCCGAGGAAGACGTCCGCTCGATGGGCCGCAACACGACCGGCGTGCGCGGCATTTCCCTCGAGGAGAAGGACGCGGTGGTCGCGCTCGCAGTGGTCAATCTCGACGCCCAGTTGCTGGTGGCCGGTGATAACGGCCTCGGCAAGCGCACCAGCTTCGAGGAATACCGCAAGCAATCACGCGGCGGCAAAGGCATCATCACCATGAAGACGACGGATAAAACCGGCGGCGTGGTGGGCGCGCTCACCGTACGTGATACCGACGAGCTCATGCTCATCACCACCAAGGGCCAGATGGTTCGCACCCGCATCCGCGAGATCCGCGAGACCGGGCGCAATGCCCAGGGCGTCAAGCTCATGGATCTGCCCGGCAGCGAGAAGCTCCAGGCGATTGCGCCGGTGGTCAGCGAAGATCAGGAAGACACCGAGGCCACCGAGCCGACGGCGTAACCGCACGCCATGCAAGCGGCGTTGCCGGGGAAATTGCTCTACTCCACTTCCGCCCGCATCGGCGGGAGTGGGCTGGATGCCGTCGCGCTGGAAACCCTGCGCGGGGTTTACCGCGAGGGCTTTCTCGCACGCGCCATCGCTTACGAAAACCGGCAGCAGGAAATCCCGGCCCCGCTCATTCAAAGCCTGCGCTTTCACCCGGTGCGGCTGCTTTCGTTTCTCGGCAGCCAGCATTACTACGGTGCGAAGAAACATTACGTGGACCTGGTGGCAGAGCGCGCACTTCGCTCCTGCCGCTACGACTTCTTTCACAGCTGGTCGGGGGACTGTGTGCGGAGCCTGCGGGTGGCCAAAGCGCGCGGGATTCCCTCCATGATCGAAATCCCCACCTGGCACCGCAACAAGGGCAAGCGGAAACCCGCCCTGACCAAAAGCGAACGCGAGGCGCTCCAGCAATCGTGGAATACCCGGTGGAAACATCAACTCCTGGTCAGCCGCCAGCACACGCTGGAGGAATACGATCTGGCCGACCTGATCCTCGTGCTCTCGGAGAAGGCGAAAGAAACCTTCCTCATCGCCGGGCATCCGGAATCGAAGCTTTTCCTCCTGCCCCGCGGGACCGATACCGAGCGCTTTCATCCCGGCACTCCGCCCCCGATTTTCCGCGCCGTCTTTGCCGGGGCACTCATCAAGCGCAAGGGCGTCCACACCCTGCTGGAGGCCTGGAATCGCCTCGCCCTCCCCCAGGCAGAACTCGTCCTGCTCGGAACCGTGCACCACGAGATCAAGCCCTACCTTGAGAAGTTCGCCACCCCGAATGTCCGCCTCGAGGGCTTCGTGAAGCGACCGGAGGATTACTTCCGCGAGTCCACCGTGCACATCTTCCCCTCCACCTGCGAGGGCAGCGCCAAGGTCACCTTCGATGCCGCCGCCTGCGGGCTCCCGCAAATCTCCACCCGCGAGAGTGGCGACGCCGTCGTCCATGAAGAGACCGGCCTCATCATCCCCTGCGACAACGTGGAGGCCCTCTGCGCCGCCATCCTCCGCCTCCATGGCGATCCCGCGCTGCGCCAGCGCATGGGAGTCGCCGCCCGCCAGCGCATGCTCGACCATTTCACCTGGGACCACTACCGCACGCGCCGGCTCGATGCCTATCGCGCAGCCATGGCCAATGTTTCAACCCGCCCACCGGGGAGCAGCACTTAACAACAGTGTAATTTAAGAGCAATCCTCCGGTCATCTTCATCTTGTCAAAGATGAGGTATGCCATCCATCCTTACTGATGCGCGCCCTCTCCGCCCGCTCCCGGAGAAGATTTCCCCTGCCCTGCCCAAGCGGGTATTGTATTCCATTTCCGCCCGCATCGGAGGCAGCGGGCTCGACAGCGATTCTTTTGAGACCTTGCGCGGGCTGAGCGAGCACCAGATCCTGGGCCGCGCCTTTGCCTATGACAACCGGCAGGCAGAATTACCGGCTCCCCTCATTTCCAGCCTGCGCTGGCACCCGGTGCGGCTGCTTTCCTTTGTGGGAAGCAAGCATTACTACGGGGCAAAGAAACACTATCTCGACTGGATGACGGCGCGAGCCATCCGCCGCGAGCCATTCGATCTTTTTCACAGCTGGGCGGGCGACTGCCGGCGCACCCTGCGCGCGGCGAAAGAGCTGGGCATTCCCACCATTCTGGAAATTCCCACGTGGCATCGCGACAAAGGGAAGATCAAGCCCCGCATCACGACGAAGGAACGCACCGCCGAAAAATCCTCGTGGAAAGAGCGCCTGCTCATCAGCCGCCAGCACACGCTGGAGGAATACGATCTGGCCGACCTGATCCTCGTGCTCTCGGAGAAGGCGAAAGAAACCTTCCTCATCGCCGGGCATCCGGAATCGAAGCTTTTCCTCCTGCCCCGCGGGACCGATACCGAGCGCTTTCATCCCGGTACTCCGCCCCCGATTTTCCGCGCCGTCTTTGCCGGGGCACTCATCAAGCGCAAGGGCGTCCACACCCTGCTGGAGGCCTGGAATCGCCTCGCCCTCCCCCAGGCGGAACTCGTCCTGCTCGGAACCGTGCACCACGAGATCAAGCCCTACCTTGAGAAGTTCGCCACCCCGAATGTCCGCATCGAGGGCTTCGTGAAACGACCGGAAGATTACTTCCGCGAGTCCACCGTGCACATCTTTCCCTCCACCTGCGAGGGCAGCGCCAAGGTCACCTTCGATGCCGCCGCCTGCGGGCTCCCGCAAATCTCCACCCGCGAGAGTGGCGACGCCGTCGTCCACGAAGAGACCGGCCTCATCATCCCCTGCGACAACGTGGAGGCCCTCTGCGCCGCCATCCTCCGCCTCCATGCCGATCCCGCGCTGCGCCAGCGCATGGGAGTCGCCGCCCGCCAGCGCATGCTCGACCATTTCACCTGGGACCACTATCGCACGCGCTTGCTGGAAGCTTATCGGCTCGCCTTTGCCTCGCGTCCGACCTCATCCCCATTTGCTCCGTCCACTCCATCCAGGCCTGGGATGTGCGCGTAACCGATAAAGGCCGTGCCTTTTTCCCGGCTGGATTTTCCAGGCATTGTGAAATCAAAGACACTCACCCCCCAGCGTTTCGTGCCATGGTAGGTGCGTCCGTCGCTTGATCCCACCATCACCCGGTGCCCACCGGCTTTTTCCCGCCCCAGATAAATCATGGTGTGGGTCACGGGCGGGTCTTTTTGGGAGTCGTAGGTGCCGGTCCAAAAGAGTAGATCCCCGGGACGCATTTCGTTGAGCTCGAAGCTGTCCTCCTGACGACTGACCACCGCCCGAAATGTCCCCGCCTTGCGCGCCCAGACGTATTGCCCGCTGGCATCGCGCGGCACCTCGTCGAAACCGTGCTCGCTCAAGACGTGATAAATGAAACCGGAGCAATCCATGCCGCCATTCACCGGATCGCTGGAACCGTAGGTGTAGGTGAGGTCCTGCCTCGTCAACCCCAAGGCCGCCTCGATCAAGGACTGCACCATCACCGGCTGTTTCGAGAAGTCCTTTAAATCGGATGGTTCCAGCGAAACATCCGGTCCATAGCTCCCCCGCCCGGCCTTGGTGGAGTTTTGGTTGTCGGCTTCGGGGGGCGGGCTGGGCGTGGGCTCCGGAGTAGGAGTCGGGGAGGGCGCTTCCTCCGCATCAGTTTGATGCGAGACATGCCGATGATGCTTCGTCGTGGCATGCAAAGACGCGACGGGCAGGCCGCACCCAAGCAGCCAGCCGAAGAACACGATTTTTCGAAGCGTCGGTTTGCATTGCATCAACCTTACTTCGCAGCCGCGCTTCCAGACGGCCCTCTTGCCACGTGAAATCGAAGCGGAACTTGATCGAAAATGCGACGGTCACAGACCGCCGCTACCCGTGTTTTTTGATCGGGAACGCGGTGCACTCGTTCCCGTAAATTCCTCCGCCCCCCCCCTGTAGCGGCGGTCGATGACCGTCGCAAAATTTTTCCACTCCGCGAGCGGACTGCCGCTAGCTCAAGCAAGCCATCGGCGGCGCTTCCACACCCTCGCTGGTGAAAGGCTGCTGCGGCACCAAATCGAGCGCCTGCAAAAGCTCGCGATCCTGATCGGCTCCGGGGTTTTTCGCGGTGAGCAACTTGTCGCCGTAGAAAATGGAATTGGCCCCGGCAAAGAAGCAGAGCGCCTGCCCTTCCTTGCTCAGGCGAGTGCGCCCGGCGCTCAGGCGCACCTTGGCTTTCGGGAGCACGATGCGCGTGGTCGCCACCAGACGCACCAGTTCAAAGATATCCACTGGCGGCTGGCTTTCCAGCGGCGTGCCAGGCATGGCCATGAGGCAGTTGATCGGCACACTCTCGGGCGCAGGATCGAAATTCGTGAGCACCTCCAGCATCCGCAGGCGATCGTCGATCGTTTCGCCCAGGCCGATGATACCGCCGCAGCACACGCTCATGCCGGCTTGTTGCACGGCGGAGATGGTGTTGAGCCGGTCATCGAAAGTGTGGGTGGTGACGATCTTTGGATAATACTCCGGGGAGGTATCGATATTGTGATTGTAGGCGGTGACGCCGGCCTCCTTGAGTTGCTGCGCCGCACCGGGCGAGAGCTTGCCCGAGCGTCACACACACTTCCATGCCCAGCTTGCTCACCTCGCGAATGGTGCCAAGCACCTGCTCAAACTTCGCGTCGCCCTCCCGCACGCCTTTCCAGGCCGCGCCCATGCAGAAGCGAGTGGAGCCATTTTCCTTGGCGCGCTGGGCCACGGCGAGAATGTCCGCCGTCTCCATGAGCCGCTCGGCCTTCACGCCGGTATGGTACCGCGCGCTCTGGGCACAGTAGCCGCAATCCTCGGAGCACCCGCCGGTCTTGATCGAAAGCAAGGTGCAAAGCTGGACCTCGTTGCCGGTCCAGTGCTCCTGATAAACCCCGCGCGCGCGGCTGATGAGGTCGAAAAACGGCGTGTTGTAGATCGCGTGAAGTTCCGCAAAAGTCATAGGGCAAATTCTAGAGGCGGCAGGCAGCCGCGTGCAATGGCAAATCCCAGGCTGGAGAATTTAACCGCCAAGACGCCAGGTTAAGAATGAGGGATAACTACCGAACCCACTTTCCACCCGGGGTGGAAATCACCGGCAGGGTCTCGGTCATATACTGCGTCTTGCCGGTTGCCCCCCACATGTGAATGCCAGTGGCGGCGTAGAATTTCCGGCTGTATTCCTCGCCGGAATGGCAGCCCCAGCTCTTCACGAAGGCGTCCTTCGTAAAAATCCCGCGATGGATCTGCACCAGATCACTGTCGTGCAGCCACACCTTGGAGGCACTATCGATCTCGTTGCTATAGTCGAAGAGCCAGCAAGCGCGGTTGGAATGGCCGAAATATTCGAAATCCGCGATTTTCACCCGATCGCGCGGCTGGCCATTGTTGAGGTAGTTAATGACCTCGGAGGGCTTGTTGAAATAAACGAGATTCACATTATAGGCGGTTTTCACCGACTCGATCTCGTCGAAAAGATTCTGCCCCTCCTGCTGGGCGCGACGCTCGTAGCCATGGCGGTAAACCAGCCACGTAATGCGGGCCCCGGGATTGGAGGCGCGCAACTCCTGGAGGCGCAGGCGGGAGGCGCGGATGAAGTTCAGCCACCATAGATCGTGCGGCTGGGCCTTGTATTTTTCCCATTGGAAGAGGGAGACCGCTCCGGTGAGGACGACGTATTCGCGATCCTCGGCGCGGGCCACGGTGGAAATGGTGGAAAAAGCAATCAGGCAGACCAACAGGGCCAAAACAGACTTCATGAGGCGAGAAGATGCCGACTTTTCCCGCGAAGACAAAGAAAATTTAGGCCGCCTGCGCCCGCATGCGTTCACTCAAGGCTTCCCGGGTGATATTCATCGCCTCGGCTTCCAACGGCTCCGGAATACAGCGGGCGACGGTTTGCATGACCAGCTTGTCCATCGGCGAACTCACTTTGTTTTCCAACGCGCTCGCGGTATGCACCGCCACCAGGGGCAGCAGCCACAAATGTTCCTCGGTAATGCGGTGGTGAAAAGCGACCGCTTCCACAATCGGAACGGGCAGTCCCCACAGACCGAGCAGATAAGCCCCGATCTCCGCGTGCGAAGCCCCGAAAACCTGGCGTTCCGCCTCGGCCATCGGAATCCCTTCCGCCCGGGCAATGCCGACCGCTTCGCTATATTCACCGGGCAGATTGGAGGCCATCATCAACTTGCCAATATCGTGCAGCATCCCGGCGGTGTAAGCATTGCTGATATCCTCGGGGCGGCCCCCCAGGAAGCGCGCAATTTTCTGCGCCGCCAGGGCCGTGGCCATACTGTGGTTCCAGACCCGGCCCAGCGAAAAACCACGGGCGCCCACATCGCGGAAGGCTTCCACCATGTGCGACGAAATCGCCAGGGTGCGAATCGAAGCCATGCCTAAAAAGGTCACCGCTTCCACGGCATTGCTGATCTTACGGGAATAGCCGAAGAAGGGCGAATTCACGAGTTGCAGCATCTTGGCCGTCATTGAAGGGTCCTCGGCCACGATAGCGGCCACGGCTTCAATGGAGGATTCGGGCGACTTCGAGCACGGAGCGAATCCGGTAGTAAAGCGAGGGCAGGCTCGGAACCGTCCGCATCCGGGCGATTACGCTCTTCACCTCGTCATTCAAAAGCAGTTCATCGAGAGCGCAAATGCGGTTGATCGTGGCAATCAGATCCTTTACCTGGAAAGGCTTGGCCACAAACTGATGCGTCGCCCCCAGCGCCTTCGCAATATTTGCCGCATCCGAATAGCCCGACATAATGATGCGCGAGGCCTTCGGGTAGAGCTCCATGGCATTGCGGAGCAATTCCGCGCCCGACATCCCGGGCATGCGCATATCGGAGAGAATCACATCCACCGGCTGGTGCTGCAAAACGGAAAAAGCCTCTTCCCCGGAACCTGCGGTGGAAACGTCCCAAGTGCCTTCACTTTCAAACACCAGCCGCGAAAAAGAGAGAATCGCCGGCTCATCGTCCACGAATAAAATGCGCTTTTTTGGGATCATAACGGTGGGTTGGTTCTTCCCTAATTCGACCCCAAACCGTGTGAATTAAGTAATTTTTATCGGTTCGACGGGAAAAAATGACTCAGCGGTCGCTTTCCGGGGTAATTCCGGGTGGTTCGATTCCGACGCCAACGCACCCTTGCCGAATTTTTTCGCAGGCTCTAATGTCTGCCCTCCTATGTGGAAAGGCCGATTCAAAACCGCGACTGCGGAACTTCTCCAACGCTACAGCGAATCCATTTCGTTCGACTGGCGCTTGTATCCTTACGATGTGCAGGGCTCCATTGCCCAGGCGGCAGCCCTCGCGGCAGCCGGATTGATCACGGAGGAGGAACGCGCCTCGATTGAGCAAGGGCTGCTCGACATCCGTGGCGAGATCGAGCGCGGGGAATTCCAGTTCCGCGAGGAATTGGAAGACATCCACATGAATATCGAGGCCGAGCTCACCCGGCGGATCGGCGCCGCCGGGGCCAAACTGCACACCGCCCGCAGCCGCAACGATCAGGTCGCGCTCGACATCCGGCTTTATCTCCGCGGCCGAAACCCGGGAAATCCAGGCCCGCCTGCGCGCCCTGCAAAGCGCCCTCGTCGCGCTGGCCGAGGAGAATGCAGACATCATCCTGCCCGGCTACACCCATCTTCAACGGGCGCAACCGGTGCTGTTTGCGCACCAGATCCTCGCCTATGTGGAAATGCTGGAGCGCGACTTTGCCCGGCTGGAAGATGGCTACAAGCGCATCAACGTGATGCCCGCTGGGCTCCGGCGCGATTGCCGGCTCCACCATCAACTTGAACCGCGAGCTGGTGGCGAAGCTCCTCGACTTCCCCGCGATCACGCAAAACAGCATGGATGCGGTAAGCGACCGCGATTTTGCGTGCGAATTGCTCTCGGCACTCGCCATTCTCGGGATGCACCTCTCGCGCCTGAGCGAGGACGTCATTCTCTGGTCGTCGAGCGAGTTCGGCTTCGTGACGATCGGCGATGCCTACACCACCGGCTCCAGTCTCATGCCGCAGAAAAAGAATCCCGACGTCGCCGAGCTCACCCGGGGCAAGACCGGACGGCTCTACGGCAATCTCCTTTCCCTGCTCACCACGTTGAAAGGCCTGCCCATGACCTACAACCGCGACATGCAGGAGGACAAGGAGCCAGTCTTCGACTCCGTGGATACGGCCAAGGCCGCGCTGGAAATCTTTGCGGGGATGATGGCCGATACCAAGGTGCACGGGGCCAAAACCCGTCAGGCGGCCAGCGATCCCCTGCTCCTCGCGACCGATCTGGCCGATTATCTCGTGCTGCGCGGCGTTCCGTTCCGGCAGGCGCACGAAGTCATCGGCAAGGCGGTGGCGCTTTCCGCCGAACGCGGGGTCGGCCTGCATGAGCTGCCGCTCGCCGAATTGCAGACGCTTTCCGAAAAGTTCGAGGCGGATTTTGTCGAAGTTTTCCAACTGGAGCGCGCGCTCAAGAGTCGCACCAACCCCGGTGCCCCTTCGCCCGACAACGTCGCCAAACAAATCGCCCTTTGGAAGGAACGCCTCGTATGAAATTCCACGATCTGATCCGCAACCAGAACGGCTGGGAATTGCTCTCCGAGGAGATCGCTTACGCGAACCCTTTCGTGCAAGTCCGCCCCACCACCATCCGCACGCCGATGCGTCCGGAAGGCGTGGACTGGACCGTGGTCCATCGCAAGGGCGCAACCGTCGTCGCTCCCCTCACCACCGAGGGAAAGTTCATCCTCATTCGCCAGGAACGCGTGCCGATTCGCGCCACGATCTGGGAATTTCCCGCCGGGCAGATCGATACCGGCGACGAACACGACGAGGCGACGATTCGCGCCACCGCCCTGCGGGAACTGCGCGAGGAGGCAGCTTGCGAGCTCGGTCCCACCGGGGAACTGATTCCGCTCGGCCTCTACTTCCCTTCCGCCGGGTTTACCGACGAGCACTGCCACCTCTTCCTCGCCCGCAATGTCGTGGAAACCGGCCATGGCCCCGAGCTCGATCATAACGAAATGATCACCGAGGCGCGCGCCTTCACCCTCGACGAATTTCGCGCCATGATCGCCAGCGGCGAGATTCGCGACGCGAATACCCTGTCCACCTTTGCCCGCATTTACGCGCTGGGATTACTGCCCGCCAGTTAATCACCCCGCGCCCGCCTGTTTCACCCTCCCATGTCCCTGCTCAACGGTCTGTTCAAATTTCGCGCCCTCTCCGAAGACGAAGCGGTGAAGCCGTTTCTCGCGCATTTGGAAGACCTGCGCACGATGCTCTTCAAGATGATTGCCACGGTGGTCGTGGGCATCATCATTGCGTTCAGCTTCCACACCAGGCTGCTGCTCTTTCTCCAAAAGCCGCTCCACGACATCGATCCGAAGCTCTCGGAAAATCTGCAGGTGCTCGGGATCATGGATCCCTTCACGATCGTGATCAAGCTGTCCTTCTACGCGGGCATCGTGATCACCTTTCCCATCCTGCTCTTCTTCGTCGCGCAGTTTGTGATGCCGGCGTTGACCAGCAAGGAGAAGAAAATCGTGGTGCCGGTAATCGTGATTGGGTTTGCCCTGTTTCTGGCCGGCGTGAGTTTTGCCTACTATTTCATCCTGCCCAAGACGCTGGAGTTTTTCTTCCAATTCTCCGCCGACAACGGCTTCCGCCAGACACCGACGGCGACCAATTACTTTTCCTTCGTTGCGCAGATGTGCCTCGCTCTCGGGGCTGCCGCCGAAATGCCGGTGGTCATCCTCGCGCTCAACTTCGTCGGCATCCTTTCGCACAACCTGATGCGCCGCACGCGCACCTTCGCGATTCCACTGCTCACGATGCTGGCGATCGTGATCGCGCCCACGCCGGATCCCTTTACGATGCTGGCGATCTCGCTGCCGATGTATGCGCTCTATGAGGTGTGCATCTGGCTCACGTGGCTCGTGGACCGGCGCCGGGCGGGCTAAAGACAGGTTATCCGCTGATTTAAAAGCTTCGCGTAGATGCAAGCTTCGGGCTCAAGCAGTGATTTCCCGCAAATAGAGATCCGTCGGCTCCGCGCCGGGGCCGGGGCTGGCGAACCCAAGGGCGAAGACATCCTGGGCATCGCGCGCACCGGGGGTGAGTTTCAGGGCATGGCCGGCGATCTTCGCGGAGATGATTTGCTCCGCTTCAATGCCGAAGGAATCTCCACTGGCGGGCGATCCCAGCGCCTGTCCCTTGATGATGAGGCTGGCGATGGTGGAGAAACGGCTGGCTACGTCGCGGGCGACTACTGCCTTCACGTCATCGGCCGTGCCGAAGAGATCATCGGCTCCCGCCGTGGCGCCGACGATGATGTTGCTCGCTTGAAAATCGCCACCGATCACGATTTTGCCCACGGCGGCGTCGGCGTTTACCGCGACGCCATCGGAGTATCCGCCCATGATGTTCAGGCTGGAAACGCCCTTGCCAATGATGATGCTACTGATCGCTGTGTCAGGCCCGGTGGCCGGAGCCACCAGCGAACCGGCCCCGCTGATCGTGGCCGCCCCGGACGGCCCGCCGCCTGCCACCTGGCCCTTGATGGAGACCGCGCCGAGCTTTCCGGCGGCCGCGATCGTCGCGCTGCCCACCAGGTCGTGGCCGATCGTGACGGTCGTGAGATCGCCACCCGAGAAAATCCCGCCGCCCGCATTGCCCGAGTTGTCGATGAGCGAGCCTCCGATGGTCACGCTGCCGATCTGACCTGTGCTCGCGATCACTCCGGAGCCATCCCCGACTGCCTGCAGGTCGCCGCCGACGCTGATCGTTCCAGCAGTGGAAACCTCGATCCGGCTGGAGTTGGCGGTGGTTTGGCCAAAGAGCGAGCCGCCAATCTTCACCGTGCCGGTCTTGCCCAGCATGAGTTCGGCCCCGAAGACGCTGCCCTTCACGACGAGGGTTCCGATATCCTGGATCTGGCTGACCAGGCTGCCACCCGAGGCCTGGGTGAGCAGCCCAAATTGGCCGAAGCTATTGACGGTAAGCGTCCCCACGCCCGGGGTTTTGGGATCGCTGTCTCCGGCGACGATGCGACCCAGATCGCCCGGCAAGGTCACCGAGGCGAGATCGTTGCCGGTGGCATTGATGAAGCCGACGTTCACGCGCCCATCGCCACCGAGGCTGGTCGGCTTGGCGGTGAAGGTGATTTTCGCTCCGGCAAATTGAGGGTCGGTGAGGTCGAGCGTTTCCAGTTGCAACCCGGTCGCCACCCCCACGCCGAGCGTGCCGAAGGTGAAATCGCTGCCGGTGAACGTGCCTTTGGTGGTGTGGACGGTGACGAGATCGCCGTCGCCATCGAGCCAGGTCGCGCTCAACCCACCGGACTGGATGGTCACTCCGGTGCTTTGGGCCACGGAGGTGACGGTCACGTCGTTGCCATCGCCGCCGTGGTAGGAGATGCTGAAGAGGCCGTTGTTGGTGGCAAAGACCGCCCCCTCGGCCAGCCCATTGAAAGTGCCGCTGACCGGAGCGACGCCGTTATTCGTGATGAGGGTGACGGTGGTGCCGACCGCCACCGGAGTGGCGACGGACAAGGCGAGCGTGCCGCCCACGGTGACGGAGCCGGCGACCGTTAGCCGCCCCCCGATGCCGGTTTGGAAAAGGGAACCGGTGCCCAGGCTGAGCCCGGAGGTGGAGGTGAAAACGCCATACGCGCCGAGGTTGATCGACCCGTGGATCTGCGAAGTGATCTGGCCCACGACATCCGTGTGGCCGGCGAGGTCCACCAGACCGTCCGATAAGACCGTGATGGAAGCAGAATCGGGCACGACGCTGCTCTGTTTGAAGAGCAGGACGGCACTCCCCGGAGCGCCGAGGCCATCCCCCACGAAAATGGTATTCGAGGTAGAATGAGAGCTGACCGAGGCACTGAGCGAGAGGATGCCGTCATCAATCGAGGTCACGCCAGTGTAGGTATTATCTCCCGGGCTGTTGTTGAGCTCTAGTTCGCCGGCCCCCAGCTTGGTCAGGCCGCTCGTGCCGACGATGGCGGCATTGATGATCAAATCGGGCCCCGTGGAGCCCTTCGCCACCGTCACGTTCCCCGTGCCCAGCGAGAGCTGGCCCGAGATGGCCGCCGCCACGGCGCCGGTGCCGTTCACCGTGAGCGAGAGGTCGCCGGTGAGGCCGAGCTGGCCGGTGCCGGTGGTCACGCTCGCACCGAAGGTGGTGCCACTTTCGAGCGCGAGCGAACCGATCGTGTCCGAAAAGCTGTTCAGATCGAGCAGACCATCGCTCCGCACGGTGACGAGCGACGAATCGGAGATCTCGACGGACTGAGCAATCTCGACCACCGCACTGTTCGCCGCGCCGGTATCGGAGCCGATGGTGAGGTTGCCCAGCACGGCATTGTTCAAGCCGGAGGAATTCAGCGCGAGCGTGCCGGCGGAGACGAGGACCGCGCCGCTCGGCCCCGAGTTGCCGAGCAGGAGCGTTCCCGCGCCCGCCTTGGTATAGCCCGCCTGCCCGGCGATCGTCGCCGTGATGGACAGATCGTAGGCCGCCGTGCCGTCATTGACGGTAATGATCGGGCTGTTGCTGCCGAAATCCAGCGCTCCGCCGATCGTAGCGCCAACGGCGCCGGTGCCGGTAAGGCTCACCGTGAGATTGCCGCCCAGCGTCAGCGTACCCAGCCCGCCCACGCCGGAAGTCGTCACACTCGACGCGGCGGAGGTTCCGATCGTGAGGGTGAGCGAATGGATCGTATCGTTCGCCGGGATTCCTGGCGGTGTGCCGTCGAGGATGAATTGCCCGTCAATATCGAGGCTCACGTCCTGCGAGTCGGGGATTTCGATTGCTCGCGAGCCTCGCGCACGATGGCGGTATTGGCGCTGCCGCTGCCGTCGCCAATATGGAGCGGTCCGCCGATGGCGGCCACCCCGGTCTTCGCCAGCTGCCACCGTGCCCTCGGCTACGGTGAGCGAACCGGCAAAGGTATTCGCACTCGTTCCCGAGGAAGTAAGCGTGCCTGCTGCGGAGCCCGGCCGTAGATTCATCCCGGTCGCTCCACTCACGGCATCGTCGAAAGTCAGCTTGCCTGCCGTGACGATGAAGACGGGCGCGCCGCTCAGGTTCACCGGCAGCGAGCTGGCAATGGTATTATTACCGGCATCGCTGAGCAGATTATTGGTCAGGGACGCGCCCGAGAGGCCCAGCGTCACGCCGGAGCCGCCAACCGTGTTCCCTCCGGCGGTGAAATGCAGCTCATCAATCACCAGGCTGGCGATATTATCCGTCGAACTGATGTTGCCGTTGAATTGGACGATGGTCCCGCCGCTTTCGCCGGTGGTGGGCACACCGCCATTCCAGTTCGCGGCGTTACTCCAAAGCCCGCCACTCGTCGGGCCGACCCAGATGTGGGTGGCAAGGACGATTCTCGATTCGAGCGGCTCCAGCGAGGAACGCGGATTTAGGCGGTGAGGATATTTCATAGATTCGGCGAGGAAGATTCAGAATGACCGTCCCACTCCTAATACTGATTTGAGCGCCAAAAGACAAGCCGCGGGAAGGATCGTCCGTTCAACCAAAGTCACACGCCCCTGCCACTTCCACCGCAGTTCCCCCCTTCCCCTTCGTGTCCCCCGTACCTTGTTCCCACCCTCTGTGTGGTAACGCCCATGTCCGCGCAACTCCGTCGCCCATGGGACCAGCAGATGAAGAGACCGACTTGCCAGCCTCAATAGCAAGCTGCACCACTGTTACACCGAACCCACCACTTGTTCTGCACGTATACACGAACCGCCCCCTTTTTCACTTCGGAAGATCCTGCGGTCCGAGCCAATGGTAAACGATAGGGCTATTCGTTTTGCAGCTATGCCCATCCCCTTTCCGTCTAACTGATCCGAATAGCGTTCCGGGCATGTCCGTATGTCGAAAGGGCGAATGTCTTTGCGCATCGAAATTGATTTTCTGGTGAATTTATGTTGAATAAATCATTTGAAACAATGTTCTTGGAAGAACAGGCTTGTCAAAAATAGCAGCCAAGTCATTCCATGGGATTGGAGTGTTAGAACGAAGGAAAGCATGAAACTTTATATATCTCATGGCGAGGTGCATTGTGAAATATCGTTCACCTCTGGCGAGTTGGACTATCATCTGTTTGTAAATGGCAAAGCTATCGGCTCGGCCACGCGTAACTTCACCGTCCAGTTCGACCTACTGGGTGTATACCAACCACGGCGAACTCCAATTCCCGCTGCTCAACGCACTGAAAATTTCACCCATTTACCACCACGGCAACGTGAACGAAATCATTGGCAATTTCGGAGGCGCAGGTCAACTTCGTGCGGCAGTCAATCAACTTCATTCGCTATTGTATTCGGCTTAAGGATGTGAACAGGGGAACACGAAAAAGCTGATAAGTGGAATCCGATTTTTCGCGAGACGATTCACCAATGTCTGTATTTGGACCTGGGAGCTACGGAACAACACATAATCAAGGATGGCACCGCATTATTACCCAACAAGCATTTCGAACTCGTAGCATCGGAGGAAGTCAGTGGGAGACTTCTAGTAGTACGCTCGGTTTCAGGCGCTAAAAAGCGAATGGAGATACAACGAGCGGGGCAGTATTTTTATTGCCTGTCTCTTTCGAGGCTTTTTCAACGATAACCATCTACTGGTTGATGAAATTGACCATCACTTTAAAAGGCGAACTTCTCAGGGAGGACGTCAACGCTCATGGGTGGAGGCAACGAGGAGACTTACAAGCACATTATTTCATCTAGGACGCCGAGGCCAACCAACTCCGCAAAGGGAAAAGTGGCTGGCCAAGGTGATGGAACTCACCGATAACCTTGCTGCGAGCGACCCAGCGATCCATCAACCCGAGCGCTTCGTGCTTTGTTTCGGATTTCGCGGCGTTTCGTCTGTCCTTCTTGCGAGGACGGCTGCTGACCCAGCTATGTATTACGAAGAAGCGACAGAATGTCTGAGTTGGACGCGATTACTCGGCGACAAATCGCTGGAAAATGGCCAGTATCTAGCAGAGAGCTATTTGCATCTTCTCGAACTTAAAAAGGATCAGGCTTGCCTTCCAAAAAGCTGAGGCAGTTCTCCTCATGAGGTGCACCAACATCCGAAAGCAGCGCGAAGGGCATTCACTTTGTCTGGCGAGGTTTATACGCAAAAGGGTTTTGCATCATGGCTCGCCCAACAGCCGAACAAAGCTTTCGAGCATTTTGGCGCAGCCGAATCGCATTTGACGCAAGCTCTCGGGATGCCAGCCGACGCGACGACTGATAACGCCTATGTTCTCCGGGATCGAGGATTGGAGTCGTTACATGCTTTTCGTTACAGCTAGTCGCTTGGGAAAGCAGCCACTATTGGAAAAGTTGGACGGCGCAATCTCTGACTTGGAAGTCCATGAGTGGATGGAAAGTTGGTTGGTTTTGGTGGGATCACACTCCCCAACGCGCGTCCATTCGTGCCGGATTTTTCGAGATCTAACGACCTAAGAAGACACACGATTTTCTCAAACGGGCACTCCAAGTAGGATTAAAAAGCACCTCCGCGGAGAACTGCTTCGTTCAATTCGTGTAACGCAGTGCGCTTTGGAACTCGAAGCGCTAATTGCATCAGGAGACTCCGCAAAGATTGCCGAGGCTTTTCAAGGCTTGCTTGCGTTTCGCAGCACTGGGCGAGTTCCTTTTGCACCACTGGCGCACGCAGCGCGCGCCGTGACCAAGCTTGATGCTGCCCTCGGCAGCAAGTTGGCCGCTGATGTGGTTGCTGAAGCCGATTCGGTTCTGGCAACCGGAGACCTCGAATTGGGCGCAAAGCAATTTATTGCAAGCCATGCGGGCGGCTTGGCTCTTTACCTGGCGAAAAAGTCCAACAACCCCGAAGATTACTTGCACGCTTATGCGTTCTACCTGGTAGTGCTTAGTGAACGTACACCCGAGGTCGCCCCCGAGACCTTGGGGCTCGCAGGCGATACGGCGCTGCGGATCGCCAAAGTTTATCTCGCACGCGGAAATGACGACGAGGCTGAGAGTTTTCTCCAAGATGCAGTCACGCACTATACCGACGCACTTGCGTTAGCTGCCACCCCAAGCAGCAAGAAGTCCGAGGCATTTAGGAAAGAGAAGCTTTCAGTAAACTGGGAGAGTGCGCACTGCGTCTGAATGCGCTCATCGGTGACGTGAAGCTGCTCAACAAGGCCATGGATAGCTTCGAGCGGAAAGCAAAAAACTCGGAAACGCTTCCGCTGAACTTGTGGGCTTGCTTGGGGATGTCTTCTATCGTCACGGCCGATTCACAGCAGACATTGTAGATCTTCGACGTTGTGTGGAGTGCAAGGCAATTGCACGCGAAGTCGGCGAGGCCAAGCGAGAGAACCTAAGTGTTTCCGCACGAGTGCATTTCCAAATCGGTGAAATAACAGGAGAGGCGATGGAGTATCGGCAAGGATTATCCCTGCTCGGCCAGACTCTCCGAATAGCACTTGATTGGCCTTGGCCGGTGTTTCAACTGGAGGAAGTCGCCCGGACCCTTTCCCCATCTGTGCGTGCCACAATCGTCGCCTGAACTTTCTGACGAAAACCTTACCAGCAGACTTATTATGGCCTTCAAAGCCGCCGATAGCAATACGCTTTTCGATGATGCAATCGCGTGTGTTCTTCGCAACAAAGAGTTCGAGCGTTTGCGTCTTGGTGGGCAGAATTACGTTTACGTGGTTGATGATCCGCATCGGCTCCTGAGTGAAAGTTATGTATTCAAACACACATTAAAGACGAGTGCTGAACGCGATTTGAAAACGATTCGGGAATTCCAGCAATTCCTTGACGTTCATAATGCCCCAAAGCAATTCGGATTACCTGAAGCTCTTCGGGTTGCTCCCCTGGATAAAACCACCGCCGTTTATTTGATGCGAAAGTCGAGCGGCGTGCAGTTGGGACGACTTGTCATTCGTGCTATTGCAGGAGACGGACAGAATCCGAAACAGCATTTTGGAGAGGCGCTCCGTTTTCTTGCGTTCTATCATGCTTGGAATGGTCGCAAAGGTGGTGGGTCGCCTCGGCAAGTAGCATCGGAGATTTTTAAGGGTTGCTTCCGGCCTGAAACCGCAAACGCTGGCTGCCGAGTTTTCTTCGGATTGGCCACTTGTCAGAAAAAAAGACGCGCACCCTGAAAACTGGCTTCGCGGAGCTTCTGGAAAAATCACCATGCTGGATTTCGATGCCAGTCGGCCATGCCCGCTGTTTTTAGACGCAGTGCAACTAATTGACGATTATCCGCTGATAGTCGCCGATGCCTCGGGCTGGCAAGAACGTTTAGAAATGGTTCGCGACTACCTTGTTCAACTCGAAGAGTTGGGTTTCGCGCATGGGACAAATCCGCAGACACTCGAGCGCGCTTACGCCGCATTAGTGATATTCCGGTGTGCCTTTGGCCTGCGCCAACAGACGCATGCACACCGCATGGCTTTGGGAAGAGATTCGATTTCTGCTCTGAAAGCGATTTCGCTTAGGCTTGAGCATTACCGGAAGATCCTTGAATTCTTGAGTCGCAATGCAGCAAGTGCAGTCGTTCGCGAAATCGCAGGAACAATATTGGAAGAATCTCGCCCAAAGAAGACGACCATACGCAAATCAGCCACCGGTTTGGACGGACAAGCCCCTGAAGCTTTTAGCTGAATATTTTCATGCGCCCCATCCTTTTCCCATGCCTCCATCACCGCCAAATCCCTCGGTAAGCTCATGAAATGTTCCGGGAAAAAGTCAAGCCCCTAGGTGTAATTACCATTCGGGTCTATCGACAGCCCGCCTTCCATTTTCGGAAAAGCAAAAGTGCACCCGGGCTGGAGTTCGGATTGACGAAAGCTCTGCCCCTACAGCCACAAGCCCGATTGCAGAAAAGCTCCTAGGCTAGCACGAGTAAAACCTCCGTGCAAAATCCATCCAGCGCCTCCAGCAAAAAGTGCCCGGTTTTCCCGCGAATCTGCCCTCTTTTTCGTGCTTCGTCACCGCCCCCGGATGCCCGCGTTCATCCCTAAGGGCAAAGGGGCGGTCCGTGCACACGTGCAAAAAACAGGCGGTGTTGCCGCGGAGAGCCCTAAGTTCCAAAATCGCCTCATCCATTTTGCGCGCGCTGGCGCAGGTGGTGGTCCACCAGCACGAGGGCGGCCATGGCTTCGACCATGGGGACGGCGCGCGGGAGGACGCAGGCGTCGTGGCGGCCACGGGCGGCGAGTTCGACGTTTTCACCGGTATTGGAAACGGTTTGCTGCGGGCGCAGAATCGTCGCGGTGGGCTTGAACGCGATGCGAAAAAAGATCGGCTCGCCGTTACTGATGCCACCCTGAATGCCGCCGGAGCGGTTGGTGGGCGTGGTCACGCGGCCATCGCGCATCTCGAAAATGTCGTTGTGCTCGGAACCTTTCATCAACGTGCTGGCGAAGCCGGAGCCGATTTCAAAGCCCTTGGTCGCGGGCAGGCTGAGCATCGCTTTGGCGAGGTCGGCTTCCAGTTTGTCGAAAACGGGTTCGCCGAGGCCGACCGGGCAGTTGCGGATGACGCACTCGATCACGCCGCCCACGCTATCGCCTTCGCTGCGCACTTCCTTGATCCGCTCAATCATTCGCTCTGCCGCAGCGGCATCGGGACAGCGCACGATGTTTGATTCGGCCTGCGCGAAAGTCACGGTTGCAGGGTCCACTTCGGCCACGATGTCATGGATGCTCTTCACGTAGGAAACGATCTCCAGGCCGGGGCAGTCGCGGGCAAAAACTTTCTTCGCAATCGCGGCAGCGGCAACGCGGCCAATCGTTTCCCGAGCCGAGGCACGTCCCCCGCCCTGCCAGTTGCGAATGCCGTATTTGGCATCGTAGGTGTAGTCGGCATGCGAGGGGCGATAGGCCGTCTCCATCTCGCGATAGGCTTCGGAGCGCTGATCCTTGTTGCGGACCAGGACCGCGATTGGGGTGCCGATCGTCTTGCCCTCAAAAACGCCGGAGAGAATCTCGCAGCGATCCTCCTCCTTGCGCGGGGTCACGATTTCGCTCTGGCCCGGGCGCCGCCGGTCGAGGTCGATTTGAATATCCGCCTCGCTCAGTTCCAACCGCGGGGGGCACCCGTCCACGACCACGCCCACCCCTCCCCCATGAGATTCGCCCCAGGTGGAGATGCGGAAAAGATGACCAAATTGACTCGACATGCCTCCTTGTCTAAATGCCTTGCGAACGCGCGGCAACCGCAATTCCACGCGAGCGCCACCAATCAGAGAGGAAAAACGGGAGGTAGTAGAGTCCGTAAAAAAACAGGGTCAGGATTTCCAGGCTGACCAGATAGAGCGGCCACGGTCCCAGCCAGTCCAGCAACGAGGCATGGACGGGCTTCGCGCACAGGTAACCGTAATTGGCCCCGAGCGTCCAATTCGTCAGCAAAGCCAGCAGCAGATAAAACTGGCTCCAGGACCAAGCTCGCAGCAGCGAACGCGGACAAACCCGCATCCGTCCCCCAAAGACGAGAAAGACGATCGCCGCCACGATCCCACTATGAGCGATGAAGAAAATCCACGTGCGAAGATCAGAGAAACTCGCCGAGGTATCCGGAGTGAGGAGCGCCTGCAAGGTACCGCTGAGTCCCCAAAAATAAGCGAGGTCGAACGGAGTCTGCCGCCGGGTCCACAGTGCGATCACCGTAGCCGCCAACGCCCAGTCGCAGAGCTGCATTGGCAGTGCATTTTGCCACGTGAGTAATCCGGCCTCAAGATTCACCCCCAAGGCCGCCACCCGGTCTGCCAGCAGCAGTACGATAAAGAACCAGGCAAAGCCCACCTCCATGCCCCGATAACGACGGGACATTCCCGCCATCGCCACCGGCACCAGAAACGTGATCGCCAGGATAAACAGGTGCGTCGGACCAAATAATTGAAAGGCGAGTGGCAATCCCACGGGAATCACGTCCCCCACCTTCGCAAAAACACCCCGGACCTGTAAATGCCGGGGTGTTTCAAAATTGCCTCGCGCCCTTTCTGGGCGACTTGGCGTCCTGGCGGTTAAATGCTTTGGCTTACGACTTCGTATCCAGCACCTTCAACACATCCGCCGCCTGGGTCTTGGTGGAGGCATTCAGATCGCGCCAGACCAGTACGCCGTCCTTGAACAGGAACGCCTCGCGCTTGAAGAACGGCAGCAGCGGCTTGGCGCTGGGCACGCCGAAGGCCCCGGCCACTTTGCTCTCGGGATCGGCCAGCAACGTGAAGGGCAGATGATACTTCTGCTTGAACTTGTCCTGATCCCCCATCGTGTCGTGACTCACGCCGAAGACCTTTACGCCTTTGCTGGTGAGGGAATCGTAACTGTCGCGAATACTGCAGGCCTGCGCGGTGCAGCCGCCGGTATCGGCCTTCGGGTAGAAATAGACGAGGGTGTAACCCTTGGTCGCCTCCGCGGCGAGATCCACGGTTTTTCCATTTTGGTCGGTGCCGGTGACGGCTGGCATTTTGGCGCCGACAGCGAGTTCGTCAGCCTTTACCAACCCGAGAAAAGAGAGGATGCCCATGAGAGTGATACAGAGAGTTTTGGTCATAAGTTTTGAGGTTTGCGGATGAATGCGCGTGGTGAAACTTCGCATCGCGATTAACATTTGCTGTGTCTATTCAACACCTGCGGTATGAATACGATGCAAACCGCATCATTTTATTCCACAGTTTTTTACCAAATTTCATTCCATGAAAATCACCTACCTCAGCCATTCCTGCTTCTTTGTCGAAACGGCGGAGCATCGCTTCATCATCGATCCCTTCCTCACCGGCAACCCACTCGCCACGGCCAGGGCGTCCGAGGTGAAGTGTGATTTCGTGCTCCTCACGCACGGCCATGCCGACCATCTCGGCGATGCGGTGGAGATTGCGAAGCAGAATGACGCCACCATCATCGCGGTCTTCGAGGCTTCGCGATGTACTGTGCGGCACAGGGGGCGAAGGTGCGTCCCATGCACATTGGCGGCAGTGGGACGTTCCCGTTTGGCCGGATCAAGTTCACCATTGCGCACCACAGCTCCAGCGTGGATTCCGGCAATGGGATCGTCTATCTCGGAAACCCGGCGGGCATCCTGCTCACGGTGGAAGGCAAGACCATCTTCCATGCGGGCGACACCGGTCTCTTCCTCGATTTGAAACTGATCGGCGAGATGAACGAAATCGCGGTCGCCATCCTGCCAATCGGCGACAATTTTACCATGGGCATTGATGACGCGGTGAAGGCCGTGGAATGGCTCAAGCCCGGTATCACCTTCCCCTCGCATTACAACACCTTCGACCTGATCAAAGCCGACGCGGCCAGTTCGTGCGCAAGGTGGGAGCCATCGGCTCCAAGGCCCTTGCGCTCGGCATCGGCGAGACCTGGGAAGGGTAAAATAACCACCAAGACACAAAGACACCAAGGTCAGGTGACACGCGTAATTTGCATCAGGTGCGAGTTCCCAAAATCTTGGTGACTTGGTGTCTTGGTGGTAAAATTTGGCTCAGAGCAGCCAGGTCACGTCGCCGTTGAGTGGCTTCACCCCGGCGGCGGGGAATGGGCTGTCGGGGGCGAGGATGCCCTCGACCACTGGCAGCTTCTTGGGATTGCCGACGAGGAAAACGACGTGCCGGGCGGCGTTGATCAGCGGATAAGTGAAGGTGATCCGGTTCGTATCCAGTTGCGGGACGTGATTTTCAATCACATTGCGAGTGGTCTCATGCAGGGCGGTCGTGCCGGGGAACAGCGAGGCGGTATGCCCATCGTCGCCGATCCCGAGCAGCAGCAGGTCGTGCACGTAGCGTTCCTCGCCCATGCGCGCGGCCACGGCGGCGAGCTGGTGCTCATATTGCGCCGCCGCATCCGCCGGAGCGATTTCGCCCTTCATGCGGAAGACGTTGCCCTCGGGAATCGGCACCGCGCCGAGCAGGCTGAGCTTCGCCATCCGGTAGTTGCTCTTCTCATCCTCCGGCCCCACGCAGCGCTCATCGCCAAAGGTCACTTGAATTTTTTCCCAGGGCAGGTCGCATCCGAGTTCCGCGACTTTCGCATAGACGGGGCGCGGGGTATTGCCGCCGGAAAGCGCGATGCGGAAAAACCCGCGCGCGGCCAGCGCGGCACGGGCGGAGTCGAGAATAAGTTGCGTGGCTTCCGCGATGAAATCCTGGGTGTGAACGAGGCGTGGTGTGCTCATGCCCTTACATGAATTTCACCGGCACTGAAAAATCAAGCGTCGCCGCACCGGGACGTGGAAAATCCGTGAGCAGGCAGGTAAGCGATGCCTTGCGCACATTGACCCCGTAGCTGCTGGAAATCCCCAGCAACGCACAGGCCAGCATGCTGAAATCCGGCTCGTGCCCGACCAGCATCACGCTGGAAAATTTGGTAAAGGCCGCCAGTTCGACCAATGCGGTCTCCGGCTGCATGCCGCTCGCCAGCCATGGCGCGATCAGCACCTCCGCATCGTTCATCTCGTTGGCAGCGAGCCGCGCCGTCTGCTCCGCGCGAACCAGCGGACTGCTCAAAATCAGCTCGGGGATCAACTCGTTGCGCAGGCAAAACTTCCCCACCTTACACGCTTGCGCCTCTCCCTTCTCCGTCAGTGCTCGTGAAAAATCCGTCGCCCGATGGGGCTCCGCCTCGGCATGTCTCAGGAGGAATAGCTTCATGCCGATCAAACTGCCTCGACAGGTAAAACAAGACAACTGCGAAAGCACCCGAATTTGCCGGCGTGCGGACGCATTTAACAGGATTCGCCAGAAGCGGTGGAGGGAGGTTTGATCGACTGAAGCTACGCGTGTTGAAGCCAACTCGCTGAGCCCTGGCGAGAGATGGTGCACCAAGTAGGACTTGAACCTACAACCCAGTGATTAAGAGTCACTTGCTCTGCCAATTGAGCTATTGGTGCTTTTTGCTGGCGGGCGGTGTATTTCGCATGCTTCTCCGGAGAGGGCAAGCGATTTTTTTGACGAAAGATTAAATTGAATTCGAATCGCTAATTGAGCGCGGTTGCAAGATCCGTTCCGCCAGCAAATCCCCTTTATTCCGGAATGATCAATGTCTGCCCGACTTTGAGGGAAGTCTTGCCCTGGAGCGCGAAGTAGTTTGCGTCGAGGATGTCCTTCCACCGCGCCGAGGATTTGTAGAAACGGCGGGCAATGGAGGCCAGGGTGTCGCCGGTCTGCACTGTATAACTGCGCGTGCCCGGCGGCAGTTTCTTCATGTCCGGCTTTACCATCGGGGCCGTGGCGTTCTTCATTGCCGTGTTGCGCTGGTTGCGCAGATCGGTCACCTGGGCGCGCAAATCGGAAATGGTCTGGTTGAGCTTCAGGTTCTCATTCTTCAGCCGGGCGGCGTCCTGCTGGGTCATCATCGCGCCTTTGGAAAGCTCGTTGATGAGGCGGAATTGCAGTTCCTTCACGAAGCGGGTGGCGTCCCTGGCATGGGCTCCGTCGGGCTGCAAATCGAGATAGCGCTGGTAGTGATAAATCGCGGCCACCGTGTTCTTCAGCTTGTCGTCCTCGATGAGCGCGAGGCGATAATGCGCCTCGGCGGTTTCGGGCGTGCCGTCGATCGCGTCTTCATAGGCGGTTTCCGCCGTCTTGTAATCGGAATCCTTCACGGCCTGGTCGGCGCGATCCATGGCCCGCTCCTTCTGCTGCCTGGCCAGTTGATCGCAGCCACAGAGCGCGAGCCCGGCCAGCAGGAGCACGGAGTAGAAAAGTGCCTTCACTTCAGGCTGCCTTCGATGGTGTCGGCCACGATACGCACCACCTCGCGGCGGGCATGCCACTTGTAGTTGGCGGCGACGACGTGCCAAGGCGCGTAATTCGTGGAAGTCTTTTGAAACATATCCGACGCCGCTTCGACGTGCTGGGTCCATTTCTTGCGATTGCGCCAATCCTCGTCGTTGATCTTCCAGTGCTTGAACGGGTCCTGCTCGCGGCGGCGAAAACGGGTAAGCTGCTCCTCCTTGGTGATGTGCAGGTAAAACTTCACGATAATCGTGCCATCATCGTGCAGCGCGCGTTCGAATTCGTTGATTTCCTGGTAGGCACGCTGCCACTCGTTTTCCGTGGCAAACTTTTCCACCCGCTCGACAAGCACGCGGCCATACCACGAGCGGTCAAACACGGCGATCTGCCCGTAGGCCGGAATCTTCGTCCAGAAGCGCCACATGTAATGGTGCTGGTACTCCTCCGCCGTGGGCTTGATGACGGAATAAACACGCACCACCCGCGGGTCGAGCCGCTCGACCAGACGCTTGATCGCGCCGCCCTTGCCGGCAGCATCGGGCCCTTCAAACACGATGATGATCCCGCGCTTTTCCTCGCTCAACTGGCGTTGAAAGCGCAGCAGCCGGATTTGCTCGGCTTTGAGATGTTCCTTGTATTCGGCCTCCTCGATCGAGTCGTGATTCAGCGCATCGAGATCGGGGATTTTGGCAGACGATTTTTTGGGCGGCATTGCAGGCGTTTTAGCACCGTTTTCCCGCCAAATGCAAGCCGCGCGCTAGCGATTGCGGGTTGCAGAGACCGGATTGCAAAAATACCGGATTTACCCGCGCCGCTTACTGGATCTTCAACTCGATCAAATAATCGCGTCCACCGGAGCGGAGGATGATCGCCCCATCCCGGATGCCGACGAGTTGAGCCTTGGCCCCGCCAACCGACACCATTTCGCCCAGGGCGTAATCCTTGTTATTAATGATCGCCATCTGCGGGGTAGCCCCAAGCATCACGCTGGAGACGACTACGGAGTTGGGATCGAAGGCGGCCTGCACTTCCGGAACGGCCACGGGGGCCTCACCAGGCGTGGGAACCCAGCCAATCGGCCAGAAGGGATTGTGCAGGGATGCGGGCGGGGTAAAAGTGGAGTGATGCGCCAGCTTGAACTTCTGGTCATCCGCACCGTGGGCCAGCGCACCGGCAATCACGGTGAGCGCGGAAAGAAAGGAAAGGAATGGGGCGGTTCTCATTGATTGACGATGGTGTTGATGGAGAGCACGGCATGTTGCGCACCGGGGCTGTCGGCTCCGGCATCCACTTGCAGGCTGGCCACATGGGTCAGCGGAAACTGGTTTTCCAACGCGGAAACCGCAATTCCCAACGAAACGAAATCCACCTGGGAAACATCGATCGTCCAGTTCAGCACTTTATATCCGGGGAGATCCGGCACCGAGTTTTCACTGTTCAACTTGATGGAGCTCTTGGTGATGCCCTGGCGGCTGAGAAAGTCCTTCATCTGCGGAGGAAACCACGCAATCGGAGCGCCATCGGGAATCAAGGACTTGATCTCGTAAAGCTGCTCGGACACCTGCGGTGCATTTTGTTCCAGGCCACGGGTGGCCGCGATCTGCTTCTTCGCCGCCATCACCTTGGGCTGTAAATCGGCGATATCGTGATTGGCGCCCGATTCATGACTATCCAATGCTCCCAACATCATGCTGGAATAAACGTAGAGCACAAAGGCCAGGATGATTCCCGCCAGTACGATCTTCTGAATTTCGTCCTTTTGAATTTTCATGTTACTTGGCTGGAGCGGGGGTTGCGGGAGCGTCGTTGAAATCAAGTTCGATGGAGAACGAGACCGTGGGCAGCGTCTGCCCGTTCACTGCCACGCTTTCGCTGGAATCATCCAGCGATTTGAAAGTCGAGGTCACCCCCGAGAAGTTCCTGGCAAACTTGTCCCGCAAAGCGTTGCGGAAATTCTCCGCCGTGGTTCGCGGCTGGGCACCGGCGGCAATTCCGGAGAACTGGATCGAGCCGGTATGATGTGGAGAATCGGCGACGGGCCCGCTGCTCGCGGTCATATGGGTGATCTGCACATCGCGGGGAACGATTTCAATGATGCTCTGCATCACCGGCCCCCAATAGAAACGCCCCTCAATTCGTTGAGTAAAGCTGTCGTGCAGCTTCAGGTCCTGGCTCAGCTTGTCCTGCTGCTGGGCGGCCCGTTCTTGCTGCGGCTGCAGCTTGGCCCAATCGGCCTGCAACTGCGCATCCTGGTCACTCACCACGCTCACCTGATGCTGGCGATAGAAATAATAAGCGATACAAAGGAGGATCACGCCGACGATGCCCATGAGGCCCAACCGCAACGGATCGCGGCTGCGCTGGCGCTCCTGCTTCTGGATTTCGTGATAGAGATTGATGTGGAGGGCCATGGGTCAGATCGCTTTTAAAAGTTCGGCCGCCGCCCCACAGGCGACGTGCAGGTTCACCACATCGCGCATGAGATTCGCCTTCTGCGCTTCGGGCAGGGCGATTTCGCAATGTTCAAAAGGGTTCCACGCCTTGCACGGCATGTGCAGCTCCTCCGCCAGAATTTGCAGGATCGCCTGGGAGCCCGCCGGCCCACCTGCGACATAAATTTCTTCCACATTTTCTTCGCGCCGGGCTTCGAAGAAGCCGATCGAACTGCTGATCTCCCGCGCTAGCGCGGTGAGTGAATAACGGGCCGCATCGATGAGCATTTCATCTCCCGAGGCCAACTGGGCCAGCGCTGCCTGCCGGTCGCCGCTCACGATGGCCGAGAGGGATTCGACCAGATCGCGACCGCCATATTCGATGGTGCGCACCAGCACCAGTTCACCCTTTGCCCCTACAATCACGGTCGAGGAAATATGCCCGATATCCACCAGGAGGAAAGCCCCCTCGGTGAACTGCCTTTTGGCGGAAAATTCAAACGCGTTCATCGCGCAAATGGGGCCGAGCTGGAGCGTATCGATCTCGAAGTCGGTTGCTTTCCATGGCGACCCGGATGTCGTTCACCTGCGCCCGCTGCAACGCGGCCACCAGGTAGCGCTGGCTCGGCACGCTGCCGCCGTTGGCGGGGTTGTGGGAAATCTGGTCGCAATCGATGACGAACTCGCGCACGTCCTGGTTCAAAAGCGTAAGGCCGTTCAAGCGCACGGCATCGCGCAGGAGACTTGGCGGCGTTTCCGGCTGCTCGATGATGCGCACAATCGAATTACCACCCGAGACCGAGGCGGTATAACCTTTGGCGCTGGCCTTCAATTCCGCCATCAATGACCGGATTTGCTCCGAAAGAACGGCGGGCGAATCGGCTGGCTGGTTGTGCTGGAGAGTGGCGTAATGGGTCAGCGCATAGCGATTCGAGCCCTTTCTCTGCAAAGCGACCGCTTTGTGCGAGAAACGACCCAAGTCCATTCCTATGACCGAAGATGGGGCTTTTGACATCGGGAGTGATTTAAGCAAAATGAATGCCGCGCTCTGCGGCTGATTGATATTTTTTGGGAATTTCTTTTCCGAAAGCGGCCGGGCACCGCCGCCAGCCCTTTCAAACCACGGTAAAATTGCGGTCGCGAACCTTGAGGCCTCATCCCTTCGTGCCTCCGACTTCCCCGGCAGACGATTTCCCCGACCCGCTCTTCTATATTTAGAAGGAGGTGCGCCTGCCCCAACCATTTTTGACAAACTCTAACACCGGATCGCACATCCCCTACTACGCGGGAAAACCAATCCCCGGATGCCGCCATGCCTCATTTTTCCCCAGGCCCTAAAAGAGAGCCTGTGTCACCTGGTTGTAACCTAATTATCACAATCCATTCCCGGCCACTAGCACGGAAGCCGCTATGCATGCATCCGTATGTCAAACGAGCAAATTTTGCCTCCCTCGGAGATGGACGTTGAGACCATCGATCTGCGCACCCAGATCGAGCACACCGGCATGGTGCATGCCGATCTACGCACCGAGGCTGTTTACGATTGGTTCCGCCTCCATCCCGATAATTTCGTGGCCGTGCAGGAGCAGGGGCGGCTGGTGGGGATCGTCTCCCGGGGTGAGCTTTCCTTCAAGCTGGGCTCCCGCTACGGTTTTGCGGTTTATGGCCGCACTCCGGTCGGTGAACACTTGTTACAATCGCCGTTAATCGTCCGTTACGACATCGATTTGCTCGATCTGCTCGCCCGGGCCTTCCAGCGCGAGGGAGAGGACTTTCATACCGACTGCGCGCTGGTGGATGAGCGCGAGCAATTTCTCGGCTTCATCTCCGTCCAGCGACTGGTGAAGCTGCAACACCGGCTCATCGCCGAGAAGCAGCGCATCCAAACCTCCCAGCAAACCGAGATCGAGGAGCAAAATCGCGCCCTTTTTCGCTCGGTGGCCGAGCTGCGCCAGTCCGAGGGGCGCTTCTCCATTCTCTTTGAAAACAGCGCGGTGGGCGTGGCGCTCATGGATCCGCATGGGCGGGTCGAGCTTTGCAACCGGTGCTGCATGAATCTCACCGGCGAGCCAGCCTTCCTCAATTTTGCGCAAATGGTAATCCCGACCCAGCGCGCGCGTTTTCTGGATAGCCTGCGCCGCTGCGAGCACTCCAGCCACGAGACCCAGAGCGGCCATTCCAGCCAGTTCGCCCTGCTGGTCCCCGGTCGCGGCCAGCGCACCTTCCAATTCACCTTCAAATGGATCGCCGAGACCGGCCAGATCTGCACCGTACTCGACGACATCACCCAGCGTCTCGCCCTGGAGCGGCAGATGGCGCAGCGTGAAAAATCCGCCATGCTCGACCAGATGGTCGGCGGCATCGCCCACGAATTGAATAACAAGCTCTCCCCGATCATGGGCTTCTCCGAGATGTTGATGCAGCTCGTGCGGAGCGGGCGGGTGGAAAGCGAGACCTTCCTGCGCTCCTGCGGCATCATTTGCGAAAGTGCAGCCGAATCTTCCAAGATCATCTCCCAGTTGCTCAAGCTTTCCCGGCCCGCCGTGGCCGAGCGCTTCTCCTGCGATCTCGGGGATATCGTGGACGACTGCCTGGTGATTCTACGCATGCGCATTCGCAGCGCCGGGGCGCGGCTGATCTGGCAGAAACCCTCGCATGCCTTTGCCGTGCTCGCCGATCCGGGGCAGTTGAAACAGGTGATCATCAATCTCCTCATCAACGCGCTCGACGCCATGGCCACCGCCGAGCGGCGGGAATTGCGGCTCGAACTGCGGGAAACCGGCGAAAACTGGTCCCTCAGTGTTTCCGACAGCGGCCACGGGATCGAGCCCGAGAGCATCAAGCGCGTCTTTGATCCTTTCTTTACCACCAAGGCACCCGACCGCGGCACCGGGCTGGGGCTCAGCGTCTGCTACTCCATCGTGCGCGAGCATGGCGGCGAGATCGCCGTGGAAAGTGAACCCGGAGCGGGTGCCACCTTCACGATTTCCCTGCCGCGCACGGAGGAGCCGCTGCATCGCGCCGGTCGCTCCTCGATCAATGCCCTGCCTCAAATCTTCCGCGAGCAGCCGCGCCGGATCCGGGTCCTGATCGTCGATGACGAACCGTACGTCGCCTCGCTCGTCCACGAGGTGGTGCGCATCCAATTAGGTGCCGAGGTGGAGCGTGCCAACGATGGAGCCCGCGCCATCGACCTGCTGCGCGCCCATGAGTTCGATCTCATCCTGAGCGACGTGAGAATGCCGGGGCTCGATGGCTTTGGCGTTTATGAATGGGTCTGCGAAAACCAGCCCCGGCTGCGGGAGCGCTTCCTTTTCATCACCGGCGAAACTGGCGGTGCCAGGTGCGATGCCCGGCTGGAGTCCCTCGGGGTGCCCGTGCTGCGCAAGCCCTTTACCCTGGATGCCCTTGGCAGCCTGATTCGCAACCTGCTTTCGCAACCCTGCGATGAGGTGCTGGAATCAACGCCCACTCTCCAGCAGGCAGCGGTTTAGCCAGGGCTTTCTTCGACCTATTTGGCCGCTTCCTTTGCCGCCGGGGTTGTCGGCAGGTGCTCCGGCTGGGGGAGGTTGGAGAGCATGTATTCCAACAAGCCAAAGGCCAGCATCGTTCCCCCCAGCAGCACAACCAGGCTCACGATTCGAAAAACATTCCGGTTGAGTTGTTTTACCTCGCGGGACTGGCGGCTAAGCATCATTTGCGCCTCCATTTCCTTGAGTAATTTCTCGGGATCGATACCGGGGTCTGGTGTTTTCATCGCGAATCGCTAACGTGCGCTCCCATCATGTTTGGAACCGACCGGCCATACACGCTTCCCTTCCTTATCTTCATGCTGTTTCTCGCGTTGAGCGCGCTCATGCAGACGGAACTCGGCGGCTTCGAATCACCGTGGCTTTCCTCGCCGCAGTACTGGATTTTTCCACTGCAAACGATGGTCTGTTCGGGGCTGGTCATTTTTTACTGGAGGCAGTACCCACTGCGGACGGTTCGGAATCCGGTCATAACCTTATTGATAGCAGTTTTCATTCTCATTCTCTGGATTTCGCCCCAATGGCTCTTTCATGCCAAGCCCCGGCTGGATGGCTTTAACCCCACCTTTTTCCCCGAAGGCTCGCCACTTTATTGGTGGACGGTCGTCTTTCGCTTTATCCGGCTGGTGATTGCCGTTCCCTTCGTGGAGGAGATTTTCTGGCGCGGCTGGCTTCTGCGGTGGCTGATCGATGAGCGGATCGAAGAAGTGCCCTTCGGCCAGTTCCAATGGAAATCCTTCCTCATCACCTCGATCGCGTTCATGCTGGTCCACCAGCCCGCCGACTGGGCGGCTGCCTTCATTTGCGGCCTGGCCTACAACTTTGTCGCCTGCCGGACTCGCAGCCTCGCTTCCTGCATTCTCGCCCACGCCGTCACCAATCTACTCCTCGGCTTCTACATCATGCAGACGAAACAGTGGGGCTTCTGGTAGGCAGTCCGGAAAGTTTATCCGCAGAGTTCGCAGAGGCCCGCACCGGCATCGTCATCCAAATGTTGCGGAGCCGGCATTGCCACCACGCGGCGTGATCTCTATTCGCTCGGGTAACGCTGCCATCGACCATTGGGTGCGCGGCTGATTATCCATGAATCTTGCCGAAGCCACGCCCGCGTCCACCGTATCCACCACCGCCTCGTCGTCCAGCCCGCGGTTTCCGAAACTGGCCGCGCTCTTTCTCTTCACGCTGCTGATGAATCTGGCCGGGACCTGGATTCTCCCCCTGGTGGATCGCGACGAGCCATTCTATGCCGAGGTCTCCCGCGAGATGAACCAGCGCGGCGACTATCTCTCGCCCTGCTTCAACGGCAAATTCTGGATGGAAAAAACTCCCCTGCTTTACTGGGGGCAAAGCCTCGGCGGACGGCTCTTGGGGGACTCCGATTTTACCGCCCGGCTTCCCACCAGTCTCGCCGCTTCCATTACGACCCTGCTCGTCTTTGGCTTTTGCACACGCCTTTACGGCACCACCGTGGCCTGGCGGGCGGCGATCAGCTTCTCGCTTTGCCTGGAGATGCTCATGTTTGGCAAAGCAGGCACGCCCGATACCCTGCTCATGCTCTGCTGCACGGTCACTTTCTGGTCGGGCTGGGAATTACTGCAAAAAGGCGGAGCCAAATGGTGGTGGCTCTTTTATCTCTCGCTCGCCGGGGCCTTCTATGCCAAGGGGCCGCTGCTGATCCTGCCGATCGGCGCGATCATCCTCTATGCGTATTGGGTCCGGCCACCGCGCTTTTTTCACACGATGAAGTTTGCCCTCGGCGGTCTCATGGCCGCCGCAATCATTGCGCTCTGGCTCGTGCCCGAACTGGTGGTGACTCACGGCGAGTTCTACCGCGTCTTTTTCTACCAGCACGTCTTTGAACGTTTCATCAAGCCCGACCACGGCCACGGCTCATCGAACTGGCTCATGTTTCTGGCCATGCTGCCGTTCTATTTTCTCGTGGCGTTTCCGGCGTTCTTTCCGTGGTCCATCCATTTTCCGGCGGCCTGGCAGCGCCTCCTTGGACAACGTTCCGATGCCGATCGCTATCTCCTCAGCGGCCTGGCGGTGATCTTCGTCTTCTTCACCATCTCAATCACCAAACTCCCCCACTACACGCTGCCTGCTCTGCCGCTGCTAGCCTGTGCCGTCGCCCCCTCCATCACCACCCGCAGCATCCGCCTGGGAGCAGTCGGCATGGTGGCGCTCAATCTCCTCAGCGCCTCCGTTCTCTTCCCCATCGCGGAGAAAAGCTCGCCGAATAAAGCGCTCGCCGCCTCGCCCCTGCTACAACCCGGGACCCGGATCGCCGCGGTGGATTACTCCGAGCCCGGTCTCGTCTGGTACCTGCGGGCCCGCGTCCAGTCCGATCTGAAAAAGCTCAAGCGCTCCGATGTCCCCGGCTTCCTGCAAGAAAGCGGTCCCGCCGCCTGCATTCTCCCCACGGAGCAGCTCCCCAAGCTGTCCCTCGATCCAGCCTGGCAGGTAGTTTCCACCCGGGGCTTCGACATCGCCAAAGGCCGCTTCATAAACCTGAGCATGATCGTGAACCACCGCTGAGCGGCTGCGCTCCGCAATCGTGTCATCCAATTGAGTCCTGAACGTAACGTGAGCCATCTCGGGGACTCATGATAAAAAATCCGTAATGAAACCACTCGGGATCATCCGCACGCTTCCCAACTGCCGGTTCTCACGCCTCCCGCTGGCACTTCGACTGATCGTCCTCGCCCTCCTCATTACGATTGGCTGCGTTTCCTTCCACTTCGATCATCAGGTTGCCACGCTGCTCGCGGTCAAGAAGACGCATTTCTGCTCCGCGCTTGCCCTTTTGCTCAATCACGTCGGAGACTGGCCCTGCCTCGCCGGGCTTGGTTTCGTGGTCTTTCTCGCCGCCCTCGCCAGCCGCAATCAATGGCTCGTCCGCGTGCTCTTCGCCATGTTGCTGGCTTCGATTGTCGCTGGCGTCATGGTCAACGGAGTGCGTGCTTTTTCCGGTCGCTCCCGCCCAAGCACCAAGGTGGAGGATCAATTCTACGGGATTGTGAAGGACGGCAAGTGGCTGGTCACCAACAACCAATATAACTCGTTCCCCTCCGCCCATACTGCGACCGCCATCGCCTTCATGGGGGTGCTGCTTTTCGCAAGCTGGCGGTTCGGTCTGGCGGCGATTGGCTTTGCGCTCGCAGTCGCCTGGGCTCGGATTTACAGCGGCTCACACCATTTTTCGGATGTCACGGTCTCCATCGTCATGGGACTCATCACCGCCCGTTGGTCATGGCTGCTGGTGAGGGGCAATCCCGTGATCGTTTCCCGCCTGCTCGACTGGCGCGATCGGGCGTTCGATTCCCTGTCCCGCACCGGCCTCGCCACCTTCCGGCGAAATCTTCCCGTCGCTCCTGCCGAATAGGCGTTTTTTAAGAGGCCCCACCAGTCCTATAAGCCCCTCCCCCACTCTTGCGGCAGCGGTTGCTTTAAAGTTTTTTCCCATCTGGCATCAAACCCGCTGCTTCTACAGGCATGTGGCAGATGACATTTTCTCATAAGGTGATCCTCATATTGGTGGCTGCTGCCTGCACGGCAGGGCTCATCGAGTTTTACCGCAACATGATCCAGGGAGCCGATGACGCTCTCAATGGGGCTTATCGCGCCCATACCGGATCATCGGTACCCGTCATGCCCGCCCAGGTTCATAACTGAGTTCCCTGGAAAGCGACCTTCGTGCGCTCCAGGAAGGTGGAGAGCAACGGCGAGGTATTTTTGCGGTTCCATGCGACCATGGTCTGCACCTTGGGCATGCCTCCCGGGAGCGGACGAAACAGGAGCCCCGGTCGCTTGATGTCCGACAGCGTCTGCGTCGCCGGGGAAATGGCCAGCCCCGCCGAGACCATCCACATGATGGTCTGCACATCGCTGGCATACTGGCGAATCACCGGTCGTGCCCCGGCTTCCGCGCATTTTGCCAGAAAGCGGTCGTAATAACCGTGCTGCATATGCGGGCTCACGACCACCAGTGCTTCGCCGTCAAAATCCTGCCACCGGATCGCTTTGGCGCGCGCCAGCTTATGCCCGGCATAGACCGCGAGCGCCATCGGGGCCTCTTCCAGAAACAGCGATTTCAAATCGGGATGATCCACCGGCGGGCGCAGAAAGGCCACATCCAGTTGATCGTTCAGCAACCCCTCCACCTGTGCGCGCGAGGGCATTTCATTCAGGAAGAGGTCCACCTCGGGCAGTTCCGCCCGGTAGCGCCGTAAGAGCGCCGCGAGGCGGGTCGTCGCCGCTGGCGCAATGACCCCGATCCGCAGCGTCCCGACCAGCCCGTGCCGGGCTCGATAAGCCTGATCCTGTGCCCGGCGCGCTGCGGCCAAGACATTGCGGGCCTCCACGAGGAAGACGGTTCCCTCGGGCGTAAGATGCACCGAGCGGCTGTTCCGGTTCAAAAGCTGGATTCCCAGCTCCTCCTCCAGGGCTTTGATTTGGACGCTCAACGCCGGCTGGGCGATATTCAGCCGACGGGCTGCCCGGTTGTAACTCATCTCCTCCGCAATGGTCACAAAGCTGCGCAGATGACGGATTTCCATAAACTTTTCAATAATTTATCGTTATCGCTGGAGAAGGAAATTGTTATTTTCCTTTATCGCTCAGCAGCGTGAACTTTGGTTACCAAATTCATCTGCGAACTGACGCGCGACCGTCTCCCCGGCGCGACGTTTGATTTGATGAGACAATCAATATGTGGATCGTCCATCTTGCTTTACGAAGACCCTACACGTTCATCGTAGCCGCCATTCTGCTGCTGCTCATGACCCCGCTGGTGCTGATCAAGACGCCCACGGATATTTTCCCCAATATCAACATCCCGGTCATCAGCGTCGTCTGGCAGTACTCGGGCCTGAGCGCGCAGGATATCGAAAAGCGGCTGGTTTACGTCCACGAACGCGTGCTTACCACCACCGTCAACGACATCGAACACATCGAATCCACCTCGCTGGATGGCGTCGGAGTCATCAAGATTTTCTTCCAGCCCAGTGCCAGTGTTGATGCCGCCACTGCGCAGGTCACGGCGGTTTCCCAGACCATCTTGAAGCAGATGCCCCCCGGCACCACCCCGCCGCTGATCATCCGCTATAACGCTTCGAACGTGCCGATCATGCAGTACGGCCTGAGCAGCAACAGCATGTCGGAACAGGAAATCTTCGACCAGGCGATGAATACCATGCGCGTGGCGCTGGTCACCGTCCCCGGGGTGGCGATTCCCTATCCTTACGGCGGCAAGTCCCGCCAGATCAACGTGGACCTCAACATGCCCGCGCTCCAGGCCCATGGCCTCACGCCCACGGATTTGATCAACGCCATCAGCGCGCAAAACCTCATCCTGCCCTCCGGCACGGCCAAGATTGGCAGCACCGTTTATGACGTGGATTTGAACGGCAGCGCCGCAACCATCCAGGAGCTCAACGATCTCCCGATCAAGGCGGTGAATGGCACCGTGATTTATGTGCATGATGTGGCCTTCGTGCACGACGGTTACGCGCCGCAGCAAAACGTCGTGCGGCAGAACGGCCAGCGCGGCGTGCTCGTCACCGTCTTCAAGAGCGGCAACGCCTCCACGCTCGATGTGGTCTCCGGCGTGAAGGCCGCGATGCCCAACGTGCTCGCCACCGTGCCCAAGGCTCTGAACGTGCGCTCACTCGTGGACCAGTCCATCTTCGTGCGTGCCGCCATCAACGGCGTGGTGCGGGAAGGCGCGATCGCCGCCGCGCTCACCGCGATGATGATCCTGCTCTTCCTCGGCAGCTGGCGCAGTACCCTCATCATTGCCATTTCCATCCCGCTTTCCGTGCTCGCTTCCATCGCCGCCCTCAGTGCGCTGGGGGAGACGATCAATCTCATGACCCTGGGTGGCCTCGCGCTGGCCGTGGGCATTCTTGTGGACGATGCGACGGTGACGATCGAAAACATCGAGCGGCACCTCAAGCACGATGCGGAGGCTGGAGGAAGGCATCCTCACCGGCGCGGGCGAAATCGCCCTCCCGGCCCTTGTCTCCACGCTCTGTATTTGCATCGTGTTTGTGCCGATGTTCTTCCTCTCGGGCGTGGCGAAATATCTCTTCGTGCCGCTCGCGGAGGCGGTGGTCTTCGCGATGCTCGCCAGCTACGTCCTCAGCCGCACGCTGGTTCCCACGCTGGTGATGTATTTGCTGCGCTCGGTGCACGGCAAGGAGCATAATCCCGCGAATTCGAAAAATGTCTTCGTTCGCTTTCAACGCGGCTTTGAAGAGCGGTTTGAACGCTTCCGCTACCGCTACGCGGGCATCCTGCGCGGCTGCCTCCACCATCGCGGCCTCGTCTGCCTGGCGGCCATCGTCTTTTTCGCGGCGACAACGCTTCTCATCCGCTTCCTCGGCCAGGACTTCTTCCCGAGTGTGGATGCCGGCCAGATCGCCCTGCATTTCCGGGGCAAATCCGGCACCCGCATTGAGGAAACCGCCAGGCTGGCCGATTACATCGACGCGGAAATCAAGAAGATCATCCCGCCCGAAGACCTCGGCGAAATCGTGGACAATCTCGGCGTCCCGATCAGCGGCATCAATCTCAGCTATTCCAATACCGGCGTCATCGGACCGGCGGATGGCGACATCCTCGTCTCGCTGAAGGAAGGTCACAAGCGCTCCACCCCGTCCTACGTGCGCGAGTTGCGCCTCGCCCTGGCGCGGGACTTCCCCGGCACCCTCTTCTATTTCCTGCCTGCGGATATCGTGAGCCAGACGCTGAACTTCGGCCTGCCGGCGCCGCTCGACATTCAAATCTCGGGACGGGACGTAAAGTCCAACCGCGCCATCGCCGCCACGCTCGCCAGCGAAATCCAAAAGGTCCCCGGGGCCGTGGATATCCGCGTCCAGCAACCCGCGGATGAACCGCGCCTGAGCTTTGCCATCGACCGCACCAAGGCCGCGGAATTGAACCTCAGCACCCGGGATGTAGCCAACAACGTGCTGCTGACCCTGAGCGGCAACGGCGTGGTCCAGCCCGCCTTCTACCTCGATCCCAATACAGGCGTGAGCTACAATATTTCCACCACGGCGCCGGAGCGCGATATCTTCTCCCTCCAGTCGTTGCAGAATATTGCGATCGGCCAGCCCATTACGCTTTCGGCCGACCAACCCGGGGCCCAAGCCGGCCAGCTCCTGCAAAATGTGGTCTCGTTCCAGCGCACGATGGGACCGACGGTGGTCTCCCATTTCAACGTGCTGCCGGTGATTGATATTTACGGCAGCGTGAGCGGTCGCGATCTCGGTGGCGTGATGCAGGATATCCAACCCCTGATCGACAAGACGAAGCAATCCCTGCCCCGCGGCAGCTTCCTCACCACCCGTGGACAGGTGCTCACGATGCAAAGTTCCTTCCTCGGCCTCGGCCTCGGCCTCGTCTGCGCCATCGCGCTGGTTTACCTTCTCCTGGTGGTCAACTTCCAGAGCTGGACCGATCCGTTCATCATCATCACTGCGCTCCCCGGCGCATTGAGCGGGGTGATCTGGATGCTCTTCACCACGCAGACCACGCTCAGCGTGCCTTCGCTGATGGGTGCGATCATGTGCCTGGGCGTCGCCACGGCCAATAGCGTGCTCCTCGTTTCCTTCGCCCGCAGCTCCATGGAAGGCGGCAAGGACGCCGTGAATGCCGCGCTCGATGCCGGTGCCACCCGCCTGCGCCCGGTGCTCATGACCGCCCTCGCGATGATCATCGGCATGGTGCCAATGGCGCTCGGCCTGGGGGAAGGTGGCGAACAAAATGCCCCGCTCGGTCGCGCCGTCATCGGTGGCCTGATCATTGCCACTGCGACCACTCTCTTCTTCGTCCCGGTGGTCTTCGCCAGCATCCATAGCCACCTGCGTCGCCGGACCCAAAAACACGCTCTGGCGCACCAGCCCCATTCCGCTACCGCCTAGACAAAATCTTCACGCCTATTATGAGTAATCCGACCGTGAGCGAAGAACCACCGCCTAAAACCAGTTCCGAGCTGTCCCAGCAACCGCAGATGCCCCGCCGCGCTGGCGTCATGAAATTCATCGCCATCTTCTGCGTGGTCATCCTCGTGGCCCTCGTCATGGGCTTCGCGCCCCGCTGGTTCGCCCGCTCGGCTGTGGAGGAGCAAACGAACGCCCTCTCCGAGCCGACCGTCAACGTCCTGAAACCACAGACCAGCACGACCGAGAGCGAACTCGTTCTCCCCGCCGATCTGCGCCCCTACATGGAAGCGCCTATCTACGCCCGCATCAATGGCTACCTGAAACGCTGGGTCGTCGATATCGGCACGCAAGTCAAAGCGGGTGACCTCCTGGCGGAAATCGACGCGCCCGAGGTGGACCAGCAAGCTCGACAGCTCCCGCGCCAAGCTTTCCCAGGCCCAGGCCGCGCTCCAGCTCGCCGAGGTGACCGCCAAGCGCTACCAGACCCTGCGCAATGCGCAGGCCGTCTCGCAACAGGACGCCGATGAAAAGAACGCCGACCGCGATGCCGACCAGGCAGCCGTAAACTCCGCCGCCGCCGATGTGCGGCAGTTGGAAAAAACCCAGGGCTTCGAAAAAGTGATCGCGCCTTTCGACGGCACGATCAGCCAGCGTAATGTGGATGTCGGCGCACTCATCCAGACTGGCGGCACCACCCCGCTTTTCCGCATGGTGCAGGCCAGCAAACTGCGCGTTTACATCCAAGTGCCGCAGGACTCCGCCCGGAGTGTAAAAGTCGGCGACACCGGCGACGTAACCCTGCAGGAAATGCCCGGTCGCACTTTTCCGGCCCAGGTGACCCGCACGGCGGATAACATCGACGTCGCCACCCGCACCCTGCTCGTGGAATTGCAGCTCGACAATCCCCAGGGCGAAATCCTCGCCGGCAGTCACGCGCAGTTGAAGATCAAGCTTCCCAGTGCCGCGCCGCGGATGGTCCTGCCCGCCAACACCCTGCTCTTCCGGGCCGAAGGCCCGCAGGTGGGCATCGTGGATGCCGACAACAAGGTGCAGTTGCGCTCGGTGAAAATCGGTCGCGACCTGGGCAAGACCCTGGAGATTCTCAGCGGCATCGAGCCAAACGATCGTGTCATCGCCGCCCCACCGGATTCGCTAACCACTGGCATCACTGTGCGCGTCGCTCAAGCACCGCAGGCCGAGACCGGCAAGCCCCAACCCAAGTAAATCCAGCTCACGCGCCCCAGCGGGCTCGCGATTCACGAATCAAATCCGCATAGGCCACCGAGGGCTGGTCGCCCATGTGGTCGGTAATGAGGCGGTCGGTACTCCGGGCATAATCAACCGCAAACAGGCCGAAGCGGGGGGTGTAACTGCCCCATTCGTAGTTGTCGAAAAGCGACCAGTGCAGGTAGCCGATCAACGGCACCTTCTTGTTCCGCATGCGCTCGATTTCGTGCAGGTGCAGTTTCAGAAAGCGTGATCTCGTCATTTTATCCCGCCGCCGGGTGGCGCTGTTGTCGGCTTTGCGGCGGAGCGCCATCCCGTTCTCCGCGATCAGCACCGGGCGTTGATAATTCTCCGCGTAGTGCTGGCAGAAGAAGTGCAGCCCGCGCGGGAGCACCCGCCAGTCCCACCACTTGCTCGTGATGGAATTGAGCAGCCACTCGCGGGTGGATTTGTTTTTGAATTCGTGGTCCCACCATACCGGAAGACGAAACGCGTGCGCGGCGAAGGGATCGTAGTAATCGAGTCCCACGTAATCAAAGTTTCGTGGGCGTGGTGAGGAGTAGAGCGTATCGAGCAACGTGCCGAACGACTCCGGTTTGAAAGCCCGTGCTCCGAACCAGTTGCTCACCCGTTTCATCATCGCGCCGAAGTAGTAGGGCAAGTCTTTGTGCAGCGGTATGTGCGCCGCCGCGAAGGCATTGGAAAACGCATCGTCGCACGCGTGGATGTACTCGCGCAGGGCCTTGCGTTCGATTCCCCGCTCCACTGCGCTCATCAGGTCCAGCAGCACCTTGTCCGACCAGTAGAGATCGCTGCAGTAGTTGTTGAAGGTCACCTGCGGCGCGGCCAGTTGCTCGCGCCCGTAGAAATCGTGGATCGTGTTGTAGGCCAGCAAATGCGCCTTGAGCAGATGATTGTAGGCCTGCGTGCAATTCGTAAATCCCGAGTGTCCCTTCGCCGGAAATTGCCGCCCCAGGTACGTATTGAGCACCAGCATGTTGGGCTCGTTGATCGTGATGAACCACTGCAGCGGCCGGGTCAGCTGCGGCGTCAGCTTTTCCAGGGTGCGCCGGACGTGTTGCTCGAAAAGGGCCGAGGTCTCCCCATTCAGCCACGCATCCGGGCCCAGCCAGGCCGGGTGGGTGAAGTGATGGAGCGTCACCACCGGCTCCATGCCGCGCGCCCGGCAGTCGTTCAGAATCGCCGCATAGTGCGCCAGCGCCCGGTCATCGAATTCGCCCCGCTGTGGCTCCAGCCGGGTCCAGTCCAGGCCGAGCCGAAACGCATTGAGCCCCATTTTCTGACACTGCTCAAAATCCTCACCGTAGCGGCTCCAGAATTCCACTGCCTTGCCGGTCCTGGCGACATCGCCCTTGTCCTCGGCATTCGCCCAGTTGGTGCGCGGCTGTCCCGGCCCATTGTATCCCCCCTCGGCCTGATACGCGGATGTGGCCACCCCCCATAAAAATGGCGGGGTCTCAGACATCGTCGCGCAGGAGTTTCTCGGGTTGTGCCGCCACGGGTTCACGAGCAGCCGCCGTGGCGATTTCCTTCTGCATCGCCTTGTCGATTTCCATCGGCGGCAACTCATCGGCCAGCAGGGTTTCCACCACCGTTCGAGCTGCATCCAGATGCCCCATCGCCGCCGCACGACGACTCATTTCCGCGAGCCGGGCCGGATCGTCCAGCAATTTAGTCAGCTTGTAAGGCAGCGTGGTGAATTCATTGCACTTGATCGCGACGCCTTCCTCCAGCAAGTGGTCGCTGTTGCGCTCCTCCTGCCCCGGGATGGGCGAGATGATCACCATCGGCAATCCACAAGCCAGCGCCTCGGATGTGGTCAATCCACCGGGCTTGCCGATAAAGAGGGTGGCGATCTTCATCAGCTCGTGCATGCGATCGGTGAAGCCAAGAATTTTGAAGGCGGGGTTGTCGCCGACCAGCAATTCCACCCGCAGCTTGGTCTCCTCGCTTTTGCCGCACACCACGATCGTCTGCGCCGGATGAGCCAGTTCCTTCAGCCGCGCCACGCAAAGCTCGGTTGGACTCACTCCCAGCGCGCCCGCCGAGAGGAGCAGGACCGGCTTGCGCGGATCGAGGCCGAACTCGGCCATCACCCCCTCACGGTCCACCGGAGCGGAGAAAGCGGGGTCGATGGGAATCCCCGAAACGGTAATCCGCTCGCGCGGCAGCCCCAGCGTCTCCAGATGCACCCGCGTTTCGTCAATCGCGACGAAATAACGGTGAAAGATCTTCGACAACCACATCGAATGCATGTCCAGATCGGTTACCACGATGGAATGGTGGGTCGAAACCGAGCTCCTTCGCCAGGAGATGGGAAATAATCCCCGAGGGCATAAAGTGCGTGCACACGGTAATGTGCGGGTCGAACTCCTGAATGAACTTCACCAGCGGCATGGTGTTCAACCGGTCGAGACGGATCCGCATCGCATCCGTTTTCCAGGGTTCGTCACTGGTATTGTAAAACCAGCCCAGCAACGCCGGGGCCGTCTTCACGAGCTGGATGTAGAGTTTCGAGTAAAAGTCGCGAAACAGCTTGTTGGTATATTGCAACGCGTCCTGATGTTCGACCGCCTCGACCCGTGGATCCGCGGCAAACGTCTTGGCCAATGCCTCGGCCGCTTTCATGTGACCCGTTCCGGCACTGGCCGAAAGGATGAGCACTCGTTTCCGGTTCATTCGTTAAACATGTTGCTTTGCCCGCTAATCGCAAGCCAGCCCAAAAATGGACGCGCCCGATTCTGTCACCGAGATTACAAAGGCCGAAAGGGTTGGTCCGCAAAAGAAAAACGCCGGTGGAAGCGTGAACTTCGCACCGGCGTTTGAATCTTTCTATCGAAGGACTACCTCAACTCCGCGAGGCAGTCGTCGAGCCAGGCGAGGAGCTGGGTAATGGTCTCTTCGGTCTCGTCGCCCATGTTGGAGATGCGGAAGGTCGCGCCCTTGATCTTGCCGTAGCCGCCGTCGATCACGCAGTGGTATTTCTCCTTCAACTTGGCGATCAACGCCTGCACGTCGATGTTCTTGTTGTTCTTCACGCAGGTGAGTGATTTGGAGCGGTAGCCTTCCGGAGCGAAGAACTCGAACCCGTGCTTCACCACCCAGGCGTGGACCAGAGCTGTTCAGCTTGGCATGGCGGGCGAAACGCTGTTCCAGGCCTTCCTCGAACATATCGTCCAGCTTCGAGCGCAGGGCGTAGATGTGCGAGATCACCGGCGTGCTCGGCGTCATGTCCTGCTCCTGGTTCTTTTTGAACTCGATGAAATCGAAATAGTAACCGCGATCCTTGATCGTCTCGGCGCGCTTGAACGCCTTCTCGGAAACCGAGAAGAGCGCCATGCCCGGAGGCAGCGCGAGCGCTTTCTGGCTGCCGGTGAGCAGCACGTCCACGCCGAGCTCGTCCATCGCAATCGGCACCGCCGAGAACGACGATACCGTGTCGACGATCAACACGACGTCGGGATACTTTTTGATGACGTCGCAGATTTCCTTGAGCGGGCTCATCACACCGGTCGAGGTCTCGTTGTGGATCAGCGTCACCGCATCAAATTCGCCGGTCGCGAGCTTCGCGTCCACCGCCGCGGGATCGATTGGCTGGCCCCACTCGACCTGCAAGGCCTCGGCCTGCTTGCCGCAGCGCTTGCTCACATCGAACCACTTGTCGGAAAACGCGCCGTTCATGCAGTTGAGCACTTTCTCGCCACCATATTGCGGATCGCGCCTTCCATTACACCCCAGGCGGAGGAGGTGGAAATGAAGACCGGCTGTTTGGTACCGAAAAGAGTTCTGCAGACGGGGATGAACGGAGGCGTAGAGCTTCTTGAAATCGCCGCTGCGATGGCCGATCATCGGCGTGCAGAATGCGGCGAAGGTTTTCGCAGAGACTTCCACGGGTCCGGGAATGAAAAGCTTGGTATGCGATGTCATAAGGGAAGGGTAAGTTTCTGTGAAAGGCTTCGATTGTCGAGCGGAATTCCGGCTTGTTTTACTTCCGACGGCTTTCCTGGCTCCACGGTTGCTTTATCCGGCCTTCAGCCCGAGAAACCGCGCCAGTTCCTTCACCGCCGGAGCGACCGCAAAGCCCCGTCGCAGGGAACGATTGATCACCACCAGCTTGCGCTGCTTCCGCTCCGCCTTGGGATCGACGTGCCCCACGATTTCCAGCCCCACCAGCACCGGCAATGCGTAGTAGCCGCGCTGCCGTTTCGCAGGCGGTGTGTAAACCTCCCATGTATAATCAAAGCCCCACAACTGGGCCGTGACCTTGCGGTGGTAAATGAGCGGGTCCAGCGGCGCGAGCAGCAGCGGAGTCGGCGATGGATCGGGAAGCTGATCCAGCAAGGGCAAATCTTCCCGCAAGCAGAAGAGCGGCGGACATCCCACCACCGCTACCGGCTGCACGAAATCCGCCACCAACGGGAGTTCCACTTTCTGCAAGGTGGTCAGCCGGGCCTGCCGGAGCTTGAGCAGTGCGATCCAGCGTGCCCTCTCTTCCGGCGTTGGCTCCGGCAGTTTCAAAATCGCGGTCGGCAAAATGCGCTCCGGTAAATCGTAATAACGCCGCTGGCTCTTGCGTTGCGCGATGAGCACCCGGCCATGGAAGAACAGCTTGTGCAATGTAGTCTTGGCCAGCGAAGCCCCCGCACCCCAGCCGTGATCGACCGTTTCACCCTTTTCAAAATCCGCCGAGGAAAGCGGCCCCCGGGTTTTCATTTCGACCAGGATCTCCCGCGCCATCGCTTCCTGCCTCGGCTCCAGCTTTCCCGACCAGCTCCCCTCGCCCTGCGTCCGACGTCGCATCGCCGCAAGCAGATAGGGCCAGGCGGCCAGGGGCAGCGCCGCCAGGTTGTTACTATGCGGCAGATGATGCTCGATCGCCGTCCGCTCGTGGGACGCTTTTCGCTGGCCGGATTCCCCATGCAAATGCCGCATCAAATCATCTTCGCGATACCCGGCAATCCGGTTGCGCAGGATCAAATCGTGCATTCGTCCGCAGACGTTGATCGGATCGATCTGCACAAAGCCGTGCCGGGCGAGCACGTCGTCCACATCTTTCAGCGGCGCATCCAGCCCCACCGCCCGGCGATGAAACCGCCGGGCCTCAATGGGTGAAAGCGTGATCGCACCGACCATCGCTACATTTACTCCGCCGTGAGCGCCGCGCGGGTATCGGCAAACTGACTCTTCTCAAGGAAGTAATCGTAATTCCCCGGATAGCTCTTGATCGTCCCGTTATTCACATGGATCACCCGGTTGGCGAGCTTGCGGATGAAGTGCACATCGTGGCTGATGAAAACCAGCGTCCCCGCATACGCTTCCAGCGCCAGGATGAGCGACTCGACGGTGTGAATATCGAGGTGCGTCGTCGGTTCGTCCATCAGCAGCAGGTTGGGCGGATTGACGAGAAACTTGATCAGGTTCAACCGGCTTTTTTCGCCGCCGCTCAAGACCTTCGTCTTCTTGTAAATGTCGTCCTTGCGGAAAAGAAAGCTGCCGAGAATGCCTCGCGCCTCGTCCTCGCGGAGCTTCCCGCCGTTGCTGGCCAGCACTTCGTCGATAATACTGGCTTCAGGGTTGAGCGTGTCGGCGCGGTATTGGGAAAAATAGCCGATCACCGCATTATGCCCCTCGACCCGCTGGCCCTTTTGAAATTCCAGCGTTCCGGCGAGAATTTTCAGCAGCGTCGATTTGCCCGCACCATTCGGCCCGACCAGCACCGTGCGCTCCCCGCGTTCAATGGTGAGATCCAGCCCGCTGTAAATCTTGTGCTCTCCGTAAGCCTGGTGAATGCCCTCCAGCGAAATCGCCCGCTGACCACCGCGCGGCGGCTCGGGAATGTGAAACCGGAAGGGCTTCTTCGGCGGCAGCGGTTTTTCGATCTTCTCCATCCGCTCGATTTGCTTGAGCTTGCTCTGCGCCTGCGAGGCCTTGGAAGCCACCTGGCGGAAGCGGTCGTAAAAATCCTGGAGAGCCTCGATTTCCTTCTGCTGGTTTTTGAAAGCGGCCAGTTGCTGCTCGTAGGCAGCCTCGCGCTGTTGCAGGAAGGCCGTGTAGTTCCCAGTATAGGAAACGAGACGCTTCTCGGCGATGTCGTAGATTTTCTCCGCAAGATCGTCCATGAACTGACGGTCGTGCGAAATCATCAGCACCGCGCCGCTGTAATTCTTGAGATGGTTTTGCAACCAGAGCAACGAAACGAGGTCGAGGTGGTTGGTCGGTTCGTCGAGCAGCAGGAGATCAGGCTCCATCGCAAGAAGCCGGGCCAAGTGCGCGCGCATCACCCAGCCGCCGGAAAAGGCCCGGGCCGGACGATCAAACTGCTCTTCCTTGAAACCGAGGCCGCGCAGCATCTTCTTCGCCTTCACCTCGATCTCCGGTGCCACCAGCGCCTCGTGCTTGGCATGCGCTTCCAGATAGGCCGGTCCATCGACCGTCCCGGCAGCTTCCAACGTTTGCAGCGTGCTTTCCAACGCCTGGACCTCCCCGGCGCGACCGGTAGCCACCTCCAGCACCGACTCATCGCCAATCGGGTCGCTCTCCTGCGGGAGATAGCCAATCATCGTCCACTCGTCGCGCTCGACCGCGCCCGCATCCGGTTCATTTTTTCCCAGGATGATGGAGAAGAGCGTGGACTTCCCCGCGCCATTCGGGCCGACCAGGGCGACGCGTTCGCCATAGTTGACCTGCATGGTGGCGTTTTCAAAAAGGGTGCGGCCTCCAGCGGAGACTTTGAGATCGCGAATCGTGAGCATGAGGCCGGGAAACTAGCGAAGCCTTGGAAATTAGCTACTGGGAAAATCATCCAGCCAGCCCAAACCACCAGTCCGCAGGACCCGCCTTGTCTTTTAATTCCTAATTTTTAACTTCTAATTCCCCTCAGTTGTCCCACACGAAGTGCTCCAGCCGGATGTCGTTGGCGCGTTTGCGGGCTTCCTCGGAGCGCGGCCCGGCCATCTCGGCGAGCATGGTATAAATCCCGATCGCCGATTGCCATTGCTGCTTTTCCTCCAGCAATTGCCCGGCCTCAAAGCCCGCCTTGTAGGACCAGAAATATTCCGGCGTATCCCCGGTATAAGCGAGCTGGGCCTGCACCACATCGTAGAGCGCGGCCACCGCATCGTCGGGCTTGTCGAGTTTTTCCAGGCACCGGGCCTTTTTATAAGTGGCTTCGTTATGCACCTCGGGGCCGGTATCCGGCTGGGTGGCCAGTTGCGAGAAGACGTCCTGCGCCTCGCCGAAATGCTTCGCATCCGCCGTGCCCATGGCGTAGAGCGCATCCCCTTTGCCCAGCGTCACCGCGCTTTGCAAGGCCCGCTCCGGTGCCGGAGAGGCATTGAGAATCGTGTCGTAAAGCGCAATCGCCTCGGGATATTTCCCCGCCCGCATCTGCGCAATCGCCTGCTGCTGGCGGGCGTAAAGTTTGAGCGGCCCGTTCAGCTTCACCGTCTGCTCGAAAAGCTCCAACGCATGAGTGAGACTGTCCGCGCTCATTGTCTGCATCGCCGCCTGCCCGGCCATGAAGAGCGCACTCTCGACCAGCGGCGAAGTCGCGTAATCCCGCGCCAGCGATTCAAACTGGTTCTCCGCCCCGGCAAAATCGCCTTCCCGATAGAAAATCTGCCCGAGCTTCATCTCCACCTCGGGAATGTGCGGCGATTGCGGATAGGCCCGGAGGAAGTCCTTCCCTTTCTGAATCGCGGTGCCGCTATCGCGCTTCTGCGGCGAGTCGGCAATCGTGAAGGCGAGGAAATCCGCACGCTCCTTCTCCTCCGGCGTCTTGGAGGTATCGTTCGCCGCGAGCAGGTACTGGCTGGCGTCACGGTAATTAGGCGGATCGTGCAGGAAGGCCAGCTCCGCCATCGCCAGTTCCGCCTCCGAGCGGCGGAAGTGATCGGGGAACTGCTTCACAAAATCGCGCAACGAATCCATCGCCCCACCCGCATCGCTCGAGCGGGCCTGGAGCAGTCCTTTTTCCAGCAGCAAACCGGCGAGCCATGGGCTGTCGGGATACCGCTGCTTGAGCCCTTCGTAGTCGTCGAGAAACTTGGTGTAATTCCCCTGGTACAGCCACGCCAGGGCCGAGTTGTAGATCGCCTGCTCCCAGTATTTCGAGGAATGCTGGGCCGCACTGTGGAAGGTGGTCACCGCCAGCAGATATTCCTTTTGTTGGAATTGAAGTGTCCCCGCTGCGATCTCAACTTCGGCGCGAAAATCATCGTCCGGAGCCTGGCGCATGGCTTCCTCAAAGGAATCCAGCGCATCCTTGTAAGCGCCCCGCTTCATCAACAACTGGCCGCGCAGCAACAGCGCATCGGGATAAAGCGGATGGCCGCTGTAGCTTTGGATAAACGTGGCGAGCTGACGCTCAGCGTGATCTTCGCGCTTTTCCCGCAGATCCTGCTTCGCCATGTAGAACTCCGCATAGGCCGTGCGGGCGCCGATCCGATCGCGCAACCATTTCTCCAGCAGCGAATCCGAGGGGCTTTCCTCGATCTCGTAGATCTGGTCGAGCCGTTGGAACATCTGCGGGAGATAACGACTGTCGGGATTTTGCGAGATGAAATCCTCGATGACATTGTCCGCCGTCTCGGGACCGCTCAGGTCGATTCGCGCATCGGCCAGCCCGAGCGTTGCCCCGGCAAGAATGGCCTCGGGCAGATGCCGCCCGTTCCGCAGGATTTCCTCAAAAGCCAGATGCGCCTCCGCCCGCTTTCCCTGCGCGAGAATCAGACGCGCATTCAAATAATTTTGCCACTGCCCGAGCAGCCCGCTCTGCGTGGGAATGCGCTTCAGCAATTCCTCCGCTTCGCCTTCCTTGCCGCGATCCAGTTGCAGCTCCGCCATCCGCAGTCCGCATTTCGGATCGGGCCACAAGGTATGGAGCACATCAATCGCTTCATCCACCCGCCCCAGCCCGATCAGCGCCTCGGCGCGCAGGGACTGGGCTTCCAGCCCTTTTATTTCAGCCGGCAGCTTGAGCACATCGTCCCAGCGCTGCTCTTTCAGGGCCAGCCGGGCGCGCAGGATTTCCGCCCGCCCACCGGTGAGGCCATCGAGCGCCTTGCTCGCCCCTTCGCCGTCCCCGGAGTCCAGCAAGGCATTCGCGAGGTCCAGCGATGCCGCCCGCTTCAACGGATCATTCGGATTCTCCGCCAGGAACTCGCGCAGCTTGGTGATCGCCGCCGGCAGCACCCCGCGCTGCAACGCCTGCTGCGCGCTGTCGTATAGACTCGCTGGCTCGCTCGCGTGCCCGGAGTGGGACGCCGCCAGCGCCAGCGCAAAGGTAAGAGGGAGCAATCGGCTCTTCATGAAAGGACCCGTTGCAAATATCTACCCGTGTGGCTTTGGGCAAGCCCGGCGATCATCTCCGGGGTCCCCTCGCCGATGATCTGCCCACCACCGGTGCCGCCCTCGGGACCGAGATCGATCACCCAGTCAGCACATTTGATCACTTCCAGACTGTGCTCGATGATGATGAGCGTGTTGCCCGAATCACGCAACTTGAGCAACACCTCCAACAGCTTGTGAATATCCGCGAAATGCAGTCCGGTCGTCGGCTCGTCGAGAATGTAAACCGTCCGCCCCGTCGCCTTCTTCGCCAGTTCCGCCGCCAGCTTCACCCGCTGGGCCTCGCCGCCACTGAGCATGGTGCCGCTCTGGCCGAGGCGGATGTAGCCCAGCCCCACGTCTTCCATCGCGATCAGCTTGTCCGCAATCGCCGGAACGTTGCGGAAAAAACGGACCGCCTCGTCCACCGTCATATCGAGCACGTCGGCGATGTTCTTGCCTTTGTAGGTAATCTCCAGCGTCTCGCGATTATAGCGGCGACCGCGGCAGACTTCGCACTCCACGTACACATCCGCGAGGAAGTGCATTTCGATCCGGATGAGCCCCCCACCCTCGCAATTCTCGCAGCGCCCGCCTTTTACGTTGAAGCTGAACCGGCCGGAATCATAACCCCGCACCCGTGCCGCCGGGAGCTGGCTGAAGAGCTGCCGAATCGGCGAAAACGCGCCGGTATAAGTAACCGGATTCGAGCGCGGAGTCCGCCCAATCGCGCTCTGGTCGATCACGATCGCCTTGTCCAAATAATCCAGCCCCGAGATCGAGGCATGCGCGCCCGGACGATCCTTCGCCCGGTAAAAATGCCGGAAGAGCGCCCGGCGCAAAATATCATCCACCAGGGTGGACTTGCCGCTGCCGGAAACCCCGGTCACACAGGTAAGACAGCCCAGCGGGAAGGCCGCGGTCACGTTTTGCAGATTGTTTTCCGTCGCCCTATTCACGGTGAGAAACTGCCCCGGCAGCGGTCGCACCCGCTGCTTGGGCACGGCAATCTTCAACCGCCCGGAGAGGTAATGCCCCGTCAGCGAACGCTCCACTGGCAGAATGTCCTCCACCGTCCCCTGGGCCACCACCTCACCCCCACGCACTCCGGCGCCGGGGCCGAGGTCCACGATGTAATCCGCCGCCCGCATCGTATCTTCGTCGTGCTCGACCACGATCACGGAATTACCAAGATCACGCAGCCGCTGCAGCGTCCCGATCAGCCGGTCATTATCGCGTTGATGCAGGCCGATGCTCGGTTCATCCAGCACATAAAGCACCCCGGCCAGTCCCGAGCCGATCTGCGTCGCGAGGCGGATGCGCTGCGCCTCACCACCGGAAAGCGTCCCGCTTTCACGATCCAGGTTCAGATAGCCCAACCCCACCTCCACCAGAAAGCCCAGTCGGGCCAGAATCTCCCGCGTCACTTCGCTCACCACCTGCTTTTGCTGGCCGCTCAGATCGAGGCTGCCAATAAATGCCTGCGCATCGCGAATGTTCATCCGGCACAACTGCTGGATATTCACCTCGCGTGCGTCCACATCCTTCACCGTCACCGCCAGAATCTCCGGCTTCAATCGTGCTCCCTGGCATACCGAGCAGGTCCGTCGCGACATGTAGGCGCGGATGCGCTGCCGGGTGAATTCGCTGTCGGTCGTCTCGTAAAGACGCTGCAACTGCGGCACCACGCCCTCAAAAGGCTTCGAGACCGTACCGTCCTTGCCAGTCTTGCCCCAATTGAAATCCACCGCCTGATCACCGGTTCCGTAGCAAAGCGCGTCTTTGAATCGTTGCGGTAATTCACCGTAGGGCGTATCCAGCGACACCTTGAAACTCGCAGCCAGCGATTCGACCAGCCCCTTGTAATACTGCACCATCCGCTTGCTCCCCTTGGCCCAAGCCGCCACAGCTCCTTGATTGAGCGTCTTCTCCGCATCCGGCACGATCAAATCCGCATCGCACACGAGTTCGGTGCCCAAGCCGTGACAGGCCGGGCAGGCCCCGAGGTGGCTGTTGAAGGAGAAATGCTTCGGCGTCAGTTCCGGCAGGGTAAAATCGGTCTCCGGATTGCAATACTCGGTGGAGAAGCGCACCGGCCCCCAGTTCTCCCCTTCGCTCTTCAGCACAATCATCCGGTTCTCACCCCAGCGCAGCGAGGTGTCCACCGAATCCGCCAGGCGCGTCCGCACTCCATCGCGAATCACCAGACGATCCACCACCGCCTCAATATCGTGCGCCACCGTCTTCGCCAGGCGAATCGGCTCCGGTCGCCCCAGTTCAATGATCTCGCCATCGATCCGCACGCGAACAAAGCCCTCGCGGCGCACCTTTTCGATCACATCGCGAAACTCCCCCACCTGCCCGCGCACCAGCGGCGCGAGTAACACGATCTTCGTCTCCGGCTCAAAATTGAGAATCTGATCGACGATTTGCTGCGGCGACTGCTTGGTCACCGGGGCTCCCGTCACCGGATCATGCGGAATTCCCACCGCTGAAAAGAGCAGGCGCAGATAATCGTAAATCTCGGTGGTCGTCGCAATCGTCGAGCGTGGATTCGTCGCCGAGCTCCGCTGCTCGATCGCGATCGCCGGCGAAAGCCCCTCAATGAAATCCACATCCGGCTTCTGCATCTGATCCAGAAATTGCCGGGCGTAGGCCGAGAGACTCTCCACATACCGCCGCTGCCCCTCTGCATACAGCGTGTCAAAGGCCAGCGACGACTTGCCCGAACCACTCATTCCGGTAATCACCACCAGCTTCTGCCGTGGGATTTCCAGGCTGATGTTCTTTAAGTTATGCTGGCGCGCTCCGATAATTCGGATGTTGGAGGTGGTCATGCGAACGTAAAAGGCTTAATCGCCCACGTAACCACACCCGCGCCCCCATTTCCAGCCCGGCGGCCAATTTCGCGTATTTCTCGGAAATGAAAATTTACTGCCATCTGGCACGATTCACGCTAATATACTTTATCAAATGGAAACCGATACCCTAGTCCACTTCAGCCGCGAGGAATTGCAGGCCCTGCATGACAAGTTCCGCGAGGTCAAACATTCCATCGCCAACTCGCTGGCAGTGGTTATGGCCCTCTCCGAACTCGCCGAGCGCAATCCCGCCCATTACGAAAAGCTCGCCAAGACCGTTCTCTCCCGCGGCCCCGACATCATCACCCAGCTCCTGGATTTCCAGCGCCAGCTTGGAGAAAAGCTGCAGGGTGCCCCGGTCGTCGCGCACTAAGCTCACGACCCGCTCCCTTTCCCGTTCTCCTTTCCATTCTCCAAAAACCGCCAAATCGCCAGGCCGCCCAGGTTTGGACTCATGGCGGTTTTTTTGTTCGTTGAAGTGTCACCGACGATCCCCCTTCGCGATTCTTTCCTTCGGGTCTTCGTGCCTTCGTGGTGAAAAATTCCTCCCGCCCTGGCTGTCCTGGCGACTTGGCACTTCACCCCTCCCCGCATAACTCTGCTTGCAAGTCTGACGGCGAAATCTCAACTTTGAGGCTTCCTTCAAAACCCTGATCCTTTCCGTGCCATCCATGCAAGTCCCGCTTCTCGATCTCAAGAGCCAGTATCAAACCCTCCGCGAAGAAATCCGCGCCGCCATTGACGAAGTCGCCGATACCCAGGCGCTCATCCTCGGGCCGCGGGTCGAGCGACTGGAAAAAGCGATCGCCGAATACTGCGGCGCCAATCATGCCATCGGCGTTTCCTCGGGCACGGATGCCGAACTCGTCGCCCTGATGGCCCTGGAAATCGGCCCCGGCGATGCCGTGCTCACCACGCCCTACACCTTTTTCGCCACCGCGAGTTGCGTCTCCCGCGTCGGAGCCCGGCCGGTCTTTGTCGATATCGACCCGGCCACGTTCAATCTTTCCATCCCCGCCCTCCGACAAGCGCTGGAAAACACCCCCAACGTCAAGGCAATCATCCCCGTCCACCTCTTCGGCTGCTGCGCCGCGATGGATGAAATTCTGGCCCTGGGCCGCAAATACCAGGTGCCCGTGCTCGAAGACGCCGCGCAGGCCCTCGGCGCCCACTATCCCTCCACCGAGACGGGCAAAGCCCACGGCGCAGGCTCCATGGGCGATTGCGGCTGGTTCTCCTTTTATCCCACGAAAAACCTCGGAGCCTTCGGCGACGCCGGCCTGGTCACCTGCCGCGATGCGGAACTCGCCGCCAAGATTCGCGCTTTCCGCAATCACGGCATGGAACCGCGCTATTACCACCAGTGGATCGGCGGCAACTTCCGCCTCGATGCGATCCAGGCCGCCGTGCTCGAAGTAAAGCTCCCCCATCTCGATGGCTGGCACGCCGCCCGTCGCGAACACGCCGCTTTCTATCATCAGGAATTTGCCCGGCTCGAGTTACTCGACACCGTCACGCTCCCCATCGAACCCCACGCCAGCCTGGCCGCAAAAACCGGAGCGGTGAACCATCACATCTACAACCAGTTCGTCATCCGCGCCCCGCGTCGCGATGAACTGCGCGCGCACCTGCAGCAAAACGGCATCGGCTCCGAGATCTACTACCCGCTTTCCCTGCACCAGCAGAAATGCTTCGCCAGCCTCGGCTACGAAACCGGCGCCTTCCCCGAGAGCGAACGCGCCGCGGCGGAAACCCTGGCCCTGCCGATCTACCCCGAGCTTGCTCACGAGCAACTTGCCTACGTGGTGGAAACCATCCGCGCGTTTTACCGATAATCGGCGGCAAAACCGGCTTCACACTGGCTGGAAAGAGCGTCTGCAAAAAAAGTGCAAAAATCTTCGGAAAAGCACTTGCAAAGGTCACGCATCCCGGTCACATTGCGCTCCCTTTTTCACGGGGTCTTAGCTCAGTTGGTAGAGCGCCTCAATGGCATTGAGGAGGTCAGGGGTTCGAATCCCCTAGGCTCCAGTCCCTTTTTGACATTTCTACAGAGGAGGGAAGGTAACAGAGATCAATTGCGATCTCGTCCTTCCCGATCTCGATCTTCTTGGTAATGCACTCGACGATTTTCCGCTTCTCGGAGCTGTCCAACTCCGGCCACCGACTCTGAATGCCATGGGAATCATTCAGGATTTGGTCGCTTGAGAACTGGTTCACCTTGAGGAAGTCCATGTCGGCCTGAATGCGCGGAATCTCCTCTTCAAGCTGTTTCTGCCGTTCCTCCAGCGGCTTGAAGAACCTCCCGAAAGCGTCGCTAGTAATCTCGTTTTCGAGATACAGCCGATACGTTTTCTCCACCTCATTGCGCACCCGGTCAGCTTCCTTTTTGCGGGATTCGAGCAGCCCCTGCTTCTCCTTGAGGGCACCGGCGGCCTGGCCGAGATAGCTCTCGATCTGCGTCGGCGACACCAGAAAGCCGCTTAACTGGTCGAAGAAGATCGCCTCCAAGTCCACGGATGCGACCTTCATCTTGCAGGCGGCGCATACATACTTCGGGCTGTTGCTGGGCACATACATCTTGCTCCCGCATTGGCAGACGACAAATCCCGCAAACAGGTGAACCGCCCTTTTCGACGGACTCCGAAGGGGCTTGTCCGCCGTGCCCAGAATCTGATTGCACTGATTCCAAAGCTCTTCGGAGACGAGCGATTCGGTCTCCGTCAGAACCCACTCCGATTCCGGCTTGTATTCCCAAGACAGGTCGTCAGCAGTGCGGCGGCTGTAGTTGGTCCTGTGCACCCCTTTCGCCGTTGAGTCCTGGATCAGGCTGCCGATGGTAGATGGCCCGAACTTCGAGCCCTTACGGGTTCTGTAGCCCGAGCGGTTCAGATGGCTCGCCACGGTCTTCTTGCGACGATGTTCGAGGAAAAGCTCATAGATGAGCCTCCGGATTGGTCCCTCATCGGGATGCACGACCAGCTTCTTGTCCACCCACTGGTAACCGAAGGGCGCTGCGCCGCCGAGTGGCTTGCCGAGTTTGGCACGAATTGGCACGGACGCATTGACCCGCTCGGTAATCTCCTCGCGCTCCCACTGCGCCATTGCCGCAATCATAGTGTAGAACAGCCGTCCTGCAGGCGTTGACGTGTCGATGGACTCCTGGAGCGACACGAGGTCGGCTCCGCTCTGGCGGAAGATGTCGGCGAAGTCGAGCAGCTCCCTCGTATTGCGAGCCAAGCGCGCTAGCTTCGAGAATATCAACGCGCTGATATGGCCTCTTCGAATGTCCGCCAGCATCCGCTGAGTCTCGGCGTGCTTTGAAACGAGCTTTCCGCTCACGCCTTCCAGGTGATAGATTTCCTTCACCGTCCAACCTTTCATCTCGGCGTAATGCCGTGCGCGGCGTTCGTGATGCTCCGGGCTTTCGCCGCGGGCTTGGTCCTCAGTTGAAACGCGAATCCAAATGCCAACCGGCTGTCCGTTTTCCATATTCTCAAGGGCGATTTTTGAGGTTGACTGCGTCGCTTTATGTAATACACAAACCAGTGAACGTCAACGACTTTTTGTCATACATAAATGCCTGAAAGAAAAACTGCCGCCCCAAACTTTCGAAGAAGCAGTTCCGAAAGCCCGGATTGTCGGTCCGGCTTCTTCCGCATGAGCAGGACGAGATAGAGGCGGCGATTGCTTCCAGCGGTGCCAGCAAGTCGGCATGGATTCGAGACGCTTTGCTGGCGAAGGCACGGGGACAAGCGGGCTAGTCCTTCTTCCTCTTTTTGGCCGATCGCCCGAGAATCTTGGCCAGTTCCTTGATCCGATCCTCCTCGCTCATGTCATCTACCACGTGGTGCCTGACCTTTACCTTGTAGCCCCGGACCGTCTTGCTGCTTCCCGAGTCCTCTGCTGCCAGCTCCTTTAGGAAGGTCAGCAGCCCATCGGGAAGAAGGAAGCGGACACGCTCCAGTTCTCTTGTTGAAAGCGCCGCACTGATCGCCGCTTGGTAATCCGTTAATCGCTTTTCAGTTCGGATGACGAGCGCGACAAAAGCGAAATTTGCCGAGAGACATTTTTTGATGTTCCCAATCTCATGCTCAATCGGTGTCGTGATTGAAATCTCACAGGCAATCGTTCGTTGGTTCCTCTGTAGCGCCACATCTACGTGGCCGCCCGCTATTTCATATTCGACCACCGCCAAGTAGCCCAGGTCTTGCGCGCTTCTCTTGATGAGGTCTTGCAGAGCCTTGTGCGTTTTTCCGCCCCTGCCCGCCGATTTCGGGGGGGCAGGCTTAGGAGAATCCTCCTGCTCGCTCTTCGGTGGCAAGGCGAGTCTCGCTATCGGCTTCAATGGCTCAACCTCAATCACCAGCTCCGGCAATGCGTCGTCTGGCCGCGTGTCATTGGGTTCCGAATCCTTCGGAACTTTGGACGCTGATGAAGGTTCAGAATCGTTCGGAACACCTTTGGGACGTTTCGGCGGGGGCTCTGGCTTCAGCTCCTCAACCACCACATAACGCCGCAGCTCCGCCTCCACCGCAGCGCGGGATTGCGAATACTTTGACCGTGAGGCTGCGATTACCTCATCCCGTATGTCCTCGTCGTCCGGCATCAAGTCGGGACGCGATATCGTGAGATTAAAATCCGCATCGCTACGCTCGATGCGGCAGACAGCTTCTCCGGTTTCAAGATTCTGAAGATCACGCGCTTCAAACTGCGTAAATCCGTTTTCCAGCGACCGCGCGTCAGCATCGCTTACACGGAACGCGACACGAGTTAAACAGTTGGACATCACCGCACTTGCCACTTCGCTGTCGGCCTGCAACTGGCGCATCTCCTGATGGGCGAGCGTAAGACCCATGCGATATTTGCGCGCACCGGTCAGAATCTCCGCCATCGATGGCGTCATAAACGAGGGGAATTCATCCACATAACACCAGAAATCGCGGCGCTCATTTTCGCGCATCCTCTGTCGGCTCATAGCCATTTGTTGTAATTTTCCGAGCAGCAACGAGCCGAGTAGCTGCGAATTCTCACGCCCTATCAATCCTTGTGGAAGCCTCGCAAGCAGGATGTGACCACGATCCAATATCTCCGAAAAGTTTACGCGATTCTCCTTCTGCGAAACCATGTAGCGAATCGGCTTTCGTGAGAGGAACTCATCAAGCCGGGTGATGACCGGCCCGATGGATTTGTTGCCAGAAAGCTGAGGGAATACCTTCTGCCAATAATAAATAATCTCCGGGTCTGTCACAGTTCGCAAAAACCGATTACGGAAGTTCGTATCGAGTAGAAATTGCCTGAGATCAACGAGCGTTCCGCCCGCCGTGCTTTCAAGGAAGGCGAGGATTCCATTGCGCAATACCGAATCCATCTGGTCGCCCCAGCTCGTCGAGAGGCGGCGGAACACGCCAACCAAGTCCGATGCGAGCAGACTCTTCTCGAAGTCGGAATGTGCGCCCAGGATGTTCAGCCCTACGGAATATTCCTCGTCCGATGGGTCGATCAGGACCACATCGTCAATCCGCTCTGGTGGGATGATTTCTAGGATTCTATCCACCAGATCGCCGTGGGGATCGAGCACGGCCAGGCCAGCATCGTTCTCAATGTCCTGCCGGATCAGGTTAAAGAGCAATGTGGATTTTCCGGTGCCTGACGCACCGACGATGTGCGTATGCCTCACTCGCTGCTCGGGGGAGAGAAACACCTCCTTGGTCTCACCTGCGTGGGAATTAGTGCCAAGCTTTAAGCCTCGTTCGTGGGAAAATCCCGGCGCGGCAACGCTGGTCTTTATTTCCCGAACCAGTTTCTTTACTTCCTTCGTAGGCAGATGAACGAGGGACGAAAGTTCCTCCAAGTTCAGCAGCATGCCTGAGCGTCGCGATTGCCGTCGGAGCAGGTCTTCGATTCGGTCTTCGAGCAGGTAACCTTCGCTTTGAAGCGGAACCAGTGCATTGCTAAAGGATGTGCTCAAACTGCGGAAGGAGATCGCCATTTGGGTGATGATTTCCCATGCCCGCTGAACGCGATCACCCTGCGCAGCCAGTCGTAGAACTGCGGCAAAAAGTGGCTGGTTGAATTTTTTGTTTGCGCCCGATACCAGGTCGGCGCGATTGGCAAAGAACGGCTTGCCGTTGGAATGCAGGACTGCCCGAACCGCGCTTTCAGTCCACTCCCGCCGGGCAGGTTCAAAAATGATCTGAAAAAGCGCCAGCTCTTCAGCTTGCAAATTTCCCATCGCGGCAGCGATCTCGGTAAAAATGTCGCTGCCGCTGTTAGCCAGCGGCACCATGAATTCATCTGACAGTCCGAATTCGACAACGGCGGATTCGGAAAATTGATCCCAAACATTTACCAGCATTCTTTCCTGAGGCTTGATAACAGCCTCGGGAATGTATGCTGCCAACTGATGCCTTATGAGTGACGCATCCGCAGGATGGGTCACGAACAGCGGTGTGATGGTCTTATTTGTCCCCAGCATTTCGTAAGTCAATGGCTCGCCAAAGGACTCGATCGAAGAAACTATGCTTTGGAAAGCTGATGGGTGGGCGTGAACTTTCGTAGGAAGGGAAATGACAAGTTCCGTAACGTCTTCCCGTTCTAGAGCCCTCAGGATGGGCTGCTCAACGGCCAAGCCAAACGCCTCGTCTTTTTGAGAAAAAGCTTTTGGGGCTAGAGCATGCTGCAGTCTTTCCACCAATGAACTAAGAAAGGTTTTTCTTCGACCATCATCAGTCGAGCTGGATTCTGAGAATGAATAGCCGGGGAAGGGAAAAAATGCAGGTTCTGGCGACACCGGAAAATCAAAAATCTGCCAGCCTCTCCCCCTCACCTCCCATTCGTAAAACTGCTCCGCTAACTTTTCATCTCTCCAATCTGATGATGCCTGGCCCATTGCGAAAAGTTAAATAAGGCGTTTGCGGAACAGATCATCCATGATCGGCTTTTCAATTGTCCCCGGAAGAAGTTGAAAGCCTTTGTCGCCGAAAATTTCCTCAAAGGCCTCCGACACCGCTGCCTGCATGGCAAGCACATACATCTCCATCGAGTCTATCCGGTAATAAGTAATCGGACGCAAATACAGCTCGTAGAGCGGCCCAAGCAGAGGCGTTTTTCGCAAAGTGCGGTCCATGTCTCCCAAGCCGCGCGCTACCGAGGCTCGCAGAGTCAGGATGAGGCCTGTTAGGCCCAGCACGAGCCAGACGCATCCCCAGAAAAAGCCGCAGGTGGCCGCTAAAATGGCCAGTGAGATGCCGACGACCATCAGGACGACGCATATTGCCAACGGATCGATCACCGGAGGTTCAATACTCGCGCGGTAGGAGATGAAGAAACCCGTCCCAAAAGGTGCCGCGCATATATCGAAAATCTGCCGCTCTCGGGCGAAGCGAAGATATTCCCGCTGCTGAGATAGAGCACCGCCCTCATGCCAAAACTGGCGAGAAATTTCGAGGCCCGGAATTTCACGCGTGCGAACTGCCTCCTCAATCATTGTGTAAATGTTACTGGGGGAATCCTTAAAATCAGGAAGCAAAGCCCGCCAATAATACAAAACTTCGGTGGAAGACTTTTTCGTCCAGTCGCCAATTAGCAGGAAAAATGTCCCCAGCAGCATGCCTGCTGCGATGGATGCTGCCATTAGGAGGTGAAGCTCTCCCGCAACCACATGCACTTCAACTTCTGCATTGAGGGACTTCTTTTGCTCCGTCTCTGCCATTTGCTCAACCTGCTTCAACTCGGTGTCCAGTGCCCATGAGCTAAGAATGGCTTCTTTGACGCTCAGTTTAAACTGCTGAAGGCGATCCGCGACCTTCTGGGCATTTAGCGGTTCATCGGGAGCTGGTGCCGGCGCTTCGTCCAACTTCGGGGCGTCAAGGTTCGTGGGCAATAGCTTGGAAAGTGTGGTGATTTCACTCACCGAGTCACCCAGCGTTTTTTGGTTTTCCGGCGTCTTGGCAGCCGTCTGCAAAACACCGAGATACTCTTTCGCCCGTTCTAGAACCGACTTGCGAGAGGAGACTGCATAATCGTTCAGCGTGTGGTCATAGAGGCCGAAATTGGGAACGAACGGGACATAATCGGGAACTTTCGCCGATGGGCTTGCGTCTCTCAGCGAAGCCGCGTGTGCAATCAGCTTTCGTTGAATGTCCGTAAGCTGCGCATCGAAATGATCCACGACAAACTGCTTCATACTCGAAGAGGCATCGAACATAAGCACAAGCTGTGACCTCAACTCGACGAAATCCCTCGGTGTAATATCGCTGGGCGGAAATTGAGGCTCGAAGGCGGCCTGGGACTGAGGCGCTGGAAATTCGTTAACCTGCTTGAACTGCATGACCAAGTTTTGAGTTTTTTGGTAAGTCGCCTGCAGGTTTTGCAGTTTTTCGGTGAGCTGGAAAGATTGGCGGTAGCGCGCTGCCTCGACCATCGGTGCCCTCATTTCATAAATGATCGCTGCCGTTCCAAATCCGGCGATCAGGAACAGGCAGCCGAAAGTTTTGGCAAAGCGGGTCAACAGGTAGCGAATGAAATAGAAAATCGCGTTCATAGGCCGAGCGAATCATCCCGCAGTTGTTTGATGCGCTTCGCTACCGGTGCATTTTCAATGAGATCCAGCGCAGCTTGGTATTCCTGAATCGCCTCTGCCGTCTTCCCAACTGCTGCCAGTGATTCTGCTTTAGTAACGTGGTCTTGAAATGATGCTGCGACCTTTTGATAAAGTTGATCCCATCCTTCGACGATTTTCCAAACCTCGTGATAGTCGTCCGTTGTGGGTTTTTGCTTTAAGCCACTTGCTAAAAATCTCCCCGCCAGGCTCACGTCGTCGCTCTTCAGCGAAATAGAAAACGCCTGCCATTTTTTGAGAAGCTGGACAGTTGGGTATTCGGGAGAGGTGGCCGAGATCAAATCGGAGAACGAGCAAGATCGCGAAAGGCCCACCCATTGCGCATCCAAGTCCGAAAGGCTCGCGGTGAAATCCGAGGGGAGCGGTGGGAGATTTGCAAACGCCTTAGGCTCCTTGAAAAAGGAGTTATCCTTCGCTTCAATCCATCCTTGCAGGAGCGCGGACGCTTTCTTTTTCCACCCAGCCATCGCCTCAGCCTGCTTCGCTGGCGGCTCATTGGCACTGCTGGCGACTTGCGAGGTGGCTGCGGATGAGACGGACCCCGAACTCGCAATAACTGACAGATGGAAGTTTTGCGCCTCGGTCAAATCCACTGCGGCTGCGTTCCGCACAGCATCGGGAACAAACCTTTGCACCGCGGATACGGCGGTTAGATCGGCGTCTCGATACACAATCCACGCGCGTTCCGCATCGCGTAATAGATGCTGCTGGTCGGGGGACAAGCGATGCATGCATGCCGAGTAGCCTTTCCCAAGAAAGTCATCCTGGCGTTTCCATTCCGTCGGCATGGGGTATTCTGGGCGCGGATCGTGCCCAAAAAATGTCTGAAGATGTTTAGCCCGATTGCGAACCTCACGAAGAACTGCGGCCTGCACTACGTCGTCGGAAAGACGTTGGTCATCCTTCATCGCGTTAAGTGCAGCCTCCAATTTGTCTGAGAAGGGAATCCACGCTCGTTCGGCCTTCCTCAACAGCTCTTGCTGGCGCGGGGGAAGATTGTTCAACGCCTCGTGATAGGCAGAATTAAGCTGTGCATCCGCGTCCGAAAAAGCATCGTCTTGCGCCAAAAGTGTAAAGGGGAAGAGGAGAAGTCCCGCCAGCACTAACCTCTTTCCGTGTATATAGGAGCCGTCCATACCGCTGAATTCGACTCCTAACTAACAGTGATGTAATCGTCGAGATAAATTGTTTAAAGACTCCAAAAAAGCCCCAGCCGATATGGCTGGGGCGAGATGGATATTCACTTGCGTAATTCCGCTAGCTGCTCCGTAGTCAACGTATCCGGCTGCTGCCCGTCATGATCGAAGCGAAAGCTGTGGATGAAGCAGTAGGCTGCGAGCCGAGGAATGATTTCCTTTCTGGCCTCGCGACCCGCTTCATCTTCATCCAGCATGACGACAATTCGACTTTGTGGATTGGTCGCCTGCACGATCAGCAATTCCTGGTGGTGAGACAAAGAGCTTCCCATCAGTGCAACGACACGCCGAATGCCGGCTTGCCATAAGGCGATGCAATCGAAGAATCCTTCAACGATTACCAACGGTTGCTCGTGCGACTCCCGCACAGCGCGATGGTAATTGAAAAGCTCCTGAGCCTTCCGAAAGCCCGGTGGCAGTTTGTATTTAGGAGTCTCGTCGCCGGGAATCCCCGGCAGTCGTCCGGCATAAGCTACTAGTTGCCCTTCCGAATTGTGGATGGGAATGACAACTCGACCGGTCATGCTTCCTTTTTGGCAATAACCCACGCCAAATTCCAACAAAGCTTCTTGGCTCACCCCACGCTCCACTAAATAGGAATGGTTGGAATCGAGATGCTGCAACTCGAAGCCCAGTGGCTTGTTCGGCTTATACTCTGCTTCCGGCAATGCCTCAGTCTTTGCCTTTTCCGGCGGCAGCACATCGACTTCTTTCTTCGTAGTGATATTGCGATGATCACTGCTCCCCTCGCCCTGCGGCAATTGGAACCAGTCACACAACATCAAGGCGGCCTCGCGCAACGCAACACTCTCCTTTCTCGCTACGAAGTCCAAGACATTGCCGCCCGCATTGCAGCGACCGAAACAATGCCAGCAACTCTTTCGAATGCTGATCCGAAACTGCGTAGGATTCTGCCCATCATGTAGCGGGCAAGCGCCGCTGAGGTTGTCTCCGGAATGCTTGAACTCACCGGCAACGCCGTAATGTTCGAGCACCTGGAGCATTGAGACGGCAGCCTTCACCGCCTTGAAGTCCACGAATTTGGACATACGTTTTTGCTGTAAGGTTCAAGTCATAGTCATGTATCATGCACAACTATTTCCGTGAGAAATTATACCGCAGCCCTCAGCTTTTGTTAATTCCTCACCGGCCATATACCTTAGCAAAAGTTACGTTCTTCATTTGCACCAGCGGGCATCATTACGCCGCGAACCTGTGCAGATGTTCTTCACACTAAACTTATTTAACCAGTGCGAGAAGAATGCGCTCCAATCGAAATAAAATGCGTGCTAACAAATTATCGCGTGGATTATTCGTGCCTTAGATCTGCACGCGAAGTTCTGCCTCTGTGCGTAAACGCACAGGTTGTAGTGCTGTGAAGCGGCGGCGAACTGCATCGTACAGGTCGCCATCAAACTTCTTGGCTGAAATCGTCACGACTGCAGCGTATTCCAGTCGGCTTGTTGCTCCATGCCGAGGAATAGCATGAAGAACAAGAAATGGTTCGTGGATCGATGTCGCAAATTTCAATTTCGATCTTCGGACGATTGCCTCCCATTTGTATTGCGCTCGTCGTTCACTTTCAGATGGGTATTGGTTTGCTGATTCCGACACCGGTAATACAGACTTCTTCCAGCCGTCAGCGATGAGCGTTCTGATTTGATTCGCTTCTTCCTTAATATGAAGCCGACGAGGTTTTCCACCCAAAACATCGCGTTTTGGAGTGAAAGTGAAAACCTGGCTGTTCGGATAGAACGTGTCCTCGATACACATTGCAGTGTAGTCAGAGGGGTGATTTGGAGCGACGGGAGATAACGTCGCGACCGTCCATTTAATTCCCACTTTTCCGCTCGTAAGCAGGTTTGGAGGGAGCATGATCGGCAATTTCACCATTTTCGTTGGAAGAATATCGCCTTGAAAAACAATGGTTACCGTTTTTTCATTGCAAAGAATCAGGTCATCAAGCGTTGACGGGACAATGCCGTGGCCGAGGAACTGGTCCGGCTCGTCGTCGGGATGTTCGGCACCATGAACCAATAAGGCGCGAGCTAGAAGCGCATTTCCACGATCCATGCTCTCCGCTGCCTCAGCTCCTAAAGCGGCTACAATTGGTGCCGCAAAACTGGTGCCCGCGCTAAGCAACTTGGTACCAGGCGTTACATCCAAGAGATGGATTGGCAGTTGGTCACAGCCCCCGAATGCCGCAACGTCAGGCTTCAGCTTTGCACACTCGCGACCAGGGCCTTGGCACGAGTACGGCGCGCGGACGTTCAGATTCTTTCTCTTTGTATATGCACCAACACCCAAACCATTTACCAAATCTGCAGGCGCTTGAATCCGATTCATTCCTTGCCCGGCAGCGCCGTCATTACCAACCGCTACGCAGAACGCTACTTTGTGAGTCACAGCAAGTAAATCGAGCGAAAAAGTGAATCGCGAGATCATATCATCCAAAATCGGTCCGCGTGGGCCAAAGCTCACGTTGTAAACTTTGATATCCTTTCTGGAAGGCACCGCGGTTTCTATAACATCAATGGATTCATACAGATCGATATCCGTAGGATTAGACGTCGGTAGCGCTCGAATGCTCACTACCGACACCGTTGGTGAGGGCAACGGTACGGCCGTGTCATAATCGTTAAGTGGTCCATATAGTAATGCCCCCGCAACAGCGGTGCCATGTGCAATACCTTCCGGGATGGCTTGTGTCTTTATTGAGAGCGCGTTGTCTTGCTCAACGTGACCACGAAGTAATGAGTGGTTTGGATCAATCCCGCCATCAAACATTCCGACCTTAATTGTTGAACGTGTCCTCGTTGTCGATGCTGGCGGCGCTGGAAATGTAGGCGCGGATCGAAAATTCTCGAAACCGCCAAAAACAAGTGGATGTGCTGTGCGTAGAGGATTAGCACCTGCAAGAGCTTGAAGCGCACTGCGATTTAGATGGCATGAGACAAAAAGCGGGCCGTCTCCATAAGCAGCAACATTTGGTCTATCCCACTTAGCGTCCTGTTCACGAAAAAGCTCCCTAAGGAAATGTCTCTGTTCTTCTTCTGAATGCAGCGAGGGATGCAGCACAACCTCCACACGCCCTTCCTTCCAATCTGGATTAAACCCAAGTAGTTGTTCATTAGCTCCCAATAAGTCGAATCGTTCGATGCATTGAATTTCCTCGCGGAATGCGCTGGGAAGGGCGCGTTCAGCCTCATCGAGCGAACGCAACAATCGGCGAAAACCCGCATCGTTACTCCGCACAAAAACCAACCGTCCTGTGACTTCACGTATGTGTTGCTCAAGTTGCTTCTTTACACGTTTAGTTCGCGCCACATCCGCAGTGGGAATGCGATAATTACGAGAACCGACATTTTCCAAGTCACGAATACGCCCGAAGATACCTTGTGGATCGTACGATTTCGCAATCATGTCAGGGTGTAAGCGGAGACAAAGTACCGATTCATCTTGGAAGCGCTTTCGCGACGGCAAAGCGGCAAGTTTATCCAAAGCTTGCCCAATATGTGCTTTCACTCGGCTCCGTGCTTCATCGTAGCTTCTTGGCCATTCCCTAGGTCCTCCACCTAGCTTCTTCTTTACTGGTTCACGATAGCTCTCACCATTGGCAAGAATTAGTCTGCGTTGTATATCAGGCATTGCTGCTCTCCTTCTTTTTGCGAGTTTTCCGCGCCGAATTTTTTTTGCTAAGGTGATGCTGGATCGTCGTTGAACTTTTCCCGAAAAGTTCTGCCAAGTCGCGCACGGTCAACCCCGTCATTTCCTTCATAGTCTTCACAAGCATCCCGAGATGCTCTTTCGCCATTTCTGGCAGCCGGTTTGCTATTGCCTCAACGAAAGCCGTGCCCAGTCCAATCTGCTCGACCACGTGACGACGAACGACGCTCTGAGTGAGCGTTTCCAAATCAGAACCACTATTCCCGACCGTAACACGGGCGAGAGCTGAGAAAAATCCGCCTGGAAGCATCGCGGAGAAACGTCCACATGCACGGATTAAGATCGCTTCTCTTTCAGTCTCTCCAGGCAACTGTGTTTCTAATACCACCTCGAAGCGACGATGAATGGCCGGGTCCAGTAACTCCGGATGATTTGTTGCGGCCACTAGCACGGAATGAAGTGGCCATTCCTCCAGCTCCTTTAGAAGAACATTCACGATACGTTTGAGTTCACCAACCTCTGTATTATCATCGCGACGTTTTCCAATCGCGTCAAACTCATCAAGAAGTAAAAGGCACGGTGTTGCCCGTGCGTAATCAAGGCTGCGTCGTAGATTTGCACCTGTTTTTCCGAGGAAACTTGAAATCGCCGTCGCAAGATCAAGAACTACAAGCCTGAGCCCAAGCTGCTGTGCCAGCCATCGGGCAAGCATGGTCTTACCCGTGCCCGGCAAACCCTTCAAAAGTAACGTCCGAGGTGGAGCAAAACCTTCTCGTAATAGCCGTTCGCTTTCACGTCGCTCGCAAAGAAAACGCATGATCGTCGCATGAGATATAGCTTCAAATACAGGCTCTACGGCGTAATCAACGGGCATGATACGCACAAGCGCCAAGCCAGCATCAACATCAGCAGGAGGAGGTTCTGCCGCATGCCAGCGGAGCGCTGCATCGTTCGCAGAAAATTTTGCAAGCAAGTCGCCAAGTTCGGCCGAGATGTCAGGCGATTCTGCTTTCAGCGCACGAATCGCTGTAAGCGAAAGCAATTCAAGTCGCTGACGATTCCCGGCAAGACCAGCCTCAACAAGCTTCGGAATCAGGTCTACACATTCTGTTCTAATATTTTTACTTCTATTCACAATATAGAACAAACAAAACACCACACACTGATTTTCTGCAACTTTTTTTGTTCTATTATTGTGCATTTTGCATAAACAGTAGAACAAATATCGTCAGCCTTCGGGCGCGGGTCTCTTGGCATTTTTATTTGAATTGGATCTGCCAAGCAAGCGATGTGACTTACTGCCAGAGACTTACTAACTCGTTTGCTGAATTCATCCAGATGGAACCGAGGCAATTATCAGCGCTAAGATACGACTTGGCACTGACCCGCAAAAAGATGCCGCCCCCGTCTGTCGCAGAAGATGCCACTGAGCGAATATTTTCGCATCGGCTGACGCTCGAAGTAACCATTAAAACGCGGACACGCGAGACACCAAATCTGGAGCGATGGATCTCAGTTTTCCACGTCAGTGCATAACTGCGGATTTTTCGCAGAATGGAACTCACGTTAAATTTGAAACGCACTACAGGCATCGTTCCTCGATCGGCCTCCAAAAAGCAGAGAATGCGCTTAGCTTTATCAGCAGATTCCAAAACGAAAACACAATCCGGAATCACACAGACTTTTTCCCCTTTCGGCCCAATTACATTCCATTGAAAGGGGGTTACTTGGTCAGAGGTCGGAGACGGAAGTGGAATTTCATACTCGATGAGGAGGCGCACATCACCACGCTGTCGGCATGCAAGTTCAAGAGCTACCATTGTATCCGAGATCATCAGCGAGTGCTCCAGAAAGATGCGCTTTGTTGAATGGCCGCTCGTAGTCCAAGCAAGTTGTTTGAAGGGTGTACTTTGGACGCGTCGAAGATGAGCCGCACCTCGCGAAGCAAGGCTGTAAACGATCGGTCGCGACCCACCATTTTGAAAATGATCAAGCTGACAAATCGGGCGTTCTAAATAGCGGTGATGATACAGGGCTTGTAGGCGGCGGAGCGTTTGTTGAGGGCTTCCACCAACGAGTTGAATGATGTGCGTGGATCGAAGAAAGCGGTGGCGATTAACCATGCGAAGAATCTCGGTATCACGTTCGGTAAGCGTTATTGGACGGAAGTCCTCGGTTCGACGAAAACGGTGTTGGCGTGCTTGCATCTCAACTCCATTGTAACACAAATGATAAATAAATAACTCTACGGCAGCTTAATTGGCAGGAATGGAATCCGCGCCTTACTGGTTCTCAGTTGCTCAGCGTTACGATCGTGCATCCAACGGGCGAGCTTAGCCTCAACCTCCTGCCGGGTAGTGGCATATTTCGCTCGCGACCTGTCGATCAGCTTGTCTCGCCGGCCGATTTTCATCTGTAATGGTGGCAGGGTTGCTACACGGACGGGATCGCATGTCTGCCCATCCTGAGAAAGACGGGCAATAATGCAGAAACGATCCAGACTGACGAAAGATTCGGCTGGATAGACCTCACCGAACTCCCGCCACAAAATCGCGGCATCCCCATGGCCGACACGGAAAGAGATAAGTGATCCCACGTTTCCGAAAATGGCGCTACGAACCTCGGGGGAAATTTGCTCGATGTATTGATTCGCGAGAACCAAACAGAGGCGGTATTTGCGCACTTCGGAGAGAATTGCTGCGAACGAGTCAGTCGTGAAATTGTGGAATTCGTCGATAAAAAGAAAGAAGTCCCGACGCTCGTTTTCGGGCTGGTGAACTCGCGCCATGGCCGCCAACTGAAATTGGGTTGTGAGCAAACTGCCAAGCAAACCGGCCTTGTCTGCACCAAGCTTTCCCTTGGAGAGATTGGCGATAAAGATGCGCCCACCATCCATCATAAAAGGGATGCTCACTTTTGTGCGAACTTGTCCCAGGATATTTCGCACCACCGGGTTGAGCAGGAACTGTCCGAGCTTGTTTTGAATCGGAGCAATCGCCTCACGTTGGAAGCGAGGATCATAGCGTTCGTATTCGTCCAACCAAAATGATCGAATGAAGGGGTCTCGAACTTTGGACACGATTCGACGACGATAATCGGCATCGATGAGCATGCGATTGATTCCCAGCAGGGAAGTGTTTGGGCAGTCCAGCAAGGCCATGATCGCGTTATAAAGGATGTATTCCAACCTCGGTCCCCACGAGTCGCGCCAGATGCTTTTAAAAGTGCTCACAATGCCGCTTGCCACGAGGTGCCGTTCATCCGGCGTCACATTGGCAATAAGATTGAGGCCAACAGGGAAGTCGAGATCGCCTGGATTGAAATAGACCAAATCATCCGCACGGTGGGGCGGAATGCACTCAAGAAGTTCCTCCGCCAGGTCTCCGTGTGGATCAATCAGCCCGATGCCATGCCCAGCGAGAAGATGTTCGACAATCAGATTACGCAACAAGGTCGTTTTTCCCGAACCCGTTTTGCCGATGAGGTAAAGATGTTGTCGTCGATCAGCCAGCGAAAGTGCAACCGGGTGCTGTTCGCCCCAAACCTCCCGAATGCCAATTTGTGAAAAGCTTTTGTCCATGGTGCCGTAGCCAGCCGCCACTCCTTCGACGATACGCATGTAGATTCGCGGCCCGCTGCCCGTGTCGATTTTCAGCGACCGCAAAGCGGCGCTCGGCGAGACATATATCCGTCCGCAAAAGCGCACGAGGGCGAGCGGACGAGGTAATGGGGGCTGGCTGCGATTCCTGACGGTCAGGCCATGCCCATTATACATGCTTTACCCGCTATTGTGGCAATGGCGGCATCACGGGCGAAAAGCGCGCGGCGCATTTTCATCCGGCTATACGCTGCGCGTTCTCGCGCGAAGTCGTCCGTCCTCCGCGATAGCGGTGACGTGCTAGTTCGTGCATGAGCATGAGTTTGTCCTTTACCAAACCAGTTCCCACAAGGTTGTCGGACGAGGGCCGACTTCGCGTGTTTTGGTCAGCCCGGAGTGGCTAACGAAGGCTGACCCGATAGCCGGATGGAAAATGCGCGAAGTCGGGCGTTGCACGACAACCTTGTGGGAGCCAGTTACCGCGCTGCTAAGCCGCGAAATCGTGCTGCGCGATGCGCACGCCTCTACATACCATGTATGTAGGGCCATTTGTAGGGAGCAAAATGCAGTCCGCTCAAGGACAAAGCCTTTCAGCGTGGAGTGCTTTTGGCCGTCTTCACTGATCTTTCAGCATCGGCAACAATTTTGGAAAGCTCGACACCCAGCGCTTCGCTGATTCGCAGCAAAGTATCAATGGTTGGAATGCGTTCACCTTTCTCCACCCGCATCACCATGGTATGACTCAGGCCGGCACGAGTAGCCACTTCAAGCAGGGAAAGGTTCTGGCTGGTGCGATGCTCATTGATGATCGTAACGATCCGGGAAATGATGGCTTCGCGTTGCGAGGACTTGGGCACCGATACAGCATAAGGGGAAATGGCCTTGACAAGCTATGTGACTATAGGCACAGTGCGAACATGATTATCCGTCGCCTTGGTCCCGACCCGCACGCGAATGGAGCACAAACCTCCTCGCTGCAGGGATGCCCAGATATTCTGGAACTAGAAAATGGCGATTTCGCCATCATTGGAGTAGATGTCACCGACGCTCTTGCAGGGAAGCTTGCGCTTGGTGCTAGCTGCGGTCCTGACGAACGCATCATCAGAATTCCACGCCAAACTCTCGTGTTGGCAAAGCAGGACATTCCTGCTGCTTCCTAGCAGGGAAGAACGAAGCGCGGTATAATGCCGCGTATGGGAGAGCTTGGCTGGCTGGTCACGAACTGGACGGCAATCTTACAGACGACCAGCATTGTCGCAGGCTTTTTTGGGACTGCGATCAGCATTCGACAGAACACCCAAGAACGGAAGATCAGCAATCTTTTCGCGCTCACCAGCGCCCACCGGGAGATATGGTCGCAGCTCTATGAGCGGAAAGAATTGCTGCGCGTGTTGGCACCCTCAGTTGATTTGCGCCGTGAGCCAACGACGGTGGAAGAAGAAATGTTTGTCCACACGCTCATTCTGCACCTGCGCACAGCTTTTAAAGCGCGCACTTTGGGGATGCAATTTGATGACGATGCGGTCGCGGCTGACATCCGACAGTTTTTCAGTCGTTCCATACCGTCCGACGTTTGGCAACGCTCGAAAGTCTTCCAGGATGCCGATTTCGTGAACTTCGTCGAAGGCTGTTTGAAAATGCCTGGGCGCAAGAACAGGGATGTTTAACCACACGTCGCACAATATCTGTTTCCCGAACCCGTTAAAAAATACGGCCTGGTTGAGCCGTCTTATGGGAACTTGGAGATCTTCACAATCAGTAACGAATAACTGGCAGCTCTTGGCGGTTGATCATAATTTGAGCAAATCGCGGATTTGAAAGAATCCCAGCCAACCACTCCCAATAGTTTGGCTCTGGAATAAGTCGAATGAATGATCCGTCGCTTTTCGACCTTCTCCTGATATGATTTTTGTTTATGAAAGTTTGAGGTAACCGCATTCTTCGAGTTCCTTAGCCAGCATTTCAACGGTGACAATCTTTACGCCTTGAACCGTCGCTCCGAAGAGGTGGCCAAAGTCTTTCTTATCGCCCGTCAGCAGGAAGTCTGCTTTGCCTATAATCGCACCACATAGAACAGCTTGATCCTTCTCGGCCAGTGACACCTCCAACTCGAATTGCCCAGCGGGAACAAGTTTCAGCAAGCCCGTCAAAGCAACGAGAGTGGAAAACCGTTTGGGATATTTGAGTTCGATATTCGTCTCCGCTTCACCTTGTGCGTAAGCATTAGTTAGAAGCGTTGCTTGTTCGGAAAGTTCCCGGAGGAACTCGGCAAGACGGCTTTTCGAAAGAGCTGCGGAGAAAAGGATGTTCGCATCCAGAAAAATCCTCATCGCGGCTTCGGTGCTTTTTTTGCACTCGCCTTAGATAGTGTCGTCACGAGACGGAAAGCCAGAGGAATAAGCAGCGAATTTGGACGATGGCGAGGAAGGAAGAGGCACGTTTGGCATATCGGGTGGCGATGCTGCGCCAGCCCTTGAGCCGCAGGATGGCGTTTTCGACCAAGTGCCGCAACCGGTAGAGGTATTCGTCATAGGGGCGTTGGATTTTGCGATGCTTGCGCGGCGGGATGACGGGTTCCATGCCTTGGGCTTGGGCTTGGTTCACAATGGCATCGGTATCGTAGCCGCGATCGGCGACCAGATAATCGGCGCGCAACCCCGCGATCAGAGGAAGAGCTTGGCGGCAATCCGCGCGGGGACCTTCTGTGACAAGGATTCGGAGCGGCAGACCATGCGCATCCACGGCCAGATGAATTTTGGTGTTGAGCCCCCTTTTGTCTTGCCCATCGCCTGATTGCCGCCGACGGCTCCCGCCGCGTGCGGATGCACTTTGATGTGACTGGCATCGATGAAGAGCCATTCGTGATCCGCGGACTCGAGCAGGCGCTCCAGTAATCCCTCCCAAATCCCCTTGTCCCGCCAGCGGCAAAAGCGGCGATGCGTGTTCTTCCAATCGCCGTAGTCCGGCGGCAAGTCGCGCCAGGGCGCCCCGGTGCGCAGGATCCACAAGACCGCATTAATGAATTGCCGGTTGTCTTTGGCTAAACCGCCCCAGACTCCCTGGCGTCCGGGCAGGTGCATTTCCAAAAGCTGCCAGGCCTCATCACTGAGATCATGGCGACGGTGGATCGGCTGCTCAAAGGTGGTGGTGGTCATCTCCACGCAAGGTTAGCACCTTTGTCAATCTCGTGACGACACTATCTAGCCCAGCGTACTTTTTTCTTTGCTAGTGGTCCTTCATTTAATTTTTTGAACGCTGAGATCTGTGCCGGTGAATATACTTCGAGTGGAGTAACCAACCCAGCTCGGAGCACCACTTCCCCACTCTCGTCATCCACGATAAGTTGACCTCCGCTGGCAACGCCGAGTTTCTTGCGCATTTCCATTGGCAGAATAAGCGCTCCTTTTGGACTGATGGGGATGACTTTAGTCATACAAGCAGAATAGCAAATCTCGTCCCTGCCAGCAATCGCACCTCCTTGAGAGGCAACAATTTTTAACGAATGTCAAACGTTCAAAAAACTCTCCCCGGTGATGGGGAGAGAAGACTTGCTATGAGCCAGTCGGTGTTCCGTCAATGGGTTGCGCTTCTGTATTAGCGCGATCGAGGATGAAGTCCGCAGCGTGGGTGGCAAGACTTGCAGCCTGCACAATCCAGCGGCGATGGTCTTTATCCTTCAAGGCAGAAAGCCACCCGTCGAGATATGCAGCCGACTGTTCGTGGTCATCACTAACGATATTCGCCTCCACGCCAAGAAATGCCGAACCCATTTCCGCCACCAGTTCCTCGAACGAATACACCTGTCCCCCGAACCCATCGTTTTCAGTCAGAGACGAACGGTTCAAACGGGATGCGTGCCCGGTGGCATGCACCAGCTCATGGAACAAGGTGAGATAGAATTGCTCCAGGCCATCGAAAGTCGCCCGCTCGGGAACCTCGATGAAATCCGTCTTCGGGTGGTAGCAAGCGCGGACACTACGCCCTTCTTCTATTCGCGGCAGCAGCGGCATTTTCGATACAATCGCCTCGGCGTTGCTCAGTCGCTTTTTCAGGGGCGTCGCTCGACTCTTTGGTAGGGCTGGAAAATCAATGCTCTCGATCTGAGCGGCATTGAAGACCTTGTAGCCTTTCAAATAATACCGAAGCTGCTTTTTCCCGTTATCATCCTGTGACTCGTATCGTCCATATTTGACCACCTGCGCGCCGTGCTCGCCTTTGCGAACGCGACCTCCACGACGCTGCACCTGTTCGAATGTCATCCAGAAAGGTGACGCGAAGCGATGCAAGCCGAGAAGTAGGACATTGATGCCTTGATATGGTCGATCCGAATGAAAATTCCGCGGGCGACCAACTTTGCTCGCCCAGGGCTGACGCCAAGGCACCACACCTCGCTCCAAGTGGCTCAGGATCGTCTCGGTGACGAACTGATATATATCGAACCGATTTTGGTTCATAAGAAAGAACTCCTTTCGTGTTTTTGATTACAAGATGAAGTCCGTCTTCACGCTGTTTGCGCGAGATGGACTTCAGTCCAGCAACCAAGAAGACGGCGATCTCAACCAACTCGACGAACCACAGGGATTGGCCTACTCCCCTACTCTCTTGTCCAGACGTCACTCGAACATCGGTAGCTAGAGCAGATTATCCACAGTTCCGTCCTTTTCCTTAAAAGTGCTGCCGCAATATTCTTTGTATTATTCCCTGTATTACTATGTGGAAGTTTACTTCCGGGTGGACGGAACTTCATTTCCTACCTCCCCGGAAATTTTCTTCCACCCCTCCCGGAAAGACTCATGCGATCCACGAGAGTTGACCGCTTCTCGCTCAAGCCCCTCTTCTCCTCGTCTGAGATGCGACGATAGCGGCCGGCGGTGCGGATGACGCGCTCGTTCTTGTTATGAACGGTAACGGTCACAAACCCCTTCGCCCGCAGCGATGCAACGATGTTGCGAATCTGTCGATCACTCACATCGAAGAAATCCGCGAAATAGCGATTGGAAGCGAAGCAACCACGCTCATTGTCGAGACTGTGGATTTCAACAAACAACACCTTCTCCATCAACGACAGATTTCCCGAGAGCCAAATTTCTCTCGGAATCCAGATACCTTTGAAATCCCTTTGTTGCGCCTTTTCCACGGATTGATTTTAGCATGGGCATCGCTTGAAATGCCAGCCCCGGCCGATCTTCCGAATGATGCGGAACCGTTCGGAAGCATTCGGAATGAACGGTCGGCCACTGGTTATGGCGGGAGTTGCCATGTTACAATACGGTTGTTCAACGAATGGCTGAACACGCCCTCTAAACCAGAGAGCGGGATCTCATTATTCGCTCACCACCCAAAACTATGAACGACGGTTTTCCCAATTTCCGAAGTGTTCCGAACGAGTCAGAACACGACGGAACGGTTCCGAACCATGCGGAACTATTCCGAAGCGTTCCGAACCTTGCGGAACCGTTCCGAAGCGTTCCGATGAAGACGGACTCGTTCCGAACCATTCAGAACGAGTCCCAGCAGAACGCTCACCACACTTTGACCGTGCGCGAAGCGGCACGTCTTTTCGAACAAGCCGGGGTTCCGCGCACCGAACGAAGTATCGTTAAGTGGTGCCAGCCAAATGCCCAAGGCATTGCACGCCTGGATGCTTATCTGGATACAAACGAAAGACGTTACTTCATCACGCCCGAAAGCGTGACACGAGCAATTGAAGAAGAGAAGTCGAGGCAAAGCTCAGCGCAAGTCGTACCGAATCTTTCCGATGACACGGAGCCAATCAAATCAAACTCAAAGCGATCAGAATCGGCTTCGGAATCCAGTGATGTGAAGCTGCGCGATTTGGAGATCGCAACCAGAGTAAAGGATCAATACATCACGCTGCTGGAGAAGCAACTCGATGAGTTCGGCTTGGAGCGAAAAATGTATATAGAGAAATTGATCAACAATAGCCGAAAACTTGGCGAGATGGAATTTCGGTTACAACTTACCTCTCCATCCAAACCGGATGATCAGAATTCGCCCGAAGAGATTGTTACCAACTAGAAAACACCCGCCGTTTGAAAAGAGTTATTCCGGACAACACGATCAACATCGCACAGGTGGGCTCAGGTGCTGGAGTATTAGAAAGGGCAAATCGAAAATTGCCCGATGTTTCGTCTTGATACGTTGCTCCTCCGTCATCGGAATATTTGATCGAGGTCGATGATACAGTCGCAAAGAGACTTCCAGAGTCAGTCGCTTGGCTGGTTGTAGCAGACCAACTGACATATCCTCCGCCTGAAACGCCTTCGTTCATGAATATAGCTATCCAATACTTCGTGTTCGCAGCGAGCAATATCCCGGCGGACGAAATTGTGTAGCTTGAGATGTCCATCTGCGACGCTGGAACCGTAAGCACTCCAAGCGTCCCCACGAGCGCATCGGGCGCACCAGACTTGTTCGCAAGTAGCTCAACTGTTAAGTGGTGGTCGATAGAGTCGAAGTTGTTGAGCGCGAGGGTCGCCGAGGTGATTGTCGTCGCCGTGCTGGAAGTCAGAAAGTCTGTGGCCTCACCAGCACCCTGAAAGGTGATACCCAATCCCTCATCGTCCGATTTCCCAAGGTTGCTAAATAGCGTAGCGCAGTGTGCTGAACTGCCGACGCAAAGAGTGATGACAATCGCAAGTAGGGTTCCGTAGTTTTTCATGTCCGTAGTTCCGTTCCGTCGCCGTTGAACTGCTTGGCTGATGAGACGCGCGCACAACAGTAACAACTGTTAGGTGCCGCTGCAAGGACTTTTTCCATTACGAATTGCGCGTGCCCTTGAGGAAAGACCCATACACAGCCTTCCACTTCCATCTCTCGGAGGTTATCCGTGAGCGAAGAGAGGCGCTTGAGCTTTCGCTCACGAAATTGGGTGCCATGTGCGGCATGTCCCAGCAGAGCATCAGCTACATTGAGAGACGAATGAGACAACCCAATGTCGAAACATTATTCCGCATCGCCAGTGCTCTGGGGATGTCTCTCAGCAATTTGATCCACGATGCCGAAATGCGAGCCTCCAATACTGGGATAGAAAAAAAGCTTTGATTTGCCCGCGTCTCTAGAGGCCAACCTCACGTGCAATGAAAAATCACAACCATACTCAAATCATTCGACTTGTTACTTTTTCGGATGTTGAGAAATTATAAAAATGCTTCACTAAAATCGTGTTCAAAGATAGCAGTCAATTCATCGGCCCATAGTCCAGGCCGCAAACAACGATTGAAAAGCCACCGACTTCATCTGCCGTCGCTTTTCCACAGGAAATTAATGGGAAGAAAAAGCGGTTTAGCAGTGGGTTCTGATTTATGGCCCTTCTCGGTTTTCGAGAAGGGCTTTTTGCCTTTGTGACCCCTGCCAGATGATTTTCATGTTGACTTTAACGCCATATTTTCGGGCTACACCAAGAGGCAATTTGATGGCGAAATTTGCGGCAGCCTTCAGGTCACTTTGTGTCTAGAAAACTCCGAGACTGACAAAGGTCCACCGCCAGCTCGGAATTAGTCATCTGGGCAAGCGGTTGAATTTGAGAAATCAGTTGTTGTTACTGCCAGTGAAGCTTCCGAGATAGTAGCCTGGACCATTGTTGCCGGTAGCGGTGCAATTGGTGATTGTGCCGGAACCGGAGCCGAGACGAAAACCCCATTGGGTGCCGCTTGCGTATGCGAAACCGTTGGTGTTGGCCGTGCATTTATCAATCACATAGTTGGTATAAGTGTTCGAGGTGTCGGCAGTAAAGCTATGGCCTCTTTGGCCATTATTGCTGGTGGTATTACTTTTGGAGAAGCCTCCATTGATGGCCACCCAGTTATTCACGTGCAGGCCAGAGCCGTAAGGCGAGTCGTTGAACTGGCTGCCGGAGATCGCGGTGCCAGAACCACCTAGGAAATAGAGGCAGTGGTAGTAGTAGTTGAGTCCGGCATCGTGGAAATTGCACGAAGTGACGCTGCCGTTGCTGCTGGAGAGCTTGGCCGCATCGTAACCGGTATTGAGTGATTGAACATTGCTCATGACGCCGCCCGTCCCAGTGCCACCGGTGCCAGCGAGGTCCACACCATTTTGTGCGACCGTTGTCCCGGCACCATAGATCTTAATATTTTTTACCGTGATATTACTCCAGCTACCACTGCTCAAGGTGATGCCATCAGCGATGTTGCTGCTGAGACTGAGGGTGGTGGTGGGATTGCCAGCCCCGGTGAGGGTGACGTTGCTGGCCATAATCAAGGCGGTAGAGATAGTGGCCGAGCCGCTGGTGACGTTGACAGTACCTCCGCCTGCGGCGGAGACGCTGTTGATGGCACTCTGAATATCGCCACCGGGAGCGACATTGACGGTGAGGGCCACGGCTTGTGCGCTAAGAATGGCTAGAGAGCCAAGCACGGCGAGAGATATTCTGAGGGATTTCATATGAATTAGACGGGTTGAAGTGAACAGCCGGAAGCGATCGGCCACATAGCAGAACGCTCGCCGGGAAGTTGTAAATGGGGGGCAGGAATCCATTAACGAACTACAAAGCGAGTTTATATGAAGTTGATGGTATTTTTCCACTTGTCCAGCGCTCATGCGTTTGAGCGACTCTATGCCCTGGACCACTGCGCAACGCCATGCTCAATCGCACGAGCGCCGAACGATTTGTCATCAAAATACAGGTGAGTTAATTCACACCTATTGACTTTCGTGAGGTTCCGTGTGGCCGATTGGGGTCGGCTGGGGCACGGTTTTCACGATCCTGCCGCTGCGGTGTCTTGGGGCCACCGCAGCGGTCTTTTATTCATCGTTTTTCAACCTCGTAAACAAAATGGAGGTTTCCGAAATACCTGCAAATCGGAGCAATCTTTGAAGGTAGAGATAAACGAAATCCAAATTTACGAAATGCACAGTCGCAGTCATCATTTGACGAAAATGCCCTCCGTCCCCATGGATTCCCGCTGTCGGGCTATCCATAATCCCGTCCTTCCCGGGTTCAATCCCGACCCATCGTTCATTCGCGTGGGAGAAGATTACTATATCGCCAACAGCACATTCGAATGGTTTCCCGGAGTGCAAATCCACCACTCGCGAGATCTCCTGAACTGGCGGCTTATTGGACATGCGCTTACCCGGCGCTCCCAACTTGATCTGTGCGGCATTGCCAACTCCGGTGGGGTCTGGGCTCCTTCGTTGAGCTGGCATGACGGCCAATTCTGGCTCGTCTATACCAACCTTCGCCATTGGGGAAAAGGACAACCGTTCAAAGATATTGGCATTTACCTCACCACCGCATCGGACATTCTGGGGCCTTGGTCGGAGCCGGTCGTGCTCAACGCAATTGGATTCGATCCATCGCTTTTCCATGACGACGACGGACGTAAGTGGCTCATCAATATGGTGTGGGATTTTCGCAAAGGGCATTACCGTTTCGCCGGCATTGTCGCGCAGGAATATGACCCGGCGCTGCGTCGGCTCATTGGGCCGATGCATAAGATTCTGGAGAAGCAAAACATCCTCACGGAAGGGCCGAACCTCTACAAACACGATGGTTGGTATTACCTCATGCTTGCTGAGGGCGGCACGGGATGGAATCACGGAATTTCGATGGCCCGCTCGCGTTCGATTATTGGTCCCTACGAGCTCGATCCACAGGCAAGCGTCCTCACCGCACGCGATAGTCCTCAGCTCACACTCCAAAAAGCCGGACATGGCGAACTGGTAGAAACGCCCGCTGGTGAATGGTATCTCGCACACCTCGCAAGTCGCCCGTTAAGACTCGCGCCTGATGTCTCGCCGCACAAGTTTCCAGATGGTGAACGAACCGGATGGTGCTGTGTCCTCGGTCGTGAAACATGTATCCAAAAGGTCGAATGGCGCGGTGGCTGGCTGCGGCTGGCGACGGGCGGAACGGCACCACAAGTCGAGGTTCCCGCGCCTCCGGAACTACCGGCAACTCCATGGCCAGACTTACCCGACCGTGACCACTTCGAAGCGAAGCATCTTGAGATCGGGTGGAGTTCTCTCCGCGATCCGGCGGATGATTCCTGGCTTTCGCTTTCTGAGCGGCCCGGCTGGCTGCGTCTGTGCGGGCGGGATTCTCTGCATTCGCTTTTCCGCCAAAGCTTGGTAGCGAAGCGTTTGACGAGCTTTCGCTGCACGGTGGAAACCTGTGTCGAGTTTGAACCCGACCATTTCACGCAGATGGCCGGGCTTATTTGCTATTACGACACACGCCAGCACTACTATCTGCGAATCACGCACCACGAGATACAGGGCAAAGTGCTGGGCATTGTGCTTACTGATGACGGTGTGTTCGACGAGCTTCTCGACACCCAAATTACCATCGGCGACTGGAATCAGGCGTTTCTTCGCGCAGAGATCGATCAGGAACGACTGCAGTTCAGCGGGTCTCCAGACGGTGCGACGTGGCAGGCAATTGGCCCCGGGCTTGAGATGGCGAAGCTCAGTGATGACTATGGCAGCACGCTGCGATTCACTGGTGCAATGGCCGGCCTCTGCGTGCAGGATGTGGGTGGAACTTCAAAGTCCGCCGATTTCGATTATTTCGAGATGAAAGGGTAATCGCCCGATTGTTTGATACGCTCCAGTTTAGTCTGCCTCCTGCCCAAAAACGATACCGTCGTTAAATGGGATCATGCACCCACTTGAATCCTTTAAATACCAACATCACGTCATGCTTCATCGATTCTGCCGAATTCTTCTGATTGGGTTAACCCTGTTCACCACTGACGCCACGGTGGTGGCCGACGGCCCTTTTGATGGTGCGCAACTCCGGCTTTATGGTGATCCTGTTGCCGACGAACTCACCCACATTGAAGGTGGCCTTACCGACCGCGATGGTCTCCGCCTGCGGCTTGACGCGATCTCGCTTCCTAGCGACCTTTCGCACGTAGTCTCAGATCTTACGCTACCCGTCAAAACTGGCGATGGTTATACCCTGCGTTGGTGGTCGAGTGACATTGAGACCATCACCCCTGCCGGTAAAGTTACCCGGCCCCGCTCCATGCTTAGTGACGCCGAGGTCTTGTTGAAAGTCTTCATCCGCAAGGGCGACATCGAAGTTGACCGAAGCTTCCGCGTCACCGTTGTCAGAGAACCATCCAGTCCCGCTCGGGAGCCGCAGCCCAAGCTTGAACCAGTCCAAGCCGACTCGGAAGCCGCAGAAATCATTGCCGGACATTGGGGGAACGATTTCAGCCCGATTAAACTGCCCGTGCAGACCCTCGACTTCGTCGTCCACATCGCTCCGGGCGAGTCGGTGCAGGCTGCTATCGACAAGGTCAAGGCCCATGGGGGAGGCGTGGTCGCACTTGAGGCCGGGGTGTATCCGTTGACCGCCTCAATCGTAGTCTGCGATCGTCTCACTCTCGTCGGCGCCGGCAGGGACTACACCTTGCTAAAAAAGAGCGCTAATTTCGCCGATACCACCATCCGCCATGCTGGGGGTGCCGTGCGCGATCTGGTGCTCAAGGACTTTACGCTTGATGGCGAAGGTCGGGCTGGCATCGGTGTCAATTTCTCGTCGAATAGCGATGATCCTGCGGCACAGGGCGACCGCATCCTTTTGCAAAATGTTACGATCAAGAATGTTTTCGACCATGGCCTGCATACGAAACGCGTAAGCAACCTCGCGCTTGATCGCGTGCACATCATGTATAACGGAAATCACCTGGAGCTTTTTCACAATATCTACCTGCTCGGTATTAATAATCTCCTTATTAGCGGCTGCAATTTTTCCAGCCCGGTCGGTGGCAAATGCCTTAAGCTCACTCGCGTCAAAAACGGCCTTGTGCAGCGAACCGAATTTTGCGACGGCCTCTTGAATGGCGTTCAGATCGATGATGCTAGTCGTCACGTGATGTTTGACCGGTGTCATTTCGAAAACTTAGGCCGAACCGCCCTCTGGTTTATCTGCGAACGCTTCGGCGCAACCGCCACCCGCTATACCAGCGATGCCCAGTATGCCCCCCAGCACGTGATCATCAGCCACTGCAGCGTGATCGGCAATACTCGCGGTGCCGTGTTTAAGGATGTCCGAGACATACTCATTCTTAATAGTGAATTTCGCAATCGCGAAAACGACATCATCACCCTGCGTTGCAGCGATCAGGTGAATTGCGACAGCGCCACCCGATTGTCTAAACCGGCTGCCCATTTCACCGTTCCCGAAGACGTTCCAATTCTGTGACCAGCTCGAGTAGGTTCTGTTTGCCAGCCAAGGGCTGTAGATGATTCCTGCCGGAATCGCCAGGGTGGACTAACGCTGTGGAGTTAGCAGGTAATCAATGAGGGTTGAGACATTCGCAACGACATCCGGGTGAGTGACGACTTCGCGCCGATGGCCCGGTAGAAAGCCAATAATACGCCCACCCCAGGGGGTCATTGTTTCCCAGGCCTGAGGAAAGGTTCCCTCATCGGTCGTTGTTTCGAGCAGGGTCATCGCCGCGGTCGTTTGCTCCAAGTGGATATAGATTTCGTCTTCTGGCAAATCCAGCGGGGACAACTTCTTGCAAAGCGGATGTCGGCATTTGGCGATCTTCACCTGATAGGGCCGGGTGGGATGCGTGGAGGCAGGGAAGCTATCCGGGTCTTCGTTGCGAACCCAGCGATAACCAACGATGCTTCGCCACCAATCCCAGTGCCAGAACGCCGCGCTGGCTCCGTGCAACAACAGCAATGGTCTGGCTGTCTCAATATAAGCACGCAACGGATGTTCGATTGCCGCGCCGGGGAGTACCGCGCCGCCAGTCCCAGCGATCAGATTTAAAACCAGGAGCTGGCATTTCCTAAATTCTGGTTCGGTGAGGCAGTGGAGATTATTTTCGCGGAAAACGAAAGAATAACGATCGTTTAAAACCTCGAAAAGTTTTGCCCCTGGTCGCATCCCATAATGATCGTCAGCGAGGAAGTAAATCATGTCCGATGATGCAGCAGGACCAGTAAGTGGCGTCAAATGAATCCGAATGCCGACATTAAGTTCACTTGGAATTCAACAAACTGTAGGAAGGCTGGGGCCCTCCTTCCACGTGCCTTCGATCAAGGTTTGGCGGAAGAGCGGCGGCACGCCTCGGGCGTTATCACGAATCTGGGACAAAAGCACTAGAATCGCCACGCGTCCGATTTCCTCCGGATTCTGATCAATTCCCGAATCAAGGGGAACGTCGGGCAAGACCGTCGTCGCCAGCCCAAAATCTCGGGGTGCTTCAAGACCGAGCGGTTTCAATTGAAGGAAAAATTGTCCGTGCTCGATTAGAATGGCGTCGGGCCGGTGTTCTTTCAGCCATTGCGACGCTTTGTCAAGGTTCTCCGGGCCTTCCCAAAAACGATGCAACAGTGGGGGTACCCGCTGATTTTCTGGAATGTTTAGTTGCGCCTGGGTGAAACCTGCCAAGCCTCGCCATTCTTTCTCGATGACCCCTGCAAAACCAATGCGTTGGTAACCCTTCTCCTTCATTTTCATAAATGCCAGATAAGCGTTTCCCGACTGGTCGGCCGTGACGGCGTGGAAGGAAGGAAGTTTACGGGCGGTCAAGCCAAAGCGCACCACGGAGAAGAGATTCCAATTCAATTCGCTCCACGGCACCTCCATTGCTGCGTGGGGCGGAATGAGAATGCCGTTGATGTTGCGAGCGCGCAGGATTTTCTCGATCTTGGATAGCGGGGTTTGCTTGTTGACTATAAATTCGTCAAGCCGGTAGCCGAATTTCTGGGCGGCCTTTGAGGCCCCTTGCCAATAGGCCTCAAATTGTGGGAGTTGACGGAGTTTTTCCGGTTGCGGCCAGGCATTGATCCAGGCGAAGACGGCTGCCGTGGGAATTAAACGTGACTGATGCCGATGATGGGCTAATGATGCCGCCATTGCATTGGGGCTGTATCCTATGCGCTCGGCCACATTTTGGATCTCCTTTCGCCGTGCTTCCGAAATGCGGGGATGATTTCTTAAGGCCAGTGATACGGCGGAGGGGCTAACTCCGATCGCTTGAGCGACATCCTTCATCGTCACTTTGGAATCTGGCGTGGGAGGCACGGGCGCAGCTTTTTTCTGGGAGGATCGAGGCTTCTTCATAGACCTCAAGTCAATCGCATAAGCAATCCCGGAGTGTCAATACTCGCTGGCGGGGCCTAGAGTGGATTTGCCCACCTATCTGTTCCTCGATGCTCTCTAACCACCGCCCACATGCCCTGTTTATCTTGGATTCCGAATTCCTTCCGCTCATTTACGGCTTGGACGAACGAAGCGAACTGGAACGGCTGGCCCACTTTTACGCCCCGCCACAAACCCGTGAATCTATTGCGAAAAATCCCGACCTCCTCGCCGAGGCGGAAGTCATTTTTTCCGGATGGGGCGCGCCGCGACTGGATGAGACATTCCTTGAAAAGGCTCCCAAGCTGCGGGCAATATTCTACGCTGCAGGAACCATCAATCACATCACGACGGATGCCTTCTGGCAGCGTAATCTGACCATCACCAGCGCTTATGCCGCGAATGCCAGGCCGGTGGCAGAATATACGCTTGGCATGATATTGGTTAGTCTGAAAAATTTCTGGCGCTATGGGCCGCAGGCAAAACGTGCTCAGGGCTGGGGCACTCCGGCTCGACCTTTGACGGGCGCATTTCGGACCACGGTCGCACTCATTGGTTGCGGTATGATTGCCCGGCGGGTGATCGAATTGTTAAAGCCCTTTGACCTTCGCTGCTTGGTTTGTGATCCGTTTTTAAGCGAGGCCGAGGCGGACGAACTGGGCGTAAAACTTTGCAGCTTGGAAGAAGCTTTCGCCCAGGGAGAGGTAGTTTCGCTGCACGCACCGGACAAACCCCAGACCAACGGCATGATCACCGGGGCGCACTTTTCTCTCATGAAGCAGGAGGCCACTTTTATCAATACGGCCCGGGGGCGACTGGTTCGTGCTGCGGAGATGATCGCCGTCCTTCGTGCCCGCCCGGATCTGACTGCAATCCTCGACGTTTGTGATCCAGAGCCGCCCACCGTGGACTCTCCTCTTCTAATGCTGCCGAATGTCGTGCTGACTCCACATATTGCCGGCTCGGTGGGGCCTGAGTGTCAGCGGATGGGGCGTTACATGCTCGATGAGTTTCGCCGTTATCTCGAAGGTCGGCCGTTGCAATGGGAAATTACCCGGGAGCTTGCGGCCAAAGTCGCATGAACTCATTGCTCAATCGGATGAGCAGCGGGGAGATTGCCCGGCATTTAACATTAGTTATCATATATCCAGTCGCAGCTTTTTCACCACGGCTCCGTAGAACGCCACCCTCCATTCAACAAATATAACTTCATGAAAACCCGAGTTACTAAATCCCTCACCCTCAGCCTCGGGCTCGCTTTCGGCGTGCTCGGTTGCACCTCCGCCTTTGCGCAAAAAGCTTTTGACGGCGGCGGCGCGACTTTTCTTTGGAGCAACACGGCCAACTGGAATCCCGATGGGCTTCCAGGCACCGGCGATAATGTCGTGTTCGACAATAGCGCCACCACGCTTACAGGGCAGACAGTCATTCTGGATACCACTGCTGCGACGGCCAATAATCTGCAATTTGGTAGTTCAAGCGGCACGGCCTTGGGGGCCTTTACCTTTCAGGGTTCTTCTTCGTCCACTGCGCGAACACTGACACTGACTTCAGGCGGGGTAACGGTGGACAGTTCGGTTACGGGTGCTCAATCCATCACGAAAAACACCGGAAATTTTATCCTGAACAGTTCCACGGGAACCGTCACCTTCACAAATAATAGCAGTCAAACGCTTTCCGCTGTCATTACTTCTTCAACGTCGAATTTTGATTTCTCCCCGAGTTCCACCGGCTTGGTGAGTATTGATATCGGCGCATCCGGTGGGGCCACTTTTGCCTCGCTTAACGATGGCACGGCGACCACGGCGTTGATCACCGATACCAATACCAATGCGAGAGTGCTTACGCTAAATGGTACGGGCAGTCACACGTTTGGAGGGCTTATTGCCGTCAGTGGTAGTGGGACCAACAACAATTTCCAGCTAAGCATTGGCGCCAGCCTGGTGCAGACGCTCACGGCAAATAATACGTTTGGTGGGAACGTCACTGTTGCCGCTGGGGGCACCCTTTTGGAAAACGGCGCACATACCACGATGGGTAGTTATAACATCAGTGGAAAAATTGGCGGCACGGGAACTCTGAGTAACAGTGGGGTCAGGACGGTTACTTTAAATGCTGGTGCGGGATTGACTCCGGGCGGAGATGGTTCCGTGGGAACCTATACCATCAATCTTGGAAGCGGAGCTTCTGGTTTCAACTTCTCCGCGGCAACGGCTGGCAGTTCTAATTCAGGGGAATTCGTCTTCGATCTCGCCACTACTGCGGCGAGTGACAAATTTGTTGCAACCACCTCCACTTCCAGCGGCACATTTGATCTTGGTGCTCTGGATCATACCGACTTCACATTTAACCAGCTCGCGGGTTTTGGAGTCGGCACCTACACGTTGATTGATTACAATCGCGCGTTTACGGGATCGACTGCCGTGGATACCAGTTCCTTTGACATGGGGAATGGCTTCATGGGTGCCTTAAGCCTTGATAACACGAACTTCGATGTTCTGCTGAACGTCTTCACTGTTCCTGAGCCGAACACTTTGGTCACAATGCTGGCTGGAATAGGCGTGCTTGTTGGCTATCAGCGTGGCCGCCGTAGCCGTAAAGCCTGAGTGAATCATCAGCATCCCCTCACGTTTACTAAATACTGCTTCTCTCGGACCGCTCTCATGATCTGCCGCAGCGAGTTTGGTCGGAGTGTTGGCAGGCGAGTCTGAATGATGGGATGATGGAGCAAGCTAGCGGGGTGTTTGGAGAAGCACCTCGCCAGCGGGCACAGGGCTATTTGCTTAATCTAAAGCACGGATGCCACACTAGCGGTTCGCAGCCCTCTTCAATGGAGCGGTTGGTCTTCTGGCCTGTCGGTGTTCTGAATCTGGCACGAAATGGACTTCCTGATACACCGCTCTTCCCGCGCATTCTGGCTGGCTTCTCTGCTGCTGGCCAACCTCTCTCTTGGTATTTCATTTGCCTCGACCTCCAGTGTCTCCATTAATGGCTCCACTGCCGATTATGGCTTGCGTCAGAACGCGCAGGTGGACACCGGTGCCACAACCGTGCGCGTCGGTGCCTCCAATGTTGGAAACACGAACACGCATGGCCGGATCGGAGTGTTGATCTTCGCGCTTCCCACAATTGGGCCGGGAAACCGAATCTCCAGCGCGACCCTCGCCTTTGCTTATTCCAGCAAAACGGGTTCTCCCACTTTTAACGCTGATCTCTGGGGGATTGGCTTTTATACGACAACAGCAGCGATTACGAATTGTTATCTGGCCGCGGATACGGATCCCAATGCCACCAGCACTAAACTTCAGGATAATGTGCTCGTGTCTTCCAGCACGACAGGGACGATTACTTCGACCGATTTTGCTGCATATATTCAGGGTTTTTACACCGCCAATCCCAATTACACGGGCGGTTCCTATGTTTTCCTTCGCATCAATCCCGATGCAGATCCAGGCAGTTCGTCGGTCGGTTATAATCTCAACACGGCGGAAAACAGTTCGGGCAAGCCGGTTTTGAATTTGGTGGTAGCCGACAATATTCTCGACACAGTTCAATTTGGTGGCACGACCGGTGCGGCGGCATCCGAGACTGCACACGGTCTATCGGTGCTTCCGACGTCGGCAGCGAGCGACACAGTCACCGGCGGCTTGGGCCAGCCAGCGCGGCGCTGCCTGCCTTTATCCACCGTAGACATCTATGGCGGCGCGTTGAACTTCACGATGGCGGTGGATCCAGTGCGGAGAAACTATTTTACCATTCGCCTTTGGGGGAGCGATGATACCGATGAAACAATGGGGCGGTTTCTGCTCTATATGACGGTGAATGGTGTGGACTACCAAGTGGGCTATCGGCACGAAGGTGATTATGGGCCATTGAGTGTGACCGCGAGCAAACCGCCACTGCCGGGGCGTTTTTTTTATTCAACGACGCTACTGCCGCTCTCGATGACGCAGGGAAAAACATCAGTGACATTAAAAATCGTTTCGACCGGGGAGCTTTATGGTCTGGGAGCTGGCGGGCCACCCAGTGGAACTTATCAGCTTAACATGACCGTGCCATCGCGGGGAATTTATGCCGCCTACACCCATGTTGATCCGTTTTTCACGCCGCCTGCGAGCGAGACTCAAGGCACCATGCCAACCGGTACCATTCAGCCCGCCGTGACCGAGAGCTCGGTACTGGGCGCGACTGGCACATATACCAACGGCTTGAATACCTACGTGAGCGGGCGCCTCGGTGCAGTGGGAACGGCGTTTACCACCACCGACGTGTCCTATCTGGCTCGAGCCTATTCCGTGCCCCTGGTTACGAATGCCTATCAAAAGCAATCAGTGATTGATAAGGTTGTAGCGCTTTTGGATGAGTTTTGCACCCACTACTACGAGCAGCCGCTGGATAGCGTATCTAATGGTCAATATACAACCAGCGGAGGTTACTCCGAGAGTTATTCTGTGAGCGGTGGCAACGAAGTGTGGGGTGGGCGGTTTGGTCCGCTCGGTTGGGCCATCGATTTATTAATCAATGTTCCTTCGTTTCAAAGCAGTCTGGACGTCACGGTGACTTATGGCTCGACCGGTGTCACGAAGACCCGTCGTCAAGCCTGGGGCGATATGCTGGTCGCCAGCCGGGATTATGGCCGCTTCAACCGGCGCGGTATTACCAACCAGACCATGGCGGGGGATAGCAATGTTTACCTTGCCAACCGGGCATTGCTCGACCTCGGTAATGTCAACGCCTTTGCCGAAAATGATGCCCAGCGTTATCTCCGCGAAGCCTGCGGGCTTTCCCCGTGGTTGGGCAGCGATCTCCCTGGCGGAGGCAGCAGCTATACGTACGGATCAACCTACTACATGGTGACCACCAAAGGCCAGACCCGGGAATGGGGAGCCGTTGGTATTTACGGTGAGATGTGGGACCGCGTTAGCATGTTTTACAAATGGACGGGCAATCAGGCTTTTCTCAACCAGGCGGTCAAAATCGAAAAGAACCGGGCAGCCCTGCGTCGGCCCTCCCTGATTGTCAGTGGAAGCAACTACTATCAGACAATGGAACGCGAGGGGATTATCGCCTGGCGGGGCGTGCGCGAGGCGGATGGTTATTTCGCCAATGATCTGTCCTATGGCGAAACCGCCACCTTCTCCGGTGGGATGCTCACCGCAGGGCTGTCTCTGGATCCGACCCTGATCGGTTACGCCAAACAGATGCTGGCCGATAACCAATATTTCAACAACCTCGTCGCAGATGCCCGCTACTATAAAACGGCCATGTCATTCATCGCTTTTGAGGTTTATGATACCTACGCGGCGGTCAAGGCCGCCGCCGACAGCGGCATTCGACTGCCGATGACGGATGGCCAGCCCGATTTTGTCTGGACTGATGAGGAATCCGGCGTGTTGGCGATAAAACATGGCACGGACCGGCTTTGGATCGCTCCATACTGGCAGGCAAAGGCCGGCACCGGGATTAACGGGATCGCCCGTTTTCACTACAGCACGCCCACTTACGATCAATATGGCATTCTGGAAACCGTGCCGCAGTTTACCTCGCAAGGTATCTTTACCACCCGATCCGCGACCATGATCGATTCGCCAGGGTCAACGCAATACAGTCCCGCCAATCCACCTGTAAATGCCTACGGCGGCGAAATATTGCCGTTGGGAGTTCTTCCTTCCGACGCTCAGGCAAATGATCCATTCCGGGGCAAGGTGGATTTTTACAGCTTCCGTTTCGGTCGTTATTTGGTCGGTATGAACCGCACTTCCGATCGTTCTTTTGTCCTGAAAACGCCTTCGGGGTTTACTTCAGACCCGGATTTGGTTTCTGGCGCCACCATCAGCGGCAGCCCTACCGTGGCAGCAAATTCCACCATGATTCTTTACCTGGATGATGTGGTTGATACCGCCCCGGTCCCCACGGCTCCGTTGGCGTTGGAAGCGAGCGGAAGCACCACGCAAAATACCCTCAATTGGTCCGCTTCCTCGGGAGCGGCCACCTACACCCTTCGGCGAGCCTCCAACGCCAGCGGGCCTTTCGTCGCCATCGCCACCAATCTTACGACTACAACTTATACCGATAGTGGTCTGAGTGGTTCGACCCCCTATTACTACCAGGTTTCCGCCGTCAATCCCACGGGGGAGAGTTATCCCTCCATGACCGAACTCGGCCTGACCGGCGGCTTGCCCTCGCCTTGGACGAATACCGACGTTGGCAGTGTCGGCACGCCTGGCAGCACGACTTATCTCAACGGTGCCTTCACCGTCAATGGTGAAGGCACCAATGTGGGCAGCACTGCTGATTCATGCCAGTATGCCTGCCAGACTTTGACGGGCGATGGTGTGATCGTAGGCCGGCTCGCGTTTCGCTCGCTTGCGGGAACCGGGGACAAGGTGGGGCTGATGGTCCGCTCCGGCTCTGCTAATTCGGCTGGCGCGATCAACTTCAGCGTCATGGGCGTGGCAACTGGCACCACGCAAACCAGCTCTCGCGGCACGGCTGGCGGCGCGACCACGACCCTAGTCGGCTCTCCGTCCTTCATCGTGCCAGCGTGGTTTAAAATTCAGCGTAAAGGGAATGTCTTCACCGGTTATATCTCCAATGATGGAGCAACTTGGGCCTTGATCAATTCCGCCACGATCACCATGGCCAGCACCGTGAATGTCGGGATGTTTGTTTGCTCCCGCGTGAGCGGAGCTGTGGATACGAGTATTTTCGACAATGTCGCCGTGGCGACGACCCCGCCCGCGCTCGCAGCCGCTCCCACTGCCACTGGCGGAAACGAACAGGTTGCTCTCAGTTGGAGCGCGGTGAATGGTGCGACTGGCTATCGCGTTAAACGAGGGACGGCCAGCGGTATCTACTCAACCACATTCGATGTGACCGGCACGACCTGCGTCGATACTGGTCTTTCCGATGGCACAACTTACTATTATGTGGTCTCCGCTTTGAACGGCCCGGCGGAGAGCGATAACTCCTCCGCTGCAAGCGCGACAACTTACACGGCGATTCAGAACTGGCGTTTGTTGAATTTCGGCTCCATTGATAATTCTGGAAATGCAGCCGATTCCGCCGATCCCGATGGTGATGGGTGGACCAATTTTCAGGAGTTCAACGCGGGCACCGATCCGAATGACCGCAGCAGTGCGCTGAAGATCGGCAGCCTTGCCAGAAATGGCAATGATGTAGTCATCAGCTTTCCGACCGTGAGTGGGAAGACTTACCGCGTCGATTGTTCTACCACGCTGCAAGCCGGCTCATGGACGACCGTCCAAGACAACCTCGTCGGCACCGGCGGCGTAATGCAGGTAACTGATACAGGTGGCGCAACTCAGATGCAGCGCTTTTACCGGATCACAGTGCAGTAGGACATCTTACCTCTCAAATGACCAACCCCACCACAACTGCTGTTGGCGAAAAACCATACACCGCACCCGCCCGTGAAATCTGGGCCTGGGGGATTGGGGCACTTGCCGCCCATCTGCTGATCCAGACCTATTCGCAGGCCTATAACATTTTCACCCTTGGCTTTGGGCTGAGTCCAGTCCTCGTCAGTTGGTGCATGATGTTACCGCGTATTCTGGACGGCATCACCGATCCGATCATTGGCCACCTCTCGGATAACACCCACACGCGCTGGGGCCGACGTAAACCCTATCTCGCAATTGGGGCAGTTTTTGGAGCGCTTTTTCTTTCCGCGATCTGGTGGGCAAATCCCGCCTGGAATGAGAAAGTGCAGTTCGCATATCTGCTGGCTCTTTGCATTCTTTTTTACATTGCCTACGGAATCTACGCGATGGCTTGGTCGGCAGTCGGTTATGAGTTGACCGACGATTACAACGAACGCTCGAAGGTCCAGGCGGTCGGCAGTTTCTTCCTCGCGCTGGTGTCACTGAGCGCTGGTTGGATGTATTGGCTGGCGCTGCGGAACTGTTTCCATGACGGGATCATCACCACCGTCAATAACCTCTTTAGTGCCGGGTTTGATTATTCAAAGCTATCGGCAACGCTGGCCCACGCATTTCAGGATACTGTAAAAGGATCCAGCAGCGAAGTTTGGGGAATGCGGTGGATCGCCGCAGGCGTTGGAGTGCTCATCATTTTCTCGGCTCTCGTGGCGGCACGGGGATGCCGTGAAAGGTTCACTCATACCAATCGCAAGCACCCTCCGATTGGCGCTGCGATCAAGGAAGCATTTCGCAACAAACCATTCGTCATTATTCAGATGGTTTACATGTTCCAAACCTTCGCCCAACGCTTGGGAGTCGTCGGATTTCTCGTCTTCATTGGAACCTACTATGTCTGCGAAGGCGATAAGGGGCTTGCCACCAAGGTAATTGGATGGGGAACTACGATTGGCACGGTCTTAGTCTTTGGTCTCCTGCCGTTGATGAAGCCGATCTCCAAGTGGATTGGAAAAAAAGGAGCCCTCCTGGCCGGAACTTCCATCCTCATGGTCGTTGCATTGCTGCAGCCATTCACGCTTCGACCGGGGCATCCCTGGTTGCTGCTGGTCCCGCAGTTGATCTTCACGCTGCTCACCCCTTTTTGCTTTACGCTCATCAATGCGATCGTGCCCGATGTTTGCGATCTGGATGAACTCCAGTCTGGTCGTCGTCGGGAGGGGCTTTTCGCTGCGGTGATGGGGCTTCTGACCAAGATGGCGATCTCACTCAGCACACTGCTGATGGGCTACTTGCTTTTATGGTTTGGGCTGGGAGCAAAAAGCAGCGGAGCGCTGTCCCCCGAGATGTTGCACCGCCTGAATTGGGTACCTGTCCTGCTCAACATTTTCTTCAACCTTGGCGCACTTGTCTGCACGCTTGTCTTTCCAATGAATGAGGCATCGGCGGCGGAGGTGCGGCGGCAGTTGGATGAGCGCCGCTTGGCAAAGGCCGGCGCTGGCGAGCCGACCAATGAGGTGTCCGCAGAGTTCGTGCATGAGCACCCGGAAGTGATCGAGCTGGTCGAAAAGGACTCTTTACTGGAGGTCTTCGGGCAGGAGACACAAAGCAAAGAGGACGGTATCCCAAGTGGCAAAACTTCCTTTCAGAACCCTGGCAAGATTCAGCCAATTAAAAAAGATTCCAAATAATGATCCAAAATCCAATCTTGCGCGGCTTCCGACCCGACCCGGCCATTCTACGCCATGGTGATGACTTTTATATTGTAACCTCGACCTTCGAATGGTTTCCAGGCTTGGAAATTCATCACTCGAAGAGATTTAAAGCACTGGCGTCTTCTGACTCATGCTTTAACCAGAAAGAGCCAGCTTGATCTTTCTAGGACGGCTCCTTCACATGGAATCTGGGCACCGTGCCTGACTTATAATGAGGGGGAAAAGCTATTTTACCTTTGCTATACCCACGTTAACAGCCTCACCAGCAACCTCTTCGATCTTGATAATTACCTGGTTACTGCGGCCAGCATCGAGGGGCCATGGTCGGACCCCATTTATTTAAACAGTGGTGGATTCGATCCCTCGTTCCTGCACGAGGCTGATGGAAGGCAATGGGTTGTTTCCCTGGTTTGGGACTTCCGCGAAGGCTACGAGCATCCCGGCTACATTTGCCTCCAGGAATATTCCAGCACGGAGAAGCGGCTGATCGGAGAACGCTACGACATCTACCATAGCGTGGAGTTGGGGTGCGTTGAGGGGCCGCACTTGTATCGACGCGATGGCTACTACTACCTGATGACAGCCGAAGGCGGCACCGGTTATGGTCATGCCTGCATCGTCTCGCGCGCGCAGAATATCTGCGGACCTTACGAACCCAGCCCTTACAACCCGCTCTTTACCTCCACGCCCGAGAAATATAACGGCATTGAGCATCTGGATTACAAAAAGCCGTTTCTCTACAATCCGAATTCTGCGTTGCAGAAGTGTGGACATGGGTCACTTGTGGAAACACAGACTGGAGAATCTTATGTTGCCCACATCTGTGCCCGCCCGTTGCTTCCGGAACTTCGATGTTTGCTGGGGCGCGAGACGGCCTTACAGAAAGTCGAATGGACTGAAGATCGGTGGCTAAGACTCGCGGGAGGAGGGCAACTGGCACAGTTGGAAGTGACGCCGCCGACTCTTCCCGAAATTGGCTTTGAACCGCAACCGCCGCGGGACGATTTCGACAGTCCAATTCTGGATCCGGAGTGGTGTTCGCTTCGCCATTCGGTGGATGAATCTTGGGCATCGCTTACTGCACGATCGGGATACCTGCGATTGCATGGGCGGGAGTCGCTCTGTTCACGAAATAAGGTCAGCCTGATTGCCCGGCGCATTCAGTCATTCCATTTCCAGGCAGAGACGTGCATCGAATTCGAGCCGGAAAACTTCCAGCAAATGGCCGGCTTGGTCTGTCTTTACGATGATATCAATCACTACTATCTGCGCATTTACTATAGCGATTCCTTGAAATCACGCTGCCTTGGATTGATGAGCGCGGACAATGGAGTGCGCTCCGAACACTTGGACAGCCGGGTTGCCATTCCAGGACAAGGCCGCGTCTATCTCAAGGTGATCGTCCATGAGAAGGAGATGGCTTTTAAATACTCGCTAAATGGTACGAATTGGCTGGCGATTGGTCCGGTATTCGATGCCTCCAAACTGTCGGACGAATACTGCGCCAGCGGACAATTCACCGGGGCGTTTGTTGGGATTACCGCGCAAGACTTTTACCTGAGACGAAGCCACGCGGACTTCGACTACTTCGAATATTCGGAATGCACCGCCAACCACAGATAAATCCAGAAAACGATGAAAATCAAAACCCATAACAAGCCGCGCCTCCGGCATGCCCGCTGGTACATCACGATTGCAACCGCCCTGGGGCTGAGCCCTTGGGCTTGTGGCCAGGCGTTTTACGAGCAACGCTTCAATGATCCGGGCCAGGTCGAATTCAAAGATGGCGCTGGACAGGGGCCGGATGGCTCCGGTGTTTCAGGAAAGCCTGAAGACAAGGCTTACAGCGTGGATACCTCATCGTCGCCGAAAGCATTGGCCGTCATACCGCCACTGCAAGCCCCCAAGGGCGGTGATGAATTGACGGTCACCGCTTGGTATAAGCCGCGCGGAGATGTATCCACACTTTACAGCGCATACGGCTCGGTTCTCATCTGGGACCAGTCGAAGAGCCAATGGATCTGGCGTGTCGAAGCAAAATTGTCAGATCCGCAGTCGAAAATGTATTGGTTTTACTCAGGCAAACCGCCGCTTTCGAACTGGGTGCCTTCCGGCCAATGGACATTCGTTGCGCTGGTCTGGGACAGAGCGGCAGGCAAGGCCACATTTTATCAGGGAAACAAAACCTCGGAAGTCGTGCTGGCGCGCGAAATGACTCGAAATGAAAAAGTCGAGCCGCTCGATTTTTCGAGATATCCGAGGAACGTCATCGGCAATGATCGAACGTCAACGGATCGAGCGTTCGATGGTGAAATTGACAATGTCCGTTTTTTCTCGGGCGCGCTTCATCTGGAGGCCATTGAGAAAATCCGAAAGGCTGATGTGAATAACGAACCGGTCAATCTTCCCGCCATATAATGATCTCCTGAAGTAACCGCCGAACCGCCTTGGCGGCGCCTGCTCAAGGGCACAACTGCTTCTTGCGCTAAAGTCATCGTACCGACGTGCCTCATCCGAATAACTGCTCAGTGTCTCGATCATGAAAGAAAATCAAAAAACCCGCAGTCGCTCCAACCGCTGGCTCTTGCCACTTCTACTTTTGCTGCTTGGCGCGGCTTTCGACTACGCCAAAGCGGAGATGGTAGATCAGCCCACGGCGGTTGAGGACGAAGTCACCTTTGGGGACGTCTCTTCCGAGCAAAAACATGAACTGAAAGCGGAGTTGAGCGAAGTATTTCAAGGAGGGCTGGAGCAGCCTGCTCGCAAGCTCCTGCCTGGCGGTGCGCATCCATGGGAAGGGGGAACGCTGGAGTGGACCATGAAGGTCGATCCGAAGGTTCAGAACTACGTCACCGTAAAACTGTGGGGTTCGGATCATGGCGTGGATTCGGGGCGGCTCATGCTGTTCGTAAACGGACTCCAACTCGGCTATCGGATCGAGAGTGATTACGATGTGCTGAACCAGTGCGATGAAGAACCACTGGCCCCCGGTCGCTTTGTCTATGTTACCCTTCCGCTTCCGCCGAAGCTTACGGATGGAAAGACCAGCCTCGACTTGAAAATAGTTTCGCTTGGTTCGATGTGGTATTACGGAGCAACCTTTGAGAAGGAGCAGCGGAACCTAACGGAGCCGACGCGAGGAATTTACCGCGCCTACACGCATACCGCTCCACGCTTTGCCCCGGATGCCTCGGAGAAGCAGGGGGAGACGCCGACGGCTAGTCCACAACCCGCATCTGGAGACGAGGTGATCTCGAACACAGCAGAAATTGTTAAGGTGCGCCTGACGAAGCTGCTAGAGGTAAAGACGAGTCGTCACGATCGGAAGGCACGGAACGCAGAGGTCTTGCTACTCGGCGAGGCTTATAAAACCCGCTGGACGCCTGCCTTTCATAATCCTCAAGCCATCGAGCAGATCATCCGCGATGGCGATGCCATGGCGGACGACTCTGCCAGGGATGCAAATTATGCCGGTGCGGACTGGTCTGGCGCAGGTCCGCTCGGACAGGCCATCATGCAGACGTGGCCGGACATCGGTAACGAAATGGAAGCCAAAATCAAGGCGGGGGATACGGAACTGCCTCGCGGGCGGGCATGGGCTGATGCCCTACAGAAAAGTGTGGATTACTGGCGCTCCCACCGCCGCTCCTACACCAACCAATCCATGATCGTGGATGCCAACATCTATACTGCGAACCGTGCGCTTCAACTCATCGATGCGAGTCGAGCCATACCCGAAGCCAGAGCGCTGCACTTCCTTTACCAAGCGACAGGAATTGAACCTTGGTTGGGCAGTGATCTGCCGGGTGGCGGCAGCGAAAAGCCTTATGGTGATCACTATTACCTCGTTACCCGCAAAGGACTTTCGCGCGAGCTGGGCTATGTCGGCACGTACGGCGAAACAATCCTCTCGTTTACTCGTGATATGGCGGTGCTGACCGGGGACGAAAAGCTGCGCGAGCAACTTCGCAAGCTTCAAGAGGCGCGGTGGTATTTTCGTTATCCCGGATTCGACGCCAGCGGCAATCGCTGCATGAAACTCGTCAGTGAAATTGATAACCGCACCGCGCATTACCCGCTATCAGGCAGTGCGTATAATGCACCGGGGATTCGCGAAGCATGGTGGATGGAAACTGCCGCGTTGCTCCCGGATGACCCCAAAATTGTTGGAGTCGCTCAGCAATCGGTGGAGGATGGACAATACTTTGCCTATGTCGCCAGTCGCCTCAAAGACCCTGATACGTTGGGAATGATGCGGAATGCTGACGAATGGGCGGCGGTTGCCAAACTGCCTCCAAGCCAATTCCGGTTACCCGCTACACCAGGGCAGCCCGATTTCGTTTTTGCCGATGAAGAGAATGGCGTCCTCGCCCTGAAACACGCTGAGACCTGCCTGTTTATCAACTTATACTATCGCGCCGAGCATGCCGTGAATCGGGTGGCGCGGGTTTTTGAACTGACGCCAAGCATCACTAGGCTTGCCACCGTGCGTCCGGAGGTGGAAGTGATCGAAAGCGGCAAAACCTATGAGCGTCCAGACTGGATCGACCGGCTTCGAGAAAAGGGCAATCCGCCACCGGGGGAGGAGATTCACCAGGCATGGGCCGGGGATACGATGCCTGTTTCCAAGCGTCCCGATGATGCAAAATCGCCAGCGTATGGCGACTGGGGACCGTTTCTTGGCAAGGCCGCTTTTTATTCTCTTTGCTATGGCGACTATCTCATCGGGATGAACACGACCGAAGATCACTCCTATACGCTTCATATCCCACCAAGTTCCCATCCGGGGGTGGAGCTGATTTCCGGTAAGAAAATGGATCTCAACAACCGTGACGTCGCGGTTCCTCCGCTTTCAACCGTCGTAATCTATCTTGGAAAACGCTGATTCTGAATTTATAACGGTCTGTTTAACAGCGGAAAATTTAGCGGAGCATGCAAGGGCTGCCAGTTCGAGCATGTTGTAAAGGGCGAACCAGCCGCCCGTTCCAGTTCTCCACTCCCTTGATGCCGAGAAGCTGGCCTGCCTTTCCATCGGTCCCAGATCGCATGGATTAGGGATTTCGTCCCGCTCTGGCTTCTCCAGTGCGGGGTCCCTCGCCGTCTGCTCAATTATTTCACCGGCTTTTGAGCGAACCGATAGAGAGCTGTTTTCGCCCAGATTTTCATGGCAAAGATGGCCCATTAAGTCAAACGCATGACTTAATGACCGTTTCCATATCCATCGGAAGAAATTAGGTTGCAGGTGTCGTCAGACTTCGTTTCAGACCCTCTGCTCCAGCCCAGCTACCGCATGCCTCTCCCTCCATGGAAATCCATCGAAAAACCGTGATCAAGATGAGCCGCTCCGCAAATCATTCTTTCGGGTCATTTCGCCAGTTTTGTCCGATCAGTAGCCATAAGAGCGGTGTGGCTCTGATCATCGTATTGGCATTCGTGGTTCTTCTCACGGGTCTGGTTGTCGCGTATTTCTCCCGGGCTCTGTCTGACCGCCAGGTTTCCACGAGCAGTGCGAACCAGACCAAAGTGCAACTCTTTACGCAAGGTGCCGTGGTGGCGATTATTGATGATCTGAAACAGGAAGTCGCGGCGGGATCCACGATTACTGCTCCTTCTCCGGCGCCGCAATCGGGCAGCGTATATGCACCCAGCAGTCCACAAACCGCCGTGCCAGCCAGAGTGTTAACGGCAAATGAACTCGCCGATTCTTCATTGAATAATCTCGTCAAACAAAGCCTCTGTATTGGGGGGAGCAGCCAGCCTTTTTTTACGGGAACAAATTATAATTCAACGGCCTATCCTCCCAGTGCTCGTGCGGCAAATGTTGCGTCGGATTCGCCCTCTTTGAATGGTCGTTCTGTATCGGCGGCACGTTGGAACAAGCCTCTCTTTCTCGAGGCAACATCTCCTGCGAACCTCAAGCCAAAAAGTGCCCAATTTCAGGTGCCTTATTGGATTCTCGTTACTCGCAATGGCAACAATATTTCGGGAAGCAGTTTGCCTGCGACAGCAATTAGCCGGGGCAGCAAATACACTGGGACTGCGTCCATTGATGGTGGGGTCGTCGTAGGACGCTATGCCTACAATATTTATGACGAAGGCGAGCTTTTGGACGCCAATGTGGCTGGCTACCCTTCCACTTCCACCAGCAGTCATACGAAATACAAGCCCGCATCGTCCTATGCGGACTTGTCTCAGATTTTCGCCGCCAATGGCACCAAATACGCAGACCAAATTGTAGGCTGGCGCAACTATACGAGTGCACAACCCGCAGGCGCGCTGCCAGGCTTTACCTTCAGCGGAAATGGCCCCGGCAGCGGGGAAGATAATTACTATAACTTTGTCATTGGAAACACCATCGGATTTTTAAGGACCGGCAACACCGCGCTTTCATCCAACGGGCAGTCCGATCATCTCTTTACCAGCCGCGAGCAGTTGATTTCATTTCTAACCAGTCTTTCAAGCACCGGCGATGCTCAAAATGCACTTCAATATCTGACCACTTTCAGCCGTGATCTCAACCAGCCTTCCTATGTGCCTGCGAATGGAATTGGTGGTCCCAAGGTTCTAACGATTGGCAGCGGTGGTAATTTCGAACTTGGCGATCCTGCCGGAAAGCCGGGCCCCGGAAAAGACAGTTTGGTAAATCCCTCTCTGCTCACGGTGAGGGTGCTGACCACAAAGACTGGAGGGCGAAATAATGGGGCCGATTTGCTTCAGGGCGAACCTCTCATTAAAAAGCGGTTTTCACTGAGACGTCTGGCCTGGCTAACTTACAAGGGGCCGAGTAAGGGAAAAACGGGAGCGGACATTGATGATTTGAAAAACAATTTTGGGTTTACGCAAGCCTTCCTGGATCAGGGCATTGATAACGGCGATGCCAACGATAACATTGAAAAATACTTCGGCTTGAAATGGAATGCGGGTGGATTTTGGTCTTATGATGTCCACGCTGGTGGTTCGGGTATCAAGAGGCTGGACGAAGTGCAGGCGGAAAATCGTGAACCGGACTTTTTCGAATTACTAAAAGCCACCATTAGTGCTGGGGCTCTGGGGAAATCGGGTTCCCAAGGTGGGAACCTGCCTGCTTATGGAGCCCAATTCACTCGAGATAGTTCGATCGATATCCAGGTGATTCAGATTGGAGCCAATATCATCGATCAATTCGATGTGGATGGTTACCCAACCCGAATTCAATTCACTCCCAGCGGCCTGGCAACCAAGGAGATCCGCGGGGTTGAAAATCTCCCCTATCTATACTGCACACGAACTTCGGTCTGGGTGATTAAAAATCCAAGCCCCATGCCCGCCAATGTTTACAATCAGACGCAGAGTCCGCAGACTCCCATCGTCGATCCGGGAACGGCTATCTTGATCCAGGAGCCGGAAATCTGGAACCCGCACAACTATAATTCAGCGGATTTGAATCGTTCGTTGGGCAATCCGCCGGCCAGCCTCCATTTTTATGCCTGCCACGGTGCTCCCGCTTTGCCTCCGGCGACGACGGATACTTCCAATGTGTTTTATGTAAGAAGCAAAGCTTTTGATCCGGTGACTCAAGCTTATGTCAGGTACCTCCTCCATTGTCGCGAACGCTTAGTCCCGCCAATACCCAGATGGATTTTTCCAATGGTCCTGATCTCTATCGAGAGCCCACCTTGCTGGTTAAAGCCGGTGCCAACGGGGCTGGGGTCGGAAGCAATCTTTCAGCGCCCGGCTTTCAGACAGCATGCACTACAGACGGTTTGACTACCACCGAAAATGGCATTCAGGTGAGTGGCGGCCCAGCAAGCCAATATGGGGCCTCGGAACCCTTACCGGCTGGGTATTATGTGGGAATCTACTTGGGGAAGGCTCCGATCATCTGGAATAGTAATCCGCCCACTACCCCCACGAAAACTTACACCGCCGGAACAATGGTTGTGAACGATGGATCCGCAGCGAATTTCCTCAGTTCCACATTTCCGGAGGTGACATATCAAGTGCTTTGTGAAAATCCAAACGGCCCCTCGGGAAGCTCCGAAGTTTACGACGAGAAGTATTGCATTTCCGCCAACGAAAGTTCCATTCCGTACAACACACGGTCGTTACTTGCTCCAGACTTTTATCCTCAGCAGATCGTGGGTGGATGGGCCAGGGCGACGACCGGCTTCGATCCCCGCACCAGCCGGTTTGGTCTTCAATATGACCGGGTTGACAATGGCAACAAACAAAACGAGTTGCCTCCCGGGAATTCGAGCCAGGGCACGCCCAGTGTCCAGTGGATTGATCTGGCCCATAATGTTGTTCCAACTATGCGCCCGGATAACAGTGCCGGATATGGGTTGAGTCCAAATAGCGCGGCTGTTCCTCCCTGCAATGGGACGCAAGGTTGGTATGGAGTTTGGAGTGCTTCGCAACAGCCGCTTCGGTATGGGCTCTTTGCGCAAAATTCGACTACGGCTCCCAATGATCGAAAGCGCTTCAGTTCGGATTCGAATGTTATCGGTTCCACAGCTGCTCAATGCTACGCCGACGCAGATGGCGTGGTTCGTCGAGCCATGGCGGCCTATACCGATACGACAAAGTCCACCCCCGACGGAACGGCAGGTCAGCCGCTGGCAACCTCCTTCATTGCTCCATTGGAAGCGCGTCAGAAGGAGAGTCGGCCAGGTCATTCTTAATCGTCCATTTCTCACGGTTGGTGAACTGGGATATGTTTTTTCGGATACGCCATGGAAGAACCTGGATTTTTCAACTCCAGAAAGCGGTTTTGCTCCTTTGCTGGACGCCTTTTGCATCAACGACACCGATAATGCCGATGGGGTGGTAGCCGGAAAGGTCAACTTAAACACGAGGCAAGCACCTGTGCTACAAGCGATTTTGAGTGGTGCTTATAAGGATGAATACGGTGGTCACGCCGCTCCGTTGACGACCGTGGAAGCGCAGACCCTTGCCACGGCTCTGATCACGAGGACAACCACGACCAGTAAAGGGCCGCTCACGAATCTTGGTGACTTGGTCGGTAAGTGGAAATCTGGCTCTGGAGCCACTGCGGTCTATGATGGATATAGCGCCGATCTAACCAGCACGGACGTTTACACCAACAACATCTCTCGCTACCGGGAGAGCGCGATTCGGGCACTGGCCACGGCGGGGCAGACCCGCGTTTGGAATCTGATGATTGATGTGGTGGCACAGACGGGAAGATATCCTCAATCCGCCACGACTTTGGATAAGTTTATGGTGGAGGGAGAACAACGCTACTGGGTTCACGTGGCCATCGATCGATTAACCGGCAACGTCGTAGATAAGCAAATTGAAGTCGTCAAAGAATGAAAACAATTCTCCTCCTCGCCGCGCTCCTGCTGGCTGCCTCGCTTCACGCGCAAGATACAAAGGAGCAGCTAGAGAAACCACCTCTTCCTGCCGGTCCAATCATTAAGCCTTTGCCACCGCTTGCTCAGTGGGCAGTCGTTTTCGTCGCTCCACAATCCACCAAGGAAAAGAAGCCCGTCAAAACTGAAGCCGACCAGAATGGCACCTCTGGGGCTGCGAAAGCACCGCCTTCTCATCCACGCTCAATCGTCATCACGAAGTCGGGAAATACTTATCGTGAAGTCGAGAACGATAACAATGGTGGGAAATGGGAAAGATGGAGGGTGAACGGCATGGAAGTCTCGCTTACTGCTGATGGAAAGGTGGCGATTTCAGCAGGTGCTCCGAGTGATTTTGATGAATTGAAATGGATATCACCTTCTAATTATTTGGGTGTTGCGAATGTCGGGGAGGAAAAGTGCTTCATTTTTCAAAGCAAAATTTCCATCCCGGATGTCGGAGAGGTGCAGGTCACTGCAGGAGTAAGCGTAGCTACGCAGATGCCGGTTTATTACGTCGAAGGGGGAAGTCCACAGCTCTATAAATTCGGGGTGCCACCGCAAGCTCCTCTTGCGGTGCCAGCAATTGTCCAAATGGCTCTTGCTAAACGAAAGCAACTCGTTGACGGCCTTGTTAGACACCCCTGAAAGGATCCTTTTTGGAAGAGCGGGGTGCCGCAAAAGCGACCAAGCAGGTTATTTACGACTACTTCGGCACCATTGAGCTAGCTCAAACTATCATGCGCGGCCTTCCCAACACTGTGGAAAGAGAGCTGGCGGATTGCCCAAAAGTTGAGCGTATAATGTGGCATCTGGCGTAGTCTTTGACCGCTTTGAAGCGATCCGGGCCACAGACAAGAAGCTGGGGTTTTGCAACTCCGCGCTTGCGTGTAAAATCATGCGCTTGAACACGCTCTCCTACAGCACCACCGCCGCCGCCTTTCCCCACTATCTGACCGGTGAAGTGATCGCCGATAGTGCTGCGTTACAATGGCCGGAGCTGTTCGCCCGGCATTTCCGGTTTCCGAGAGTGGTCGATCGGCTCCTCGTTCCCGCAACGCCTGAGCCGCACATTTCATGCACCCTTCGAGGGGCGGCCGAATTTTATGAACGTGACGTGAGCGGTGCGTGGTTGCCTCGTCAAATCCGCGACCACGAGTTATTTGTCACGCGGTCACAGAGTCCTTACGAGGTCCGTTTTGAATCGCCCGAAGGACAGCAACTTGAATCCCTTTCCATCCACCTTGCAGTCGAGCCGTTTTTGGCCGCTGTTGAAGTTCGATATCCTGGCCAGTCTGCACAAGTAGAGGTCGCCGATTTTTTTGGTAGCGACGAAATTCTTTGGCATATCTGCCGGACGTGCTTGGAAATGCTCGCTTCCGGCGTTTCGGGAAAGTCGTCGCGCGTCGCTGCAATAACCCAGCTTTTTGCGACGCATCTGGTGGAGCAATACACCACTCCCAGCGGCGTGATTCGGGAATACCGGGGTGGCTTGACCATCCGACAACTTCGGAAAGTCCAAGATCATGTTTCCGAACACTTATCGGAAGACATTTCCATTGATCGCCTCGCCCGGTTGGTGGAGCTGAGTGCTTCCCATTTTTCCCACGTCTTCAAGGAAACGACTGGCGTGACCCCGCTGCAATTCGTCACTCGCGAGAGAATTAGCCGTGCGCAGCGGTTGATCCGTGAGACCTCGCGGACCTTGATCGAGATTGGCCTTGAAGTGGGTTACACCAGTCCGAGCCACTTCGCTCAAGTGTTTCGCCGTGTCGCGGGGATTACTCCGACTGCGTTTCGTAATTCCATTTAACTACTTCCTTTAGTTTACCGCAGGATCGCGATAGTCGCAGCAGCATCACGAGAGAAGGCGTGACCGGACTGTGCGAAGCTCAGGGCATGCAACAACCAAACGGCATAGATAGCGGGCTAACGCGCCATCTTCTCACGCTCAAGGTCTTGAATAAAGGAACGTAAGCGGGGTCGGGAAATTGATTCCACTGCACAGCATGCCGCCTTGAGCGGCAAAGGAACAACCCAAATTAAAACGAACAAGAAACAAACACGAAAGGAAAAGATGAACGTAAAGTATGATTTTTCAGGTCAGGTCGCATTGGTTACCGGCGCAGCATCCGGAATTGGGTGGGCAACCGCCAAAGCCTTCGCCGAGGCTGGAGCGGCCTTGGTGTTGGTGGATCGCAATGAACCAAAGGTTCAGGATCTTGCCAGCGAAATTAAAGCCGCCAGTGGCAAAGTGAGCTTTATGGTTGGTGATGTGTCTAACGAGGACTTCGCGAAATCAGTAGTCGATCGCGCCGTTTCCGAATTCGGCCAACTCGACATGGCTTATAACAATGCCGGCATCCTCGGTCCGATGTGCCCGCTGACGGATGAAACCAGCGAAGGCTATGACGCGGTAAATGCAGTCAACCTGCGTGGAGTTTGGGCCTTCATGAAACATGAGCTTATTCAGATGAAAAAGCAGGGCAGCGGCGCGATTGTGAATTGCTCCTCGCTAGGAGGTCTTGTCGGGTTGCCAGGACGGGCCGCTTACCACGCGACCAAGCATGGAGTCATCGGGCTGACGAAAAGCGCGGCACTCGATGTGGCTGCCGAAGGCATCCGGGTGAATGCGGTTTGCCCAGGCTGCATTCAAACCCCCATGGGAGACGGAATTGACCCTGCGGCAATGAACGAATTCCTCAAAGGGCAGCCGATTGGCCGGATGGGAAAACCCGAAGAAGTTGCTTCCGCCGTGTTATGGCTATGCAGCCCCGCCGCCAGTCTTGTGCTCGGCGTTGCTCTGCCGGTGGATGGCGGTTTCACCGCGCATTAAAATCAAGTCGGGATCGACTATAAATTCAGCCAAAGATAAATTGCGCAGGATTGCTCAGGCCGAGGATTTTCATATCTCATCACTCATCATTCAGCGATGCACGGCTACTTTTCTCTGTAAAGATTAAGGTCGAATCTACGCTTTTGACGGGACTTGATCTGCCGACGAATAATTGAGGACGGTTAGTTTTCCATCATTTGCGAAACACTTTCTGACTCTCCAGCAATTCGCGCCACATTTCATTAAATTAGCACAAAACCTGAGCGACCTAACTTCGTCCATGAGGCGTGCACCAAAACAATTCTGAAAGCGCGATCCCAGCGAGGGTATTGCTTCACAAAGCAGGTTGAACCGAACCTTAAAAAGGCACTGGAGCAGGTTCCGACTACTGTAAAATGACTAATTTGCTCGCTGTCCTCTCGTCACTTTGAACCGCAAATGACAAAAAGGGAGACGACCCGCTAGGCTCCACTCCCCTTTTAACATTTCTCCAGACGAGGGAAGATAACAGCGCTCGATGGTGATCTCGATCCTCTGGTGATACACTCGACGATCTTCCCCTTCTCGGAGTTGTCCAACCCCGGCCACCGGCTTTGAAGGTCATGGGCGTCGTTCAAGATTTGGTCGCTTGAGAACTGGTTCACCTCGAAAAAGTCCATGTCGGCCTGGATGCGCGGAATCTCCTCTTCCAACTGCTTCTGCCGTAATTCGAGCGGTTTGAAGAACTTCCCCAAATCGTCGCTGGTAATCTCATTTTCGAGATACAGCCAATACGTTTTCTCCACCGAGAGAATATATTGGCTACCCTTCCGGGGTGGTTGCTGACGGAGAGCGGAATCTTCTTGTCGTCATCCCGAATTTTTCGACCGTCGAGAAGATTGCGCCCGATGGCAGTTCCACCGTCATCGCCGGTTATGAAGGCGATCGCGGCAGTGCTGATGGACAGCGGTTGCCAGTGGCTATTTACTCAGGATGGGAGAGTGCCGCAGACTCAATGGCGGCGGCCTTCCAGTTTTTCAAAAATTGTTTTCCCAACGCGATGCTCGGAAGCTCGATGACCTTGTAGTAAAGCCACGACCCAAAGAGGATGATGAAGTAGGTGCTCAGGCACACGGCAAACATGAGGTAGGTCCGGTTAATCATGACTCCGTGCTGGCGGTAGAGGTGGGCCAGCCAGGTAATGACCGGCATGTGGAGCAGGTAAAAGCTATAGCTGACTGTGCCAAGGAAACTGAGATGTTTCCGCAAAAAACCGGCTTGAGCGGGGAGCGAGTCGGCTTGGAGATAACGCGCGATATAGCTCGCGGTGGCCAGTGCGAAAAATGCGAAGGAAAAGGACTCCAGCGGCTTGGCGAGTGTGCTTGCCACCGCGAGCGCCAACCAAAAGCCGGGGCCCCTGGTGGTAAACGGTAGCGGACGCTTCTCGATATAGGCGGCAGCCAGAGCGGCACCGATGCTCCAGCTAAACCAGAAGAAGAAGGGCGAACCGGAGAACCAGTGCGGAAGGTGGTCGCCCTTCAAAGTGAAAAAGATCGCCGATGCGCCTCGCATGGCGAATTCGATTCCTCCGGTGATGATGAGCGCGCGTTGCCATCCCATTTTCCCGACGATCAGCATCAATAGGGGGTAGAGGAGATAAAGCTGAGCCTCGACGGCAATGCTCCAAAACGCGGCGTTGAAACTGTAAAAGTAGCTCGTGAAATTATAGAGCAGCGCGCCATGCAGCCCGAGGGACTTCCAATCATCCGCGGTGGCAAAGGCATGGGCGGTGAGCGGGAAGAAAAAGGCGAAAAGCAGTAAAGCAAGAACGTATGGCGGGTAGATTCGGAAAAACCGACGGGTGAAAAATCCTGCCCAGTCGCCAGGCCTTCCATTGGAAAAACTCAGATTGATGCAAAAACCGCTGACCACAAAAAAGATCGCCACCCCGGCCCACCCCAGCGTGACTGGGAATAGTGGAAGGATGGATTTTCCAGCCTTTACATCGACGAACCAATGTCCCCACGGCAATTGGTCTTTGGTGAAGGCGATCAACATCGCATGGAAGGCGAACACGGAAAGGATCGCCACGCCGCGAAGCAGATCCAGAAAATCAAGGTGTCGTTTGTTCGATTGCATGTTCAATTTCAGTTTTGCCGATTGGATTGTGTGGTTTTTCACCGCACCAAATTGATGTGTCTCGCCTTGGTGCTTTCTGCTTCGTTATTCTGCTATTGATCTGGAAATGTTTGCGCAGTTTTTTTCGTGAAATAGCCCCGGAAGTTGTCGAAACTTAGCACTGCCGCGACGAAGGAAGTCCCTCATCCCCTCATGCCTTTGATTACACAGTCCACGTCGGCACGGAATCAAACAACTTTGATCGTTACCGTAAAGAACTTTTCGGAATTTCGGTAGATCGGACGCCAGGTGGAGAGTTCGGGAAGTCTCCATTACGGTGTCTCTGTAATGAAGTGCAAAGGCAAGGTTCCGGCATGGATGCGACATCCACTGCTCATCTGGATTCATTTTTAAAAAATGGATTCTACCAATAGCGAAAATACAACCCGACACTGAAAACTCCGGTTAATTTCAAGTATTTTCAACAAAGGTTAAACAAATGATATATTTGTGATATCGCTTAAAATCCCTGAACTGCAATACGCTGATTATGAGGTATTTGTAACATTGCTTTAATTTTCCAATTGCCGGATGAAGGGGATTTGAACATTCTCCGCCGCATCGGGTGAAGGTTTCTGATGCGTAATAAGTTTTTTGGGAGATGGTTTTTATGAAGAAAATTATTGGAATGATTTTGGGGTTTGCCGGTGTCCTGAGTGCCTCGCATGCAATGGCGCAAACACCTGTTACTCTGCAGTATTCTGCGACGGTTACTGCCGTTCAGGATCCTCAAAATTTGCTGGGGGGCCAAGTTTATGTAGGACAGCTCATTTCGGGCGTTTATGTGTTTGATTCACGAGTGGGCAGATACGGGGGTAAATATTCCAGGTTGGACTTCTCCTATTCCAGCATACGGGATGGAAGGCGCTGTGATTGCGCAGCAACATGGAGAATGGGGGCATACCGGGATAGTAACTGGTGAGGGACTAACAGCATCCGTAAGTTCTATAACTACACCATCTGGCATTGTTACTGAGGGAGATTGGGGATTTAGGCTCGATAATGGAGGGGGGCCAAATGATCCGGCTCCAACAATTCGTATGGGTCTTATGTAGCAGTTGAGAGCTGAATCGGTGCAACTACCTGAGCAGCAATGAACAACCGCTACATAAGACCCTTCTTTATTAAAAATGAATCCTTTTTCCGACGAGAAAAGGGGCTGTTACCATGTGGTGGTGCGGGGAAATCGTCGTTTGTGCTATTCGGGGCAATTCTTACTATTGGTACTGATACTCAACTAATAAGGATGGTAATTGAAAATCCAACAAAAGATTAAATGAAATGCGAACGCTAGTATTGATCCTCCTCGCGACCGCGGGCCTGGCTCTCCGCGCCCAGGCCGCTCCGCTTTACCAATGGGCCACCTTCGTCGGCAAGCCCGGCGGTCCCGGCTACCACAATGGCAAGGGGGCCAACGCCGCCTTCAACGTCCCGGAAGCACTGGCGACTGATCAATTTGGCAACGTCTATGTCGCGGATGTGGTGAATATGGTGATTCGCAAGATCACGCCCGGCGGACGCACCACCACGATCGCCGGAAAACCATTCTCGCAGGGGACTCAAGATGGATTTGGCAGCGAGGCGCATTTCAATATCCCCTCTGGAATCGCGGTGAATGCTGCCGGGGAGATTTATGTGGCCGATGACACCGCGATTCGAAAGATCGCGTTGAATGGCTATGTGAGCACCCTCGCCGGAGATCCGAATCATCGGGGCGGGGCCGATGGCTATCGGGGGCAGGCCCGCTTTAATGCGCTGGGGGGACTGGCTTTGGACGATGCGGGCAATCTCTACATCGCCGATGTCGCAGGCGCCACCATCCGGATGATGACTCCCGATGGCGCGGTCGTGACGCTGGCCGGCAGGAACCTGCAGCCGGGCGATCGCGATGGCTTTCGGGGCGACGCCCGCTTCAATCTCCCGCAAGATGTGGCGGTTGATTCCGCGCGAAACGTGTATGTGGCCGACGATTACAATCGGAAGATTCGCAAGATCTCCGTGACCGGAACCGTCACAACCATTGCCGGGGGGGACGGCACTGGCCTGGCTGAGGAACCTCGAATGCACGCAGGTCTTATTACGCCGACCGGCTTAGCTCTCGATCATCAGGGGAATCTGTATGTGGCAGACGACTTGGGCCAAAACATTCGAGTGATTTCCAAGGGAGGAATAGTAAGCACTTTGGCCGGGGGATTCAGCTTCTTCGGTGGAAATGTGGATGGGACAGGAATTGACGCTCTTTTCTGCGCTCCGACGTCGATCCGAATTGATCAAGGCGACCATATCTATGTCGGAGATGGAGGAAGTTCGTTGATCCGAAAGATTCGTCCCGATGGAGAGGTGACCACTTTTGCCGGAGCCATTCCACAGACGGGTAATGTGGATGGAAAAGGGGATGAAGTGAGAGTCGCCTCGCCGCTGGGAGTTACGATGGACCCATCGGGGAACATCTATGTCACCGACGGCAATATTTACCTCTTCGGCGTCCAGTCAATTGACGATGGAGCAAATCCCTACCCCATCCGGAAAATTGCTCCCGATGGAACCGTGACCAGCGTAAATTTCCAGCCACCGGCTTCGCCTCGGGGTGATTTATTGGGATATCCATTTGGGATCGCAGCCGGAGCAGGCGGCGAATTATACGCCGTATTGACCAGCCTCCATACCATCGAAAAAATTCTCCCGGATGGCACCTCCAGCATTCTTGCTGGCTACCCGGGAGATATTGGCAGCGCAGATGGAAAAGGGGAAGCGGCTGCCTTCAACCTCCCAATGGGAATCACTCGTGACGCCACCGGCAATCTCTTCGTGGCCGATACTAGAAACCGAACCATTCGCAAGGTCACCCCGGATGGAGTGGTAACCACCCTGGCTGGCCAGCCTGCCGTCGCCGGCGCAAAAGATGGCTCGGGGCAAGACGCCCTTTTTAGCTGGCCGGTGGGAATTGCCATGGATGCAAGTGGAAACCTCTATGTCGCCGACACGCTCAATTATGCCGTGCGCAAAGTATCTCCCAATGGAGTGGTGACGACTTTTGCCGGCAAGTTGCGTGTGCCGGGGGAACGGGACGGAATGGGAAGTGACGCTCGATTTGGGTTTCCCGTGGGGGTTGCGGTGGATCCAACCGGGAATATCTGGGTGACCGATTGCAGCTTTGCTCCTTTCGATCCACAGTCGGTTTTACGAATTACCGCAATCCGGCCTTATTTTCCCGAATCCTGCACCCTCCGAAAAATCACCCCGGATGGACGGGTGACCACCATGGGCGGCCAACCGCGGGCGATTGGCTACAACGACGGCACCGGGCGCGCCGCGCAGTTCGACCAGCCCTTCGGCATCCTGGCCGGGCCGGACGGGACCATCTATGTTGCCGATACGTTTAACAACCGCATCAGCACCGGCACCCCTCTCCCCGGGACCGCTTCCGAAGTGGAGGCCGGACCGTAGTCATCCCGGAGCATGGGCTCAAGAGGGTAAGCATCACGTGGAGCACCGCTAGCAGAGGATGAGCATGGAGGATCATTTGGTTTTTTTGAAACCTAGCTCCACGCCTCTTTACTAAGTGGCACTGGAGCAGGCTCCAGCCACTATAAAGCGAAAGACTTTGAATGCTTCTTTATCGGAGTTTTGAGATGGATTTGGCAAAAAGGGAGACGACCCGCCAGGCTCCACTTGGTTTTTATCTGGATTCAAAGGCTTAATGGTGGGTTGTGAATTTCTCTGGTGATCCCGGTGGGTGCCCCTCATATTTCCCCCCCATGGAGAAGCGCCAAAAGCCGCCCTGCGGAACGCGGGACGACTTCAAGCGGGTTGCGCTTCCATGCCAACAGCCGCGATCTCTCTCGTGATCGCGACTGTCGCAGTGCGGGTCCTGACTTGAGGGAGTCCGCAGACGCTGGGCGGGCCTAGGCCTTGGGGCTGGCTGCTTTTATGCCGGGTGCGGCCCCCGCTTCGTATTTTTTGAAATTTTCGGCAAACAAGCCGGCGAGCTTCCGGGCGGTGGCCTGGAAGGCCGCCTGGTCCGCCCAGGTGTTTTCGGGGACGAGGATTTCCGCGGGCACGTTGGGAACGGCGGTGACGATATCAAAGCCAAAGATCGGATCGACCTGCGTGGAGGCGCCAGCCAGCGAGCCGTTGTGAATGGCGTCGATGATCGCCCGGGTATATTTCAACTTGATGCGCGAGCCGACTCCGTAACGACCGCCGGACCAGCCGGTGTTCACCAGCCACACGTTCACTTGGTGCTGATTCATTTTCTCCGCCAGCAACTCGGCATACTTCGCCGGATGCCAGACGAGAAACGGCGCCCCGAAGCAGGCCGAAAAGGTCGCCGACGGCTCGGTTACCCCCACTTCGGTCCCGGCCACCTTGGCGGTATAGCCCGAGATGAAGTGATACATGGCCTGCTCGGTGGAGAGCCGGGAGACTGGCGGCAACACGCCGAAGGCATCGCAGGTGAGGAAGATGATATCGGTCGGCTGGCCCGCGAGGCAAGGAACCCTGGCATTGTGAATGAACTCGATGGGATACGCCCCCCGGGTATTCTGGGTGATGCTGGTGTCGTGAAAATCCACCTGGTGCACCGCCTCATCGAAGACCACGTTTTCCAGCACCGCCCCGAAGTGCAGTGAGTTGAAAATATCCGGTTCACTTTCCGGGGTAAGATCGATGGTCTTGGCGTAGCAGCCGCCTTCGATATTGAAGACGCCTTCGTCGCCCCACACGTGTTCGTCGTCGCCGATGAGCTGGCGCTTGGGATCGGCGGAGAGCGTGGTTTTGCCGGTGCCGGAGAGTCCGAACAGTACCCGAGGAACGTCCGGTCTGCGGATCGGCCGTGGCCGAGCAGTGCATGGAAAGCAGGCCGCGCTTGGGCATGAGGTAATTCATGATGGTGAAGACGCCTTTCTTCATTTCCCCGGCGTATTCGGTCCCCAGGATCACCATTTCCTTCGCCTCGAAGGAGAGATCGATCGAGGTCTTCGAAGTCATCCCATGCGTGAGACGGTTGGCGGGAAATTCACCCGCGTTGAAAATCACATAATCCGGCTCGCCAAAATCCACCAACTCCTCCTGGGTGGGGCGGATGAGCATGGTGTGCATGAAGAGTGCATGGTAGGGGCGCGAGCAGACGATGCGGATTTTCAACCGGTGCTTTGGGTCCCAGCCGGCGAAGGCATCCACCACATACAGGCGTTCGCGGGTATTTAAATAATCCACTGCTCGCTCGCGATTGATCCGGAAGTCGAGCTCGTCCATGGCCACATTCACCGGGCCCCACCATACTTCATGTTCCGAAGCGGGATTTTTGACCACCCGCTTGTCCTGCGGCGAGCGGCCGGTTTTTTTGCCCGAGTAGGCGATCAGGGCTCCCGCATCGGAGATGGCGGTGCCGGGTTCAAAAAGGATGGCATCCTGGTAAAGCCGGGCCGGGGCCGGGTTGCGCAGCACATTCTGCACATAAATGCCGTAGTTCGAGAGATCAATGGTGCTCATAAGTAGCTTTCGTTTGCTACTGGCAAGGTCGGATATCCCCTGCCCACTCGCTCACCGGATCTTGGCCGATCCTTGGCATTTTGCGCATGGATTTTCATCCACGCGCATCTCCCCTACTCCCGCTGAGCTTCCGTCCAGCGAATCGCGTGGTGGACCAGTTCGCCGGCGGTTTTCAATCCGAGCTTTTCCTTGATGTGCCCCCGGTGAACTGCGACCGTTTTGTGGCTCAGGTGCAGCTGCTCAGCGATCTCCTTGGTGGATTTCCCCTGGCCGATGAGTTGAAAAACGTCGAACTCGCGATCGCTGAGCTTTTGAATCGGCGAATCGGAGCCGCGCGGTTTCGGTCCGCTAAACAGGGTAAGAATCTTTGCCGCCATGCGCGAGCTCACGCAAATCTCTCCCGCCAGCACCCGGCGCACGGCCTCGAGCATTTTCTCGCTGCCCTCCTCTTTCATCAGGTACCCGCGCGCGCCAGCCTTCAGCGCCCGCTCGGCATAGAAGTTTTCGTCGTGCATCGAATAGACGAAGACCAGCAACCGGGCCTCCATGGCGATGAGATCCTTGATCAAATCGAGCCCGCTGCGCTGCGGCAGGGTGAGGTCGGTGATGACGAGGTCTGGCTGACATCCGGGAATCAGGCTAATGGCCTCCTCCGCACTTCCGGCTCCGCCACAGCACACCAGGCCGGGCTCGCTGTTCAGCAACCGGCTCATGCCATCGCGCATCATGGGATGATCGTCCACCAGGAAAACGCGTTTTCGCTGATCCGCCGCGGGCGGGGCAGTCTTTGGGCGGACGTTGGGAGGAGCTTTGGATTTCATGAGGGTTTGGGAATCAGGCAAACGATGCGCACCCCTTTTCCACGTTTCGATTGCACGGAAAGCTGGCCGCCCATGAGCTGCACGCGATGCTCGATGACCGGCAGTCCCATGCCCTCGCTTTTGGCACGCCGTTGCAGGATCCCACAGCCATCGTCTTGAATGAAAAGCTTGATCTGGTCGAAGGTGTGTTCGAGCCGGATTTCGATCCGCTTGGCCCGGGCGTGTTTCAGCGCATTCGTGACGCCTTCCTGCGCGATTCGATATAAATGTGCGGTCACCGTTTGATCGCTGATCCCCACCGGCTGCTCACAATGAAATTCGCAAACCACTCCCGTAAGCGAGGTCATGCGCGCGAGTTCATGAAGTGACACCATGAGCCCCTCGCCACCGGAAGCCATCGGGGAAAGATGGTGGGCCAGCTCTCGCGATTGCGCAACGGCCCGGCGGATGAATTGGGCAATCTCCGTTGCCACCTTCGCCTGCCCGGGCGAGGTCTCCCTTAGCTCCCGGGCCAACGCATGAGTCATCATTTCCAGGGCCGTGAGTTGCTGCCCGAGGCCGTCGTGTAGCTCCTGCCCGATGCGCCGTCGCTCCTCGGTAGCTGCCTGGGTGATCTCCCGCTCCAACCGGCGCTGCTGCGAAATGTCGTGAACAAACCCATACAGCTCCCCGGCCTCGCAGCGGAGGGAAATTTCCGCTTCCACTTCCCCCCCCTTGTCCGTTGGCAATCGGACAAAAAATCGGGCGGATTCATGCTCCCGCAATCGCTCCGCATACGGGCGAATTCCCGCCCAGAAATCGACCAGTTTCGGATGGAGCGAACGCGCGCGCAACAGCTCCTGCGCCGGGCAACCGAGGAGATTGCAAAAAGCTTCGTTCGCCTCCAGAAACCGTCCCCCACGCTCCAGCCGGACATAACCATCCAGCGCGGTCGAAACCACATACGCCATGGTTTCCAGCGCCTGGTTCTTCGCGACCAACTCCTCGGCCAGCAACTTGAGATTGAGCGTATCCTCCTTGCGATGAGTAATATCGGTGCGGATCGCCACATACTGGCGCGGCTTCCCATTTGCCCCCAGGAAGGGATAAATCGTCGTATCCACCCAATAAGATGAACCGTCCTTGGCGCGGTTTTTAATCTCCCCTTGCCATACTTTGCCGCGACCGATCGTTTTCCAAAGCTGTGCAAAGAAAGCCTTGGAATGATAACCGGAATTGATGATGCGATGGTCCTGCCCCATTAATTCCGGGCGCGAGTACTTGGAAATCTCACAAAACTTGTCGTTTACGTAAGTGATTTTTCCAGCTGGATCGGTGATCGCCACGATCGAATGGGCATCCAGCGCGGCTTTGATTTCGGTCAGCTCACGGAATACTTCCTCGACTTTCGAGGAGGCGGGCTTGGACTGCTTGCTGGTGGCCATAACTAAGTGACAAGGAAAGCAAACTCCCGGGCCGCAAAGGAGCAAAAAGTGGCGACCGGAAGCACCAATTAACCAACCCGGGTAAACCTTCAAGCCGCCCGGGCCAGCGGCAGATGGGTGCGATAGCTGCTCGGGGACTCGCCAGTGAGCTTCTTGAAAATACGGTTAAAATGAGTGAGCGATTGAAAACCCACCTCGTAGGCCACCTCGCTCACCCGGGCCTGCGGTTTCAACAACTCCTCCCTGGCCCGCTCAATGCGGATGCGGTTGAGATACTCGGTGTAGCTGCAGCCTGTGGCTTTCTTGAACTGCTTACAGAAGTAAAACGTACACATTCCGGCGATCTGTGCCACCCGCGCGAGCGACAAATCCTCGCCATAATGAAGATCAATAAAACTCCGGGCTCGCGTAATCCCCGCCGGCTCCGCGTGCTCGATCTGCACCAGCACTTGGTTGAGCGTCATCATGAGATGCTGGGCAAAGACCTTCAGGAGATGGACCACCGATTCATACTGACGATGCGTAAACACTCGCGTTTTGAAATAAGCTTCGCGGAATTCGTCGCCCTCGACACAAATCCCCATGCTTTGCAGCTTTTGCGCCACGCGGGAATAGTCCCTGGCGGTCGGCGGATTGACCAACACCTCGCCCGTGCGCAGGTAACCAACCAGTTGCTCCCCCAACCGTAGCGGCACAGCGGTCTCGTTGAGCCCGGCGAAGCAGGTTACCGTTCCGGCGCGATCCTTCGCTGCGGCGGCGAGTTCGTATTGAGTTTGCAGGCAGGCGGCACACGCCTTGTTTTGCCGGGCAAGGAGCATGCAGAAGGGATTCTCCTTTCGCCTTCCTTGATGCGCCAGATGCCAGTCTTCGGCGGGAGTCAACGTAAGCGGCAAACCGGTCGCCTCCTCGAAGGCCAGGGCATAGTCGCGGTAAAGCTGGGAGCGCGAGATCCGCGCCAGCACCGTCAAATCATTCTCAGTTTTCATAAGTCAGGACGTAATGATGTTATTCGCCTGACTGCGTCTTAACAATTGGCGCACAGTCCATGCCTCGCTGCGCCCCCCCGCCTATGCGGGGTAGGACTTTTTCCTACTCCGCAGGAGATGTTGCTAAACGCCTTTACGCTTGTGATGCTTGGTGACCGCGGCGCCCATGCCGAAATACGGTTACGGATCGCGGTGCCACCTCAAACGTGGAACCAGTGGCATGCTGAGTGCGGGATTCGAGGAAGCCTTCCTCTCGATTGGTATCGAGGATCAGGCTCCAGCCAGCACGACTTCCATCCACGCGCGGCAGCTTGAATTGGATGGGCTCATGGTGCGCGTTGAAGAAAGCAACAAACGTATTGTCCGTGATCGGTTTTCCGTAGGCATCCTGCACGTCCATCGTCTGCCCGCTGAGCAACAGCCCCAGCGCACGGGCAAAGCCATTATTCCACTCTTCATCGTTCATTTCCTTGCCCGAAGGATTGAGACACATTACGTCTTTGATACCCGTTCCGCGGATTGGCCGCCCCTGAAAGAACTTGGGACGGCGGAAGACCGGATGCACCTTGCGAAAACGGATCAGATCGCTCACGAATTTCTTCAACGTCTCCTGCTCGGGGGTGCGATCCCATGAAATCCAGCTCATTTCATTATCCTGGCAGTAAGCATTATTGTTGCCCCCCTGGCTACGGGCCACCTCATCCCCACCGGAGATCATTGGCACCCCCTGGGAAAGTAAGAGGGTGGTGAAGAGATTGCGCATCTGGCGACGGCGCAGAGCGAGAATGGCGGCGTCTTCGGTCGCGCCTTCGGCCCCGCAATTCCACGAACTGTTATTGCTATCGCCGTCGCGATTGTCCTCCTGGTTCGCCTCGTTGTGCTTGTCGTTGTAGCTCACCAGATCATGCATCGTAAACCCATCGTGCGCGGTGATGAAATTGATGCTCGCATACGGGCGCTTGCCGTCGTGCTGGTAGAGATCCGAGCTGCCCGTGAGACGCATCGCGAATTCACCGATGTTTCCTGCGTCGCCCTTCCAATACTTGCGAATGCAGTCGCGATACTTCCCATTCCACTCCGCCCAGAGCACGGGGAAGTTACCCACCTGATAGCCCCCCTCACCGATGTCCCACGGCTCGGCGATAAGCTTCACTTGCGAGAGCACCGGGTCTTGGTGGATGATGTCAAAAAAAGCAGAGAGTCGGTTTACCTCATGCAACTCGCGCGCCAGCGTGGAGGCGAGATCAAAGCGGAAGCCATCCACATGCATCTCCAGCACCCAGTAGCGCAGGCTGTCCATGATCATTTGCAGCACGCGCGGGTGCATCATGTTTAGGGAATTGCCGCACCCGGTGTAATCCATGTAGTAGCGTGGGTTGTCGGGCACCACTCGATAGTAGGCCGTGTTGTCCACGCCACGGAAGCAGAGTGTCGGACCGTTCTGATTCCCCTCACCTGTGTGATTGTAAACCACGTCGAGAATCACCTCGATCCCGGCGGCATGCAGGTTCTTCACCATCTGCTTGAATTCCATTACCTGCCCACCTTCGGTCCCGCTACCGGAATAGGCGGCATGAGGGGCAAAGTAGCCGATGGAGTTATAGCCCCAATAGTTGGAGAGCCCTTTTTGCTCCAGATAATCGTCGTTAACATAATGATGCACCGGCAAGAGTTCGACAGCCGTGACGCCAAGCCCCCTGAAATACTCGATCGCAAACTCGCTACCGATTCCCGCGTAAGTTCCCCGCTGATGCTCGGGGATGTTTGGACAGCGCTTGGAAAAGCCTTTTACATGGACTTCGTAAACCACCGATTCCGCAAGTGGCGTATCGGGACGGCGATCTCCACTCCAATCGAATGCGGAATCCACGACCACGGACTTGGCCATCCCCGCTGCGTTGTCACGATCGTCCTTGGTGAGGTCGGGATTATCACCGCCGAACTGATAGGCAAACATTTCCGGTCCCCATTTGAACGGCCCGGTAATGGCCTTGGCATATGGATCGAGTAGCAGCTTGGCTGGATTGAAGCGCTTCCCCGCCTGCGGCTCGTATGGCCCATGAATCCGATACCCATAGAGCTGACCATGTTTCACCCCGGGCAAAAAACAATGCCACACGTGATCGGTAAACTCCGTGATCTGATAGACCTCACTCGGCTCGGTGTCTTCCGGGCGGGTGAAAAGACAAATCTCCACGCTCTCCGCATTTTCCGAGAAGATGGAAAAATTGGTTCCCTCCGGCGTGACCGCCGGCCCGAGGGGATAAGGCTTCCCGGGCCAGATGTTGCGGTTGGGGTTAAGTTCTTCCATAGCTGGAATGCCGGTGGTTGGTGCTGGATTAAACATGCAGAAGCCCTTTCATTTTTCAATCAGGCAAACGGTGGGCAGGGCGCATTTGGTTTGAAAATTTTTTGCAATTTTTAAGTGCCGGAAACTTTCGCGGTTGGTTCATGTCCGTTGGAAGCCGGCATTCCTCTTCCGGTGAGCCGGTTGGCAGAATTGATCAGCGCCACGTGGCTGAATGCCTGGGGGAAATTTCCGAGCAAGCGGCGGTTCACCGGATCGTATTCCTCCGACAGCAGTCCGAGATCATTCCGCAACCCGAGCAGGCGCTCGAACATCTCCATCGCCTCGTCGTGGCGACCGATCAGGTGCAGGCAGCTCACCATCCAGAATGAACACGGCAGGAACGTCCCCTCGCCCGGCGGCAGTCCATCCACCTTGGCCGAATCAGCCGGGCTGTAGCGCAGGACAAAGCCGTCATACATCAGTTCCTTTTGAATAGTGAGCACAGTCGAGCGTACCCGTTCATCGTCGGCGGGGAGAAAGCCCACCAGCGGCATCATTAACAGGCTCGCATCCAGTTCCTTCCCGCCAAAATACTGGGTGAAAGTGCCGCGAGTGGAATCAAAGCCGCGCCCGCAGACTTCTGCATGAATCTGGTTCCGCACCTGTTTCCACCTGGCCAGATCCCCTTTCAACCCGAAGTCCTCACTGGCTTTCACTTCGGTCATCTGTTTTACATCCACTTCCAAATTCCGCCGCGAATTCCGGGCATGAATGTCTCTCAAAAACTCCTGTGCATAACAGCACTTTCCCTCCTCGGAGCCTGCGGCGGCGGGTCTCCCATTACCCTCACCCAAGCCAATCTCGACCGGGTCCATGAAGGCATGTCCGCCGCCGAGGTGAAATCCATCCTCGGCTCGCCGACCGATTCCAAGACCGAGCCGATCCCGATCGTTGGCGGCACGAAAACGACCTATTCCTACTCGAACGACAACGCGAGCGTAACCATCGTGCTCAAGAACGACACCGTGCAATCGAAGGAAGGCCATTTCGGCAGTCCCACGCCTTGATCAAAGATTCCCCTCAGATCGCCCGGCCAGTGACCCTGGCCGGCGCGATTTACCGCCAAACACCACTTCACTCATGAAACTCTTTCACTGCGACCAATGCGGGCAACTTCTTTATTTTGAAAACACCAGCTGTGTGAATTGCGGTGCCATGCTGGCCTACTTGCCCGATACCGAAACACTGGGCACGCTGCAATCTTCGGGAGACGATACGACATGGGCTTCCACCGCTGGAAAATCCTACCGTCTTTGCGAAAACTACCGGCAACACAATGTCTGCAATTGGGCGGTTTCGATCGAGGATGAAAACCTGCTTTGCAGTTGCTGCCGACTCAACCGCACGATTCCCAATCTCTCCGACGCGGGAAATGCGGAGGCGTGGTTTTCGATGGAGAAGGCAAAGCGGCGCCTTGTTTACAGCCTGCTTTCGCTCGGGCTGCCGGTGAAAAGCAAAATCGAAGACCATGCGCACGGACTGGTTTATGATTTCCTAGCCGACCAACCGGGGGCGGCAGGCCCCATACTAACCGGCCATGACGAAGGCGTGATCGTGATCAATCTCGCCGAGGCGGATTCCGCAGAACGCGAGAAGCGCCGACTGGCAATGCACGAGCCGTATCGTACGCTGCTCGGCCATTTCCGTCACGAAGTGGGTCATTATTATTGGGACTTGCTCATCAAGGACACCTCGGAGCTGGAAGGCTTTCGCACCGTCTTTGGTGATGAGAGCGTGAGCTACGATCAAGCTTTGCAGACCCACTATCAACAAGGTGCGCCCGCCGACTGGCCACAACGCTTCATCTCGGCTTACGCAACCTCGCATCCTTGGGAAGACTGGGCCGAAACCTGGGCGCATTATTTGCACATGACCGATGCGCTGGAAACGGCGGCCGCCTGCGGGCTTTCGCTCGCTCCTTTGCGCGAAGATGAGCCGTCCCTGCAGACACTCGGCGAGCCCCCTTGGCCCTTTGAGCAGATGATCGAAAGCTGGCTCCCGGTGACTCACGTGTTGAACAACCTCAATCGCGGTCTCGGCCTGGAAGACGGCTACCCGTTCGTCCTTTCCAACCCGGTGATCGACAAGCTGCGCTTCGTCCACGACGTAATCGCCCGCGCGAGCAAGACTGCACCTGCAGCAACCCCGGCGGAGTAGTCCAGAAATTTACCGCCAAGACGCCAAGGAAGGGCGTGCTTTTCCTTCATTACTTGGCGTCTTGGCGGTTCAATGAGAACGCGTTGAATTAAATGCGGTTCTCCATCGTCAGACCGGGGTAAACCTGCCATTCGTATTTTCGTGGATCACGTCTCCAATCCTCTCCGCATTGCCCAAGTCGCGCCCCTCTGGTCGGCGATTCCCCCGCATACCTATGGCGGTATCGAGTCGCTCATGTATTCGCTGATCGAAAAGCTCACCGAGCGCGGGCACGAGGTCACGCTCTTTGCCACCGGCGATTGCCACACCAGTGCGGAATTGCGACCGGTGATGGAAACGAGCCTCACCGAGCGTATGATGCGCAACGAGGCATCCTGGCAGGAGTATTATGTCAACACTGCCGTCGCTCAGGCGCTGGCTTCGGCGCATAAATTCGATGTCATTCATTTCCACGTTGGCTGCCAGTGGATTCCTTTTCTGCCATTGGTGAAAACCCGGTCGTTGCTCACGCTCCACTCCTATCTCTGTCCGGATGACCATTGGGTGATCCAACAATACCCACAAGTGAATCTGGCCGCGATCAGCAAGGCACAAACGCAGGGGCTGCGGGATATTCCCGTGGTGTATAACGCCTGCGATTTCAGCGCCATTCCCTTTGGCGAACCGCGCGGAGATTACCTCGCGTTTCTCGGCCGCATGTCGCCGCAGAAAAACCCCGCCGGAGCGATCGAGGTCGCGCGGAAAGCGGGGATGCCCATCGTCCTCGCCGGTGAACCGCAGTCGGACAAGGAGAAGGTTTATTTCGAGCAAGTGGTGAAACCCCTGCTCAAAGAGCCCGGGGTCGAATACCTCGGCGGCGCGAATTTCGAGCAGAAGTGCAAGCTCCTGCGCGGCGCGTCAGTGCTGCTCTTTCCCATCACCTGGCCCGAGCCCTTTGGCCTCGTAATGATCGAAGCCATGGCCTGCGGCACGCCGGTGCTCGCACTGGGCAACGGCTCGGTGCCGGAACTCGTGGAAAACGGCGTCACCGGCTACTACGCCGACAACCTCACCGATTTGGAAAAGCTTCTCCCCGATGTACTGGCGCTGGATCGCCCGACCATCCGCGCCGCAGCCGCCAAGCGCTTCGACATTCCACGGATGGTGGACGACTACTTGCGGCTGTATCGGAATTGAACCGCCGCGGTTCAATTATTTACGAGTAGCGGCTCATCAGCTTCAGGAAGCGGATGGTATCGCGCACCGGGTGGATCTTGCTTTTCTCCCCCGCATACACGGTGCTGATCGGTACCGAGGAAATCTTGAAACCCTTTTGCGCCGCGATGAAGAGCATCTCGCTCTCGTATTCGTAGGCATTCGTCTCGCAGAACAAATGCGGCACGAGGTCGCGATGGATCATGCGGAAACCGCACTGCGTATCGGGAATGAACTGACGGCACACCCGGCTGACTAGCCAGGAGAGCGTGCGGTTGGTCCACTTGCGCAGCGGTGGCATGGTGCGCGTGTCCTTCATCCGGTTGCCGAGAATCATTTGCGCGCCCGAGCGATTCGCCTCTTCGATGAAATGCGCAATCTCCTCCTGGCCGGTGCTGGCCATCACCGTCGAGGATGAGAAAATAAAGGCACGGTCCGGCGAGCAGCTCCCGGAAGCCGGTCTTGATCGCGGCCCCTTTCCCGGCATTCACCTGGTGCTTCACGACCCGCGCCCCCGCGGCCTCGGCATTCGTCGAAGTCTGGTCGGGCGATCCATCATCCACCACCATGACGAGGTCGAGCTCCTTGCGGGAACGTTCCACCACTTCCGCGATCCGGGTTTCTTCGCGGAAGGCCGGGATCAAGGCCGCTACGTTGGTCCGGTCAATCATCGGATAGCGGGCTGAAAATCGGCGGCGTGATAAGAACTGCGCACCAGTGGACCGGAGGCCACATGTTCGAAGCCCTTGGAGTAGGCAATCTCACCGTAGAGCTTGAAGCGGTCGGGGTGAATGTATTCCACCACCGGCAAGTGCTGTGCTGAAGGACGCAGATACTGCCCCAGGGTGAGCAACTGTACGCCATGAGCGCGCAAATCGTCCATCGCCTGGAAAAGTTCTTCCTCAGTTTCGCCGAGACCGAGCATCAGCCCGCTCTTGGTCACCGTTTCTGGGAGGAGTTCCTTCATACGCTCCAATACTTGCAGCGAAAGCCGATACTTGGCCCGGGAACGCACCAGTGGCGAAAGTCGCTCCACCGTCTCCAGGTTATGGTTGAAAATATGCGGGCAGGCTTCGGCCACCCGTTGCAACGATTCCTCGTGTCCGCGGAAATCCGGGGTGAGCACTTCGATGACCAACTTGGGGTCCACCTCGCGGATGGCCTCAATGGTTTTGGCGAAATGGTCGGCCCCACCATCCTTCATATCGTCACGGGCCACCGCAGTGACCACCACATGCTTGAGCTTCATCCGGCGCACAGCCTCCGCCACGCGCTGTGGTTCATCCGCCTCAAGCGCAAAAGGCTTGGCCGTCGTCACTGCGCAAAATCCACAGGCCCGGGTGCAGCGTTCTCCCGCGATCATGAAGGTTGCGGTGCCGGAACTCCAGCACTCCCAGCGATTCGGGCATTGCGCCTCTTCACAGACCGTGTGCAGACGCAGGTCCGAAATCAGGGCCTTGGTCGAAAAAAATACAGGATTGGATGGGAGCCGCACCTTGATCCACTCGGGCTTTTTGGCCTGATGCAAGGCGGGGTCAATTTTTACGCAGGACATTTCGCGCTCAGATTAGGGTGATTTTGCCCGCAACGCAACCCTCCCGACTCTCCTAACAAAGAGGAAATGTTGGGAGGGGTCCAGGGGCCTCAGCTTTCACCGATTTTTTGCAGTGCAGGATTGATAGCCATTCGCACGGTTTCATTTTCAATGATCGCTTACCCGAGACCGTCCTCAGCGTTGTATTTAAAATCTGTGTTAACGGTGATTCCCTTCCCCTCATTTCCGAGCGAGTGATACTTGACCCTCTTTCGCGTGCTCGCATAGGTTGCCCTTCACCATGAGCTCGCTGAACAAAAAATTTCCCCGTCTCCTGCCCGCACCCATCAAAAAAGGGATGCGCGCGGCGGATTTGATTGATACCGCCTTCAAGGCTTACAATGGCGGTCGTCTCGCCGAAGGCTGCCGCCTGCTCACCGACAAGATGCTGGCCAAGAATGGCACGATCGGCATGTCGCTCACCGGTGCCCTCACCCCTGCCGGTCTCGGCAAGTCCTCGATCATACCGCTGATGAAGGCAGGCTTTGTGGACTGGATCATTTCCACCGGCGCGAACCTTTACCATGACCTGCACTACGGGCTCGGTATGGAGCTTTACGCGGGCTCGCCGTTCGTAAGCGATGTGGAACTACGCAAGGAAGGCGTAATCCGCATTTACGATGTCCTATTCGATTACGATGTGCTGCTTGATACCGACGCTTTCGTGCGTCAGGCCATCCAAGGGCCAGAATTCCAAAAGACCATGGGTAGCGACGAATTTCACTACCTGCTCGGCAAGTATGTCTATGAACGCGAGAAGAAGCTCGGCCTCAAGGAAACCAGCGTACTCAGCGCGGGCTACCAATATGGCGTGCCGATTTTCACCAGTTCGCCCGGCGACAGCTCGATCGGCATGAACGTGGCCGCGATGGCGCTCCGCGATTCGAAGCTGTTGATCGATGTGAACCGCGACGTAAACCAGACCGCCTCCATCGTCTATAACGCCAAGAGCAGCGGCCTCACTTCGAGTGTGTTCATCCTTGGTGGCGGTTCACCGAAGAACTTCATGTTGCAAACGGAACCGCAAATCCAGGAAGTAATGGGCATTGAAGAACGCGGGCACGATTATTTTCTGCAATGCACCGATGCGCGCCCCGACACCGGCGGGCTGAGCGGGGCCACGCCTGCCGAGGCCGTGAGCTGGGGCAAGATCGATCCCGATACCCTGCCTGATTGCGTGGTATGCTATACGGACTCGACCATCTCGCTGCCGCTCATCACGGCCTATGCGCTGAGCAAAGTCGCGCCGCGCAAGCGCAAGCGACTGTATGATCAACGCGACCAGATGTATGATGCGTTGAAAGCCCAGTATTTCCGCCATGGCAAAGTCGAGAAAATCGAGCACCGCACCGACATCACAAAGCCCAGGAAGACCCCCAGAACCGGGCGTGCCGTCCTCAGTCAGGGCAGCAATGCACCGCGTCGCAAAGCTTGAGTCCGGCCAGTTTTGCCACGGGGCGGGGCGTCTGATTCATACCGAACCGGACGCCTCCCCCGTGCCCTCGCGGCAGGATCATATCCTTTTCACCATCGATGCCTGTGGTCCGCTGGTCCTGGCGGTGAATACGTTTTCGCGGCTGAATTTCAACGCAGGCTACGAGGCGCGCATTCATCTCGGCATGGTGCTCGGAAGTTATGAGACCTTGCCAGAAAGCGGGCTTTCCCCCTGTGCTCCGCTCGACTACACAACACTCGACCAGACGATGGCGGTGAACTACCGCTGGACGGAAAAAGTGGAGATGGAAACACTCCTGCTCAAGCAGGGCCGCGAGTGCATTTTCATCGAGGCTTGGGGCGACGTTTTCATCCGGCAACAGACCGGCATTCATCAGATTCATTCCCGGCGCTCCAGTTGCGCGGTGGAGCAGGATTACCACGGGCGCGACGGCGCGATTAAATTTTACCATCCCGATCTGCACTTCGACCTGCTGCTGCTGAAATTCTGCGGACAGCCTTAGGTTAAATCGCCTCGCGAGCCAGACTCGCGGCGGCTGTGCGGTTTTCCACCTCCAGCTTGTTGAAGAGATTCTCACAATGCTTGCCCACGGTGCGGGCACCGAGGTCGAGGATGATGGCGATATCCGAGTTGCTCTTGCCTTCCATGATCCAGTAGAGCACCTCCGCCTCGCGCGGGGTAATGCCGAGCTTTTTGAGGCTCAAAATTCGCTCGGCCTGCCGGTTTTCGCGGAAACGAATGCACCGCACATTCCGCGGGGCCTCGCCCCCAATGAGAATGGTATGCATCAGATTCTCTTCCCAGCGCGTAATAGGCTCGCAAGTGCAGGTCAGCGTGCCCTGGCTGCTCTGCCGCATGAGCGATTCGCCCGCCATGGGAGTGTCTCGCAGCCACAGGTAAAACTCGGCGAGGGCGCTAATGGGCAGATCAAGAAGCTCCCCGCCGGGGCACTTGACCAGCGACAGGTGGACTTTGACTTCGATCCCCAGGATTTCCGCTTCACGGTGGGAAAGGATGGCGCACTCTACGCCTTCTGCCTCGCCGTTCCGACCGCCGGTGCATCCGTAAAAATTACGTCCCTCGGCAGCCGAGCCGGATTACTGAAAACCCCCGTACGCTCTGTTTCCTTATTGGGTAGCAAAGCCAGGCTGGTTTGGAAACAGGAAGGTGATGGCCTGACCATTACCTGCCCGGATTCCATGCCCTTCAAAACTGCGATTGGCTTCAAGATTCGTTAATCCGAGGGAAATCACCCGCAGATTTTACAGATTTTTGAAAACAGCCTTTGTGCTGCCCCCCGATCCGCCAGAGAAGTAAAATCCAGATTTTAATCTGCATAAATCGGCAAAATCTGCGAATTCCACCCTCTGGGCTTCTTTTAAAATTATCATAATCATCCAGCGTAAAGCGCCTACTACAGCGACGCCATTCTGGCATCCATCCTGCTCTTCAAAGGGACAAGATCATGATCACCTTTGCTTACCAGGCTCGCGATGCGGCGGGCAAAACCATCTCCGGCGTCCAGGAGGCCGTGAACGAAGAGAATGCCATCAATACGCTGATGTCACGCGGATTGATGGTGCTTTCCATTTCCCAAAAGGCCGGTGGACGTGCGCTCAAGCCCATCGGTACGGTGCCGGAAACCGATCTTGTTCTTTTCACCCGCCAGCTTGCCACGATGGTGGATGCCGGCTTGCCGCTAGTCACCGCCTTGACCACCCTTTTCGAGCAGTGCGATCCCAAGCGCCAGATGAACCTGCGTCGCGTGATTGGCGATCTCACCGCCCGCGTGCAACAGGGCGATACTTTTAGCGAGTCCGTAGCCAAGCATCCCCGCATTTTCAGCCGCCTCTATGTCAGCATGGTAAAGGCCGGTGAAGGTGGTGGATTGCTCGCCGAAATTCTTGACCGGCTCGCCAGCTTCCTCGAAGCCAGCGCCCGCTTGAAGAAAAAGGTGAAGTCCGCCATGACCTATCCTGTGATCGTGGTCTGCATCGCGTTGGGGATCACCACCTTCCTCATTGTGCGTGTGGTGCCGGTCTTTGCCCAAATCTTTGCCGACTTCGGTGCCAATCTCCCAGGCCCCACCCAGTTCCTCATCGACCTAAGCGACTTCATTCGCGGCGAGTGGTATTTCCTGGTCGGCGGTATTGTAGCCGCCATCTTTGGATGCCGCTGGTTTGTCCGCACGGAACGCGGCGCGGAGATTTGGGACCGCTACAAGCTCAAGCTGCCCATCTTCGGACCGTTGGTGCACAAGATTTGCATGACCCGCTTCGCGCGCACCTTTGCCCAGCTCATCCGTAGCGGCGTGCCGATTCTCGAGGTGATGGCTATCGTCGGCGAAACCGCCGGCAACATCCTCGTCGCCAAGGCGATCAAGGAAGTGGCCACCGACGTTGAAAAGGGCGACACCCTCAATTTTGCGATGTCGCGCCAGAAAATTTTCCCCCCCATGCTCCTGCGCATGATCGCAGCCGGTGAATCCACCGGTAAGATTGATGCCATGCTGGAAAAGATGGCCGACTTCTGGGATGAAGAAATCGAGGCGATGCTGAATTCGCTCACCTCGCTCATCGAACCGCTCCTGATCGTCTTTCTGGGCGTGGTCGTCGGCGGCATCGTGATTGCGATGTTCCTGCCGATCTTCAAGCTCAACGATATTGTGTCAGGCTCAAAATAACGAGCACGACCCCGTAACTGAGACCGGCGCCGCAAAGCAATTTGTAGGCGCCGTCTTTTTTGACCAGCCAGTTGATCTGGTCGCGCATCAGCCAGGGCATCCCCACCCAGAAGAGCGCCGCCGTCACCCACACATACGCTAGCGTCACTAGGAATAAGCGCGAGGTCTGCGGCTGGAGAAAGGCGGATTCCAGAATCGGCTCCGCAGCCAGCAGCAGCAGGATACCGAGCGCGCGCACCGCGAGGTAATCCTGCGCGAACTTCAGCACCAGCCCGTAGGCCACCACCGTGACCATGAGAATCTTCGGCTTGAATCCGGTGTATTCGCCCAAATCCATGTAAGCCGTCAGCAGGAAGAACCAAAGGGCTGCGAGAGTGAACAACGCCTGCCCAAGAAACTTGGCGCGCGGGAACGAGGTCAGAAAAGCCTTCACCCCCCCGGCATGGGCAAAACCGATGGCATGCGAAATGACGAGCAGCAGCCCGACAAGCAGGCCGACGAGCGAAAGGCTAAGATGAGGATAAACCATGGGACTTGCAGATTAGAAAGCGGACGCCCCGTTTCAATTCACGATTGCAGGGTCGCCGTAAAGCGAAAAGGCGCTGGTTCGCGTAATGTTCACGTCGAAGACTTCGCCGATGTGGCGGTCGGCCCCCTCGAAAATGACGATCTTATTGCCGCGCGTGCGGCCCATCAGACGCTCCGAGTTATTTTTGCTCGGGCCTTCACAGAGGATCTGCTGCCGGGTGCCAACCAGCTCCTCGTTTTTGCGCAGGGCGATTTCGTTCGCGTGGTTGAGCAGATCCTGGTTGCGCTCCTCTTTCACCGCTTCGGAGAGCTGATCCGGCAGCGCCGCAGCGGGCGTATCGCGGCGCTGGGAATAGCGGAAGATAAAGGCGTTGTCGAAATCGGCGGCCCGCACAAGGTCCCGGGTATCCGCATAATCCTGCTCTGTCTCGCCAGGGAAGCCCACGATGATATCGGTGGTGATAGCCATCTGCGGCACCGCGGCACGGATTTTCTCGACCAAGGCGAGATACTTTTCCCGGGTGTAGGTGCGGTGCATCGCCTTGAGAATGCGATTCGAGCCTGATTGGAGCGGAAGATGAATGTGCTCCACCAGCTTGGGCAAGCGGGTGAAGGCCTCGATCAAATCGTCCTTGTAACCGATCGGATGCGGCGAGGTGAAGCGCAGGCGCTGCAGCCCGTCCACCGCATGCACGGCTTCCAAAAGTTGAACAAACGGCGACCGTCCATTTACTTTTTCGAATTCATGCCGACCGTAGAGATTCACAATCTGGCCCAGGAGCGTCACCTCGCGTACGCCCCGCGCGACCAGTCCCCTCACCTCGTCCACAATCTCGAGAATCGCCCGGGAACGCTCGCCACCCCGGGTGTAGGGCACGATGCAAAAGGTGCACTTCATGTTGCACCCCTGCATGATTGAAACAAAGGCGGTCGTCTGCTGCGGCTTCAAGATATGATCGCGGATGGTCTCCTGCGATTGCTGCTCCTCCTCGACGTCCACGATGGAGTAGCGCACGTCGTCCATAAGCTTCTCGCGCACGGCCTGCTTGCGCTGCACCAGTTCATCCACGTAATCGGCCACCTTGTGAAACTTCTGTGTGCCTACGACCAGATCCACATGCCCGATGTCACGAACCAGTTCATCCCCGCGCGACTGTGCCATGCAGCCAAGGAAGCCAAAGACCATCTCCGGCTTGTTCGCCCGAAGCCGTCCCAGCAGCCCCATCTTACCCAAGGCCTTCTGCTCCGCCATATCGCGCACCGAGCAGGTATTGAGCAGGATCACGTCGGCCTCGCGCTCGTTCGACGTCAGCACATAGCCGCGCGCGACGAGCATCTGGGCGACTTGTTCGGAGTCGCGCTCGTTCATCTGGCATCCGTAAGTTTTAAGGAGAACCTTGGGCATGATCGTCTAAAAATGAGCCGGGGAATCTGGAGGAGAATGGGCGGCTTGTAAAGGAGGGAGCCATCCGCCTTGAAATCATTCGGTCCGAGAGCCAGCAGCTTACTCTGGCGTCATCATTACCACATTCCACACACCACTCCTTCTTTGCCCACTCAGAAACGATCCACATGCCCCCCTCCTAAACAGAGTCAGTCCGCCATCCATGGCTTTTACCGGGCTTTCTTTCATTTTACGAGACGGCCCAAATGGGCCGTCCTTGAATAAGACCGTTCTTCTCTTCCGTTCAAGGCTTCCGACCTTCGTCCACGTCGAAATAATCCACCATGGTTTCAAGGTCATCACGGTCGCCCAACCCGCTGGCGGTCTTGTAGCGCTTCAGGGCGCGGATGGCAAAGTCGCGCCACCCCAGCTTGGTCACAAAGGCATTCCAGACCATGAGGTCCACCTCCTCCAGCAGACGGCCCTGCTCGCCGCACCATTGCAGGATTTCCTCGTCCGTACCACCCGCCAGGGTGCGGGAGCGGAGGTCCTCATAGCGCACTCGTAGGAATTGGCAGCACCAACCATCGGCCCCGCCGCCGAGATTGGCGTGGTAATCGGAGTGCAACCTGCCACCGGCCTTGAGGCGCATTTTATCGAGCATCCGCGGGAAATAGGTCAGGCCCGAGGCTTTGTCGTAGGCGCTCCGAGGCGGGGTAAAGGATGGATCATTCACAGTGGCGTCAAGGCCGTCGTTCGAAGGAATCATAGGGTATCGGGTGGCTTTCGAGTTTTCGTTCAACGCTTATTTTTTTCGATCTTCCTATGGTGTAAACGCAAAAAACTCGCGGCAGCTTCCCAAGCTGCCACGAGGCCTATCGACATCAAGGGGCGATGGAATCGCCTTGGATTATTTGCCATCACCCTCGCGCCAAATAGCATTGATGCAGTCATCTTAGCAGGCGGCTTTTCATGGGATTCATACTCGTTTTCATACGGAGGGAAACCGCAGCCTGGCAGAAATACAGTTCAGGGACTGCCCGACTGCCATGGCAATGGACTTCAATCTCCTGCCAAGTCCATCTCCCGCGCCATCGCGGCGCGGAAATAAAAACCCGGTGCGGCCATGGATCTGGCCGGGCCGTGGACCGATCCTAATTTGCCACCAGCTTGGGGAAGCGAACGGCGAAGGCAGCCCCTTTGCCCGGCGTGCTTTCGCACCACACTTCGCCCCGCATCGCCATTACCAGTTCCTTGACGATGGCCAGGCCCAGACCATGGGAGGATTCCCCAGCGGTCGGCTGGGTGCTCAGACGCGTGAATTTTTTGAAGAGCTGGGCCTGTTCCTCGTAGGGTATCCCGGGGCCTTCATCGTGCACGGAAACCTGGACGTCGCCTTGCATGAGCATCGCTTTGACGAGCACCTTTTTGGAGGTGGGGGTGAATTTGATCGCGTTGGAAATGAGATTGGCGAAGACCCGCTGCAGAGCATCGGCATTGGCGCTGATGGAGCAATCGGTCGCCAGTTGGTTCTCCACCTGCAGTTGAATCCCTTTTTGCTGCGCGAGATCGTCATGCCGGGCAATCGCCTGTTCAAGAATGGGAACGATTCGCAAGGGCTGCAGCGTCACCCGATGCGCCCCTTCCTCGATGGCCTTGATATTGAGGAAACTACTGATGAAATGACTCATCTGTGCGGCGCTATCTTCGATCTCCCGAAAATAGGTGCGGGCTGTCTCCAAGGAATGCTCGTTTTCCATCAGCCACAGGCGGCATTTGAGTGTGATCACTGCGAGCGGGTTGTTCAGATCGTGGGCCACCATGTTGATGATCTGGTTCTTTTCCTCATTGAGGTGAAGCAGTCGCGCCTCCATGTCTTTGCGATAGGCCAGTTCGCTGGCCAACCCCCGCTGCCGGACAATCAACACAGTCGCCACCAGCCCCCCCAATCCCACGATGATGCCGATGATCATGCATACTTTGGTCCAGGAAATCCGGGTCACATCTTCCAACCCTACCCACCGATCCACGATCCGGTGCATCCTGGCATCGCCCACCGTGTCCAATGCCTTGCTGAGCGCGGAGAAGAGCAAGGGGCGATCTTTGGGAACCCCCAGGCAGAGTTGAAAACGATAATTGGTGAGCCCTGCGATCTTGAGATTAGTCAGGCCATGCGTTTTGATCAGGTAACTGGCAGCAGCCAGATTCTCGATGGTGGCATCTGCCCCCCCTTTCGCCACCAGCATGAACGCCTCCTGTGAAGTACTGGTCTGGATAACCTCGGCCTGAGGGTAATCCGCCAGTAACATTTCCGTGGTAATGTAGTCCTTGGGAACTGCAATCCGCTTTTGAATCAGCTGGCTCATACTGATGCTGAACGGGGCATCACTTCGTGTAATCACCGCTACCGGAAAATCCACATAGGGGCGGGTAAAAAACAGCAGCTTCTCACGCGAGGGACTCGGAGCGATTCCAGAGACCACATCGACCTCCCCCTTTTGCACGAGTGCAAAGGTTTCCGCCCAGTTATTGGTCACGGATGGGACGAATTTTACCCCCATACTGCGACCAATCAACCCCAGCATATCCGGATCGACTCCTTCCATGTGCTGCTTGCTATCGAGCACAGAAAATGGAGGCCAACGCGGATCAAGCCCGAGGCTAAGATTGGGATGTGCCACCAGCCAGGCCCGTTCCTGCGGCGTAAACTGGACTGGCGGCGGATCTTCGGAGGGAAAGGGCGAGGAACTTAGAACCGGAGGGGCCGGTTGTTGCGCAAAGCTATCCGCAGACGGACAAAAGACCATTGCCAGGCAACAGCCCTTCGCGACCAGCCATCCATTGGAGCCTTTTCCATGCATTGCGAACAGGTGTATCAGAGCCTCTATCATCTTCACCCTGAAGGAACAAGGAAAAGTCGAGTAAAATGAGTTTTAACACAGTGTTTATACCATTATATCTTCCCACCTTCCCATGATCGGAAGCTGTGGTATCTTGAATTCCCTTTCGGCCATGTTTCTTCTTCGCGCCCTCATTCCAGTGATTTTGCTCGGCCTGCTCTCAACAGGAAGTATCAACGCCACGCCATCGGCCCGACGGGTGATGACCTGGGCTCCCCCTTATGCCATCGACAAGGCCATGACCCGACTGCAGCAAACTTTTCGCGGTGTCGGCCCAGCCACGGGGCTGACCGATGTCGCCCTGCAATTCTGGAAGCCTGCCGCCGATGGCGGGCTGACGCGGGAAAGCCTCTACGGCACGATCACCGATGCCCAGATCACCCAGTTCGTGACCTGGGGGCATGCTAACGGCGTCCGGGTAATCCTATGCATTTATAACGGGGGTAGCACTTGGGACTGGTCGCTGGCAAAGAATGCCTTTGCCACTCACGAAAGCAGCTTCATTACCGCCGTAATAACGGAGCTCAACCACCTCGGATTGGACGGGGTCGATATTGATTTCGAAGGCGATGCCGATTACGACCCCGATGAAGGAGCGTATGAGCAATTTATCAGCGATCTCGCGGCGCAACTGCACTCCTCCTCAAAGGTTTTGACTGTGGATAGCTTCGACGATATCTGGAACGCCCCGAGCCAGAACTGGTGGCCCAATCTCCTCCCCCTCGTCGATGGAATGACGACCATGGGCTACAACGAAATCGGTCGCAACGCCAGGGGCTGGCGCCGCTACTCCGCGCAAAAAACCGTCGCCGGTGAGAATGCGGCAAAACTGATGATCGGCATGCCTTCCGACTCAGCATCCTGGAAAGGCAACTCCGCGCTGGAGCAGATCGGATGGGTGATCAAGGACGGCACCGTCGGCATCTCGATCTGGGACGCTCAATTTCCCTCGGCAGCATGGCGCACGCATGCGGTATGGATGAAATTGGGCCAGCTCAGAAATCCGTAACCCAAAAAACGCGCGGCTATTTTAGCTCGTGCCGTTTGTTGCAAGCGCCAAAGGCCTTGAGTTGGTCACACGTGGCCTCGATGCGGAGCGTCTTGTTCGCGGGAGAAAAGCCGAGCCGTTTACTGATGCAATCCTCCAGCGTCTCCATGTGCTTGTCCTCGAATTCCACAATCCGGTCGCAATCGATGCAGATCAGATGGTTGTGATTTGGATGCGCGACGTAGTTCGGATCGTAGTAGGTGAAGTCCTTGCCGAAATCCATCTCTTTCAGAAAGCCGGTCTCCACCAGCAGCGGCAACGTACGGTAAACGGTGGCGCGGGAGACAGAGCGCTCGATCCTTTTCGCCATCAGGAGGAGATCCTCGGCGGTGAAGTGCTCCTTGGTGCTGAAAGCCGCTTCGATGATAGCGTCACGCTGGACCGTCTTGCGCAGCCCTTTTTGCGCAATGAAGTCGTAGATTTTCTGGCGAAGATCAGCATCCATTGATCTTCGCAGTATAGGAGCCGCAGTCGCCAGCGTCAAACCGGCTGAGCACCGGGTAAAAACTCATGTAAGCAGGATGCCGGCGACGGTAAAGTAAATGAAAATGCCGGTGACATCGACCAGAGTCGCCACAAAGGGGGCGGAAGCCGTCGCCGGATCGAGCCCGAGGCGGCGTAGAATGAACGGCAGGCTCGCGCCCATCAAGGTCCCCCAGCCTACGATACCGATCAGCGAAAAGAAGATGACCAGGCCAAACTGATAGACGTGGTAATGGGGATCATCATAGCCCCGGACGAAATTGGGGAAGGCATTGTGCAGCCACTGCTGCGACATGACCCGGAAGAAGCCCACCACGCCCAGCACCAAGCCGAGCAACAAGCCAGCGCTCAATTCCCGCGCCATCACACGATACCAGTCACGCAGCTTCACCTCGCCCAGCGCCAGGGCACGAATCACCAGCGTAGTCGCCTGCGAGCCCGAGTTGCCGCCGGAGGAAATAATCAGCGGGACAAAAAAGGCCAGGACGACGACCTTTTCAATCTCATCCTCGAAATGCCCCAGTGCATTCGAGGTGAACATCTCAGAGAGAAAGAGAATGATCAACCAAGGCGCACGCTTCTTGAGCATGTTCAGCATGGAGATCTTGTTGTATGGCTCGTCGAGGGCCTCCATACCGCCAAGTTTCTGGATGTCCTCGGTGACCTGCTCTTCCAGCACGTCGAACACGTCGTCACTGGTAACGATGCCGACAAGGCGACCATCCTTGTCCACCACCGGCATGGCCGTGCGGTCGTATTTTTTGAAGTCTTCGATGGCGGTCTCGCGAGGATCGGTCACCTTAAGAGCCACGAAAGCATTGTCGCGGATTTCACTGACTTTGGCCTCCAACGGTCGCAGCAGGAATTCACGAATTCGGATGTCGTCAATGAGCTGCCCGTGATCGTCAGTAACGTAGATCATCCCCAGCGTTTCACTATCGCGGCCATTAGCGCGGATAAAATCGAGCACCTCGCGGACGGTCCACTGGTCACGAACGGCGATGAAATCGGGCGTCATCAGACGCCCCACACTATCCTCGGGGTAGTTGAGAAGCTTTTGCGCAACCGCACGCTCCTCGGGAGAGAGCAGACGCAGGAGTTGGGTGACGGCCGCGGGTGGCAACTCCTCGAGCAACGCCGTGCGGTCGTCCGCGGACATGTCGTTGAGGAGATTTACGGTCTCCTCGTGTCCCATCGCCTGGAGCAGATGCTTTTGCGCCTCGATACTCAGGTATTCAAAGGTCTCCGAGGCCACCGACTGCGGCAGCAACCGGAAAACGACCACCTGCTCGCCCTCGGGCAGGTCGGAAATTAACTCGGCCAGATCGGCCGGAGGCCAGTCGGCAAATACCTCGCGGAGCGCGGCAAAATTGCGCGCTTCGATCAGTTCCTTGATTTCGGGTTCGAGCAGGCTGGCGAACATAAGAATGAATCGGTTTTTACCGCGACGCGGGCGGCACCATAAATCAGGCGGCGGGCAAACTGTGACGAAAATCGCCGCATGTCACGCAATTGTTTCAAAGATTGACCCGGTGTAAGGACCACTGATCGGCAGACGAGGTTGCCGCCGGGGCCGGAGGCAGACCGATTTTCCGTCAAGGCATCAAATTTTCTCTGTATATCGATTATGCCTGGCCAGGGAATTCCCAACTGAAAAATTTCCCGCAAAGGGGCCTTCCCATATCGTTTTCGGCATTCTAAGTTTTCCCCGTGAGTTATCAGGTCTTCGCCCGGAAATACCGTCCGCAAAATTTCGACACTGTCATCGGCCAGGAGCACGTGACGCGTACGCTGAAGAATGCCATCGAGCAAAACCGGCTCGCGCAGGCGTATCTCTTCGTGGGTCCGCGCGGCACCGGCAAGACCTCGACCGCCCGCATTCTGGCCAAGGCGCTCAACTGCATCCACGGCCCCACCGTCAACCCCTGCGGCGTGTGCGACTCCTGCAAGGAGATCGCCGCCGGCAACAGCATGAACGTGCTGGAATTCGACGCCGCGTCGAATACCCAGGTGGACAAGATCCGCGAAATCATCATCGAAACGGTGAAATACGCGCCGACCAGCGGCCGCTATAAGATGTACATCGTGGACGAGGTGCACATGCTCTCGAATTCCTCGTTCAACGCGCTGCTCAAGACCCTGGAGGAACCGCCCTCGCATGTGAAGTTCATCTTTGCGACCACCGACGTGGAAAAGGTGCCCACCACCATTGTCTCGCGTTGCCAGCGTTTTGACCTGCGCCGCATTCCCACCCACCGGATTGCCGAGCACCTGCTGCATATCGCACAGGAGGAGAACGTTGCGCTCAGTGATGCCGCCGCCGAGGCGATTGCCAAGGGCGCGGAAGGCGGCATGCGCGATGCGGAGAGCATGCTCGACCAGCTCGTGGCTTTTTGCGGCGAGAAAATCGAGGAGCAGGATGTGCTGGCGATTTTTGGGTTTACCTCGGCCCAGGTGGTCGCGGATTTGTGCGGTCATCTTCTGGCCGGTGATCCCCCCCCGGCGCTTGCGCTGGTGCATGCGCAGGCAGAGAGCGGCAAGGACCTGAGCAAACTGATGGGCGACCTGATTGGGCACCTTCGCAACTTGCTCGTGATCAAGGTGGACCCCCAGGCGCTGGACGATGAGTTGAGCGCGGAGGAAATCGCCGTGTTAAACGGGCAGACGGAGCAAATCCCCCTCGATCGCTTACTGGAACTCGTCGAGCAATTTGCCGCTGCGGACAGCCGGATGAAATGGGCCCCGAACAAGAAGCTGCATTTTGAAATCGCGGTGATCAAAGCCATTCAATCCCTGAGCCAGGCGACTTTGACGGATGTGATCGATACCTTGAGCGCGATCCGCGGTGGCGCGCCGTTGCCGGAACGTCCGGCCAAACCTGCAGCCGCCCCGGTGGCCCGGCCGGTGGCAGAACGGCCCAAGCTGAATATCCAAAAGCCCGCTCCAGCCCCGGCTCCAGTGCAGCCCCCCACCCCGGCGGCGAGCACTCCGGCAGCAGCTCCCGTAGCGGCTACCCCAGAGCCACGCCCCGCACCGGAACCTCCACCAAAAGCCACCGAAGGGCCACGCGAAATCCCCGTCCCCGTGCAAAGCGCCGCCGGGTTGCTCGACGGAATCAAAGCCCAGATCGCCTCGATCAATCAGCCCCCAAAACCGACCGAACCCGCGCCCAAAGTCGAGCCCCCCCTCATCGTCGAAGAGCCGACTCCGGTCGTCGAAGAAACTTCGACCGGCCTGCCCGACCCCAGGCACGTGTGGAAAGAGCTCATCCTCGGGGTGCGCAAAGGGCGGCCCCTCATCACCAGCTGGCTGGAATCCGGAGCGCTGGTCTCGCTCGATGCCAAGGCAGCCGTCCTCGCCTTTCCGCCTTCGGAAAAGATGGCTTACGATTCGCTTTTGCGGCCCGCCAACCAGGGCTTTATCGAAGACCTGCTCAAGCAGATCACCGGGCTCCCGTTGCCGCTCAAATGTGAATTGCGCGAAGGCCTGGTCGTCGAGCGCCTGCACATCGAAGAGCCGCCGCCGCCCAAGCCCGTGGACCCCGCGGAAGATTTCAAGAACGATCCGCTCATTCAAAAAGCACTCGAACTTTTCAAAGCAGAAATCCAACCTGCCTGATTCCCCCTCATCCACCCTTCACATTTACAATCACGATTTATGAATATTCAAAAGATGCTTAAACAGGCGCAGAAGATGCAGGAGCAACTCGCGCAGACCCAGGCGGAACTTGCGGAGCGCACCGTGGAAGCGACCGCCGGCGGCGGCAAGGTGACCGTGGTCGCCAGCGGCTCGGGCGAGATCTCCTCGATCAAGATCAGCCGCGAGGTAGTGGACCCCGAAGACGTGGAAATGCTGGAAGACCTGATCCTCAGCGGCATCAAGCTCGCCCAGGAAAAAGCCCGCGCCATGATGGAATCGGAAATGGGCAAGGTCACCGGCGGCATGGGCATGCCTCCGGGCCTCGGTTTTTAAACAACCGTTAACGGCAGTGATGCCGAGGAATTAGGAAAATCTGGGACAAGAAAAAGGACATCTATGAATCTGAACGCCGTCAATGCACCGGAACACCTCGGGAAGTTCCGTCCAAACCATTCGGACATCACCAACTGGGTGGATAACACCGCCGCCCTCTGCCAGCCGGAAAATATCTTCTGGTGCGATGGCTCCGAGGAAGAAGACGCGTGGCTGAAGGAGCAGGCGGTCAAGCTGGGAGTCCTGGTCAAGCTCAACGAGGAAAAGCTCCCCGGCTGCTATTACCACCGGTCCAATACCAACGACGTGGCCCGGGTCGAGCAGTGCACCTTCATCTGCACCGATCACGAGGAAGAAGCCGGGCCGACCAACAACTGGGCCGATCCCAAGAAGATGTACGCCAAGCTGCGCGGCCTCCTCAATGGCTGCATGAAGGGGCGCACCATGTTCGTGGTCCCCTACCTGATGGGCCCCAAGGGTTCGCCGCTGACCAAGGTCGGCTTTGAGATTACCGATTCGATTTACGTGGTGGTGAACATGCGGATCATGGCCCGGATGGGAGCCATCGCCTACGAGCACCTCGGCGAGGGCAGCGACTTCAACCGCGGCATCCACTCCGTGCTCGATTGCGATCCCGACAATCGCTTCATCTGCCACTTCCCGAAGGACAACGCGATCATCTCCGTCGGCTCCGGCTACGGCGGCAACGTGCTGCTGGGCAAGAAGTGTCTCGCGCTGCGCCTCGGCTCCTGCCTCGGCCGCGACGAGGGCTGGATGGCGGAGCACATGCTCCTGCTCTGCGTGGAATCGCCCGAGGGCAAGAAATCCTACGTCGCCGCCGCCTTCCCCAGCGCCTGTGGCAAGACGAACTTTGCGATGCTCATCCCGCCGGAGGAATTTACGGGCTGGAAGGTGACCACGATCGGCGACGACATCGCCTGGATGAAGCCCGGACCGGACGGCCGCCTCTATGCGATCAATCCCGAGGCCGGCTACTTCGGCGTCGTGCCCGGGACCAACTCCAAGTCGAATGCGAATGCGATGGCGATGGTCCAGCGCGACACCATCTATACCAACGTCGCGTTGAAACCCGACGGCACGGTCTGGTGGGAAGGCCACGACGATCCCGCACCCGAGGAGTGCCTCGACTGGCGCGGCAACCGCTGGACCCCCGCCAGCAAGGAGCGCGCAGCCCATCTCAACAGCCGCTTCACCACCCCGATGCGCAACAACCCCGCGCTCGCGGAAGAGGCCGACTGGATCGACGGCGTGCCCGTCGATGCCATCATCTTCGGCGGTCGCCGCGCCAACACGATGCCGCTCATTTTCCAGGCCTTCAACTGGAGCCACGGCGTCTTCCTCGGGGCCTCGATGGGTTCGGAAATGACCGCCGCCGCCGTGGGTGGAGCGGGCCAGGTCCGCCGCGACCCGATGGCGATGCTGCCCTTCTGCGGCTACAACATGGCACTCTACTTCCGCCACTGGCTGAACATGCGGAAGAAAATCAAATACCCGCCGCTCATCTTCAACGTGAACTGGTTCCGCAAGAGCGCCGGCCCCGAGCCGCAGTTCCTCTGGCCCGGCTTCGGCGAAAACATGCGCGTGCTCAAGTGGATCATCGACCGCTGCGACGGCCACGCCGGGGCGCACGAGACCGCCATCGGCTGGGTGCCGCGCTGGGAGGATTTCGACGTCAACGGCCTGGAAGGCTTCACCCGCGAGCACTTCGAGCAACTGCAGAATATCGACAAGAGCGAATGGATTTCCGAACTGCTCAACCAGGACGAGATTTTCATCAAGCTCTACGAGCGCCTGCCCAAGGAGCTGGTCTTCCAGCGCGAGCTGTTGATTTCGCGGCTGTAGGTTTCCGTTTCCAATTTTAGCCGGCTGCGGAGAGAGCCGCATTTAGCGCCGTGCGGACTGGAACCGCACCTCGAACTCCGTCCAATCACTCTCGCTGCGGAGGAGCCGCAGATCGCCCTCGTGCATACGGGCCAGTTCGCGCGCGAGGTTCAGGCCCAGACCGTGGCCGGGCACATTCTCGCCCGCCGATCCGCGATGGAAGCGCTCGAAGATATGTTCGCGTGCTTCCGGGCGGATTCCGGGGCCGGTATTGCCGATCCGCAGCAGCACCAGATCGCCATCCCGGCTGCACCCGAGGCGGATCCGGCCCCCGGGGCGGTTGTACTTGCGGGCGTTTTCGAGCAGATTTTGCAGGATGATGCTGACGTAGCGCTCCTCCCCGGCGATGGAGCGATCCAGGCCCGCGCGATCCACCTCGACCTCCGGCGCATCCGGAACGGCGCTCAAATCATCCAGCATTCCCTCCACGAGCTGCAGCAGATTCACCGGTACGAAATTGATCCGCAACTGGCCGTCGTCCATTTTTGCCAGCAACAACAAATCCTCGACTACGCTGGTAAAGCGATAGGTCTGGTGGACGAGGGCGGAAAGCTCCTCCCGCGCCTCGGCGGCGAGATCATTCCGTGCGAGCAACTCCTCCAGCCCCGCGCGCAGAACCGCAACCGGCGTCTTGAGCTGGTGCGAGGCATCCGAGGCAAAGCGGGAGCTGCGCTGCAATTCGCGCGCGGTAATTTCCAGCGCCTGTTCCGCGCGCTGGCGATGCGCGCGATCCTCCTCCGAATCCTCGGCCAGTTGCTCCACCGGCATGGAAAACTGGCCGGAGATGACGTGCGTGAGGCCCAGCGCCGCCAGCAACAGCACCAGGCCGCCCCCGAGAATCTGCCAGCTCAGGTGCCGTTCCCGGGCCAGCGAATCGGCCAGCGAGAAGAAACAAACCTCCGAGGCTTTGGGAAAGAGCGACCCCGGATTCAAAGCCTTTTCAAAAAACAAGTGAGGCCGGCCGTCCACTGGCAGGAGGGGAAACGAGCCGGGTTGAGTGGCCAGGGCCTGCGCGATTTCCAAATTCAGCGCCGGGTCTTGCAAGGCGGCATCCGCCGAGAAAAGACGGTCGTTCATCCAGATGCCGCTCTTCATCGCCGCGCCGAGCTGGGTGCTCACCAGCGCCACCGGCTTGAAGCCGACCACGAGCGCGGCGATCACCTGGCCGCTTTCCATGGAGACGATGGGCGTGACAATCACCTCGCTGATCCCGCTGCCGCCGGCCGCGGTCGCGCGTTGCAGATAACCGGTCTGCTGGCTCTTCGGCACCGTCGGCAGGGAAAGCTGCGCCTCCTCGCCGGGAGTAAGCGCTCCCACCGTGCGGATATCGCCCGGAGGAATGACCGCGCCCTGCGAATCCAGAAACCGGTAGAAGAGCGCGGGCGGCGAGTGGGCGGGGTCGTCGGGCAATCCCATCGTGAGATCGTGCAGCTCGTCCTGCGCGCTGAGGTAGAGCAAATCCAGTGCATCGTCCTCCAGCGCCGCGTGGATGCGCGGGCGCAGCGCGAGGGAACGGCAGCGCTCGGCCAGCGAGGCGTGGCGGACCTCCTGCACCTCGTGCAAAGCGGCGAGCTCGTTCTGAAACTCCACCTGCAAATCGCGCCGCACATTGGCGGTGACATTCGCCTGCGCAAAATAAAGCGCCGCTGCGGTAATCGTCGAGACGACCAGCATCATCGCGAGAAACAGCTTCACGCGAAAGCCCGACAATCTGCGCTGGCCTGGCGGCATTTTCACGGCACGCCTCCATCCAACGACCGGCGGCCCCGCCAGTCCACTGGTTTTGCGAAGCGCGTCCTCCCCGGAGAGCGCCCGGCACAAGACTGATCCGCCCGATCGCTCATGCCTCGACCGCCCGGATGGTGTAGCCCACGGAGCGCGTGGTGTGGATGAGTGGAGTGGGAAAAGTGGCATCCACTTTTTTCCGCAGGCGCGTGATGAAAATCTCCACCGTCCGCGAGTCGTAGCCGTGATCCCGCTGCCACACGCGTTCCGAAAGTTCCGTGCGGGAAAAGATGCGCCCCGGCTCCTGCATGAGGACGTGCAGCAGATCGAACTCACGCGGCGAAAGCGCAATCACCTTGCCGCCGCGCAGGACCCGGCGGTGTTGCACATCCATCTGCAAATCCGCCACGCGCAGTAAATCCGGCGCGGCCGGGGCCGCGCCCCGACGCCCCAGGGCTTCGACCCGGGCCACCAGTTCATCCATCGAAAAGGGCTTGGTGAGATAATCATCCGCACCGGCCTTCAATCCCTTTACGCGGTTTTCCACCTCGCTGCGCGCGGTGAGAATCAGCACCCGCGAATTACTTTGCGCCGCGCGCAGCCGGGCCAGAAGACCAAGCCCATCGAGCCCCGGCAAATTGAGGTCCAGCACCAACAGATCGGGCGGATGATCCAGGGCCGCCTGCAACCCGAGCAGTCCATCGTACCACGCCTGGGCGACATGCCCGTTGCGCTGAAGCGCGGAGGTAATATGACGCGCCAGTTGCGGCTCGTCTTCGATGACTAGGATGCGCATGCAAGGAGACCAGTTGGAAATGGAAATCATCCCTTTTGCAGCGGCCAAAGGCAAGACGCGGATCGTAACGGAGCTGTTACCCTTGCGGCCATGCGTTCTGAAAGTTCCGTTAGGCGGCCCGGGGCATCATTGATCCGTGATCACGTGGAAAGCGCACTCCCCTTCTCCAGCGGCCCTTCGGGACGCAGGGATTCCACGGGATGGCGGTTCCGGTGGTTTTCACCACCGGCTAAGTTCCGTCGCCCCTCCGGGGCTGCCTGAGAGAGTGGACCGCAACGCGAGTAGAACCGTGAGAGGTGTAAAAAAGACTGGTTTTTAACCGCGGATGACGCGGATGGTCGCGGATGGGCTGGCCTTTAATCCGCGCCGATCCGCGCCGATCCGCGCCGATCCGCGGTTAAAAGCAGTTCTTTTTCTCCCCGGTTCATGGTTCCGATGGAGTTTCGATCTGTCCTCCAAGCGGCTGGCTTGAGCAGGGAACCCGCACCCCGGTGTCCTCGGCGGGCCGCCGAGGACCGCACTCCAGCGGAGTGCTCCACCCGGAACGGGGAGATTGCCTGCGGGGAGCGAGGAGCACCACCGGGCGACCAGTGGCAGGGTAACAACTCTGTTACCAAGCGATGCTTTTTTCGCCCGGCCGAAGTGCTTTGCTTCCCGTATGAATGGTCACCGACAGGATTCATCCAAAGCCGCTTGCAGGCGGCGCGTTTTTCAGCAGCAAAGCACTCTCGAAAGGGATACTCCGGAAATTCCAAGCCCTTTTCTCCGCAGCGGGGCGAAGCCGGTAAAAATCCGCGCTTCCGTGCTGCTGACGTTCTTGCTGGCGATCGGTCTTTTGACGGCGCCCCTCGCCCACGCCACCTTTCACCTGATGCAGATCGAGCAGGTGATCGGCGGCGTCAATGGCGACACCAGCGTGCAGGCCATCCAGTTGCGGATGCGTTCGCCAGGGCAATCGTTCGTTTCCGGCGCGAAGCTTTTTGCTTACGATGCGACCGGCAGCAACCCGGTGCTGCTGATTCAATTTCCCTCGAATGTCTCCCACGCAAGTTCCGGCAGCACGATTCTGATTGCGACCTCCAACTTTTCCACCCACACCAACCCGGCGCTCACGCCCGACTTCACTTTCACCAATCCGATTCCCAGCGGCTATCTCGCCGCGGGACGGATCGTTTATACCGACTCGGGCAACAACATCCTGTGGTCGGTGGCGTTTGGCGGTTCCGGCTACACCGGCAGCGACACCGGGGCCACGACCAATGATTCCGATGGAAACTTTGCCCCGGCCTTTGCCAATGCCCTGCCGACCAGCACGGGACAGGCGCTGCTCTTCCAGGGCGCGGCCAGCGCGGCCAGCACCAATAATGCGGCCGACTATGCGGTGACCTCGGGCGCGGCCACCTTCAGCAACAATGCGGGAGCGACCGGGGTCGTCATCGACAATTCCGTTTCCATCCCGGCGATCACGCGGGGCGCGGCCCGCGTGGGCTTGCAAAGCGTGGCCACCGGCCTGGTGGCGCCGACGGATCTCGTGAGCGCGAATGACGGCACTGGACGGCTCTTTGTCGTGGATCAGGCCGGAAAAGTGTGGCTGATCAAAAATGGGCAACTGGTGAGCCAGCCCTTTCTGGATCTCAGCAGCCGGCTGGTGACGCTGGATACGGACTATGACGAGCGCGGATTGCTCGGGCTGGCTTTTCATCCGGGCTTTGCCGATCCAAACAGTCCGGGCTACCGCAAACTCTACACCTACAGCAGCGAGCCGGTGAGCGGGAGCGCCGACTTCACGGTGACGATGACGGGCAGCCCGGATCACCAAAGCGTCGTGACGGAATGGCAGGTCTCCGCCGCCAATGCCGATCTCGTCGATACGAGCAAGCGGCGCGAGGTGCTGCGCGTCGATGAACCGGAATTCAACCACAACGGCGGCAAGCTCGCCTTTCGCTCCAGCGACGGGTATCTCTACATCTCGCTCGGCGACGGCGGCGCGGCCAACGACGTGGGCGACGGGCACAACGTCACCACGGGGAATGGGCAGGACCTCCACACCGTGCTCGGAAAAATCCTGCGGATCGATCCGCTCGCTCCCGCGCTCACCACCGGGAGCAGCGATGCCACCAGCGCCAATGGAAATTACCGCGTTCCGGCCTCGAACCCCTTGGTGGGCGCGGATGGAGTCGATGAAATCTACGCCTACGGACTGCGCAACCCGTTCCGCTTTTCCTTCGACATCGCGACGGGCGTGGACCGGCTGGTGGCGGGGGATGTGGGGCAGAACAGCGTCGAGGAAGTGGATCTCGTGGAGCTGGGAAAAAACTACGGTTGGAACAAGAAGGAAGGCAGCTTCCTCTTCGATCCCACGACGGCGGACATCAGCGTGGATCTCGCGACCGACCCCGCGCTCACCGATCCGGTGCTGGAGTATGGGCACAGCGATGGCAGTGCGGTGATCGGGGGCTACGTCTATCGTGGCGACGAGATCCCGGAACTGGCGGGCAAATATGTCTTCGGGGATTTTTCACAAAGCTTCGAGCAACCTGCCGGCTGTTCTATGCGGAGATCGGCACCGCGGGAATCCGTGAATTGAAAGTGGGCTTCAATCACCAGGGCCCCGGGCTTTTTCTGAAAGGCATCGGTGCCGATGAAAATGGCGAGCTCTACGTGCTCGGGGCGCAGGATCTGGGACCGACCGGGACCACTGGCGAGGTGCTCAAGATCGTCCCGATTCCGGAAAAAATCGCGGTGGGCAGCGGACTGAAGACTGCCTCCACCGTGCGCCTGCTCGATGCCGTCGCTGGCACGCAGGATACCCTCCTGGCCGGGCACGCGAGCACTTTCACCCATGGCACCCCGGTCGCGCTCGGGGATGTGAATGGGGATGGCGTGGCCGATCTCATCACCGGCACGGGACCGGGCGAGAAACCGGAGATCAAGGTGTTTGACGGCGTGACCCATGCCGAGCTGGCGAGCTTCCTCGCCTACCCATCGAGTTTCCGCGGCGGGGTCTTTGTCGCGGCGGGAGATGTCAACGGGGATGGCGTGGCCGAAATCATTGCCGCCCCGGGCAGCGGCACGGCTCCGCTGGTGAAGGTGTTCAACCACGATGGCAGCCAGTTGCTCCAGAGCTTCCTGGCTTACAAGAAGGGCTTCCACGGCGGGGTGCGGGTGGCTGTCGGCGACGTGGACAACGATGGCACGGCGGAGATCATCACCGCCCCGGGAAAAGGCGCGCAAAGGCCGGTGGTGGAGATTTTCAAAATGGACGGCACGCTCCTTTCGAGCATTACCGCGTATGACAACACCTTCCACGGCGGAGTGTTTGTCGCCGCCGGGGATGTCAATGGCGATGGCAAGGCGGAGGTGATCACGGGCCCGGGAGCCGGCGATCCCGTGGTGAAGCTCTTCCAGGCCAATGGCACGCTGATCACGAGCGTGGAAGCCTTTGCCTCCCACATGCACAACGGCGTGCACGTGGGAGCGGCGGATATCAACGGGGATGGCGCAACGGACATTCTCGCGTGCCCGGCGGCGGGCAAGGACCAGACAGTCCGGGTCTTCGACGCCGCCACCGGAGACACCCTGCGCGAATTTCAAGCCTTCAGCACCGGGGGTGGAACGGGAGTGTATGTGACGGGAAGCGGGGATTAGGCCGGGCTTCCGGATGGGGAGGCGGGAGACGGTGCTGGCCTGGGAGGGAACTCCTGCAGAGTTCGGGAATTTGGTGGGGAGGTTCCCGGGGCTGGACTCGGCGCGCGGGTTGCGGCTAACGTGCGGCCCATGTTGAAAGAAGCTTCCATTTTCGTAGCCGGACACCGTGGACTCGTGGGCGGGGCCGTCGTGCGCAACCTGCAGGCGCACGGTTACGAAAAGATCCTCACCCGCAGCCGCCAGGAAGTCGATCTGCGCGATCAGGAGTCGGTGCGGAAATTTTATGCGGAGAACCAGCCGCAGGTGGTCGTGGTGGCAGCGGCCAAGGTGGGCGGGATCAAGGCGAATAACGATTATCCCGTCGAATTCCTGCTGGAGAACCTGCAAATCCAGAACAACTTGATCGCCGGGGCCCATGAGGCTGGAGTGAAAAAGCTGCTCTTTCTCGGCAGCTCCTGCATCTACCCCAAATTCGCCCCCCAGCCGATTCACGAGGATTCCCTGCTCACCGGCGCGCTGGAGCCGACCAACGATGCCTATGCGATTGCGAAGATCGCCGGGATCAAGCTCTGCCAGTCGTATGGGAAGGAATACGGGGCCGATTTCATCAGCGCAATGCCGACGAACCTGTACGGCCCGGGCGACAACTTTGATCTGCAAGGCTCGCATGTGCTTCCGGCCCTGCTGCGCAAGGTGCATGAGGCGAAAAAGAACGGCACCCCGGAGATCGTCGTCTGGGGCACCGGCACGCCGCGCCGGGAATTCCTGCACGTGGACGATATGGCGGACGCCTGCCGCCACCTGCTGGAAAACTACGATTCGCCGGAAATTGTGAACGTCGGCTGCGGCGAGGACGTGACCATCCGCGAGCTGGCGGAACTCATCTGCGAAGTGCTGGGCTACGAGGGGAAGCTTGTTTTCGACACCACGAAGCCCGATGGCACCCCGCGCAAGCTGCTCGACACCTCGCGGCTGACCTCCCTCGGCTGGAAGCCGCGCATTGCCCTGCGGGATGGCATTGCGGGGACCTACGCCTGGTATCTGGAGCATATCGCTTAGAGCCTGCTGAAGGGCTTGGAGCGAGGAAACGTGGTGTTCCGGGTGGAACACTCCGCTGGAGTGCGTGGTCCGGCGGCTCGCCGGATCGAAAGAGCGAGCGGGTGATTTTTACCAGGGGCCGGCTTGAGAATGGAGAGCGCTCCCCGGAGCCTGGTGGAGCGGTTGCCCGGGATTTCGTCATGCCCCCCGCCCCGGGTCGATGGGATCGCAAGGAGATTTGAGAAGGCCTGACAACCGGGAGCGCCGCTTACTTCCTGAGCACGGCCAGGATGCCGATGGCGAGAATCACCGCCCCGTCGATAAAAATAATCTGGCAGGCGTGGTCCAGCCACGGGCTGGACACTCCCGGCGCTCCCAGGCCGTGAAACATGGCCAGATAGAGGAGGGCCGTCGGGACCGGAACCAGGGCGATGAGGGCCGTAACCACGCGCACCGGACGCTCTGGCAAGAGGAAGCTGAACATCAACCACACGGCGGAAAAGACCATCGCGGCCATGATGACGGGAAACAAATGGGTGACACCTTGCATCAACGCTATGTAAACCTGCGGGAAAGCGGTTGCGCAAGGGATTGATTGCGTCCATGTTGCGCGCCCTATGAATTTCCAGGAACGGATCGACAATGACCTGAAGGAAGCGATGAAGGCCCGCGAGACGGAACGCCTCAACGTATTGCGCATGCTGAAGGCAGCGCTGAAGAACCTCGCCATTGAAAAAGGCGGCCTCCAATTCCAGCTCGAAGAGGCGGATGCCCTCGCGGTAGTCCGCAAGCAGGTAAAGCAGCGCCACGACTCCATCGAAGGCTTTGAAAAGGGCGGTCGCCCCGAGCTCGCCGAGAAGGAAAAATCGGAACTAAAAATCCTGCAAAGCTATCTGCCCCAGCAACTTTCCGAGGAAGAGCTCTCGGCGCTGGTCAAGGAAGCCATCGCCGAAGCGGGCGCGACTTCCAAGCAGCAACTGGGGGCGGTGATGAAGCTTGCGAATGCCAAAGCCGCCGGGCGCGCCGAAGGCAAGGCGATCAGCGCCGAAGTGCAGAAGCAACTTTCGTGAGTTCACTTTCCGCCATTATCGTTGCCGCCGGCAGCAGCCGTCGCATGGGCTTTGACAAGCTTTTTGCCCCATTGCACGGCCGGCTGGTGGTGGAGCATTCGATCGCCGCCTTCGAGCAAAGCCCGGAGGTCGGAGAGATCATCATCGTCACGCGCCGGGACCGGATTCCGGTGCTGAAGAAGGTGGCGGACGACAACGGCTTTCACAAGGTGACCAAGATCATCGAAGGCGGGGCCGAGCGCCACCTCTCGGTGTGGCACGGGCTGCAAAATGTGAGCGCCACGGCGAATTTCGTGGCGGTCCACGACGGGGCGCGTCCCCTCACCACGCCGAAGATGATCGATGAATGTCTCGCCCAGGCCCGCAAGGAAGGCGCGGCCTGCTGCGCCGCCCCGGTGCCCGATACGGTGAAGCGCGCTTCCACGGACGGGATCGTTTCCGAAAGCGTCAGCCGCGAAGGGCTGTGGGCCATGCAGACGCCGCAAATTTTTTCCACCCCGCTCCTGGTCCAGGCTTACGGCCAGGTGATTGCACTGCATGAGCCGGTGACCGATGAAGTCTCCGCCGTGCAGCATCTGGGCCGGAAAATTGCGCTTTATTTGAACAATGACTGGAATTTCAAAATCACCTATCCGCAGGATCTCGTGCTGGCGGAACAGGTTTTGCGGCTTCGGGAAAAAGGGAGTGCAAAATGAGCGGTGAATATCGACTGAGCAAGCTCCCGAACGGAGTCCGCATCGCCACCCGCGAAATGCCGCACATGCACACGGCTTGCATGGGCATCTGGACCGGCATCGGCTCGCGCCATGAAAGCGCGCAGGAATGCGGGCTGTCGCACTTCCTGGAGCACATGCTGTTCAAGGGGACGAAGAAGCGGAACTCGCGCCAGATCACCGAAGCGGTGGAAGGCGTGGGCGGCTACCTGAATGCCTTCACCACCGAGGACCACACCTGCTATTACGCCAAGGCGGGGGCCGCGCATTTCGACCGGCTCGCGGAGGTGCTTGCGGATATTTACTGCCACTCCGTCTTCGAGCCCGACGAGATCGAGCGCGAGCGCGACGTGATCTCCGAGGAGATCTCGATGTATCGCGACCAGCCGGCCCAGCATGTGCAGGAGCTGCTGAGCGAAACGATGTGGCCGGGCCGCCCGCTGGGGCGTCCGCTCACCGGCACGGTGGAGTCCATTTCCCAGTTCCAGCGCAAGGATTTGCAACGCTTCTGGCGCGAGAATTATCACGCTGAAAACACGATCGTCACGGTCGCCGGGTGCATTACCCACGAGGAAGCGGTGGCCAGCCTCGCGCCGCGCCTGGGCAAGCTGCATGCCGGAGCGCCGCGCCGCTACTCCAGCGGTCGCACGAAGAGCCGGGGGCCGCGGGTGCAGTTGCACACGCAGGATACCGGGCAGACGCATGTGGCGATGGGCTTTTTCACCGGTGGCCGGCGCGACAAGCAACGCTTTGCGCTCAAGTTGCTGAGCGTCATCCTCGGCGAAAACATGAGTTCGCGCCTGTTTCAACAACTGCGGGAGCGCCATGGCTTTTGCTATTCGGTGCAATCGGGGCTCACGATTCTTTCCGATGTGGGCCTGCTCAGCATCAGCGCCGGGGTGGATACGGGGAAATTGCAATCCGCGCTCAAGGTGACACTGCGGGAAATCGAGCGGCTCTGCGAGAAGGCGCCGTCGCGCCATGAGCTGCACCAGGCGAAGGAATACACCGTGGGCCAGACGCTGATGTGCCTCGAAAGCACGACCAACCAGATGCTGTGGATGGGCGAGAGCCTGCTCGGCTACCGGTCGATCCAGAATCCGTGCGAGATCGAGCACCAACTCCAGCAGGTGACGGCGGCCGAAGTGCAGCAGGCGGCCTGCGATTGCCTGCACCACGGGGGCCTGGGCATGGCGGTGGTGAGCCCGATGAAGGACGTGGAGAAGCTGATCTCGTGGATCGGCCACGGCTGCGATTGCGGCTGCTAGGGCGGTTCAATAAACGTTGGAACCATGAGCAGCAGGATGGGTGGGCGGCGCAGTTTGCGGCGCGGTCTTTGCGAACGTCCGGGAAGTTCGTTTTGGCGAGACGCCAAAACCGGCGGGCGGGACGCCCACCCTACCCGAGAACAGCCGCGGCGCGACCGCAGAAAAAAATCAGCTCCCGCTTCCCGGATCGCCTGGAAGATGGACGGCTTTTACTGCTGGACGGTCACCGGGGTGCCGACTTTGACCTTTTCGTAAATCAAGGGTGCGATCTCGGCGGGGAGCCGGATGCAGCCGTGCGAGGCAGGATAACCGGGAAGGATGCCGATGTGCATGCCCACCCCGTCGCCCGTGAGGCGCATGAAAAAGAGCATGGGCGCGCCCGAGTAGTGCGTCCCGCTCGGCGCGGAATCGATCTTCAAGCTGACGCCGCCGCGGACGACGCGACCTTTGGAGTCCACAAAATTTCCGTAAACGCTGGAGCGGTGATCCTTGTCTTTCTCCAACACCTTGAAGTCCCCGGTCGGGGTCATGCCCGCCCGCTTGCCGGAGGAAATGGGGGTGTCGATGTAGGTATCTCCATTGACCATGAGGTAGGCGCGCTGGCGCGAGAGCGACACGAGCACGTTGGAATTCTCGGGCGTGATTACATCCCGCAACCGCGCCGTGATCTTGGGCGGGTCCTGCCGGGAAAGCAATTCGCTCGCCTTCTTCATGGCCGGGCGCGGGTGGGGCGCGGCGGGCCCCTCTGCCCATCCCTGCATTTGAGCAAACGAGAGGGTTGCCAGAATGGCGACTGCAACTTTAGATAAGCGACATGATCTCATGCGTGCGGAACAATCCGTGTTACTTAATTGGTGTCCTCATGAGGTTCAATCAGAAAGCTCCATCCCTTTTTCAGGGCGTCGCCCTCTTTTTCCTGCTGTTGCTCCCGGTTTTTTGCGCCCACGGCGAGATCAATTCGCCCGGCAGCCCCCCTTCCCAAGCGGTTCCGCTGACAATTCACGTTCCGCGCGGGGAAGCGATTTCCTTCAAATTGAGCGTGTACGGCCCTCCGGAATCGGTAAAATTTCTTCTTCGCTCGAAGCCAGTTTATGGAACGCTTTCCGCCGCCACGCTGGAAGGGCACGGGGATGTGGTGGTCACCTACCGTCATTCCGGCGAGAAAATGCAGACGCAAGATCGCTTTACCTATGCGGCCAAGACCAATGGCGGCGTTTCCGCCGCGGCGGAGGTGACGATCGACATCGACGACCCGCCTTCGAAGCTGGTGGTGACCAATCGCCTGGACTTTGGCGATGTGCCGGTGAGCGAGAGCAAGGAGCTCGAACTGCAGTTGAGCAATCTCGGCGGCGCTCCGGCGACTGGCACCATGGATACGGATACGCCGTGGCAGATTCGTGAAAACCCGGCCTATCTCGTTCCCGGCGGGGACCGTCGGAAATTTCATCTCATTTTTACCCCCGATCATGTGGGGCCGGTGGAGGGATCCGTCATTTACTCTTCGGACCGCGGCACGATTACCGAGATCTATGGGCGGGGCGTGGAGTCGTATTACCTCGACACTGGCACCTTGAGGCTGCAAGCGACCGAGGCAAAAGCACCGCCGGTTTCGAAGGTGACGGTGCATAATCGCCTGCGCGACAATTTACACCTGCAAATCACCGCTCCGTCGCCGATCGAGGCTCCGGCGACGCTGGAAATCCCTCCGCTGGGCACGGCGGAGCTGGCCTTTTCCGCTCCGGCGGGGTTGGCGGCGCCGATTGATGATTTTGCGACCATTTCCGACGGCACTTTCACCGGGCGCCTGCATCTGCTGGTGAACGCCGCGCCCGCCGTGCTCATGCTCGACCAGACGAAGCTGGATTTCGGGCCGGTCGCCGCCGAAGGCACCAAGCGGCTGACGCTGACGATCAAAAACACGGGCGCAAGCGCGGCGACCGTCTCCAGCCGCATCGACAAGCCATTTCAAATCGCGAGCGCGGACATGACCTTCGATCTTGCCCCGGGAGCAAGCCGCCCGATCACACTCGCCTTTGCTCCGACCCAGGAGGGGATCGCCACCGCGACGCTTACCTTGAGCTCCAGCACCCAAAATCTCACCGCCACCTGCACCGGGGAAGGCCAGACCCCGCAACCAATCACCAAGACGGTAAGCGGCTCCATTCCCATCTACGACATGGAAAAGACGGCTCTGGCCCAACCCACGCCGAAGGAATACGCCACCCTGCCCGCCGTAAAATCCCTGACTGCCATCAAGGTAAATCCCACCAGCGTCACGCTCGAGTGGCCGGTTCCCAGCCCCGCGCCGAAGGCCTACCGCTTCGAGCAGCTCCTGCTGGTGCGGGATGCGAAAAACAAGCTCGCCCTGGAATGGCAGAGCCTGCCGAATCCCGATTACGCCATCGCCGGGGGGAAGGCCACGATGCGGGTTACCGGGCTGGCTCCCCATGAGTTTCTGGTCGCTCGCGTGGTAGCGGTGGATGAACAGGGGCGCCCCACCCACCCCTCGCCCGAACTCCGGGTCCAAACGCCGCCCCGCCAGTGGCCTTCGTTTTTGAGCCTGTTGATGACTCTGCTGGCGGGACTGATTGGATACCTGGGATGGAATAAATGGAAAAATCGAAATGCCCCGCTGAGTGGTTTCTAGACCGGTTTTTCTTCGTTTGATGGGACTTTGTAAAATTCCTGTGGAAAATAGCTTGCAACCCCATACGGGCTGGCTACTTTTCCCGTCCGCTGTCGCGGTCTGACAGCAAAGGATGTTAGCGCGGTTAGCTCAGTGGTAGAGCACTACCTTGACACGGTAGGGGTCACAGGTTCGAACCCTGTATCGCGCACCATCATCCTTTTAACCGCTCGGGAGCCCGGTCCTTCGAGGATTGGCGAGCACCATTGAAAATAATATCAATATTATGTCCGACTACGCCAATCTCATTGCCAAGCAAAAGCAACAGCTTCAAGAGCAACTCGCCCGCCTGGAACAGGCCGATCTTTCCGCCCTCGAAGCCAAGAAAGCCAAACTTCTTAAGGAAGTAGAAGAAGTAGATACCCAGATCGCAGCTATCGTTAAAGAACTGGGAATCAGCGTTTCCTCCGAAAAGGCTGCCGCCGGCCAGAAGGCCCAGGGCATTCTCGTTTCCTTCAATCGCCTCGTTCAACTCTTTGAAGAGCACAAGACCAGCGAGATCAATCTCCGCGCCCTGCGCCTCGATACCAAGCAGATCAAGAAGCTCGTGGCCGAAAATCCCGACAAGCTCGAACTCGCCGGCAAGGGAGCCTGGCCGATCGTGAAGCTCAAGAAGTAAGCAATCCATTTTCCAATCTTTGAATTAAAATACCGCGAAGGGTTTTCTATCCTTCGCGGTGTTTTTTTGGTCAGGATTGATCGGGCGCTGGTGATTAAAAATCGTTAATCTCCCATTAACTGGCGTGGGAGGTTTTGCTTTTACCGGAAAGGGCGACGCCTTATAAAGGGCTGCCGTCCGCCAGCTATGAGCGATGAAACCAGTAAACCAGGATTGATGTATCTCGCCGAGTTCATTGGAACCGCGGCGCTGGTTTTAGTCGGCCTTTCCATCGTTATCCTCATCAATGGCACGGGCAGCCCGGTGCCGGAATGGATTCCCTCGCCGGGGGGCCGGCGGCTCATTACCGGCTTTCTCTTTGGTTGCACCGGGGCCGGTATTGCCGTCTCGTGGGTGGGCAAGCACAGCGGGGCGCACATCAACCCGGTGGTTTCCATCGCCTTCTGGCTGGCGCGACGGCTTCGAGGCAGCGACCTCTTTGGCTACCTCGCCGCGCAAATGGCCGGGGCGGTTGCCGGGGCCGTTCCGCTGCTCCTTTGGGGGCCGCTGGGGCAAAGCCTGCTTTACGGGGCGACCATTCCAGATCCTCACGCCAGCATTGGCTGGGCGCTCTTTGGCGAAGTGGCTACGACGTTTGTCATGGTGACGCTTCTTTTTTGCTTCCTCGGTCACCAGCGGCTGATGCCTTTCACGCCGCTGCTCTTTCCACCGCTCTACTCGCTGATGGTGTGGCTGGAGGCGCCGCTCTCCGGTACCAGCACCAATATTGCGCGCAGTTTTGGGCCATCGGTGATTTCCGGAGCCTGGGAGGGGTGGTGGATTTACTGGATCGGCCCGGTGGCCGGGATGCTTATCGGCCTGGCGTGCTACTACTCCCCCTTCATGCGCTCGGTGGATGTGCGGATTGCGAAGCTCTATCACTTCCATTTCGACCCGCACGGCGGGCTCAAGCAAAAGGCCCAGCCGGGCTATCCCTGCCACGGCCCGGTCGTCGGCGCCTCAGCGGCGGAATGATCATACGATGTTTTACCTTGGAGAAATGATCGCCTGAAGCCCGCCGCTCCAGACAATGGCTTGCTACAGCGGAACGATGTTTCATTTCTGAAATTGCCAAACCTGGCCGGCTCGTTATGCTCCGGCCATGCGAGCCCTGGCCCCTCTTGGTCTGCTGATGATGGTTTTCATGGTTACTGGATGCAACAAGCCAGCTTCCATTTCCGACAATTCCCCTGCGGTCCCGACTCCCGCGCCGGTCGATACGCTGGAGCTGACGTTTAGCTACGGCTCCGAAAAGCAGGACTGGATCGAGACCGTGACGAGGGATTTCAACGCGGCGCACAACAAGAGCGCCTCGGGCAAGATCATTTCCGTGAAGGCCCTGCCGATGGGCTCCGGCGAGTGTATCGACACGATCATGAATGGCACGGTGAAGGCGGACCTCACCAGCCCGGCTTCCGGCGCTTTCATCAAGCTCGGCAACGCGGAGTCGCGCACTAAGACGGGCAAAGACCTGATTGCCTCGACGGACAACCTTTTGCTTTCCCCGGTGGTCATCGCAATGTGGAAGCCGATGGCCGAGGCGCTAGGCTGGCCCGGGAAGCCGGTGGGTTGGAGCGACATCCTCGCCCTGGCCAAAACGCCCGGCGGCTGGAGCGCGCGGGGCTTTTCCCAGTGGGGCGACTTCAAGTTCGGCCACACGCATCCCGAGTTCAGCAACAGCGGCCTCATCTCCATCTTTGCCGAAGTCTATGCCGCGACCGGCAAGCGGGCGGGCTTGAGCCTGGCGGATGTCCAGTCGCCGAATACCGCGGCTTACGTCTCGGGCATCGAACGCTCGATCGTGCACTACGGCAGCTCGACCGGTTTCTTCGGCAAGAAGATGTTTTCCAATGGTCCCGAGTATCTGAGCGCGGCCGTGCTCTATGAGAACATGGTCATCGAATCGTATTCCGACAAGTATCAGCTCCCGTTTCCCATCGTGGCCATTTATCCGAAGGAAGGCACCTTCTGGAGCGACCATCCGGTCGGCATCGTGGAACGCGAATGGGTGACGCCCGAGCGACGCGAGGCCGCGCAGAAATACGTCGCGTTTCTGCTGGAAAAGCCGCAGCAGGAAAAGGCCCTGCAATACGGTTTCCGCCCGGGATTGCCGGAGATCCCCCTCACCGCCCCGCTCGATGCCGCGCACGGGGTAAATCCGAAGGAGCCGCAGACGACGCTGGAAGTCCCGAGCGCCGAGGTGATGGATGGCATCACCCGGCTGTGGCATGAGAACAAAAAGCGCGCGCGGATCACCCTCGTCTTCGACACCTCGGGCAGCATGCGGGAAGACAACAAGATCGTGAGCGCACGGCTCGGCGGGCTGGAACTCCTGAAGAAGCTCGACGATGCCGATTCCTTCGCGCTGGAGCCGTTCAACAACCAGATCCTCGGCAACACCCCGCCCGCCCCGCTCAAGGGCGCCCGCGAGACGTATGAGAAGCAGATCAACTCCCTCTTCGCCAGCGGCGGGACCGCGCTTTACGACGCAATCAACCGCGCCTTCGACACCCAGATGCAGACCCGCAAGAGCAGCAGCGACGAAATCACGGCCATCGTCGTGCTCACCGACGGCGCGGATACCAACAGCCAGATGAACCTGGAACAGTTGCTCGATCACATCAAATCCGACGAGGAAACGCGCAACATCCGCATCTTTACGATTGGCTACGGGGCCGATGCGGAGACGGATGTGCTGGAAAAGATTGCCAACGCCACCCAGGCCAAGTTTTACAAAGGCACGCCGGAAAACATCGGCGAAGTCTTCAAGGATATCTCGACTTTCTTTTAATTCCTCATGGCTGATTCACCCAAACTCACCTGGCTCGGCAAGCTCTTCATCTTTGCTTTCATCGCGGGCTGCGCCTACGGGGCGTTCGTCATGTTCGTGAAAAAACCGCTGGGGGCTCCGACCACCCCCACCGAGCCGGTCGCGGCTTCGAGCACCACGAATCCCGCACCGCCACCGGGCAGGAAAGTGCAGATCGGCATCGCCTACGGCACGGAAAAGCAGCGCTGGATGCAATGGGCGGTGGATCAATTCAACAAGACGGATGCCGGGCGGAACATCCAGGTGAACCTGATCGGCATGGGCTCGCTGGAAGGCGCGCAAGCGCTGCTCGCGGGCGATCAACGGATCAACGTCTGGAGCCCGGCCAGCGCGCTGTACAAGGATGTCTTCGTCCAGGAATGGAACATCAAATACAACGCGAATCCCATCCTGCGCGAGGAAGCGCTGGCGCTCACGCCGATGGTCTTCGTCTTCTGGCAGGAGCGCTACGAGGCCTTTGCCTCGAAATATAATACCGTGAGCTTCGACACCATCGGCCAGGCACTCAAAGATCCAGGCGGCTGGGACGCCATCGCGCACAAGCCCGACTGGGGGCTCTTCAAGTTCGGCCACACTCATCCGGGCCAGTCCAACAGTGGACTAATGACGCTGACCCTGCTGGCCTACGAGTATCAGAAAAAGAGCGAAAACCTGACCATGAAAGACATCCTCACGCCCGGCTTCCAGACGTGGATGAACGGCATCGAAAGCGGCGTGAGCGGCCTGAGCAACAGCACCGGCAACATGATGCGCGACATGGTGCTGCGCGGTCCATCCAGCTACGATGCCCTCTTCGTTTATGAAAACGTGGTCATCGACTACCTGAAAAATGCCGAGGGCCGCTGGGGCGATCTGCGGGTGGTCTATCCGAAGCTGAACATGTGGAATGACAACCCCTACTACGTCATCGACGCGCCCTGGAGCAGCAAGGAACAGCGCGAGGCCGCCGGGGCGTTTCTCGACTTCCTGCTTACCGAGCCCATTCAACGCGAGGCGCTCAACCACGGCTTCCGCCCCGGCAATCCCGATGTGCCGATCAAGTTCCCCGAGAGCCCGTTCACGCTTTATCAAAAGAACGGCCTGCAGGTCGATATCAGCACCGTCTGCGCCGCGCCGAAGGCCGATGTCGTGAATAACCTGCTCGCCATCTGGCAGCGCACCCAGGGCTCGAAGTAACGGCTTTTTTCCATCTGTTCATCCTCTCCAAAAACCATTACCCTACCCATCCATGTTCAAACGCATCGGCAATCTCTTCAAAGGTTTCCTCAGCCTCTTTATCAGCGGTCTCGAACGTCAGAATCCCGAGGCACTCCTGGAAGTCGAACGCGAAAACCTGCGCAAGCAAATCGCCAATTACAACCAGGGCCTCGCCGCGCATGCCGGGCTCTGCGAGCGGCTCATCGGTCAGGTGAAGCGGCTGGAATCCGAGGAACGCGACCTGCGGGCCAAGGCCACCGCCCAGCTCCGCGCCGGCAACAAGGAGGCCGCCGGCCAGTATGCCCTGCGCCTGCAAACCGTGCAGCGTGAGCTGGAGGAAAATCGCGCCCAGGCCGCCGATGCGGAGAAGACCTACCAGGAACTGGTGCGCGCGCGTGAGGTCTCCGTGAAGGCGGCCCAAAAGAAGATCGAAGACCTCAAATACGCGCTCAGCGATCTGAAGATCAAGAAAGCCACCGCCGAGCTCACCGAGATGGCGAGCGGCATGATTTCCGAAATCGGCGGCGCGGGCGACACGCTCAACCGCCTGCACGAAATGGTCGAGGACGAACGGGAAAAAGCCAGTGGGCGCGCCCGGGTGGCCAAGGACTCGCTCGATACCAGCAACATCGCGATGAAGGAAAACGAACAGCGCGCGCTCGAAGATCAGGCGCTCGCCGATTTTGCGGCCAAGGAAGGCATCGCCCTGCCCTCCACCACGCCCGAGCCTCCGTCCGCCGAGCCGGGAACGAAGTCCATGGGCCCCGTTCCGCAATAGGCGGTCGGCACCGCTTCCCGTTTCGTGGTATTTTCCGCCCCAGCGGGGTTCCTAATTTTTTCCTGATCGCACATGTGGCATTATTTGAAGGCAGCATTTTGGGCCAGGCCGGAGATTCCCGGCCTCGGTCGCGTGCCCGCTAATTTGCTCGCGGTCATCGGGCTGGGCTTGCTGGGCTTCGGGCACCAGGGCTTCTGGCTGGCTGGACTGGCCGCCGAGACGGCCTATCTCTACGCGCTCACGACCAATGACCGCTTTCGCAAGCTGGTGGATGCCGATGCCCTGCAAATCGAGGACCTGAGTGCGGAACAGCAACGCCAGCAACTCATTCGCACCCTGCTCCCGGCCCGGCGCGAGCGGCTCGAAGCGTTGCAGCAGAAATGCGCGCGGATTCTGGAACTGCATCGCGATGCCCAAAGCGACGCCTTCATCGTCGAGGGCGATACCGAGGCGTTGCAAAAAATCGAGTGGCTCCACCTGAAGCTGCTCGTGGCCCAGCAAAATATCGCCTCGCTCGAAGTGCCCAGCGCCCGGGAAAACCTGAAAGGGAAAATCGAAGCGCTGAAGAAAGACCTCTGCGCCGATAAAATCTCCGCCTCGCTGCGTGAATCGAAAGAGGCCACCCTCAAGATCCTCCAGCAACGACTGGCCAATCTCGACCGCCGCGACCAGACGCTGGAGGAAATCGAGAGCGACCTCACGCGGATCGAAGCGCAGGTCGATCTCGCCCTCGAAAACACCGGCATGCGCGGCAAGACCGAGACCATCTCCGCCAATATCGACCTCGTGAGCCATCTGCTCGACGACTCCATTTACGGCGACAGCGGGGCCAGCATCGCCGCGCTCGATCAAACCTACGGCGAGAAGGCCTAACCCCTCACTCCCATGCTCCCCGACTGGTCCAAGGAACTCGCCGCCTGCTACGAAAGCAACGCCGCCACGCAATTCATCCTGCACGGCAACGTCAACGACCGCTTCCTCCTTCCGCTGGAATCGCCGCAGTTGGGCTCGCTTTCCGAGTTTCTCTTTCGCGTCCTCATGCCCCGTTTCGATGTCGTGCTCAGCTACGATATTGGCAACGGCATTCGCGTGGAAAAAGGCGGGGAGCTGTTCTCGCAATGGCCGGCCTTCAAGGAGACCCCGGAGCTGCCCCGCGCTCCGCGTCCGGCCGTCGAGTTTTTGACCCGCTACTTCCGCTACGCGGCCAATCTGACCCGCCTGGGGAAATCGAAGCTGCAGATCGGCTGTGTCGTCCGCGCGGCGCATCTGCTCGCTCCGGCGGTCCCCGGCGCGGCCAATTACGACCTCAATTCCCTCGGCCTGCTCATTCGCGATTGGGCCGATGATCCGCTGCTCACCGGGTTCCCGCTCGCCACCTGCCTGCTCACCGAGAATCTGAACGATCTCCATCCCCTGCTCACCGGCAACGCCCGCAGTACGAAGATCAAGATCCCTCTGCCGGATGCGCCAGCCATTCAACAAACGGTGGAGTTTCTCGCGCCGACCCATCCAAAGTCGCTGGCGGCTTTTTCGACCACGCTGCAACCACTCGCCGAGCAGCTCAACGGGGCTACCATCAATTCCATCGACAGCCTGCTCAAGCTCAAGGAATACCGCGCCGAAGCGCTGCAACCGGCGGATTTGGTGAAGCTCAAGAAGCAACTCGTCGAGGCCGATTGCCAGGACTTGATCGAGTTCGTGCAGTCCAAAAAGACGCTGGACGATTTGCAGGGGCAGGAAGGCTTGAAAGCATGGTTGCGCCAGGATTTGCAGCTCTGGGAAAAAGGCGACCTGCAGGCGCTGCCCATGGGTTACCTCATCTGCGGCCCCGTGGGCACGGGAAAGACCTATCTCGTCGAGTGCCTGAGCGGCGAGGCCGGCGTGCCCGTGGTGAAGCTCAAGAATTTCCGCGACAAATGGGTCGGCACCACCGAGGGCAATCTCGAGCGCATCTTCCGCCTGCTGGCCGCGCTTTCGCGTTGCTATGTTTTCATCGATGAAGCCGATCAGACCCTCGGCCGCCGCGATTCCGGTTCCAATGATTCCGGCCTCTCCGGGCGCATCTACTCCATGATCGCGCAGGAAATGAGCCGCGCGGAAAACCGGGGGCGCATCCTCTGGGTGCTCGCCTCCAGCCGGCCCGATCTCATCGAGGTGGATTTGAAGCGCCCGGGCCGCGTGGACGTCAAAATCCCGATCTTCCCCACCGCCACCCCGGCGGAAGCCTTCGCACTGCTACGCGCCCTTTGCCTGCGCAAGAAAATCGAGCTCACCGAAGCCGACTTTGCCGCTGCGGAAAAGCTGATGCCCCGCCTGCTCACGCCGGGAGCCGCGGAAGCGCTGGCGGTCAAAATCTACCGGCTGGTGCGCACGGTCGGAAAATCCCCCCTGACAGCGCTCACTGAAAGCCTCACCGGTTATCAGAATCCGATTCCCGAGGAAGTGATGAACTTTCAAATCCAGCTCGCCGTCAATGAAGCGACGGATATGAGTTTCGTGCCGGCTGGCTTCAGAAAGCAATCGTGACCCCGGTCCAGCGATCAATGCTGCGGCTGCCCGGCTGGTGCGCCAACCTGACCTTTTTTCGAGAACTGGAGGCTATCTACCAGCGCCTTCAACGTCCCGGCATCCTCCACACTTAAGAGGCTGGCCGAGTCCTGCAGTTCCTTCAGCGCGGCTTTGATTCGCTTTTGAGTGCGCTCGCTTTTCTCCGCCTCAATCTTCTGCTGCATCTCACGAAAAGCCACAATCGCCTCGTCTTGGGAAGCCTCAGGACGCCCTTGTTCGTAAGCATTCAAGAGCAATTCGAGCACCTCCGAGATCCGTCCCAATTGCCGGCCAACACTCGAGACTTTTGCAAAAATATGACGTTCCAGATCAGGATCGGAAGAACTGTCGAGGCTTACCGAGATGTTTACACTTTGGCTCTGGGACTGTGCTTGCTCATTCGGGTCTGCCATAGGAACGCTCCTTCTGAAAAACCTTCTAGCGGGAAGCCGCCTGCCGTAGCGAGCATAATTCCCACCAATCAGCGTTATCCAGCCAGTTCCTGCACCAGCTTGGTGATCACGGCGAGACCGGCCTCCGCATCCGCACGGGTGAGATTCAAGGCGGGCAGCAGGCGGACGACTTGATTGCCCGAGGGAATCGTCAGCACGCCGCGTTCGTGGAGTTTGTTCACAAACTGGATCGAGGCTGGCTTGCTGGCATCGAGGCCCGGCGCTTTCTCCGCCAATTCAAAACCGAGCATGAAGCCCAGCCCGCGCACATTGGTGACGACCTGTGGATACGCCGTCGCCAGCGTTTCGAGTTGCTCCTTCAGCCATGCGCCAAGGTTGCGCGCGTTCTCATCCAGATGATCGCGTTGCACCACTTCGAAGATTTTCAGTGCCACGGCACAGCCGAGCGGATTTCCGCCGTAGGTGGTGCCGTGCGTTCCGGCGCTGAGCAGGTCGCCGTAGGGCTCGCGCAGCCAGAAGGCGCCGATCGGGAATCCGCCGCCGAGCGACTTGGCCATGGAGACGCCATCGGGCAGGAAGTTCTCCCCGCCGGGGACGCCTTCCAGGATTCGCTGCCAGCTCTGAAAACGACCGGTGCGGAAGTGGCCGCACTGCACGCTGTCCATCAGCAGCAAAAGATTTTGTTCATCGCACAGCTCGCGCAGACCGAGCAGATACTCCGGCGTCGCGGGCGAGATACCGCCCTCGCCTTGAATGCCCTCGATCAGAATCGCCGCCGTCTGTGGCGTGATCGCCGTGCGCATGGCTTCGAGATCGTTGAACGGGACGTGCTTGAACCCGCTCACCATCGGCTCGAAGCCCTTCTTCACCTTGTCCTGCCCGGTGGCGGAGATGCCCGCCAGCGTGCGCCCGTGGAAGGAGTTGATGGCGGTGATGATCTCGAAGCGGCCTTCATCGTGGCCGAACTTGCGGGCCACCTTGTAGAGGCCTTCATTGGCCTCCGCGCCGCTGTTGCAAAAGAAGACCTTGCCCGGGGCGATCAAGGCACAGATCTGCTGCGCCAGCCGGCCCTGCGGCTCGTGGTAGTAAAGATTCGAGATGTGGACCAGCCGCTTCGACTGCTCCACGAGGGCCTGGGTGATCTCGGGATGCGCATGCCCGAGCGAGCAGACGGCGATGCCACCGCCAAGATCGAGCAACCGGCGCCCGTTCACATCCCACAGCCAGCTCCCCTCGCCGCGATCGAGCGCGATGTCGAACCGGCCATAGCTGGGGACCACGTGCTTCGTGAAAAGCCCCCGGATGTTTTCCTGCTCGTTGTGCACGATGGCAGGCGGTGGTGGCACGATCTCTCTCATCAGGCCAGGATCTCGGTGCCGACGCCGTCGTTGGTGAAAATCTCGAGCAGGATCGAGTGCGGGATGCGCCCGTCGATGAGGTGGACCTTGGTCACGCCGTGTCCCAGCGCTTCGAGCGCGGAGTTCACTTTCGGCACCATGCCGCCTTCTATGATCTCGTCCTTGATCAGCTTCTCGATCATGGAGCGATTGACCGAGGGAATGAGCGAATCCTTTTCCTTCGGATCGCGCATGATTCCCAGCACGTCGCTCACGTAGATGAGCTTCGAGGCCTTCAACTCGCCGGCAATGGCGCCCGCGGCGATATCCGCATTGATATTCAGCGGCATGCCGTCTTCGCCGAGGCCGACCGGGGAAATCACCGGCACCACCTCGTCGGCCACCATTTTTTGGACTTCGGAAACGTCCACGCTCACCACTTCGCCGCAATAGCCGAGGTCCACATCGACCTTGCCCTCGCGCTGTGGAGGCAGCTTTTTGGCCCGCAACACGGTCTTGCCGGAAAAGCCTTTGGCCTTGCCGCCGAAATCACAAATCTTGCTCACGATGCGCGGGTTGATCGTGCCGTCGAGCACATCCTCGACGATGCGGATCGATTTCTCGTCGGTCACGCGCAGGCCGTTCACGAACCGGGCTTTCAGCCCCGCCTCGCGCATCTTGTCGGAGATGGCCTTGCCGCCGCCATGAATCAGCACCGGGTTGATGCCGACCGCCTCGAGAAATACCACGTCGCGCAGCAGCCGCTCCACGGCGTGTTCGTCGTCCATCGCGCTGCCACCGGTACTTGATGACAAACAAATGGCCGCGAAATTTTTGTATGTACGGAAGCGCCTCGATCAATGCCTCCGCGCGCTCCAAATGGGATTCGTATGACATACTGGGATTAAAGTTGCTAAATGCTACGTTACTGGCGGCTCTTCCGCTCCTGAAATTTTGCAGGGGGCACAATCCAGCGCAGACCGGCCATTTTGTAAATCATGGAATTGAAAATTTCCTGAAACATTTCACCCCCCCAGAGAAGCCGGGTCGCTGACATCGCCTTTGTTAAATTCCACATACTCTTCGGTCAAATCCGCCGCATACATGATGGCTTCTCCCTTGCCGAGGTTCAAGCCAATGTGCAGATCGAATTCCGGCGTCGCGACGGCGGCGCAGAGGGCGGCAAAGGTGGCCTTCGTGGGCTGGCCTTTCTTCAGGGAAAAAAGCACCTTCTTGCCACCGGGAGCGCTGTAGCCGATATCCACCTTTTCCTCCACAATGGTGGCGGAGGAATAGCCGAGCGCGTCGATAATGCGGCCCCAGTTGGGGTCCCCCCCATGCCAGCTGGTCTTCACCAAAGCGCTGTTCGCCACCGCGCGGGCGGCGGCATCGGCGTCGCTGGCATTTTTGGCACCTTTTACTCTTACGGTCACGAAGCGGGATACGCCCTCGCCGTCGCGCACGATCATTTTTGCCAGCTCCAGGCACACGTGGTTGAGCGCTTCCTGGAACAGGGAAAGTTCAATGCCTTCGCGGGTGATCCTGGCATTGCCCGCGAGCCCGTTGGCCAGCACGAGTACGGTATCGTTCGTGCTCATGTCGCCATCCACGGTGATGCGGTTGAAGCTCGCCGCGACCGCTTCCTTCAGCGAAGCCTGCAATACCTTCGGCGCGATCGCCGCGTCAGTGGTGATGAAGCACAGCATTGTCGCGTGCAATGGCATGGAGGCGGGGCGGGCCCCAGTCGGGCTCATGCCGGGCTGGATCATGCCGGCGCCCTTGCAAATGCCACCGATGCGCACGGTCTTTCCACCCAGGGAAAATTCCACCGCGATCTGCTTCGGCTTAGTGTCGCTGGTCATGATCGCCTCGGCCGCATGCGCCGCGCTCTCCGGTTCACGATTCAGCAGCTTTGCCGCGGTGGCGATGCCCCGTTTCACATTCGGCATCGGCATCGTTACGCCGATCCGGCGGTGGAAGCAACGAGCACATCCTCCAGGGCCATCCCGAGGAACTTGCCCACTTCGGCGGCCATCGTCGTCGCATCGCGCACGCCGGTCTTTCCAGTGCAGGCATTCGCATTGCCCGAGTTCACCACGATCGCCTGGGCGGTTCCGTTCTTCACATGCTCCACGCACAGCTTCACCGGCGCGGCGCAGACCTGATTGGTCGTGAACATCCCCGCCACGGTGGCCGGCGCTTCGGAGGCGATCAGCGCCAGGTCGCGCTTCAGGCCCTTGTTCGAGCCTTTGCCCGTGCCCAGGCGCTTGATGTCACAAAACACGCCGGCGGTTTTAAAACCCAGCGGGGCAACGAGGGAGCCGGGAACTTCATGGAATGGTTTCTTCATGCTTGAAATGAGATGGGGAAAATAAATGGGCTGCCGCGACCGCACTTTAGAGCAACGCCGTCGTCTCCGGCCAGCCGCTCATCAGGTTAAAGGACTGGATGGCCTGTCCCGAGGCGCCTTTCACCAGATTATCCTCCGCACTCAACAGCAGCACGCGCCCGGTGCGCGGATCAAGCCGCCAGCCGAGGTCGAGGAAATTGGTGAAGGTGACGTTCTTCGTATCCGGCAAGCCTTTCTCGCCGAGGAGGCGGATGAACGGCTCGTGCCCATACGACTCGCGATAGGCATTGGTGAGATGCCACTCTTCCACGCCCGCCACGGGCTGTGCGTAGATAGTGGAATGGATGCCCCGATTCATCGGCACGATGTGCGGGGTGAAATTGATCATCACCTTTTCGCCGGCGGCGGCGCTCAGCTCCTGCTCGATCTCCGAGAGGTGCCGGTGCTTCGGCACGCTGTAGGCGCGCACGCTTTCGTTGCATTCGCCAAAGAGGAGTTCGATCTTCGCATTGCGCCCGGCCCCGGAGACACCGCTCACCGAGCTGACGACGATGCTCTTCGGATCGATCAACCGCCGTTGCAACAGCGGCACCAACGGCAGAATGATGCTGGTGGGATAGCAGCCCGGCGAGGCGACCAGTTGCGCTTGCTTGATCTTTTCCCGATGAATCTCCGGCATGCCATACACGCCCAGCGCCGCCAGCTCGGGCGCATGATGCGGCTCGCCGTAAAATTCCTCATAGACCGCCGCATCCTTCACGCGAAAATCCGCGCTCAAATCAATCACCCGCAATCCCGCCGCGACCAAGGGCCGCGCAAACTCCGTGGCCACGCCGTGCGGCAACGCGAGAAACACATAGCGCGCTCCGCTGGCCACGATGGCCTCCACCTTCGATTCGATGAAAGTCACATTGGCAAAGCGCGTGCCCGCGAATTTCGGATACGCCGCCGTGAGCTTCTGCCCGGCGAGCTGACGCGACGTGAGCGCGACCAGCTCCACGCCCTGATGGCGTGAGAGCAGCCTCACCAACTCCTCACCGGAGTAGCCCGTAGCGCCAACGATTGCGACTTGCTCAACATTCATGCGCGAACCATAGCGAGCCCCGACGAATTGAAAACAGGAAAACGAGGCCCGACCGCACCGCTTTCATGAGATTGAATTTCAATCATCGATGTTCGTTTACTCACTCCAGCTTGAGCGCCTTCGTGCTCTCGGCCTGCAACCGCTGGTAGAGCGACGCATCCTTGATCAGCGATTCTCCATACGAGGGAATCATCGTCTTCATCTTTTCCTTCCAAGCCGCGCTCTTCATACTGGATTTGAAACAGGTATTTAACAAATCGAGCATGATTGAGACCGAGGTGGAGGCCCCGGGCGAGGCGCCCAGGAGCGCGGCGATGGTTCCATCCGCCGAGGACACGACTTCGGTGCCGAACTGCAGGACGCCGCCGCGGTCGTCGTGATACTTGATGATCTGCACGCGCTGACCGGCGATCTGGAGCTTCCAGTCCTTCCTTTTCACGTTGGGCAGGAACTCGCTCAGCGCTTCCAGACGTTTGCCCTGGGTCTGCAACGCCTGTCCGATGAGATAGCTGGTGAGATCCATGTTATCGCGCCCCACCGACAGCATCGAGCGCAGGTTGTCCGGCTTGAGCGACAGCGGCAGGTCCAGCAGGGAGCCCGTTTTCAAAAACTTCCAGGTCACCCCGGCGAACGGCCCGAAGAGCAGCGAACGCTTGCCATCGATCACGCGCGTATCGAGATGCGGCACCGACATCGGCGGCGCACCGACGGCGGCCTTGCCATACACCTTGGCAAAATGGCGGTCCACCAGCTCCGGCACGTCGCAGCGCAGCCACTGGCCACTCACCGGGAAGCCGCCGTAACCTTTGACCTCGGGGATGTCGGACTTCTGCAACAGCGGCAATGCTCCTCCACCTGCACCAAGGAAGACGAACTTGGCCGTGACCTCGCGTTCCTTGCGGGTCGCCTTGTCCTTGACCACGAGCTTCCAGCCTGCCCCCTCGCGCTTCACGTCCTCCACCCGATGGCGGAGATGGACGGTGCAGCCCGGTTGCTGGCCGAGATAGGAAACGATGCTGCGCGTGAGCGCGCCGAAATTCACGTCCGTCCCACCCTTCACATAGGTCGCGGCGACCGGCTCGTCGGAAATGCGCCCTTCCATCACCAGCGGCATCCACTCCTCCAGTTGCTTCGGATCTTCCGAATACTCCATCTCGGCAAAAAGATGGCTCTGCTTCAATGCCGTGTAGCGCGTGCGGAGGAACTTCACATCCGCCTCGCCTTTCACAAAGCTCATGTGCGGCACCTGACGGATGAAATCCTGCGGATTCTCGATGATCCCGCGCTTGACCAGATGCGACCAGAACTGCTTGGAGACCTCGAACGATTCGTTGATCTCCAGCGCCTTCTTCGTATTCACCGAGCCGTCCTTCTTTTGCGGCGTGTAGTTCAGCTCGCACAGCGCAGCGTGCCCGGTCCCGGCGTTGTTCCAGGCGTTCGAACTCTCGGCGGCGATCGCGTCGAGGCTCTCAAAAATCTCCATCGTCAAGTCCGGCTGCAACTCCTTCATCAGGATGGCAAGCGTCGCGCTCATGATGCCGCCGCCGACAAAAATCACGTCCGGCGTCGAATTCGATGGGGTGTTGGGCATATATAAAATAGGTGCGTGTGTCTTGAAGACCTGCGCAACTCAAGGGGGCCCGTTTCGGTGCAAAGCAGCACAGGAAAGAAAAAGCACCGGGAAGATGCAGGCGAAAAGTCCCCTCTGTCAAACAATTCCACGAAGGATCGTTTTCAAAAGATCAACCTGCGTGCAGACACTTACCGCCTCGTGCCTTCGTAGTGAATTTCGTTCTTCAGCTGGCAGCTCAATCCCCCAACTCCACGTTCCAGGTACGCGAGGTCGAGGAAGTGCTTCCAGCTATCGTGTTGCTGGCCGCTGAAGGTGAGGTGCACGAAGGGGCGCCATTTGGGCCGCTTTGGCTTGTGGCGCAGGTGCATCCCGGCCTCATGCGGCAGGCGGTTGCCCTTCTTCGTATTGCAGGGAATGCAGGAGCAGACGATGTTTTCCCAATTGGTCAGCCCGCCCTTGTCGCGTGGGATCACGTGATCGAGATTGAGCTCCTTCCGGTCGAACACCTTGTAGCAATACTGGCAGGTATTCTTATCGCGCTCGAAGATGTTGTGCCGGGTGAATTTCACCTCTTTCTTCGGCATGCGCTCGAAGACCAGCAACACAATGATCCGCGGGATGCGGATCTTGAGCGAGATCGTGTGCACCATCTCGTCCTCCGGCTCGCGCGTGGAAAAGTCGCGCCAGCCTTCGAAGTCGTGGGTGAGGAAGTTATTCTGCTCATCCGCGTAAACCACTTGAGCGTGACCTTGACAGAGAAGAGTGAAGGCTCTTCTCACAGAACAGACGTTGACCGCCTGCCACAGCCGATTCAGGACAAGTACTTGCCTTTCGAGCATAGTGAAAAAGTTGGCGGAAGCTATCACCCTCTTTCTCTGAAAGTCAATCCATCCCCATCGTTTTTTATGTGAAATCTTCATGACGCCGCCCCCTTTGCAATCCGACGACGGGAACTGATTGCAAGACCGGGCGATTTCACTTAGCTTCCTCGGCCTTCTTCAGAATATGCGGTCATTTTTCCTCAGAATCCTTATTGCAGTGCTGGCCTTGACCGGCCCGCTGTCGGTGCACGCCCAGAGCGGAGACTCCTCCGATCCGTCTGATATGTTCCTCAGCGCCTACATGGCCGCCCAGCAGGGGCAGAAATATGAGGACGACGGCCAGTTGAAAACGGCGCTGAGCAAATACCGTTTCGCCGCCAGCCTGCTCGACCAGGTGGCCGACCGCTATCCTTCCTGGCAACCCCTGATCGTGAGTCCCCGCAGCCGCCTTACCTCGGAGAGCATCGATCGCCTGCAAAAGAAGCTCACGGATCAGACCCCCGCCCTGCCCAATTCGCCCAACGTGGAGCCCGACCTTCCACAGGGAGGGCCCGAGGCCACCCCGCTCCCCTACCAGAATGCCATTCCCGCCAGCCCCGGCGCCGTGCTGGATCAGGCCACCCAGCAAATTCGCGCCCAGATGGACGCGCTGCAAAATGAACTGCGCAAGACGCGGGACCGCTTGAGCCAGGCCGAAAATCAGAACAAGGCCCTGCTCGACAAACTGCAGGATACCCAGGAGAAGCTGAATAAATCACAGGTCGCGCAGACGATGATGCAGTCCAACCTGCAACAGACCCAGGACGCGCTGGAAAAGGCGCTGTCGGACAATGCGCAAAAGACCAGCGCCACCGTGCAATTGCAGGCCGAGGTCGCCAAGCTCTCCACCGAGCTCCAAAAGACCCAGGATGAACGCGATGCCGCCGAAGAAACCAACGACGACTTCCAGCGCCGGATGTCGAAAGCCCGTGGCCTGGCCGATACCGTGGGCAAGCAGCGCGATGCGGCCTATGCCTCGGTGAAAGATTACGAAGGCAAGCTCACCGCGGCGCAAAAACAAGTCGCCGATCTTGAGAAACAGGCGGCCGACAACAAGGATAACACCGACGACCTGAAGAAACTGCTCACCGAACAAAAGCAGCGGATTCAAGACCTGACCAAGCAGCGCAACGACGCCAGGGAAAACGGAGACAAGCTGGCCGACCAGCTTTCCACCGCGAAAGACAAGATCACCACGCTGAGCGCCCAGCGGGACAAGCTCACGGCCCAGCGCGACAAGGCCCTCGATCAACTCGCCAAGGCCAAGGATGCGCAGGAGAAAGTGGACAAGCTGATCGCCACCAACGCCTCGCTGATGCGCAAGCTCACCCAGGCACAAAACGACCTCAAGACCGCCAGCAGCAAGTCCTCCTCGCAGGAACTCGCAAACCTGCGCGATGAGCTCGGCAAGACCCGCGAGCAACTCGCCGATGCGCAAAAGCAGAACGATCAGAGCCAGTCCGCCATTCAGGACTTGAAGAAGCAACTCGACGACAAGAGCTCCCAGCTCGCCTCCACCAATGCGGAGGATGAACAGAAGCTCACCCAGGAAAACGATCTCCTGCGCGGCATCGTGCTGCGTGAACTGAAAGAGCAGGCCCGCCGCGAGCAGGCCCGCAAGCTGGTCACCGATGAACTCACCAAGATGCAGGTGCAAAGCGACACGCTGAACCAGCAGCTCAATTATCTCGGCTCGCCGATTGTCACGCTGTCTCCGCAGGAACGGGCACTGTTCAAGCAACCGCAGTTGGAATTGCTCGATACCAACGACAACACCATGTCCATCGCCATTGCGGCAGTGAAAAAGTCATCCTCCCCTGCCCCCGCGGCTTCCACCACTCCTTCGGGATCGCCGACGCTCGCCGCCACTTCACCGGCTCCGGCACCATCCACCGCTCCCGCGCAACCGCCGACCGACAACACGCCCCAGGTGGAAACCAGCGTGACCCCCAACGTCCCCGCCGATCTGCTGCCGCTGGCCAAGGAGGGCCGCCAGGCCTTTGAGCGCGGCTCGTATCACGATGCCGAACTCGCCTACGAGAAAATCCTGAGCAAGGCCCCGGATAACCTTTACGCCCTGTCCAATCTCGGCGTGGTCCGCTATCGCGCCGGTAAATATAAAATGGCCGAGGAAGCCTTGAAAAAAGCCGTCACCACTTCGCCGAACGATGCCTTTTCCTTCACTACGCTGGGCATCGTCTATTATCAGGAAGGCCAGTTCCAGCAGGCGGTGGATTCGTTGACCAAAGCCCTCGCCATCAATCCCAAGTCCGCCGTGGCCCACAATTACCTCGGCATCACCGCCAGCCAGAAGGGCTGGGGCGAAGCCGCTGTCAAGGAACTGCAAACGGCCACTGCCATCGATCCCAACTACGCCGACGCGCATTTCAATCTTGCCGTCGTCTATGCCACGCAGAAGCCGCCGAACCTCGATCTCGCCAAGAAGGAATACGACCGTGCCACCCAGCTCGGCTCCGATCGCGATCCCCAGCTTGAGAGCCTCCTCAAAGCTCCGCCGACTGATGCGCCGGTAGCGCAGTAAGCATAACCAATCCTCGAATCGCCAGTCTTCCGACTGGCAACGGGATTGGCGGCGCGGCTCCTGCTGCTCCGGTGAGAGAGTTGCGGCCAGTTCACCTTCCATTCTTCGCCACCATTTCATTTTTCCCTTCGTGGTGAAAAATCCCCCCTTCCACTGGTGAAATCTTGCTGTGGCGTGGGTTTCACGTAACTTCAGCCGCAATGCGCCGTGGTTTGCTCACTCTCTCCCTCCTGGCCTCCACCGGGGTTGGCCTGCCTGCCGATCCGCCCGCCAGCCCCCGGCTGATTGAGCGTTACGAGCAAATGCTTGAGGCACATCCCGCGGAGGGACTGGCGCTGGACCGGCTCTGGAAGATTTATTCCGATGCCGGCCGCACCGACGAACTGCTTGCCGATTATCAAAAGCGGCAGGGCACTTTTTCCGGCGCCCTCATTTACGGCTGGCTCCAGCAACGAGCCAGCCATCGGGACGATGCCGCCACCGCCTTTCGGGCCGCCGCAAAACTGGACCCGAAAAGCGCGGTGCCACATATCGCACTCGCCAGGCTGCAAGCGGATCAACCATCCCTGGCGGCGGTCGAATGGGAACAGGCCGCCGCATGCGATCCCTCGCCCGATAATCTGCTCGCGCTGGGCAATGCCTGGCTGGCCGCCGGCGATTCCACCAAGGCCGCCGCCGCCTGGGAACGCGCCATGCAGCTTGCCCCGCAGGATCTCACCCTGCGCACCCAGCTCGCCCAAAATTACGAGCAACAGCATCTCCCCGAAAAAGCGCTCCCGCACTACCAGTATCTCGCGGATCACGCCGCCCCCTCCGACCGCGTGGCGGCCTTGCAAAAAGTGGCGCAATTGCAGGATTTACTCGGCCAGCCCGAGGCCGCCGAGGCCGCGCTCGACACCGCACTCGATCTCACGGCGCCCGGCAACTGGCGGCGCGATTCCCTGGAAGCTCCAGCTCATCAATCTCAGCCAGCGCAATGGCCGCCTCGACCGGCTGGAGCAGCGCTGGCAGGAAGCAATTGCGCAAAATCCCCGCGACCTCGGCGCTTACTGGAAAATCGCCAGCCTCTACCACCATGCGGAGGAACGGCACAAAGAACGCGAGTGGCTCGAAAAAATGGCCGCGCTCGCGCCGGACAATCGCGAGGTGCAGCTGGCTCTCGCCCGCGCCCGGCAAGCCGATGGCGATCCCGCTGCCGCGGCCAGTATGCTGGATGCGCTGCTCCAGGATCAATCCGCCGATTCGTCGCTGGTCTTCGAACGCGCCGGGCTGGACTTGCAAATGGAGCAACCCCAGGCCGCCATCTCCCGCCTGGAGGCGCTCTTGCAAGCGCACCCGGAGGATCATGTGCTCGAGCGGCGGGTAATTACCTTCTATCGCGAGTCGCGGCTCACGACCGCGCTGGAAAGCCGCCTGCGCGCCGATGCGGCCCAGGGGGATGAATCCACCGTCGAACTGGCGCGTTTTCTTTTCGAGCAACACCGAGACCGCGAGGCGGGACACGTGTTGCAGGGGCTGGTCAAGCCGACCACCAGCACGGCCGAGCAGGCCGCCGCTTTGGAGAAAACTGCCGGACTCTGGAAGGAATACGGCCACCTGGATGAAGCTCAAGCGACTCTCCAGCAAGCGCTCTCCCTGGAGCCAAAAAACTCCGCTCATCTACTCGCGCTGGCTGATTTGCAAATTTCCGCCGGTCATTACGAGGAAGCCCGCCATACCCTCTCGATTGCCTATGCAGCTCCAGCCCGGGCCGGATACCGATCAAAAACTCTTCCGCGCCTTCCAATCGGAAGTGATCGCCCATTCCGCAACCACCTCCGATTCCCCCTTCATCGCCGACAATGGAGTGCCGCTCATTCAATCTTCTCCGGCGCTGCGCAACTTCATCGTCGCGCTCGTTCGCACAGCCGCGGAGAGCAAGAAGACGACCGACCAACTCCGGGCGGCGCGCTGGCTGTTCTGGACGCAGCGCAGTGACGAAGCCCTGCGCCTCGCCCGTGGAGTGCTCAAGACCGATGCGGGCTCCATCGAGGCCCATCGACTCGTCCTGCAAATCGCCATGGCCGCAAAGAATTCCGCAGCCGCCCAGGAGCAGTTGGAACAGCTTTCCAAGCTCGACCACACCCAGGCCCGGGACTGGCAGCGGCAACTGGCCCAACTGTTCCTCGACCGCAGCAATTTCGAGGATGGGTTGAAAATCCTCGACGCCCAGGCCCGGGAAAACCCCTCCGATCTGAATGCGCTCTCCGACCTCGCCCTGGCGCGGCAACGGGCCGACCAATGGTCCGATGCCCTGCTCGACTGGCAGCACGCCTATTCCATGGCCTCGCTCTCGCAACAGCGGGAGATTTTATCCCCGCTCGTTCATGCGATGGAGCACCTTGGCCTGAACCAGAAGGCTGCGGAGCTGATGCTCTCGGCCTCCGACGCCGCGACCAATCCCGATGATCGGAAGCAAAACCTCGACCGGCTCATCACCTATTGCGCCGAGCACGATCTTACCGCCTGGTTGCAGCAACAACTCGATGCCCGCCATCGCACGGATCCGGGCGACCTCTCGACCACGCGTGCCCTTGCGGCCCTGGCCCGGGCTGGCAATCGCCCGAACGACGCGCTGCAATTCCTCTCCAGTGCGGCCGATCAGTCGCCAGATGATGCCCAGGTGCTTCGCGAAGTGGTGCAGCTGGCGCGGGATTTGAACCGCCCACAGGACGCCATTTCCCGCCAGCAGCAGCTCGCGCAGATGGCCGCGCCCGATGATCCCGGGGAAACCATCACCCTGGCCCAGCTGGAGGAGGAGGCCGGAGACATCGCCGGCGCCACCCGCACCTGGCAGCAGATTGCGCGTCAATTTCCGCGCAACGTGGATCTGCTCACCAAGGCGTCCGACTTCTTCCAACGCTGGGGAGCGAATGATGAGGCCCGGGATATTTTGCGCCGGGTGCGGGTGCTCGATCCCGGCAATCTCCCGGCCCTGCAAAGTCTCGCCATTATCGCCGATCCTCCCGAGGCCCTTTCCTGCTACGAGCAAATTCTCGCCCATACCACTCCGGCCCAGCCGGATGACCCGCTGCATTTCCCCGATGTCGATGCCTCGCAATCGCTGGGCGTGCAGCAGAGCTATTTCCGCGCGATCGAGCTTCGCCACGGCAGCATCAGCGGGGCGACCGTGCAGCATTTGAAATCGTTTTGGAGTGACAACGAGTCCAAGCTCACCGGGGATGCCGCAAGCCGGCTCCCGGCCATTCGCGCCCTGTCGTTGCTGCTCTCCGCAGAGGGCGATCCCGCCACGCTTCGCGACTGGCTGGCGCGCTGGAATGCCGCGCCGGATGTCGAGGCCCTCTGGGCGCACTATTACTCCGGCGATCATCCGGGCACGATCCGCCTGCTGCAAAATCTACTGGCGCAGAATCCTGCCGACGTGACCACCCGCCAGGCGTGGATCTGGCTCTGCCTGCGGATGCGGGAATACACAACGCTCAACCACTGGCTTTCCGCACCGGAGCGCAGGCCCGACGATACGGACCTCACCCTCGTAGCGCTCGGCCGCCATCTCTCCGACGGCCCCGAGGATCCCCGCCTGCTCAGCGAACTTTTTCCGCCGGATTCGCATCTGGGCTTTTTGCAATGGCAGACGGCGCTCCTGTTCTCCGGGCAGGACAAGCTCCGCTCCGCCGTCTCGCTGGCCCAGCCGCTTTTTGCGCGCGCCGGAAGCATGCGCCCGTACTACGGACTCCAGATTGCGAGCTGGCAGATTTCGCTCGGCGATCTGAAGGCGGCCCGGGCGACTTTGAAGGATTCGATCAACATCGTTGGCAGCACGCTTGACGACCCCGTCTATGCGTCGCTGCGCGAATCCGTGCTGCTGCTGCCCGAGGATCAACGCCCCGCCTTTACCGCGAGCTATCTGGCCCGTTGGAAAAACGACCCGTTGCACGCGGCCAATTCCCGGCTCCTTTTCGCGGCCCTCTCCGGCGACTCCGCGGCGACCCGGGCTGCGGTGAGCGCCCTCCTCGCCCTGGCCCCGGTCCCGCGCCGCGATGGGGACGACATCGATGCCCCGTCCGAATATCGCTACTGGGTTTTCGTGCTCAATACCGGCGTCCAGCTCCAGGCCTGGAATCTCGACCGGGCGGCCCGCCTAGTCTGGCAGACGGCGCTCGACGACCGCGCCTTCGTAAATCTCACCGCCGACCAGCTTCCCGACACGCTGCGCGAGATTCGCCTGCGACTCACGGCCAGCCGCATCCTGGCCGCCGAACCCGGGGTGCAAACGCTGCTGGTGAATGACTTTGCCTCGGATGCACCGCTGGATGCCCTCGCCTCCCTCGCCGCCGTCCTGGAAAGCAACGGCTGCTACTCCGCCTCGCTGCCCATTTACGAAACCCTCTACCAGCACGATCCGGAGAATCAACAAACCCTCCGGGGCCTCCTCAATTCCGCCCGGATCTCCAACGATCTCGATGCCCCGCGCGACATCCTGCTCTCCGTGGTCCAACATGCGTTTGCCAATCCGGCGCAGATCGAAAACTACCGCTCCTTCATCAGCGAAACCGTGGATCTCCTGGAGCGTCGGAACGAGCCCTCGCAATCGCGCCAGATTCTCAACCAAGCCATGCAGCTCCTGCCGAAAGACCCGTTTTGGATCGAGCGCTCGGCCCGCCTTTACCGCACGGTGGGTGATGCCGACCATACCGAGGACGAATATCGCCGTCTCCTTGCGCTCGACCCCGCAAATCCGACCGCCATCGCCAGTCTCACCGATTTGCTCAAGGCCGAGGGGCGCACCGACGAGCTTTCCCACCTGCCCGCCACACGCCCCCCCGCCATCTCCAGTGCGCCCGTCTTTGGCACTCGCAGCGGCGAGCAGGCCCGGCGCGATCTCTGCGCTTCCGCCACCCAGCTCGCGAAAGAGAAGAAGCTTTCCCAGGCCATGGCCGTGCTTTGCAGCGCGATCGCCAAAAGCACCACCCCCGGCGATCGTCTCAGCTATCAACTCGCTCTCGCGGAAATTCTTCCCGGCGATCATCCTCTGCTCCCAGTGTTGCTGCGGAAACTTCATGAATCCCTCGACAATCTCCCACCCAACACGGATGGCGACGTCACGGGACGCTATTACGATCTGCGGCAGGGGCTGAAATCCGTCAATCGCGCCGGGCTCCTTCAGGAGCTCGAAGCCGACTGGGATAATGGCGATGGGATTCCCCAAGCCGGTCTGGCGCTGCTCAACGAGTGCAAGACCACTCACGACGACCTCGTGGCGGCTCTTGCCAAAGCATTCGTTGAAAAAGCCGCGTCCTTCGACGCGGCCACGCTCGAAGCCGCCGCCAGCCAGCTCCAATCGCTCCATCAACCGGATGCGGCCTTCTCCCTCCGCCGGGCGATCATTACCGCCAGCCCTTCGCAATACAAAGCGATCTTGCAATTCGCCAGCGACTTGAACTCCGCCGGTCACCGCGATGAGGCCGTTGCCACGCTCGATCAAGTCGCCGCGCGTTGCGTCTTCAGCCCGGCCCTCGCCATGGAACTGGCCCCGGGTTATCAGAAATTGGGCTTGAAGGCCCAAGCCGCAAAATACTGGGGCATGGCCGTCGCCATCGATCCCGCCGCGCAGAATTTCCCGCTCTGGAACAGCTACGCCCGCTTCCTCAACGACAACAACCAACCCTCCCTTTCGGCGATGCGCAAAGCCTACAGCAATCGCGCCAACCTCGATTGTTCCCTCCTCGTCGAGCAATGCGCTGCTCTTGAAAATTCCGCCGTCACTCCCAACGAAATCGCCGTTAACCAAGTCCTCTCCCAACTCAATCTCTCCGACACCCAGCGGCAGGTCTTCTGGCGCGGTCTCTTCACCCGCTGGATGACTGACGCCAAGCCCGACAAAACCCTCCCGCTTCTCAAAGATCACCTCGACGACATCGTCACCGATCCGGCCACGGCTGCGGGTCTCCTCGCTCTCGCCAAATCCACCAATACCTATCCGCAGATCACGGCTGCCCTCGAACCTGTCACCGCCCAGCGCAGCCAGGATCTCTACAACCTGCCTCCCCTCCTTGCCTCCCTCTATACGGCCTGGGCTGCCAGCGAAAAATCCCCGGAGGCCGCGCTTCCGCATCTCCAGCGCGCGCTCCAACTTGCCCCGCGCAATTACGCCATCGTCGAACAATTCAGCCGCACCTGCGCCGCGGCCAACCAGCGCCCTCTCGCAATTACCACCCTCCACCAATTCATCGCGGTCACCCGCAATGCCCGCGACAAAGCGGCGGCGACACATCTGCTTGAAACGATTTAAGGGCCGACGGGGTTTCGATACGGACAATGCCGGCACCCGCTACCGCAGCAGCTTCCGCGGCGAAGATGGTATTGCGCGGTGAAGACCATGGCCGGGCCTTCGTAGTAGAAATCGCCATCGATCAACGCCGCAGGCTGAAAAGCGATTTTCTCACGCCCACGCTCGACCAGCTCTTCGCGGGTGATCTCCGAATCGGTCGCAATGGCCTCCAGACAATCCGGGCATAAACACCGAGGCTCGGGCAGGTCGGCAGTCAGACGACGGACGGCCGCACCGGAAAGGGTCGGCTTTTCACACCAGCAGGGGCCTTTGTAGGCTTCGCCGGTTTCCATCCGGCACTGGTTGGACCGCCCGCAGATCGGACAATGCCCCACGCGGTTGCACCAGCGTTGGGCATCGTCCACTTCTTCGGGTTCGCCTTTCATGGCGCGGTTACTGGCAGGCTTCGCAGGTGCCGCCGTTGCGCATGGCTTCAATCGAGCAGGCGGTTTTTTCCGCCTCGGTGAACTCGCGCTTCGCAGGCTCCGGAGTGCGGCGGTCGCGGTTGGCGGAATCGATGGCGCTTTTGTTGAGCGTGCGGAGGTAGTAGGTCGTCTTGAGGCCGCGCTCCCACGCCTCGCGATACATGAAGCTCGCGGTGCGGGCGTCGCTTTCGGCCAGCCACAGATTGGTGCTCTGTGCCTGGTCGATCCACTTCTGACGCGCGGCCGCGCATTGCAGAATCCACGTGGGCGCGATTTCGAAAGCCGTCTTGTAGAGCCGCTTCAATTCCTCGGGCACGCGGTCGATCGGCTGCACGCTGCCGTCGAAATACTTCAGATCGGCCAGCATTTCCTCGTCCCACAGGCCGAGCGCCTGCAGATCGCGCAACAGATGATCGTTGGTGCGAATGAATTCGCCGCTCAGGTTCGACTTCGTGTGGATGTGCTTGTAGGTCGGCTCGATGCACGGGGTGCAGCCGAGGATGTTGGAAATTGTCGCGGTCGGCGCGATGGCGAGGCAGTTCGAATTGCGCATGCCCTGCTTCGCAATCTTTTGCCGCAGCGTGCCCCAATCCATCCGCGAACCGCGCTCCACCTGCACCGCGACGCCACGCTCGCGCTCGAGCAGTTCGAGCGTATCCAGTGGCAGCATTCCGCGGTCCCACTTCGAGCCCGCATAGCTTTCGTAGCGGCCACGCTCGGAGGCCAGATCGCTCGAGGCTTCGTAGGCAAAATAGGCAATCGCTTCCAGCGCCTCGTCGTTGAACGCCACGGCTTCGGCCGAGTCGAAAGCCACGCGCTTGTCGTAAAGCGCATCCTGCAAGCCCATGACGCCAAGCCCGACGGGACGGTGCCGGCGATTCGAATACGCCGCCGCGTCCACGGGGTAGAAATTGATATCGATCACGTTGTCCAGCATGCGCATGAGCACCGAGACGGTGCCGCGCAGCTTTTCCAAATCGAGCGAACCATCTTCACGCAGGTGCGCCGAGAGATTGATCGAGGCCAGATTGCAGACCGCCACTTCGTCGCTGTTGGTGTTCAGGGTGATCTCGGTGCACAGGTTCGAGTTGTGGATTACCCCGGCGTGATCCTGCGGGCTGCGCAGGTTGCACGGATCCTTGAAAGTCATCCACGGATGGCCGGTCTCGAAGAGCATCTCCAGCATGCGCTTCCACAGGGCGAGCACGCGTACCTTGCGGCTCCAGAGCTTGCCATCGGCAGCCATCTGCTCGTACTGCTCATAGCGTTGCTCGAAGGCACGACCGGAAAGTTTCGTGAGATCCGACACTTCGTTGCTGCGGAAGAGCGACCACGTGGCGTCCTTCGCCAGCACCCCGTCGGAGATCAGCTTCAGCCGCTTCATGAACAGGTCGGGAATCCAGTGCGCCGTGTTCATATTGTGCGTGCGGCGCCGTTCGTCGCCAGTTTCCTTGCGCAGGTCGAGGAAGTCCTCCACATCCGAGTGCCAGAGCTCCAGATAGCTGCACAATGCCCCGGGACGCTTGCCGCCCTGGTTCACGGCGATCGCGATGTCGTTACTCACCTTGAGGAAGGGAATGACCCCGCTCGATTCGCCATTGGTGCCGTGAATATAGGCACCCGAGCCGCGAATCGCCGTCCACGAGCAGCCCAGGCCGCCGGCCCACTTCGAAAGATGCGAGAACCGGCGCCAGGTCTCCGTAATTTCCTCGATGCTGTCGCCACAATAGAGCAGGTAGCAACTGGAAAGCTGCGGATGATTGGTGCCGGCATTGAACAGCGTCGGCGTCGAACTGCATGCCCGGCGCGACTTGTAGATGCCGTAAAATTCGATCGCGCGGCCTTCGCGTTCCGCCTCCAGAATCGACAGCCCCATCGCCACGCGCAGCCAGAAGACCTGCGGCGCTTCGAGCCGGCGCTTGCGACCGGTAACCGTATCGGTGTCATGGATCAGATAGCGGTCGAACAGCGTCTGGATGCCGATGAAGTCGAACTGCAAATCGGCAAACGGATCAAGCGCCGCCGCCAGGCGGTTGAGGTCAAATTCCGCGAGGCGTGGATCGAGACGCTTCAACGCGATGCCTTTCGGGATATAGTCGAGGAACGCCTTGCGGTGCGCCTCCTTGAGCGCCTGCGGGCCGTCCGCCGTCTTCCACGGCAGCGTCTCCTCATAGATGTAACTGAGCAAAATCCGCGCGGAGAAAAAGCGGGCGTCGGCATCCACATCCAGCAGCGACTTGGCATTGAGCACGATCGTATCGCGACGTTCGCGCTCGGTAAGATTGATGGAGGTGCTGCGCAACAGGCGCGTCACCAGCTCGTCATCCGTAATCGTCAGCTTCAACCCGATCTTCGCGAAGGAAATGCGGGCGCGGATATCGGCCAGTTGCTCGCGGGTGGCAAGCTCGAGCTGGCGGCTTGAATCATCGGGCGTCAACTCCCCACGTTCCCGCTCCGCGGCCCGGCGCGCCCGGTATTTGCCATACGCCAGCGCCACCCTGGCCTGCCCCATGTCGATCAAGATCTCCTCGACCAGATCCTGCAAATGCTCGATGTGCACAAAACTCGGACGCTCGATCGCCATCCGCCCCTCGATCCGGCGCTGCACCTCGCGGCCGATCTCCTCGTCCTGCCCCTCGGCAAAGCAGGCCGCCGCGACGGCGCGCGCGATCTTGTGGCCCATCCACGCCACCACGCGGGGCTTGCCCGAGTCGTCTCCCGGCACATCGCGTCGGATCACCTGCGGGAAATCCGCCGCCCCCACGGCGGGGAGTTCATTCTGAAGCGAAAAGCTGGCTGTCGTATTCATGGAAATCGTCTGGGTTTCGTCGTTGGCTCTCTGCTAAATCGTTGGTCGTCTGCTGCGGTGATGCCTTACATTCTTGGCACGGTAATTCCGGTCTGCGACTGGTACTTGCCGCCGCGGTCGCGGTAGCTTACCTCGCACGGCTCATTGGCGGCCAGGAACAAGACCTGCGCCAGCCCCTCGCCCGCGTAAATCTTCGCCGGCAACGGCGTGGTATTGGAAATTTCCAGCGTGACATGGCCTTCCCACTCCGGTTCGAAGGGCGTCACGTTCACGATGATGCCGCACCGGGCATAGGTGCTCTTGCCCACGCAGAGCGTGAGCACATCGCGCGGGATGCGGAAATACTCCACACTCCGGGCCAGGGCAAACGAGTTGGGCGGCACGATGCATACGTCGGTCTGCACATAAACGAATGACTTGGGATCGAACGCCTTCGGGTCCACCACCGTGTTGAAAACATTCGTAAACACCTTGAACTCATCCGCCACCCGCAAGTCGTAGCCGTAGCTCGACAGGCCGTAGCTGATCACCGGTGCTTCATCACCGGCGCGGCGCACGAGCTTCTCCTCGAAAGGCTCGATCATCCCGTGTTCCTTCGCCATCCGGCGAATCCATTGGTCAGCATGCACGCCCATTAGATCAGATCGTCCTCCGCCGTGTTTTTGACGCTGCCGCTGGTCTGGTATTCCGTGACCCGGGTCTCGAAGAAATTCTTTTCCTTGCGCAGGAAGATCACCTCATCCAGCCAGGCAAACGGATTGGCCCGCACTTCGGAAAGGCGCGGCAGGTCCAGGCCGGCCAGACGCCGATCCGCATTGAAATCCACATAGGTCAGGAAATCCGCCTGCGTCATGCCCACGCCGTCCTCGGGCAGGCAGTCGCGCACGAATTCCTTCTCCAATTCCACACCTTCGCGCATGAATTCCACGAGTTCCGCGCGGAATTCCGGCGTCCACATATCCGGGTTCTCCACGATCAACTGCGAGAGGATGTAGCGGCCCAATTCGATGTGATTGCTCTCATCGCGGAGCGTGTATTGGAACATCTGCCCGATGCCGGTCATCTTGTTCTGCCGGTGCAGCGAGAGGATCATCGCAAAGAGCGCGTAGAACTGCGTGCCTTCCATCACCTGCGTAATCCCGAAAATCGCCTTCGCGAACTTCTGCTTGTTCTCCGTCTTCGTAAGATCGATGCCCATCTTCAACTCCGGCATCTGCCGCGTAATGAAAGCATTCTTTCTCTGCACACTTGGAATGTCGCTGAACTTCGCGGTCACTTCGTCGAGATCGATATTCAGCGAGCCGATGATGTGGAGCAGCGAATCCATGTGGATGCTTTCCTCCGCGATATGCCGCAACGAGGCGTGCTTCAGTTCCGCTGCGGTGAGATTGTCCTCAATCACGTGCAGCACCGAATCGCCCACGATGCCCTCGGCGGCGGAGAAATAGCCGACGCCCATTTCGATGATCCAGCGTTCCTTCGGCGAGAGCGCGTTGGTGTTCCACTGCTGGGCATCGCGCGTCATGTCGATCACATCCGGCTCCCAATGGTTCGCCTTCATCTGCTTATAGATGCGATAGGCCTCATGGTACTTCAGCGGCAGGATGTTCAGTTCCGCACTCCGCTGCCCGTTGATCACCCGTTTACCGGCCAGGCGGGCACGCGCCTTTGCCTTGTCCAGACGGAAGGTCTTGGCCCCCATCTGGTAAACCACAAAGTCCCCCTCCTCACGCGTCTCCACCGCACCAGAGCCGCCGGCGCCCCGGTCGCCATCGTCCATCCACTGCGCCACGCCGGCGCCCGTTGTGTTTAAAAGTGATTCGTTCATCGGATTTTAGTTTCGTTTCGTCCGTGGGCGCCAACCCACAGAACCAATAGTTTCTGGAAAAATCCGGGCACAAAAAAAGCCTTCGGAAAATCCCGGCAGGATTTTTAGGAAAACCGAAGGCCGCACCGCGCAGGCACCTTCGTCCATGCCCTCCAGCGCGAAAATCAGTCTCACAGCAATCCCATCACGGTTCTTGGCGGAACCGCTTTTCTGGCCTCGCAAGGCGAAGCGTTGATGAGTGGCGAAAAGCAGGTCTTCTGACTCCAAGGTCGTCCTACTCACCCCGCCTTACCGCGCCAAACCGCACGCAGTGGCATTGTGGGGCTTTCGTCGCTTGTTACAGCGGCGCTACCGTCCGGGATTTGCACCCGATTCCCTATTCTCTTCAGGCCGTAACCTGAAGCACTCCTCGCCAAAAGAGGAAACCACAACCGGTGGTGCCCTCATTTCAAAGAACTACCGCATATATGCCCTACATCTGGTATTTTGGTCAATCCATTTCCCCCAATTTTCGGGCTTTTTCTTGCCCTTCTCTGTAAACATTTTCACCAACGAAATTTCCAACCAAAAAGAGACACCATCGCAACATGAATTTCCCCACCATCGATGCCCAAAATGCCCTGACCTAAATGGGTGGCTGAATTTGTTTTTCGGGGAAAAGCGCTTTGATCTCCGGGCGAGTGAGAACTCCATAGCCCCACCACGAAAAGAGTCCCAATCCCATACCGGCCAAAGAGCACCCCAAGCGCACCTCCAGCGCTGAAAAACCGGCGACACTGGTCACTCCAAAAAAGAGAACCAAGGCCGCCCCGACGAAAGAGATCACCATAGTGAAGGCAGCCAGAAATACGCCCGCCTTTCGCCAAAAAGGTCGAAGCCTCAACAGCCCCACTCCGACCAATAAATGAACGACATCCAGTCTGATCATCAGATGCCCCGAAGGACTCGGTCGGCTCATCATCCATATTGCCCAAATACCACTCCCGATGAACGCCAGAGCCACAATCACCAACGGCATCGGGCGTGCTTGCGGCGTGGTTGAAGGAAAAGAATCCATCTGCGGGAAGCGAACTAATCCAATCTATTCACCAAGCGGTCGCTGGGACAATTCCTAATTCCAAACAGAATCCCTCACTCCGCTGTCGTCGGATCAATCACCCGCTTTATTTCCGATACCTTGTTTGCCGGAAAACCACCTTTCGCGGCGTGTTCCTTCACCAGCTCTTCGTTGGGTGCAATATAGACACAATAGACCTTGTCATCGGTTACATAGCTCTGCACCCACTGAATCTCCGGCCCCAGCTGTCGCAATACCCCGCAGGAAGTTTGCGAAATTGCCTGCAGTTCTTCACCCGAGAGCTTTCCCGCCCCCGGAATCTCACGCTCGATCACATATTTAGGCATGACTTGATTTCCTATCATTTTTAGGAATCATCTGCCAAGCCACATTACACGGTTATTTAATCTCCGGCGAAGCTTCCTTCTCCCGTCGTTCCCGGCCTGCTTGCAAGCGCAAGCTCAGCGTCTCTGCCTCCTCCAGCCACTCCAGTTTTTCGCGGAAAGTCATCTGCCGATCCAGCCGTCGGTCAAATTCCCGGCTGCCTTCGGCAGTTCCCCATTTCCAGTCCGGCTTGATGACTTCGTCTTCGTTCATTGAACTCTTATAAGTTCCTCAATATCCAGCAAATCCTGGGGTCGTCCAGCTTCACGCTTCATTTGCAACAAGGCTGGCAACGAAAGAAACGCCGCCTCCACGCCCGGCGCCACCTCCTGCAGCATGGCCTGCGCGCGTTCGGCAGTAAATTCAAAGGGTTCGTAAATGAAAATGTCGATCGGCGTTCGCTGATGCCTGTCGCTCCAGAGTTTTAACACAAGCATCTGCTTCTCCCGCTTCCAGACCGCCCTCATCTCCGGGTCCAGGACGTCCTTCATCTCCACCGGGATGGCAATTTGATAGCCAATTTCAAACAAGCAGTTCAATCCGCGTTCGATGTTTTTACTTTCCAACCGGATCACCAGATCCACATCCCGCGTCAACCGCACAAATCCATGAGCATTCACAGCCAGCCCCCCCACCACCAGATATTCGATCCCGGCGTCGTTCAGTGCTTTAATGATCGCTTCGATGCTTCGAGTTTCCATGAGAATGGGTGTCTGCCATTACCACCCTTCCAAAACCGTCTAGAAATCAAAAGCTCAAAAGCTGTTTCCACCCGTAAGCTTCGCGGTTAACTTTCTCTCATATATTCCCACTTCCCATCTCCGGCATTTCCCGCCAAAGATAGCGTTCCCATGTTCGACCTGACGATCCTGATGCCCTGCTTGAATGAAGCTGAGACGCTTGCCCAGTGCATCGAAAAAGCCAAGGCCGGCCTCGCCAAGGCCGAGGTTTCCGGAGAGATCGTGATCGCCGACAACGGCAGCACCGATGGCTCGATCGAGATCGCGCAAAAGCACGGCGCACGGGTCGTCCACGTGACCGAAAAGGGCTATGGGAGCGCCCTGCGGGGGGAATCGCCGCCTCGGACAGCCGCTGGATCATCATGGGCGATGCCGATGACAGCTACGATTTCTCCGACATCACCGGCTTTGTCGCGAAGCTCCAGGAAGGCTACGACCTCGTGATGGGCTGCCGACTCCCCTCCGGCGGTGGCACCATCATCCCTGGTGCGATGCCGTGGAAAAACCGCTGGATCGGCAATCCCATCCTTTCCACGATCGGCCGCACCTTTTTCCAATGCCCGGCACATGATTTCCATTGCGGCCTGCGCGCCTTCACCCGCGAAGGTTACGAGCGCCTCGACCTCAAGACCACGGGCATGGAATTCGCCAGCGAGATGGTCATCAAGGCGACTCTTCACGGCCAGCGCATCGCCGAGACCCCGACAACGCTGCACCCGGATGGCCGCTCGCGTCCGCCCCACCTGCGCCCGTGGCGCGATGGCTGGCGACACCTGCGCTTCATGTTCATCTACTCGCCCCGCTGGCTGTTCCTCATCCCGGGGCTGGTGCTCATGGTGCTGAGCCTTTTTGCCAGCGGCGTCCTTGCGGTAGCCAATCAACAAATCGGGGGAATGAGCTTTAACGTCGGCACGCTCATCGTCGCCGCCATGGGGATCGTGATCGGGCTCCAGCTCGTGTGCTTCGCCTTTTTCACCAAGGTCTTCGCCATTGCCGAAGGGCTCCTGCCAGCCGACCCCGGCTTCTCCAGGCTCTTCAAGATTTTCTCCCTCGAGCGGGGCGCTATTTTTGGGGTATTCCTCAAGATCACCGGAGTCGGCATGCTGCTGTGGTCCGTATGGATCTGGAAAAAAGCAGGCTATGGCGCGCTCCCCTATGAGGAAAACATCCGCCGCCTCGTGACAGCGGCAACGCTGATCGTGCTGGGCATCCAAATTATCTCGGCCAGCTTTTTTATGAGCGTGCTCGGCCTCAAGACGACAGATCGCAAGCCACCTGCTCCTGAGAGCGAGTAGCGCTGAAATGACGATCTTTTCAGATTTAGCAAGGCTGGTTGCATTTTTGCAGCCAGCGGCTAAAACACTGTCCGTTTTTCACGCATGGAATCCACAACCACCGCCACTCCAAAGAAACAGCATATCTTTCACCGCCTGTTTTGGTTCGGGGTGGGCGGCCTGATCAGCGTAATGCTCAACTGGGGCCCTTTCGAGTGGCTCAAGCACTCCGGCATGGCAGAGTGGCTGGCCAACGCGCTCAGTCTCAGCTTTGCCACCCTGCTGATGGCCTGGTGGAACTACCACATCAACTTCGATACCGATCACCACTTTCACGAGTGCCTGCCGCGCTATCTGAGCAGTCTCGTTGTCTGCGCCCTGATTAGCTATCTGCTTACCCTCACCGGAGTGAAAAGCATCGGGCACACCCCGCTGCTGCGGTTTTTGATTTTCTTCTTCGTGCAGGGTTTCATCAGCATCCCGAAGTTTCTGCTTTACCATTACTGGGTCTATCCGCAGACAAAAGCGTGACCAGTTTCACGGCCATTGCTTTTTCTATCGTTCCCATCGCTCAATGACTTCCGCATCCACTGTTTCGCCGCCCGCTTCCACCTTCACCCGCCTCTGGCAAGCCCTGCGCGAGCCTTCGCGCAATCTGGAAATCGGGATGTGGATCATTCTGGTGCTGGCTACCTTTGGCATTCGCGCCCTGCTCGTCAAGCTGGTCCCGGTCGCCCTCTGGTCGGATGATGCAGGCTCTTATGTGGATTCCGCATTTCGCTGGGTGCATACCGGGATTTGGGAATCCGATCCCCGTCGCGGCCCGGTTTACTCGCTTTTAATCGCCTTTTGCACCAAGCTCTGGGGTGGCCTCGATGCCCTGATGGTCGTGCAACACGTGATGGGCGCCTGCGCCGCCCTGATGGGCATGATCACCGTACGCCTGCTCGCCGGTCGCCGGGCCATGCTGCCCATTCTGCTCTGCGGCTATGCTTATGGCATCTACGGCGTTCCGCTCAATCTCGAACACCTGGTCCGCAACGAGACCACGCTCTTTTTCTTTTCCGCCCTCACCTGGCTGGCCTGGGTTCTCGCCATCCGGCGTAAATCGTGGGTTTGCCTTGCCATTGCCGGGGTTGCCTGCGGCATGGTGGGCCTCACCAAGGGCTTTGTGCTTGGCCCCTGCGCGGGGATTATTTTGGTGGCCTGCTTCTTCGTCTTCAAGGACTCCCGCCGCCAGGCCATTCTCATGGCGCTGGTTTTTGCCGTGGCCTTTGCCTTCCCTACCATCGGAGCCAAGACACTGCGCAAGCTCACCCGGCACGATCGTCCTTCTGAACCACAGGACGGCATCCTGTTTTACGGTCGCACCGCGCAGTTCACCTATCTGGAGGGAGGAATTGAGCCCGAGATCAAGGCCCAGATTCGCCAGGAAGTGGAAGATTATCGCAAGCTCCCCAAGCTGAATAACAACCTCATCCTCAAGCGCACGGTGGTTCCTCACCTCCGGACTATCCTCGCGACCGAGAAGAAGACGCCGGAAGATCTGAACCGCCTGTGCCGTAACCTCGCCCTCGAGGGCATCTCCCACCACAAGCTCGCCTATACCAAGCAAGTCCTCGGTGACATCAAGGATCTCCTGCTCAATGGCGGTCGCCGCTTCAAGGCTCCGACGATCGATGAACTGCAAAGCAGTGCCGAGAACATCGAAAAGCGCCCAAAAAACGACCGGTTACTTCATCCTGATGAAACCGTAAAAACCCTGCATAACCTCTCAAAAAACAAGAACTTACTCCGACCATACCTTCGCTGGCTGAACTCCTGCTGGCTCTTTCGTGTAACCCCGGTCCTTTTAACCACCCTGCTCCTTCCCTGGCTGTGCTGGCGCACGACTGGCAAGGAACGTTGGTGGTGGCTCACGGCAACCGGCACCTGGTATTTCTCCCTGGTCCTGCTCTCCACCATCGGTCGCCCGCTTGACCGCTATCTCATCCCGGTGGTTCCGGTAATGTTCATTACCTTGACCAGTGCCATCAGCATTTTCTGGCTCTGGATGATGAACATTCTTTCCCGAAAAAGTGCTATGCAATCGTCACAATCCATCTAAAAACTTAAACCATGGATATCTCCCAGCTCTCCGTGAGCGTGCTCATCCCGGCGTACAACGAAGAAGGCGCCATCGAAGAAACCGTCGCCAAAATCGCGCAGCAGCGCACCCACTTCAAGGATCTGGAAATCGTGGTCATCAATGATGGCTCCAAAGATCGCACGTCCGAAATTGCCCGAACCCTTCCCGTCACGCTCATTGAGCATCCAGTCAATCGCGGCTACGGCGCGGCCCTTAAAACCGGTCTCCAGCATGCCAAATACGACTACATTCTCATCGCCGACGCAGACGGCACCTACCCGCTGGAAGACATCCCGAAGCTCTGCGCCGACGCCACCACTTACGACATGGTCGTGGGCGCCCGGACTGGCGATGTGGTGCAAATCCCGCTGATTCGCCGCCCCGGCAAGTGGATCATCACCCGGCTCGCCGAGTATCTCAGCCAGCAGGACATCCCCGACCTCAACTCCGGCCTGCGCGTCTTCCGCAAGGACGTCGCCCTGCGCTTCCTCACGCTCTACCCGGACGGCTTTTCGTTCACCACGACCATCACCCTCTCGATGCTGACGAACCACTACCGGGTGAAATTCGTGCCGATCAATTACCATCGCCGCATTGGCAAATCCTCGATCAAGCCCAGCGACTTCATCAATTTCACGATTCTCATCATCCGCATCTGCGCCTACTTCAAGCCGCTGAACGTCTTCGTTCCCCGGCCCTGGTGCTGATGCTCCTGGGCTTTTTCAAGGGCGTCGTGGACTACCTGGGCCAGCATCACCTCGGCCTCCTCGCCATCGCACTCGTGCTCACCGGCATCCAGATGCTGTTTATCGGATTGCTGGCGGACCTGATCGACAAGCGGATGAAGCTCTAAACGGACTTCATGCAGCGAAAGACCGATTCCAGCACGCATTCAGGAAAAATCCGATCGGACCGGTGAAATGTTTTCACGTCTCTTCCACTCCACGGTAGCAGCCATTCGCTCTTTCCTCGTTTCCTCGCGGGAGATTTTTAGCGTCGAGGTCCGCAGGACAAAGTTCAAGGAAGTCCTCTGGTGGTGCCTTCCGGCGATTCTTGCCGCGCTGGCCATCCGCACCGTGCTCACCTGGCAGATGCCCTGGGGCTATTTCCAGTTCGACTCGATGGATTTCGTAAAAACGGGAGCCGACCTCATTGGTCGCTGGAGATTCTCCATCCCAGGGAAGCGCTCCTTCCTCGTTCCCATTCTTTATACGATTCCCTTCCTGCTCCACCTCCCGGCGCTGCTGTTGATTCCGCTGGCGCAGCATCTCCTCGGGATTTTTCAGATTTTTTTCATGGGGATCATTGTGCGCATTTGGTTCGTGCGCTGGAGGCTGATGATTATCCCCGCCACCCTCTGGCTTGCGATCTGCCCGTGGATCCTTTGGTTCGAGCATACGCTCATGAGCGAAAGCCTTACCCTGTTTTTCCTGCTGGCTGACCTTTGCCTTGGCTCCCTGTGGGTTAAAACCAAGCGCCGCGAATATTTCATCTGGCTGCTCATCTCCCTCTTCCTCAGCGCCGGCACTCGCGGCGAGGCTCGCTTCTATTTCCTTTTCGCGCTCCTTCTCCTCCCTTTCACCGTAAAGTGGCAATGGAAAAGCCTCCGCCCCTATCTAGCGGGGACTTTCGGCTGCCTGATCGTTCTTTCCATCATCTGTAAGAACAACACCACTGCCCCCGCCTACCTTTACGCCTCCCTGGTGGATTTGACGCCCGACCATTCCAAATTCGTCCCCGGCTTTGAAAAATACATCATCCCGCTGCGCGACCAGTGCCGTGCCAAGTGGCTCGAATTTCCCGCCGATACCGTCAAGGTCGCCAAGCAGGTCTCTGTCACAGCCAAGAAATTCCTGAAAGAACGCCATCCCGACGAAGAAGCGAAGCAAATCGGAGCCCGTATCCCCTCCGTGCTAAACCGGATGTCTCTGGAGATCCTCATCGAAAACCCGACCACCGTTCTCTACTACCCCATTTTGAAAACCCAGATGGCCATTGATAGCTGGGTCAGCGGCGACTTCGATATTCACTATCTTCAGGAAAAGCAAACTTACGCCCTGCAGGCCAAGACCCACTACCTCACTCCATTAACGCAGGGATTACTCGGCAAATCAGTGGACCAACCCACCTTGGACAACTTCATCAAGACCCACTACGACCCCAAACCGGTGGCCTGGTTTGGAAGATGGGCCGCGACCTGGAATCAAACCATGATCTCCCTGCGCACCCCGGACGCCGACATCCGGCAGGAACGCTGGGTGCATGATTATATCAAGGGCATCCCCGAGGGAGAATCCCGCATGCCCGGCTGGCCTTTGTTCTACCCCATCGCGATTCTAGGCATAATAATTAGTCTCATTTACCGCCATCCCCAGCGCCTCCCGATCATCGCCTGGGGCTTTACCATGCTCTGCGTATGGTACACCGCGCAGATGATTGGCAACGCAACTCCCCGCTACCGGTTTGTTTACGAGCCGTTTCTCTGGATTTACGTCTTGCTTCTGATTGACCGGCTGATTTCACCGTTGAGCTGGTTCCGGAAAAAGCCGGTGTCGTGACACCGCGCCATGCTTTTCATTTCCGGTTGAGGTTGGAGCCGAATCTTTAACTTCAAAAAAAACAAAAAAAATCTTGCACCACTTTTGAAAAATCTATAAGAATGGGCCTCAAATTGGGCTTCAAAATACTATGAATGGAAATGGTTCACAAATGATGGTTGGAAAAATTGCCTTACAGGGTAGTCGTAAAGAAGGCGTCTCCAAAAATATAAAGTGGCTTGCTGCTACCGTCCTCCTGGCGGGAATCAGCGCACACGCTGCTACCGTTGAACAACTTCTCCCACAAGGAGTTACCATTAAAACGGCTTCTGACGCCCAGTTGCGTGAGGCGGCCAAGCAGTCGGCGGCAACTGATGCCTCTTCAACGACGGCCAACATCACCGAGGCGCTGAAACAACGCCACGACCTCGCCAGCACCAAGGCGCTGACCGCCGGTGCGATTGAAGGCATTCATCTTCGCTACGCCAGCGCCACTCCCGGATTGAATTCGGATGGCAAGTCCATTGCCGACGGTAAAGACGGCAAGGATATGGCGGCCAGCGAATGCCCCGAAATTCAGTCTTTGGTAGGTTCGGTCATCCGGACCACCCCGCAGTACAATCAGCAGGTGCTCGATCTGGCGCTCAACATGGCGCCGGATTGCGTGATGCCTGCCGTGGCTGAAGGCTACTCCGACAGTGGAGTGCTGGAGCGCCACTTCGACTTCAGCCTATTGGATCCTCCTAATAAGTCCAATACTGTTTCGCCGCCCACGGTGACAGAAAATCCGAACAAGCCTGTTTCGGAATCGGAGTAATTTAATTTCACATTTTAAGGGGATTTATGAGAAAAAGGACACAAGCGAACTACGTACTGATGGCATGGGTGTGTGCGGGAATTTCTACGGTCAGCGCTGTTCAAGCTGCTGATTCGGCCAGTCCGGCCACCACTGACTCCAGCTACGCTGCGCCGATGCCCGCCTCGAACGGACCTCTGCTTTCTGCTGCCAACCAGGCCGCCGTCCGCAGTCCCTCCAATGGTGCCTCACCCAACAATCCAAATGATTCGTTGATTCCGGCCAACCAGTCTCTCGATCAAAGCGTTCTTGATACCGATTTGCAGAATCAGTCTCCGGACGTTTACCCGCAGGCATCGCCCATGGCGATCAACCGCTGGCATTTTGACTTCCAATTGACGCTCGGTGCGCTGTACGACGACAACGTTTACGTCACGCACGACAATCGCAAGGGCGACTTCACACTCAGCATTTCCCCGCTCTTCATGGTCACACTCGGTGACTATGAAACCCACACGGATAATTACCTGAGCCTCACCTATCAGCCGACATACAACTATTATCCAAGCCATTCCGGGCTCAATGCCTGGGAAAATCAGGTGCTTCTGGAAGGTCAGTATGTGATGAATCGCCTGACTATCGGCGGCCAGTTCCGGTTTGATTCCCGTCAGGGACAATCTACCGAGAGCATCAACGATGAGTCGGTCGGTCGTGTGGATCGCAACATTTACGACGGCTTGGTTCGCGCCGAATATGCCCTTACCGGCAAGATTTCGACCGAGACGGAATTGGAGTGGCTCTACTACGATTACAAGGATCGGATCGATTCCACCTACTACACGGCTCGCTTCTTCCTTAATTACCAGATCGCACCCAAGGTCAAAGTCGGCCCTGGTTACGCGATCGGCTACACCGATGTGCAGAATGCTCCCGGACAAGTCTATCAGCAGGCGCTGGTCCAGGTCATTTACGCCGCGACCGACAAGTTTACCCTGGATGCCCGCGGCGGTGCTGAATTCCGTCACTTCAATGGCGGTGGCGGAGACACGGCGGATCCGATCTTTTCGCTCGGTGCCACCTATCATCCCTTTGTGGATACCACGGTGGATCTGACCGCTTTTCGCAACCAGCGTAGTTCAGCGGATGACGCCGGGCAAAACTACACCGCGACCGGTGTTTCCCTGCTGATCTCGCAGAAGCTTTGGCAGCGCTTCACCCTCTCGGCTGAGGGTGGTTATGAGTACTCCACCTACAACAGCGCGGTTTCCGGTGTTTCCGCCGACCGCACCGACAATTTCTACTATGGCCGCATTGGTTTCGCGTATGACTTCCGCGACTGGCTCACGGCAGAAATCTACTATCTCTATCGCGAAAACGACTCCAACCACGTCAATCGCGCTTTCACCCAAAACATTGGTGGCGTCCAAATGGTGTTCAAGTTCTAGGGCTTAAGCCCACCCTGAATGAAGTCGTATTTCTTACTCTGCTGTCTTAGTCTTTCACTGCTCATCCAACCACTACCGGCGACGGCGCAAACCGACGCCGGTGGGGCCTCGTCAAGTTCGTCTTCGGGCTCGGCTCCGGCGACCGCCACCACGGTTTCTCCAATTACCGGGACCACGATCGCCACTTCTCCCAATTATGTCCTTTCGCCCAACGATCTGTTGGACATCAAGGTGCATGATGAGGAGGATTTGCGGACCATCGTCCGGATTCCCCAGGATGGCCTGATCACCTTCCCGCTGATCGGCGTCATCAAAGTGGGCGGTCGCAGTGTATCCGATGCCACGGAGTATATTCGCTCCCGGCTCCAGGCTGATTATCTGGTCAACCCGCAGGTCAATCTCACGATCACGGAGTATGCCAAGCGGCACTTCACGATCATTGGCCAGGTGCAACGCCCGGGCGCTTACGACATCCCCGACGAGCAGCAAATCGACCTCCTCGATGCCATTGCCATGGCGGGTGGTTATACCCGTATCGCCAACGCCTCAAGCATTTCCCTCAAACGCAAAGTGGATGGCAAAGACGTGGTTTACCATCTCAACGCCAACAAAATGGCGAAATTGAAAGGTCAGGAAATCTTTAAAGTTCAGGAAGGCGACACCATTGTAGTCGCAGAAAGTATCTTCTGATGCCAAACTATTCACCTTACTCCGCGAAATCCGAAAACAGCTACACCTCAGTCGAGGACGGGATTTCGATCCAGCACATTTTCAACACCATGCTGGAAAAGGCATGGCTTATCGCGCTGTGCGTTCTTTTACTTGCCGGTGGTGCCGTCTTTTACTGCTGGAAAAGCCAGGTACTCTACACCGCGCAAACCGTCATTCAGGTCGAGCAACAGGAAGCGACCGTCATCGACGATGGTGGACAGAAGGGCGAGGATCTCAAAGCGGATGCCCTGCTGAAAACCTTTGAGCAGAACTTGATTGCCGACAGTCTTTTCGAGCGGCTGATCAAGTCGCAGAATCTGCAGGATGATCCGACTTACGTTCAGCGGGTGGCAGGCAAAAAAGCGCCCATGTCCCAGTTGGTTCGCACTTTGGAACAGCGCGTGGATGCCAAGGCCCGCCGTGGCACTCGTCTGATCGATATCTGGGTGGACGATACCGACCCAGATCGCGCGCAGAAGCTGGCCGATGCACTGGTGGAGCAGTTCGACGAAATGAATTTCGAGGTGCGCTCCGCCTCCTCCAAGACGGAGAACGAGTTTCTCCAGGGGGAAGCAAAGCGTCTGGCCAAGCAGTTGGAAGAATCCCAGGCGGCCCTCCAGGCTTATCGGGTGGAGCACAACGCCATTTCGCTCTCCAATACCCAGGATATCACATCCGAGAAGCTCAAGGATCTCAATAAAACGCTCACCGATGCCGAGACGACGGCTGGGAAGTTGGAAGCCGATCAGGCTGCTGTGGAGCGCAGCAACAAAAATGTCGATCAACTGCTCGCCATCCAGAGCATTGCCACCGCTCCGGACGTGCTCGATGTGAAGCGCCGGATTGTCGATCAACAGGGGCAGATCGCCAGCATCGCCACCCGCTACAAGCCCAAGCATCCAAAATACATCGAAGCCGCCGGCCAGTTGCAGGCGCTCAAGGATGAGTTGAACCGCTCTGTTTTGAAAGTTGCCGACTCCTTCGCCAGCCAGTTGAAGGCCGCGAAAGATAACGTGGCCACCTTGCAGAGCGCTCTGGATGCCCAATCCAAGGAAGCAGCCAATCTCAACAGTCTGCAAGGACCTTACAGCGTGCTCACCCGTCAGGTGGAAGCCAACCAGAAGCTTTACGACGAAGTCGTGAACCAGCAGAACCAGACGGAAGTTTCCAAGGCTTTCGAAGGCAGCAGCTTCCGCATCATTCAGCCGGCCCAGAAGCCAACTTACCAAAGCTGGCCCAAGACCAAACTCATCATCACGCTCGCCGTGGTGGTCGGCTTCATGATTGGCTTCGCCCTCACCTTCCTGCTTTCCACGACGGATACCACCCTTCGCACGGTGGATCAGGTGGAGCAAATCACCTCCATGTCTGCCATTGGCGCGATTCCGCTGATGGAACGCTCCCGCAAGGCTGCGGCCAAGCAGCCGTCCAAGATCAAGATTCTCATCCGCTCCCTGCTGCCGTTCATCGGTCGCTCCAGCAATCCGGAACGCTCGCTCGTTCTGGTAAAGCAGCCGGATTCCGCAGTCTCCGAGGCGTTCCGCACGCTGCGCACCAATCTGGCGCTGGAACTCACCAGTTCCGACAGTCAGAGCATTCTTTTCACCAGCGCCATTCCAGCCGAGGGCAAGACCTTTTGCTCGTCGAACTATGCGGTATCGCTGGCTCAAATGAATCTACGCACGCTGATTGTGGACTGCGATTTGCGTCGTCCCGCGGTGGCCAAGGCCTTCAATATCATCAATGATGACCGCCCCGGGCTGGGTCAATATCTCCAGGGTTCGGCCAAATGGGAGGAAATCGTCCGCAAGTCCGAGGTGCAAAATCTCGACATCATCACGGTCGGCAAGCTGCTCTCCAATCCTTCCGAGACGCTTGCCAGCCAGGCCATGCAGGACTTCATTGCCTTCTCGAAGACCAAGTATGATCGCGTGATTTTGGATACCGCCCCGGTGAACGCAGTCAGCGACACCCTGCTCTTTGCCAGCCAGGCCAATGTGGTCTGCCTCGTCATCAAGGCCGCTTCCACCCCACGCCGCGCCGTGCAGCGTGCCGTGCAGGTGCTGCGTCAGGCCAAAGCCAAATTCTCGGGTGTGATCCTCAATCAGCTCCCCATCCACAGCGGTCTGGGTTACTACTATTACTATTCCAGCGGAAGCTATGGCGAAGGAGTTTACGGGTCGGGTGCGGTGAGGTCGAGTTAATCGCCGCAAGGGAAATGGGGGAACAACCTAGCCGCAAGCACTCATACGGAAGTCACCAGCAACTCACGCCGCTTTGCCTTCAGGCGGGTCCGCAGCCAGCGAGGCGAGTTCCAGCAGACGCCGAGCAGGATTGCGACGTAGAATTGCAGCGACGCGATCTCCAGCGGGAAGTCGATCACGGCATGCAGCGTAATGCCGCCCAGGGCAAGCACCGTGCAGAAAAGCGCGATCTTGTCCTGGCTGGAAGCATCGGCCTTGCGCTCGAACAATTGCCGGATCGCAATTCCGATTCCGCCCAGCAGCAAAATTCCCAGGGCGGCAGCGCCGACCCAGCCCCATTCGATCGTCATCTGGAGGTAATCCTCATGGGCATACCGCCAGAGCCCGGCAATTTGTCCGCCCAAATAATTCGTATAGTGAGGAAAAATCTCCTCAAACGTGCCGGGACCAAAGCCGAATGGGCCAGACTGCGGGATGATTCGGAGACACGTCTTCGCGGTGAGATAGCGCGGATAATCCCAACCCACCTGCTGGAAGAACTGCAGCCAGCGCGCCCGCAGAGTGCCACTGGAAAAGAAAATCGCCACCGGCAGAATCACGGCAAAACCGATGGCCAGCGGCACAACCCGATGCCGCTTCATAAAGGTCAGGATCGCCCGTCCACCGAGACTGGCAAATCCCCAAACCGCGAGCCCCAGGATCAGGATCGCAATGACCATCGCCCCTTTGGAAATGTTGACGAAGGCCGAGATGATGCAAAGCATGGTGGCAGGAATCCAGAAGCCCCACGCCTGCGCGGATTGTTGATTTCGCAGCGCCATCACCGAAGCGCCAACCAGAAACGGCAGCACCAGATTGAGGTAGGCCCCGGCATTGCCATGGTAAACGTAGGTGGCAAAGAAGGTATAGGACACGCGGCCCGCCTCCCAAAAGACCATCTTGGCACCCCCCATTTTCTGGACCAGCCCAAGCAGCACGATACTGAGCCCGGTGAGCGCAAAGGTGTAGAAAGCGCGCATACGCCAGCGGACGTCCTCCATCAAATCCGCACTAATGAGCAGGATGCCCAGCAGCCCGGTGTAGCGCAGCATGGCGTGGAAAACGACGCGCGCATCCACCGAGCCCGGCAGGTAGGGAATGGCCGCCGGATTGCGGTGAAACATCAGGGTCTCCGGCGAGTAGAGAAACTTTTCATGGAAGGCCATTATCCAGCCCTGGAGCAGCAGCCAGCCCACGCACCCCAGCATCCAGGGCGACCACGTCGGCGCCTTGCGTCCGGCGAGCTGGGACAGCATCCAGAAGATAATGACTGCGCCCATCAGGGCATCCAGACCCAAAATTGTCGCCGGTCGCGTGCAGCCGTAAGCCCATGGGGCATAAACAATGGTGGCGATCAGCAGCCATCCAGCCATTTGACGAAGGTTCCCTTTAATATCAGCCATTATTTTTTCCCTTTGCCGAAAGCATACTGGGGAGGCACAAATTGTCCATCACCTGCTGCCTGTAAAGAATGAAATTGTTGATCCTCAACTCTTTATATTCGCCGAACATCTTCGGTGGCGCGGAGCGATCCGTGCAATTCCTCGCCGAGGCGTTGGTCGCCGAAGGGGTGGAGGTTAGCGTTCTCTCGCTCAATCCTGGGGAAGGACACGCCCGCGACACCGTGAATGGAGTCCGCGTGCATTATGTCGGCCTGCCGAATATTTACTGGCCCTTTGGCCGAACCCAAAAAACCCGCGGGAGCATGCTCTGGCACGCGGTGGACATGTATAATCCCCTCACCCAATCCGCCTGCAAAGCAGTGATGCGTGAGGAAAAGCCGGATGTCGTCCATTCCAATCTCCTCGTCGGTCTCTCCGTTTCCGCCTGGCAGACCGCCCGCGAGGCTCGGCCTGCCCATCATCCATACGCTGCGCGATTACTACCTGGCCTGTCCGCGTTCGGTCATGTTTAAACGCGGTGCCAACTGCAATACGCAGTGCGCGGAATGCAGCGCCTTTAGCTGGATCAAGCGGAAGGTCTCCGGGACGGTGAATACCGCCGTCGGCAACTCGAAGCACATGCTCGACATCCATACCGGCCTCGGCTTTTTCCCGAATGCCAGCCAGCGCGACGTAGTGCATAACATCTACGTCCCCGGCCAGATCCTCGAAAAGCCCGCCCCTCCCCACAAGCGGCTGCGCATCGGCTTCATCGGCCAGATCCTGCCGCACAAAGGGGTGGATTATCTGATTCGTGAAGTGCTGAAACTCGCGCCCGATCAATACGAGCTACTCCATTGCCGGCAATGCCACCGAGGATTATCTCGCGGAACTGCGCGCCCTGGCCACTTCCCCCTCCATCAATTTCATTGGCTTTGTAAAACCCGAGTCGCTCTTCCACGAGATCGACGTGCTCGCCGTCCCGTCACTCTGGCACGAGCCCCTGCCCCGCGTGATCTTTGAGGCCTATTCCCACGGCATTCCCGTGCTGGCCTCCCAGCGCGGCGGCAACATGGAGCTCGTCGAGGAAGGGGTGACCGGCTTTTCCTTCGATCCTTCCAATGAAGGCGAACTCACCGCCCATCTGCAGCGCATCATCGCGGAGCCGGAAATCCTGTTTGGCATGCGCGAGGCATGCAACTTGCGTTCACGAGATTTCTGCCGCCTGTCATTGCCAAAAAGTCCATGAACCTTTACGAACAAACGCGCGTCTCCAAGGCCTCTGCAAAACTATGAACAAAGTGCTCGTCAAAGCCGGACAGTCCGGCAGCCAATACTGGTCGGATATCTGGCATTTCCGCGAATTGCTCTACTTCCTCGCCTGGCGCGACATCATTGTGCGTTACAAGCAGGCCGTCTTCGGCGTGGCCTGGGCGGTCATTCGTCCGCTGCTGACGCTGATGATCTTCACGATGATTTTCTCGAAGGCCGGTCACTTCCCGACCGATGGTCTTCCCTACTCCATTCGTGGCGTTTGCGGCATCTCGGCCGTGGCAGTTTTTCGCCAGTGCGCTCAGTGAATCCAGCAACAGTCTGGTGAACAACTCGCAGTTGGTTTCTAAAATCTATTTTCCACGCCTGCTGGTACCGATCGGCTCGCTCACCGTGGCCTTCGTGGATTTCCTGCTCTCCGGCGCGATCTTCTCGTCCTCATCATGTATCATCATCTGGTCCCCACGTGGAAACTGGCGATGCTGCCCTTGTTTTTCCTCATGGCGTTTGCCACGGCTTCGGGCTCCGGCATCCTGCTCTCGGCCCTGAACGTGAAATACCGCGACGTGCGCGTGACGTGCCGTTGTATCGCGCAGTTCGGCTTCTTCCTCTCACCGGTCGTGATTCCGATCGAAGCGATCGTGACCAATCCGAAGTGGCTGGTCTGGTATTATGCCAACCCGATGGTCTCTGTAATCCAGGGCTTCCGCTGGGCCATCACCGGGCGCGATGAATTTGCGCTCTACTGGCCGGGCTTCGCCATGTCCATGACGACCCTCATCATCATCTTTGTGCTCGGGATGTTTTACTTCCGCCGCACTGAAAACCCTCGCCGACGTCATCTAAATGAAACCCACCATGATTCGAGTTCTCGGACGTCAGCAAAAGCTACGTCCTCCGCCACCAGGCCACGACCAAGCGGGATCACACCACGCTGCGGGAAGACCTCACGAATGCGGTGAAACAGGTTTTTCACCGGACCGCGCAAGGGGCCTTCCAAAAGAAGGAGACCTTCTGGGCGCTGCGCGACGTCTCCTTCGAGGTTCGCCCGCAGGGCGAGGTCCGTGGGCGTCATCGGCCGCAACGGCGCGGGCAAATCCACGTTGCTCAAGATCCTCGCCGGCATCACTCGATCCGACCAGCGGCGAGATCGACGATCCGCGGCCGCGTCGCCAGTCTGCTCGAAGTCGGCACCGGCTTCCACCCCGAGCTCACGGGACGCGAAAACATCTTCCTGAACGGCGCGATCCTCGGCATGCGCCACGCGGAGATCGCAAGAACCTTCGATGAAATCGTCGCTTTCGCCGAGGTCGAGCGCTTCCTCGACACGCCGGTGAAACGCTACTCGAGCGGCATGTATGTGCGGCTCGCCTTCTCCGTCGCCGCGCACCTCGACCCCGAGATTCTCATCGTGGACGAGGTGCTGGCGGTAGGTGACGCGCAGTTCCAGCGCAAGTGCCTCGGCAAGATGCAGAGCATCCTCACCAAGGAAGGGCGCACGATTCTCTTCGTGAGCCACAATCTCTCACTCATCCGCACGCTCTGTAATCGCGCAATTATTTTGAAGGGCGGCCAGATCATGGCCAACGGCGAAACCGAGCCGGTGGTGAGCGAGTACATCGAGATGACTGAGAACGCCTCCGGCGGCGATCTGGCCACCCGCACCGATCGCAAGGGCGAGGGCAAGATTCGCGCCACCAAGTTCGAGGCGCTTTCCGGCGATGGTGAAGGCACGCGCCTTTTCACCGGCCACTCGGTCCGCTTTGTCGTGCGGGTCAATCACTACCTGCCCGAGGCGAACTGCATCCTGCTCATCAATACCGACAAAATCGCCACGCCGATCGCCAGCTTCAACAGCCAGTTCGTGGCACCACAGGATGGCACCAACGATCTGGACTACCCGGCCTTCGTCTGCGAAATCCCCGAGCTGCCGCTGGTGGCCGGACGTTATCGCGTGGGCATCCAGTTGCACATCGGCGGTATCGCGCAGGATGAAATCCTGAACGTCTGCCAGCTCGAAGTGGAACGCTCGAATTTCCAAAACCGCCCGCCCGCCCCCTGGGGTGGAATGGGCGATGTCAACGTGCCGCACCGCTGGCTGCTCCCGCCGCACTAAACTCCTATGGCCGACGCTGCTTCCACCACCATCGCACGCCGGGGCATTGTCTATGCCACGACGGGCGCCCTCTATTTCCGCGAAGCCGTGGAGTCGGCCCGGACCGCGAAGCAGCACATGCCCGACCTGCCGATCATCATTTTCACCGATCAGCCGGGCGATCCAAAGGAGAGTTTCTACGAGGTGCGCCCCATTCACAATGTGGTGAAGGAGTGCCTCGACAAAATTGAGCCGCTGCTCAGTTTTCCGTTTGAGCAAACGTTGTTCCTCGATAGTGACACGATCGTTTACCAGCCCTGCTACGAGTCTTCGACCTGCTGGAGCGCTACGATTTCCTCGCCGCCACCGAGCCGGCACGGCATCCGGATTGTTACCTGAATAAGGACATCCCCACCTGCTTCGCCGAGGTCAACACCGGCGTGATGGCCTACCGCGCCAGCGCCGCGGTGCGTACCTTCTTTGCCGACTGGCTGAAGCGCGCCCGGGAGATGAACATCCCCCGCGACCAGGCTGCCTTTCGCGACGCCCTCTTACGATTCCGACGTCCGGTTCTGGACGCTCACGCCGGAATACAATTTCCGCGCCGATTATCCCGGCTTCCTCCCTGCGGGCTCCACGATCAAAATTCTCCACGCACGCAAGGGCAACCTGCCCGTCATGAAAGCGCTCGCGGATTCCAGCACCAAAATTCGCATCACCCTCCCGGCAAGGATCGTCTCAAGCCGGAACACTTCATCATTCTCGCCCCCCGGCTTCATCGCATCGCCAGTCTGCAGCTCTCCCTGTTGCAAAAGCTGGCCGGACGAAAAAAAGGGCGTTCATGAAAATAGTCATCTATCGCGATTCACGGGGGCCCGGCTTTGGCGGGGCGGAAAACACAATTGCGGTGCTGGCCGAGGCGCTGGCGAAGAACCATCGGGTGGAATTCCGCAACCATCGCCCCGATCTCACCCGCGAAGCGCTGGCCAATTACGCGCATACCAATCTCGATCAGGTCGATTTTACAACCGTTCCGTTTGCCGAGCCGAAAGCGCCCGGCTGGAATCCTCTCGCCAACTACGCGCAGGCCAAAGCCTGGAACGCCGCCGTCGCCGAGGATTGCGACCTGTTCATCAACGTGGTCAACGGCCCGATGGTCTTCTGCCCCGCTGCCCATGGCATTTTGCGCGTGCTCTTTCCGTTCTACGGCAGCCACACCGGCAGCCGTCACCCGCGTGCTTGGTATCGTCGCTTTGAATGGGCGCAGCGCTTGGGTTCTTACAAGTTCGCCTGTGCCAATTCCAAATTCACCGCCCGCTGGACCAAAAAGCTGTGGAACCTCGATTGCGAAGTCATCTACTCCCCGGTGGATACGAATTTCCAAGCAACCGAGAAGACCAATTCCATCGTGAGCCTCGGCCGCTTCACCACCGAGGGCATCAAAGAAAGCAGCTCGAAATGGTCACCGCCTTCCGCGAAATGGAGCAGACCCACCCGAGCGGCTGGGAATACTATTACTCTCGGCGGTCTCACCGATAATCCACAGGATCAGGCCTATTTCCAGAGTGTCTGCCAGGCGGGCGCAGGCGCTCCCGCCCATATCCTGCCCAATGCCAAGCGCGCCGATCTCAAATCCATCTGCGAGCGGGCCAAGATTTTCTGGCACGCGGCTGGTTACGGCGAGGACGAGGAGAAGAACCCCGGCACCGCCGAGCATTTCGGCCAGGTGACGGTGGAAGCGATGGCCGCCGGTTGCGTGCCGCTCGTCATCAACAAGGGGGGCCCCCCCGAAGTGGTGGATCACGGCGTGGATGGATTCATCTGGGACACTCTCGATCAACTGAAGGATTACACCCGCCAGTTGATGCTCGACGATGCCCTGCGCCGCCGCATGAGCGATGCCGCCCGGGAAAAATCCCGCAAGTTCAACCGGCAGGCTTTCACCACCCGCTTTCTGGAAGTCATCGAACGAATGACTGCCTAATTTTTCAATGTCTCCACTTCTGATGAAACCACTCACCACCACGCCGGAAGGCATTTAACGCTTGTCACTTATGGAAATTCCAATAACTTCGGCACCCAAAATGGACTTACAGGGCTTATGAAACGGATTAGCGTATTTGGACTCGGTTACGTAGGCGCAGTTTCGGCTGCATGTCTCGCCAAAGAAGGAAACCAGGTGATCGGCGTCGATCTCAGCCTCGCGAAGGTTGACATCATCAACAGCGGTCGCACTCCGATCATCGAAGCCGGCATGGACGAGCTCATGCAGGAAGCCGTGAGCATGGGCAACCTCACCGCCACCACCGATTCGAAAAAAGCGGTGCTGGAGACCGATCTTTCCATCATCTGCGTCGGCACCCCCAGCCGTTCCAATGGCAGCCTCGATCTCTCGCACATTGAGTCCGTCTGCCGCGAGATCGGCACCGCGCTCAAGGAAAAGACCAGCCCGCACGTGATCGTCGCCCAGCAGCACCATGCTGCCGGGCACCATCCACACACCATCACCCCCACCCCTCGAAGCCGCTTCCGGCAAAAAGGCGGGCGTGGATTTCCACGTGTGCATCAACCCGGAGTTCCTCCGCGAGGGCAAATCGCTCTACGATTTCTACCATCCTCCCTTTCATCCTCATTTGGGCCGATCATCCCGATGCCGCCGAGGCGGTGAAGGATATCTATTCCAATGTGGACGCACCGATCCACGTCACCCCCGTGCGCACGGCGGAGATGGTGAAATACACCTGCAACTGCTGGCACGCCGCCAAGGTCAGTTTCGCCAATGAAATCGGCAACGTCTGCAAGCCCCTCGGCATCGATAGCCACGAGGTGATGCGCCTCGTCTGCCTCGATACGAAGCTGAACCTCTCGCCTTATTACATGATTCCCGGCTTCGCCTTCGGCGGCTCCTGCCTGCCCAAGGATCTGCGCGCCCTCACCTACAAGGCCCGCGAGCTGGACGTCAACGTCCCGATGCTCAACTCGCTCCTGCCCGGCAACCGCCAGCAGATCGACCGCGCGGTGGACCTCATTGCGGAAGCGAAGAGCAAGAAGATCGGCATCGTGGGCCTGAGCTTCAAGGCCGGCACCGACGACCTGCGCGTATCGCCCATGGTCACCCTCGTGGAGACGCTGATCCTGGCCGCGGCTACGACATCGCCATACTACGATACCCACGTTTCCATCGCCCGCCTCGTCGGTGCGAACAAGAGCTGACATCGAGAAGGAAATCCCGCACATCGACCGCCTCATGCGCCCCGAACTTTCCGACGTGGTCACCCATGCGGAGACGCTCGTGATCGGCACCAAGACGGCCACCCGCGAGGAACTGGAACCGCTGCTCCGTCCCGGGCAGCGAATTGTGGATTTGGTCCGGATTTTCGACGAACGTGTTTCCGACGATACCTACCAGGGTATCTGTTGGTAACCGTTTACACCCCCATTCATGGAACGAAAAGTCTCCATCATTCTTTGCACAAGGAACCGGCGGGATGCGCTCGGCTGTTGTTGCAGTCGCTTAGCGAGTTCGCGATCAATGCCGTGAACGGGGAGTTGTGCCGTGACAACGGGTCGGAGGACGACACGCTGGCGGTCATGTATGCCTATTGGGAGCAGGCGTCGTGTCCGGTGCATGTGGTGCTGTAGTAGCTGCGCGCGGGCTTGAGCAATGCCCGCGATACCGGGCTGCGCCACGCCACCGGCGATCTGTTCATCTTCCTCGATGACGATTGCTACCTCGGCGAGCATTACCTTTTCTACGCCGTCCAGGCCTTCGCCAAGGGCGAGTTCGACTACGCGGGCGGGCGGATCGAGAACTACGACGAGACCGACGCCCTCTACGGCTCCAATACCCGCCAGGAGTATGGCTTCGTCCCGGCCCATTCCTTCATCCGCGTCGGCACATTCCAGGGCACGAACTTCGTAATGACCCGCAAGCTCTACCAGAAGGTGGTGGGTATTACCCGAATGTTCGGCACCAGCAAGGGCTTCCGCTGCGAGGATATCGACTACTGCGCGCGTGCGTCGGTCGCGGGATTCGCCGGCGCCCATTTGCCGCAGTTGGTGGTCTTCCATCACCACGGTCGCAAGCCCGGCGAAAGCCGGAACAACCTGCACAAGGCGAATGCCATCGCCGCCGGTGGTTATTACCTGAAGAACATCCTCTCCTGCTGCTTCAATTACTTCACCGGGTGGATGAAGACCTTCAGCAAGAACCACAAGAAGGAGTTCTGCTGGCAGGTGTTTGGCGCGCTCAAGTATTTCGCGGTGCTGAGTCAGAAGGTGTTTGAACGCACGATTGGCACCGCCATTCACCGGGTCATTCATCCGCGTAAATTCCACGCCTTCTGCATCGGCACGAACAAGTCGGGCACCCACTCGATCAACGAAATTTTCCAGGCCAGTACCGCTCGATGAGCGACGCGGAGGAAGTCTCCTTCGCCGAGGCCATGCTCGCCTACGAGTTCGGCGCCAGCACGCGGGAGCAGATGATCGATTATCTGAAAAAGCGCGACCGCCGTCTGTATCTGGAGATGGATTGCTCGACGCTGAACATCCATTTGCTCGAATTGCTGGTGGAGATTTTTCCGAAGGCGAAGTTCGTCCTCACCATTCGCGACTGCATGTCGTGGCTGGAGGCGGAGATCAATCATTCCCTCGCCCACCCGATTCCGCGCCATTTGCGCACGCTCTGGGATTACCGTTGCCAGGCGCACCAGTTCGTCCATTCGCCGGAGGAGACGCCGCTCAAGGAGGCCGGTCTTTACACACTCGACGGCTATTTCCATTACTGGAACTGGCACAACAGCACCGCCCTCAGCGTCGTCCCCTCGCACCGTCTGCTCATCGTCAAAAGCCGGAAGCTCGGTCGCAGCCCGCGCCGCCTCGCCGATTTCCTCAACATCAATCACCACCACCTCGACCCGTCGAAAATCTCCCAGCAACGCGACGGCAAGCAGTTCAACGTCTTTGCCAAGCTCGATCCCGAGTTTGTCCGCAACAAGGCGCGCCAGCATTGCTCCGAGGTGATGGCCAAAATTTTTCCCAATACCTGGGCCGCGCTCAATCAACAGGAATCCGCGCACTAAACAATGGAAGCAACCACCACGCCTGATCCTTCAAAGCCCCCCATCACCCCGCGGATTTCACTCATCATGTGCAACCGCAACCAGCGGGACGCTTTGCAGTCGGCGCTGGAAAAGTTCGATGCGGTCGCGCTGCAGAAGGTGCAGGCCGAGTTGATTCTGGTGGACCGGGATTCGGTGGATGGCAGCCCGTCGGTGATTGAGAAGTTTTGCGAGGAGGCGACCTTCCCGGTGAAGCCGCTCTTCGAGCCCCGGCGCGGCATTTCGCATGCGCGCAATCTGGCACTCGAAGTCGCGGACGGCGAGATCATTGCCTGCTTCGACGAGGTCACCCCGCTGAGCGAGGCCTTTCTGCAAAAGGCGCTGGCCGCATTTGCGGACGCGCAGATCGCCTACGCCACCGGCGCTGCCGATGCGGCAGCAGCCCGCCCGCTCTATGCGCGGGATTTCCTTCCGGCAGAGCCTTTTGAAAACGGTCCCCTGCTCTTCCGTCGCGAGGTTGCGGAGCGACTGCACGGCTTCGATATCCACCACGCGTCGGACCCGGAGTTTCGCGGCGACGATCTCGATTTCGCCCTGCGCGCCAGCCAGGCCGGCTTGAACGGCATCGTGCTGCCCACCCCGGAGATTCCCGTCTCGAAAAAGCAGGTGGCCGCCCGCCGCCTCTCCGCCGGAGCGGTTTACCTGCACCATACGGCCAGACATCCGGCGGAAATCCTGCCCGCATGGCTGGGCTCGGTCTCCGGGCGTTCCGCGAAGCCGTTGCTTACCGAGTGCAAGGGCGCCCTGCGCAGCGTGTGGGAAAGCGAGGCCATGCAACAGCGCGTGCGTCGTCCGCTGTTCCATCTCCGCAATCCCCGCGACTTCCATGTCTTCGGCCTCGGCACTTCCAAGTCCGGCACCCATTCACTGCACGCACTCTGCGAGAAGAAATACTGGACCGGCCACGAGCCGGAGGATCGCGAGTTCATCGAGCAAATCATCGGCTACGAAACCGGCGAGGTTTCGCGCGAGGAAATGAAGCGCTTCCTCGTGGATCGCGACCGCCGCATGTATCTGGAAATGGATGCGTCGAATCTGAACATCCACGTCACCGACCTGCTGGTGGAACTTTTCCCGACTGCGAAGTTCATCCTCACCGTGCGCGACTGCCTCGGCTGGGTGGATTCCGAGATCAATCACAAGCTATCGCGTCCCTTCCCCAAGGCCTGGCAGGCGATGTGGGATCATCGCTATCAGGCCGGTAAAATCCCCTTTAGCCCCGCCGAGCAACTCCTCGCCGAAAACCATCTGCATACCCTCGATGGGTATCTGAAGTTCTGGAACTGGCATAACCAGACCGCGCTGGATCAGATTCCGGAGCATCGACTGCTGGTGCTGAAGACGAAGGAGATTTCCCACGCCACCGAGAAAATCGCAAAATTCATCGGCGTCCCGCATCAATCACTCGATGTGGAGCGTTCCCATGCCTTTGGCGCGGCTCGCAAATACGGCGTCCTCGCGAAGCTCGATCAGCAGATGGTTTACGAAAAGGCGCGCCAGCACTGCGGCCCGCTCATGAGCCGCCTGTTCCCCGAGATTTCACTTCAGCCCAAAACGGAGCCCGTTGCCTGATCATGGAATCCGACTCCACCCGCCCAGCTCCATCGATTTCGGTAGTGCTGCCGGTCTATAATGGCGTGCGCTACCTCCAGCAGGCGGTGGAAAGCATTCTCACGCAGACGTTCCGCGACTTTGAGCTGATTTGCGTCAACGACGGTTCCACCGACCACTCCCAGCAATTGCTGGAATCGCTGGCCCAAAAAGACGCGCGCCTTCGGATCGTGAGCCGTCCCAATACCGGCATCGTCGGCGCGTTGAATGACGGCATCGCCGTTGCCCGTGGCGAATATATCGCCCGCATGGATGCGGATGACGTCTCGATGCCGACCCGCTTTGAAAAGCAGCTCGCCTTCCTGCAGGCGAATCCCGCCGTGGTTGCTGTGGGCTGCCATGTGTTGCGCATTGATCCCGAGGACCGCCCGATCGGCCCCGAGGAGTTCCCCACCGATCACGCGACCATTCTGAAGCGCTTGCGCATGGGTGAAGGCGGCAAGATTCCGCATCCCGGCGTGATGATTCGGAAGGATGCGCTCACAAAAATCGGCGGCTACCGCCAGAAATACCAGTGGGTCGAGGATCTCGATCTTTACCTCCGCCTCGGTGAAGTCGGGGAGCTCGCGAATCTCCCCGAGGTGCTGCTCTACTACCGCTTCCAGTTCGAGAGCGTGAATATGACCCGCCAGGGCCAGCAGGCTGCGATCATTCTGGAGTGCCTGCAGGAAACCTCCGAGCGAACCGGCGAGCCGTTCGAGAAATCCGAGGACATGCTGCGCTGGCTTTCGCGTCCGCTCGACCGGCAGATCCAGCGCCAGTCCTGGGCGCGGCGCGCGCTTGCCTGTGGCTATTGGAACACGGCCCGCGTCCTCTCCTTTCGCAATGTCGTACAGCATCCCCTCGTCTATGACCACTGGCGCGTGTTCCTCCTCAGCCTCCTGCGTCGAAGGAAACTTTCCACCAAAGCCACTGCCTGACGATGAATGTTGTCTTTTTCCGCAATGACTACGCCAAGGATGTCACCGCGAGCTTCTGTCTCAACACGCTCCGGAACCGTCCGGATACCGACGTCTGGCAGTTTTGCCCGTACGATCTGAGCCACATCACGCTCGGCAAGGACGATCCGCTCTACACGGAGGACTTCGCCTACCATCAGATCAAGGATCGGAAGGAATTCATCCAGCGGCTGGCCGCCAAGGAGTTCGACCTCATCGTGCTCATGCCCGATACCAACTGGCATCGCGGCAAGCTGGCGACGTGGGCGCGCTGGATTTTCGACAGCCCGCCGAATCCTTTTTCCAAGCGCCTGCGCGGGATGCGCTGGCGCATGCGGATGATTCCCGAGCAACTCTTCGCCCACATCCCGACCATCGTGATCGATATGCACGATTCCACCACCTTGGTGGCGAAGGAAACGCCGCTGCTCACCGGCGACCGCCTGTATTTCAAGCGCGAGATTCCGTATGACCGTTTCCGGCTCTTCCCCGGCACCGGCAAGCCCTCGGAAGAGGCCATTGCAAAAATGACGGCCAACCTGCGCTACCTCCCGCTCGGCGTGGACGACCGGCGCTACGACTTCCTGCGCCAGCATCGCCGGAGCGACCAGGATATCGACATTTTCTGGGCCGGTGGGCCGAATAGCTGGTTCCGTCTCGAAGCGACCAAGCGCTTGCAGGAACTGGCCGCACGGCGCGGCTGGACGTCTGCACGCCCAAGGGCATCGTTTCCTTTGACGAATTTTCGTCGCTGATGGCGCGCAGCAAGATCACGCTCTCCGCCCCCGGTCGCGGCTGGGATTGCTACCGGCATTCCGAGGCCGTCGCCGCCGGCTCGGTACCGCTGATGAGCCGCCCGACCGTCGAAGCTCCGCCGTGGGAGGCTTTGCCGGACGACCTTTTCTTTGAAAACACCTTTGTCGATTTTGAGGAAAAAATTGCGGCCCTGCTCGCGGCGACTCCCGAATACCGTCAACAACTGGTCGAGCGCTGTGATGAAAAGGTCCGCACCGTGACCAAGTGGTCCTCGATCATGGATTACGTGCTGGCCGAAACCCGGAAGCGTTACCCAAATCTACCCGCATGAGCCTGGGAGTCACCTGCGTCATCTGCTGCCATAACAGCGCCGCGCGTCTGCCGGAAACCTTGCGCCATCTCGCGGCGCAAAAGGTTCCCGCCGGGCTGGAGTGGGACGTGCTGATCGTGGACAACGCCTCCACCGATGACACCGCCAAGGCGACATGGACCGGACCCGCCGACGTGCCGTTCCAAGTTCTCTACGAGGCCAAGCCGGGACTCACCAATGCGCGGCTCTGCGCCTTTGCCAATGCGCGGCACGAGATCATCAGCTTCATCGACGACGACAACTGGGTTTGCGACAACTGGGTGCAAACCGTGGCGGAGATTTTCACCCAGCATCCGGAGGTCGCCATTTCCGGCGGCACCAACCTCGCTGCCGCCGACACGCCGGTTCCCGCGTGGTTCGAGGAGCACAAACGCTTTTACGCCGTCACTCACGGGGATTTTCCCGAGGGCATCCTGCAAAGCACCGGGCGCATGCTCCCCGGGGCCGGGCTTTCGCTCCGCAAATCCGCCGTGAACGATCTGCTCAAGAAGGCTTTTCCTTCACCCTGGCCGGTCGCGCGGGCAAGGCCATGTCGGCCGGGGAAGACCAGGCTCGGCCTCGCCCTGCAACTCGCCGGGTGGAAGGTGTGGTATTCGCCCCGCATTCATTTGCAGCACTTCATGCCGGCCGGATGTCTCACCTGGGCCTACTTGAAGCGCATGCTGCGCGGCATCGGCGAATCCAGCGTGCTCATCGACCCCTATCTCTTCACTTTTGAAGCGCGCCTCGGGCATCCCGTTTCCGCTCACCAGCAGCGCTGGTGGTGGCGCGCGCTCGCCAGTCTCAAGGAATACTTCACGCATTTGCTGAAAGCCTTGCCCGCCATGAAAGAGGGCAATCCCCACCTCATCTACGCCGAGCGCGCCCGCGGGCGTGTGAGCATGCTGCTGCGGATGCGCGACGATTATACAAAACGGTTCAACGAAGTCGCCAGCGCCGGTTGGCTTGCCAAATCATGAGCGCGCCCCTCTTCAGCATCGTCATCAACAATTACAACTACGGGAAGTTTCTCGCCGAGACGATCGAGAGCTGCCTCGCGCAGACCTATCAGCCGCTCGAAGTGATCGTGGTCGATGACGGCTCGACCGACAATTCCCGCGAGATCATCGCCTCCTTCGGCGACCGCGTCATTCCCGTGCTCAAGCCCAACGGCGGCCAGGGCTCGGCCTTCAATGCCGGTTATCAGGCCGCAAAGGGCGATTACGTCCTGTTTCTGGATTCCGACGATCTGCTCCGGGCCGATGCCGCGGCGCTTTTCGCCGCCGGTTTTCGCAACCCGCAGATTTCCAAGGTCCAGGCCCGGCTGCGTCTCATTGATGGCGACAGCCAGTTCATGGGCATCGAAGACCCTGGCCGGCGAACTCGCCGAGGGGGATTGGAAACAGCGCGTGCTTGAGCACGGCCCCGGCTCCTATCCCGCCCCGCCTTCCTCCGGCAACACGTGGAGCCGCGCTTTTCTGGAAGCGGTGATGCCGATGCCCGAGCCGGTCTATTTTGTCGCGGCGGATGGTTATCTGCGTGCGCTTGCTCCGCTCTGGGGTCCTGTAGCCAGCGTGCAGGAGCCGGTTGTAAGCTATCGCGTCCACGGGGGGAATACCTCGCATGCCGGCTGGAAAAAAGATCCGCAGTGGCGGCTCGCCCGCGACACCAGGGTCTATGAGCAGATGTGCGAAGACCTCGCGCAATTCGCCACGAAATTGGGTTGCCCCAAGCGGGCCGAGGACTGGACTTCGCAAAAGTGGATTCACCTGCTGCGCAAACACATCGCGCACCGGGGAAATGCGCTCGACACTCCGGACTCCCGTCTTTCCGTCACCCTCCGCGCCGCGGCCTGGCGCATTTTGGCAAGCCATGGAAAATTCCTGCGATTTACCTGGTCATCCTTGTGGCCTGGTTCGCTCCGCTCTCGGTGTCCCGCGACATCGTGCTCTGGCTCCAGCGCAAACAAAAAGTCGGCCACCGCGACTGGCATGAAAGGAAGTCCGGTCAATGAGCGCACCGCTGGTTTCCGTCGTCATTCCTGCCTACAACCGTGCCGCGATCCTGCCGCAGAGCGCGGGCTCGGTGCTGGCGCAAACCATGAGCGATCTTCGAGCTCATCATCGTCGATGACTGCTCGAAGGATTTGACCGTGGACGTCGCGAAATCGCTCGGTGATTCCCGGGTCAAAGTCGTCTGCCAGGAAACCAATCGCGGCGTCTCCGCCGCGCGCAATGCCGGGGCCGCCGTTGCCACCGGCAAATACCTCGCCTTCCTCGATTCCGACGACGAATGGCTGCCGGAGAAACTGGCGCTCCAGGTCGCGCAATTGGAAGCCTCCTGCCGCGCCGGAAAACACCCACGCTTCCCACGCCTTCGAGATGGAGTCCGGGGGCGTCCCCATTACCTGGCCGAAACGCGGACCGCGCCCCGGCGAGGCCGTTTCGGATTACCTTTTTGCAGGAAACGGCCAGCTTCAGACCAGTACGTGGCTGCTTTCGCGAGAGCTGTTTGCTAAATTCCCATTCGATGAGACTTTACGGCGGCATGAAGACTGGGACGTGCTGCTACGGCTGGCTAAATATGGAACGGGATTTCTTCACATTTCCCAATCGCTGGCTCGGCGCGACACGGGAGACGACGCCGGTCGGCTCAGCAACATCAATGATGCGCTGTGGAGCGAAAGTTTTCTCGATCAACGCCCCGACCTTTTCACCCCGCGCGCCGCGCTCGCCTTTCGGGCCCGGATCGTCGGCTCGCAACTCGCCCGCGCTGGTCGCAAAGGTGCCGCATTCACCCGCTGGTGGAGCGCCTTCACCGGTCGCGCCATTGAGCCCAAAGCCTGCGTCAAATTGGGGGCCCAGCTTTTCGCTCCCAACCTCTGGAACCGTCTGCTGCAACTCCGCTCACTCAACCGCTCCCGTTCATGAATTTTAAGACCTCCACCATCGGCACCCTGCTGATTATTGCCGGCACCGGCATTGCCGCGCTCTATGAACCGAGCGGCCTGCTGCACACCTTCATCGGCTCCGGGGTCTATGGTCGCGACTTGCTGCTCGGCATCCACCTGCTGCTGCTCATCATGTATTTCATCAGCATCGAGCAGTTCAAGCCGTTCATCAAAGTGGCCTGGCCGATCGTCATTTTCGCCCTCTTCTTCTCGCCGCTCTTCCAGTCCCGTTCCCAGTTGAAGGACCTGCTCATCACGCTCAAGTGGTATGCGATCTGGCTCGACTGGATGGGCGTGGGCTACCTGATCGCGCTCCGGCCGCGCATGCCACGGCTCGCGCTTTTCTTTACCGTGATGACCTTTCTGTTGGTCCTCACCGATGCCGGTCTCGGCTTCCGGGAAATCAAGACCAACCACCTCGTGCTCCCCGCCGAGGCCAATGAAGACACCGCCGCCGGCGTGACCGCCTCCCGCAGCCAGACCATGGACGGCAACATCCGCGCCCAGGGCTTGCAGCGCGACGTGTTCTCCTTCGGCAATCTCATGGGCGTGGGCTTCACCACCTGCCTCTGCGTCATCGCGCTGCGGCGCGGCTTCTTCATCCGGGCCACCTGCTTCGCCATGGCCGCCTTCTTCGCTTACGTCGGCCTGTTCTGCGGTGGTCGCTCCGTCCTCTTCGGGATGATGCTGGTCTCCGTCCTCTTTATCGTCTCCATGTGGTCGGCACCCTATTTCAAACTCTACGCGAGTCGAATTATGGGCTTCGCCATCGCTGGCGAGGCCATCGTCGCGTGTATTGGCATCGGGTACACGCTGCTCTACGTCATTACGGCCATGAACCTGCACATGACGGTGCTGAACCTCGACAGCTCGTTCGAGCGTGATCAGGTCTGGCGCGAGCGTCTCGGGCTGATGGGCGATTACCCGATCAGCACCATCATCGGCATGCCCTCTGCCTTCTACGTCGCGCGCAATGGCGACCCGATCAACTTCGTCGATAACCTCCCGCTCTGGCTGTTCTACCATACCGGAATCATTGGCCTCATCTTCTTTGCCGTCTTCTTCACCAAGATGTGCCGCCGTAAACTCGCCTACCTGCATCCCTCCGGTTACCTGGTTTTCATGTTCTTCATGGGATTGGTCTGGGGCGAAGGGCTCGCCCGCGATACCCTGGGGATGTATGGCTGCCTGCCGATGTTTGGCGCGGCCGGCTTTCTGATGGGCAAGGAATACCTCGCCGACCGTCTTTCCAAACCGTCTCCAGAAGAATCTGTTGAAACCGAAACGCTTATCGAAGCATGAAAAAGCTCGTCCTCCTTTCCACCGCCCTGCTTCTCCTCGCTGGCTTTGTCCAGGCCGATCCCCGCTTCACCACGACCGGCAATCCCCCGGCCAACGTCTTCACCGATCCGTCCGCCGTCTCTTTCACCCTCGCCGATGGCGGCACCACACAGGCCTACCAATGGCAGGCCACCGACTGGCAGGGAACCACCGTCGCCAGCGGCGATTGCGCGGCCACCGATTCCGGCAAGATCACCCTCCCCGCGCTTCCGCTCGGTTTTTACCGCCTGATCGCCACCGTCAGCGGCACGCAGGTCGCGAAAACCTCCTTCGCTCTCGTCATCGATCCGGGCACCCGCAGCACCAGCCCGGACTGCCCGTATAATCTCGATTCCGCGCAGACCTCGGTCCTCTCCGTCACGCGCAAGTTCAACCCCTACCAGCCCGGCAACGACTACGAGGTCCTCTCCAATCTCGTGAAGCTTGCTGGCGTCCCGATGTCCCGCGAGCGATTGAGCTGGCCGGCCACCAATCCCTCGCCCGGCGTCTTCCAGTTCAAGGGCTACGACGACACGATCAACAACCTCGCCACCCGCGGCGTGAAGCTCTGCGATATGTTCACCTTCGCCCCGAAGTGGAGCAACGGCGACCTGCAAAGCCTCCCGCGCGATTTGCAATCGCTCTACAATTTCGCCAAGGCCGTCTCCTCGCACTACCAGTCGCAGGTTCCCGCCTGGGAATTCTGGAACGAGCCCGACGACATGTATTGCCTCGATTCCGCCTGGGATTTCGCTTCCGCGCAGAAGGCCGCCTTCGCCGGGTTCCGCTCCGGCAATCCCGCGGCGAAAGTCCTGATCGGTGCCAATGCCACCTCTCCCACCCCGCGCTTCGTCGAGGTCGTCCTGCAGAACGATGCCGCCAATTTCTTCGACGCCTACAACTTCCACACCTACGTCTCCGCGGGCGCGCTGAACCAGGTCATCTCCGAGAAACAGGCGCTGCTCAAAAAATACGGCATCTCCACCAAGCCCCTCTGGCTCACCGAGATCGGCCTGCAAAATGAAGGCCCCGGCGGCCTCGCGGCGGACGTGCCCGGCCAGAACCTGCGCGAGCACGATCCCAACCAGGAAATGGAGCAGGCCCGCTTCATGGTCTATGCCATGATCACCGGCCAGGCCCGCGGCCTCTCGCGCCTCTTCTTCTTCGTCCTCCCGCCCTATAACGAGCAGGACGGCGGCAAGGTCTGGGGCCTCCTCACCTGGGACTGGACCGTGAAACCCGCCTACGTCGCCCTCGCCAACCTCACCTCCCAGCTCGGCGCGGCCAGTTATCTCGGCCCAATCAACCTCGGCTCCGGTGTGGCCGGCTGGTTGTTCGAGCGCAAGAACGATCAGGTAATCGTCTCGTGGTCCGATACCGAGCAGGACATCGACCTCCCCGCCGTTCCGACCAGTGCCGTGGACATCATGGGCAAGAGCACCGCGGTGAAATCCACCACCGTCCACATCTCGCAGAACCCGCAATACTTCACCGGCTTCCATCGATTGAAGCCAACCCCAATGCTGGGCAATCCCTCGATCAGCAAGCCCGATTCCCCCACCATCGATCACAATCTCGTCCTCTCCATCCGCTTCGGCACCGACGTCAAAATCCTCAACCGCATCTCTGCCGACTTCAGCAGTCAGCCCACGCATAATGCTGACCTGCTCGTGAGTAATTTCAGTAGCACCACCCGCACCTACACGCCGGCGAATAGCTCGCAAAGCATCACCGTGGGGAGTCTGCCGGACTCCGTCTCCGTGCCCGGTGGAAAGACCGTCGTCGTGCCAATTACCGCCGGGCTGTCCTCGCCGGATGCGACCACCTGCTATCTGCGCCTCGCCGGCAGCGACGAGGCCGGTGACGTCTCGCCGCTCTTCGTCCCCGTGAATTCACCGGGCGATCCCTTCTCCGACGCCAAGGCGGTCGCCCTCCCCGCCAATGAACCCGCGGCCTGGGTTTCCAGCGCTTCGGGCGCAATGGTCGCCAAGGCCGATTCCGACGAAAGTGCCGTGCAGTTCCTGGTCCACTATCCCGCCGGGGCCTCCCGCTGGATTTATCCGAAATTCGACCTCGCCGGGCGCAAGATCAGCCTCGCGAAAACCATCGGCCTCAGCTTCGAGGTCCGCCTCCTCACCCCGCCCGATCCGAGCAAGGTGAACAAAGCCTACCTCATGGTGAATACCATGAAAAACGGCAAGGCGGGCAATTTCCAATTCTCCTTCAAGCCCAATGCCCCGTGGAAAAAAGTGAGCTTCGTTTGGGACCGTGATGCGCCCAATGGCTTCGATCCCTCCATCGCCAATGCGATCAAGATCGGCATGAACCCGCTCGTGGACGACTTCGCCTACGAGGTGCGCAACGTAACCATCTACTACGATGCCACGGGCAACTGATCTGCTCAAGACCATCGCGCTGCTCGCCCTCCTCGGCCCGGTCGCGCACGGCCAGTTCTCCGGCGAGTTTCCCTTTTTGCTCGGCAACTGGGGCAGCCCGAAGATCCTCGATCACCTCAGCCATGTGAATGCGACGCTGAGCCCGGATCCAGCCGGACTCGTGATGGAATCTCCCGCCGGTAAGACCGGTTCCTACTTCTTCGAGGTCCCCGCCAATCTGCAGAACTGGCGGCCTTTCGCCGCGCTCGGCATTACGCTCGCGAACCACGGCACGAAGCCGGTGAAAGTGACCGTGCAGGCGGAAAAAATCGTCGGCGCGCGCGTCATTCCCGCCGGGCAGTCGGTCAATCTCGTCCTCTCCCTGTCCAACCCCACCTACACCTATCCGGGCCTCATGGTGCAGCCGCCTTTCGATGGCTGGGGAAAATTTCAAAGCGTGCACGGCAAATCGAACTTGAAGGAAATTCACGTCGTCGGCGTGCAGTTTCAATCCACCGCCGCAAGCAAGCTGCAGATCGGCAAGCTGGTCCTGCTCCCGGGCATCAAGATGGCGGGCATGGTCGATCAATTCGGCCAGTGGAATGGCCGGAGTTGGTCGGGGAAAGTATTGACGGAGAGCGATCTCCAGGCCGCCGATCCCGCCCCAACCACCGCCACGCAGCCGGATGCTTTCGACGAATACGGCGGCTGGACCAAAGGCCCCACGGCCCAGGCCACCGGCTTCTTCCGCACCGAAAAAATCGGCGACCACTGGTGGCTCATCACCCCGGCCGGGCATCCCTTTTTCTCCACTGGCGTCAACAGCATCGGCACCTCGGAATCCACGCCCATCACCGGACGCGAATCCTTCTTCGCCTCCCTCCCCTCAAAGCCGCCGTTGCTCGATCATTTCACCAAGGACGCCACCACCAGTTCGTTCGATTTCTACAGCGCGAATCTGGAGCGCAAATTCGGCCCCGACTGGTCGGCCAAGTGGAAGGATGAAACCCTCTCGCGGCTCCAGAGCTGGGGCTTCAACACCATCGGTGCCTGGTCCGATCCCCAGTTGCTCACCGGTCGCAAAACGGCCTACACCGCCATTGTCCACGTCAAGCTCGACGACCGCGAAAATCCCCATCGATGGCGGCCTGAAAAATTCCGTCCCGGACCCCTTCGATCCCGCCTACGCCCAGGCCCTCGGCGCGGCGTTGAAAAAAGAAGCCGCCACCTCGGCGAATGATCCATGGTGCATCGGCTATTTCGTCGGCAACGAATTTCCCTGGGGCAGTTGGGTCGGCCCGGCGCGCTACAACGTCGTCCTCGCCGTCCTGCGCCTCTCCGGCGACTCCCCCGCCAAGCAGGCCCTTTGCGCGCGCCTCGCAAAAAAATATGGCGACGTCGATAAACTCTCCGCTCGCTGGAAGATGAAAATCGGCTCCTGGGATTCGCTGCGCAACAACCCGTGGAAACCGCCACAGAAATGGACGCCCGAACTGGAGAAGGATCTGCAGGATCTTTCGCAAACTTTTGCCGACCGTTATTTCAGCACCGTCCGCGACGTGGTTCACGAATCCGCCCCGCACCACCTCTACCTCGGCTGCCGCTTCGCCGGACGCACGCCCGAATTCGTCGCCGCCGCCGCGCGGAACTGCGACGTGACCAGCATCAACTGGTATCACCCCGCCGTCGATCCGCACGATCCCACCCTTCAGTTGCTCGCCAAGCTGGATCGCCCGGTCATCATCAGCGAGTTCCACAACGGCGCGACCGATCGCGGCATGTTCGGCACCGGCCTCGTCTGGGCCGCCGATCAGACCATGCGCGCCCAGCTTTATCACGACTACGTTTTCAGCGCGGGCGATTGCGATTTCATCGTCGGCTGCCACTGGTTCCAATACGCCGATCAGCCCCTCACCGGGCGCTCTGGTGATGGCGAAAACTACGGGATTGGACTTGTCACCATCACCGACAAACCCTACACCGAACTCACCGCCACGGCCTCCACCGTGAACCGCGATATTTACCCGCGCCGGCTCAACCCACCGCCCGCGCCCAAAACTGAAGAAGAAGGGAATGACCAAGGGCGACTCGTTAAAGCACAATAATTTCGATCTGCTCCGGCTGTTGTTCGCCGCCGGGGTCGTCGTCGCCCACTCGCACGAGCTCTCCGGCGCGGCGGCACTCAAGCCCGTCCATGCTTGGGTGAATTCCCAGACGATGGTGCAGGGCTTCTTCATCATCAGTGGTTTTTTGATCGTGATGAGCTACGAAAAATCGCGCTCGTTATCCGATTACTTCGAGCGCCGCGCCCGGCGCATCTATCCCGCCTATCTCGTCGTCGTCCTCGCTGGAATGGTCCTCGGCGGCTTTTTCACCACGCTTGGCTTAAAAGCCTTTCTCACCGCCAAGGCGACGTTCCTTCATTTGCTCGCCAACCTGTCGTTCTTGAATTTCTTGAAACCCGATCTCCCGGGCGTCTTCGCAACCAATCGCATGCACGCCATCAACGGCGCGCTCTGGTCGCTCAAGATCGAGGTCATGTTTTACCTCTGTGTGCCGGTGATCGTCTGGCTCGTCCGCAAGTTCCGTCCCTGGCGCGCGCTGCTCGCCATTTACCTGCTCTCCCTCGCCTACAGCTATGGCCTCGCCGCCATCGAGTCGCATGTTCACGTCGCCTCCAGTTTTGGGAATGAAGGCAAGAGCAGCCTCTTCGATCTGCTGGAAAAGCAGCTCCCCGGGCAGCTCACCTTCTTCATGGCCGGGGCCGCCGCTTACTACTACCGGGAATGGTTTGGAAAACACTACGTCATCCTCACCGCGCTCTCGGCGGTCGTTTTGGTGGCGGATTGGTATTTGCCGCTCGGCGTCGTCCAGCCCATCGCACTCGGGGTGTTTGTGATTTATCTCGCCTGCCATCTCCCCTTCCTCGGCAATGCCGGCCGCTTCGGCGATGTCTCCTACGGGCTCTATATCTACCATTTCCCGATCATCCAGGCCCTCGTTGCCCTCGGGCTTTATAAAAACCACCCGTGGGAAGCCTTCGCCGTCACCATTCTCGGCGCGCTCACCGGTGCCTTTCTTTCCTGGCACTTGATTGAGAAACGCTGGCTGCGCCCGAGTTCGCACTATCGCGAGGCGACGAAGACCTCCCCCGCTCAACCCGCCTCGGCCGTTACCAATCTCTCATGAGCACCACACCCGCGCCGGAGACACCCAGCCCCTACTTCAAGCTCTTCGGTCGCGAATACTTGAAGACCGCCCGCTATCCGCTGGTGCTCGTCCTCATGCTCGCCGTGGTCGATTGCTTCTGGCGCGTCCTGCTTGGGAAAACCAAGCCGGTGCCCACTCCCAGCTTCGATGGCAAATCCATCGTCGTCACCAAGCTCGATCACCTCGGCGATCTGCTCATTGTCTCCGCCTTCCTCCAGCGGCTCCGTGAAAACACCCGCAACGTCCACATCACCCTCGTCGTCGGCTCGTGGTGCCGCGGGCTGGCCGAGCTTTACCAGCGTTATGGCCTGTGCGACGCCGTGCTCACTTACGACGCCGCCGGGTGCAACAAGCAGATGAGTTTCCCCAAGGCGTTGCGGAAACAATTCTCCGATTTCTGGCGCGTGCGCCGCGAGCTGATGAAACTCCGGCCCGCCGCCCTGCTCGATCTGCGCGAGCGCAGCCCGAATACGCTGCTCCTCGCCCGGCTCTCCGGCATTCCCTTCCGCGCCGGTTTTGCCGTCCGCGGGATGAGCTTTACCCTCCATCACCCCTTCCGTTATCAGCCCCGGACTCCCCTCGGCCAGATGTATCTCGATGCGCTCGCCGGGCTCGGCTTCCCGCCGTATGCATACACCCGCCCGCTGATTGCCCTGCCCGATCAGCCGTGGACCATTCCCGGCGTCTCGCCCGAGGAGCGTTACCTCGTCATCCACCCCGCCAGTCGCGACATCATGCGCGAAGCCTCACCCGCCTTCTGGAAAGCCGTCTTCGCCGCCGCCACCGACGCGCAAAAAATTGTCTCCGTCGGCGGCAAGGGCGACCGCTCGCGGTATGAATTTCTCCACGCGTTCAACGACCCGCGCTACGTCAATCTCATGGGGGAAACCTCGTTGGAACAACTGCTCCAGCTCGTCAAACACGCCTCACGGGCCGTGGTCATCGATTCCTTCGTCGCCCATATCGCCCTCGCTTTTGAAGTCCCCGCCCTGCTCATCATGGCCCCGGGTTTTGCGATTGCCGAGTCCTTCCCCAAGGCCAGCCCGTATCTCACGCCCATCCCCAGCGACGCCACCCCGGAAGCCATCACAGCCCAGGTCCACCAACTCTTCGCCCAGCCGCTTTCCTCATGAAGTCCGTCCTCATCATCCCGACCTACAACCCCGGTGAACTCTGGAAAGCCGTCCTCGGTGCCATTGGCACGCAGCAAGGCGCGCCCGATCGCAAGCTGGTCATCGACTCCGGCTCCAGCGACGGCACCGCCCAGCTCGCCCGGGACGCCGGTTTCGAGGTGATCACCATCGACAAAAAGGACTTCGACTACGGCGGCACCCGCCAGATGGGCGCGGACCTCGCGAAAGACTGCGACCTGCTCATTTACATGACCCAGGACGTCGTGCTCGCCGATCAACACGCCCTCGCCAACCTGCTCAAGCCCTTCGACGATCCCAAGGTCGGCGCCTCCTACGGCCGACAACTCCCCCGCGTTGGCGCGACCGCCATTGAAACCCACGCCCGTTTCTTCAACTACCCGCCCGAAGGCCACGTCCGCGACCAGTCGGATATTCCGAAGTATGGCTTCAAGTGCGCCTTCTTCTCCGATGCCTTCGGTGCCTATCGCCGCGCCGCCCACGAGGAAATCGGCGGCTTCCCGCTCAAGGTGATGTTTGGCGAGGACACCATCGCCATCGGCCACATGCTCACCAAAGGCTGGAAGATCGCCTACGCTGGCGACGCCCAGGCCCTCCATTCCCACGGCTACACCATCCCCCAGGAATTCCGCCGCTATTTCGATATCGGCGTCTTCCACGACCAGCACCATTGGATGCTCGACACCTTCGGCAAACTCGGCGGCGAAGGCCTCAAGTTCGTGAAATCAGAGTCCGCCTACCTCCTCAAGCACGCTCCGCTGGAACTCCCCTCTGCCTGGATTCGCACCTGGGCCAAATGGCTCGGCTACAAAGCCGGCCTCAAACATGCCAGCCTCTCCCTCAAAACCAAGCGCGCCTGGAGCATGAACCGCGGCTATTGGAAGTAATCCAGCCTCTTTTTCGGAAGAGGCAGCCTCGGTTACCCGCATTTGAAAAATGCAGTCATTCCGAGCACCGCGAAACACGACCTTCTTTTTAGAGCGGTTCAATAAAAGGTCTAGCCACCAGCGGTTGGAAAATTCCTTCCCAAAAAGGACATGCTGCGGCACGAAGAATCTCCCTCTATTTCTGGTGCCGGGAGGACAATGCTCGTTCGCCCAGCCCGGAAATAGTCAGAGATTCTTCGACTCCGCTGCGCTGCGCTCAGAATGACATTTTGGGGAGGAAACGCCGTTTCTGAAATAGCCTTCGCTCGCCAAAACGCGGCTCTAGAATTAATCGAAATGCTCTAAACCCTGGCGTGGTTCAACCCAATGGATAGCCCCCTCTGGAAGGCCCGGAGGAGTCCGCGAAAGACGCGAAAACGCGAAAGAGCGCGGCTTGATTTTCGCATGCTTCGCGTTTTTCGCGGACCTGAAAATTCTGCTCCGCCTTACCGTGCCGCACCGTGGAGGGAACGCCGTGGGCGTTCGTCCCGGTTCGTTTCGGAAATGCTTTTTCAAGAACCGCCCCAACTACCCCCAAAACACCCTCCGTCTCCGCGCCCTTGGACTGCGGCGACACGTCGCCGCTTTCTCCACGCGAGACAAGTCTCGCCCTTAAAAGGCGCAGCCCCATCATTCATCCCCGTCCCGCAACTCCATCGCCGCGCCTCTGCGGTAAAAATCCCCCTTAGCAAGCGTTCTTCCGCTTGAAGAACGTCATGATCATGATCTGCATATCCAGCGAAAGATTCCAGTTTTCCAGGTAGTACAGATCGCTGTTGATCCGCTCCGTAAGATCGGTATCCCCACGCAGCCCCTTCACCTGGGCCCAGCCGGTAATCCCCGGCTTCACGTTATGACGCGCGTTGTAGTGCGGAATCTCGTGCTTGAAGTTCTGAATGAGTTCCGGACGTTCCGGGCGCGGCCCCACCAGGCTCATCTCGCCCTTCAGCACGTTCCAAAATTGCGGCACTTCATCAATGTTCCACTTCCGCATGAAGCTGCCGATGCGCAGCCGGCGCGGATCGTCTTTCGTCGTCCAGCCGGGCTTGTTATTCGCCTCGGCATCGAGCCGCATGCTGCGAATCTTGATGATGTCGAACAACGTGCCATTCCGCCCCAGGCGCTTCTGGCGATAGAAAATCGGTCCCGGCGACTCCAGGTAAACCATCGTGCCAAAAATCGCGATCATCGGCGCGGAAAGAATCATCCCAATAATGCTCCCCACGATATCCACGATCCGCTTCAAAAGCGTGTTGAAGAAACGATCGAGCGGAAGCTGGGACACGCCCAGGACCGGAATACCGCTCACCGTTTCGAGACGCAGCCCCGAGGCCAGAATCTGGAAATACGACGGGATGATCTTGAACTGCACCATCTCGCGTTCGCACAGGTTGGCGAGACTCACGATCTCACCCTTTACACAGTTCACATCGGAAAGAATCACCATGTCGATGCGCTGCTGGTGGAGCTTTTGGATGATATCTTGAAATTGACCGAGCACCGGCACGCTGCCCGGCGGCTTGCGCTGGAAACGCCCGCGGGCGGAGGGGACACATCCGATTACCTCGTAGGCATGGGTCTGATCTTTCGCAAACCCCTTGGTCAGACGGTCCGCATCTTCATTCCAGCCCACGAACAGAATGCGCTGGCGCAATGCGTCCGCCACCTGCGAGTTTTGCAAATAAGAATGGAACAGCCAGCGCCAGCAGAGCAGGCCGGCCAGAATATTTGCACTGCCGATCACCACGAAGAGGCGGGACACCGGCGGGGTGGTCTTCAAAACCAGCGTAATTAGCAGGTAGCCCACGCACCAGTAGAGACCGGCCTTCAAAATTCGTGCCCACACATAGCGGAACCGCAGGAGCGACTGCTTCTCGTAAACCTGAAAGTATGCCAGCACGAACACCTGGGAAAGCGCTCCCAGCGCGATGTAGTTCACGTAGTCGGAGAGGGAAAGGTTTCCCAAAACCCCGAAATCGCGCAGTCCAGTATCAAATCGAATCCAGAAACTGACCACCAAAGAGGCCACCACCACCAGCGTATCGACAATCAACGCCATGATGACCAGTCGCTCGGCGAATTCAGGATCGCGGCGGGCAGTGTCTTCGGCAAGCGCAGGGAAAGAGTTGGAGATGCCTAAATTGGCAGCGACAGCAGTCGGTAATACCGCTGCCATATTCGACGAGATCCCCGTCAAACAACTTTCTTTTTTAGGCCCTGCCATGGTTCATCGTTTCCTTTTGTTTCCCGGTTACATCATTCGCAGGATTGATTCCTGCAAATTCGGTGCCAATTCTGTGTACCGACCGATATTTGTCAAGACCCTGTTTAGCTATCAGAGGGCTCAACAGTGGAAACCGGCAGCAAAACGGTCTTGAGACGGGCTTTCAATTCCGTAATCCCCTGATCACTTTTTGCAGAAATGGGAATCACTTCAACCTTGCGAAAACGACGTTTAAACGCTTTTAGATTTTCTGCGGCATCCGGCAGGTCCATCTTGTTAGCCACTACAAGCCATGGACGCTCCGCTAGCAAAGGATCATACATTTTTAGTTCGACCCTAAGCTTGCTCAAATCCTCGATGGGGCTGCGCCCTTCGCTGCCCGCCATATCGAGCACAAAAAGCAGCAATTTGCAGCGCACAATGTGGCGCAGAAACTCGTGCCCCAGGCCGATATCCAGGTGGGCCCCTTCGATCAAACCGGGAATATCCGCCACGGTGCCCCGGCGATAGCCGGAAAAATCGACCACCCCGACCATCGGATGCAGCGTGGTAAATGGATAAGGCGCCACCTTCGGATGGGCGGCCGAAATCTGGCCGAGCAAAGTGGACTTACCGGCATTGGGGTATCCCACCAGGCCGGCATCCGCGATCTTGCGCAGTTCCAGGAAAAACTGCCCCTCCTCACCATCTCCACCCTCTTTATACTGGCGGGGAACCCGGTTGCGCGCGCTTTTGAAATGGACGTTTCCCTTTCCCCCCTCGCCGCCCTTGCACAGCACCAGTTCCGCTCCATCCTGATCCAGATCAGCGACCAGCTCCAGTTCCTTGGGATTGATTTTCTTTTTCGCTTTGGGCTTCTCGTCGATTTCCTCGACTTCCTCCATCAGCGCTTCGTCAATTTCCAGTTCGACGGCAGGCGCAGGAACCTCCGGCATCCGGTAGATCAGGGTGCCGATGGGGACTTTGATGATATTCGCTTTCGCGGCCCGACCGGTGCAGTTCTTCGCCATCCCCGCGCCACCATTCTTGGCACGCACGATTGGCTCGTAGTAGAAAGCCGCCAGGGTGTCGATGTTCGGATCGGCCTTCAGAATAATGTCGCCCCCGCGACCACCGTCGCCGCCATCGGGACCGCCTTTGGGGACAAATTTCTCGCGTCGGAAGCTGACGCATCCCTTGCCGCCGTCGCCGGCTTTGGCACTAATTCTGACTTGATCGACAAACATGTGGAACCTGCTCAATCGTCGGAGTTGGCCTCCGGCGCAAGTTTTGTTTGAATTATCGCTGCAACAATTCCGCGTACAGATCGCGGGTTTGCCGGGCAATCGCCGACCAGCCGAAGATCGCTTCCACCCGTTGGCGGGATGCCGCCCCCATTCGCTGGCGCAGGCCGGCATCGGCCATCAGCGCGTTGATTTTCGTCGCCAGATCCTTGGAAAATTGCTGCGGGTTCACGGCCTCGAACGGGCTTTCGGTCATCTGCTCCAGCGGCACGAGGTAGCCGGTTTCCCCATCCACCACCACTTCCTTGATCCCGCCGACTGCCGTGGCGACCACCGGCGTTTCACAAGCCATGGCTTCGAGATTGATGATGCCAAACGGCTCGTAAATCGAGGGACAGCAGAACACGGCGGCCTGGGAGTAAAGGGCCACCTTGGTCTTCACGTTCACCATTTCCTCGATCCAGATGATCCCGGAATGCTCCTGGCGGGCCGCCTCCACCGCCGCCTTCATTTCCGCGGCGATCTCCGGGGTATCCGGCGCACCGGCACAGAGGACGATCTGCATGCCCGGGTCGAGATGCTTGATGGCATTGACCAGGTGAACGATGCCCTTCTGCCGGGTGATGCGCCCCACAAAGAGCACATAGGGGACTTCGGGATTGATGCCGAAACGCTGCAAAGGCTCGCGATCGTCCGTCTTGCGGTATTCGTCCAGGTCGATGCCGTTGTAAATCTTGTGCAACCGCTCCGGCTTCACATTGAAGAGCCGCTGAATGTCATTGCGGGTGTCTTCCGAGACCGCAATGACGGCATCGGCCATTTCGAGGGCCGTCTTTTCCAGCCAGCAGGTGAAATCATAGCCGCCGCCGAGCTGCTCCCGCTTCCAGGGACGGAGCGGCTCCAGCGAGTGGACTGTGATGACCAGCGGAATGCCGTAGTTCAGCTTCGCCAGGATGCCGCCAAAATGGCTGTACCAGGTGTGGCAGTGGACGATCTCCGCATCGATATTCGTGGTATTGAAGTCCGTGCACCGCTGCACCGCGCCAAAGACCGAGCGGAGCGGCTTCGGGCAGGTGTAGTCGCCGGAATCGAGCTGAAAACCCTGCACCCGCAGGTTTTCGAGAGTTTCATCCTGATCGCCAAACGACCGCACCTCCATCGGGATGAGCTTCGCCAGTTCGCGGCTCAGGTATTCGACATGGACACCGGCCCCGCCATAGATCGTGGGTGGATATTCGTTCGTGAGAAAAAGGGCTTTCATGGAAGTAAAGGGTGCCGCCCGGACTTGGCGGCTGTGGCCACTCTCAACAATCGGGCGGACTCCGCCAAGCGAAAAATCGGCGGGCAACTGGAAGCCGGGGAGGATTGACAAGATACCCCCATGGGGTAATCATAAACCCATGAACTCCCGTGCCAGTGATGATTTGCAAAAGCGGTTGAAACGAATTGCCGGACAGGTCGAAGGCTTGCAGCGCATGCTCGACGAGGACCGCTACTGCGTGGATGTGCTCAACCAGATTGCCGCCGTGCGCTCCGCGCTCGATGCGGTGGGCTTGAAGCTCATGGAACAACACCTGGAAAACTGCGTCCTCGGTCACGGCAGCGGCAAAGCCCACGCCAAGGCCAGGCCGATGAAGTCGGCCGATTTGTTGAAGGAACTCAATAGCGTCATTGCCCGCTTTGTCCGATGAAAGAGGAGCATTCCTGCTGCGGCCATCATCACGAAGAATCCCCCCAATCCTCTTCGACGCTGGCCCGCGATCCCATTTGCGGCATGGAAGTGGACCCGGCGACCGCGTTAAGCGCCACCCGGGCGGGCGAGACCTCCTATTTTTGCTGTGAAGGCTGCCGGCGCAAATTCATGCAACAGCAGATCGGCGTGGCCCACGATGCGCCGCCCGCTCTGGAGGACGCGATTTATACCTGCCCGATGCACCCGGAAATCCAGCAGGACCATCCCGGCGACTGCCCCAAGTGCGGCATGCCGCTGGAGCCGACCACCGTCTCGCTCGATACCTCGGCGGAAGATCACGAAATCGCCGATCTCCAGCACCGTTTCTGGTGGGCGACCGGGCTGAGCCTCCCCATTCTTTTTCTGGCCATGGGGGAAATGCTGCCTTTCGTCCATGCGCTGGGCGGCTGGTCGCCGATCACTCAATTCTGGCTGGCCTTGCCGGTGATTTTCTGGAGCCTGCTGCCCCCTGCTCCGCCGCGCCTGGCGCTCGGTGGTGACGTGGGAGTTGAATATGTTCACCCTGATCGGCCTGGGCGTTTTGACCGCCTTTGGCTACAGCACGCTCGCCTTGCTCTACAGCGACACGTTTCTCTCCGCCTTCCGCGTGCATGGGATGGTGCCGTATTACTTCGAATCAGCCGCCGTCGTGACCACCCTCGCGCTCCTGGGGCAGGTGCTGGAAGCCCGGGCGCGCCGCAAAACCGGCCAGGCCCTCCGCAAACTGATTGGTCTCGTTCCCCAGATCGCCCATGTCGTGCATCATCGCTCCGATCACGACACCCTCATCGATTATGTGCATGTGGACGACATCCTGCGCGTACGCCCCGGGGAAAAGGTGCCCGTGGATGGAGTCATCACGGAAGGCACCAGCACGCTGGATGAATCCATGCTCACCGGCGAACCGCTGCCCGTCTCGAAACAAAAGGGCGACACCGTCATCGGCGGCACGATCAACCAGGGCGGCTCCTTCCTCATGCGGGCCACCAAAGTGGGGCACGAGACGGTGCTCTCCCGTATCGTGGAAATGGTGTCGCACGCGCAGCGCAGCCGGGCCCCCATTCAGCGGCTGGCGGATCAGGTGAGCGCGTGGTTTGTGCCGGTCGTCATCACGGTCTCCGCGCTCACCCTGATCGGGTGGGCCCAGTTCGGGGCGGAGCCGCGGTTTGTCCATGCGCTGGTGAATGCGATTGCGGTGCTGGTGGTGGCTTGTCCCTGCGCGCTGGGGCTGGCCACGCCGATGTCCATCATGGTGGGGGCCGGGCGCGGGGCGAATGCCGGCATTCTGGTGAAAGATGCGGCGGCGCTGGAACGGCTGTGCGCGGTGGATACGCTGGTTTTCGATAAAACCGGGACGCTGACGGAAGGGCGCCCGGAAGTGCGGAAAATCTCGGCGCTCGCGCCATTTAATGAAAGCTCCATTCTCGGATCTGCTGCAGCACTGGAGCAAAACAGCGAGCATCCCCTCGCCCGCGCGGTGGAGCGGGCGGCCGAGGCGCGCCAGCTTGCTCTCGGAACGACGTCCGACTTCAAGGTGCAGCCGGGACTCGGCATCACGGGGACGGTGGACGGGCACTCCGTCGTCGCCGGAAACCGTGCCTTGCTGGAGCAGCAAAAGATCCGCGGGCTTGAGGCCCTCGATTCCAGCGCCACCATTCTCATCGCCATTGACGGACAGGCAGCGGGCAGCATTCAAGTTGCAGATGCCGTAAAATCCAATGCGGCAGCGGCGGTGAAAAAACTTCAACAGCTCGGCCTGCGACTGGTGGTGGCCTCGGGCGATCAGGAGACCCCGACTTTCGCGGTGGCCAGCCAATTGGGAATCAAGGAAGCCCACGGCGGACTTACCCCGGAAGCCAAAGCCGGGCTGATCGAGGAGCTTCGCGCCCAAAGTCGCAAGGTGGCGATGGCGGGTGACGGCATCAATGATGCTCCGGCACTGGCCACCGCCGACGTCGGCCTCGCCATGAGCACAGGAACCGATGTGGCGATGGAAACGGCGGGCATCACCGTACTCCGCGGCGATCTGCATGGGCTGGTGAAAGCCATTCACCTGAGCCGGGCGATCATGGCGAACATCCGGCAAAACCTCTTCTTCGCATTCATCTACAACATCGCGGGCATCGCCATTGCCGCGGGGCTGCTCTATCCGTTCACGGGCCTGCTCCTCAACCCCATGCTTGCCGGGGCGGCGATGAGCTTCAGTAGTGTCTCGGTGATTGCCAATGCGCTGCGCCTGCGCTGGTGCCGCTTGTAAAACGCTCGATTCGAGTCAACCGGCGGACCTCCGGGGCGCGATTAGGGGAAAGTGAGCCTTCTCCAAAAATTCCGACGCCTCTCGAAATGGGCCCAGTGGCTCATCATCACCCTGGTCGTCCTGCTGGTGGCCGCGCGCATTGCGCTGCCGTATGTCGTGAAGTGGTATGCGAACAAGAAGATCAACGAGATGCCGGGCTACGCGGGCGAGATCGGCGAGGTGAGTATTCACCTCTGGCGCGGTGCCTATTCGATCGAGAGCATCGATATCAACAAGACTGATGGAAAAGTGCCGGTGCCCTTCTTCGCTTCGCACGTGGTGGATTTTTCCGTGGAATGGCGCGCGCTGTTTCAAGGCGCCCTGGTGGCCAAGATCGAGTTTGACCGGCCGGTCATCAATTTCGTGAAAGGCCCGTCGCAAGGCACCTCCCAAGTGGGCGTGGACAAGCCGTGGTTCGACGTGATCAAGCAACTCGTGCCGCTGCAGATCAACCGCTTCGAAGTCTTCGACGGCTCGGTGCATTATCGCGACTTTTACAGCAATCCAAAGGTGGATCTCACTATCGATGAAATCCACATGCTCGGCACGAATCTCACCAACAGCCTGAAGCTTTCCAAGACCTTGGTGGCAAATCTGGAGGTGACCGGTCGCGCCTTCAAAACCGCGCCGGTGGAACTGCATGCCAAGATCAATCCCTCGACCAAAGACCCCACCTTCGATCTCGCTGCGAAACTCGACCCGGTGCCGCTTTCGGAGGTGAACGACTTCGCGGCGGCCTATGCGAAATTCAAATTCACCAAAGGGAAATTCTCCGTCGCCAGTGAACTCGCGGCCTCCGATGGAAAACTCACGGGCTACGTAAAACCGCTCTTCGACGACATCGCGATCATCAATCTGCAGGACGTGAAGAACCCGCTCCAATTTACTTGGGAAAGTTTGATGGCCGGAATCACCCGCCTCTTCCGCAACCAGCCCAATGACCGGCTCGCGACCAAGATCCCCATTTCGGGCACTTTCCACGATCCGAAAATCGGCGTCCTCCCGGCCATCGGCAATATTCTGCGGAACGAGTTCATCCGCGTTTACCAGGGGAACATCGAGGGCGACGTTTCCCTCAAAGACGCCGCGAAGACCAAGCCGTGAGGTACTTCACTTTTGTCAAACATCCGTTAAATCATCGAATTTCGTTTTTCTGCTATGCGCCTTTTAGGTCTCCTTCCCCTTTGGCTGGCTGCGGTGCTTATGGTTGGCGGCTGTGAAACGACTTCCAACAGGCCCTTGCCGACGCAAAGCCACGTGAACCTCCCACGCTACATGGGCACCTGGCATGAGCTTGCCCGACTGCCTAATGCCTTCCAACATCGCGATGCCCGGGCGACCGCCAACTACACGCTTCAGCAGGATGGAACCGTAAAGGTGGTGAATACGGAGTATCGCGCCAGGGTAGCACCCAAGTCGCTTACCGGAACCGCTACCGTCGTGCCTGGTAGCGGTAATGGGCGGTTGAAAGTTTCCTTCAACGGCATTGCCGCGCTGATTCCAGTCCCCAGCGAGGGGAATTACTGGATCATCGAAATCGCCCCCGATTATTCGGTGGCGCTGGTGGGGACACCGGACCGGAAGTTTCTATGGTTGCTGGCCCGGCAACCGACCCTTTCCAGCACGGTGGAACAGCCTTACATCGACACTGCGTATCGGCTCGGGTTTCCAACGAAGAAGCTGATTCTTTCGGGATCAAAGCAAAGCCCGCCCATCTGGTAAACAGAGGGCTGCAGGACTGATCGGATCCATCCCATATTGTTCCATGGCAGCGATTTAATTTGTGGCCGTGAGATATCGATGCAGGAGTTGGGCATGATTAAAGCCGCTCCATGGATCGCCACGATTGCTCTTCTTTCCTCGCTCGCCGGTTGCACCACACCAGCCAGCAACAGCAGCAGGAACGATTCAACGGCCCCGGTGAAAATCAGCGGGGATGCAGGCGTGCGTTATCAATCAATGTCCACCACCGGGATCAATCCCGAGCATCGGCCAGCGAATTCCTTCTGAGCTTGTGAAAGTTTTCACAAATTGAACTTGCCGCTGGACGGCAAAAAACTATCATAAGCTTATGCCTGAGCTCGTCCCCGCTGCTTACGACTCAAAAATCGAAGGCAACATCATCATTACTCGTCTCGATGCTGCTGTAAATTGGGTGCGCAAGAATGCCTTGTGGCCTATGCCAATGGGTCTCGCCTGTTGTGCGATTGAAATGATGGCCGCCGCCTCTTCCCGCTTTGACCTGGCGCGATTTGGGGCGGAGGTCATGCGTTTTTCCCCCCGCCAGAGCGACGTCATGATCGTTGCCGGCACCGTTACTTATAAAATGGCCACCGTGGTAAAACGCGTGTGGGATCAAATGGCCGAACCCAAGTGGTGTATCGCCATGGGAGCCTGTGCTTCCAGCGGCGGCATGTATCGCAGTTATGCCGTTCTCCAGGGCATTGATCAGTTGATTCCCGTGGATGTCTATATTTCCGGCTGCCCGCCGCGACCAGAAGCTTTGCTGGAGGCCATGATGAAGCTGCAGAGCAAAATTGAGACGGAGCCCGCCGTCATGGACCAAAAGATGGAACTGCTCGAATCCCTTCGAGAATACGCCCCATGAGCACCGCCGAAGTTGTCTCCAAGCTGGAAGGAAAATTCAGCGCGCTCAAGAAAGTGGAATTTCGCGGGGAAACCACACTCACGGTCCCTATTGAAGCGATTCATGAAGTGGCCCAATACTGTAAGGAAGCGCTCGGCTTTAATTATCTCATCGATCTTTCCGGCGTGGATAATTACGGCGAGGAGCCCCGTTTCGAAGTGGTTTACGAGTTGTCCATTTTGGAGTCCAATATCCATCTGAGGTTGAAGTGCGCGGTCTCGGAAGATACCTTGGAAGTCCCCACAGTCAGCGATCTCTGGGCCACGGCCAACTGGCATGAACGCGAGGCATACGACATGTACGGCATTCGCTTTTCCGGTCACCCCAATTTGACCCGCATTCTCATGTGGGAAGGTTTTCCCTATTATCCGCTGCGCAAAGATTTTCCACTCTCAGGAAAAGAGAGCAGTGTCCCCGACGTGGCTTTCACCAGGCCGATTCCATTGGCAGGCGGACCATTCGTGACCGCACCCTCGTGCGGCGGGTCGGATGATCGTGAGCCTCGGGCAAGACCAGCGGTTTAGCCAACCTGTTTCATCCGTCCGTCTGCGCGCCTTTTACCCATATCGGGCTTATTGGGCGGTATCCAGCCCATGGCTATGGAATGGATCGTCATGCTTTTGATCCAGCCAGTTCGACTTCTTGGGAGCTGCCTTCAGCCGATTAAGCTGCTCACTAAGATCATTCACCTGGGCCTGTAAATCTTCGGCGCGTGTGTACTCATGGTAAGCGACAACACCCAAGGCCAAGGCCAGCAGGAAAGCGAGGAGGGATTTCATAAAGTGCGCGATTCTACGCGATGGCGATCACTTTTTCCAGTAGTCGCCACAATTGAGCGGCCGCTTCCCGTCCCGTGGCCAGCACTTCGGAGTGATCGAGGGTTTCCTGGCCCATCCCCGCCGCCCAGTTGGTAAGGCAGGAGAAGGCGGCTACCCGGACTCCCAGAGCACGGGCCTGAATCGCTTCGAGCACGGTGGACATCCCCACCGCATCAGCCCCGATGGCCTTCAGCATGCGAATCTCGGCGGGGGTCTCATATTGCGGCCCCACCAACCCGGCATAAACCCCCTCGTGGAGAGTGATCCCCTCGTCTGCCGAGGTCATGGAAAACTGTATCCGCAGCGCATGATCATAGACGCAGCTCATGTCGAAAAAATGAGCGCCGCCAAGCAAAGGTGAGGTTCCGGTAAGGTTCAGATGATCGTTGAGCATCATCCAGGTGCCGGGAATAAACGACTTGTTTAACGTTCCTGCCGCATTGGTTAGCACCACAGTCTGCACGCCGCAGGCAGCCATAAAACGGATGCCGGCCGTAATGACAGAGGCCGGATGCCCTTCATAGAGGTGAGCGCGGCCACTGGCCACCATAGCCGGTCTCCCCGCCATTTTGGCGATAAGGAATTCGCCGGCATGTCCCGGCACTTTGGAAACCGGCAGCCCCGCAATCTCAGAGTAGGAAATACGCTCCAGCACTTCAAGCTGGGAGACAAAGGCCCCGAGCCCGGAGCCGAGGACGAGCCCCCATTGCGGTTTCCATTTTTTCAGTGCCAGCGCTGCGGGGTGGCTTTCAAAATCGTTGGCAAATTTCATTGTGGATTGAGGTATTGGAGCAGCGCGTAGAGCATTTCGAGTTGAGGTGAATGCGCTCCGGCCCGCTGTGCCTGACGTAAAGGTTCACCCCAGATCGATTCCACCTCGACGGCGCGACCATCGAGGAAATCCAGCATGCTCGACGGCTTGTAGGGGCCCATTTTGGCACTGCGGATCATTTGAAATTCAATGAAATCGCGGGGGATTTCGTGCCCCAGTGTCGGCTGCACCAGCAATGGTTTCCTCCATGAGTGTGCGGGCAAGTTTTTCGAGAGCGAAATTGCCCAACACCTCCTCGACATTGGCCCGGGCGACAATGGAAAGGCCATTGAATGGGATGTTCCAGACGAGCTTGCGCCAGCGTTCGGTAACGAGATTTTCTACAACATGAGTTTCGATGCCGCTCTCGCGAAAAGCCGCCGCGAGAAAATGGGTGCGTTGCTGGGACGAACGCCGGAATTCGCCCAGGGAAAGAGTGCCGTGGCCGTAGTGCTCGATGACCCCGGACGCGACCCGATTGAGGCAAACGAAGCACAGCCCGCCGAGCACGCGCTGCTCGCCAAACTGCGCGGCGAGCAGTTCCTCGTTGCCAAGGCCGTTTTGGAGCGTCACCAACATCGTCTCCGGGCCGAGCAATGGAGGGATTAACTTTGCAAGCGCTTCATTACCCGTCGTCTTTAACGCGATAAGCACGACGTCGCATGGGCCGATGTCTTCCGGGCCGGCATGGGCATTCACCTGGGAAAGCTGGATACCTCCGCCGGGCGAGCGGACGGCAAGCCCGTGCTCGCGAACGTGCTCGTAATCACTGCGCAGGAGAAAATGCACGTTGTAACCCGCGTGCGCCAGTTTTGCGCCGTAGTAGCTGCCCAGGGCACCCGATCCGACGATGGCGATTTTCCAGCTTTTGGGGTCGGAAGACATGAAGGGAAACCTTTCTTCAACCGGCGGGTTCCAGCAAGTGTAAACGACGGCTGACTGTGAATTTGGTCGGTGATTGACTTCCGGAAGACCCGACGCCATCGTTACGGCGTCATGAATTTCGTATCGCGTCATCTCAATCGGGCTTCCGCAGCAGGGTGGAAGATCGGGGTCTGAGTTGAGGCTGCGCGTTCACTTCCGTTCTCTCTTCCCGGGCTGTTTCACGGAATCCCGCACGTAATGAGCAAACCACCACCCCGCAAATACCCGCTCTGGAGCGTCCTGAAATTTCTCGGGCGCTACCCGTGGCTGTGTACGCTCGCGTTTGGCTTGTTGCTGATCATTCTCGGGCTGGAAATGGTGCTGCCGCAGATTCTCGGCGCGGCCATCACGGCGCTGAGCAATCACCTGAAAACCGGCGCACCGTTCAGCCCGCTCCACTTCACGGCGCTTTTCTTCGGCCTCGCGCTCATTCGCGAACTGCTGCGCAATCAACTCGGCCCGGTGCGCAACCGGGTGATTCAGGGCGTGCTGGCGGATATTCGCGGGACGATCTACGACGCGATCCAGCGGCTCAGCTTCCAGTTTCACGACAAGGCGAGCACCGGGGAACTCATCTCGCGCTCGACCACCGACATCTGGCGCTTGCAGGACTTCCTGTTCGCCTTCCTGTTTATGACGGTCGATATCTTTGTCGCGATCGCGGTTTCGATCGTCCTCATCTTCTGGGTCAGCCCGCTGCTGGGCTGGACGATTTTGGGAACCACCGTCCCCACGATTGCCATCATCGCCTTTTACGCGAAGAAAATGCACCGCCGCTGGCGCGCCGTGTGGGACAAGGAGGCGGCGATGACCACGGTCATCCAGGAAAATATCGCCGGGGTGCGCGTCGTGAAAGCCTTCGCCAAGGAGCCGCAGGAGATTGCCAAGTTCCAGGCGAAGAAGGCGGACTTTTTGCAAACCCAATTCGACACGCTCAACTACTGGGTATCGCGCGTGCCGTTTGCGCAGTTCATCTTTGGGCTGAGCCTGCCGCTGATCTTGTGGCTCGGCGGACGGCAGGTGATCGCGGGCACGCTCGCCGTCGGCAGCCTCGCCAAGGTGGTTTTCTATCAGCTCGCGCTCAGCAATCGCGTGGCGACGATCGGTCGCTTTACCAACGTGGTGCAAAACGCCAGCGCCAGTGCCGAGCGCGTGATGGAGATCATCGACGACCCACAGCACATTCCCAACGGATCTATTCCGCTGCCCGATGGCCCCGGCCTGGTGCAGTTCGAGCACGCGGGCTTTACCAATGCCAAGGGACGCGAGTTGCTGGCCGACTTGAATTTCACCGTCCCACCGGGGCAAACCGTCGCAATTATCGGGCCGACCGGCTCCGGAAAAACGACGCTGGTCAATCTGCTCCCGCGCTTTTACGACGCCACCGCCGGACGCATCCTGATCGAAGGCCGGGATACCAAGGAACTCGATCTCGCCAGCCTCCGCCGCAGCATCGGCGTGATTTTTCAGGAGACGTTCCTGTTCAGCACCACGGTGGCGGAGAACATCGCCTACGGACGCCCCACGGCCACGCGTGAGGAAGTCGTCGCGTGTGCCAAGGCAGCGCAGGCGCACGACTTCATCCTGCACCTGGAGAACGGCTACGATACCGTCATCGGCGAGCGCGGCGTGTCGCTCAGCGGCGGCCAGAAACAGCGGCTCTCGATCGCCCGTGCATTCTTGATGAACCCGCGCATTCTCGTGCTCGACGATGCTACGGCGAGCGTCGATGCGGAGACGGAGCGGCTCATCCAGCAGGCATTGAAGGAAGTCACCGTGGGACGCACCACCTTCGTCATCGCCCATCGCATTTCCACCGTGCAACATGCGGACTTGATTCTCGTGCTCGATCAGGGGCGGATCGTCGAGCGCGGCACGCATACGGAACTGCTCCAGCGCGGCGGCTTCTATCGTACTATTTTCGAGCAGCAATTCAAACAGGCCCCGCTGCGTCACTCACCCAAACCCGTAACGATCCATGGCGCAAGTTGACGACATTCTGCTCCAGGAGGAGCTGGCCCTGCGTCCGCCTTCGGGCTATCTGTTCAAGCGGCTGGCGGCCTATCTCCGGCCCTATCGCAAGACCGTAGTTTGGACCCTGCTCGCCACGGCGCTGGCGGTCGCCTCGCAGTTGCTCGGGCCGAAATTCATCCAGATCGGAATCGATCGTTACCTCACCCATTTCAAATCCGAGGCCGAGGCATATCACGGCATTCTGGTCATCAGCGTCATCTACCTGGGCAATCTTTTGCTCGGCTGGTTTGTCACCGTGGCGCAGGTGCGAAGTGCGGTCTTTGCCGGCGAAAGTGCGGTCAACGATTTGCGCGAAGACATCTTCAAGCACATCCAGCGGCTGTCGCTGAACTACTTCGACAAGACGCACCAGGGCCGCATCATCGCGCGCGCGGACACCGACTTAAATACGCTCGGCGAATTGATGACCTGGGGCGGCACGCAGTTACTCTCCAGTTTCGTCACCCTACTGGGCGTAATCGCGCTCATGCTGCAATACGACTGGCGACTGTGCCTGGCGGTGAGTCTGGTCATTCCGCCGCTGATTATCGCGACCATGCTCTTCCAGAAATACGGCATGGAAGCGTATCGCGAAGTGCGCTCGCAATCCTCGCGCCTCACCGCTGCCCTGGCGGAGAACATCACCGGCGTGCGCGTGGTGCAGGCGATGGCGCGCCAGGAACTGAACTTCTCGCGCTTCCAGACCCTGCACGAAATCTACGGCCAGAAGGCGCTCACCTCAGCGCGCATCTTTCACACTTACATGCCGTTCATCGGGCTCGTGTCAGCCATCGGGGTGACGATCATTCTCAGCTACGGCGGGCGCCTCGCCTTGCGTGGGGAAATTTCCCCCGGCGAAGCTGGCGGCCTTCATCATGTATGTGGGCATGTTCTTCGGCCCAATCCAGGTGATGGGCGATCTCTACAATCAGGTGCTCTCTGGCCGTCCGCGGGTGCAGAGCGAGTATTTGAACTGCTCGACACCGAGCCGCAGATCATCAACCGCCCACAAGCGAGCCCCCTGCCCACGTTGGAGGGCCAGGTGGCGTTTGAAAACATCTACTTCCGCTACGACACCACCGCGCAGGAACGCTGGATTTTGCAAGGCGTAAGCTTCGAGGCAAAGCCGGGCCAGACCGTGGCCCTGGTCGGAGCGACCGGCTCGGGCAAGACCAGCATCATCAGCCTGCTCGCGCGTTTCTATGAGCCGCAACAGGGGCGCATTTTGGTCGATGGCCACAACCTCGCGCACTCGACCATCGAGTCGCTGCACGAGCAGATCGGCATCGTGACCCAGGAGAACTTTCTCTTCACTGGCACCGTGATGGAAAACCTGAAATTCGGACGTCCGGAAGCCACCGATGACGAAGTGATCGCCGCCGCGAAGACGCTGGGCACCCACGACATTATTCTCGGGCTGAGCGAGGGCTACCAGACCAAGGTGGCCGAGCGCGGCGGCAACTTCAGCGCGGGCGAGCGACAGCTCATTTCCTTCACCCGCGCGATGGTCGCCCAGCCGCGCATTTTGATTCTCGATGAAGCAACGAGCGCGGTGGACCCACGGGCCGAAGAAGTCATCCAGCATGCGCTGGAGCAGCTCTTTGCGCGCCGGACCTGTTTTGTGATCGCGCACCGGCTCTCCACCGTGGTGCATGCGGACCAGATTCTGGTGTTGCGAAACGGGGAGATCATCGAGCGCGGAACGCATGTGGAGCTGCTGCAGCTTGGGGCGGAGTATCGGCGGCTCTACGACGAGTTTACGCGGCACTAGCATCCTGCTAAAAACGGCACAGCCAGTGACAATTGCGAATCCGTTTTCTGCCGGGAGGCGCACTCCTGTCGTGCATGAGTGCCCCTCATTTTTCACCGCGAATCGATTGCATTGGACGGCAGCGGTCCTTTGCGGTCATGCTCCGGCGAAATCGGACCCGCAAGATTGCCGTGAGCCAGCCCATCCATTCATGAACCAGGAGAGCGACCCAGCGCTGACGTTGGATCTTTCCTTGATGGCCCGAATCAAGGAGGGCGACCGGGCGGCGTTTACGGAATTTTACGACCTGCACGCAGGCAAGCTCTTCGGGCTGATTTCCAATATTTTGCAGGACTCGAAAGAGGCGGAAGACGTGTTGCAGGAAGCCTTTGTTTATCTCTGGAAACAGGCCAACAGCTATGACTCCGAACGGGGAAAACCGCTGAGCTGGGTCATCCTCCTTTTTCGTCATAAAGCGATTGATCGCCTGCGCGCCCGGGCGCGCCAGCACCGGCTGGTCGAGCAAGCCGCCGCCGAGCCGCTCCCAACCACTAGCGAAGAGGGCTCGGCCGATGAAGGCGCGGTGCGCGACGAGCGGCAAGAGATCGTGCGCGACGCACTGGCGAAAATGCCGGAAGACCAGCGGCAGGCCATTCAATTCGCTTTTTTCCGCGGGCTGTCGCAGACGCAGATTTCCGATAGCTTGGGCATTCCCCTCGGCACGGTGAAGGCCCGAATCCGTCGTGGTTTGTTGAAACTTCGTCAATCGTTGAAAGGGAAACTATGATCGACGAACGCCACGAAGAACTCGCCTCACTCTATGTGCTCAACTTGCTTGAGCCGGCGGAGCTTGCCGCGTTTGAGCAGGAACTCGCCGAAAATCCAGAGCTTGCGGAGCTGGTGCGAGAATTGGGAGACAGTGCAGCGGCACTGGCCGACCCGTTGCCAGAGATCATGCCCCCCGCGCACTTGCGGGCAGCGGTTCTCGTCGAAATCGATTCTACCCCGGAACCGAAAAAGGTAATTCCGCTGGTTCGGAGCAGCGTAGTCGCTTGGGCGCTCGCCGCCGGATTTGCCCTGCTGGCGGGAATTGAGACCATCGAACGGCTGGATATGTATCAGTCATATATCCAATACAAATCAAAATGGGCCGCCTATGAAGAACTCCTGCATGAGAATCAACTCCTGCACAACCAGATCGCGGAACTGGAGAGCGAAAACCAGTTCTCGCAATTGAAGATCGCGACGCTCGGCGCACTGGTGGACACGTATTCCAAAGGCAGCGTCGTGGTCGTGTGGGATGAGCAGAAGCAGACGGGCGTGATCAAGGTAACGAACATGCCGGCCCCGGCGGCGGATCGCGATTACCAGCTCTGGGTGGTGGACCCCGCTTATCCACAGCCGGTGAGCGCGGGCATTTTCCGACTCGAAACCACCGGCATCGTGCGCACGGAATTTCATCCGGTGAAGCCGATTCATAAGGCCACGACGTTTGCGATCAGCATCGAACAAAAGGGCGGCGTGCCTGAGCACAAAGGCCCGATCATCATGGCCGGACAATGATTTGGGGAATTCGCTGGGTGCTCGCCGCGGTGCTTTTTGCGTGGTCACTGCTGGTCATGGTGCCGGCCACTTCGCTACTGCTCTGGATCTTCTCGGTGGGGGCGAAGGAATACGGGCACTGGATCGCGCTGGCGGCGTTATTGCCATTGCTCGGCATTTCGCTGCGATCGCGCGCAGGAGTGCTCGTGACTATTTTGAGCGTGCTCACCATCGGGCTGTTCCTCTCCACCAGCGTGAGGGCGTGGTTCTTTGCGCGGGACTTGACGCAGCAACTGCAATCCGCCTTCGGTCCGGTGGATCAGAGCCGGTTGCTAAGCACGGACCCGTTTTCGTTTTCCCGGCTCTGGCTGGGCGGCAAGGCCCAGCCGGTGCAGGTGGAGAACTACGAGTTCGCCCAGCCGGAAGGGAAGCCGCTTTCCCTGCGCTTTTTTCCGCAGCGTGAAAGGGGGGAATGCGCCCTGCATCGTGATGCTGCACACCGGCGGCTGGAACCGGGGGAATCCCGATGAATTCAGGCCGTTCAGCCATCTGCTGGCGCGGAATGGCTACGCGGTGGCGGCGATCGAGTATCGGCTCGCCCCGATGGCAACCTGGCCCGCACAACGGGATGATACGCTGACGGCGATCCGGTATCTCAAGGCCCACAGCACGGAGCTGGGAATCGATCCCACGTGCTTCGTGCTGCTCGGGCGCTCGGCGGGCGGGCAGATTGCGGAAGTGGTGGCCTATACGGCGAACGATCCGGCGATCCGCGCGTGCATCGCTTTTTATGCACCGGCCGATCTGACTTACGCCTACCAATTTGGCTACGAGAGCGACATGCTGAAGTCCCCGCTCCTGCTCCGACAGCTCCTCGGCGGTTCGCCCACGCAGGCAGCGGCCAATTTCGATTCAGCGTCATCCATTCGCTGGGTGGGCCAGCAAAGCCCGCCCACTCTGCTCTTGCATGGCGCCCCTGATCCGTTGGTCTGGGCAAAACAAAGCGAGCGGCTCGACGCGCGGCTGACGCAGATCGGCGTGCCGCATTATTTCGTGCGGGTGCCATGGGGCACGCATGCGTTTGACTTCAATCCGAACGGACCGGGCGGGCAAATCAGCGAGTATGCGGTGGGCTATTTCCTGGCAGCGGTGCTGAAGGGGTAGAATTAACCACGAAGACACGAAGGGCACGAAGAGGGGAAAGAACAAACAAACGTGAACGAAGAATTGAGTGCAGACTGGACGGGCGAACGCCTTCCCTGAGAGCAGTTACCGAAAGTCATTGATAACAGAATTTAACCGCGGATGACCCGGATGGGCGCAGATAAAAGGTCAGCCATCCGTGTTATCCGCGAAATCCGCGGTTAAGATCAGTCGCTTTTACCATTTTATACGATGCTGGTTGCGTAGAGAAAGCCGCTACGGGTCGCAGCAGTCCAAGGGCATGGAGATTTTGGCGGTTTATTTTCCAGGAAGCTGCGGGACTTTTTGGAAGCGGGCGGGATCGTACCGAGAGCAGCCAGGCGCTGCAGGAGGTGCTGTTTCGGATTTATCGTGTTTCCCTCTGGGCGCCAA
>JASGKO010000037.1:0-30960 GCA_049840595.1 Chthoniobacteraceae bacterium
ATATGTCTGTACCTTCGACCAGTACGTATTGCTAAGGTTAATAGGGAAACACAACATCCGAACAGCACCTACCGGCAGCAAGGAGCACAATGTGGAGATGCGCCGCTGGGCCTTGCAACGCGGGTGGACGCTCAACGAATACGCCCTCGGCCCCGTGGAAAATTCCAAGGTGCCGGTGCAGCCGATTCCAACCATCTACGAAGAGCGCGATCTCTACCGCGCGATGATCTGCGACTTTGTCAGCTCGAGCTGCGCGAAAATCGCGGCGAGTTCGAGGCCGCCGAGAACCATACGCTGCCCGATCTGGTGGAGTTGGAAAACCTGCGCGGCACTTTTCACAACCACACCACCGCCAGCGATGGACGCAACACGCTGGAGGAAATGGCGAATGCCGCACGCGATCTCGGCCTCAGCTATCTCGGCCTCGCTGATCACAGCAAGAACTCCTTTCAGGCCCACGGCCTGAGTGCCGAGCAACTGCTCGCCCAGGGCGTGGAAATCGACCGTCTCAACCAAACCTATGAAGGCGAGTTCCGCCTCTTCAAAGGCGTCGAGTGCGACGTGCTCAAGGACGGCTCGCTCGATTATCCCTGACGAGGTTCTCGCCCAGCTCGACTACGTGGTTGCCTCCGTGCATGCGGTCTTTAATCTGCCCGAGGCGGAGATGACCAAGCGCATCATCAAGGCGATCTCGAATCCGCACGTCACCATGCTCGGTCATCTCACCGGGCGTCTGCTGCTTCAGCGCGAGTCCTACGCGGTGGACATCCCCGCCATCCTCGACGCCGCAGCCGAGACCGGCACGATTATCGAACTCAACGGCAACCCGCGCCGGCTCGATATGGACTGGCGCTGGTGGTCGCTCGCCAAGTCGAAGGGCGTGAAATGCTCGATCAATCCCGATGCTCACCATGTCAGCGGATTCCAGCACTTGTGGTTTGGCGTTGCGCTGGCCCGCAAGGGCTGGCTCACCAAGGCCGATGTTGTGAACTGCCTGCCCCTGGGGAAGATCGAAAAAGTGCTCGCTGCCAAAAAGGTCGCGCAGAAAAATGAGTGCCGGGCCAGGGCGGCGAATCGGGGGGCTGATGTTGCTGGCGACGTGCCTGGGTGTCGCCCTGCTCGCGACCATGCAAGGTAGGCAGCCGCCGCGCTTTGGCAGTCGGATCATTCACGTTCACGATCCCTCCACGATCATCCGCGGTGGCGATGAATACTGGCTCTACGCGACGGGGCAGGGGATTCGGGTCTGGCATTCGCCCGATCTCGTCCACTGGGAACGCAGCGGCCCCGTATTCAAGACTCCGCCCACCTGGACCCATGAGGCCGCGCCCGATTTCCGCGGCTACGTCTGGGCGCCGGATGTCATCCACGTTGGCGGTCGCTACCTGCTCTATTATTCCGTCTCCCGCTGGGGCACGAAGGAGTCCTCCATCGGCCTCTTCAGCAATGCCACGCTCGATCCCGCCGATCCGCATTTCCAATGGCGCGACGAGGGGGAGATCATTCGCACCACGCCCAAGAGCGATTTCAACGCTATCGACCCCTCGTTGCTTGCCTTGTCGAACGGCCAGCTTTGGATGGCTTTCGGCTCGTTCTGGACCGGTATCAAGCTCGTCCAACTCGACCCTGTCACGGGTCACCGCCTTGATTCCTCGATCAGTTCATTGGCCTGGCACCCGGAAATCGAAGCGGCCTGCATCTATGAGCACGATGGCTGGTATTATCTTTTCATGAATTGGGGCCTCTGCTGTCGCGGCGTGAAGAGTACCTACGAAATCCGCATGGGGCGTAGTCGTTCCATCACCGGGCCCTATCTCGATCAAACCGGTCGCGACCTCCGCTATGACGGCGGCACCCTCTTCCTTGGCAGCGAGGAAAAATTCATCGGCCCCGGCCACGCGGCCATCCTGCACGACGGCGGCAAATATTGGTTCAGCTGCCACTTCTACGACGGCGAAAACTGGGGGAGTTCCACGCTCGCCATCCGCCCGCTTACCTGGTCTTCGGACGGCTGGCCTGTCCTGGAAAAAGGCTCCTGATCAATTTCACACCCCTGGGTGGTGAAATCCTCTTCTTCTTGGCGACTTGACGGGTGAAAATTTAGCGACCCAGGGGTTCAAGCGATTTTGCTTCATTTAAGCCTCCGCCTGCCCCAAGTTCCCACTGTGCGACGCGCAATCTACCCTGGCAGCTTTGACCCCGTAACCAACGGTCACCTCGACGTGATCGAACGTGCCTCGCGTCTTTTCGACGAACTCACCGTGGCCGTCGCCTTCAATGAGGCCAAGACCACGCTTTTCACTCCAGAGGAGCGCGTCGCGATGATCCAGGATGTCGTTCGTCCGTTTTCCAACGTCCGGGTGGTCAAATTCAACGGATTGCTTGTTAATTTTGTGCGCGGGCAGCAGGCGATCGCGGTGATTCGTGGCTTGCGCGCCGTCTCCGACTTCGAATTTGAGTTCCAGATGGCCCTCATGAATCGTAAATTGGCCCCCGAGGTGGAGACGATTTTTCTCACCCCCAAAGAGGAAACCACCTATCTTAGCTCCCGAATCGTGAAGGAAATTTCCCGTCTCGGTGGCGATGTGCGTGCCTTTGTGCCAGATTCCATTGCCCGGGCCTTGCGCGGCAAATTTGCGCAACCCGGTCAAAAATTAGACTAGTCCATCGGGGATTCTCAGCGCACGGCGTCCGGTTCCGCCTCCATTCCGGCGGTTTAACGCGTTGGATTTTTTACGGGGGACCAACCCATTTTAGTTATGAAAGTGCATTTACAACAGATTCCACTCGAGGGGCTTACGCTCAGCGGGGAGGAGCCCAGTGATTTCTTGGAGATTAACGACGAGGCCATTCGTGCGGTGGGCCTGCTCACTTATGAACTCCACGTCGGCCTCAGTGATGGCGGCCTGTTTGCCACCGGCTCCCTGGCCCAGGATTTCGATATGGAGTGCGTTTCCTGCCTTCGCCGCTTTACCTTCCCGCTCCGGATGCCCCAGTTTGCCATGCAGATGGAATTGGAAGGTCGTGAATTAGTGGACTTGACGCCACAGGTGAGAGAAGATATTGTGCTCGCCCTTCCGCCACACCCACGCTGTGATTGGAATGGCGAGAGTATTTGTCCCGGCACGCAGACCCGCACCGAGGATAGTAGCCCCGCCAAACCCGATACGTGGGCTGCGCTGGACCAATTGAAACTGAAACCGACCAAGTAACCACTTTTATGGGTGTTCCAAAACGTAAAACTTCCAAGATGCGCCTGCGTACCCGCAAGGCCGCGAACCGCTGGCATGCCCGCAGCTCGTCAAGTGCCAGCAGTGCGGCAGCGCCACCCGCGCCCACATCGCCTGCCCTTCCTGCGGCTACTATCGCGGACGCCAGGTTCTGACCATTGCGGCCCTCTAATTGGCCGTCCGGTTGGGCTTCGGACGAAGCTCCAAACATAAGAGTCGTGCGGCCCGTTCCGCCGACTCTTGCAGAAAAACATTGAAAAGTGACGTCATCCGGCGTCACTTTTTTCTTCGTTTTGCAGACCTGTAGCTTTTTCCACCACTCATGAAAATCGCGCTTGATGCCATGGGCCACGATGACGGCCCGGCCCCACTCGTAGAGGGAGCCGTGCAAGCCTTGCGCGAGTTTCCCCACATCACCAAGCTCTTCCTCACCGGCGACACGCTCAAGCTGGAGGAGTTGCTCAAGGCCCAGGGGTGCAACGATTCGCGTATCGAGATCGTGCACACCACCCAGATCGTCGAGATGCACGACAGCGGCATCGACGCCGTCCGTCGCAAGAAGGACTCCTCCGTCAGTGTCGGCGTGGATCTCGTGAAATCCGGGAAGGCCGAGGCCATCGTCAGCGCTGGGAATACCGGTGCCGCTGTCGCCGCCTGTACGATCAAGCTCCGTATGCTGCCCGGGATTGATCGACCGGCCATCGCTTCCATGATGCCTACGGAGTCCGGTCAACATTTCGTCCTCTGCGACGCGGGGGCCAATCCCGACCCGACCCCCGAGCATCTCGAAGACAACGCGCTCATGGCAGTCAGTTACTGCGAGCACGTGCTCGGGCGCAAGAATCCCTCCGTCGGCCTGCTTTCCAACGGGACCGAGGAATTCAAGGGTAACGAACTTTCTCTCGCCACCCATGCGCTGCTCAAGGCCAGTGGCATTAATTTCAAAGGCAACGTCGAGGGGCATGATCTTTTCGAGGGCAAGGTGGATGTCGTCGTCACCGACGGTTTCACTGGCAACGTTGTCCTCAAGACCAGCGAGGCGCTCGCCAAGAGCATCTTCCGCCTGCTCAAGCGCGAGCTGACGTCCTCGCCCGTTCGCAAGTTCGGCGCGCTCCTTTGCAAGCCCGGTTTCAAGTCCATCCACGCCGCCACCAGTGCCGACGAGTACGGTGGTATGCCGCTGCTTGGCCCGAATGGCATCTGTATCATCGCCCACGGCGGCAGTTCGCCCAAGGCGGTGAAGAACGCCATTCGCGCCGCTTGTACGTCCATCAAGCAGCAGCTCAATCCGCATCTCGTCGAAGACATCCGCAAGTATCATGACCGAATCGATTCCCAGCAGCAGCCCCCAGATCAGGCAGCCTAAGCGCACCGTCTCCATCATCGGCACCGGCAGTTATGTGCCCGAGCGCGTGATGACCAATGGCGACCTCGAGAAGATGGTCGAGACCTCCGACGAGTGGATTGTCACCCGCACCGGCATCCGCGAGCGCCGCATCGCCGGGGCCGAGGAATGCACCAGCGATCTCGCCGCCGAGGCCGCCCGCCGCGCGATTGAAAACGCCGGCATCACTGTCGAAGAGGTTGATCTCATCCTCGTCGCCACCGTTACGCCCGACATGGCTTTCCCCAGCACCGCCTGCTTCGTCCAAGCCAAGATCGGGGCGAAAAACGCTGCCTGCTTCGATGTCAGTGCCGCCTGCTCCGGCTTCCTTTACGCGCTGGAAATTGCGCAGCAGTTCATCACGTCGCACACCTACGACACGATCCTCGTCATCGGCGCGGAAAAGCTTAGCAGCATCGTCGATTGGACGGACCGCAATACCTGCGTCCTCTTCGGCGACGGTGCGGGCGCGGCCGTCCTCCGCCATCGTGGCGGTGGGCACGGCGTCATCAGCACCTTCATGGGGAGCGACGGCACGCTCAGCGATCTGCTCTACATCCCTGGCGGTGGCGCGAAAAATCCGATCACCAAGGAAAACTGCGACCTGCGCCTCGACACGATCAAAATGAACGGCAAGGAGACCTACAAGCATGCCGTCACCTCCATGCTCGATGCCGCCCATCGTGCCCTGGCCGAGGCGAATCTTCGCGTGAGCGACCTTGCCTGCATCATTCCGCATCAGGCGAACCTGCGCATCATCGAGGCCATTGCCAGCCGCCTTGATTTGCCAATTGAGAAATTCATGATCAACCTCGACCGCTTCGGCAACACCAGCGCCGCCGCAGTCGCGATCGCGCTCGATGAGGCGAACCGCACCGGCCGCATGAAGGTCGGCGATTACGTCCTCCTCATTGTCTTCGGTGGCGGGCTCACCTGGGCCAGCTCCGTCATCCAGTGGTGATTTTTCCACGGTCATGAGCAACGACGGCGTCGCCCGCTTCAGTGTCTCGCTCAAGAAAGGGCTGCTCAAGCAGCTCGACCGCATGGCGAAGGAGAAGGGTTACGACAACCGCTCCCTCGCCATCGCCGATATGATTCGTGACCAGCTCGTCGAGCACCGGCAGGAGCTTGGCGATGTCGAGGCGGCGGGCACGATCACCCTTGTCTTCGATCACCATCACGCCCACGTCCAGGAGGCGCTTACCTCTTTGCAGCATAAATTCCGCGGCACCATCATTTCCTCGCTGCATGTGCATCTCGATCATCACAATTGTCTCGAAGTTCTCGTCGTGCGCGGCCCTGCTCCTGCCATCAAGACCCTCGCCGACAAGCTCATTGCCGCCAAGGGCGTAAAGCATGGCCGCCTGAGCATCACTACTACGGGCGAAGGCTTGCCATCGTAGGAGAAAGCGAACCGCGGCGGACGCAGCGAAAAGAGATTTAGCCACCGGGGATATAGAGAACATCGAGGCGAAAGTTCTCCCTTCGCGTCTCTGTGGTGAAAAGTATCCGGCTCACCACCTATAGGTCACTGGACCTATGGGGCCAATAATCCCTTGTGAAGCGTGTTACGAATCTCTAGAAAGTAACACGCATGGAAAATCCTGGGCATCCTTCCACCTGGCTTGGCGCGGCCCGTTCGCGCGCCATCCTCCTTGTCTCCGCGCTTGTCGTCGCGAATGTCGGCATCTGGGCTGTTGCGCTCACCGTTTTTCACCATTTCCCGCTTCTGCTCGGGGTTGCCGCCACCGCCTACCTCTTTGGCCTGCGCCACGCGGTCGATGCCGATCACATCGCCGCGATTGATAACGTCACCCGCAAGCTTATGCAGCAGGGCCGCCGCCCGGTGGCCATCGGTTTCTTCTTCAGCCTCGGTCACAGCACGATCGTCGTGCTTGCCTGCGTCGCCATTGCCGCCACTGCCATGGCCTTCAAGTCGGATATCGATGCCGTGCACAACGTCGGCGGCGTCATTGGCACGCTCGTCTCCGCCCTCTTCCTCCTCATTGTTGCCGGCATCAACTGCGTCATCCTTGTCTCGGTCTGCCGCACCTTCCAGCGGGTCAAGAATGGCGGACAATATCTGGAGGAAGAAATGAATGCTCTCCTTGCCGGTGGCGGTATTCTTGCCCGTATCTTCCGCCCCATGTTCCGGCTCATCAACCGGAGCTGGCACATGTATCCGCTCGGCTTCCTTTTCGGACTCGGCTTCGACACTGCCACCGAGGTCGGCCTGCTCGGCATCTCCGCCGCCGAGGCGTCGAAAGGGCTCCCTATCTGGAGCATCCTCATTTTTCCCGCGCTCTTCACGGCCGGCATGTCGCTGGTCGATACCCTCGACAGTATCCTTATGCTCGGTGCCTACGGTTGGGCCTTCGCCAAGCCGATCCGCAAGCTCTACTACAACATCACCATTACCGCCGTCTCCGTCGTCGTTGCCCTTGTGGTCGGCAGTCTGGAAGCGCTCAATCTCCTCGCCGATCAACTGCAATTCAAAGGCGCTTTTTGGAACACCATCGGCACCTTGAACGACAATTTTGGCACCCTGGGCTATCTCATCATCGGTATCTTCCTTCTCGCTTGGCTCGTCTCCGCCGCGATCTACAAGCTCAACCGCTACGACGAACTCGACCTCCAGCTCCCGCAAGCGGAGTAGTGAGGCTAATGAAATTGACTTTGTTTCATGGGGACGGCTAATCTTCCGAGCCGTTCTCGTTGTTCGGCGTTTCAATATTAATCCCACCCCCCGTTATGAAAAAAATGATTCCCCTCGTCGTTTTGGTTGCGGTCGTGATTTTTCGCCCAGCAGCTTTGGCTGGAGATGAGCCCAAGATGCGGGCGGCAATTGATTTGTTGCGGGAGGCGAAGACGTCGCCGCAGCCGGTGCTGGTGCTGCAGGATGCCAGGAAGCAGTTACAGCATGCGGCCAGGAACAAGAAGGGCTGGCGGGTGAAAGGAATGGGCGAGGTGGATGAGGCGATTGCCGAGGCCAAGGTGGGGGACCATGACAAGATGGTGGAGAAGATCGATCACGCCATCGCCGATCTCTGGACGGGTTATACGAAAGGGCACGGCGGGAATTAGCATTTTCGAAGCAGGATTTAGAAAGTGTCCTTGGGTTCAAGCGGCCATTTTGGGATTGGAGCTGACTGCCAGCTTGCATTAGGCGTGGGGGCTGGATACAAGTGCCGCGCACATGCCGGAGAATCCTGCCAGGGAAAGCAGTAATAAAGTCACACGCCAGATCTTTATCGCGATCGGCGTTTTTGCCTGTGTGCTGACCATCGCGACGATTGCCTACGTGCTGGATGGCTGGAAGCTGGGCGATGCGTTTTACATGGTGATCATTACGGCTTTTGGCGTGGGCTTCGAGGAGGTGGAGCCGATTACGACGGCGACGGGGCGGGCGATTACCATTCTCACGATTCTGGCCGGGAACTCCGCGACGGTGTATGTGATCGGGTCCCTGCTCAAAGTCATCACCGAGGGCGAAATGCAAAAAGCTATGTCAGACCACCGCAAACAGAAAAATCTCAGCGAACTCAAGGGGCACACGATCATTTGTGGCTTTGGCCGAATCGGGCAGACGGTGGCACGCGAATTGGAAAAGGCCGGGAAGCCATTCATTGTGATCGATTTGGACAGCGAGCGGGCGCGGCTTTCCGAGAGTCATGGCTATCTTACCATCGAGGGGGATGGCGGTGATGAGGAGATTTTGAGCCAGGCGAATATCAGCCGGGCGCATACGCTGGCCGCAGTGTTGCCCAATGATACGGTCAACGTCTTCATTACGCTCACCTCGCGGAATATGAGCTCCAGCCTGCGGATCATCGGCCGTGCCGAGGCTCCGGCGACGGAGAAGAAGTTGCGGCAGGCGGGGGCAAACGAGGTGATCATGCCCGCGCACAGCGGAGGCTTGCAGATCGCCCACCGGATCACGCGCCCGACTCTGATGAGTGTGCTGAACGACAGCAGCCAGCTCCTGCGGTTTGATCTGCAGGAACTGGGGGTGGACTTGGAGCAGGTGGATGTTGGGGACGGGCATCCGCTGATCGGGCATCCGCTGGCGGAGTTGCTGGTGTCGAATCACGGGCGACTGCTGGTGCTGGCGATCCAGAAGAAGAACGGGGACACGATCCAAAACCCGCGAAATGAAGTGCTGCTGGAGGCAGGGGACCGGCTGATTACGATCGCGCGGAAGTAAGGGGAATTTTGGATGGGATGAACGGGATGGACAGAGGGATTTTGTAAAAGCGCATACTTTCGGCGGGGGATCCAACGTGGCTATGAAACGGCTCTCAACCCTCGCAGAAATGGTGGGCAGTGAGGGATTTGAACCCCCGACCAACTCGGTGTAAACGAGCCGCTCTACCACTGAGCTAACTGCCCGGAAAAGGAGGGGATAGTTATCGCTCCAAGTGGCTGGTTGGCAAGTGATTTCTTTCCGGAAATCGACGGCAGAGTGATAGCAAACTGATAAAACACCTGCTTACGGATGTGTTAAGAAATTTTGACAAAAAAGTGCTGATATTCAGTTGCATTAAGTAATTTTCCGTTTTGATTTGGAGGCAATGAGTTCAACAAGCGGTACTGCCATCGATCAGTTGAGAGAAATGATTAGCATCGAGGAGGAACGCGACAATCTGGTCCGCCAGATCAAGAACCTTGATGCGCGGCTTGAATCTCTTCATAAGTCCCTTAAATTTCAGCGCACCAGCATTCCTGGAAAACCCGATCCAAGCTCGACAAAGTCGCAGCACGGTGGGTTGAAGCGTGAGGTAATCGACCTGTTGGTAAAGGCCGGTGCGGAGGGCATCACGGTTAAAGAAATCTCCTCCTTCCTTAACACAAAGGCGGCCAATATTCATGCCTGGTTCCACAGCACCGGCAAAAAGATTGGGCAGATTAGCAAGATCGGCGAGGCTCGCTATGCGCTCACCGGCGATCTCCCCCCCGAGCCCGAGCCGAAGGCGAAGTCCCGCGGGCGCTCCAGCTCCGCGCCGAGCCAGCCCCGCGGTGGCTTGACGAAGAAGCTTTTTACCGTGCTCGAAGCGGCGGGGCCTGATGGCGTCAGCATCAAGGAACTGGCCGACAAGGTGGAGAGCAACTATCGAAATATCGCGGTGTGGTTTGCGACCACGGCAAAGAAATTTCCGAACATCGAAAAGGTTTCGCCAGCGGTTTATCGCTTGAAAGCGGGTGGGGAATATTCGGTGGAAGAGGGTGAGCCTGCCCAGGCGGCTTACTAAGCGGAAGCCAATTCATCTTTCCAAGGAATGGCCGGGCGAAAGTCCGGCCATTTTCCTTTTAAGGAAATCCCCCCGGCGGACGAGGCGGGGGATGATTCACCGCGATGAGCACGAAGGATAAGCGGGCCACGCTTTTTCCTCTTCGTGGTGGATTACCTTTGTGCCGCAGCGGGAGACCTAAGAAATATACGGATCACTGATCGGAAATGCATCCTGGATAAGGTTGAACCGTGGCTTTCCACCCTCGAAATATACCTCCACCACATCGAAGCGGCTCAGGATCTCCGGCTGGTCGAGCAGGCGCAGCCAGGCGAGGGCCCCGCGGGTAATGAGTCGTTGTTTTCCGATATTCACCGCCTCGGCGGCCTGTCCGTAGGCTTCGCTGGTGCGGGTCTTGACCTCGACGAAGACGAGAGTGTTGCAGCTTTTGTCCCGGCACACGAGGTCCACCTCCCCGCCCCGGGGCGCGCGGAAATTGCGATAGAGCACCTTGTAGCCCTGTTTTTTCAGAAAACGGGCGGCGGCATCTTCCCCGCGTCGGCCGAGCTCGTGCCGGGGATCGTGCGGCTTAGAATTGAAACTCGCGCTGAGCCACTGGCGAAAACGAGCGGCGATGGAGTGGGCAGGGGCCATGGGTGCTCAGTGCCTCCAGATGATGGGGCGTTCCGTAGCCCTTGTGTTTCGCAAAGCCGTATTGAGGATACTGCGCATCGGCCTCCACCATTAGCCGGTCGCGGGTGACCTTGGCAATCACGCTGGCCGCGGCGATGCTCAGGGAAAGGGAATCCCCTTTCACCAGCGCCGTCTGCACACAGGGAAAGGGGTGCACGGGCAAGCCGTCGATGAGCACGTGGTCCGGCGGATGTGTGAGCGCAAAAAATGCGCGCCGCATGGCTTCATGCGAGGCGCGCAGGATGTTTAGGCGGTCGATTTCCTCCGGTTCCACGATGGAGACCGCCCAGTAAATGCCATCGAGAGCCAGCAACTCGCTGTAGATGAAATCGCGTTGCTTTTCGGAGAGTTGCTTGGAGTCGTTCAGCGAAGCATGCTGGAACTCCAGCGGCAGGATGACCGCTGCCGCCACCACCGGTCCGGCGAGAGGGCCGCGACCGGCTTCATCGATCCCGGCGATAATGCCCGCACCATTGCGGCGCAGCGCATTTTCATGCGTAAAGTCGCATGGCATCGCCGGAACTCAGGGAATGAAACTATTCGCGAACGGCCATCGCCTGCTTGCCCTTGCGGTCGCGCAGGTAATTGAGCTTCGCACGGCGGGCGGGACCCGCGGTTTCGACCTCGATCTTGGCGATGCGAGGGGAGTGCACGGGGAATACGCGCTCGACGCCTTCACCGTAGGAAATGCGGCGAACCGTGAAGCTGGCATTCATGGCCGTGCCCTTGCGCCCGATCACGATGCCGGTAAAAATCTGGATACGCTCTTTGTCACCTTCAACGACCCGGGTATGCACACGGACGCTATCGCCGACTTTGAAGCTGGTCACTTCGGGTTTCAGTTGCTCTTGTTCGATCTTGGTAATGATGTGCATGGTCTTGGCCTCCAAATCTGTGATTGGAAAAGGGAGAGGTATTTAGCTTAATTTCACCGCAATGCAAACCGAATTTACAGCCCGCCGCATTTTTCCATGAATGAACTGATCGAATCCTTTGAACCTTTGTTACCGGGGGGCGGCGACCATTACTGGATGGGTGAGGCCCTCCGCCAGGCGCAGAAAGCGGCTCGGGCGGAAGAAGTGCCGGTAGGTGCGGTGATTGTGCACAAAGGGAAAATTATCGCCCGCGCCTATAATCAGGTGGAAATGCTCAAGGATGCCACCGCCCATGCGGAAATGCTGGCAATTACCCAGGCCGAGAGCGCGCTTGGTGACTGGCGGCTGAACGAGTGCGACCTCTACGTAACGAAGGAGCCCTGCCCGATGTGTGCCGGGGCGATCGTCCATGTCCGACTGCGGCGGGTCATTTTCGGCTGTTCCTCGCCCAAGGACGGTGCGGCTGGCAGCCTGCTCAACCTCCTCCAGCATCCGGGGCTGAACCATGCCTGCGAGATTACGCCGGAGGTTCGCTCCCTGGAAAGCCAGGAGCTTTTACAGGGGTTTTTTAGGGAAAAGCGGAAGCGGAAGGATGTCGCGGTGGATGAGCTGAGCGAGGGCGGGGAGTAGAAAGCCGCTCGCTAGGTAAAAATGATGACCTGTAGCAGCGGTCTATGACCGTCGCTTTTTGCGCGGGGTATATTTTGCGACGGTCATAGACCGCCGCTACAGCTTCGGCATTTTGTTTCAAGAAACACTTTTTCGAGGTTGCTAATTGGAAATAATTAGCTGCCTTGAGCTGGATGAAGTGCTGCAATCTTGGAAAATGTCCGACTCTGGAGTTTCAAAGAGTAAAGTGTTCATTGGCTAACATTTATAATGGCGATTGTTACCGTTTGGTTACGATTCAGTGTCATTCGTTGCCTTTGCTTGACGTTTGCGCGCTGGCGGGCAAATGAGACTCGTCTTCAAAAATGCGTAACCGCATCGCCGAGGCCCGCTGTGATTGCCGTCCCGGCTCAATGTAAATCGCTAAGACTCAAGCCATGCTTAAAGCTAATTTCGAAAAACAAGAGGTGGAAAAGGTCTATGCCCGCCTGGCCCCCGTTTATGACCTGGTCTTTGGAAGTGTCTTCGAGCGCGGCCGCAAAGCCGTGGTTGCCGCTGCCGAGCGGGTTGGGGGCCGGATTCTTGAGGCCGGGGTGGGGACCGGGATTTCGCTCCCATACTATTCCGGCAAGTGCCGTATCTCCGGCATCGACCTTTCCGAGCAAATGCTGGAACAGGCGCGGCGCAAGGTGAAGGAGCAAAACCTGCATCACGTGGAGCAGCTCGCGATCATGGATGCCGAGAATCTGGAATACCCGGATGAATCCTTCGACGTCGTGTGTGCCGTGTGCGTGGTCAATACCGTGCCGAATCCGGACCGCGTCCTGGAGGAGTTTGCCCGCGTGCTCAAGCCGGGGGGCGAAATCATCCTGCTCAACCGCATCGGTGCCGCCGGCGGCACTCGCCGGGCCGTCGAGCGTTTCTTCATGCCGGTGACGAGCAAGCTCGGCTGGCGCTCCGATTTCCCGTGGGACCACTTTGCCAAGTGGCTCGATACCAGCGCGCATGAGATGCAACTCATTGATCGCACGCCCATGCCGCCCTTCGGCCATTTTTCCGTGATCCGCTTCGGCAAGGCTGCCGCGCGGGTCGCTGCCGGGCAGGATGCGGTGCTGGTGAAGTAACCCTTTTTTCCCATCTGACACAGCCATGACCATTTCCAGTTTCCTCGAGACTCTCAAAACGCAGCGTTGGGACGATCACCGTTTTTACCACCACAGCCGCATCAACCAGGCGCTGCACTTTCTGAGTGCGCTCAGTTTTCTCACCGCTTACGCCACCGTGTTCAAGTACCCGGCATTTGCCGTGCTGCTTGGGTGGCTCTTTGGCATGACCAGCCGCCAGGCTGGCCACTTCTTTTTCGAACCGCATGAATACGACGATGTGAACCATGCGACGCACGATCACAAGGAAGAGATCAAGGTCGGCTATAACCTGTTTCGTAAGGTGATCCTGATGGCGATCTGGGCACTCTCGCCGTTGCTCCTGTGGGCAAGTCCCACGCTCTTTGGCCTCCTTCCGGTTCCGGCGAATGCCGGGGATTTTCTCAATAACCTTGCGATCCTCTGGCTGGCGCTCGGCATCGGCGGACTCCTCTTTCGCACCATCCATCTTTTCTTCATCAAGGACGTCGAGAACGGCCTTGCCTGGATGACGAAGATCCTCACCGATCCTTTTAACGATCTGATGCTCTATCACAAGGCGCCGCTGTGCCTCATGCGCGGGGAACTCATGGACCCGATGCTCCACGTGCATCACGGTGCCCCGGTGGAAGAAGAGGATGAGGACGACGGGCTGAATCCCGTGCAGGAGCGTCACTAAAGGCGGCGAAGTTGGAAGCGCCCGATGGAGCCTGTCGCGACACTGGTGCTTCTACCCGGGCTGGACGGGACCGACGTTTTCTTTCGTCCGTTGCTGGCGCTGCTTCCAAGCTCCATTCAACCCCGGGTGATTGTCTTCCCAACGCCGAATGCCGGCGGATATGACGAGTTGTTACAATTCGTGCGGGAAGTTACAGCGGATCTCCCGGAGTTCACCATTTTCGCTTCCTCGTTTTCGGGGCCGCTTGCGATCATGCTGGCGGCGGTGGAGCCGGAGCGAGTCAAGGGCATCATCCTTTGCTCCACCTTTGTGCGCGCGCCAAAGCCGGGCCTGCCGCGCTACCGTTTTGCGATGGTGCCGCCTGTGGTGTGGACGCTGCGGGCGATGCGGCGCCTTCCCGTCTGGCTGCGGCGACGCGACGATCCACTCCGCGTGGCGAAGGCGGAAACCTGGTCGCGAGTCTCCGCGCAAGCCCTGGCCGAGCGCGGCCGGGCGATTCTGGAGGTGGATGTGCGGGAGACGTTGCAAAACTGCCCGCAACCAGTCCTGTGCCTTGATTTTGCCGACGACCAGGTGGTCCCGCGGCACAATGCCGAGGAGATTTGCCAGCTTCATCTGGCGGCCACCATGGTGACGCTCCCCGGCGGTCACTTCGGAATGTTCACGCACCCGGGCCCGGTGGCTGAACAGGTGGTTTCGTTTATTGGAGCAAACTCTAAAAATCCGCGCCCGAGTATAAATCATCCATTAAACGTGAGTACGCCGTGTAGCCACGGCCCTGTGGGCCGTTGAGGATGAGGTCGCCATGGTTAAATCGCCTCCCACCAGCGACTGCCCGTTTGAGCAAAGTTGAATTTCGCGAGATGGGGACGAGCGTAATTGCTGAAAGTCCCGGAGGGACGTCGGAAATTAGCCGGTGGTGAAGCGCAGCGAGAACCACCGGTACCACATTCCCTCAATTTTTTGCGTCCCGGAGGGCCGCTGGAAAATGGGAATCCACTTTCTTCGCGACGGTTGGTTTCCAGCGACCCTTCGGGGCGCAGGTTCTTGGGAAAAATTGCAAACCGGTGGTTTTCACCACCGGCTAATTTCCGGCGTCCCTCCGGGACTAAGACTTCATGAAACTCGAGCCGCCTTAAGTCTGGCGACGGTTCAGCAGCGATCCGATCATCTCCTTGAGGATACGGCGCTTGATCGGCGTTGGATTCGGGTTCGGATCCTGCCACCACCAGCCATCCGCCTGCATCGCGCGGGCGGCCGCGAGGAAGCGGTCGGCCACGGTCTCGAAGTCGGCATCGGTGTAGTTCAGGCTGAAAATAAACCGTCCTGTCCCAATCCAGCTCAACGCCAGCCCCTCGGCGCGGAGATAGTATTGCAACATCCAGTTGTAGCGCGAGGGCATGGTGTAAAGCACCGTCCACACGCTGGAGAGATTCGCCACCCGCACCGGCAGTTGCTCGTCGGCGAGCCGCTGGTTGAGATGGCCCGCGCGGAGGTCCCAGCGCTCATCGAGGTTCTCGTAGAGTTTCAGAATTTCCGGCGTCTTCAGCCGTTCCAAAAATTCATGCATCGCGCCCATCACGCTTGGGTGGGAATTGAACGTCCCGCGCGCAAAGCAGATGTCCGCTGGCCGGTCTTCACGAAAGCGCTTCATCCATTCGTGCCGTCCGCACACCACGCCCACCGGCAGGCCGCCGCCGAGCGTCTTGCCGTAGGTCACGAGGTCCGCCGGCACGCCGAAATATTCCTGCGCGCCGCCTGGAGCAAGCCGGAAGCCGAGAAACACCTCGTCGAAAATCAAGGCGATCCCGCGCTCCGTGCAGATTGTGCGCAGCTCCTGCAGCCACGCGGTGTAGGCCGCCTTGTCAAAGCCCGCCCGCCGTGCGCTGTCCACCAGCGAGGAATCGGCGGGCGCGGGCAGGTTGGGGCTCAGCGCCTGGAGCGGATTCACCAGCACGCAGGCGATATCGCGCCGCGTGCGCAAGACGTGCAGCGCGGCCTCGGACATCTCGGAGAGCGTGTAGGTTTCGTTGGCTGCGATCGGATTGCCCACGCCCGGTTGCACATCGCCCCACCAGCCGTGATAGGCCCCGCAAAAGCGCACCAGATATTTGCGCCGGGTATGGTAGCGCGCCAGTCGCACCGCCTGCATTACCGCCTCGGTGCCGGACATGTGAAACGACACCTCGTCGAGCCCGGAGATTTCCTTCAGCCGCGCGACGTTTTCCGCGATCACCGGATGATAGCCGCCCAGCACCGGCCCGAGCGCACGCACTTTCTCGTAGCCCTGCTCCATGCACGATTTGTAGAAATCGTTGCCGAAAAGATTCACTCCATAGGAACCGGTGAGGTCGTAGAAGCGGTTGCCATCCAGATCGGTCAGCATCACGCCGTCCGACGATTGCAGGAACGAGCCCGCGCCGAGATGCGCCCGCACCATGCGACTGTATTGGAAGGGCACGCGATAGGTTTCGGTAAACTGCACGTCGGAAATACTGTCGCGCACCTCCGCGGTGGCCTGGCGTGTTTTGGCAAAGCGTTCACGATAAAGCTCCGCCAGCCGCATGAAGCCGTCGTGACGCCGCGTGCCGATTTCCTCCGGCGCGTCATCGGAGCGGAAAAACTGGTCGCCGGTGAATTCGTAAAACGGGACCAGCGAAGCGACCCGGCGCGACATCTTGGAATGCCCGGTCAACGAAGGATGCTTGGCGCGTGAAAGTTCGAGGCGACGCTTCGCTTTCAGCAGGCCCGCTACCAGTGCGGCAGCCCCCAAGGCCGGCAACATCGTTTTGACGAATCGGTCATTCATGGTTCAAAGATGATAAGCAAATCACACCGGGACTTCAAAGTGCGACCACTTCTCAGTAACATCTTCAAGACAGAGGGACTGAATTTTTTCCTCACCAACCGCCTTCCCCGGCGGCTGGCGACTCGTTTCATCGGCTGGTTCAGCCGGATTGAGCAGCCGCTGGTGCGCGATGTCTCTATCGGAGTCTGGAAGCTGTTTTGCGCGCTCGATTTGAGCGAGGCGAAGCAGACGCATTTCACCAGCATGCGCGATTGCTTCATCCGCGAACTGAAAGACGGTGCGCGTCCGATCAATCAAGATTCCGCGATGCTTAGCAGCCCCTGCGACGCCATCGTCGGCGCGGGTGGGGAGATTTGCGGTGGTGAGCTTTTGCAGGTGAAAGGCTCCTCCTATCCGCTGGCCGAATTGCTCCGCGATCCGGAGCTGGCTGCATTTTATGAGGGCGGCTGTTTTGTCACGCTCCGGCTCACCGCTGCGATGTATCATCGCTTTCATGCGCCGCACGATTGCCGTGTCGAAAGTGTTCGCCACATCTGGGGCGATGTGTGGAATGTGAACCCGCCCACGCTGGCGCGCGTGCCGAAGCTGTTCTGTCGCAACGAACGCGCGGTCATTCGCACGCGGCTGGCGGCGGATGACTCGCTGATCACGCTGGTGCCTGTGGCGGCGATCCTTGTGGCGGGGATTCGGCTGCGGTTTCTCGATTTGGTGGTCGATCCGCGTCACGCTACGCCCGAGTCCATTCCATGCGATGTGACCTTCGGCAAAGGCGAGCAGATGGGCTGGTTCGAGCATGGCTCCACGATTATCGTGCTCGCGCCAAAAGGCTTCACTTTATGCGATCACGTGCAGACCGGATCGCAAATCCGGATGGGTAATGCACTGCTTTCGAAAAACAAGCTGTAGCGGCGGTCTGTGACCGTCGCCATTTTTCACGCGACATTTTGCGACGGTCATCGACCGCCGCTACAGGGTCGTGTTTTGGTGATCAAAATCACTCCACTTAAAGTTGACATTTCTGTAATGCTGAATATTCTCAGCGGCTTCAATAAGAGGCGGACCCCATCCAATTCGTTGGACCGTTTCTGGGAATCATAAGGGACTTACGGGACGAAAATCACCAACCGGGAACCACAGGGACTCATGAAGTATTCATGCCACAGTAGAACTGCATTCACGTTGATCGAATTGCTCATCGTGATCGCCATTATCGCCATCCTCGCCGGGCTGCTGCTCAGCTCGATTGCCAAGATCCAGACCACCGCGCAGCAGACGCAATCGCTCAACAATCTCCGCCAGTGGGGTTCTGCGCTCAATCTCTTGCTGAGCGATCGCGGCAACCGCCTGCCCTGGGAAGGGCAGCCGATCACTCCCACCAGCGCGACGGCGTGGTACAACGTGCTGCCGCCGTACATGAGCCAGTTGCCGATGTCGAAAATGACCGTGGCCACCTATCCGAAGGCCGGGCAGAAATCGGTGTGGATCAACCCCGCCGTGCCGACGTTCGTCAATAACAACTACCAGTCGAAATTCCTCTTCTGCTACGCGATGAACTACTACCTGAGCACCGGCGCGCTCCCGCAGTTGAACGTCGCCCGTATTGCCAAGCCTTCCGCCACAGTGTTCCTGGCTGAGACGCTGGATAGTTACGCCAATCTGAATCCGACCTACATTGTCGCGCTCTTCCTGAAAGGGGATATTTTGAAACCGGATGGCACCTGGACCGCGCAGGCGGATGCCGCAGCAAATTTCCTTTTCTGCGACGGACACGTCTCGCTGAAGAAGCGTCGCGAGTTCGATCCCAACTTCGGAGGCACCGCGACCAAGAGCCCGCCGGACCCGAACTTCACCTTCCTGCCCTACGTCGGCGCCGTGCAGCAGTAAGCCTCTGCCTCGCCCGTCGAAAGGTCACTCTGGGTGGGTTGGAATATTCCAGCGGCTTCGAAGCGGTCTCCATCCCGGCAAAACCTTACTGCCGCTGGTAAACGATGTGTTTATTCCCGCGCGTCTTCCCATCGAGGGTATTCCCATCGGCGGTGAGCACCAGGCGATCCGTCCAGTTTTTGGGCAGATTCCAGTGCAACACATACTCGCGGCTGCCATCCGTATGGGTGCCGATGAAATTCCATCTGCCGCTGCGACCACCGCCGATTGAGTTATCGGGCAGAAGTTTGATGAGGGCATGGCCTTCTGCGAGCCAGTCGCCGACGACAATGTCGCTGCCCAAGGGAGCCTCGGCCTTGGCGACGGCCGCGGGCAGCGGGCTGGGCGCGGGCCAGGCCCCGGCGGCGCGTTCGGCCGCGCGCTCCTGGAGATCGAGTTGCACGATGTTCGCACGCAGGGTCGCGGCCCGCTGCAGCCAGGTATCCTGCTCGCTTTGGGTGAAGAAAGTATCGCGATCACGGGCGCGCTTCGTGGCCTGAATTCCACCCCAGCCCTGCGCGGCTTCGGAACTGCGGGCGGCCATCGAACCGCCAGCACCCGCGGAGTTGCGTTGCCGTTCCTCAATGGCGGCGATGAGCGCATCGCAAACGATCTGCGCCTGGTGATAAGCCGCCTGGCGGGCCACTGGAGCGGAAGCCTGGCCATCCGCGTAGTTGGCCTTCAGGCTGGCGATGATTTCCGACTGATCAAAGGCGGGCGTTCCCAGTGGGGTGAGGATTTTGCTGAGATGACTGTCGATGAACGGTTGCAGTGTAGCGGAGGGTGGGGCCGCGATGGGAAGGTCGGATGATTTTTCCGCTGGGAGCGAGGCCGGTGGGCGGCTGGGCTTGGCCAGCATGTCGGCGTGGAGTTGGGAGGGGGCGGAGAGGGCCAGAATACCGAGGCCAACCCGCAGCACGGGGGAGGAGAGCGATTTCATTTCCTTGGGGTGAAGTTAAGACGCAACGCTGGGTTAATGAAAAAACAGCCCCTTAAATATTACAAGATTAATAAACTCCGGCTGAGTCGCCCGGGGTATTGCAGATAAGCAATTATTCAGTTTGGGCGTGATTGCGTTTTCTATCGTTCAGAAAACTTCTACAGAATGAGCATGCAATCGCCGTAGCTGAAAAAGCGGTAGCGCTCGCGGACTGCTTCTTCGTAAGCGTGCAGGATGAATTCCCGGTCCGCAAAGGCACTCACCAGCATGAGCAGGGTCGATTTTGGAAGATGGAAATTCGTCAGCAGCGCGTTGACTCGTCGAAACGGGTGGGGGGGATGAATGAAGATATTTGTCGAGCCGCGTCCGGCCACAATCTGGCCATGATCGCGCATACACGTTTCCAGCACGCGCACGGTCGTCGTTCCCGCCGCGACCACGCAAGGGGCGGTATTGAGGCGGGCTGCCGCTGTTTCGCTGACGAGGAAGCGTTCCTCGTGCATGGAGTGCAGGCTCACATCCTCCACCTGCACCGGCTTGAAAGTGCCCGCGCCGACATGCAGCGTCACGAACTCATGCGGCACGCGGGCGAGAATCTCCGGCGTGAAATGCAGCCCCGCCGTGGGAGCCGCGACCGCCCCGGGTTCGCGCGCATAGACGGTCTGGTAGCGTTCCTGGTCCTCCTGGTCCGCTTCGCGCTCGAAGTAGGGCGGCAGCGGCAGCTTGCCTACGCGATCAAGATCGAGCACTTGCTCGAATTCAATGATCCGCTCCCCGCTTTCCAGCACCTGCTGGACGCGCCCGATCACTCCATCCACCACCACCTCCGCGCCGAGGCGCATCTTCTTCCCGGGCCGCACCATGCTTTGCCAGCGGGTGGGGGAGAGCGCTTCGAGCAGCAGCAGCTCGATCCGCCCATCGTCCGAAAAAACGCGGGCCGGAATCACCTTGGTATTATTGAGCACGACGAGCGAGTCCGGCGGGATCAAGGACGCGAATTCGGTGAAGGTGCGGTGCTCGATCGTCCGTTCCTTCCGCCGCAATACCAGCATCCGCGACGCATCGCGGCGCGGAGCCGGATGACGCGCGATCAGTTCATCGGGCAGTGAGAATTCATAATCTGCCGTGCGCGTGCTCATGGCTGAACAACGGAGGCTAGGCGGGCGGCGCGGGCTTTGCCTTCTGGCCAAAGACCCGGGTCAGCCCCGAGCGGCTTGCGGCTGCCGTCATCAGCTCGGCCACGCGGCGCTTGAGCCGGAAGCCACGCCAGAACAGTGAGATCAAAAAGACCAGGTAAAGCGCGCAGAAGCCTTCGAAGACGAGCCCGATGCTCTTCACGAAAATCAGGTTGTAGAGCACCACGCCGATCGCCAGGACATTGGTTAGCACGGTCGTAAAGACCGGCTTGTAGTGCAGCCGGACGCGGGTGAGGCACTTCGGCCCGCCGTGGTATTCCGTGACCGTCCGCGCGACCACGCCCCACCACAGGTTGCCGTAGATTTGAATGTCCCAGTCACTCCAGCCGGTATCCGACGAGTAGCGCCAGCCTTCCGTTTCGAGCAAGGCAAAGGCTTCCTTCGAGCAGCTTTTCCCGACCGACGCCGGTTTCGTTCCAAAAGTTCAGCTTCGAGATACTGCCGCGCAGGCTGGCCTTGGGCAGTTCTTTTTCTGGCGAGGCGATAACCGCCTGCGGCGTGCGCTTGAACTTGAGCCACGTGAAGTAGCGAGCCCAGCCACGCGTAAGCGGTTGTGCAAAGGCGAGGAAGGTCACCAGCAATCGTGCCCGGATCGTGTCGAAACGCCGCTCCAGTCGCGCGTGCAGCATGTAGGAAAGCGCGACCAGGAAAGTGCCGCCAAACATGATGTAGGACACGATACCGAGGCTCGGGAATTGCAGCGAGAGCACGAACATCAGCACCGTCAGCACCAACCACTCGATACTGCTCAGGTAGGCGGCGATTTCGGATTGCTGCGTCGGGTAGATGGACTGGAACAGCCCCTGCCCAAACACGCCGTGATAAATCACCGGCCGGTTGAGCAGCCAGGTAAAGCGCGGTGCGCCGTAGATCTGCCCCTTCCATTTTGCGGTGCCGGTCGGCCCGAAGAAAATGAGGTGCTTGAAGCGTAGCATCGATTCCGCTTCGCCGTAGCCTTCCTGTTGCTTGCGGAAGGCGGTGAGGGTAAAGCGGCGGTAGTGCCACACGATCGCCGAGGGGCTGAAGGCGATCACGCCGTTGTTGTTCTGCAAGCGCCAGCAGAAATCCACGTCGTCACCGGCTTTGCGATATTCGGTATCAAAGCCGCCGATGCTCTCGAAGGCCCAGCGATGGAACGCCATGTTGCAGCCCGGGATGTGCTCGGCCACCACGTCGGTGAGCAGCACGTGCGAAGGACCGCCGGGAGCAGCCGCCACCGCGGCTTGAATCCAGTCCACCGCGGGGGGCGAGATGTTCGGTCCACCCACGCCCACATAGTCGCCGCTGATCAGCGTGCCGATCATGTAATAGAGCCAGTCCGGGTCGGCCATGCAGTCCGAGTCGGTGTAGGCAAAGACTTCGCCGGTCGAGGCCTGCGCACCGATATTACGGGCAAAGCTCAAGCCCATGTTCTTCTGCCGGATGTAATGGAGTCGGCCGGAAATCTGATGCGTAGTGCCCGGCGCGCCGCCTTCAAACGGCTGCGACTCCGGTGCCTTGCCCGTGGGCGAATAACGCGAGAGAAACTTGTCCGCGATCTGCACCGTGTCGTCCTTCGAGCCGTCATCCACCAGCACGATTTCGTAGTCGGGGTAGTTCAGCTTTTCCAGCGACTCCAGGCAGTCTGGCAGCGTCTTGCCGCCGTTGTAGGAGCACACGATCACCGAGACGCGCGGGTATTTATCCAGCTTCACCCGGGTGGTCACGTATTCCGTGGTCGCGAGCTTGGCCTTCAGTGAATAGAAGGCCTTCTTCGGCTTGCGGTCGCGGGTAACGAGGCCAAACGCCCAGTCCGTGATGTCATGACCACCGGTAAACCATTCATCGGTCCACGAGAAGAAAATGGTGCCCGCCGCGCCGCCCTTCACCACGCAGTCGAGGTGCCAGTCGAGCACTTCCACCTGCATGTCCTCGCCCTTGCGAATCGTGTCGAGGCCGAACTCGCCGAAGATGAGCGGCTTGTCCTCTGCGAGGTTCTGCAATCGCGCGAGGTAGCGCTCGAAATCCACCTGGCGTTCCAGATACACGTTGAAGCTGTAGAAATCGACATTGCCCGGCAGCAGATACTCGGTGGGTGGGTAGCTGGCGTAGCTGTAGAGCGGTCGTGGATCGGCCGAGCGGGCTTCATCGATCAATTTCTCCACGAAACTGATCACCCGTCGTGCGCCCAGCCAGCGCACGATGTGCGAGGGAATTTCGTTGCCGACGAGGTAACCGAAGATCGCTTCGTGGCCTTTGTTCTTCGCCACGCCCTCGCGGATGGTTTTCACCACCTGCGAGCGGATTTTCGGGTTGTTGAGAAACTCGACGTGTTCCGCCCACGGGATGGAAATCATCACCCGCAGCTTGAATTCCGCGCAGAGATCGAGGAACCAGCGGGGAGGGATATGGTAGATGCGCAGGAGGTTGACCCCCAGTTCCTGCATCAGCGTGAAATCGGCGCGGGCTTTTTCGGGGTTGCCGACGAAGTCGCCCGCGGCATCCGGTTCAAACGGGCCGTAGGTAACGCCCTTGATGAAGAACTTGTTTTCGCCGTCGAAGAAAAATTTGGCCCGGGCGCGGATCGGCTCCATGGCCGCGCGGGTGGTCGTCGCCGAAGGTGCATCTAAAACTGAGGATTCAGACATGGAAAGGGTTGGCGGGATAACAGAAGTTTTCTAGTTCGTCACTGATTAAGTCTGAACTAAGACGCAGTGAATAGAAAATTCATCATTCCAAATTTGGCTGAATGAGATCTTTCAGCCGCATCATTCCGCGCCGGATCCGGGCTTTTACTGTTCCCAGGGGCTCGTGGAGCCGCCCGGCGATCTCCGATTGAGTGAGCCCGGAGAAAAAGGCCAGTTCGATGGCCTCCCGCTGGTCTTTGGTAAGTTGCATGACCGCCTCATGGACGATTTTGCTCTTTTCCCCGGCTTCCACCGAGTCGAGCGAATCCAGGTCGTTCAGCTTCTCAAAGATGGAGGTTTCCTTTTCCAGGTCGTCCTGGAGCCGGTGGCGGCGCTGCTTGGAGCGCAGGCGGTCGATGGAGCGGTTGCGGGTCATCGTCACTGCCCAAGTGAGCGGTTTGCCCCGCTTCGGATCATACATCAGCGCCTTGTCCCAGATCTGGATGAACACGTCCTGCAGGACGTCTTCTGCCGACTCCTGATCGTTGAGAATGCGGAAGGCGGTGGAAAGCAATACTGCGGAGTAACGTTCATAAAGCTCTTCGAACGCAGCACGATCCCCCTGGCCGACCCTTTGAACCAGCGTAATTTCCAAGTCAATATCAGCCTGGGGATACTCCATGGGATCAGAGCGACTTTACACATGCCGTTCTCTTCTGGCAATGCCCCGTTTCTGATGGCAGGGACTGGGGAATATGGCGCGATCAATCGCCCTCCTTCGGCATGTGATTCAAAAACCAAGCCGCCATGTTGGCATACAAAGGTGCCGGAGTGACGAGGACGTTATCGTGAGTGCCGCCATCGACTTCCATCCACTTCTTCTGCCCGTACGGGATGGCATCAAAGAGCCTGCGCCCCGTTTTGAGCGGAAAGAGGGTGTCTGCCGTTCCATGGGCAACAAAAATCGGGATCTTCGTCGTGGCAATCCATTGTGCCGGCTTCACCACTTGCACATCCAGTCCATAGCGGGCTTTCAGTGTAAAATCGACTGCCTGGGAAAGCAGAGGAGCCAGAATCCATGCCCGCGACCAGCTTTGTTCCCGAATCGCTTCCTCTAGTGAATCGAACGAGCTCACAATGACTGCGCAGTTCCATGCACCCGGGTGCGTTGCGAGGGAACGGATCGCGTAACAACCGCCCATCGAAATGCCCCAAATGGCCGCCGGGCTGATAGCAAATCCGCGCTTGGTCGCCACTTCTGCTAGCACCCCACTGGCGAAATCGGCTTCCCCTGGCCCAGTGCCAAAATAGACCGCTTGAAGCGGACTATCGCCGTGGGCTGGCAAGTCGGGTAGGACGCAGCGATATCCGACGGCGCAAAAGCGTTCCGCCACCGGCAGTAAATCCTCTTTTCGTCCGGTGCGGCCATGCAGCAATACCAGCGTTCCTCGCACCTTGCCCGGTGTTCCCAGCGTGCACCCCATTTCTTGCAACTGCCGTCGGATTGCCGCCCCACGTTCGGAGACCGGGACATCTGCTCGGGGCGTTACAAGCAGGCAAGGGGCATTTCCATTGAGGCAGGAGAATCGCTCGATTTGGATCCCATGCTGTTCGGGATGCCCCAGCCAGTCCTCGTGATACGGCTGCAAAGCCCGTCGTGGTGGCGAAGAAAGGGAGGCGGCAATTTTGAGCACGATAAAACAAAGAATTCCAAGAACGCACCCGAGGATGATGCTGACGATTTTAAGGCGTTTCCGAGTTTTCAATGAACTCTTCTGCCTGATACCGGACCTTCGGGGAAGAACTTTGTCGGGGAAGGTCCCGAGCGTGTCACGGTTGCTCTAGTGCAACTCCGAGGTGAACTTAAAGTCTTTATTTGGAATAATTCTTGATAAGGATTCCGGGCAGCCTTACCTTATTTCCCCGATGTCGAAGCACGACCACGAGCATAGCTATGATGAGACGATCTCCCAAAAGGGGTTTCGTCTCACCGGGCAGCGTCGCGCCGTTTACGATGCGTTGATGACGCAGCGGGACCACCCCACGGCGACTGATGTGTTTCTCCGGGTGAAGCAGGAAATGCCCACGATTTCCCTCGCGACGGTTTACAATTGTCTCGAAACGTTGACCGAGTGCGGCCTTGTCCGCCACGTGAACATCGAGCGCCAGCCTTCCCGCTATTGTGCGAATACCCAGGAGCACGGCCATTTCTTCTGTGACGACTGCGGCACGGTGATGGATGTGCCGAAGCGCGAGGAAGCCCGCCTCAGCGAGACCTGGCAGCTCCCCCGCCAGTGCGTCGTGCGACATCACGAAGTGGCATTCCGCGGGCTCTGCCCCGAGTGCGCCAAAAAAGATTCCAACGCTACCAAGCATACCCACCGAAAAAGCAAACCATGAGTTCATTGATTATCAAAGATCTGCACGCCAACGTGGCGGGGCAGGAAATCGTTCGCGGCCTGAGCCTGGAGATCGAGCCTGGCAAGGTGCATGCCATCATGGGGCCGAACGGTTCGGGCAAGAGCACGCTCGCCAAGGTGCTCGGCGGCCATCCCAGCTATGAAGTGACCAGCGGCGAAGTGCTCATGGACGGTGTGAATATTCTCGGGATGCAGCCCGACGAGCGCTCCCGCGCCGGACTTTTCCTTGCCATGCAATATCCGATGGAAATCCCCGGCGTGAGCAATGCGAACTTCCTCCGCGCCGCCTTGCAGGCCCGCCTGCCCGAGGGCGAAGAGATCGAGGCCGTCGATTTCTACGAGCACATGTATGAAAAGATGGATCTGCTGGAAATGGACCGGAAGTTTACCGCCCGCTCGGTGAACGAAGGCTTTTCCGGTGGTGAAAAGAAGCGCAACGAAATCCTGCAAATGGCGATGCTGGAGCCGAAATACGCCGTGCTCGATGAGACGGATAGCGGCCTGGACATCGACGCCCTCCGCATCGTGTCGCACGGCGTGAATACCCTGCGCGGCCCGGGGGTCGGCATCCTGCTCATCACGCACTACCAGCGCCTGCTCAATTACATCAAGCCCGACTACGTGCACGTGATGGTGCATGGCCGCATTGTCCGCAACGGCGGGCCCGAGCTTGCGCTCGAGTTGGAAGAAAAAGGCTACGACTGGATCAAAGAAGAAATTGCCGCCACCACGGCGGTCTAACCCATTGGAGAAACGCCATGGAAACTGAATCGACTCAACTCGACATCGACCGCAGCGTCGGCAATTTCTCGTATCCCGAGAGCCACCAATATGACGCCGGCGTCGGCCTCACGCACGAGACCATCGACTACATCACCAATGTCAAAGGTGAAGCCGACTGGGTGCGCGAGTTCCGCCACAAGGCCCTCGACGTCTTCAACAGCAAGCCGATGCCCACGCACTGGGCTTCCAAGGATCTCAATACAATCGTCTTCGACAACATCCGCTACTATCTGGCGAACGGGCAGAAGCCCAGCCGGAGCTGGGACGATGTGCCCGAGGACATGAAGCAGACCTTCGAGCGACTCGGCATTCCGGAGCAGGAGCGCAAGTTCCTCGCTGGCGTCGAGGCCCAGTTCGACAGTGAGGCGGTTTACTCCAACATCAAGAAAGCCGTCGGCGACCAGGGCGTGATTTTCGTCGGGCCCACGGAGGGGCTACGCGATCATCCCGAGATTTTCAAGAAGTGGTTCGGCAAAGTCATCCCCACTGGCGACAACAAGTTTAGTGCGCTGAACAGCGCGGTGTTCAGCGGCGGCTCGTTTATCTACGTCCCGCCGGGCGTGAAGGTAAAGCACCCGCTCCAGGCCTATTTCCGCATCAACGCGGAGAACTTCGGCCAGTTCGAGCGCACGCTTATCATTGCCGACGAAGGCAGCGAGGTGATGTACATGGAAGGTTGTACCGCCCCGAAATTTGAGACCGCCACCCTGCATTCTGCCGTGGTGGAACTGGTCGCGCTCAAAGGCGCAAAGATTCAGTATGTGACCGTGCAGAACTGGTCGAACAACGTCTTCAACCTCGTTACCAAACGCGCCGTCGCCCACGAAGAGGCCGAGGTGAAGTGGATCGATTGCAACATCGGCTCCCGCCTCACCATGAAATACCCCGGCGTCGTGCTGAAGGGGCGCAAAGCTCGCGGCGAAGTGATTTCGATCGCCCTCGCCAGCGACGGCCAGCATCAGGATACCGGTGCGAAGATGATTCACGCCGCCGATGAAACCACGTCGAACATCGTTTCCAAGAGCATCAGCGTCGGCACTGGCCAGGCGACCTATCGTGGGCTCGTCCACGTGCCGAAGCACCTCAAGGGCTGCAAGAACAATACCGAGTGCGACGCGCTACTCATCAACACCGATTCCCGCACCGACACCTATCCGGCGATCACCGTGCGTGGCACCGGCAACGCCACCCAGCACGAGGCGAGCGTTTCGCAGATTAGCGAAGAACAGATCTTCTATATGATGTCGCGCGGCCTCACCGAAGCGCAGGCGATGAGCCTCAGTGTGAACGGCTTCGTCAATGACCTCGTGCGCCAGTTCCCGATGGAATACAGCGTCGAGCTGAAGCGTCTGATCGATCTCGAAATGGAAGGATCGGTGGGCTAAGCCCCCCGAAGGGATTCACAACCATGAGTGACACACTTTTGATGCCTACCGAACTTTGTACCCCAACCGCGGACGAAAATACCTCTCTGCTCGCCCAACCGGAAATCGCCAGCGACCTGCCCGCTACTCTGCAAAATGCACGGAGCGAAGCCTGGAGCACTTTCGAATCGCTCCCGATGCCGAAGCGCACCGACGAGACCTGGCGCTTCACCAATCTCAAATCCATTGACCTCACTTCATTCGTCAAGCCGCTGCCCGTCAGCGACGAAGTGCGCGCGCAACTCCTCGACCGTTCCGTCGGTCAAAGTGAAGTCGCCGGTCGCATGGTCTTCGCCAACGATCAACTTCTGAAGCGCGAAGTGCTGGTCGAGGAATTGAAGGCCAAAGGCGTGATTTGGGAGCCGCTGGAAAAGGCTGCGACCGAGCATGCCGAGCTGTTCAGCAAGCACTTCATGGCGCAGGATGTCATTCTCGGTGGTCAGAAATTTGCCGCCCTGCACGAGGCGAACGTCCGCACCGGCACCTTCCTTTACGTGCCGAAAAACGTGGAAATCGAGCTGCCGCTGGAAGTCTTTCATTGGCTCTCCGGCGCGAATGGTTCCACCTTCCCGCACACGCTCATTATCGCGGGCGCAAACAGCAAGGTGACGCTCGTCGATTACTTCGAGAGCGCGGAGCAGATGCCCGGCTTCGCCTGCGGCGTGAACGATCTCTATCTCGAACCCGGCGCGAAGCTTACCTACGTCTGCGTCCAACAATGGAGCCAGCAGACCCAGGCTTTCCAGATCAACAACACGACTGTGGATCGCGATGCCTCCGCCACCAGCCTGTTGCTGAATCTCGGTTCCAAATACGCCCGTAGTGAGAGCGTGAGCCGCCTCGCCGGGACCGGTGGTCGCAGTGATATGCTCAGCGTCTCCGTCGCCGAGGGTGAGCAGGAGATCGACCAGCGCACGTTCCAGATTCACCAGGTGCCGAATACCACGAGCGACCTTCTCTACAAGAACTCACTCGACGACACCGCGCGCACGACCTTCAGCGGCCTCATCCGCGTGGAGCCCGGTGCCCACCGGACCGATGCGTATCAGAAGGTGCGCAACCTGTTGCTCAGCGACGAGGCCGAAGCCAACAGCGCCCCCGGCCTTGAAATCGAAGCCAACGACGTGCGCTGCACCCACGGTGCCACCAGCGGCCAGATCGAGCAGGAAGAACTCTTCTACCTCCTTTCTCGCGGCATCACCCGCCAGCAGGCGCAGAAGTTGATCGTCCTTGGCTTCCTCAACGAAGTCTTCGAACGCCTTGGCGACGAAAAAATCGCGGAAAGCCTCCAGCAAAAAGTCGAAGCCCGCTTCACCCGCTAAAAAACTCACCACCACTAAAAGCCCAAGGCCGTGCCTCACTGCATCGCTTTGGGCTTTTTTCTTATCTCTGCGCCTCCGCGCTGCTGCGGTAAACTATTCCGCCGGTCCAGCTCCTCCCCCGTTTTTTCCTCATACTCCGCAAAATGATCTGCCGTGAGCGGATCGCTGATCACATGGCTCTCTTCAAACCACTGGCCGAGATCGATCAGCTTGCAGCGGCGCGAGCAAAAAGGGCCAAAGGGATCAGCTTCAAAATCGCTTTCCTTTTTACAAGTCGGGCAACGGACAATCGGTGGCATCCCAAAATCCTAGGGCTCATTCGCCGCTCGGCAACGGAAATTCCGCCAGGGTTTTTCCGACGACAAAGCGTCCGCCTTCCTTGATCACTTCACGGAAGTAGAGCTGCCCCTTCTCAATATCCACCAGCCGCTGCCGGGAGAGGGGAAAGAATCCCCCATTGTTCAAAACCGTCACTCCGCCTCGCTGCCACATCCCTGCATAATGGGTATGCCCCAGCACGATGAATTTCGCCTTCGGCCAGGTAGCGATGGACCAGCCGTACCGCCCGTTTCGGCGTGAGCATCCAGCAGCGAATGATGTGGAGCGGACGCCATGGCGGCCAGCTTTGATGGGCCACCGTGAGCAGCTTCGCCAGCGGACCGTGGTTCACCGGCGGCTCGCGCAGTTGCAGGGCCAGCGCCGCCTGTTTGCTCGCATGCAGGCGATGCTCCAGTGTGGTCAAGGCGTCCGCATCCATCGTCGAGAGCGCTTCGGAATGCGCGGCTGCCACGTATTTCGCCTCGTGGCTCCAGGGCGAGATGCTGTAGAAAAGAATGTCCCCATGCGTGATCAGCACCCTCTCGCGCACCAGATCGAGATGGTTCGTCGGCGATACGATCGGGTCGTGGTTTCCATTGATGAAAATCGGCACCACGTCCAGCCGCGCGCAGAGCTGGCGCAGTTCCGCCAGCGTCTTCTCCGCCGCCTCGCGTTGCGAGCGGTAGCGCATCTCCACCGTATCGCCGTTGAAAACCACGGTTTCCCGCCCCTCCAGCAGAGGGACGAGTTGCTCCTGATCTTCCACGATCGTGGCCGGATGTCCGAGGTGCAGATCGGAAAGAATGCGGATCGGTGTCTCGAAGTTCATTCGCGAGTTATTCGCCAATTACGCTTACTACGATTCGCCGCCGATGCGAGGCCCGGCGGTGCTCGAAAAGAAAAATCCCCTGCCACGTCCCGAGGGTGAGCCGACCACTGGCGACCGGAATCGCCTCGCTGGTCCGAGTCAGCACCATGCGGATATGGCTCGGCATGTCATCCGGCCCCTCGGCGGTGTGGACAAAATAATCAGCATCCTCCGGCACCAGCCGGTTGAAATATTCCTCCAGGTCCACCCGTGCCGAGCGGTCCGCGTTTTCGTAAATAATCAGGCTCGCGCTGGTGTGCTGGATGAAAACCGTCGCCAATCCCACGCGAATTCCGCTCTCGGCGACGATTCTCCCCACCGCATCGGTGATCTCGTAGGTGCCTTTTCCCCGGGTGGAAACTTCAAAACTCGCAGTATGTGCGCTCATGCAGAAAGAAACTCTGCCCGATTCCATCCGCCGCGTCCATGCCCAGGAGGACGAATTAAAAATTAGAAGTTAAAACTTAAAAAATGGATGAGGCCTGCGGTCGCGAAGTTTTTGAGCCAGCGA
>JASGKO010000038.1:0-212162 GCA_049840595.1 Chthoniobacteraceae bacterium
TGTACTTGGTTCGTTACGTATTGCTAAGGTTAATAGGGAAACACGATAGATCCGAACAGCACCTGTGGCGCACATCATCGGAGTCAGCGTGAGCGAAACGGCGGCGGAAATGAGGATGGTCACCGCGAGGGTAATCGCAAATTCGCGGAACAACCGGCCGACGACATCGCCCATGAACAGCAGCGGAATCAACACCGCGATCAGTGAGATGGTGAGCGAGACGATCGTGAACCCGACCTGCGCGGAGCCTTTGAGCGCGGCCTCCAGCGGGGAATCCCCCTCTTCGAGATACCGGCTGATGTTCTCGATCATCACGATCGCGTCATCCACCACGAAGCCGGTTGCAATCGTGAGCGCCATCAGCGTGAGGTTGTTGAGACTGAAGCCCCACAAATACATCACCGCGAACGTGCCGACGATGGAAAGTGGCACCGTAATACTCGGGATGATCGTCGCCGAAAGATTGCGCAGGAAGATGAACATCACGAGCACCACCAGTACGATGGAAAGCGTAAGTTCGAACTCGCACGTCCTTCACCGAGGCACGAATGGTCGTGGTGCGATCGGTGAGCATCAGAAATATTGATCGCCGAGGGCAGCGAGGTTTGCAGCTGGGGCAGCAGCGTCTTGATCTGGTCCACGACCTGAATCACGTTCGCACCGGGCTGGCGCTGGATGTTGAGAATGATCGCGGGCGTCCTGGTTCACCCACGCGGCCGAGCTTGTGTTCTCGGCGCATCGTCGATCATCTTCGCGACGTCGGTGAGATGCACCGGCGCGCCGTTGCGGTAGACGACGATCAGCCCGTCGATAATCGTTGCTGTCGAGCGGAGCTGGTCGTTCGCATCGATGGTGTAGGACTGCGCGTCGGACCGTCGAAGTTGCCTTTGGCCTGATTGACGTTGGCCGCGCCAATCGTGGTGCGCAGGTCGTCGATGTTCATGCCATACGCGGCGAGCGCGACGCGGGTTCGCCTGGATGCGCACGGCGGGACGCTGCCCCCCGCTGATGCTGACGAGGCCGACGCCGGACACCTGCGAGATTTTTTGCGCGAGCCGGATATCGGCGAGGTCCTCGCACCTCGGTGAGCGGCATCGTCGTTCGAGGTGAGGGCGAGGGTGAGGATCGGCGCATCGGCGGGATTCACCTTCGTTATAGATCGGCGGCGCGGGAAGATCCGTAGGCAGCAGGTTCCCGGCGGCATTGATCGAGGCCTGCACTTCCTGCTCGGCCATGTCGAGACTGAGTAGCGAGACTGAATTGCAGCGTGATCACCGAGGCGCCCGCCCGAGCTGGTCGAGGACATCTGGTTTAGCCCCGGCATCTGGCCGAACTGCTTTTCGAGCGGCGCAGTAATGGACGACGCCATCACATCCGGGCTCGCGCCGGGATAAAACGTTTGCGACCTGGATCGTTGGATAGTCGACTTCAGGCAGCGCGGAGAGCGGGAAATGCTGAAACGCGACGATGCCCGACCAGCAGGATCGCCGACCATGAGCAGCGACGTCGCCACCGGTCGCAGGATGAACGGACGGGAGGGATTCATTTACGAAGTCTGCCGGTGATGATGCTGCCGGGCGGCCTGGGGCGAAGCCGACGGGCTCGCGGCCCCGTTCCGGGCGAGGACACCTGCACCTTCGCCCCATCTTTCAGCTTGTCCGCCCCGTCCACCACTACGACCTGCCCCGCCTGCAGCCCTTCGTTGATTGCCGTGTTGTCGCCATCCACCGAGCCCGGGGTGATTTTCTGCACCTTCACCGTCTGCCCCTGCTCCACCACGTAAACGAACTTGGAATTCTGCGTCCCCTCCTGGATCGCCGCGGTCAGGCACCAGCACCTGGTCGTGCAAAGTGCGCACGAGCACCTGCACGTTCACGAATTGGTTTGGGAACAGCTTGTCGTCCTCATTGGGAACAGGTCGCCTTCAGCTTCACCGTGCCGGTGCTGGTGTCGATCTGGTTGTCGGTGGTGAGCAGCGTTCCACTCGCGAGCTTGGTCTGGAACGCGCGGTCATACGCATCCACGCTCAGCTTTTCCCCCGCCGCTGCAGTTGCGAAAGCACGTCGGGCAGGCTGTCCTCGGGAATCGTGAAATTCACGCCCATCGGCTGCATCTCGGTGATGACGACCAGCCCATTCGTATCCGTGCTCTGGATGATGTTGCCCGGGTCCACCTCCGCGGCCCGACCCGACCGCTCGCGGGCGCGGTGATGTGGGAATACTCAGCTGGTTGAGGTCCGCATTGTTCACGCTGCCCTGGTCGGCATCCACCGCGCCCTCATCCTGCATTACCAGCGCGGCTTGCGTATCGTAGGTCTGCTGGGTGGTGGCCTTCTGCGAGAGCAGCACGCGGTCGCGCTCGAGGTCGAGCTGCGCATTCTTCAACGAAGCCTGGTCCTTCTTCAACTGGCCCTGCGCCTCCAGCAGCGCAGCCTCGTAGGGACGCGGGTCGATCTCAGCCAATGCGTCCCCCTGCCTCACCATCTGCGCTTCCTGGAAAGCCACGCTCATAAGCTGGCCAGTCACGCGGCTTTTCACGGTCACGGTTGTCAACGGGGTAACGGTTCCGGAGCCCGGTCTTGGTAAATGCGAATGTCGACCCTGGCCGCAGTGGCCACGCCCACCGGCATCACGCGATTGGCCAGGCCCGCGGCTCCGTGTCTTCCCCCGCCACTCCCTTCCCCGGCCACGGCCCCCGTTGCGCCCGTTCCTTCCGCCGACTGTTTTTTTAAACAACTGTAAAGTCCGATCCCAGCCAGGAACAGAACCACGAGCCAAAAGCCCCGGCAGCAGAAAAAGCCCGGGCCTGGGTGGTTGCGATTGGTCCTGGTGCGGAGCGGGTGCTTCATGAGGTTGGGCCATAGTGTTTCGGGCAGTCTGCTTTCGTGAATCCCGGGCTTACCGGGTGTAACGGATTTCGTATTTTTCCAAAATCATGCAAGGCTCAAATTGCGATGCTTCATGATAATGTGTTCATCCATAGGTCCCTTTTTAATACTTCAACCCTTGGCACTCTGTTGGGGGTTCGTTTCGTTACAAAACCCGAACTTGCATCCTTTTCAGAGAAAATCATCCCATTTTGGAGACTTGCGGACTCCGAGCAAGTATTTTGCGTAACAAATGAAGTGTTCAAATTCCCTATATTTAACTTTTGTAATATCTATCATTTGAATGGATTGAATGCCAGACCTTGGCCCGTTCTCCCATGCAAGCACCCATTCCTGATCACGAAAACGAGCGCCTCCAAAGCCTCTACGAATACAAGATTCTCGACACCAAGCCGGAAGCCGGCTTCGACGACCTCACACGCCTGGCTGCCTTCATTTGCGACACGCCCATTTCCACCGTGACCCTGGTGGATACGGATCGCCAGTGGTTCAAGTCCAAGGTGGGCTTCACTCACGACAGCGATCCCCGCGAGCAGTCGATCTGCGCGCACGCGATCGTGGGCGAGGAACTTTTCATCGTGCCCGATACCACCCTCGATGACCGCTTTGCGGGCTTGAACGCCGTGGTCGGCGGACCGAAGATCCGCTTTTACGCGGGAGCCCCGCTAAGAGCACGCGATGGCTTCATCCTCGGAACCCTGTGCGTGATCGACAACAAGGCCCGAACCCTGAGCGAAGAGCAAAAGGACGCCTTGAGGGCACTGAGCCGCCAGGTAATGGCCCAGTTGGAATTGCGGCGCAACCTGGAGGAACTGCGCATGGCGCTGGCAGCACGCGATGTCATCGAGGAGTCCAAAACGCAGGTGATCCATGAGCTGGAGCGGGCCCTCGAACAGGTCAATACCCTCACCGGCCTTCTCCCCATTTGCGCCTGGTGCAAAAAGATTCGCGACGACTCCGGTTACTGGGGGGAAGTGGAGACTTATATCGCCGATCATTCGACCGCGACTTTTAGTCACGGCGTGTGCCCGGACTGTGTAAAACTGCATCTGCGGAACGAGCAATAAAATGCGCAAAATGACCCGCTTTTCTGCCAAAAAACCGGGAAATTAGCAGTTTACAGCCCGCAGACCTTCTGCCACCTTGTCCCCTTCTCTTTTTGATTCAGATATATAGACAAGGTTGATCCAGATATTATGGAAAATATAATCGCCGCCACCGAGACGCAGGTCGAGCGCAAGCATTTCTTCATCGAATTTCGCGAAAATCCACGCGGCCAGTTTTTACGCATTACCGAGGAAGCCCACGGACGCCGGAATTCCATCATCGTTCCCAGCACGGGACTCGCCGACTTCATGGTCGCGATCAATCAGGTGCTCGGGGCGGTCGCGAAGTCGCATGCGGCGGGGGCACCCGAGGCTGCGTCAAAAGCCAGCGCGGCTTGACCTGAAAGCGGCAGAGCCGCTTCTCCGCCCGGTTTTTGGTCGAATCCCCTTTTTCAACCAAAACCACATATGCCAACAAAATCCAAAACTGCTCGTCTGTCACCATCCCCCCGTGTGAGAGCCTCTGCAAAGGGTGCTAGCGCCAATGGTTCAAGCGCTAATGGCACCCATCACACGGAGCAGGATACGGGGCAAAAGTTTGTCTATTTATTTGGAGGGGGCAAGGCCGACGGCAATGGCTCCATGAAGCCCCTGCTCGGCGGCAAGGGAGCCAATCTCGCCGAGATGAGCCGCATCGGGCTCCCGGTGCCCTCGGGCTTCACCATCACCACCGAGGTGTGCACCTACTATTACGAGCACGCCCATTCCTACCCCAAGGCGCTCCAGGCCCAGATCAAGGAAGGCATCGCCCATCTCGAAAAGAGCATGGGGGTAAAGTTCGGCGACCAGGACAAGATGCCCCTGCTCGTCGCCGTGCGCTCCGGAGCTCGCGATTCCATGCCGGGAATGATGGATACGATCCTCAACCTTGGCCTCAACGACCAGACCGTGGAAGCGGTCGCCCGTGCCACCGCCAACGAACGCTTCGCGTGGGATTGCTATCGCCGCTTCATTCAGATGTATGGCGACGTCGTGCTCGGCGTGCAAAAGCGGCCCAGTGAAGACCACGAGCCGTTTGAAACGGTCATCCACGCACTCAAGCACGAGCGCTACCACAAGGAGATCGAGGACACGAAGCTGACCACCGAGGATTTGCAGGAGCTCGTCCGCCGCTTCAAAGCGCTGGTGAAAGCGCGCACCGGCAAGACCTTTCCCAACGATCCGTGGGAGCAACTCGATGGAGCCATCGGCGCCGTCTTCGGCTCATGGATGAATGATCGCGCGATCGTTTATCGCCGCAAATACAACATCCCGCACGAGTGGGGCACCGCGGTGAATGTGCAGTCGATGGTCTTCGGCAACACCGGCGACAAGTCCGGCTCCGGCGTGGCCTTCACCCGCGACCCCGCCACCGGCGAAAAAGTGTTCTACGGCGAGTTCCTCATCAATGCGCAGGGCGAGGACGTGGTGGCCGGCGTGCGCACTCCGGAACCGGTCGCACAGTTGAAGGCACATCTGCCCAAGGCCTTTGCCGAGCTGGAGAAAGTGCGCAAGACGCTGGAGTCCCATTTCAAGGACGTGCAGGACTTTGAGTTCACCATCCAGGATGGGAAACTCTTTATGCTCCAGACGCGGAATGGCAAGCGCACCGGCGTCGCCGCCGTCCGTTTCGCCATTGAGATGGAAAAGGAGAAGCTGATCGATTGGGAGACCGCCGTGCTGCGCGTTCCCGCCGATCAGCTCGACCAGGTGCTCGCGCCGATTTTCCATCGCAGCGCCCTCAAGCAGGCGAAGGAAATCGCCTCCGGCCTCCCCGCCGGACCGGGTGCGGCTACCGGGAAGATTTACTTCAACGCCGACCGCGCCGCGACCGCCGCCGAGCATGGCGAGAAGGTGCTGCTCGTGCGCAACGAAACCTCGCCCGAGGACTTGCGCGGCATGATCGCGGCCGAGGGCATTCTCACCGCCAAGGGCGGCGTGAGCTCCCACGCCGCGCTGGTCGCCCGGCAGATGGGCAAGGTCTGCGTCTGCGGTGCCTCCGCACTGCACATTGATTACAAGGACAAGACGCTCAGCGTCGGCCACGACGTCCATCTGCACGAGGGCGACTGGCTCTCCATCGATGGCACCAGTGGGCGCGTCTATCTCGGCGAGATCGAGACCGAGCCCTCCATGGTCGTCCAGGGCTTGCTCAACGGCCACAAGACCGCCCGCAAAAACCTGACCTACGATTACTTCACCAAGCTCATGAGCTGGTGCGACAAGGCGGCCAAACTGGCAGTCCGCACCAATGCCGATACACCCGAGCAGACGGCCAACGCCGTGGCCTTCGGAGCCACCGGCATCGGGCTCTGCCGCACCGAGCACATGTTCTTCGAGGGCGACCGCATCGACGCGATGCGCGAGATGATCATCGCCGACACCGCCGAGGACCGCGAAACCGCGCTCAAGAAACTGCTGCCCTATCAGCGCGCCGACTTTGCCGGCATGTTCAAGGAGCTGAAAGGATTGCCGGCCACAATTCGCCTGCTCGATCCGCCGCTCCACGAGTTCCTGCCGCACGATCCCACCGCCCAGCAGGAACTCGCCCGCAAACTCAAGGTGCGCGCGACCAAGATCGCCCACCGCGTGAAACAGCTCCACGAGTTCAACCCCATGCTCGGCCATCGCGGCTGCCGTCTCGGCACCACCTATCCCGAGATCACCGCCATGCAGGCCCGCGCCATCTTCGAGGCCGCCGCCGAGGTGCAGAAAAAAGGCATCCCGGTAAAGCCCGAGGTGATGATCCCGCTCGTCGGTTTCAAGAAGGAACTCGACCTCCAGGTCGAGATCGTCCACCGCGTGGCGAAGGAAGTGCAGGCCGAGAAAAAGGTGAAGCTCCACTACCTCGTCGGCACGATGATCGAAGTCCCGCGCGGCGCCCTCACCGCCGACGAGATTGCGAAGACCGCCGAGTTTTTCAGCTTCGGCACCAACGATCTCACGCAGACCTGCCTCGGCATGTCGCGCGACGACTCCGGCTCCTTCCTGCCGCATTACAACGAACTGGAAATCGTGAAGAAAAACCCCTTCGCCACCATCGACCAGACCGGCGTCGGCGAGCTCATGCGCATCGCCGCGGAGAAAGGCCGCCAGACCCGCCCGAATATCAAGCTCGGCATCTGCGGCGAGCACGGCGGCGATCCTGATTCCGTGCGCTTCTGCCACCATCTCGGCCTCGCCTACGTGAGTTGCTCGCCCTTCCGCGTCCCCGTCGCCCGCCTCGCCGCCGCCCAGGCCGCGATCGAGGAAAAACGCGCCGCCGCGAAAGCGAAATAGTCGCCGGACCACCGATAGTAATTCATCCCCCAAAAGCGGCCGCCTCAAAAACGGCCGCTTTTTGCTGAACCGCACTTTCCGCAGAAACTACAAGGCCGCTTGGTGCCGCAGAAAAACGAGAAAGGCAATGAACGGCAACTGGCACCCCAGCCCAAACGCGATATACGACCACCGCGGCGCATATCTTTCGCCGATATAATCATAGATATCGTCGCGCATTCCTTTGATTAGAAACCGCAATCCAAATAGTGCCAATAACCCCAGCGCCACCAGCCCCCCGCTGATTCTATTTTGGAACACATAGGTGCTCCGCAGATCAATCAGCGCCAGGAGAGATATCATAGAAAAATTCAGATCAAAGCCCGCTCGCAAAAGTCGAGTCACTGCTCATTGGCTGCATATGATTCCCGCACCGAGTGCGCAGCAGCACGATCATCGTAAACACTCCCAGCAGCGTTCCCAGCGGAACGTGCACGCAATTCAACCCCGCCCCCACGAGCGAAAAGCCCCGATGCCGACGGCGACCGAAACAAATCGCCGAAATGATATTCAACACAAGATAAGCGACTAAAAAGACCGCCCCAAACAGGTAAAACCATTTGAACACGCCGAAGAACTCGACCGGAGAGGGATCGCTTTCGATATTCCCCATCATCTTCGGATTGGAAATAAACGACTGCATGATCGTGTAGTGCAGAACCAAAAATCCCATCCCGAAAACGCTCAATCCCGCCCCAACATAATGGCAAATCGTCAGGATGCGCAGATACTCGGCATCCACTTTTCTTTGATCACGAAATAATGATGGCGGGGGAGTCATATCATCGCGGGGCATTCCAATTCATACCTGATTCCTCTGGCTTCTTAGAAAGAGCCGGTATCGAATAACCTTCGTCAAACACATTAGCGCCAAGAAAACGAGCACCGCCCAAATGATTGCCACCTTTCTTTCCCATCCCAGCCAATAAATATCATCCGGGTCATCCGACAGCGGAGGATTAATCAAACCCCACGGCTGCATCAGTGCGCCAATCGCCAGCAGCAACCCCAAGGCCATCACCATTGTCACTTTCGAACGTCGCCACCAGGAAAAGGCCAGAAAAACAGCCGCTAATAAAAGGATACTGCTCACAATTAATAGTCCGTCCCACTCTGCGGCCTCCGCCAAACCTGCTTCCGCGATCACCAGTTGCATAGTGCGATACATTGATCGCCAAACCGCTATTCCGCCAGCCTCAATTACCTTCGTCTTCTTGCCATAAACCTGGTGCAATTTTTCAAAGGATGCTCCACCATTGAAATTCCCTCCCGCTCCGCGCCTCCGCGCCTCGGCGGTGAAATTCCCGCCCAATCACCGGGAAATCGCCGAAGCGGCACAATTCGTTGCTTGACGATGCCCGCCGCATTCTCCATCTATGGCGCGATTTTCAAGCCGCTGCGTCAATGGAACGCGCACTGTGGCTGCACACCATACCTATGACATCACGAATCACTGCCGTCTCTGGAGCGCTGCTCATTACCGCACTGGCAACAACCGCCTCCCTGCATGCCCAGGAACTGGCCCCATCCACCGGCCAGACAGCCCCGGCCCAGACCGAGGCCCAATCCGCCCCAATCGTCCGCGCCATTGAAATCCAGTTTGCCGGCCCCTCCAATCTGAGCCAGGAGCGCATCCTCGCCAACATGCGCACCAAGGTCGGCCGCCCCTACTCCGATACCGTCGTTGAAGAGGACATCCGCAACCTTTACGCCACCGGCAACGTTGCCAACGTCCGTATCTTCGGTGAGAACGTCACCGACGGCGTGAAAGTCGTCGTCGTGCTCCAGACCAAGGCCACCATCGGCGCGGTCGAAATCGATGGGGCCAACCTCATCAAGCCCGCCAAGATTCGCAAGGAACTCACGGTCAAGCCCGGCCAGACCTTGAACGAAGCCTCGGTCGAAGTGGACCGCCAGAAGATCCTCTCCCTCTACGCGGACAAGAACTACACCAACACCACCGTCCAGACCAAGGTGGACAACGATCCCAAGAGCGGCAAGGCCACCGTCACCTTCCAGGTCACCGAAGGCGGCAAGATGGTCATTCACGCCATCCACTTCACCGGCAACACCGTCTTCAAGGAGAAGGAACTTGTGAAGCAGATGAAGACGCGCCCGAGCAACATCCTCTCCTTCTTCACCAAGACGGGCCGCGTGGATGACGACCAGATCCAACAGGACATCCTGAGCCTCCGCGAATACTACCAGAATGCGGGTTATATCGACGTGCAGGTGGCCTCGCCGCAGATCAACCAGATCGGCAAGGGCAAGGTGGATCTCGTCTTCGGCGTCAACGAAGGCACCCAGTACCATGTGAAGGATCTCTCCCTCGAAGGTACCCAGGCGCTCAGCGAAGCGGATGTGCGCAAGCAGATCAGCACCGCTCCCGGCGCGGTTTTCTCGCCCAAGAAGATGCGTGACGATACCAAGCGCATCGAAGACCTCTACGGCTCGCAGGGCTATGTCGATCTCGACGTGCAGCCCTCAACCACCCCGGCCGGCAATGGCCTCATCAACGTGGACTACAAGCTCACCGAGGGCTCCCAGTCGTATATCGAAAAGGTGAACATCACCGGCAACACCACGACCAAGGACAAGGTGATCCGCCGCGAACTCGCGGTCGGCCCCGGCGACATCTACAACACCACCCTCGTGGACGCCAGCAAGCAGCGTCTCGACGGCCTCAACTACTTCTCCCGCATCGACACCTATCCTTCCGACAGCGGCGTCCCCGGTCGCAAGGACTTGAACGTGCAAGTGGAAGAAAAGCGCACCGGCTCCTTCAACTTCGGCGCCGGCTTCAGTTCCGTGGACAGCCTCGTCGGCTTCGTGGAACTCCAGCAGACCAATTTCGACCTCTTCCACTGGCCCGACTTCACCGGTGGCGGCGAGCGTTTCCGCGCCCGCATCCAGTACGGCACCCAGCGCAAGGACATCATCCTCTCGCTCACCGAGCCCTACTTCCTCGACTACCGGCTCTCCGTCGGCGGCGAACTCTTCTACCGCGACCTGAACTTCGTTAGCAACTACTACAACCAGTCCGACATCGGCGGCGACATCTTCGCCCGCAAGTCGCTCAATGCCTTCACCTACGCCTCGCTCACCTACCGCCTGGAACAGCTCGGCATCAACAGCGTGGCCTCGGATGCCTCGGATGAAATCAAGTCCCAGGCTGGCAAGAAGATGAAGAGCTCGCTGACCCTGCTCATCGACAACGATACGCGTGACAGCATCTTCCTCACCCGCACCGGCCATCGCATCGACTTCAGCGTCGGCGGCGCGGGCCTCGGTGGCGATGTGAAGGACTACACGATGGACCTGAGCGCCTCGCAATACTTCCACCTCCCGTGGGATACCATCCTCCTCTTCAACGGCGAGGTGGCCACGGTGGACGGCTGGTCGAACAGCGATGTGCCGATCTTTGACCGCGAGTTCCTCGGCGGCGGCAACGACCTCCGCGGCTTCGACTACCGCGCGGTGGGTCCGAAGGATCGCTACGGCGAGCCGCTCGGTGGCAACACCATGGCCCGCCTCACCGTCGAATACACCTACCCGATCGTGGACAAGGTGCGCGGTGCCTTCTTCATGGACAGCGGCTTTGTCAACGCCTCGGCCTACGACTTCAGCTTGAATGACCTCAACACCGACGTCGGCATCGGCGTCCGCGTTGATCTTCCCATCGGCCCGGTCCGCATCGACTACGGCATTCCGATCCAGTCCGACCATTTCAACAAATCAAGCGGCAAATTTAATTTCAATATTGGCTATCAATTTTGAACGGAATCCCTCCCCTGCGGTCTGTTGACCAACCAAACCATTGCAAAAACCTTAGTATGAAAAAACTCCTCACCCTCACTAGTCTGATCATCGTCTCCCTGATCGGCAGCGCCCTCTCGGCGAATGCCCAGCTCAAGGTCGGCACGGTGGACATGAACAAGATTTTCTCGTCCTACTACAAGACCAAGGACGCCGAAAGCCGCATCAACGAAGCCCGCAACGAAGCGAAGAAGGAACTCGACGACCGTATGGACACCCATAAGAAGGCGCTCGACGAGATCAACGGGATCAACGACCAGCTCAAGAAGAGCGAGCTGAGCAAGGATGCGAAGGACAAGCTCAACACGTCCCTGAACCAGAAGATCGCCGACTTCCGCACCGCGGAAAGCGAGATCACGGATTTCAAGAACACCCGTGAGAAGCAGCTCCAGGAACAGGCCGTGCGCATGCGCAACAGCATCGTGCAGGAAATCAACGGTCTCGTGCAGGCCAAGGTAAAGAGCGACAACTACGACCTCGTTTTCGACAAGTCGGGCATGAGCCTCAACGGCGTGCCGATCCTCGTTTACTCCCGCGACGCGATGGACTTCAGCGACGACATCATCACCCAGCTTAACAAGAACAAGCCGAAGGACACTTCCGCTCCTGCTGCCGGCGCCAAGAACTAATTCCACCACCACCCGTCATCCAAAGGGTTTGGTTTGGATGACACCTATTTTTCTCAGTGAAAACCACTGTTAAAGAACTGGCCGCCCTTCTGGGCGGCCATGTTTTTGGCGGAGATGCCGGGACGGCCATCGAGGGCTTTGCCTCCATCGCGGAGGCAGGTTCCGGCGATCTCACCTTTTACGGCAACGCCAAGTACCTCAACGCCTTGCGCGCCTGCAAGGCGACCGCCGCCCTCGTCCCCCTCGATTTCGAGGAAGCGATCCCGGCCATTTTGATCAAGGTGGAGAATCCCTCCATCGCCTTTGCCAAGATCGTGGAAGCCCACGCACCGAAGCCGGTGCAGTTCGCTCCGGGCATCCACCCCTCCGCCGTCATTGCCCCCGATGTGGTGCTCGGCGACCAGATTTCCATCCAGCCGAATGTCGTGATCGAAAGCGGCGCCAAAATCGGCAACGGCACCGTGCTCGGCGCGGGCGTCTATATCGGGCACAACGCCCAAGTCGGCGCGAATTGCCATCTTCACCCCAATGTCACCATCCGCGAGGAATGCGTGATCGGGAACCGGGTCGCCATTCACAGTGGCACCGTCATCGGCAGCGATGGCTTCGGCTACGAGCAGGCCGGTGGTAAACACGTCAAGATTCCCCAGGTCGGCATCGTGCAGATCGACGACGACGTGGAAATCGGCGCCAACGTGACCATCGACCGCGCCCGTTTCGGCCGCACCCGGATCGGCGAAGGCACCAAGATCGACAATCTGGTGCAAATCGCTCATAACGTGTCAGTTGGGAAGCATTGCATCATCATTTCCCAGGCTGGCATCTCCGGTAGCACCCGGCTGGGCAATTATGTCATCCTCGCCGGACAGGTTGGCGTGGCCGGGCACCTCAACATCGGCGACCAGGCCATCGTGGCCGCCCAGAGTGGCGTCAGTAAGAGTATTCCGGCCAAGGAAACGTGGTTTGGCTACCCGGCCCGCCCTGATAAACAGGCCAAGCGCGATATCGTCTATATTGCCAAGCTGGAAACCCTCTACGCCCGAGTCAAGCGGCTGGAGCAGCTTCTGGACTCAAAGGAAAAAACTTCGGACCCGGAAAGCAAAAACTTGTAAGCCTGCCGCAGTGCCCTATACGTAGGAACACCTTTTGGGAAAACCGACGTATGGCCCGCACCAAGCGCAAAGTTTCACATCCCAGCCTGCCGATGCAACGGCAGTTGCCTTTTGCGCACGAAGGCCGCTTTTTCGACCTCCAGGAGGTCTTTAAAAAGCTCAACGCGAAGTACTTCCGCTACCGTCTCAAAGATTACACCATCACCTGGGGCCGCCGTCGCAAGCTGCCCCCGCGGGAGTATTTCGTCTTTGGCACCATCCAGGAGGAGGATCGCATCATCCGCATCCATCCCCTGCTCGACCAGCGCTGGGTCCCCCGGTGGTTCCTGGAATACGTGGTTTACCACGAGATGCTCCACAGTGTCGTGCCCGATGAATTCGACGAAAACGGCCGCCGCCTCGTCCACCACGAGAATTTCCTGAAAAAAGAGCGCAAATTCCGCTTCTACCGCCGCGCCAAGAAGTGGGAAGAGGAAAACCTCGCCCGTTTCCTCCGCTGAGTTTCTGGCCAGCGAAAGGCTCAAAAGGGAGCGCAAGTTTCACCCCCAAGGCGCGAAATGGGGAAAGTAAACGACGGAGGACACGGAGAGCACAGAGATTGAGCCGACGAAAAATTCGCCACCGCCTGGAGGAGTAAATGCCGTAATAGCGGACTGCCATTGTGACGTCCGGCTTTCATCGGCAACCCTCGCGCTCCTTCCAAAACATGTCACCCTGAGCGAAGTCGAAAACCGGAGCGTTGCGGAGATAATCACTCATTCTTTGTTTCCAAAGCGATAGTGATAAGCCTCAAATTTTTCTGCGCTGGGATAACACCTTGGCTTCTTGCCGTATCAAGGCGATCTCTGCCCTGAAAAGCTTGAGATGCCGCCCTCGCTCCCAGGCTCCAATCGCTTCAGGAAAAGTCTTCACCATCCAGCCCACCCCGATTCTTCGCCAGCACTTGATGGCTCCGCCCCCTTTTCGTGATCCTCGTAGCTAGCAGAGCGATTCGCGCTGCATAGAAACCGCCGCTACAGTTTTTGCGCCCTTCGATGGATCGTCTCTACGAACGATTTCCAGAAGAAATTTCCGAAAACCACTGCGACGGCGCGCGGGGCCGGAGAAAGCCTAATCATTACGCCATCTTTCCATTTTTTAGGTAACTTATTTCAATTCTCTAATTTTCCACAAATGAGTTGTCCCGCCAGGAACAATCTGGCTTAACCGGCAAGACTTTACGTGGAAATGAAGAAAGCTGCCACCTTGTCATTGGCTACGGAAAACCGAAAAAACTTCGGCTGGGTTGATGTCATAGTATTAGCCGGACTGTTTGGACTGCTCTGGAGCATCCTGCATTTCGGGCGCGGCATGGTCGTGCATTTCGACGAGCGCGCGGCCCCTCCGCTCGACATGAGCGTCTGGAACGTTCCGTATTATGCCGGGCGCACCCTCTTGCGGATGTGGATCGCTTTTGGCTGCTCCTTGCTTTTCACTTTTGTGGTCGGTTACGCGGCCGCGAAGAATCATCTGGCCCGGACCATCATTCTTCCGGCGCTGGATGTATTACAATCGGTCCCTGTCTTGGGCTTTCTCTCAATCACGGTCACGGGGTTCATGGCTTTGTTTCCCGGAAGCCTCATGGGGGTTGAATGCGCCAGCATTTTTGCCATTTTCACCGGTCAGGTCTGGAATATGGCCTTCGGGTTCTACCATTCAATGGTCACCATTCCCGCCGACATGCAGGAAGCCGCCTCGACCTATGGCCTGAATCGCTGGCAACGCTTTCTGACCGTGGAAGTGCCTGCTTCCATGCACAGCTTGATTTGGAATTCCATGATGTCCTTCGGCGGCGGCTGGTTTTTCGTCGCACAGAGCGAGGCCATCAGCGTGATGAACAAAAACATCCGGCTTCCTGGCCTTGGCTCTTACATGGCTTCCGCCGTGGAGCACGGAGATAACCATGCCGCCGCCTGGGCAATCCTGGCCATGCTGGTAGTGATTCTCGCGAGCGATCAACTTGTGTGGCGGCCCTTGCTCGCCTGGGCGAATAAATTCAAGATCGAGCTCACCGAGTCCAGCGATCCGCCCACGTCCTGGCTTTACGACTTGCTCCGCGGCGCTTATTTGTTCATCTGGCTGGAGGAAAAAATCCTGCTCCCGCTGCGCGACTGGTTTCGCAACCTCACCCTGCACTTAACCGCCCAGCACGGAAATACGCGCCCCAGGAGGCGCCGTTACGCAACGCTTAGCTTTCGCGTGCTTGGGGCACTGAGTGCTCTCTGGATTGGTTACTACGCGGTCTGCGGTCTTCTTGCCGCCATCGCCACCGTGCATCAGCACGTCACGCCCGTCCAGCTTGGCCAAATCGCATGGTTGGGTCTGCTCACCATGCTGCGGGTCTTTGCGATGACCGTGCTGGCGACCCTCATCTGGACGCCCTTGGGAGTCTGGATCGGTTTCCAGCCCCGGGTGGCCCGGCTCGCTCAACCACTTGCCCAAATTGCGGCTTCATTCCCGGTGAACATGACGTTTCCCTTCGTGGTTGGTTTTTATGTGGCGCAGCATATTTCAATGAATTGGGGCAGCATCCTGCTCATCGCAATGGGCACGCAGTGGTACATCCTTTTTAATGTGATCGCGGGCGCGATGGCGATTCCCAATGATCTCATGGAGGCTGCACGGACTTATGGCCTGCGCGGCTGGCCGCTCTGGCGCACTCTCATCCTGCCCGCAATCTTCCCCTTCTGGGTCACCGGCGCCTGCACCGCGGCCGGCGGGGCCTGGAATGCCAGCATCGTGGCAGAACTTGCCACCTGGGGTGACACCACGCTTAAAGCCGATGGCTTGGGCGCATTCATCGCCGAGGTCACCCAACGCGGCGACACCCCGCTGATTATCTGCAGCATCGCCACCATGTCCGTTTTTGTTGTCGTCATGAACAAACTGCTCTGGCGTCGTCTTTATGGTCTCGCCGAGCGCCGCTTCCGTCTTGATTAATTACCATGATCCTGCCTGCCGAATCCACTGCCAGCAGTCCGATCGCCGAGCGTCCGGTGATTGCCGAGCTTTGCCACCTTACCAAGACCTTCTCCATCCGCGGTGCACATGAATTAAAGGTTCTTGAGGAGATTGATCTTGCCGTCCATGAGGGCGAACTGCTGGCTCTGCTGGGCCAGTCTGGCTCTGGCAAATCTACCATCCTGCGCTGTCTCACGGGCCTGGCCCAGCCCACCACGGGCCGCGTCCTCTGTTATGGCGAACCACTTCGCGGCATCAATCCGCATGCCTCCATTGTTTTTCAGACCTTCGCCCTCTATCCATGGCTCACGGTCGAGCAAAACGTCGCCGTCGGCTTGATGGCCAAACGCATGACCCGCGCCGAAAAAGAGGCCGCGGTGGAAAAGGCCATCGAACTCATCGGCCTCGCGAATTACCACGCGGCCTACCCGCGTGAAATCTCCGGTGGTATGCGCCAGCGGGTCGGCATTGCGAGAGCGCTCGTTTCCGAGCCCAAAATCCTCTGCCTCGACGAGGCCTTTAGCGCACTCGATGTCCTCACCGCCGAGAACCTGCGCCATGAGATGATCTCGCTCTGGAATAAAAAGGACACCAGTCTCAAGAGCATCTTCATGGTCACGCACAATATTGAGGAGGCGGTGGAGATGGCGACTCGCATTTGCATTCTCTTCCCCCGGCCCGGCCGCCTCGGCCTCGTGCTTGAAAACCACCTGCCCTACCCGCGCGATTCCAAGAGCCCGGAGTTCCAGCAACTCGTGGCCACCATTCACGAGACCATCACCACGCTTACCCTTCCCGATCATCCGCCCGAGCCGCCGCCGGTTTCCACCGGCCGGTCTCCCGCGCCCGCAGCCGGATGGAATCCATCCCCTGCGTTCCGGTCGGGCAGATTCTTGGCCTCCTCAGCATCGTTCGGGATACGCCCGATCTCACCAACATCTACGACATCTCAAATGAAATCGGGAGAGATTTTGGTGAAACCATCTCGCTGGTAAAAGCCGCCGAGATTCTTGAACTGGTGGACACGCCGAAAAACGAGGTATTCCTCACCGAGCTCGGGCAGCGCTTCCTTGCCGCTGATCGCGAGGGGCGCAAGCAGATCTTCACCGAGCAGGTTTACAAGCTCCGGCTCTTCCACATCATCATCGAGTATCTCAAGACGGAAGAGTCCGTGGATGCCGAAAAAATCCTCAAGGACATCGCCACCGCGCTTCCTTACGACAACCCGGAAAAAATCCTACAAACCATGGTCGCCTGGGGACGCTATGCGGGAATCATGGACTTCAATGCGTCGGATAATACGGTTTTCGTTCCGCGTGATGAAGAGGACGTCACGCCATAAAATGAAATCTAATCCGTCCTCAAGTCATCCATGGTGATTTACTATCGGTCTCCCATCTTCTTCGCCTCCTTGCCCCATCGCCTCCATCCAGCAGAGTTGCCACCGTGCCCGCTTTCCTTCTAACATCCCGCCATGTCACAGCAGCCCGATCACCCTCGCTCCTTGTATCATCGGGTCTATTGGTTCGATGCGCAGCACCGGCTTTTTATCGCGTTCGCTGCCGCGGCGCTGGTGTACCTGCTCCCCGGGCACTTTGCCTCGATGGGGACGCGGCTGATTGCGACGTGGGATACTTTTGCCGTCATCACCCTCACCCTCTGCTGGATGGCAATGTGGCAGACTCATCAATCCGACATCCGGCGGAAGGCGCAGCAACAGGACTTCGGCCGTCGGCTTATTTTCATTTTCACCGTGCTGGGTGCCTGCGCCGCCGTGGGAGCCGTCATTTTCCTCATGCACTCGGCCAAGCAGGAGAAGGATCACCTGGCGCTTCATGTGGCCGTGTCCGTGATCGCGATTGTCGCCTCCTGGCTGCTGCTGCATACCGTCTTCGCCCTGCGCTATGCGCATAGTTTCTACGGGGACAGCCGCGAGCATGGGCCGGAGAAACACGCGGGCGGCCTCGATTTCCCCGGCAAAAACCCGCCGGACTACCTCGATTTCGCCTACTTTTCCTTCGTGATCGGCATGACTTTCCAGGTCTCCGATGTGCAAATCACCTCCCGCCGCCTGCGCCATCTGGTGCTGGTCCAGAGCATGATCTCGTTCGTCTTCACCGTGCTGATCATTGCGCTGACCATCAATACCGTCTCCAATCTCCTCCAATGAAACCGGGCTTTCTGGACAAACTGATCGAGCGGATCGGCCGGATCGGCCAGGAGGATTTGCAGAACTATCTGCTCCGGCTGGCGCATGAAAAAGGCTTCCTCGAAACCATCTTCAACGCCATCCACGAGGGCATCATCGTCACCGATGCCCATGGGCGCATCGACTTCATCAACGAGGCGGCGTGCGGCCTCTTCGGCGTCTCCCGGGACCAATGCCTCGGCGAATTGATCACCCGCCACGTGCGCGGGCTGGATTGGGACGCGCTCGCTTTCTCCGAGCAAATCATCAGCCGCGACATGGAGGTCTTTTATCCGCAGAACCGGTATCTGAATTTCTACGTCGTCCCGCTCAAGCTGGAGGAATTGCCCGCCGAAGTCCGCCGCGCCAAGCGCAAGCCCCGCAAGAACGGTGGCAAATCGGGCGTGCTGGAGGACGACTCCGCCTTTGCGATCATCCTGCGCGACATCACCGAGTCGCGCCGCTCCACCGAGGAGACGATCGAGAATGAACGCCTCTCCGCCCTCACCCTGCTCGCCGCCGGCGTCGCCCACGAGATCGGCAATCCGCTCAACTCGCTGCACATCCATCTCCAGCTCATGGAACGCCGCGTGCGCAAGCTGCCGGAGGAATATCGCGACGATCTTTCCAAATCGCTCAACGTGGCGCGCGACGAGATCAAGCGGCTCGACTTCATCATCACCCAGTTCCTGCGTGCGATTCGCCCGCAGCCGTTGCAGACGCAGCCGGAGAATATCAATTCGCTGGTGAGTGAATCCGTGACGTTCCTCGAAGCGGAGATCAAGGACCGCAACATCCTCGTCGAGCAGGAACTGCGCAGCGACCTGCCCCTGGTGGTCGTGGACCGCAACCAGATGAAGCAGGCGTTTTACAACCTGATCAAGAACAGCTTCCAGGCCATGCAGAGCGACGGCCTGCTGCACATCAAGACCGACATGGACGACCAGTTCGCCATCGTCCAGTTCACCGATACCGGCGGCGGCATCCCCGCCGAGGCGATGAGCCGCGTCTTCGATCCCTATTTCACAACCAAGGAAACCGGCTCCGGGCTGGGCCTGCTGATCGTGCGCCGGATCGTGCGCGAGCACGGCGGTGAGATCGAGCTCATCAACAACGAGGGCAAGGGATTGAGCATCACCATTCGCCTGCCGTTGCAGGATCGCCGCGTCCGCATGCTGCCGAGCAGCTAGAGACTACTGCCCCGGCGCGCTCCCCTCGCCCGCTTCACGCTGGAGATTGGCCACCGTCTGCGAAAGGTCGCTGGCCGCGGCATCGTGCAGGCTGCCCGGCGGCAACTGATTCACCCACGTCTGGACGGCCGGGACGCTCTGCGTCGCCCAGCGCTGGATCAGCGTGCCCAGCACGCTTTGCTGAAGTTCACCCGAGGGAAAGCCCGCCACCCAGTTGGCGGCGGATTGCGGATCGGACTGCGCCCAGACACACGCAATGCTCAGCGCGGAACGGTCCTGCACCGCCCCGGGCTGCACCTGCTCCGCGAGCAGTCGGGTCGCGGCCTGCGGATCGCTCCAGGCGAGACCCACCGCCACCGCACCGAGCTCGGATTGCCGGACGGAATAATCCTGGAGGCCGGACGCCCAACGGAGTGCGCCCGCGGAATCAGCCTGCGCCCAGGCGGTCGCCGACCAGTTCATCAGATCGTCCCGCGCGGGCGTGCGCTCCATCTGGACCAGGAGAGCGATCGCATCCTGCGGGCTTTTGGCCGCCAGCGCATCGCTGGCCGCAAATTTCATGGCATTCTGCTTCCATTCCCCGGCGGGCAAATGATCGAGATAATCGTTTAGCCCCGCCTTGTCCTCCGCATCCCATCCATAGATGACGGCGGTCTGCTCCGGCTCGGTGAGACCGGTTTGCCCGGCCACCCAATCGGCTGCCCCACGCCGATCGCCGTGCACCCAATGCCGGAGCGCGGCTTCCGCAAACGGCGTAGCCAGCAGATCGGGCGGCAGCGCTTGCAGGATTTGCGCGGCATTGGTGTCGGTCAGCAGCGCCTCCAGTTTTTGCTCGAGAGCAGCCTGGGCATCGGGATCTTTTTCCGCCAGCCAGGCCCGCACTTGGGAAATGAGTTTTTGTTCGTCAACCGCTGGCAGGGCCACCTCGGTTCGACCAGGCGACGACCCGATGACCGGGCTGGTTGAAGGCTGACTGGCCGCGAGCGAAGGCCGGGGCTGGCTCTGCTTCTGGGCAGCGGGAGGAGACAACAGGGCAAATCTAATGGCCGCCAGGATCACCCCGACCACTGCCAGCGCAAGCATGCGAAAATTTTTCATAAAACACCTCTCCGCCAGCGAGCGATGAGGCCCGCTGGCGGAGGGGACAGATTGATGATTCGAAGGACTACTGCGTGTTGTAATCGCAGTTCAGATTCGTAACCGCCGTAGGCCCGTTGTAGTTGGGGCCGCTGGACGTGCCGCTGATCTTGTTGCCCTGCACATTTAGCCCGTTGGCATATTGCAGTTCGATGGCCGTCCACTTGTTATTCGTAAAGACGTTGTTCACGAGATCCACGCTGGAGTTGTAATGGTTGCCACTGTTGTCAGAAGCGCCCTCCCAGTAGGAGGAAAAGCCCCCCAGCACGCCCGCATTGTTGTTGGTGGCCGTGCTGCCATTGCCCGCGTAGGTGCAGGTGTTGTTGTAGATGCGCACCCCCTGCATGCCGCCCACGTAGAGATCCGCCCAGCCGTTGTCATGGAAATAGTTCCCCGTGATGGTGACGTTGTGCGCCTCGTTGGTATAGTTGGACAGGCCCCCCGCGACCTTCACCCCCAGCCCCTCGTAGGCAAAGCCGAATTCGGAATTCTTGATCAGCACGTCCTTCACATTGCGAATGTAGAGATTTTCAAACACCGCCGAGCAACCGTTGGCGTGCATGTAGCAATTGTCCACGGTGATCTCCGCGGAGTTGCCCATATTCAGGCCGATGCCGAAGTTCTCCACCTCGATGTTGTAGTAATAAACGCGCTGGTTGAGATGCGCCGCATCATCCGCACTGGAGCTGATGCGCATCGAATACACGTAGGGCGTCGTGCTCATCAATTGCGAGTAGGTGAAGCCCCCGTCGAAGGTGAGGTTCTGAATGTAGAAGTCGTGCAACACCGCATCCATCGCTCCGATCAGCTCGGTCCAAGTCGAGTTGTTGTAGGCAAAGCTTCGAGCCGCGCTTGATGATCGTCGAGCCTTTGCCCGCACCGAGGATGCTGATGTTGCTTTGCAGCGCGACCCGGGTGTTGATGGTGTAGGTGCCCGACGAGAGGATGATTTGCCCGCCGCCATTGGCATGGGCGGCATTGATGGCATTGAGAATCCCCACGTCGTCAAACGTGGCCGGGTAGTATTTGGTTCCCGGCGTGCCGGTGGGATTCGACGGAAGCGTCGGCGCGGAATACGCGAACGCTCCATTCGGATAAGTGGCGGCGTGACCGCTCACGGAGATTAATGCGACAAGGACGGCGCCGAGGGCCATTTTCATGACCGGACGCCCCAACAGTTGTGTTCGGTTGTTTTGCATGGGGGGTTGTGTCCGGAAAAAAATACATTCCCCCCCACGCGTGCAATCCCGCCCACGCGTCATGCGCTTAACTCGTTGCGCAGCAACGACCAAGGCCGATTAGACTCCACTGGCCAGCGCTTCCCGCACCGGCTCCGGCGTCACTTTGGGAGCGAGCCGGGCCGCAAGATCCTCCGCCAGCTTTCTTGCCACCGAGGTGCGCGAACGGTCCATGATGAAGACGTGCTTCGAGCGCTTGTCGAGCGGGTAAAGCACCACCTTCTCGCAGAGGAAACGGGTTTCGTGAGCCACCTTGTAGCCGGTGATATCCAGGGGCACGGCGATTTTCGCGAAGCCGCACTTCCCGACAAAGTAAAGCTGGCTGCGGTCCTCCACCGTGGCCACGAGATGCCCATCGGCATTGGCCGGCAACTTCTTGCCCGCCGAAAGGCAGGGCACGGCCCAGGCGACTTTTTCATTGAGCAGGTTCAGCTTGTGAAAAAGGGCATCATGATCCGGGCTGAGCTGCGCGGGCAGCACCGGCTCGCCGTAGTCCGAGCGGGAGTTGAGCTTCCGCCAGGCCAGCCAGGCTTTCACCCGCACAGAGCGGAGAATCTTCGGTGCGAGATAAATGATCGCCGCCAGCGATGCGATCATCAGGATCATGAAAATGATCGGATGCGTATGCAGCAGGGCCAAACCACCGATCACCGTCGCGTCCTCAGTCACGCTCAGGGCGATGTTGGAAAAAGGCTCCGGCGAGCCATTCGCCAGCAGGCGGGTCCCGGCCTTGGCCGTATGGGTCACCAGCGTCACACTGCCAAAGAGCAGGCCGACGATGACGTCGAAGGTGGGATCGGGTTGCCCCAGCACTTTGATCGCCAGCATCGCACCACCGATCGGGCGAATGATCGTATGCACACTGTCCCAGAGCGAATCCACCCACGGCACTTTATCCGCAAAAAACTCGAAGCCCATACAGCACGCCAGCAATGGCCACGATGGCTGGATCCCCCAGCACCGCGAGATCGTGATAGCGATCGGCCAGGGCAAGCCAGTGCTGATTGATCGCCAGCCCCGTGACGAAGACCGTGAGGTAGAGATTCAAGCCGGAGAGACCGGCCAGCCCTAGCGCGACGGCGAGTTGCTGTAGCGTATCCATGTCTGAATGGTGGTAATAATTTTCGTTTTGTCAAACCGGCTTCTTTTTTTGAAACCGGCATGAATCTGACGGGCACGGAGGAACGTTATTCAATACCGATGAAGTTTTTACGAGCGAAATACCCGCCAAAATACCCGCCTTTTCGATTCAATTTTACTCGACGGCCTTGCGCTTAGCATGCAAGTAGCTTTAAGGATACATTACACGGACTACAGACCTACATGTCATTTCTGAGCAGGTTCATTAAAAAAGCCCCGGACTCCCCCAGCACGGAGGACCATTCCCCCGCCCCTCAAAATCCCCCTGCCAGCACTGAACTTCCTTCTGCGCTTCCCGCACCGCGTCCGGCAGCCCCTCCTCCAACCACCACCCCGGCCTGGCACTCGCGCTCCGGGGAAAAACCCGCTCCCACCAGGGCGGAAGGTCTTGGCCAGGAAAAGATCGCCGTCGAGATCAGTGACATTCTAGCCAAAGTTCCGGCCAATCTTTTAAAACCCGGCCCGCATGATGAAAACCAGAAGATCTGGTTTCGCGTGAACGATTTGATGGCCAAGATCGCCGAGGGCAAGCCGACCATGTCGCTTTCCTACCTGGCCCAGTTGTGTCCGGAGATTTTCAAGGAGCCAATCACGCCGGAAAACGACGCGGAGATTTATTTCCCCTGGCACAAGATGGCCTCCAAGCTCCGCGAGGCGCTGCCTTCTCCCGGTCGCCCGGATGGCAGCGCGGAAGCCCCGGCGGTCACCGTTCCACCAAAGGCCAAGCGTTCGATCGCTTTTGGCGCTACCGAACCGGAATCCACCGTCACCAAGGAAACCGAGGCCGCCAAGGGCTGGCAGTCGCAGGATATAGAGCAGTTGGTGCAATCGCTGAACCGCGATCTGGAGAACACCAAAAAGCAGCGCGACGAGCTGCAAAAGCAACTGGAGACCTCCAAAACGTCCCTGGAAGAGGAAATCACGCGACTCAAAGGCGAGTTGGAAAAGAGCGAGGGCGAACAGAAAAGACTCACCGAAGCCGTCTCGCAGGCAAGCGATTCCGCCCAGCAGCTCGACAGCCTTGGCCAGGCCAAAGCCAGCCTTGAGAAAGAGGTCGCGATCCTCAAGGGCCAGCTCCAGGAGGCAACGACCGCCCACCAGAAGCTCAGCGAGGAATCCATGCAAAAAGTCGCCGCCGGCAGCTCCGCGGCCCAGCAGTTGCATGAATCGAAGACCGCGTTGGAAACGGAAGTTGCCGCGCTGAAGCAGCAACTCACCGACGCCCAGGCCAGACACCAGCAACTGGCTGATGATTTCGGCAAGGCGGTGGACGAAAAGACCGCCAGTGCCCGCCAGCTCACGGAAGCAAAGTCCGCGCAGGAACATGAGACCATCGCGCTGAAACAACAGCTGGAGGAGGCTAAAAAGTCTCACCAGCAAGTCGCCGACGAACTGGCGAAGCTGAAAGAAGCCCAGTCCACCCTTTCCCAAAAAAGCCAGAGTGAACTTGGCGACCGGCAGAAGGCACTCGAAACTGCCCTGCAGGAGCTTTCCAAGGCCAAAAACGACCTCGCCGCCAATCAAAAGCAGGCCGATGGCCAGGGCAAGGAACTCGCCACCGCCCAGGAGCAACTCACCAAGGCCCGCCATGAACTGGCCGAACTGCAAAAGACGCACACCAGCGCCCTGGCCGAGGCAGAGAAATCCAAGGCCAGCGCCAGCCAGACCGTGCAGTCCGAAACGGCCCAGCTCCGTGAGTCCCTCGCCGCCAAGACGAAGGAAATCGCCACCCATGCGGAAAAGGTCAGCACGCTCCATACGGAACTCGCCCGCCTGAAGGAGGATCACGAAACCGCCAGGAAAACCGCCGCCGAGTCCCATCAAAAGGCGATCACGGCGATCACGGCGGAGCGCGATCAACTTGCCGCCGACAAGGCCCGCCTGAGTGCCATTCCCACGCAAAAAAGCGAGATGGAGTTCAAGCTCAAGGCCCTCGCCCGCGAGCGCGATCACGCCTCGGCCGAGCGGGACAAGGCGGCGCAGGCTGCCCAGGAGGCCAGCACCGCTCATGCCGCAAAGCTGGCGGAGATCGAGACCGCCCTCAAAGCTTCCGAGGAGTCGAAAAAGCAACTCGAAACGGAATTTTCCGAAGCAAAGCAAGGCCACGAGAAGCAGCTTCAATTTCTCAGCTCCGCCCACGATGAGGTGACCGGACATCGGCTCCATCTGGAAAGGGCCGCCACTGCGACCGAGACCGCTCACAAAGGCGAGATCGAAAAGCAGGCCGCCGTCTTCCGCGCCCAGGTGGCCGGACTGGAAAGCAAGCTCACCGAGACCGGCTCCAAACTGACCAGCCGTGAGAAGGAGCTGGAATCCCTGCAAAAGCAATCGCTGGGACTCAAATCCATTGAGGCCGCGCTGGCTGAAATGACCCTTTCCCGCGATGGCTTGCAAGCGAAGTTCAACCAGCTGCAAAGCGAGCATAGCAGCCTGAGTTCGAAGTCCACCACCGATGCCAAACAGGCCGCCAGTCTTCATGCCGAGACGGAACGTCTGCGCAACGAGGTCACGAAGCACTCTCAACAGATGCAGGCGACCAGGGGCGAACTCGAAACAGCCACCAAAAAGCTCGCCGAAACAGAAAGCAAGTTGACCGGGGTCACCGGTGAACTGGACAAACACCGCGCCGAAGCCGGGCAACAGGCCCAATCACTGGTCGGCGAACGCGAAGAAGCCAAAAAACAACTCATCGCCCTGCAACAGGAATCCGCAAAATTGCGGACCGAGATTGCGCAAATTCCCACCCTCAAAGGCGACTTGGAGAAGGCCAGTGGTGAAGTCACGCGCGTCACCAGCGAACATGCTGAGACGAAGAAGCAACTCGCAACCCTGCAGGAAGAAGCGGGCAAACTGCGCACCGACGTCGCTCAGATCCCCGCGCTTAATAACGATCTGGAAAAAACCCGCGGGGAGGCAACCCGCGTGGCCAGTGAGCACGAGACCGCCAAACGACAGCTCGCCGCCTTGCAGGACGAAGCCGGCAAGCTGCGCACCGATGCCACTCTGGTTCCAAATCTGATGAAGGAACTGGAGACCGCCCGTGAAGAAGCGACCCGCATCTCCGGGGAATTGGAAAAAAACCGGACCGAGGGGTTACAGCGCGTCCAAGCCATTAGTGGTGAATATGACGCGGCCAAGCGCCAGCTGGCGGCCCTCCAGGAAGAGGCCGGCAAACTACGTGCGGAAGCAGCCCTCGTCCCCAATTTGAAAAAGGAGCTGGGGCAAGCTCAGGCTGAAACGACCCGCATCTCCAGTGAAGGCGAAACCCTGAAGGGGCAGTTGCAAACCATGCGCGGCGAATTGCAGAAGGCAGGCGAGGAAAAGCTGGCTGGGGCCGATTCCTTCTCGAAGGAGCGCGAAACGCTAACCACCCAGGCCAAAGAGCAGACCGGACAATTCGAACAGCAGATTGCCGCACTCAAAACCGAGCTGGAGCAGGCGAAACAGGCCACTTCCGAAGCGGTAAAACAGCATGAAAATGAGTTGCTGCGAATCCGTGAAGAAAATGCCGCTTCCGCGAAGACTCAGGAAAAGCAGCTTTCCGCCGAACGCGCCGAGTTGCAGTCCACCCACGACACCCTGGCCGGTGAGCATGCGAAACTGCAGGCCACCCACGAGGGATTGCAGGCGGAATTCGAAAAGCTGAAGGAGAAGCTCGCTGGTTTCGAAAAACCGACCCCCGCCCCGGCTCCCAAGGAACCCACAGTCACCGTGGTGGAGACCACCGTCGAGAAAGTCGTCGAGCCCGCGCCGCAACCGGTGGCCCCCGCTGCTCCAGTAGCCCCGCAAGTCAGCATCGAAGTCGCGCCTCCGTTCGTCCCGCTCTTCCGTCCTCCGCCACCTCGTCCCATGGCCGTCCCACCGCCCCCCGTGCGCACCGCCTGATTTCTTTCACCGCCGAGGCGCGGAGACGCAGAGGTTTTTAACCACGAAGGGCACGTAGAAGAGCCATCGAAATAGACGTAACAGGCGAAAAGGGTTGCGCCGTCGGCTGCAATCCTCGTGCTCCCTCCAAAATGTCACCCCGAGCGAAGCCGAGGGGCCTCAAATTTTTCTGCGCAGGGAAAGCGCAGCAATTCCCGGCGGCAACGAAGCACCATCAAGACTCTTCGTGAACTCCTCGTGAGCAAACTGCAGTTTGTTCACGCACTTGTTCCGGCAACTGCAGTTGCCCCTGCGTCTCGGTCGATTGCATAAAAAGCAGCCCGCCACCCCCGCGCCTCGTTCCCACTCTCCGAGTGGGAACGCACCTGTCCGCGACACTCCGTGTCTCCCCATAGCGACCACAAATTAATTTCAACCTGTTAAACAACCAAAAACGCAGACTTTCACCAACCATTCCTCACCCTTCGAATATTTTTTTGTCCCCCAAAGTGAGGACTTTGTGAAATTTTTCACAACTTCCGCTTGCCTTCAAAGCGCGTTCGCCGCTAAGCTTCCCGTAGATCAGCCCATTCCCTCAAATGGCTACTACCACCCAAGAATACCAAGCGGCCGACACTCTGGCGAAGACGGCGCAAAATCTGGAACAAATCGGCAGCACCACCGATTTGCTCGGCGAAAAATTGGTCCTGAACATGGGCCCCCAGCATCCGGCCACGCACGGCGTGCTGCGCATTCTGCTGGAACTCGATGGCGAGTTGATTACCAAGGCCATGCCCGACGTGGGCTACCTGCATCGCGGCGATGAAAAGATCGCCGAGAACATGCAATACAACCAGTTCATCCCCTACACCGATCGACTGGACTACCTCGCCCCGCTCGCGAATAACGTGGCCTACGCCCTCGCGGTGGAAAAGCTGATGGGATGGGAGCTGCCTCCACGCGGAAAAGCGATCCGCGTCATTTGCTGCGAGCTCGCCCGCATCTCCGCCCACCTGCTCGGCCTCGGCGCCTTCGCGATGGATACCGGCGCAATGACGGTCTTTCTCTACACCTTCACTCAGCGCGAAAAAATCTACAACCTGTGCGAGCAGCTCACCGGGGCCCGCTTTACCACCAGTTACACCCGCATCGGTGGTCAGATCCGCGATCTCTCGGACACTTTTATTTCGATGCTGAAAAGCTTTCTCACCGACTTCATCCCGGTGGTGAATGAGGTGGACGGCTTGCTCACCCGCAACCGCATTTTCGTCGAACGCACCAAGGACATCGCGGTAATTACCAAGGAAATGGCGATCAGCTACGGCCTCTCCGGCCCGAACCTGCGCGGCTCTGGCATCGAACACGATCTCCGCAGGAAAACGCCTTATCTCGATTACGAAAAATACGACTTCGAAATCCCCGTCGGCACGGTTGGCGATGCCTATGATCGCTACCTCGTGCGCCTGGAAGAAATGCGGCAGAGCGTGCGCATCCTCTGGCAGGCACTCGACAAGCTGCCTGACGGTCCAATCAATGTGGACAGTCCAAAAAACTTTCCCCCGCCCAAGACCCAGGTGCTGACGAAGATGGAGGAACTCATCCACCATTTCATCGTGCATACCGAAGGCATCAACGCCCCGCCCGGAGAAATCTACTTCGGCGCGGAAAATCCGAAGGGCGAGCTCGGCTTTTACATCAACAGCAAAGGCGGCGGAACTCCGCACCGGCTCAAGATTCGCGCCCCCTCGTTTGTGAATCTGAGCGTGCTTGAAGCCATCCTGCCCGGCCATACGATGGGCGATACCGTCGCGGTGCTCGGATCGCTGGATTTCGTGATGGGAGAAAGCGATCGATGAAACTCTCCGGTCTGCCCATTCTCAGCTCCCTCCTCTTGCTGGCCGCCTGCAACCGCAGCGTGACCAATGCCAATCTCCACGAGGTGCAGCCGGACATGAGCACCAAGGAAGTGGAATCCATCCTGGGACAGCCGGTCAAAGTCCAGCAGGACGTGGCGTTGAAGACCGAGGAGACCGTGAGCCTGCCCGTCACCAAGTATGTGTATGAGCAGAATGGCCGGACGGTGACGCTGACCTTTGTCGAAGACCATCTGGCCGAGGATGGCATCGACGGAACTTTTCAACCGGAAGCAAAGCCGGAACCCAAGAAACAACCGAGTAAATGAGCCATGCAAATCCCCCCTGCTCTCGAATCCAAGGTTGCCGAGGCAATTTCCCATTACCCGGTATCCAAGCGTAGCGCCACGCTGCCGCTGCTGCACCTGTTTCAGGAGCACTTCGGCTGGATTAGCGAGGATTCAATTCGCTGGATCGCCGAACGGCTCGAGCTCCCGCCGATCAACGTGCTGGAGCTGGTCACGTTCTACCCCATGTTCCGCCGTGAACCGGCGGGCCAGCGCCACATCCGCGTCTGCCGCACGCTTTCCTGTTCCCTGGCCGGCAGCTATGAGCTGAAGGAACGGGTCGCCCAGGCCGCCGGCATCGATCTGCGGAAGTGGGAGGCGGACAACCATCATCACGCCAATCCCGAGCATGGCAACCCAATCGCGGTCAGCGCCGATGGCAAATACAGCATCGAGTTCGTCGAATGCCTCGCCAGTTGCGGCAGTGCGCCCGTCGCGATGGTGGACGATCTGTTCAAGGAAAACATCAAGCTCGAAGAGGCGGCGGAATTACTGAAGCTGGAAAAATCCGACGCCACCCTGCCCAGAATCCTCCCGCCACATGCGAAGGAAACGCGGCTCGTTTTCAAGCACATCGACGAAGACGGCTACACGAACGACATCGACTGCTACCTCAAGCACGACGGCTACGCGCAGTTGAAAAAGGCGCTCACCATGACGCCCGAGTCGATCGTGGACGAGGTGAAAAAATCCGGCCTGCGTGGACGCGGCGGCGCGGGCTTTCCCTGCGGCGTGAAGTGGGGCTTCATCAAGCGCGGCGGTCCGAAACCCACCTACCTCATCTGCAACGCCGACGAATCGGAACCCGGCACTTTCAAAGACCGCTACATCATTCACCAGGACCCGCATCAGCTCATCGAGGGCATGATCATCTCGTGCTTCGCGGTCGGGGCCAACCTCGCCTACATCTACATCCGCGGCGAGTTCCCCGAAGGCGCACAGATTCTCGAAAAAGCCCTCGCTGAAGCCCGTGCCAAAGGCTTCCTTGGCAAAAACATTCTCGGCTCCGGTTTCGATCTCGATCTCTTCGTCCATCGCGGCGCAGGTGCCTACATCTGCGGCGAAGAAACCGGCCTCATCGAGTCGTTGGAAGGCAAGCGCGCCTATCCGCGGATCAAGCCCCCTTACTTCCCCGCCGTCCTCGGGCTCTACATGTGCCCCACGATTGTAAACAACGTGGAAACCCTCTGCGACGTGAAGCACATCCTTGCGATGGGCGGCGGCGCGGAATATGCGAAGCTCGGCAAGCCGAACAACACCGGCACCCGCATTCTTTGCGTCAGCGGCGATGTGCAGAAGCCCGGCTACTACGAGGTCGAAGTCGGCTCGCTCACCATGGGCGAACTCCTGAACGACGTCTGCGGCGGTATGAAGCCCGGGCGCAAGCTGAAGGCGGTCATTCCCGGCGGCTCCTCCGCCAAGGTGCTGCGCGCCGGCGAACGCTACAAGATCAAGAGCAAGCAGGCCGATGGCTCGATGGCGGAAAACGAGATCGGCCTCGAAGACATCCCGATGGATTTCGACACCATGGCCGCCTGCGGCTCGATGGCTGGCTCCGGCGGCGTGATCGTGATGGACGACTCCCGCGACATGGTGGAGACGCTCAACAACATCAACCAATTCTACGCCCACGAATCCTGCGGCCAGTGCACCCCCTGCCGCGAAGGTGCGCAATGGATGCGCAAAATCACCGACCGCATTCTCGAAGGTGGCGGCACCGAGGCCGATCCGAAAAAGCTGGTCGCCGTCGCCGACAACATCGCGGGCCGCACCATCTGCGCCTTCGGCGAAGCCTGCTCCTGGCCGACGCAAAGCTTCGTCGCCAAGTTCCCCGAAGAATTCTCCGCTAAATCCACCAAACCGGTTCCCCCGCCGATGCCGCCTGAATACACCCGCGAGGAGGTAATCGAGCACGAGAAAATCGAAACCATCCCGGGCGCAAGAAACGGCGGAGTAATGGCCCCCGCCGCAACGAAATAACTCACCACCATGAGCACCGAGACCCCCACCAAGCCAGCCGTCGAAATGCTCAATGTGCAAATCGATGGCGTGTGGATGCAATTTCCCAAAGGCACCCGCGCGATCGAGGCCTGCCGCCAGGCCGGCAGCGAAGTCCCGCACTACTGCTATCATCCCAAGCTTTCCTCCCCCGGCAATTGCCGCATGTGTCTCATCGAGACCGGCGCGCCGAAAATGACCCCCGATCGCCAGCCCGTCCTCGACGCGACTGGCAAGCCCGAGCTCAACTGGTCCCCGCGTCCGATGATTTCCTGCGCGCTCGATGTCAGCGAGGGAATGGGCATCCGCACCCACTCGAAGCTCGTCGAGGATTGCCGCAAGGGCGTCATGGAATTTTTGCTCATCAACCACCCGCTCGACTGCCCCATCTGCGACCAGGCCGGCGAGTGCAAGTTGCAGGAATACAGCGTCGATCACGGCCACGGCCAGTCCCGCTTCCTCGAGCACAAGGTCAAGAAGCCGAAGCACGTCGAGATCGGCCCGCGCGTAATGCTCGATGCCGAGCGCTGCATCCTCTGCACCCGCTGCATCCGCTTCATGAAAGAGGTCGCGAAGGACGACGTCATCGGCATCGTCGAACGCGGCACCTTCAATACCATTGCCTGCCATCCCGACCGCGCGCTCGACAGCAACTACTCGCTCAACACCGTGGACATCTGCCCGGTCGGCGCGCTCACTTCCACCGATTTCCGCTTCAAGATGCGCGTCTGGTTTTTGAAGGAAACCAAGAGCATCGACGTCAATTGCGGCACCGGCTCGAACATCCTCATCGGCAGCCGCGAGAATGTGGTCTATCGCATCACCCCGCGCGAAAACGAGGACGTGAACTCCTGCTGGCTGCCCGATTCGCACCGGCTCAATTTCAAATACCTCAGCAGCGACGCCCGCTTGAAGACCCCGGAAATCCGCGTGCAGGGCAAACTCTCGCCCACCACCTGGGCGACCGCAATCCAGACCGCCGCCGAGGGCCTGCGCAAACTCAGCGGCAACCAGATCGCCGTCATCGCCTCGGGCCGGATGACGAATGAAGAAATGTTCCTCGCCAGGCGGCTGGCGAAAACGCTCAACACCACCGCGCTCGAAATCGTCCCCCGCACCGGCGAGGCCGATGGCATCCTCATCAGCGCGGATCGCAATCCGAATACCACCGGCGCACAACTCCTCGGCCTCACCGGCCCCACGCCCGGCGCGAAGCTAAAGGAGATCGCGAACGGCGTCACCTCGGGCGCGATCAAGGGCCTCGTCCTACTCGGCGAGGACGCGCTCAACGCCGGTTTCGCGGAATCCACCTTGTCGAATCTCGAAGTGCTCGTCTCCATGGACATCCTGCCCAGCGGCTCGATGCCTCACTCGACCGTGATCCTCCCCTCCTCCGCCTTCGCGGAAAAGCGGGGCTCGATGATCAACCTCCAGGGCCGCCTCCAGCGCCTCAACCAGGCCGTCACCCCACCCGGGCACGCCCGCGACGATTGGGAAATCCTCCGCGACCTCATTCAGGCGCTTTCCGGCGGCAACGGCCTCTATATGATCGAGGACGTCTTCAAGCAGATGGCCGCGGAAACTCCCGCCCTCACCGGCCTTAGCCTCAGTAAGATCGGCGATCTCGGCAAACTCCTCACTCTCACCCCGGCTGCGACTGTATGATTGAGAATTTCCTCTACTCGATTGACTGGTACACCATCCTCGTCGCGCTGGCGAAGATCATCGTCCTCCAGCAGATCGTCCTCGGGCTCGTGAGCTATACCGTGTATGCCGAGCGCCGCGTGAGCGCATTGATGCAGGATCGCCTGGGCCCAAACCGCGTCGGCTTCCCGCTGACCCTGCTCGGTTTCAAAAAGGATTTCTCGCCCTTCCTTGGCGGCTTGGGCCAGCCAATCGCCGATGCGTTGAAATTGTTCCTCAAAGAGGACTTCATGCCCGCGGGCGTGAACAAGCTCTACTACTGCATCGCCCCCGCCCTGGGCATCACCGCGGTGTTCGTCATGCTGGCCGTCATCCCGTTCGGCAGCACCCTCTTCGGCGAGCCGATGGTCATCGCCAATCTCAATGTCGGTCCGCTTTTCGTCTTCGCGATTTCCTCGCTCGGTGTTTACGGCATCGTTCTCGCCGGCTGGTCGGCCAATTCCAAATTCCCGTTCCTCGGCGGCATTCGCGCCAGCTCGCAAATGATCAGCTACGAGCTCGCCATGGGGCTTTCGATCATTCCGGTGATCATGATTTTCGGAAACCTGAACCTCGGGAAGATCGTAGAATACCAGGTGCAGAATGGCTGGCTGATCTTCCCGTTCACCGACGGCCACTTCTCCCTGCTCAAGCTGCTGCTCTGGGTTCCCTGCCTCATCTCCTTCATCATCTTCAGCGTCTCGCTCTTCGCGGAAACGAATCGCCTCCCCTTCGATCTGCCCGAGGCCGAGACGGAACTCGTCGCCGGCTACCACACCGAGTATTCCTCGATGAAGTTCGCGCTCTTCTTCCTCGGTGAATACGCGGCCATGATCGCGGGCTCCGGCCTGGTCGTCACCCTGTTCCTGGGCGGCTGGCATCTGCCCTTCATCCCGGATGGCTCACAGGGCTGGTTCTGGGGCCTGGTCAATATCGCCGTCTTCTTCGCCAAGGTCTCCGTCCTGCTCCTCATCTTCATCTGGATTCGCTGGACCCTCCCCCGCTTCCGCTACGACCAGCTCATGAAACTCGGCTGGATCTGGTTTTTCGAAATCGCCCTCGTCAACGTCTTCCTCACCGCCGCAATCCTCGCCTTCGTGCACTAAAACCTATGGCTTACATCGTCCCTCGTCCCAAACTTACGCTGGCTGAGAAGTTGTATCTGCCCACGGTGGTCGCGGGCATGATGATCACCATCAACCACCTCAAGAACATGCTGCTCGGCCGCACCAAGGTCGTCATGCAATATCCCGAGGAAAAATGGGATGCCCATTTGCCCGAGCACTATCGCGGCGCACCGACCTTGGTGAAGGACGAACACGGTCGCGAGCGCTGCGTCGCCTGCCAGCTTTGCGAGTTCATCTGCCCTCCGCGCGCGATCACCATCAAGCCCGAGGAAATTCCCGCCGAATCGAAATTCGCCAAGGTGGAAAAGCGCCCGAAGGAATTCGAGATCGACATGATCCGCTGCATCTACTGCGGCCTCTGCGAGGAGGTCTGCCCCGAGCAGGCCATCTTCCTCCGCAAGGATTACGCCATCACCGGCCTCTCCCGCGCGGAGATGAAGCACGACAAGGCCAAGCTCTACGAACTCGGCGGCGTGATGAACGGCCTCGTCCACAAATGGAACCCGGAGAAATAGGTCCCCGCCTTTTTTAAACCCACCATGATTCTCGCCCTCTTCTGGATCTTCGCGGCACTGATGCTTGGCTTTGGCATCGCCGTCATTGCCAATCGCAGCCCGGTCGCCAGCGCCCTCTGCCTCGTCATGTCCTTCCTCGGCCTCGCCGCCCTGTTCGTCATGCTCGATGCCTTCTTCATCGGCACGGTGCAAATCCTCGTTTATGCGGGCGCGGTCATGGTGCTCTTCCTCTTCATCATCATGCTTATGGATATGAAGGCGGAGAAGCGGCGGAAAATTCGTCCCCTGGCACTCATCGGCAGCGTGGTCATCGTCATCGCCTTCGTCGCGCAACTTCGCTCGGTGCTCGACGAACTGCCCGCGGGCAACCAGCCCTTCGCCCCGCTCTCCGCCCAGGTCGATGACGTGAAGGCCGTCGGCGAAAAACTCTTCACGCTTTACACCCTCCCTTTCCAAGTGATTGGCACCCTCATCCTCGTCGCCTCCATCGGCGTGGTCGTCCTCAGCAAAAAGGAGCTGAAATAACATGCCTACCCTTAACGACTATCTCCTCGTCAGCGGCCTCCTCTTCGCGATCGGCTTTGCGGGCGTGCTGCTCCGCCGCAACATCATCATCATCTACATGTGCCTGGAGATGATGCTCAACGCGGCCAACCTCTCCCTCGTCGCCTTCTCCCGCCAGCACCTCGTCAACGGCCTGCCCGACTACCGCGCCCACGTGCTCGTCTTCTTCATCATCACCGTCGCCGCCGCCGAAGTCGCCGTCGGCCTCGCCATCATCGTCGCCCTCTACCGCTCCCGCGAAACCACCCACGTCGAAGACATCAATCGCCTGAAATTTTAGGTCATCGAAAAATGCTAAAAGACTCGAAAATGGAAGTGGAAGGTCTGCTCTTCAAGGAAGAGTCCTATGCACTGATGGGGGCCTGCTTCGAGGTATATAAGGACAAAGGATGTGGCTTTCTGGAAAGCGTTTACCACGAGTGTCTGGCCATCGAAATGGATTACCGCGAGATTCCATTCATCTCCCAGCCGCAGCTTTCCCTTTCCTATCGCGACAAAACTTTGGCCCAGCACTTCGTCCCCGATTTCCTCTGCTACGGCAAAATCATCATCGAATTAAAAGCCGTTTCGACGCTAACGAATGAGCATCGGGCTCAAACGATCAATTACCTCAAAGCCACTCGATACCCGCTTGGCTTGCTCGTGAACTTCGGTCATTACCCGAAAGTCGAGCACGAGCGAATCCTCAACCTCAAAAACGACCACCAAACTCCGGCACCCCACGAAATCGTTTTATGATCCCCTCTTTCGTTTCATTCCGAGTCTTTAGCTGGCCTTTTTCATCGCCGGAAATACCAAGCCATCGAAACACCCGAAAAGATACGAAACTAGAATCCTTTTCGTTTCATTATGATTATTTAGCTGGCCTCTCCACCCTCCAAGAAATCATTCGATGAACTCTTTTTTCGTTTTATTCCGCTTATTTAGCTGGCCCAAATTATGAACCCCGTCTGGACTCTCCTCCTCGCGCCGCTGGTCAGTGCGGCGGTGATTCTGCTCGTCACCAAGCGGCTCAAAAACTTGAGCGCTTACCTTTCGGTGGCCGCCGTGCTCGTCTCGCTGGGCTGTGCCCTCACCGTCTTCTTTTCGCCGAACTCCGGCGCGCAAGTCTCGTGGATCAATCTCGGCGGCGAATTCGTCATCCCGATCGGCTACACCATTGATGAGCTGAGCAAGCTGATGCTGCTCGTCGTCACCGTCGTCGGCTCGCTGGTGCACATCTACTCGCTCGGCTACATGGCGGAGGACGAGGGCAAGTCCCGCTTCTTTGCCGGGTTGTCTCTCTTCATGTTCTCGATGCTCGGCATCGTCCTCGCGAACAACTTCGTGATGATGTTCATCTTCTGGGAACTGGTGGGCGTGAGCAGCTACATTCTCATCGGGCACTGGTATGACCAGTCCGCTCCACCGGCTGCGGCGAACAAGGCGTTCATCATGAACCGTCTCGGTGACTTCGGGTTCATGTTCGGCATTTTGATGGTGTGGCTTGTATTCAAGTCATTCGTCTTTTCGGATATCCAAGCGGTGCTGGTTCACTCGACACACGTCACATCGCTAAACTCGAACGAATTGTCTGCGTTGGAATGGATACAAGCCCACCCTGACTTTCTGACCATCTCTACTTTGCTCATCTTCTGCGGCGCGGTCGGTAAATCGGCGCAATTCCCGCTCCACACCTGGTTGCCGGATGCGATGGAAGGCCCCACTCCCGTCTCCGCCCTCATCCATGCCGCGACGATGGTCGCCGCGGGCGTTTATATGCTGGCCCGCGTCGCCTTCCTCGTCCATGCCGCTCCTGCCGCCGCCGACGTCATCGCCTGGATCGGCACCATCACCATGATCATGGCCGCGCTCATGGCCACCCAGCAGGACGACATCAAGCGCATCCTCGCCTACTCCACGCTCTCGCAACTCGGCTACATGGTGGCCGCCATCGGCGTGCTCAACGAGAAGGCTGCGATGTTCCACCTCTTCACTCATGCGGGGTTCAAGGCGCTGCTCTTCCTCGGCTCCGGCTCGGTCATCCTCGCCATGCATCACGAGCAGGATATTTGGAAAATGGGCGCGTTGAAGAACAAGATGCCGCTGACTTTTCTCACGTTCCTGGTCGGCACGCTCGCCCTCACCGGCTTCCCCGGCTTGAGCGGCTCCTTCAGCAAGGAAATGATTCTCAGCGCAGCGAAGGAAGCGCATCCCGGCATTTTCATCATCGGAGTGATCACGGCATTTCTCACCGCGTTCTACATGTTCCGTCTGTTCATTGTGGTTTTCCTCGGCAAGCCGCTTTCGGATCATGCCAAGCATGCGCATGAGTCGCCACTGGTGATGACGGGGCCGCTTCTGCTGCTCTCGATTCCCTCGGTCTTCGCAGGTTACCACTTCTTCATCGGTCATTTCCTTGCCCTCCCCGAAGAACACACCGACTTCCTCGTCCTCGGTCTGGCCATCGGCGCCTTCATCCTCGGCTCAGGGCTGGCCTGGATTATCTATCGCGGAAAAACCTACGACCCAATCACCATCCCGCTCTTCGCGCGAAAATTCTACTTCGATGAAATCTACGCCTGGCTGGTCCGCGTCACCCAGGATCTGCTGGCGACCATCTGCGGCTGGTTCGACAAGTGGGTCCTCGATGTGGCCCTCGTGCGCGGACTCATCGCGGGCGGCGCGTGGGCCTCGGGCTTTGCCATGCGCTTTTTGCAGACCGGCAACTTGCAGGGCTATTCGTTCCTGTTCGGCGCTGGCGTCGTCATCCTCATCTACTACGTGGTCCTGAAATGAGCATCCTCACCTTCATCATCCTCCTCCCCATCCTCACGGCGGCTGCGGTCTTGCTCGGAGCCCCGGCGCGGAAAACCTCACTCGTCGGCTCAGCGATTACGCTGCTGCTGAGCGTCATCGCCCTGCTCACTTACAACCAGACCGCGGGCGGTTTCCAATTCCAGTCCTCCTGCGACATTGTGCCCGCCTGGGATTTGAAATTTTTTCTCGGCGCGGATGGTTTGAATCTCGTCCTCATCCTGCTCGCGACGTTGGTCACCCATGCCGCGGTGTGGGTCTCGCCGCTCAATGTGAAAAGCGAGAATGCCTTTTACGCCTGCGTGCTCTTCATCGCGGCGGGCGCGATTGGCGCCTTTGCTTCGCTCGACCTCTTTTTCTTTTACGCCTTCCATGAGCTGGCGCTCATCCCCACCTTCCTGCTCATCGGCATCTGGGGCAGCGGCGACCGGTTTGCCGCCGCCTGGAACATCACCGTCTATCTCGCGCTCGGCAGTATCGTGCTCCTGGTCGGCATCATCGGCCTTTACCAGATGATGCCCGTCGGCGAACGCACCTTCGACATCGTGAAGCTGCAACAACTCGCCGCCTCGCACAAGCTCGATCTCACCAACGCGAGCTGGGTCTATCTCTGCCTGCTCTTCGGTTTCGGCATCCTCATTTCCCTGTTCCCCTTCCACACCTGGGCTCCCCAGGCCTACGCCTCGGCCCCCACCCCGGCGGCGATGCTCCACTCGGGCGTGCTCAAAAAATTCGGCCTCTACGGCCTGCTCCGCATCGCGGTGCCGATCCTCCCCGAGGCCGCGCAGCACTGGATGAACCTGCTCCTCATCATGCTCGCGGGCAACGTGCTCTGGGTCGGCCTCGCCACCATCGCCCAGCGCAAGCTCGACTTCATGCTCGGCTACGCCAGCGTGATGCACGCGGGCTACATCTTCCTCGGCATCGCCACCTTGAACATCATCGGCTTCAACGGCGCCGCCCTCCTCATCTTCGCCCACGGCATCGCCGTCGCTGCGCTCTTCGCCATCTCCGGCAAGCTGCGCGAGCAGACCGGCACACTGACGCTGAGCGAACTCGGCGGCATCGCCAAGACCGCCCCCTTCCTCGGCCTCGCCTTTGGCTTCGCGGGTTTCGCCGCCATCGGTCTTCCCGGCTTCGGCAACTTCTCCTCGGAGATTATGATCTTCTTCGGTGCCTTCAAGAGTGGCACCGGCGCTCCCCTCACCAACTTCCAGATCGTCACCGTCATCTCGCTCTGGGGCGCGGTCATTTCCGCGATCTTCATGCTCCGCGCCTACCGCGCCGTCTTCATGGGCGAGCCGAACAAACGCTGGAGCCACGTCACCGATGCCACCCCCGCCACCCGCTGGCCCGTCTTCATGCTCCTCGCCGTGCTCATGCTCGCCGGTTTTTACCCGCAGTTCTTCCTCAACTTCATCCAGCCCAGCGTGAAGTCCCTCCTCGCCCTTTTCTAAGCCCGAACCCACCATGATTCTTCCCATCTTCCTCGAAATTGCGGTCCTGATCATCGGGTGCTTCCTGCTCCTCTACGAGAGCCTGGCCGGTGACGAGAAAAAGTCGTTCGTCGCCTGGATGGGCATCGGCGGCCTCGCTGTCGTGCTCGGGCTCAGCTTCCTGCCCATGCAGACCACCGGGCCGACTTACTTCTGGCATTTCTACGCGGCGGATGATGCGGCGATGTATTTCAAACGCATCGCCCTCTTTACCACCATCGTGGTCCTCATTATGTCGGTGGAGTACCGCGAAGTGGTCAGCCAGTTCATCTATGGCGTCACCAAGCAGTCGGGCCTCGCCGAGTTCTACGCGCTGCCCGTCCTCACCTGTGCGGGCTTGATGTGGATGGCCTCCGCCGTCGATTTCGTGCTCATCTTCGTCTCGCTCGAACTGGTCACGATTTCCTTCTACATCCTCGTCAGCTACCTGCGGCGCAATCCGGCCTCGCTCGAAGCCGGGGTGAAATACCTCATCCTCGGCGCGCTCTCCACCGGCTTCCTCGTTTACGGCATCACCTGGATCTACGGCGTGACTGGTGAAACCGAGCTCAGCCACATCGCTGCCAAGCTCCCCAACCTCGCCGACCAGCAGGGACCGCTCCTCTTCGGCTTCATCCTCGTTTTCATCGCCCTCGGCTTCAAGATCGCCGCCGTCCCTTTCCAGATCTGGGTCCCCGACGTTTACCAGGGTGCCCCCACCCCGGTGACTGCTTTCCTCTCGGTCGGCTCCAAATCCGCCGGTTTCATCGTGCTGGTGCGTGTGCTGGAGGTCTTCCTCAGCGCCCCTTACCTGCACGGGAAGATCATCGCCACCATCGCCATCCTCGCCGCCCTCACCCTCATCTACGGCAACCTCACCGCGCTGCCGCAAGAGAACTTCAAGCGCCTCCTCGCCTACTCCAGCATTGCGCACGCCGGTTATTTGCTCGTCGCCCTCGCCTGCCTCGGCGACGCCGGTTCCCAACTCGCAATCAATTTCTACATCGCCGGTTATCTGCTCATGACGCTGCTCAGCTTCGTCATCCTCGCCGCGCTCGCCAGCTACCTGCCCGGGGACGACATCAAGCACTTCAACGGCCTCAGCAAACGCGCCCCCTCGCTCGCCTTCGGCATGTTGATCGCGATGCTCTCGCTCGCCGGCGTGCCTTTCACCGCGGGCTTCCTCGGCAAGTTCCTCATCTTCTCCACCGCGCTCGAGCACGGCCATTACGTGCTGGTCGGCATCAGCGTCCTCTGCGTCGCCAGCGGCTTCTACTATTACCTGAAAATCGTCCGCGCCATCTACTGGCAGGAACCGACCGAAGCGACCGCCATCCCCGTTCAGCTCCCCGTCCGCATCACCGTGACCGCTCTGGCCCTCGCCATCGTCGTCTTCGGCGTCTATCCCAAGCCGCTCATCTCCATGTTCCAGACTGCCACCGTCTCCGCTCTAAGCACGGCGAGCCGATAATAGACATCCATTCTCCTAAAACCGCTGGAGCCACGGCCCGGTGGGCCGTTGGGGGAGAAGACCAGATTTTTTCGACAGGATGAACAGGATTTACAGGATGAATAAGTGTTTAGGAGATTTGGAATTTTCGCCATCCTGTTCATCTTGTTCATCCTGTCCAAAAAGCCTTTGTTTAATGGAGCCATTTTCTCCAAAGGCCTCCAGGGCCGTGACCTCTGATATATTTTAGCAAGGTTTCCGCGAATTTCTGCTTTCGCCTTTGGCAGGGGGTCCGTAGTGTCTGCTTCGAACGATGCAAAATTCCCTTGGTCAATTGTTGCTCTCCGGGGTTCCGGGCACGGAACTGGACTCTGCAACGGCGCGTGTTTTCCGGCAGATTCAGCCGGGCGGTTTCATTCTTTTCGGGCGCAACATCAAGTCCCCCGCGCAACTGCGGAAGCTGATTGACGATCTGCGCGACCTTTCCAAAACCGAACCGATCATCACCATCGACCAGGAAGGCGGCCGCGTCTCCCGGCTCAAGCTCGTCGGCAACGAACCGCCGAACGCCCAGCAATTGCGCGACCGGGACGACGTGGAACTGATTCGCCGCCATGGAAAAATCACCGGCGAGTTGCTGCGCATTTTCGGCTTCAACCTCGACCTCTGCCCGGTGCTCGACATTTCCTTCGACGACGAGGCTGACAACTCGCTGCGCGGCCGCTGCTACGGCAAGGACGTGGCGCAGGTGATTCGCAACGCGGAAGCCTTTCGCGAGACGCTGCGTGGCGAGGGCATCCTCACCTGCGGCAAGCATTTCCCCGGCTATTCGCGCGCGGAAATCGACGCCCACCACGAGCTGCCCAAGATCACGCTCAGCCGCGCGGAACTGGAGGAGCATGAGCTCGCCGTCTTCCGCGCTTTTGCGGACCGCGTGGACAGCATGATGATCGGCCACGCCTTCTATCCCGCGCTGGACGACACCGGCACGCCGAGCTCCCTTTCTCATCCCGTGATTGCCGGGCTTCTCCGCAAGGAACTGAATTTCCGCGGTCTCATCATGACCGACGACCTCGACATGGGAGCGATCCTCAACCACTACGGCCTGGAGGAAACCATTCGCCTCGCGATCAATGCCGGGAACGATCTGGCGATGATCTGCCACCGCATCGAAACGGTCGCCGAAGCCGCGAAGGTGCTCGATCAACTCCCGCGCGCGGAACTGGATCGCGCGGTCGAAAATGTCGCCACCTTCAAGACGCACCTCGTGCCGCCGGACAAATTCTCCGTCGAGGAATTCCAGCGCCGCGATGCGCAGGTGTGGCAGTTGCGCGTGGACACTCTCGGCGAGGAACTCGCCGCCCAGCGCAGCCCCGAAGACGGCAAACGCTCACCCGTGGAAATTTACTAAAAACCTATGCTCGAAGCCATTGAACAACTGCTCGTCCTGCAAAACCGCGACCAAAAACTCCGCGACCTGCGACATGGTTTAAAAATGGTGCCGATCGAGCGGGCCGATTTTGAAAAGCGCATCGCCACGCTGAACGCGCAATTCGAGCAGGCCAAGCAGCGCGCCAAGGAAATCGAAGTCGAGAAGAAGAGCCTCGAACTCAATGCCCAGGCCAAGCGCGACAGCATCGGCAAGTTCAAGGCCCAGCAATTCCAGACCCGCAAGAACGAGGAATTTCAGGCCCTGAGCAACGAGATCAAGCGCTACGAGACCGACATCCAGACCATCGAAGATCGCGAACTCGAACTCATGGAAGAAGCGGAAAAAGTGAAGGTCACCGTGAGCGCCGCCGAGCAGGAATACAAGACCGCGAAGGCGATCGTGGACAAGCAAATGATCGATCTCGAAGCCCGCACCACGGCCATCCAGGCCAGTATCGGAGATATCGAAGCCGAGCGGGCCAAGCTGGCCACCGAGGTGGATGAAGATCTCCTGTTCCGCTACGACCGCCTGTTCAAAAGCAAAGGCGATGCCGCGGTGGTGGCGCTGGAGCACGACGTCTGCATGGGCTGCCACATGAAGCTCACCACCCAGACCTCGGTGCGCGTAAAAGGCGCGCGCGAACTCGTGAACTGCGAACAGTGCGGCCGCCTGCTCTACTGGGCGGACTGATTCTCACCGCAGAGAGAATAAAGAAACGGGGCGCTTAATGCGCATTGCCGCTGTCGGGCTTTGCTTGCAGGACGGCGATGTCCTCGGCGGTGCCCTGGAAAACGTAACGCGGATCGGGAGCGGTATTGGCGTAGCGTTCCAGCATTTCCTCCACGAAGAGTTGAGGCTGGTCCCGCTCCATCACCCGGGCAATTTCCTGTTCACACTTCTGCGGGGAACTCACGGTGCGCCAGACGTAGGTGGATTTGGCAAAGTGCGGGCAGAAATACTTGATGAGCCCGTTGAAAAAAGAGTCGTGATAGACCAGCACGCGGAGCGGCACCTCGGGATGAGGTGGCTCAACGGAATAGGTCTGCTTGTCAGCTCGTAGATTATCGGCCTGATACAGGGGCACCTCCTGCGGGCGACCGTCGTAGGTGTAATTCGAGGCGGGCACGCCCTCCAGCGGGGTGCCGGGCAGCCGCATGATGCGCCGCAGATCCGTCTCCTGCTGGATGCGCTCGGGATGCTTGGCGTAGAAATACGGCGAATCGTTCAGCATCGGATACATCGTCCGCAATTCCGCGGTCAACCGCTCGTAGCCCACGTATTCGCCGAGGAACATCCAGTGGGTATCCGTCTTCCAATAAAGCTGCCCCAGGCGCTTGGCCTCCACGAGCGTGGGCCGCAGATCCAGCACGGGGACGCTGCAGTTTTGCCGCAGATAAGCCACCAATTGATCCATCGCGGTGCCCTCGCGAAATTTCGCCGCGCGATCCGGTAGAAACTCGGGATAGACCGTCTGCTTGTCCGGCGCGAAGACGAAGACGTAGCGGATATTCCGCTTCGCCAGCCACGCCTGCCGCCGCTCCAGATATTCCTTCCATGCCAGCAACTGTTCCCCGGTAAAGCGGGTGACCCCGAGATGATCGTCCAGGGCTCCCTCCCCCGTGTAATAGAGCCAGCCGTTCTTGCCGATCATCACATCCTTGGTTGGCGAGGTCTGGAAAACCTTCACCTTCAAAGTCGCGGAGGCGGCGAGTAGATCGTTTCGCCCGCCGAACTGATCGTTGTAATACTTCTCAAATTTCTCCGGGAAATCCTTGATGAACTTCCACTTCATTTTCTTGAGCTTGGGAAAAGCGGTTAGCTTGCGTCCCTCGCTCCTGGCGATTTCCCGTTGCGGCATGGTAAGCTGCAGGACCAGCGGCACCATGATCGCCACCAGGAAAACCAGGCCGGTGGCAATCGCTTCCCATTTTCTGAATTTCGACGGCGTACTCATTTAGAAACGGAAGTAAATGAAGGGATTGTAAGTACCCTCGGCTAGTTGCATGGCTGAGAGGGTAAGCAAGCCCAGCAGCGCACCGAGCCGGGAACAGCGGAGGGCGATTTCCCCGGCTGGACTCATGGGGAAGAGCTGCGCTTCCAACCACTTTTCCCGCAGATAAGGCGCAATCGGCGTGGCTGCGACGAGGGCGCACCCCAGTGTAACCTGCGTAACAGGATCGAGGTAGTAGGTAGCTGTGTAGGTGTAGCCCACGGGGTGGTTGAGCCCCGCCATCGCGAGCAGGTAATCCCAGGCATTCGCGAAATTTTCGACCCGGAAAAAAACCCACCCCACCATCACCACCAGCAACGCATAAAGATGGCGCAACGGCGACGGCAGCCGCTTTAACACGCTCCCCCAAGCCGTGCGTTCCAGCACTAGAAAGAGCCCGTGAAAAAGCCCCCAGGCGACAAAGCACCAACTCGCCCCATGCCACAGTCCACAGAGGAAAAAGACCGTGACGAGGTTGAAGCCCACCCGCCAGCCCGCGCAGCGATTCCCCCCCAATGGAATGTAAAGATAATCGCGAAACCAGTTGGAAAGCGAGATATGCCAGCGCCGCCAGAATTCCTGGATGGACCGCGAGATGTAGGGATAGTTGAAATTCTCCAGAAAGTGGAAACCCATCATCGCCCCCAGCCCGATCGCCATGTCCGAATAGCCGGAGAAATCGAAATAAAGCTGCAGGGTGTAACAGACGATCCCCAGCCACGCCACCGGCGCAGCAAGATGCTCAGCGGGAAGCACAAAGATATGATCCGCCACCGCCGCCAGCGTATTGGCCAGCAGCATTTTCTTGGCGAGACCAATGATGAAGCGCCGACTACCGTAGCCGAATTTATCCCACGTCACCACCCGCGAGCGAAGCTGATCCGCCACATCGTGATAGCGCAAAATCGGCCCGGCAATCAGCTGGGGAAACAGCGTGATATATACCCCCATGTCCAGGGGATTGCGCTGCACTTTGGCATCCCCGCGATAGATATCGATCACGTACGACATGGCGTGAAACGTGAAGAACGAAATTCCAATCGGCAGATGAACCGGGGCCAGATGCCAGAGTTTCCAGCCCAGGTGCACAGCGGCCGTGTTATAGGTATCGGCGATTAGCCCGGCGTATTTGAACGCGATCAACGTCCCAAGATTTGCAACGATAGTGAGCGTGAGTGCCTTGCGCGCATGGGGTCCGTCCCGGGTGGCGTCCACCAGCAACCCGAACAGATAATTCGCCACCAGCGAACCGATCATCACCAGCGAGTATTCCTTCTCCCCCCAGACATAAAAGAACAGGCTGGCGACGAGCAGCCACGCATTGCGCATCCCCTTCGGCAACGCGAAGTAAACCAGCAAAACCACTGGCAGAAAGAGAAACAGAAAAACGGTCGAACTAAAAACCATCGCCCGTTCACCCTTTCGTTAAGGATTTGTAAAGTCGAGCCTATTATGCCCTGAAAAAATTAATACCTCCTCTCGACCTCATAACGTTCCTAGTGCGAGGAACTGTATAATAACTTACAATCGAGTGCGACCGCTGAGTGCCCGGCTGAGGGTCAATTCATCCGCCGCTTCCAATCCACCACCAGCAGGCAAGCCTTGAGCGATGCGAGTCACGGTTACTGATAGTTCCCGTAACAAGCCCGCGAGATAATTCGCTGTCGCCTCCCCTTCCACATCGGCCCCCAAGGCCAGAATCACTTCCTCAGGAGCTTCCTCACGAATGCGCACCAGCAAATCTTCGATTCGCAGATCCTCCGGCCCAATATGGTCAAGCGGCGCAATGCGCCCGCCCAGCGCATGATAGCGCCCGCGAAACGCACCACTACGCTCCAGCGGCAGAATATCGGTCGCCTGTTCCACCACACAGAGCTGGCTGGCGACGCGGTGCTCATCGGCGCAAATCTCGCAGATCTCTTCAGTCGTGAAAAATCCGCAGCGCGGGCAGGGATGCACCTGCTCGGCGGCCCCTTGAATCGCGTGAGCAATTTCCACCGGACGAGAATCCTTCGAGCGCAACATCCAGAGTGCGATCCGCTCCGCACTCCGCGGTCCAATGCCGGGCATGCGCTTGAGTTCTCCAATTAGGGCACGGAGCGCATTGGGATATTCGACGCGCTTCAAAGCCGGATATTCTCCAGTTCACGCACCGTTGCGCCCGCCCGCATGTGCTCGGTGCGCTTGATGTAGAAAAGCACCGGTGCATCATCGCCCTCGGCTGGCATCGCCTCGTAAAAGCACTTGAGCGCCTGATCCCACAATTGCTCGCGGAAGTAGATGATTCCCTTCCAGAAAACATCACGACGCTTCACCATCTCCTCATCAAGCGTATCCTTGGCGGCCAGGAGCTCATAAACCTCTTCGCGATAGCGTTCATCGGTACCGCGAATCAACTCCATCGGGCGCACTTCAATCTCGCCGCTGGCCTCCACTTGGGTGCGGGAGCCGAGCAAAATTCGGGAGCCGTAGATGCTATTGGCCACGCAAAGCTTGCGGGCGAATTCCACCGGCTCCCCAGCCACGCTGAAGTTCTGGAGCCGCGACGATCCATAGGTCGCGGTCACCATTTCGCCGGAATTGATGCCGAGGCGGCAATCGAGCGTCTGGTGCTTGGTCTCGGAAAATTCGCGGTTCAGGGTGTTCAGTCGCCGCATCAGTTCCAGCCCAGCTTTTACGGCATGCGCGGCATGGTTGCCATCCGAGAGCGGGACGCCGAAAACCACGCGCAAGCTTTCCCCATCGCATTCATCAAGATAGCCGCCCTGATGAACAAGGAATTCGGATGCCTCGGAGAGGAACCGGTTGGTCATCGCCACGTAGTCTGCAATCGGCATCGCAGCCATGAGGGCGTCGTGATTAAAAATCTCGCAGACCAGCACGGTAGCCTCGCGCATTTCCCCGCCGAAGGTGAGTGCCATGCGCCCGTTGACAAGCTGGCGTTGCGTCTGGTCGGAGATACGCTCCGCAAAAAGCTGGGTGACCAATCGCTTGCGCCGCCCCGCCTCGCTGGAACCGTAAAGAATACCGCCGATCGTGCTCGCGATCACCGCCAGCCCCGGGGCAAAGGGTGGAAAAAAGCCTCCGTAAGTGTTTACGACCCACGAGGCGGCAATCATTTCCACCAGCGCGAGCAGCGAAATGATCAGCTTCAAAAGCACCGAGGGGATATCGACTGCCGTCCAGGAAATCGAGAACGTGGCAAAGGCGACAATGAGGATCGTCCACTCCGAAGGACGTGGTGCCTCCCCCGTGTGACCGGAGAACGTCCACAAGCTGCCATCCGCCCGGGCAAAAACCCCCAAGGATAACAGGCCGGTGACCAGCAGGAAAACCACCAGTCCAATGATTAAGCTCGCTTTAAGATAACGCACGTCAGCGGCGAATATGATGAAGGGGACCGCCGAGGGCAAGTAGTGAGCGAGAAATTGCTCCTTTGTTCGTTCTCGCTCTTAATCTAATCGGCTTTGAGAGCACGTATAACCGAGAGCAGCGAGGGAACCAGCCTATAATCCTCGAAAGAGAACACTGGCAATCAAAGAGTAAGAAGCAGCGTTTTCGAGCTTCCGCTTAAAACGAGTTGTCCTTCTGCTGCTGCCGCACTTGGTCCGCCACCGAATTCGCCCGATCCAACGCCTGTTTATAGACTGAATGCGCTGGCGGGGCAGTGGGGAGGGTGGGCTGCTCGCCCAATTGGGGTTTGAGGGCTTCGTTCAAATCCGGACTGGCGGTGCCGTGCTTTGCATACAGCACATAGACCACAGCCAGGGCAACCAGGATGGAAATTATTCTCATATTCCCCTTATCAAGCAGTTTGCGCACCACAAAAAAGATGAAGCTCCCCTTTTTTCCCGATTGATAAAGCCGCGGCGGGGGAATAACACGAATGTTTAATGAGGGCACCCACTGTAGCTGACTTCTGCAATTCCAAGCGGTGCCTCTTCCTCCCCTGCTCCATTCTATGAATACCACGCGCACCATCGACGACGGAAACCTCTACTCCCTGCTGGAAGCCACCCATGGGAACCCTTTTGCGGTTCTTGGGATGCACGAAGTGGGCGACCAACTCGTCGTCCGAGCGTGGCGACCGGATGCCAGGACAGTGAATATTTTGGATGTGGCGGACTCGTCCCGGAGCTTCCCCGCCGAGCGCATTCATTCCGACGGTTTTTTTGAAGCGGTCCTGCCAGTAGGAACTGAGCGCTTTACTTATGAACTTGAATTGGAAGGTCACGAGGGGGGGACTTGGAAAACACGCGATCCGTATTCCTTCAGCCCACTGCTGGGCGACGTGGATTTACACCTCTTCAGCGAGGGGCAGCACTGGGAGCTTTATGAGAAATTCGGCGCACACCTGCGCGAAGTGGATGGCGTAAAGGGCACGGCCTTCACCGTGTGGGCGCCCAATGCCCGCCGCGTGAGCGTGGTCGGCGATTTCAACCACTGGGACGGACGCCTTTTCCCGATGCGCAAGCTGATCAACGGCGGGGTATGGGAAATCTTTATCCCCGGGGTCGGCGAAGGCGCTCATTACAAGTTCGAGGTCAAGCAATCGCATGGCGGGCTGTCGCTCAAGAGTGATCCCTTTGCCTTCTACGGCCAGCACAGCCAGCAGACGGCCTCGATGGTTTTTGATCTGAGCCGCTATAGCTGGAACGACGCGGAGTGGATGGAAACGCGCAAGACCAAGGAATGGCAGCGCGAACCGATGTCCGTTTACGAAGTGCATCTCGGCTCCTGGGCGCGCATCCCGGAGGAGGGCAATCGCTGGCTCAGCTATCGCGAAATGGGCGAGCGGCTTTTGAAATACGTGCTCGAGATGGGCTACACGCACATCGAGTTGCTGCCGGTGGCAGAGCATCCGTTCGATGGCTCATGGGGCTATCAGGTGACCGGATATTTTGCACCCACCAGCCGCTTCGGAAATCCCGATGAATTCCGCGAGTTCGTGGACCTCTTCCATCAGAATGGCATCGGCGTAATCCTCGACTGGGTGCCCGGCCATTTCCCGAAGGATGCCCACGGCCTAGCGGAATTCGATGGCACCGACCTCTACGAGCATGCCGATCCGAGGCTCGGCGAACACATGGACTGGGGCACGCTGATCTTCAACTACGGTCGCAACGAGGTACGCAACTTCCTCATCGCCAATGCCCTCTTCTGGCTCGACCAGTATCATATCGACGGCCTGCGCGTGGATGCCGTGGCCTCGATGCTTTACCTCGACTACTCGCGCAAACCAGGCGAGTGGGTCCCGAACGTCTATGGCGGGCGCGAAAACCTCGAAGCGATCTATTTCCTCAAGCGCTTCAATGAGGTCTGCTACACTCGATTCCCTGGCATTGTGACGATTGCCGAGGAGTCAACCGCGTGGCCCGGGGTATCACGTCCCACCTATCTGGGTGGCCTTGGCTTTGGCTTGAAGTGGAACATGGGCTGGATGCACGACTTCCTCGCCTACATGAGCCGTGAGCCCATCCATCGCCGCTTTCACCAGGGTGACATCACCTTCTCCCTGCTTTACGCCTTCCATGAGCATTTCGTCCTCGTGCTCAGCCATGACGAAGTGGTACACGGCAAGGGCTCCCTGCTCGGCAAGATGCCCGGTGATTGGTGGCAGAAGTTTGCCAACCTGCGGATGTTTTATGCGTGGATGTATGCCCACCCGGGCAAGAAGCTGCTCTTCATGGGCGGCGAGTTTGGCCAGAGTGGGGAATGGAATCATAACCGCAGCCTCGACTGGCATTTGCTCAACTACCCTGAGCACGACGGCCTGCGCCGTCTCGTTCAGCATTTAAATCATCTATACAAGGCGGAGCCCGCCTTCTGGGAACTGGATGATACTTATGAAGGCTTCGAGTGGATCGACTTCCACGACTCCGACAACAGCGTGGTGGCCTTCATGCGCCGGGCACGAAATGGAGCTCCGATCGTCTTCATCGTCAACGCCACGCCGGTCGTCCGCGAGCACTACCGGGTCGGGGCTCCCGGCGAGGGCTGGTATGAAGAAATTCTTAACACCGATGCGCAAACCTACGGGGGCAGCAACCAGGGGAATTACGGAGGCCAGCACGCCTCACCCATCGCCTGGCAGGGCCAGTCTCATTCCCTGAGCCTGCGGCTGCCTCCGCTGTCGGTCATCGCTTTCAAGAAGCACGGGTATTGATTTTTCCCAGGCTTCGAAAAAAACCTTTGCCCTGTAAATATTTTGTCGTAACGTTTTCCACCAACTCCAATCTGTTACCCACCCTATATGAATAGAAAAAAGTTCCTCCTGGCGTTCACCCTCATTGAACTGCTGGTCGTTATTTCCATTATTGCTCTGCTCGCAGGTATCGCGCTGCCCGTGTTCTCTTCGGTGCAGACTCGCGCCGCTCAAACGAGCGACCTCAGCAACGCCAAGCAGATTGGCCTCGCTTGCAAGCTGTATGCGGGTGACAACGATGGCGCTTATCCGAACAAGGACGTCAATGGTAATGCCCTCACTACGTCCAACACCGCGAACGACTTCTTCAAGGTGCTGATTCCTTCTTACGTCCAGCAGGAGAAGATTTTCTTCGTGCCGAAATCGGCTTGGAATACACGCAACGGCATCATCCAGAAACCGGACGAAGTGATCACCAACGAATCCGACAAGCTCGCTCAAGGCGAGAACCAGTTTGCATACGTCACTGGTATCACGGAAACCTCCAATCCCAGCTTCCCGCTGGTTGCTGATGGCTTCTTCGAGCACAGTGGGCGTCTACACCACCGATGAAACCCAGAAGGGTGGCGTCTGGAAAGGCACCAAGGCGATCGTGATTCGCGCCGACCAGAGCGGCAACGTTGAAACCGTCAAATCCACCGACCACAAGGTCTATGGCCAGACCGGCAACTCGACTAGCTCGGACATTTTCGCTTCCGACACCAACTGGCTTAACTCCACCACGCAGAAGCCGGTCAACCCGCTCTAAGCTGAGTTTATCAACTAACTTTTCAAAAGCCCCGGTCCGAAAGGCCGGGGTTTTTTATTGATTTAGGATGTGGTTCTGTACGGTCATCCCATTAGAGCAATTCAACAAAAGGGTAGCCATCGGTAAGTCCGTTTCGAGGTGGGTAGCCCGCTGGAGAAAAGGTGCCATGGAATCAAACAATTCGGCATCACGAAGAGGCAAAGATCGAATCGAATGCTGACATCTCTTCCGTCTCTTTCAGAGGCGACGGAGTCACGCAGACAATCGCGCGACCAGAGTCCACCCGGATATGAGAGAAGTTCTTCAGCCGTTTTATTCCACCTTGGAGTCGAAGCTGCCAGCAGCAACCCTGGTGGTGATGGTATCCCCGGCCTTTACTGCTTCCTGCCGACGAATGACCTGCCCTTTATCGTTCATGGTGATACTGAATCCGCGTTCCAGCGTCGCCTGGGGTGAAAGCGCTTTGAGCACCCGGCTCCGGGCTTCCAGCAAATCGGTTCGTCGCTCGAGTTGGCGGCGGGATATGGCCTTCATTCGCTCGCTCAAAGATCCGAGCTGATTCTTCTTCACTGCGATTTGCCGATCAGGTCGATGCTGGCGGATAATCTTCATCCATGCCGTCAGCCGATGGCGCGTCCCCTCCAACTGGCGACGGGTCTCCCGTGTCATGCTTTCAGCCGCATAATCAAGACGCTGCCAAAGCGATTGAATATACTGTGCCAGCCGTCGCTGCAGACGGGCTTCGACGCCGGTGAGTTGTTGGAGGATTTCTGAAGCATCCGGAGCCACCATCTCAGCAGCCGCACTCGGCGTGGGGGCCCGGAGATCGGCCACAAAATCGGCAATGGTAAAATCAATTTCGTGCCCAACAGCGGAAACCACCGGCACCTCGGAGGCGAAGATGGCCCGGGCAAGAATCTCTTCGTTGAAAGCCCACAAATCCTCGATGCTCCCCCCGCCCCGCGTCACAATGATCAGGTCCACGGGAGGAAGCCCGGTCCCGGAAGGGTTCGCCAGCATTGTCACGCCGCGGGCAATCTCCTCGGCAGCACCGTCTCCCTGGACCCGGGCGGGCCAGACAAGGATCGGAAGCCATGGAGCACGCCGTTCCAACACTTTGAGCATGTCACGGATCGCCGCACCGGAGGGCGAAGTGACAATGCCTATCCGCAATGGAAACCGGGGCAATGCGCGCTTGTGCTCGGGATCGAAAAGCCCCTCCTCCATCAGCTTACGCTTGAGCGCCTCGAAGCGGGCCTGCAGCAATCCCCCCCCCGCCGCCTGGACCTGCTGCACATTGATCTGGTATTGCCCCCGGGCCTCGTAAACGCTCAGCCCGCCTCGCACCTGCACTTGCATCCCATCGGAAAGCGGGATCGTCTGGTGGCGTAGCCCGGGCCGGTAAAAGAGCACGCAGGAAATCTGGCTGCGCTCATCCTTGAGCGTAAAATACTGGTGCCCGGAGGATTGCTTGCGATGGTTGGAAATCTCCCCTTCCACCCACACCTCGCCAATACAGCCCTTGAGCAAATCGCGCACCGCCCGGGTGAGCTGGGTGACATTGAGAACCGTGGGTGTTTCTGGCATCGGATTCCATCAAAGCGCAGCGGCGTTCCGCTGTCAGCGAAATCTTCATCTCCTCTTGGCGCCTTGGACTTAATCCCGATGGTAGGGCGTGCCGACTTTGATGCCGTAGGCACGGTAGAGTTGTTCGAGGAGGACGACGAGGGCAAGTTCGTGCTGAAGGGTGATTTTACCCAGGGCCCAGGTCCATTCCGCGGCGCGGCGGAGTTCTTCTCGATGGCCGTCCGCGCCGCCAATGAGCAGGGCGATGCCTTTGGTGCCGCTCATCTCCCAGGCGGAGACTTTGGCGGCGAATTCGCGGCTGGTTACCTGGGCGCCGCGCTCATCGAGCACCACCCGGCGCCAGCCTTCGCTTTTCTCCAGCAGCAGAGCGCTTTCCTTTTCCGGGCCGGGACTTTTGAGATACTCCACCCGTACATCAGCGATGCGCTGGAGGCGCCCGAGGTATTCCTCAATCCCACTCCGGGCATACGCCAGTTGCGGTTTACCAATCGCAAGCACGAGCCACTTCATCGGACAGTCACTCCCGGGGCAGAATTCGTGACCACGGGCTTGAGCACGCGGTAGTAGCGCAAAGCCTCAATCTTCCGGTGCAATTCGCTCAACGGATAGTAGCCACGTGCGGCTCCGGCCCCCGGATCGCGGATGAGATAATCCCAGCCCTGCTTGCCCACGATCACAACAAAATGGGTAACGCCCCGACTTAGGCGAATGCGGATGATGACCGGATTGCCATGAAGCAGATTCCAATCAATGAGCGCGTAGGAGGGAGCATCCTCGTAGGCTTTTTCAATCGACCCCGGCGCGAGTTCTGCCACTGCCTCCCAATAAAGCCAGCCTTCCGGCGTAAAACCGCCAGATTTTTGCAGGAACCAATTTAACTGCTGGGGATTGATATCCACCCCGTAGAATTTGAAAACCATCGCAGCAGAAGTCACCGCACACCCTGCCGAACCCATCGTGTCGGGGCCGTAAGCCAGCGTGTCGGTATGCCATTGCGGATCGGCCTGCGCGTAACCGGGAACCGGAATGAGCACCCGGCTGAAGAAATAAAGCCCACCGCTCGGCTCCAGAGGTTGAGGCTTCGTATAGTTGGCAATCCACGCCGCCAGCAGCAGGAAGGAAAGCAAGGCTCCGAGGAAACAAACCGGAAAAAGCCGTTTCCTAAAAAGAATGTTCGATTTCGCTGCTTGGGAACACGCCCCGGTCACGGCAGAGGTTGCTTCTAATGGCAAAACGGGATCAGTCTTCATTTTCCCCCATGAGCACGCGGACGAGTAGTTCCTGAATCTGATGGAAAAGCTCGATCTGGAAAACCGCGCGCTCCCGTTCGTTGAAAATGGAGAGCATCCCCCGGCGCCTGAGATCGGCCTCCGTGAGCTGATGGCGTGCAGCCAGCGCAAGGGTGACCTGGTTCAAGGCGTTGATCCACGCCTCAAAATGTGCCCGCTCGATCAGCAGCCGGTATTCGCCATTTTCATCGCGCCCCGCCGACATTTTTTGCAGATCGCTTCGCACAGTGAGCATCGCATCCTGGAAAAGCGTCTTGAGTTCGGGATGAACATACTCGCGCCATTCTTCGCTGGCCTCGTCTTCTTCATCGGTCGAGGGAAGGCTGTACAAGCGCTCGAGAGCGGGATCGTCCTCGCTGGTCTCGGCTTCCTCCGGAATATTACGAAGGAGGCCGGCAAAAAATTCATCCACGCCATCAAGGACGAGGCTTTGACTGGAAACATGGATTTCCACGTCGGCACCTTACATTGCTTTTTCCAGCGTGGCGAGCAGGAGATAGCCGTGCAGTTGCTGCACATAAAGTTCGGCCTTTTCCCGCGCACCCGTCCAAACTACAGAGCGGCCCTGCTCGTGGACCTCAAGCATGTGCTGCTCGGCCTTTTCCCGTGAGTGGCCAAAGACCTTCTGAAAAACCATCGTGACGTAGCTCATGAGATTCACGGGATCGTTGTGCACCACTACCGACCAGGGGTGATCGATCTCGGCTGCAGTTTTACTCTCTTTCTCGACGACTGTTTCACTCATCGCGATCAAGAGTTTACCGCCAAGTCGCCATGTCGCCAAGCGGGGAAAATCGAAGTGACGCCCGGAAGTGTTTTTCTGCCTCACGCGGAGAACACCGAGGCGCAGAGAATTACCAACTCGCACGCGCATGGATGAGTCCGCCAAGCAGGGTCGTGCGGGGAAGCGAAAGAGGCGGCGTAAGAGAGGTGGCGCGGCGGGTCAATTCGAGATTGAGGTGGTTGATCTCGGTGGGGCGACCGTGGCGCAAGTCCTGGAGCGTCGAAATGAGAACGCCCTCGCCGCACAGGCTGATCTTATGGATGTGCTGCATGATTTCCACCTCGGTGAAAGCGATTCCATGCCGCTCTGCCACAGCAATTCCTTCGCGGACCACTTCACGGGCCATCCCGGCCACGGCGGGGTCACGGGCGAAGATTCCATTATCCACTTCCAGGAGCGGACAGATAGAATTGAAGACGGTATTGATGATCGTTTTTTGCCAGATCTCGCGCTGGATATCCGGTTCTTCGCGAAAGGGAAAATCGGGAGTGGAGAGCAATGAAACGGTTTTTGGCAACGTGGAAGCTGCGCCTTGAATGAACCCAATCGGCGATGGCGAGACGGCGCGGAAGGTGACTTCGTTTGCGCCAATCGTCTCGGCGGTGACATAAAGAATACAGCGATGAAGTGCGACGCAGGAGCTACGCAGGAACGACTGTTCAACTCCCAGACCGTTTTGCAAAACGACGAGTGGCCCTGTGACCGGTCGTGTCAGCAATGCTCGAGCAATGGAATCGTTCGCGTAGGCCTTGGCGGTGACCACGACCAGCCCGGCCAGTTGCCCGAGCCGGGAGAGCGTAGTGCATTTGACCCCGACCTCGAAGCTGGAGCCATCCCCGCCGTACAGGGTAATCAGCACCCCGCTGGAATAATCATCGTCTCGACTGGTATGGACGAGCACCACGTGCCGGCCCGCCCGGGCGAGGCTGGCCGCGAGCGCGAGTCCCACCGCCCCGGCCCCGAGGATGTAAATGCAATCGGTCCGGCACATGCTTATCGCGGTTGAAAGGGAGTCATGGGCAGGCGCTGGAAGGGGCGATACTTTTCCTTCGCCTCGGAACGGGAAGCCGGGGCTTTGCGCAAAGACACCATCGCCTCCCCGAGGGCCTGCACGACGTAGGGCCAATGGTCTCCCAGCACCAATTTCTCTCCGGCCGACAAAATGACATCCTCCGGCGCCGGGGTCCCGGTCAGCCAGACGATTCCGGCCTTCACCTCGATCGCGCTGACGCGGCTGGATTTTTCCAGACGGAAAATCTGGCCGGGTTGGAGCGGGAGGATTTCACCCAGGGCGGCAGGACTGCTCGACGCAGCCACCGCCCCGACGTCGGCCCGACGCAGGGTGGCAGTGGATTCAAGGGTAAGGGTGTCTTTCACGGCAGGAACCTCACGCGGAAGCACACACTTTAACAGATACAATTGATTGCATTTATATCCTGTACAGATTATCTCTGTAAATCTGTACAAGCTGAAATTCACCGCACCTGTATCTAGGCAGGATGAATTTCGATCCGAACCTTACTCTCATGCGCCGATCCGCCCTGCACGAAAGCGAACCCGTCTATCAGCAACTGGCCCGCCGGCTGGAGGAGCTGATCCAGAGCCGCTCGCTGCGCGCGGGCGACCGGATGCCCTCGGTGCGGGACTTCAGCACGCAGCAGCGCGTGAGTGTGCCCACGGCGCTCCAGGCCTACGTGACGCTGGAGACGCGGGGATTAATCGAGGCACGGCCCAAGTCCGGCTTTTACGTGCGGGCGCGGCAGGCTGATCTGGCCCCGCCCCCGATGAAGTCCCCCACCCCGCCCAAGAGCATCGTGCCCCGCGAGCCGGACCCGGCGGAGGCCCTGCTGGCGGACCATTCCAATACGAAGCTGGTGCCGTTTGGCGCCGCGCTGCCGAGTCCTCGGAGCTTCTGCCCGGCGTGAAGCTCACCCGCATCATGGCGACCATCGGTCGCCGGCTCGGCGCGCACAGCATCGATTACGACATGTCCCCCGGGCACGAGAGCCTGCGCCGGGAGCTGGCCCGGCGCTCACTGGCCTGGGGTTGCGCGCTGCCGGCGGATGATTTCATGGTCACGGTCGGAGCGACGGAAGCGGTCTCGCTGGCCCTGCGCGCCACCTGCGAGCCCGGCGACACCGTGGTGGTGGAAGCGCCGACCTATTTTGGGCTCGCGAATACGCTGCGGGAGCTGCAACTGAAAGCCCTCCCGATCCCGGTGGACAGCGCGAATGGCATCGACCTCGACGTGCTCGAAAAAGCGCTGCGAAAAACCCGCGTGGCCGCCTGCGTGGTGATTCCCAACATCCACAATCCGCTCGGCTTTGTGATGCCCGACGAGCGCAAGCAACGGCTGCTGGAGATCTGCACCCGCCGCGACATCCCGCTGATCGAAGACGACACCTACGGCGATCTGCAATACGAGGAGGCGCGCCCGCGTTGTTTAAAAGCCTTCGATACGAAAGGAACGGTGATCCTGTGCGGCTCGTATTCGAAGCGGATCGCGCCCGGCTATCGCGTGGGCTATATTGCCGCCGGGCCGTGGCAACCGCGCGTGCGGGCGCTCAAGCAGACGAGCACCTTGAATGGCGCGTTGCTGCCGACCCTGGCGATTGCGGAGTTTTTGAAAAACGGCGGCTACGATCGCTATCTGCGTTCGGTGCGGCAGGCTTATCACCAGCAGGTGGAAACGATGCGGGAGGCCGTGGTGGAAAGCTTTCCCGCGGGCGTGGGACTGTCCCGGCCCAAAGGTGGATATCTGCTCTGGTGCGAATTGCCGGAAAAAGTGGATTCCCTCCAGCTCTTCCAGCAGGCGCGCGCGGCGGGAATCAGCATCGCCCCGGGGCCGCTCTTTTCCAGCACCGGCGATTTCCGCAACTTCATCCGGCTGAACTGCGGCTACCCGTGGAATGCCACCCTGGAGCGGGCGATCGGCGTGCTGGGCCATCTGGTGAAGACGCACGTGCGCTAGCCGCTGGCCTCGAGAGCATGGAATGACCTGATCCGATTTAGGAACGGATTTTGACAGGATAAACAAGATGAACAGGATGGCGAAAATTCCAAATTCCCCCCTCACTTATTCATCCTGTACCTTCTGTTCATCCTGTCCGAAAATCTTCTCTGTATAGAACCCTTTCCCCCACGGCCCACAGGGCCGTGGCTACAGCGTGGCCAGGAAGTTCCGCGATGAAGGGCGGGGGTTTACTGGATCGCGATGCCGGATCGCTTTGAGGTTTTCCCAGAGGCAAGACCCGCATTAGAATGGCCGCATGTGCGCGATGAATACTGCCGAACAGGACGAGCGATTTTACCGGGATACGGAGAGCATTGCCTTCCCGGTCCTGAGCGATCATCAACTGGCGCTCCTGGAGTCGCTCGGGACGCGGCGAAAAGTGCAGGATGGGGAAATCATCATCAAAGCGGGGCAGCGCGAAATCCCGATGGCGCTGGTGATCACCGGGATGCTGGAAGCGTATGAGACGCGGGATGGGGTGGAGGAAATTCTTTCCAACGTGGGCCCCCGCAACTTCGTCGGCGAGGTCTCGATGCTCACCGGCACCTCCTCGATCGCGAGTGTGCGCGGCAAGGGCGCGGAAACCGAGATTCTGCTCATCCCGGCGGAGGAAATGAAACGGGCGCTCGCACATCTGCCCGGCGTCGGGGAACCGGTGGTGCAGGCTTTCATGATGCGGCGGCAGCGATTGCAGCGCGACCCGAGTTTCACCGGCCTGCGGATTGTGGCCCACCCGGGGTGCAGCCTTGGGCACCGGATGGATGACTTTCTGGACAAGAACCACATCCCGCACCGGTTGATTGCTTCTTCGGATGAAGAAGGGCAGGCGTTAAGCGGACGGCTGGGAATCAGGGCCGCCGATCTGCCGGTTCTGATCGGCAGCGACGGAATCATTTACAAGAACCCGACCATCTTTGAAATCGCGCGGGTGGCAGGGCTGCTGCGTCCCCTCGCGCAGGCAGGAGAGGCGGAGGTTTTGTGCGATCTGGCGATCATCGGGGCTGGTCCCGCGGGCCTGGCGGCGGCGGTGAATGCGGCTTCCGAGGGATTGAAGACGGTGGTGCTGGAAAGTTTCGCCCCGGGCGGGCAGGCCGGCTCCTCGTCGCTGATCGAGAATTTCTTTGGGTTCCCGACCGGGATTAGCGGCGGGGATTTGACCTACCGGGCGCAACTCCAGGCGTATCGTTTCGGCGCGCATTTTTCGACGCCGTCGCAGGCGCTGGCGCTGGAGTTCCACGAGCGCCGGCACGGTGCGGCCATCCGCATCGAGGGGAGCGCGGCGGTCTTGCGCGCGAAGTGTGTGATCATTGCCACCGGTGCGCAGTATAACCGGATCGAGGCCGAGGGGCGGGAGCGCTTCGAGGGGCTGGGCGTTTACTACGCGGCGACGGCGATGGAGGCGAAGTTTTGCCGGGATGCGACGGTGATCGTGGTCGGCGCGGGCAACTCGGCCGGGCAGGCGGCGATGTTTCTCTCCGAGATCGGGCGACGCGTGATTCTCGTCGTGCGCGGCGATGATCTGGCCAAGAGCATGTCGAGCTATCTCTCCAGCCGGGTGGAGGTGAAGGAAAACATCGAGATTCTCTATCACTCGCAGATTCGGAAGATGACCGGAGCGACGCGCCTGGAAGCGGTGGAGATCGAAAATACGGAAACGGGCGAGCGGCGGGAGGTGGAGACGGTGGCGGTTTTTTCGATGATCGGCGCCCGACCCTGCACGAAGTGGCTGCCGCCGGAAATCGCGCTCGACGAACGGGAGTTTATCAAAACGGGAGCGTCGGTCGCGGAAGCAGCGGCGTGGAAAGAGGCGGGGCGGCTCCCTTACGCGTTCGAGACGAGTCGGCCGGGCGTCTTCGCCGCAGGCGACGTGCGCTCGGGGTCGGTGAAGCGGTGCAGCGCGGCGGTGGGCGAAGGCAGCATGGCGATTGAGAATGTGCACCAGTTGCTGGGGACTTATGCGTAGGGGAGGATCAATGCCTTCCTGGCAGCAGAAATAGTCACCACGAAGAACACGAAGCGCACGAAGGGAGAAAGAGTCATTAGAACGCTCCGCAAAGGTTGATACCGGGTAGGTAGTGAACTTCGCCCTAAAGCGGCTGGAGCCGCGCAGAAAGGCGCGTGCCCAGGCTGGAGCCTGGGCACGAGGACGAAATCGGGAAGTTATGGAGACGAAAGCTCCAAATAGGCTCCGGCGGCAATCGTTTCCACCGCTTTGCGAATCGCCGGGAAATATTTTTCCAAGGTGGGGCGATGATTGGTCCAAAGCTCCAGAATAGCGATTTGGCGTCCGGCAAGATTTTGCTGATACCGCATATTTTTGTCAGCCAGAATGAAGACCTGAAAGCCAACTGCCTCCGCCGCCTTGAGTAATTCACCATTGGTCATTCCTCCCCACCCCATTTGCTGCGCAGTCGCTACTTCATGCCCCGTCAACGCGTTGCGCACTTGTAGCGGAACGCACTCATCCAGCAGCACCTTCACGCGGCGACCTGATGTTCAATATCCTCACGACTGCAAAGCAACACGGCAACGGCCAGTTCGCGCGAGACGGCAGGAAATGATTCGAGAAAATAATCCAGCGTCAGACTATCAGCCAGGTAATCAAACAGGGTCCGAACCGGCACACGAGTATTCTTGAAAACCGGAGTTCCCCCCAGAATTTGAGGATTTACGGTGATGTAATCCCGTGGATTCATGAATGACTAGTAACAGGAATCGGGTGCTGCGTAAAGCAATACAGCCCCTGAGTTGCCTGTCAGAAAAGAACTACTCTCCAAGCGCAGAGATGATTCGCCACGAAGAACACGAAGCGCACGAAGGGGAAAGGGGCATTAAAACGCTCCGCAAAGGTTGAGGCCGAGTGGGTGGTGAACTTCGCACTGGAGCGGCTGGAGCCGCGCAGACAAACGCCGTCCCAGGCTGGAGCCTGGGGACGAGGAGGGCTAGGGAGCGGCTTGCGGTTGGAGGCCACACTTCGACACGGAGTGTCGCGGACAAGGGCGTTCCCACACGGAGTGTGGGAACGAGGGGCGTGCTGCTTCAATTCAATAGGTCCAATGGGACTTATGAGACGTTATCGACCATTGTCCGCTGGTGAGCGGATGGCTTACACCAGTTTTACGATGCCGGAGCCGGGGGCGATGGTGCCGATCTTTTTCGCCTTGGTGGCTTTGGCGATTTCGGCGGCGTCTTTGGCGGCGACGACGATGATCATGCCGATGCCCATGTTGAAGACCTGATACATCTCGACCGGGTCCACCTTGCCGCCCGCGCTGGATGGACTGGAAGAGTGGCGGGCACCTTCCAGCGCTGCGTGTCGATGACGGCGTCGCAGTCTTCGGCAGGACGCGGGGCAGATTGTCGACGAGGCCGCCGCCGGTGATATGGGCGAGGCCCTTGAGCATCGCCTGCGGGAGCGAGGCGAGGAGCGGCTGGTAGTTGCGATGCACGCGCAGCAGTTCCTCGCCGAGGGTCTTTGTGAGGCCGGGCAGGCTTGCGAGGTCAGCTTGAGCCCCATCTTGTCGAAGCAGGACCTTGCGGGCGAGCGAGTAGCCGTTGGTGTGCAGACCGTTCGAGGGCAGGCCGATGATGACGTCGCCGGGCTTGATCTTCGAGCCGTCGAGCATCTTTGGGCGGTCCACCACGCCGACGATGGTGCCGGCGAGGTCGTATTCGCCGGGGTTGATACATGCCGGGCATCTGCGCGGTTTCACCGCCGATCGATGGCGCAGCCGCCGGCTTTGCAGGCCTTGGCAAAGCCTTTGAGGAGCTGGCTCGAAGACGTCGGGCTCGAGTTTTTCCGCGCCGATGTAGTCGAGGAAGAACAGCGGCTTCGCGCCGAGCACGGCGATGTCGTCGATGCAGTGGTTCACGAGGTCCTGCCCGACGGTGTCGTGGCGGTCCAGTGGCGAAGGCGATCTTCAGCTTGGTGCCGACGCCGTCGACGCTGGAGACGAGCACGGGATCTTTCATGCCCGGAAATTTGGGCGGAAGAGGCCGCCGAAGCCACCGATCTTGCCGAGCACTTCGGGGCCGTGGGTGACTTTGACGAGGGCGTGAATGCCGCTTTTCACCGCGTTGCCGAGGTCCACATCCACGCCGGCTTGCGGCGTAGGCTTTTTGCTATTCTTATGAAATAGCGTCGTTCGAAAAGTTCGGGGTGCGGCTTCCGTGGGCGCAGGAGGCTGAGCGCGCTGCCTGACGTCGCTCCATGATGAATTTGTCGACGTTTGGCATCGTCCGGCACGGGATAGTCACCGGTGAAACACGCGATGCAGAAGCTTTTGTCGGGCTGGTCGGTTGCGCGGATCATGCCCGTCGACATCGAGATAGCCGATGCGAATCGGCACCGAGATATTCGCAGATTTCCTCGATGCGTGTGCTGGTTGGCGAGGAGCTTCTCCGGATCGGGAAAATCGATGCCGTAATGGCAGGCGATGCTGATGCGGCGGGCAGGAGATGCGCATGTGCACTTCCTTGGCACCGGCTTCGCGCAGATTGACCACGCGCGCACGCGCGGTGGTGCCGCGGACGATCGAGTCATCCACCACGACGACGCGCTTGCCGGCCACGGCCTCCTTGATGAGGTTCAGCTTCACCCGCACGTTGAAGTCGCGAATGAGCTGGGTCGGCTGGAGGAAGGTGCGCCCGATGTAGTGATTGCGGACGAAGGCGTGGTCGTAGGGGATGCCCAGTTCTTCGGCGAAACCGAGCGCGGCGTAGTTGCCGGAATCGGGCACGGGGACGACGAGATCGGCTTCCACCGGATGCTGGCGGGCGAGCTCGCGGCCCATCTCGGTGCGGACGCGTGGCGACGTTGATGTCGTTGATGATCGAGTCGGGACGCGCGAAATAGACGTATTCGAAAATGCAGAACGCGCTGCGCTTCCTTCTGGAAGGGAAATTCGGAGCGGATGCCGTTTTCATCGATGATGACGACTTCGCCGGGCTCCATCTCGCGGATGAACTCGGCGTGGATGAGGTCGAAGGCGCAGGTCTCGCTGGAGAGCACGTAGGCGCCATCGAGCTTGCCGAGGCAGAGCGGGCGGAAGCCGAACGGATCGCGGACGCCGATGATCTCGCGCTCGGTCATCATGACGAGCGAGAAGGCGCCCTGGATCTTGCGGAGCGCGGCGAGCGACGCCGCCTGCGACCGTTCGGCTGGGCGAGCAGGTGGAGGATGATCTCGCTATCGACCGTGGTCTGGAAAATGGAACCGCGTTGCTTCGAGCTCCTGCGCGCAGCACGGCGGCGTTCATGAGGTTGCCATTGTGGCCGATCGCGATCTGGCCGCGGCCAGTGCTGAACGATGAGCGGCTGAGCGTTGTTGACGTTGCTGGAGCCGGTGGTGGAGTAGCGCACGTGGCCGATGGCACGGGTGCCGGTGAGCCGCTCGAGCTTGCTCGGGATTGAAGACCTGCGAGACGAGACCCATATCCACATGGCGGCGGAACAGGGTGTGCGGCTCGTTGGCGGTGACGATCCCGCGCTTTCCTGCCCGCGATGCTGGAGGGCAAAGAGACCGTAGTAGGTCAGCAGGGCGGCGTTGGGATGTCCGTAGACGGCGAAAACGCCGCATTCGTGGGAGGGCTTGTGCTTTTGAGAAGGGTCGATGTTCATTCAGTCATGCAACGAGAGATGGAAGCAGTACCATGTTTCGTGGAGTTGTGCGACGGGCCACGAAATTTTTGCGCCATTTGCAGAGATCTGGAGTTCTTCGGCAATGGTTTTGCCGATGACCTGGGCCGGAACGCCCGCGGTGGAGAGGCTGGCCAGCACGGCCCCGGCATTTTCCGCCGCGGTGCTGATGACAACGCGCCCCTGGGATTCGTTGAACAGGAGCTGATCAAGGCGGAGCGGGGTGTCGCCCAGATCGATCTCCGCACCGATGAAGGCATCGCCACTGATGGTGCTCTCCGCGAGGGCGACGGCGAGGCCGCCTTCGCTGCAATCGTGCGCGCTCTTGACGAGGCCGGCCTGAATGAGGGCGAGCAACGCCTTTTGCATGGCGATCTCGCGGGCGAAATCGAGGCGCGGAACGATCCCAGCCTTTTTGCCGTGGACGACCTTGAGGTAATGCGACGCGCCAAGCTCACTGCCCAGGCCACCGATCAAAATGACGGTATCCCCGGTTTCCTTGAAATGCGAGGTGGTGATGTGCTTTTCCTCGGCGATGAGGCCGACCATGCCGACGGTGGGCGTGGGGTCGATCGCGCCGGCCGGGGCTCTGGTTGTAGAGCGAGACATTGCCACCGGTGACCGGCGTGTTGAAGGCGCGGCAACCTTCGGCAAGGCCATCCACGCACTCGACGAGCTGCCAGAAGTTCTCCGGATTGTGCGGGTTGCCGAAGTTGAGATTGTCGGTGACGGCGAGCGGAACCGCGCCGCTGCAAGTGAGGTTGCGGGCGGCTTCGGCCACGGCAATGCGGGCGCCTTCCTTCGGATCGAGCGCGCAGTAAAGGGAATTGCAGTCGCTGGTGGCGGCGACGAATCTTATCCGCCTCGCGGATGAGGAAGACGGCGGCATCGGAGCCGGGCAGGACGCAGGTGCCGGCGCGGACCATGTGATCATATTGGCGATAGACCCAGTTCTTCGAGGCGATGCTGGGATGGGCGAGGAGCTGACCCAAAGACTGAGCCACCGAGGTCACCGAGGGCTCAGAGATGGACTTCAAGAGTTCTTCGTCGCTAGTGTTGTCGGACACTTTGGGCTTGGTGGCGCGCTCGTAAACGGGGGCGTCATCGGCCAGCTTGGCGGCGGGAATTTCGGCGACGACCTTGCCTTCGTTGAGGACGCGCATCATGCCGTCGTCCTTCACCACGCCGACTTCGGCGTACGGGAGGTCCCATTTTTCAAAGATGTCGCGGACGGTCTGCTCCTTGCCCTTGTGGACGATGATGAGCATGCGCTCCTGCGACTCGCTGAGCATGATCTCGTAAGGGGTCATCCCCGTCTCGCGCTTGGGCACGAGGGCGAGGTCGATTTCCACACCGGTGCCGCCACGGCTGGCGGTTTCGCAGGTGGAACAGGTGAGGCCGGCGGCGCCCATGTCCTGAATCCCCGCCACCGCGTCGGTGGTGAGGAGTTCGAGGCAGGCTTCCATGAGGAGCTTCTCGCGGAACGGATCGCCGACCTGCACGGCCGGGCCGGTCTTCCTTCGACTCCTCGGTGAGGTCGCGGGAGGCAAAGGCCGCCCCGGCGAGACCATCCCGACCGGTTTCCGCCCCGACGTAAAAGACCGGGTTGCCGATGCCCCGGGCAGCGCCGCGGGCGATCTGCTCGTGCTTGAGCACGCCGAGATTGAAGACGTTGACGAGCGGGTTGCCGTTGTAGCTTTCGTCGAAATAGACCTCGCCGCCGATGGTGGGAATGCCGATGCAGTTGCCGTAATGGGCGATGCCGGAAACCACCCCCGCAAAGAGGCGGCGGTTGGTGGCGATCTGCGCATCCGGCGTGGTGGAATCCTGATAAATCGGGCCGAAGCGCAGGGAATTCAGCGAGAAGACCGGGCGCGCGCCCATGGTGAAAATGTCGCGAATGATGCCGCCGACACCGGTCGCCGCCCCCTGGAAGGGCTCGACGGCGCTCGGGTGGTTGTGGGACTCCATCTTGAAGGCCACGGCCCAGCCATCGCCGATATCGATGACGCCCGCGTTTTCCTCGCCCGCCTTGACGAGCACACCGGGGCCGGTGGTGGGAAACTTTTTGAGCTGCAGGCGGGTGTTCTTGTAGCTGCAATGCTCACTCCACATCACGGAGAAGATTCCGAGTTCGGTGAAATTCGGGTCACGACCGAGAATGGATTGGATGCGGGCGTACTCTTCGGGCGTAATCCCGTGTTTGGCGATCAGCTCCGGCGTAATGGCAGGTTCAGACATGGGACGGGATTCCTTACGCGATGAAATGGGAAAGGGCTAGCGAAAAAACGGAATGATTTACTCTGCTATGACACGGTAATTTCTGCTCCCCAGCCTTTCCATGGCTAGGCAGGCTTGGGTGAAGCTGCCGGGATGAGGCCTGGGGGAAGGTATTTTCCCCGAACCAGTGCCCAGAGCGACGCGAAAAAGATCCCCCCGACGACCAGATTGGCGAGGACGAAGACCGCGATGGCCAGCCCGGGATAAGGGCCACCGAGGCCGCGCTCGACAAAACGCAGCACCGCCAAGGCCAGGGCGTCCACCCCGAAGGTGTAGGCCCAGTAGGAAGCGCTGAAGGGCTGTTCACATAACCACGGAAGCAGGCGGATGAGCATCAGCGCCTGGAGCAGCCCATAGCCAAGCAGGCACTGGGCAAAAAGATCGGGCGTGCCCTTCGTCAACCCCAGATAAGCGACACACCCCACCACGGCGGGCGCAAGCTGGATGCCCAGGGTGGGCCGGAGCGGCTTGGGCAGCGGGTCGTGAATGAGCAGGCGGTGAAGGACAATCGACTCAATCGCCAGCCAGGAGAAAACGCCGGCCCCGAAAAAGAGCGGCGCGAGCAAGGGAAACCCGAGGGCACTGGCCCCGATGGAGCTCACGAAGTTTCCCGCCACAGTCGGGAGATAAAGCACGGGCGTAGTGGTGCCGGGATCACGCCCCCCTTTCCAGAGCTGGCCGGTGCGGTAGAGACTGAACAGCGACTGCCCGGCTGCGCCCAGCGCCCAAAGGGCAACCGCGACCGGGTGACTATAGGGGGCCACGGCCAGCGCCACCAGCACCCCCGTGACCGGGGCGAGCCCGATGAAACAGCACAGCACCGGATGCTGAAGCTCGGCCCGCGCCTCGGCCCGTTGCCAGCGCCACTTGCCGAGGAAAAAGAAAACGAGCAAACCCCACAGGACAGACCCGAGGAGCATGATCCCCTCCCCAATCCCCGCCGGGAGTGCCCAAAGCTTTGCCGCCAATCGCCAGCAATTCCCCAGGCCGATCACCCCGAGGATCGTCCCGAAAAACGAAGCGGGCACCACAGGAAACGCAGGTCGCACACTCATGCGCCGGGGTTTAGCAAACCGCGAAACCAATGTCGCGATGAAAAGCAGCCGCGGCTTAATTAAGGAGCCGCGCTCCCCTCACCCTTCGCAGCCTGCGCGGCCGCCCTCTTCATTTGCACAAAAGCAATGATCTGAGACGAAAACACCAAAGCGATCCCCAAGAGAGTGAAGACAAGAAGCCAGAAGCATTGAAACACCCAGGCCGCGCTCGCCATTTCCCAGTCAATCATCGGAAAGCAGGTATCCCACAATTGCACCAGCAGCAGTGCTGGGAAAAGAAAGCGCAGGGTGATTTCACTGAAGGTAAACAGACAAAACGCCGTCGCCAGCAATGGAATATAAATCAACCCGAACCAGACAAAGAAATGGCCAAAAAATATGCCGATATATAAAAAGAGTGCGCCCAAAAAACTGTAGCCATCAAAGCCAAGACCAAAGGGATCGGTGCCAGAGGCACACCCAGCCACCATCCCCAGCAGATGCCCCAGGGTGAGGGCCCCGAAAAACAGGCCCATCCGCCCCCCGATGGAAGTGATGCCACCAAACATTGCTTCCGTTGGATCAAATTGATTCATCGCCATCGTTCCACTCGTTTCGGGCACAAAGAATAACCAATGAGCGGCGAATAGTCGAACCTCTTTTGAAAAAGGCCAGCTCACCACGATCGATCGTTGCAATCGTGACTTGCGAGTTCCGCGCTCTGCGGAAAATTATGCGGCATGGGTTTTCGGTCAAAAGTTTTACCGGGTCGTTCATTCGCAGCCTGGCTCTGCGCACTGGCGGTGCTCTCCGCTTTCGCGGGTTGCATTTACCAGGTGCCCATTTCTTCCACTCCTGATCATGAGATCGACCAGAGCCTGCTCGGCACCTGGCATGTGGCCAATACCCCCGATTCCAAGCTGATCATTGCGAAGGCCGATCCCACGCATTACTTGATCGGGGTGCGGCCTCCCCCGGGGGGTGCCGTCGATTACGGCCCGCTCGATTTCCGGGGGCACCATACCAAGGTCGGCAGCGTGGATATCGTCAACATCCAGCTCCTGAGCAAAACGAGCACCACGCCGGGACGCTGGGAATTTCTCACCTACACGCATCCCGATGCGGATACGATCTGCGTGCGCATGGTCAACGACAAGCTGCTGCCCCCGCCGCCCGATGGGCAAACCAACGTCCCCGGGGTGGAGCAGTTGACCAGCTCCGAACTGATGAGAAAGCGGTTTGAAGAGGTCATCGACAATCCGGAGCTGTTCTCGATCCAGGAGACGGTTTACAAGCGCGATCCGCTGCCGCCGCCGGGGTTGATTGTTAATCCGGTGCTGCAACCGAACACCCCGAAGAATCGCCCACACGGCAGCTATTACTGGTAGCGGATGAAACGGCCATCCATGATGGCCGCACCGCTCTAGCCGATGGCGTGGCGGAGGAGATCAAGCGCGGCCTGGGTGACGAGGTGCTTGAAGGTATCGCGACTCGTCGGGTAGTGCCGCTCGTGAGCGACGGCATTTTCGCGCGTGGCCACGCCGATAAAAACGGTGCCGACGGGCTTCTCCGGCGTGCCTCCGCCGGGGCCGGCAATGCCCGTGGTGGCGATGGCGAAATCGGCCCCGGAGCGTGCCAGCGCACCGCGCGCCATGGCCGTCGCCACGGGAGCACTGACCGCGCCGAATTGAGCAATCAGCGCGGGGTCCACCCCAAGGAATTCACGCTTCGCCTCATTCGCATAGGTGACGAGCCCGGCAAGAAAACTGGCGGACGCGCCGGGAATGTTGGTGAAGGCATCGGCAATGTGCCCGCCCGTGCAGGACTCGGCGACCGCAACCTTTTTACCAAGCGCGGCGAGGCGATCGAGCACGACCTGCTCCAGCGAACGCTCATCGAGCGAAACGAGGTGATCGCCCAGCGCGGGCAGCAGAATCAACTCGGCGCGGGAAACGATTTCGGCCGGGCCGATGCAGCGGACATCGACCTCGCCGGGGCGGGCGCAGTAGCCGAGCTCCAGCCCCGGGATGGCGAGCAGTTGCTCACCAACGAGCGCCTCGACATTCGACTCGCCCAAGCCGGTGACGCGGAAGGTGCGGCAGACCAGATCGGCGCCGCCGGGGATGAGCTGACGGAGAATCGGCATCACGCCCGCCTCAAACATCGGGTGGAGCTCGCGCGGCGGCCCGGGAAGCAGGAAAATATGCGGGGTCGGCCGCCCTTCATACGTGGACGGGGGAAGATAGAGCCCTGGGGCGGTGCCCTGTGCATTGGGCAGGACGGTTGCTCCTTGCGGGACTTGCGCCTGACGACCCACGCGGTCCGTCATTTTGATCCCGCGCCGCGCGAAACGCTCGGTGATGGCCTGCATGACTGCTTCATCGTGTGCGAGGGGCAGGGAAAGAAGTTCGGCGACAATTTCGCGGGTCAGATCGTCGGTCGTAGGCCCGAGGCCGCCGGTGACGAGCACAATCTCCGCCCGCGGAAAACTCTCCACGAGCGCCAGGCGGATGGCATCGCCATCGGGGACCGTCACCTGCCGCTCCACCCGCAAGCCCAGCGTAAACAAGGCCCGGGCGAGAAAACGGAGGTGGGTATTGATGACATTGCCGAGCAGGAGCTTAGTCCCGGTATTGATGACTTCGACATTCATGGGCGTGGCCGACAGGCGAATTAATGGCGGGAGAGGGATTGCACCCAATCGTTGAGCAGATGGGTCTCGTCCTCTTTGCCGGAGCTTTGGAAAATGTAGAGCAGGTTGGTAAGCATGCGCCGGAACATGACGCGCGGGGAGGTGGGCTGGAGATGCTCGGGGCTGGGCGAAATGCGCTGGCGGCGCAGGATCTCCCGGCAGGCTTCCTCGGAGAGAATGCTCCCGCGATCGAAGGGATCGAAGAGAATGCCGTCGCAACGCGCGATGAAGTGCCCGGGGAAGTTGACTCCTTCAATGGTCAGCCCAGCCCGACGGCCCACCATCTGGTAGAGCAGCGTGAGGGTGAGCGGGATGCCTTTGCGCGTCTCGAGGATGCGGGGCAGGAGCGAGTTGCCGACGAGGTAGTAATTCCCGGCATTGCCCTGGAAGCCCATTTCCTGCCCGAGAAACTGGGCGAGGATCTCGACGCGGCGAATGGGCATGAGGACATCCTGCAGCAGCCGGGCGGCTTCGCGACCGAGGGCATCTACCTGCTCCTGCCACGGCTCCAGATCGAGATCGGGCGCGAAAACACGGGCGACGAGCCAGGCGGCGTGCTCGATGTCGCTGTGCTCGTCGAAGGTCGCGCAGAGCAGCGTCATCTCCGTGCGGGCCTCGCGGCTGTTGATCTCGGAAATGACCTGGCGCACGTGCGCGGAGACGGCGGCGTCATCGGCAGTGAGCATGCGGCGGAGCCGGGCCACGTTGTCGGTGCCGCCTTCCACGAGCTGTTGCTTGACGAGTTCGACCATCGCGAGATCGTCGTCGCTGAGCAGGGTGAACAATGGATCGCGCGGGTCAGACATTGGAAGACACGAAAAAAACCTCGCCAGGCTCGCACTCGATGGCAAGCTGGATGGGACGGCAACACACCTGGCAGTCCTCAATCGTCTGGTAGGACCCCTGCGAGGTATCGGCGACGGAGGGAAACCGCTCGCCGCACCACGGGCAATCAATCTCAATCTCCACGACCGCGTTCATACCCGGTTACAGGACGGGCAATTCGAGACGCGGGGCGTCGCTCCAGAGCTCTTCGATCCCGTAGTAGGGACGCTTGCTTTCGTGGAAGATGTGGATGACCACATCGGTGTAATCGAGGATGATCCACTGGCTGGAGGGATAGCCATCCACGGCTGCCGCCTTGAGCCCGTGCTGCTCGCGGAGCTGGCTGCGAATTTCAGAGGCAATGGCTTTCAGATGCGGCTCAGAAGTGCCGGAGCAGATGAGAAAAAAGTCCGTGAACCCCGAGATCTCCCGCAGGTCGAGAGCAACGAGGTCTTCCGCCTTCTTGTCGGCGGCGTATTGGGCGCACAAGCGTGCGAGTTCTTCAGATTTAATGGGTGGACTCCTGGTAAAGGTTTTCGCGGGCGATGATTTCGCGCACCGGTTCGGGAACCAAATAGCGGATGGAAAGGCCTTTGGCAACGCGCTCGCGAATTTCGGTGGCGGAAATTTCGATCTGTCTCTGAATGACCGGGTAGGCATGGGCGGCCGAATCGCCGGGACGGGTGAAGACGACGAACTGCACCAGCCGCTCCAGTTCCGCGAAGCGCTTCCACGTATGCAGCGCAGCGATATTGTCCCCGCCGATCAGATAAACCCACTCCGCCCCGGGCTCGCGGGCCTGGAGCGCCTCGACCGTCTCGATGGCATAAGAAGGACCCCCACGGTGGATCTCCAAGTCGTCCACGGCAAAGCTCCCCTCACCCGCAATCGCGGCCCGCACCATGGCGAGGCGCAGCACGGGGGAAGCCGCCTGGCGGGCCAGCTTGTGCGGCGAGATGGTATTGGGGACGAAAATCAGCCGGTCGAGCCCGAGCTTTTCCACGGCCTCGCGGGCAAGGATGAGGTGGCCGTGATGGATGGGATCAAAGGTCCCGCCGTAAATCGCAATCTTCACGGGTAAAGCAGGTAGGGGCGGCGGGACGAGGCAAAGCGCTCATCGTAGCTGCGCCAGCCCGCCACGATGCGATCCGGCGAAACGCCGCGGCTGGCCTGCTCGCCGATGGAGCTGCTGCCGTAGCACTTGTAAAACATCTCCAGATGATCGCCCCGGGAGCGGCTGATAAGATTGTTGCCGAGCTGGCGGTTGAACTCATCGAGGAAATAGACGTTCAGCGCAGTAAGATTCGCGTCGGCATGCGGGTCGATCCGCAAACGGGCCCCGCCGAAGCCGCCGACCTGCGTCTCGGAAAAGGTAACGCCCGGGAAGTGCTCCGACAACATGCGGCGGGTGAAGCGCTCGGGGCTCGCGTTTTTCGCCGCGATGATCTCGAAGGGCGACGGCCCGTCGCAGCCGACTTCAAGCCCGGCCAGCTCACCGATAAGGCCGGTGGCGACGTAATAGAAGGGCGACATGGAGCGTGGGACATTCGGCGAGGTCTGCACCCAGCGCAGGCCGGTCTCGGGCCACGTCATATCGCGGCTCCAGCCGCGCATGCGCACGACGGAAAGATCGCAGGTATGCGTGAGCCAGCCCTGCGAGAGGGTCATCCGCGCGAGTTCACCGGCGGTCATCCCATGCACGTAGGGGACGGGGATTTGCCCGACAAAGGAAACCCACTTCGGATCCATGGGCGGACCTTCGATGCGGTCGCCGCCGAGCGGGTTCGGACGATCAAGCACGACGAACTTGATGTTCTGCTCCCCGGCGGCCTCCATGCACTTCACCATGGTGCTGATGTAGGTGTAGCTGCGGCAGCCAATATCCTGCAAATCATAGACCAGCACATCGATGCCGCGCAGCATCTCCGGCGTGGGCTTGCGGGTGGGGCCGTAGAGCGAATAGGCGGTGAGACCGGTGAGACGATCCTTGCGCGAGGAGACGTAGCGCCCGGCACGCTCAGTGCCGTCGAGGCCATGCTCGGGGGTGAAGAGCGCGACCAGCTTGATACCCGCGGCGCGACGAAGCAGCAGGCGGGTCTTCACGCCATCGCTGTTCACCCCGGTCTGGTTGGTAATGAGCCCCACACGCTTGCCGCGCAGGAGCGAATAATCGTCATCCTGGAGCACGTCGATGCCCAGTTCCACGCGAGCCTGGATCACCATCGGGAGCGTGAGAAAAAGAAGCGAGAAGAAGAGAGAAGAAAAACGGGCGCGCATACGAAACACGTCGCATTTAACGGCAGGAAAAGCGATGGGTCAACCCACGGAGTCGGGGCGGTAAAAATTAACCACGAAGCGCACGAAGGTCACGAAGAGAAAAACGGGAACTGCAGGAGCACTCAACCGACGATCCCGTCGGCTAACGAACTCTGGCGAGATCGAAATTTTGCGAGCAATAGGCGTAGCTGAAGGCGGCAAGCGTGCAATAGCCAAAGGTGAGGAAGAGGACGGCGGTGAGGAGGAGGCCCGTTAGAAATTGCCCGGGCGTGATGGTCGCATCGGCGGTGTTCTGACGCCGGCGAAAGACAGCGAAGCCGCACCAAAGCAGGGGCAGTAGAAAAAGCCAAAGCCCTTGATAGCGGAAGAGCTGAAGCAGAGCTGGCAGATGCGGGGTGTATTTCCCAAACATGGGCGGAACGAATTGATCGAACATTTTGAGAAAAATCCGGGTAAGCCCGACCCCTGCGCCAATGAAGAACAACTGCACGAGGCAGAGAATGGTAATGAATCTGGGAGGGAGCTGCATGGAATCTGGGAGGGAGCTGCATGGCAGCAATTTATCAAGCGCCGGTAAAAGCGGCAAGCGAGGTTCCTGGGAAGAACGGGCGGTGTTCAATGGCCCTCCCTCATTTTCCTGGCGCACTACAGCAAAATCAAAATGAGCGGCACGAAAACGACCTTGTCGAGTGCGCGGAGTTGGCATAGCCTGCGGCGCTTTGCAAACTTCCGACCTCAGTCCCGAGACTTTGAATGGGCTTTACCGCTTTGCGACGCTGCTTTTTGGGCGGCAGGAGAGCGCGACGGAGGCCATTCTTTCCGCGCTCCAGCAATGCGGCACGCAGATGGAGCAAATTCGCCGGGAGAAGCACAGCCTGGCCTTCCTGGTGCGGACGCTGCGGGACTTGCGGATCAAGAACGTGGAGGAACAGGGCACTGCGGCGGCCCCGGAATCGGGCGAGGCGATGGCCCTCGCTTTCAGCCAACTGGTCGAGCCCGGCCGCACCGCGCTGGCGCTGCTATACGCCGATCTTTTTCCGCTCGCCGAAATTGGCAGTCTGCTCCACATCAGCGTGGATGAAGTGGCCGAGGCGCTCGATGCGGCCCGCCACACGCTGGCGGCGAAGTGGAATCCCAGCCCATCCATTTCCCAGCCATGAACGCCAAAGCTGCCCAGATTTTTTTGGCCGGCCGGCGCGAGAACAGCCGCTGGCCGGTGGACCCGCGAGTCGAGAAAGCGATCAAGATCGTGGAATCGAAGCCCGAGCTGGCCCCCATCGCCGCCCGGTGGCAGCAATTCGACCGCGCCCTCCTCTCGGCGCTGGAACCGGTGACCGCCCCGGAGAGCCTGCAGACGGCCATTGCGACGCTGCAAGCGCTCCCTCCGCAAAAGGGCGACTGGAAGCGGTATATTTTTCAACCGGCGATCCTCGGCGTGATTTTCGGCGTGCTGCTCATTTGCGGCTTCGGCGTCTATTTCTGGATGAACCGGGCGGACAATTTCCCGGGGCTCGATGCCGCGCAGGAGATGCTCTCCGTGGCGCAGAATGGCGATAACTCGGGGCTCGAACCGGTCAACAAATCCGCCGGGGAAATGGGCGACTGGCTGTTTCTGAAATATGGGGTCGAAAACTTTTTCATCCCGACCGATTTCGCAAAATTCACGGCGGTGGGCTGCCGACTCCTGAAGCAGGACGGGCATCCGGTGGCACTGATCGCGGCCGAGCCGGGCGATGTGCTCTTCTACGTCTTCCGGGCCGAGGATTTTGGCATGACGGCAAAATCGCCGGACCAATGGCATGTCTTCGTGCAAGAGGACTGGGTGGCCGCGCTGCGAGTGGATGGGGATAACGGATTCATCGTCGCCAAGCAGGGTGACGAAGACACCATGGCCGCCTTCCTGGCGAAGCTGCCGTCCAACCTCGCAAAGTAACCTGCCTCCATCGGCTGTAGCGGCGGTCTATGACCGTCGCTGAGATGAGGAGCAATTGGAATAAATGCGACGGTCATAGACCGCCGCACCAGTTGCTTTAAAAGGTGTAAACCTTCGTGGTATCCGGCTCGAGGAACTCGGCGCTTTTTACGATGAGATCCTTGTGCACGACCTGGCTGATCCCGGTGGAGAGAGACTGGGCGATGGAAACGGCATCCTTCGACTGGCCGGGAATGGGAAAGCCGCCGGAACTGCGATCGTAGCCGTAGATGCGTCCGTCGGATTCCCACACGCAGTAGGCGTGGCCCGAAGAATAATTGGCATAACGAACGAGCATCACCCGGGCCCAGAAATTCGGCTCAAGCTTGTGGCGGGCTTCCACGGCCGCGAGGTAATCGAAAGCGGAAATCACGCACCCATTGATCACTACCAGCTCACCCTTCTTGGGCGTCACGAGTTTCACCTCCTGCGGCCGGGTGGTCAGGATCGCCCAGCAGACCGCGGCCCCGGCCACCGCCATGAGCAGGTACGCGAAAAGATGTTTAGCTGTGATCGGATGTTTCATGAAGTCCCTTTTGTCCCGGTAAGACGTTGGTTAGTTTTTCAAAAAATCGTCGAGGGCAGCTTTGGTGACCCGCCACACGGTTCCGATTTTTCGGCCCTTCAAGTCCCCGGCTTCGAGCGAGGCGACGACGTCGCTTTCGGCGACGTTCAAGACCTTGGCGACATCCGCCGGAGTGAGAATATCGGGCGAAGCCGCAGGGGCAGCCGGAGCAGGAGCCGCAGCGGCGGGAGTCGTCGCGCCCGCGCCCAGCACGCCGCCCTGCTGTTGCATCATCTGCTGCGCCATCGCCATGCCGATCGCCATTTCACTGGCCATGGAACCGGCGCCACTGCCACCCCCGGGCTGGGCCATGCCCTGCGCCATCTGGAGCTTCACGTAATCGTTCAAATTGCCAATCGCCGCCATGCTGGAGCGTTTGTCGATCGCTTCCTCGACCTCGGGCGGCACGCTCACGTTTTCCAGCACGAAGCTGGTCATCTCCAGGCCATACTTGGCAGTGAGGATGGGATTGATGACCGGTAGAAGGGCGTCGCCCGAGCTCGCTGTAGCGCGAGGCGACATCGAGCGCGGGCACCTTGGCGGTGGCCAGGGCGTCGGTGAAGACGCTGACGATGCGCGAACGCATGGTATCGGAAAACTCGTCGAGCCGGAAATGATCGTCCGTCCCGGCCACTTCCTTGAGGAAGAGCTTGGGCTCGATGATGTGAAAGTCGTAGGTGCCAAAGGCCCGCAGGCGCACGATGCCGAAATCGGGATCGCGCATCATGATCGGGTTCTGCGTCCCCCACTTGTTGCCGGTAAAGGTGCGGGTGACGACGTAATAGACATCCGCCTTGAAAGGAGATTCGAGCCCGTATTTCCAGCTCGCGAGCGTGGTCAGGACCGGGATGTTATCGGTGGTGAGCGAGTATTTGCCAGGCAGGAAGGTGTCGCCGAACTGCCCGACATAGACGAACTGGGCCACCTGCGATTCGCGGACGATCAACTGCGCGCCGCGCTTGATCTCCTTGTCCTGGTCAGGAAAGCGAAACGACAGGGTATCGCGGGAATCATCGGTCCACTCGATAATCTCCAGCAACTGGCCTTTGATAAAATCAATGATTCCCATAATGGCTCCAAGATGGATGGAACGGCGGGGTTTGTCCAGCTTCCTGCATTTTTAGGCAAACTCTTGGAATTTCATTATTTCCAAATGGCAAACGGTTCCCTACAAGGAGCGCGCATGGATTTAACTCCGGAAAAACGCATAGCAGGGGTGCTGGCTCCGATTTTCGCCATTCGCGGCACTCAGGATTTGGGCATCGGCGACACCGCAGCACTCAAGGAACTGGTGGACTGGTCGGCCCAGTTCGGCATCAAGCTGGTGCAATTGCTCCCCGTCAATGAGACCGGGCCGGACAACAGCCCCTACAACGCGATCAGCTCGGTGGCGCTCGATCCGGCCACGCTGGCGATCACCCCCCGCACGGTGCGCGACCTGAGCCAGGAGGATTACGAGGAGGTGCTGGGCAGCGTGGATTTGGAAGCCCTGCGCGCCGGTTCGGTAAAGTATGCGGAGGTGAAGGCACTCAAGCAGCAGTTGCTGGAGAAGGCGTTCACCCGCTTTGCGACCCATATCCTGGCCAAGGCGCGCTCGCGCTCGAAGCCGTTCCACACCTTTTGCATCCGCCAGAAGGCATGGCTGGATGATTACTCCCTCTTCCGCGCGCTGGTGGAAGTGCATGGCAACGTGCAGTGGGATCAATGGCCGGAGGAGCATCGCACGATCGCGGCGGCCCGGCTGTGGCTGGAAGCGGCCCCCTACAAGACCCGGGTGGACATGGAGCGGCGGATGAAGTTTTTCGCCTACGTGCAATGGATCGCCTTTGAGCAGTGGAAGGCCGTGCGCGTGTACGCGAATGCGCGGGGGGTGGCCCTCATGGGCGACGTGCCCTTCGGCGTGAGCTATTACAGTGCGGACGTTTACGGACAGCCGGAGAATTTCGACCTCACCTGGTCCGGCGGCGCTCCGCCCGAGAAGGTCTTCAAGTCCGACGCTTTCACCGAAAAATGGGGCCAGAACTGGGGCATCCCGCTCTACAACTGGGTGGCGATGAAGGCCGATAACTTCGCCTGGTGGCGGCAGCGCGTGCGCAGTGTGCGCGAGTTCTTCAACCTCTTCCGCATCGATCACGTGCTCGGCTGCTATCGCATCTACGCCTTTCCGTGGCGACCGGAGCTCAATCTGGAATTTCTCCCGCTCGATGAAATCCAGGCCGGGCAAAAAACCGGGGGGCGCCTGCCCAAGTTCCAGCCCAACGACGATCTCACGCCGGAGAACGCGGAGATCAACCGCCTCAATGGCGAGGCCCTGCTCCAGGTGCTCATCGAGGAGGCCGGGACTTTCCGCCTGGTCGGCGAAGATCTGGGCATGGTGCCGGATTACGTGCGCCCCAGCCTCGCGAAGCTGGAGATCGCCGGGTTCAGAGATTCCGCAATGGGAGGCGGAGAAGGATGGCACGCTCATTCCGGCCCGGGAATATCCCGCGCTGTCGGTCGCCACTTACGCCACGCATGATCACGCCCCCCTGCTCACGCATTGGAACCAATTGCTCGCCGCGATGAACCAGCCCGACTGGTCGGCGCGCCAGGCCGCGTGGGACGAGATGAAGAAGCTGGCCGGGTTCGCGGGGCTGCCCCCCTTCTATTCGCCGCCCGCCTATACCGATGCGATTCGCGAGGGGTTGCTCAAGGGCTTGTTCGAGACGCCGTCCTGGCTGGCGATCGTGATGATCACCGACTTCCTCGCCAGCGAGCAGCGCTTCAACGTGCCCGGGGCGATCGCCGATTCCAACTGGAGCGCGCGCCTGGAGGAAACCGTCGCCGAGCTGAACGAAGATCCGTGGGTCTATGAGCACATGGAGAAGATGCGTGCGATCATCGCGGCCTCGGGACGCTGAAGGCAAAAAATTGACCGCGGATAACACGGATGACGCGGATAGGCTGGCCTTTCACCCGTACCCATCCGAGTTATCTGCGGTTAAAAATCCTCCAGGGTCAGAAAGAATTTCTTTTGTGGACCGGGGTTGGTAAAAGAGGCACGTGAAGCCAAAAGTTTTCCACCGGCCCGCGGTAGAGGCCGATCTTGATTTGCTGGCGGAGTGGAACCAGCAACTGATCCAGGATGAGAGCCACCGCAACACGCTCTCGGTGCCCGAACTGCGGGACCGCATGGCGGGGTGGCTGGAAGGTGCTTATTGCGGGGTGATCTTCATGGTGGCCGATGAGGCCGTGGGTTACGCGCTCTACCGGGAATATGCGGAGGAGATTTACCTGCGGCATTTTTTCATCCGGCGCTGCTCACGGAGAAAGGGATTGGGCCGGACGGCGATGGCCTTGCTCATCCAGCAAATCTGGCCACCGAAACGGCTGACGGTCGAAGCGCTCTATCGCAACCCGGTGGCGATTGCTTTTTGGAAAGCGATGGGGTTTGAGGAGTATTCCATCTGCTTCGAGATTCCAGCGCAAAATTGAGTGCATCTGGGCCAATATTGGCGTTGAAGCAGACCGGGCAAACGGGCACAGTGTTAACACCCTTTATGAAAACTCCCGTCAAAGTCGCGGTAACCGGCACGGCCGGTCAGATCGGTTACTCCCTCCTTTTCCGAATCGCCTCGGGCTCCATGTTTGGACCAGACCAGCCGGTGATTCTCCACCTCGTGGAAATCGAACCCGCGCTCGGCACGCTCCAGGGCGTCGTGATGGAATTGAATGATGGCGCGTTCCCGCTGGTCAAGGGCATCAAGCCGACGGCGGATTTGAATGAAGGCTTTGCCGGCGTGAACTGGGCACTGCTGGTGGGCTCGGTGCCGCGCAAGGCGGGGATGGAACGCAAAGATTTGCTCGGCATCAATGGCAAGATTTTCACCGGCCAGGGGCAGGCGATTGCGAAAAATGCCGCCTCGGATGTGCGTATCGTGGTGGTGGGCAATCCCTGCAATACGAATTGCCTGATCGCGATGAACAACGCGAAGGATGTCCCGGCGAACCGCTGGTTTGCGATGACGCGCCTTGATGAAAATCGCGCAAAATCGCAGCTCGCGATCAAGGCCAATGTGGACGTGACCGAGGTCACCAACCTGGCGATCTGGGGCAACCACTCGGCGACACAGTATCCCGATTTCACCAACGCCAAAATCGGCGGCAAGCCGGTGACCGAGGTGATCACCGATCACGAATGGCTGAAGGGGCCGTTCATCAGCACCGTGCAACAGCGCGGCGCGGCGATCATCAAGGCCCGGGGTGCCTCGAGCGCGGCCAGTGCGGCGAGCTCGGTGGTGGACACGGTATCGAGCCTGATCAATCCCACTCCCGCAGGCGACTGGACCAGCGTGGCGGTGTGCAGCGATGGCAGCTACGGCATCGACCCGGGGCTGATCGCCTCCTTCCCCATCCGCTCGAATGGCAGCCAGTGGGAAATCGTGCAGGGCCTGCCAGTGGATGAATTCAGCCGCGAGCGCATCGACGCCACGGCGGCGGAACTGCGCGAGGAAAAGGCGATGGTGGCGGATTTGCTGCCGGGGTAGGCAATTTCAAAGCGTGGGCATTCTGAGGAACGGAGAAATTCCATCGATTTCTGGAACAGGGCTGGCTTGGATCGTCTTCCCGGCCCGGAAATAGTCAGAGATTCTTCGATTCCATTTCGCTCCGCTCCATTTCACTCAGAATGACATCCCGGTAGTGACGGCATCGCTCAAAGCGTTTTCCCTATCCGGCGAGCACCCCAGGAGTTCATTGAATCGCTTTAATGAGCAGCGTATTCCTCATGCGGACGCATGGAGTGGAGCAGCAGGTCGTCGGTGAAACGAAGACGGCGGGCGAGCTCGCGGGCGATGTTCAAAATGAGGAGGGCGAAGAGGTGGATGTCCTCATTCTTGAGCTGGATGAGCGAGCGGCGGGAAAGCACCATGATCCGGGTATCCTCCAGGGCAATCGCGGTGAGGGAATGCTTCTGCATGCTGAGCAGCGCCACGTGGCCAAAACATTCACCCACGCCCAGCTCCTTCTTGTCGAGGACCATGTGGTCGCTGGTGATCTGCAGGTCAATCAGGCCGCTTTCGACGATGTAGATGTGGGTAGGATCGTCCCCGGCGCGGAACACACAATCTCCCTTGGCGAAATGGGCGACTTCCAAGCGCCGGAAAATTTCCTGCTGCTGCGTATCGGTGACGCCACCGAAGATGGAAATCTTGGACAGGATGGAAAGGACCGGAGTCACATCCTGGATAGGTGAAAATGTCGTGTTCACAAGTGGGGGTGAAGCTTATCGCTTGCCAAAAAGGAAAAGGCAACTGGTTTTTCCCGTAATATTTATGGAATTTATGATGATAAATTATTCCACATAATTACTATTTGGCAAATTTTCTGATTACTTCGGGGTATAAAAGGTGTTCAGCCACCTGGATTCGGGCATGCAGGGTTTCGGGCGTATCACCAGCCAGGACAGGCACTTCCCGCTGGGCAATAATTTCTCCCGTGTCCATTCCCGCATCGACAAAATGAACCGTGCAGCCCGTTTTTTCCACCCCGGCGACCAGGGCCTGCTTCCAGGCTTCCAACCCGGGGAAAGCGGGCAGCAAGGAGGGGTGGATGTTGATGATTTTACCGGGAAAGGCTTCCAACAACGGCGCTTTCACCATCCGCATGTAACCGGCGAGGACGACGAGATCGACCTTTGCTTCTTGTAAAAGCTCCACCAATCGCGCCTCAGCCTCGGGCTCCAGTTTGGTGCGGTATTTGCCGGGAGCCAGATATTCCGACCGGATCTGGCGAGAACGCGCGAGGTCTAAAATTCCGCCGTTTCCACATCGGAAATAACGATCACCGTCTCCGCAGCCAGTTCACGGCGATCGATCGCATCCTGAATCGCACGATAATTGGATCCTTTTCCGGAACCTAAAACGCCCAAACGAAGAGTGGCAGAGGACATGTTATTCCTTCGAGCCCCCCATTTTCTGGATGATATTGGTCGTCGAGCGACCGGGGACGAGGGAGAGCAGCTTGATTTCAGTGCCGGCAGTTTCCAACGCGCCCCGCTCCTCGGGATTGAGGCTTTCCACGGTGTAATCGCCGCCCTTGGCGTAAACCTGGGGGCGGATTTCGTGGATCAGATTGGTGACCCGCATCTCGGGAAAAACGGTCACGTAGTCCACACACCCGAGCGCGGAAAGCACCTCGGCGCGGTCGCCTTCGCAGTTCAGCGGCCGGGTCGGGCCCTTGAGCTGGCGCACCGAGTCGTCGCCATTCACAGCCACCAGCAGCGCGTCCCCGAGCTGGCGGGCCTGCTCAAGGTAACGGACGTGCCCGGCGTGCAGCAGATCGAAGCACCCATTGGTAAAGACGAGCTTGCGTCCATTCTTGCGGAACTCCTCGGAGATGGTCGCCAGCTCGGCGGCGGTCTTAATTTTTTCCAAAGCCATACCCTTTCATTTTGCACAGGAATTTGTCCGCGACAAAACAATTGGTATGCGACGTTTCACTAGTTATGGTGAGCGGTATGCAAGACCCTCGCTTTGATCAGCTCGCCAAGTTGCTCGTCCGTTACTCCACCGCCCTCAAGCCGGGCGACCACGTGCTGATCGATGCTTTCGACATTCCGCAAGAGATGACGATCGCCCTGATTCGCGCGGCGCGCGCGGCGAAGGCGATCCCGTTTGTGCAGACGCACCACTCCCGCATCGCCCGCGAGATGGTGAAAGGGGCGGAGGACGCACAATACGAAATCATCTCCGAGCTGGAGCTGGCGCGCATGAAAAAAATGCAGGGCTATATCGCGCTCCGCGGCAGCGACAACGTGACCGAAATGAGCGACGTGCCTTCCGAGAAAATGCGGATGGTCATGAAGAAGCTGCACCCCGTGCTCGACCATCGCGTAAAAAAAACCCGCTGGTGCGTGCTGCGCTGGCCCACGCCGTCCATGGCCCAGCTCGCGGGCATGAGCACCGAGACGTTTGAGAATTTCTACTTCGACGTCTGCACCTTTGACTACGCGAAGTTCAAGCCGGGCATGAAAGCGCTCAAGGCCGCGATGGAAAAGACCGACCGGGTGGAAATCAAGGGCCCGGGCACCGATTTGAAATTCAGCATCAAGGGCATTCCCGCCATCGTCTGCGGCGGCAATTACAACATCCCCGATGGCGAGGTCTTCACCGCGCCGGTGCGCGATTCGGTGGAGGGCGTGATTTCCTACAACGCGCCGACGATCTACCAAGGGACGGCCTTCGACAACATCCGCCTCGAATTCAAAGCGGGCAAGGTCGTGACCGCCACTTCGAACAATACGAAGAAGCTGAACGAGATCCTCGATTCCGATCCGGGCGCCCGCTACATCGGCGAATTTGCAATCGGGTTTAACCCACGCATCCTGCACCCCATGCGCGATATTCTTTTCGATGAAAAGATTTGCGGTTCCTTCCACTTCACCCCCGGCCAGGCATATGAGGAGGCCGATAACGGCAACCGCAGCCAGGTGCACTGGGATATGGTGAACATCCAGCGCAAGGACTACGGCGGCGGCTCGATTTACTTCGATGGCAAGCTGATCCGCGAAGACGGTATCTTTGTGCCCAAGGCCCTGCAGGCACTGAATCCCGACCGGTTGCAGTAATCGCCCCCATCCGCCGCCCGCCCCATGATCAACCTGCTTCGCTCGGATCTGCTGGAAAGCGATATCGCACGCATCCTGGCTCAGGTGCCGGCGGGTCCGATCCTGCCGGGGCACGGAGATCCGAGCTGGGCCTCCGCGGCCCACCATCCCACCGTGCAGCAGTGGCTCACCCCGGTCGGGGAACTGGCCAGCAACGAGCTGCACGATCCCTTTCCGGGTACTGGACGACGATCTCTACCGGGAGTTTTTTGCCACCGGCGGTCGGGCCAATTTCGAGCAACGCTACTTCGAGCGGCGGCGGCAGCTTTCCCGCGCGGCGATCTGCGCCCTGCTGGATGACAGCCCAGTGCACGCCGAGTGGATGGCGAGCATGGTGGTGAAGGCGGGGGCGGTGATGGAGGAATACTCGTGGGCGCTGCCCGCGCACATCAATTCCCCTTCCGGCAAAGATCCGATGCATCTCGACCTCTTTGCAGCCGAGACCGCGATCCTCATGGCGGAGTTGCTCGATCTCTTCAACGTGCTGCTCCCGGAGACGCTGGTGACCGGCATCCGCCAGCGGTTGCGCCGCGAGATGTTCGAGAACTATGCGAACCGCCACGAGGATTTCTGGTGGGCCAAGGCCTCAACCAACTGGAACGCGGTGTGCCATCGCGGGGTGCTCGGCTCGGCGCTGGCCGTGGAGCAGGATCTCGATCTGGTCGCGCGCATCTTCATGCTGTCGCGCAAGTATCTGCCCATCTACCTGCGCGGCTTCGGCCAGGATGGCGCGTGCGCGGAAGGGCCCAGCTACTGGCAATACGGCTTCGGCTCCTTTGCCCTGCTCAACGAGCAACTGGAGATTCGCAGCGGCGGTGAGCTTTCCTTGTTTGAAGAAGATTCGCGCATTCGCGAGATCGCCCGCTACGGCCCGCGCATTTCGCTCTCGAATTTTCACTTCGTCAATTTCGCCGACTGCCCCCGCGAAGGCGCCCTGAATCCCGCCCTGCTCACCTATCTCGGCGAGCGGCTGGATGACGACATGCTGCGCGCCCACGGCTATCGCGGCTATATGCGGCTGGCCGAGATGGGAGTCAATCCCGAGGCGACGCGCTGCGACCTCACCTACCTCACCCGGCTGGTGCTCAACTGCCCGCGCGAACATTCCGCCGAGCGCACGATCGAGCCGGAGGACACGTATTTCCGCGACTTCGAGATCCTCGTCGCCCATGGCCGCGACAAGGGCGGCATAATGTGGGAGTTTGCCGCGAAGGGCGGCAACAACGCCGAGCAGCATAATCACAACGACTGCGGCAGCTACCTCCTCAACCTGAACAGCGAACCGTTCATCATCGAGCTTGGCGCGCCGGAAATGACCCGGTCTTTCCTCAAGCAGCATCGCTACGATCACCTGGCCGCGCGCACGATGGGGCACTCGCTGCCGATCATCAATGGCGTGGAACAGGCCGCCGGCCCGCAATATGTGGCCCGCATGCTCTCGTGCGAGATGAGCGAGGACCACGCCGATTTCTCGCTCGATCTCAGCGCGTGCTACCCCATCTCCGCGAACTGCAACGATCTCGTGCGGAGCTTCTACCTCGACAAAAAGAAGGGCCGCCTGCGTGTGAAGGAATTTTACGAGCTCACCGTCGCCAACTCCTACGAAACGGCGATCATTACCGATCTGCCGATCCGTCGTCTTGAAATGAGCGTCGTCATCATGGGCGACAAATGCTCGCTCCAGGTCGTTCCTTTTGAACTGACCACGGTGGATCGCGTGGAAGAACACGAGTTCCGCGATCATTCGGGGCAGACGAAGAAAATCTCCCGGATCGTCCTCCGCCCCGAGCGCCTCGGCGAACAAAAGTTCGTCGGCTACGAATTTGTCATCGCAAAGTAGGCAAGCTGAAATTGAACCGCAGCAGACGCGGCGGGAAAAACTAGCCACAGAGAGTACAGAGGCACGGAGAGCAGAGGCTTATCCGCAGATTGACGTAGATTTCGCAGATCAAAATCCTACGGCACCCGGCATTTTCCATACTTCGTGCCTTCGTGGTGAAATCTTCTTTCCCGCCGCGCTCGCCGCGTCCGCCGCGGTTCAATTATTTAAAATCGACGCTCTCCCGAACCCAGTCGAGATAAGCAGGCAGACCGGCTTGCAGATCGACCGCAATGATTTCCGGGACGTCGTAGGGATGGAGTTCGTGCAAGCGCTTTTCCAAGACGGCGTAGGCTTCCGCCGTGGTCTTGATCAATGCCAGGGTCTCCGCCGATCGTTCCAGCGTCCCTTTCCAGCGGTAGATGGATTCGATTTGCGGGACGAGGTTGACGCAGGCGGCCAGTTCTTCTTTGACCAATTGGTTGCCGATTCGGCGCGCCGATTCGAGATCGGGAAAAGTTGCAAAGACCAGCAGCACGCGCGCGCTCATGGTTGCCTGGGATTGCCTAACCGAGGGCCGCTTCTGCGGGAGCGGAAACCGTGGCATGGCGCACGATCCAGCCGCCGCCCACCACGCGATCGCCATCATAGCAGACAGCCGCCTGCCCCGGCGTCACCGCTCGCTGCGGCTCGTGCAGGCGCACCAGCGCGGTGCCATCCGCTTTCGGGAAAATGGTCGCCTTCGCACCGGGATGGGCGTAGCGAATCTTGATCGTCACCTCGAACGGCTCGACCGGATTTTCATCGGGATGCCAGATCGTGTTGTTGAGCTCGAATTCCTCGACGATCAGATCCTCGGCGTCGCCCACGATGACGCGGCTGGTTGCCGGATCGATGTCGATCACGTAGCGCGGCGCCGGAGAACCACCCGGCAGGCCCTTGCGCTGGCCGATGGTAAACATCTCGATGCCTTCGTGCTCGGCGAGCCGGTTGCCCGCCTTGTCGTAAATACCGCCCGGATGAAATTCCTTCTCGCCGAGGTGCGATTTCAGGAACGCCTTGTAGTCGTTCCCGGGCACGAAGCAGATTTCCTGGCTGTCCACCTTGTCCGCCACGCGAATACCGAGCTGGCGGGCAATTGCACGAATCTCCGTCTTCTCCATCGCGCCGAGCGGGAAGAGCACGCGCTTGAGTTGCGCCTGCCGGAGGCTGAAGAGGAAATACGACTGATCCTTGCGCGGGTCCACCCCCTTGCGCAGCGTCGAGTGGGTGTCGAAATGATCGACAATCGCGTAGTGACCGGTGGCGATAAATTCCGCGCCGATCGACTTCGCCTTGCCCCACAGGTTGCCGAATTTCACCTTTTCATTGCACATCACGCACGGGTTTGGCGTGCGCCCGGCTTTGTATTCGCTGGTAAAATAATCAATGACGACCCGCTCGAAATTCACCGACTCGTCCACCACATAGTGCGGGATGCCGATCGCATGGGCCACGCCGCGGGCGTCGGCAATCGCCGAGGGGCCGCAGCACTTGTCCTCGGAGCGGGTGATGCAATCCTGCGGCCAGACTTTCATCGTCACGCCCACCACGTCGTAGCCCTGCTCTTTGAGCAACCATGCCGCCACGGAGGAATCCACTCCCCCGCTCATGCCGATTACGACTCTGGTTTTATTGGTGCTCATTTTGGGCCGGGAAGTTACGCCCATTTGCCACTAATGCAAGAGGTGAGGGAAAGGATCGCCTTGAATAAGCTATGTTCACAAACTTCCCCCAGTCCCAAAGGGACAACGGAAATTAGCCGGCAGTAAAAACTACCGGTTCCCGTTTAACGAAAAACAATGCGTCCCGGAGGGCCGCTGGAAGAACTGCCGCAAGCAAGTCGCACCTCCATTTCCAGCGGCCCTCCGGGACGCAGAAGTCTTATTGCGGATGAATCCGGTGGTTCTCGCTACGCTTCACCACCGGCTTATCTCCGTCGTCCCTCCGGGACTTTCAGAATTGGTGAATATTTTCAGCGAAGGTGGCGGATCACGCTCTGGAGCAGGCCGGCGAAGGTCACCGTCTCAGCCGGAACCACCTGATCGGCAAAACGGGCATTGGACGCTTTGAGCCGGATGTTTTCGCCCTCGTGGTAAACGCGTTTAAGGGTTCCCTCGCGATCGTCTCCCACACAGGCGGCGGCAATGGCTCCATTAGGAACCTCCACCTCGGGACGCAGGAGAACCAGATCGCCATCCAGGATCCCGTCCCCCACCATGGAGTCGCCGCGCACCCGGAGCAGAAAGTCGCCCGGACGACTCGGCACGAGGTCTTTCGTTTCCACGATTTCCTCCACTTGAGGAATGGACTCCGCGATGGTGCCGGCGGGGATGAAGCCAAAAAGCGGCAGCCCCCCCACCCCGGCGGCGAGGCGTCCCTTGCTGGTAAGCCGAATGACCCGTGAACGCCCATGGGAACCACCAAACATGATTTCCACAAAGCCGTGGCGCTCCATCTTTTGCAGGGTGGGAGTGAGGCTGCTCTCGGCGGCGAGATTAAGCCGACGCAGAAGCTCGGGGACCAGACCGGGACGTTCCTCCCGCTCAAAGTCGGAAAGAACAAACGCAATGCGACGCTGGGCGTCGGTGAGATCGGCAGTGATCGGGCGAGCCATATATCGTGTTATATCACGATATAATTTCGGATGTCAACTGAGCACCCAAAAAATGAGCGCGTTTGCCTTTATTTCCGGCGCAGCGTGACCATTACTTCGATCTCGGCGGTTTGCGGGAACATGTCGAAGGCGGTGACTGAATCCAACATATAATGGGCGGCCAATCCTTTGAGATCGCGGGCCAGCGTGGCGGGATGGCAGGAGACGTAGAGGAGCCGGGCGGGCTGGGCGGCGAGTAGATGATCCACCACCCGGGCCGAAAGGCCAGCGGCGGGAGGGTCGAGGACAACGAGGGTTTTGGCTGCGGTTTCCACTCCGCCTTCGGCGAGGATTTCGCCGAGGACCTGGGCGACATCCGCAGCAAGGTAACGCTCAGTTTCACCGGCTTCGCTCCGAGCTTTGGCAATCGCTTTTTCGTTGATCTCGATCCCGATGATGCGGGGGGCATGCCCGACGAGCGCCCGGGCAAAGAAACCGGCGCCGCAGTAGGCATCGACGATCTGCTCGCAATCGTCGCCCACGACCTGGCGGGCGCGCTCCACAAGCGCGGCGGCGACGGCATCGTTGGTCTGCTCAAAAAAGGAACGGGCGCGCTGGGAAACGACGTAAGCGCCGTCTTCCAGCTTCCCGGCGCGAATCTCGGCGCGCAAGCGGGGGAGCTTCTCGTTGACCGCCGGGGCGGCGAGAAGGCATTGCTCGATCTCGACGAGATCGTGGCTCTGCCGGGCAAAGAAGCCCGCGCGGCCACCCTTGGCGTGAATCGTGACCCGGTTGCGAAACCCGTATTCCTGCGGCGAAGCCACTACCGCGACCTCGGGCACGGAGGCGAAGCCGCCAATCCGGCGGAGCACCTGCTCCACCTGCCCGCGCTTGATGGCGAGCTGCTCGGCATAAGCGATGTGTTGATAGGTGCAGCCCCCACAGCGCCCATAGTAAGGACACGGGGGCGGGACCCGCTGCGGCGAGGGCTCCAGCACTTCGAGCAACCGCGCTTCGACAAAACGGTTGCGCTCGCGGGTGATGATGATCCGTGCTTTCTCCCCGGTGATCACCCCGGGCACAAAGGCCGCACGGCCATCGGGCAGGCGGGCGACTCCGTTACCGCCAAAAGCAACATCGTGAATGGCTACATCAAATTCCTGGCCGGGCATGAGCGAAATGGAGAGTGGGCAAAAAAAGAGGCTTCCGCAGTATTTGCGGAAGCCTCACCTGGAGAAAGTGATCCCGGATGATTAGTAATCCGTGGGCATGCGGCTGTAGTCGAGGCGGGTTTCCCAGCCGAGCTCGGGCGGGAATTCGCTATAGCCACCATGAATCCAAGGCACATCGCTCTTGTAGAAAGGACGATAGCTGGCCTTGTAGGTCGGGAAAGGTCCGGTGATGAATTCGTAAATGCCTGCGCCTTCGCGGAAGAAGAAGCGGCAGAAGCCCTTGACGACGCCGTAAGTCGCACCAGCGGCGTTGCCTTCCCGATCGTTGATCTGGACAATGGTCTGCGGAACTTCAGTGAAGCCCCAGATCATATTGGCGAGCGAGCGGCCGAGCTTGCGCGTGGGGCCGTAATCGTTGCCGGGAGGATCTTGAATATCAGCCATCGCATTGGCCGCAAAAGCGGTAGCGAGTGCGCCGATCAGGAGGAAACGGGAAGCAAATGTCATAGATTCTTTTTAAGGCAGATTTGGGAGGCTTGGCAATGGAAGTTTTAAGAAAAATTTACGTGTTCCACAAGAATTCGCCAGCAGCGCCACGGAAATCTCGCGGAATGCGAATCAGTGTTCTCCCGCGCTCTCCCCTTTCGCCCGGCGCGAAAGAATCCAGCCCAGCGCGGTAAAGAAGATCCCGGCCGCCGTCGGGATCACATGGTGCAGCAAGGCCTCTGCTCCGCCCAACCATTGATGAATGATCGGATCTTTGAAGACGAGTTCCGCCGCCACAAATCCCAACACCCCCCCACCCAGCCAGACGATCCAGACAAAGCGGCTCATCAAACTGGCGAGGAAACCACTGCCCCAGACCACGAGCGGCAATGAGAGGAGAATCCCGAAAACAATGAGCCCCAAATGCCCCCGCCCCGCGGCCGCGACCGCCAGCACGTTATCCAGACTCATCACCACATCGGCCACCATGATGATCCAGACGGCTTCGAACAACGAGGTGCCGGAGCGCACGTTTTCCCCATGGCCGCCGCTGGGCTGCACCAGCTTGTAGGCGATCCAAAAGAGAATGAGCCCGCCGACCGCCTGCAAGAAGGGGATTCCCAGCGCATAGGCGATCACCAAAATAAACAGGAGCCGGAGCACGACCGCACCGAGGGTGCCCCAAATGCGGCCCCAGAACTGCTGTTTCGGCGGCAGCGACCGCACGGCCAGCGCGATGACCAGCGCATTGTCCCCCGCCAGCGTAAGATCAATGAGAATGATACTGAGCAGCCGGAGCCACACAGATGGGTCGGTAAAGTTTTCCATCAGTTTACAGCCTGTTAATTAGTTTTAAGAGAAGAGACGGCGCGGGTTTTATCCCATTCTGGAAAGAATGACAAATTTTCCTTGGCCCATTTGCGCGAGCCCGCCTACTTTTAACAGCTCTATGAATCCCGAAATCGCCAAGGCCATCGAAGCTGGAAAACTCACCCCCGAAGCTGGAAATGCGCTGGAGGCGCTCCCGCCGGGCACGTACTGCCTGCATAAAAGCTGGGGCTTCGGGAAAATCGAGTCCCTGAACTTCCTGCTCAACCAGGCGGTGATCGACTTCAAATCGAAGAAAGGCCACACCATGCAGTTGCAGTATGCCGCCGAGTCGCTGCAACCGATCGCCGCGGATCACATCCTCGCGCAGAAGGAGAGCAACCTCGATGGCATCAAGGCGATGGCAAAGGAAAACCCGGTTGCCCTCCTGCGCCTGATTCTCCAGAGCTATGGCGGCAAGGCCACGCAGGACCAGATCGCGCAGGCGCTCGCACCGGAAGTTTACAAGGAAGCCGATTTCAAAAAATTCTGGGACAGCGCAAAGAAGGCCGCCAAGGCGGACGGACATTTTTCAATCCCGACCAAGAAATCGGACCCCATGCTGCTCCGCGAAGCGCCCGTCTCCCGCGATGGCGAGTTGATCACCGCTTTCCAGTCCGCCCGGCAACTGAAGGACCAGATCACTGCGCTGGAGCAGATCTTGAAAAACATCGACAGTTTCCGCAGTTCGCCGGAGCAGCTTCGCTCCCGTGCTTACCGCCGTGGAAAGCTCCGCGCAAAAGAACCAGAAGCTGCAACCCTCGCAGGCGCTGGAATTCCTGCTCATCTGCGATGAACTCGTCTCGCAACTGCCGGGGCTTTCCCGCAGCTCGGAATCACTGGCGATCGACAATATGCTGCGCGAGGAAGAGCGCCGCCTCATCGACATCCTGGAAAAGCTGCCCGCCGCCAAGATCAAGCGCGTGCTGATCGAGTTCCCCGCCGCCTTTGGCGAGAGCTGGCCGGTGAAGGCGCTCACGATCATGCAGCGCGCCAATCTGCGTCTTGTTTCCGATCTGGCCCGGCTGCTGCAGGACAAGGAGCGGCACGAGGCGCTCGGCCATGAATTGCATCGCTGGATCCGCGAGCACTCGATCACCACGGAAGTGCTCACCTGGCTGTGCAAAGAACGCGACGGCATCTATGCGGACCTGGTCACGCCGGAAGTTTTCAGCGCCATTCTCTCGGCGCTGGAGCGCGACCAGTTCAACGAAGTGAAGCGCGGCGGCAAGCTGCACGACCTGCTGATGGACGATCGCGAGCTGATTTCCGACCTGCTCGCCGGTGCTGAAACCAGTGTCGTGCGCGATGCGATGCGCAAGCTACTGCTCACGCCGGTCTTCGATGAATTGAACAAGCGCAGCCTGCTCGGCCGCATCGTGCGCGTTTACCCGGAAATGGAATCCATGCTAACCGGCGGCGAAGAGGAAAAGCAGGAGGCCCTGGTGGTCAGCTGGGAATCGCTGGAGAAACGCCAGGCCGAACTGGAAGACCTCATCACCAAAAAGATTCCCGAGAACGTCAAGGAAATCGCCATCGCCCGCAGCTACGGCGACTTGCGGGAAAACTTCGAATTCAAGGCGGCCAAGGAAATGCAGCGCGTCCTCTCCCGCCGCCGGGCGGAAATGGAGCGCGAACTCGGCAGCGCGCGTGGCTCCGATTTTGCCAACCCCGATACGGCCCAGGTTTCCATCGGCACCACGGTCTCGATCAAGCGCGCGGATGGCAGCGAAGCGACCTACACCCTGCTGGGCGCCTGGGACAGTGAACCGGAGAAGCACATCATCAGCTACCTCGCGGGCATTGGCCAGGCGCTGCTGACCAAGAAAGTGGGCGACACCGCCGAACTCCCCACCGAGACCGGCACGGAAAAAGCGACCGTTACTAAAATCGAGGCTTACAAGAAGTAGGCAGCGGTAAAATCATTCCCGGCAAAACAGCGGAGTCGCCCTGGCGGTTCCGCTGTTTTCTTTTGGAGGGAGAGAAAACCGATCCTCCACTTGTAATTCACCGCCGACGGCGGAAACACCAAAGGCCACCTCCCAGCAGCGAAAGCAGGATGGGATTCGGCTCCGGGGCGGCGAGTCAGCCAGAGCGAGGCGTTCATGATGAGCTTGCCGTTGTTGCCGCTGGCGTCGTCCCAGCCGTCGTAGAGTGTGTCGTTGGGATCGCCAGTGCCGTCGTCGAACGGGCTGCTATCACCGACGGCCACGACCTTGCCCAGCCCGTAGCTGGCGTAGGCAACGAGGGCGTTGCTGTTGCTGGTCGTCGCCGAGGACCAGACCGCCACCTTGGCGGTGGAGTTTTTCGTCGGATCAATCGTGATCGTGCTCCCATCGGCATAGTAAAACGAGGAGACCGTCCCGGCGCTGCCGTGGGTGATGGGATCGCTGGCGGTGGTGTCGATCTTCGCACTCGTGCTCGTGGAAAGATCGTCCCCATTGAAGCTGATGCCGATATTCGTGCCGGAGAGAAAGTCGTTCCATACCTCCGTCGAGTCGTAGCCATCGTTGTTGCGGTCGCTGCCGCCGTGATCGGCGATCATGAAGAGGCTGCCGCCATTGAGCACGAAGTTAAGGAGCGCCGTCTTTTCCGAAGTGGTGAAAAGGATGTTCGGCTCGCAGAGGACGAAGACCTTATAATGCGAGAGGTCCTGCGCGTTCGACGAGTTACCGTAGGTAATGCTGCCGTTGTAGGGCAGCGTGGAGACGGACTGGCCCGACTTCACCAGGCTCACGCCCCAGGCCGAGAGCGCCCGTCCAGTAAGTCTCGCTGGTGGAGGACGTGATGCCGCTGGCGGCGGGCGTCGGCACGCTCTGCGGGTTCGATTCACTCCCTCCGGTCCCGGTCGTGCCGGAACCATTGCCGTTGGTGACGTTGAGATTGTGGGAATCCGCATCGATCACCCAGTCCGCATTGCCCGCCATCTCGGCCTTGGTCGCGTCGAAAAGAAATTGCGCGTGCCCTTTTTCAGCGCCCGCTAAAACCAGCAACGAGATTACGAAATAACGAAAAGACAGAATTCTCATGGGGTGTGGGTACGAGGGTGCGATCGTGAAGCCTGGGAAACCCTGATGTTCAAAAACACCCCTGTTGGGCGCGAGTGATAGCCGGTCTTTTTGCAAATTAAAAGATATTTGTTTGACCGTCCGCTTAAAAAATCCCCATAAACGAACCCGCACTTTTTCAATACCAAAAAACACTATGTCACTCACCATCATCACTGACGTTCGCGCCCGCCAAATCCTCGATTCCCGGGGAAATCCCACCGTCGAGGTGGACGTGGAACTCGCCGGCGGTGCGGTCGGCCGTGCGGCAGTGCCGAGCGGCGCCAGCACCGGTGAACATGAAGCCTGGGAACTCCGCGACGCCGTGAAGGATCGCTACCTCGGCAAAGGCGTGCTCAAGGCCGTGGCCAACGTCAACAAACTCATCACGCCCGAACTTCAAGGCCTCGACGCGCTCGACCAGGTGACGGTGGACAAGACGATGATCGCCCTCGACGGCACGCCGAACAAGGCGAAGCTCGGCGCGAATGCCATCCTCGGCGTCTCCCTCGCCACGGCGCACGCCGCCGCTGCTGCGCTCGGCATCCCGCTCTTCAAATACCTCGGCGGCCCGAACGCCAAGGTGCTGCCCGTGCCGATGATGAACATCATCAACGGTGGCGCGCACTCCGATGCTCCGATTGATTTCCAGGAATTCATGATCATGCCCAAGGGCGCGCCGAGCTTCAGTGAAGCGCTCCGCTACGGCACCGAAGTTTTCCACGCGCTGAAAGGCATCCTCAAGGGCCGCGGCCTCTCGACAGCCATCGGTGACGAAGGCGGCTTCGCGCCGAAGCTCGAGAGTGCCTACGACGCCCTCGACGTGATCGCGGAAGCCGTGAAGAAGGCCGGCTACAAACTCGGCAAGGACATCTTCATCGCCCTCGACGTCGCCTCGTCGGAATTCTACGACGCGAAATCGAAGAAATACGTCTTCAAGAAATCCAGCGGCGAGAAGCTCTCCGCGGCCGAGCTGGTGGAATACTACAAGAACCTCTGCGCGAAATACCCGATCGTGAGCATCGAAGACGGCTGCGCCGAAAACGACTGGGCGGGCTGGAAGCTGCTCACCGACGCGATCGGCGACAAGGTGCAGCTCGTCGGCGACGATCTCTTCGTCACCAACGTGGAATTCCTGAGCAAGGGCATCAAGACCGGCACGGCCAACTCGATCCTCGTGAAGGTGAACCAGATCGGCTCCCTCACCGAGACTCTCGACGCGATCGAGCTCGCGAAGGAAAACAAATACACGGCGGTCATCAGCCATCGCTCCGGCGAGAGCGAAGACACCACCATCGCCGACATCGCGGTGGCGACGAATGCAGGCCAGATCAAGACCGGTTCCCTCTGCCGCACCGACCGCGTGGCGAAGTACAACCAGCTCCTCCGCATCGAGGAAGAGCTCGGCGCGAACGCCATCTACGGCGGCAAGATGCGCTAAGCATCCCGCAACCAAAATCATCTCACGCAAGGCGGCTCGAAAGGGTCGCCTTGTTTTTTTTGTGCGCGAGAATCGCCGGGCGGATAAATGAAATTGCCGAGTGCCGCGGCACCTGCCATCATGCGCCTTCTTAAGGGAACCTGGCGCGACTCTCCATGCGATATCTGCTCAAGCTACCGCTCATTACGATCTTTCTTTGTTCGTGCCTCATTGCGCTGGCCAGCTTCGTCATCCCTGGTCGCTCCATGAAGGCGGCCGCTCAAATCTACATCACCTCGGCCACGTTCTATCCCTCGGAATGGTCGCCCAAACACCTGACGGAGGTTTATCAAGCGGCCCGGCAGGACCTTCATGCGGATACGGCGATCGAAGGATTTACCGAGACGGAGCATCCTTTTTTTGTCGTCCGTGTCTTTGCCTCCTCCCAAGCCGCAGCCCATGAGCTGGCGGAAAAAATGGCCGCTGGAATATTCCAGCATAGTTCCGACAAGTCATTGCTTTCTCCGATCTACCGGGACGTCGGGTCGGCCCTGACGCCCGGCCAGTCGTCGATCCTCCGGCTCTTCGATTGGCTCGGCGGGAATGCTGCCATCATTGCACTGCTTTCGCTGGGGCTTTCGTTTGCCCGGCCTTCGTTGCAGGCCCCTCCCCCGCTGCGCACCACGACGGCAACCGCCAGGAATGACGATCCATATTAGCCAGCCATCCGCTTTTTGGGTTGCATAAACGCTCATTCGGGAGCAGCGTCCGCTGGATTCATTTTCTGCCTGTCCCTTGCCCTTGATGAGTACTCATGACTTCAGCGAATTTCGAGAGCGCCGCCAAACCACGGTCTGGCACACGCTCAACAAGCTGGTCGTCATCCTCATCCTGCTCGCTGGCTCGGTGACGGCGGTCCTCTATTTTCTGCCCGAGGTGCGCTACCTCCGCGACATGAAGAGCCGTCGCGACACCTTGCAGACGGAGAAGGAAACCAAGAGCGCCGAGGTGAAGAAAAACCATCGGGTGGAGGAACTGCTGAAAAACGATCCCGAATACGTGGAAACGATTGCCCGGGACAAGCTCGACCTGATGAAGCCCGGTGAAACCATCATCCGCATGGATACGCCCTCCCCGGCTCCGGCCCCCGTAGCCAGTGGCTCGGAATCGGACTAGCCAAAGAGGATTGGCCGCTTAAAACTTCGCCTCCAGCGAGAGGCCGAGGAACAGGGAGCCGTCGGAGTTTTGGAATCCGGTTTCGGCGCGATTGAAATCGTATTTCCGATAGGTGGAGTAACCCGCATCCATGCGCAGCGTCGCCTGATTGATCTGCCACGTAGCCCCCACGACGAGATTCACCTGCTCGGTGGTGAGAAGGGCGTTATTGAGCGCCGGCTGGCCATGGGTGTCGCCGAAATTGCTCGAAACACGGTAGGTATCTCCCGCCAGATCTGCCCCGGCGTGCAGCGTCACGGAGGGGCTCCATTCGTATTCAAGCTCGGGCTGCGGCAATACCGCATTGAGCACCCATTGGCTGCCCAGGCGCCAGCGGATGCCGGGGGCAGGAATCACCACCCAGGGGCGGTTGAAATCCACGCTCACCCCGAGGATCCACTGCAGATCCGGGCTGACAATATAGGAACCACCGACGAAAAATGGGACATTGAAACTGCGGACGGTGAGATGGTTGTCCCCGTAGAAACCCGGCTGCGCCTCGGCACGCAGGATGATGGAGTCGAATTGAAAATCCGCGCCGACCACCAGCCCGGCCGATTGCAGCGTATTGGGCAGCATGGCATTGGCCGGCAGCGAAAGATTCGAGCGATGCACGAAAGCACCGATTCGCAGCAGGGTCTGATCCGAAAGCGAAGGCGAAATGACGAACTTCGCGTCGTTCGTCTGCTCGCTGATCCTGCCAATGCCATGGCTATTGTGCTCGAAGGATGCGCCGCTAAGAAACGTTGACTCCACATCGAAGTCGAAGCTGGTGGGAATCCCGGAGGACGAATCCGCCCCGGGACTGGCCGTGGGGATCGAAGTTACCGCTCCCGCCCACCCATGCGAGGTGAGCAGCAACGAAAGGCCAGCGAGGCAGGTAGCAAGCGCGTATCTCATAGCCATGCGGAGTTACTTTACCGATTGTGCGAAGGATTCAAGACTACGCCGGGCTTCCTTCATCGTGGTGGCCGAGGCTCCCATGCGCTCCACTCCGCGCAGGCTCTCCACTTCGCCGGAGGAGACGGCCTCGCCGCGCCAGATGAGCGTCATTTCCCTGCCATTGACCGTGACCGGCCAGAATTGCGTGAACTCGATCAGCGCGTAAAAACCACCGCTGGAGTAAAAATTCACCGAGAGATGCCGCCAGCCGTCGCCCTCCATTTTGGACCATCCGGCAGCGAGCGTAAGGGCGGCCTGACGCTCGGTTTTGAAAAGGTTCCAGGTAAGCTGGGCGCTCCCATCCATCAGCCCGGCGAATTGCTGGTGCACCGCTGGTTGCTCACCGAGCAGGCGCGTGATCTCGGCGACGGGGCGCACCGTCTGCGAGCCTTCCACATAAGAAGGCTGCGAGGAGATTCCCCCACTGGAAAAAGCCCGCACACGCCCGGAAAGAATCTCCGCCCAGAAAGCCACGGACTTCGCGGAGATGGCCCCGCCTTTGCTCCCGGCGGCGGCAGCGTACTTTGCCGTATCACCGCTGGCCAGTTGCAGCGTTCCATCGCCACCGGGGAGTTTGGCCGTAGCCGCATCGAAAGCTTTCACATAGCTATTCGAGGGGGCCGCCGCGAGGCCGGAAAAATCGGACGGCGCAGCACTCGCCGGAATCGTGGAGCAAGAGTAGTTGCCCAGATCGGGATGCGGTTGCGCGTCCCAGCGCTGGAAATCCGCCACCGCCTGCGCCAGCGGCACCGGTACGGTACACCAGGCCTGCACCGTGATGTCGCGCGGATCGGAAAGCTTGGGGCCACGAGCCGCCACCGGTTTCAGTCCCTGCGCCGGGTCCACTTTTTCGAAGACGGATACCGCAGCAAGCTCGCTGATCGCATCGGCCTGCACCGGCTGACTAAGGGCGGCCACGGACACCACCGCGGCGACCGCGATCATTCGCAATAAAGGAACACCTGTCTTGGAAAGCGACATACGGCAATCGTCTCCATGCCGGTTACGGTTGTCAAAGCCTTTACCAAGCAGTAATGAAGCCAGCAGGCAGTCGGCCTCGGCTGCCCGCTGGCAAATATTTGCGAGTTTAAAAACAGCCCAACCCGGCCCCGGGACTACCGCTCACCTGGTGCATAAATGTGATGGTCGGGAGACTGCCATCGGACTGCCGCGCCGTGGCCATCTGAGTCGCATCGGTGCTCACGAAGTTGCTGTTCGTCAGCGTGATGCTTTCTGTCCACGAGTTGTTGCTCACGAGGGCGCCAGTCTCGTTCAGGCTTTGGATGTTGGTATAGCTGGAGGTGTAGGCCAGGTTGTAATGCATCACCTCGGCCACGCCCGCGATGTCGTTGGAATCCGTTTGCGCCGAGGAACTGCTGTAATTCGGCGCGGTGCGTTCCAGCATCGTAAAATCATCACGATTGTAGAACGAGGTATTGTTGGTCCAGGTCGCCGCCTGGCCCGGCTGGTGATTGGCATAGAAACCATTCGCGGCATTATCGGCTGCTAAACAATATTTAACGATGTGTGCAGGCAGGGGATTGGGAATCTGGTTCTGCGGCGTCGAGCCCCAGCCCCCGACTTTGAAGCCGTTGCCATTTCCACCGTTGTTGCCGTTCAGGTAGGACCAGCAGGTACTCGAAGGTCACCGGCGCGGCGGCATTCAGGCAATCGTAGCCATCGTCACTGTTGTTCCAGGAGCGGCAGGCATTATAGACATTGCCGGTCCCACTCGCATTGGGATGGCAGCCGAAGCCATCGGCATTCCCGTAGGAGTAGCTGTTGATCCCCGTGAGGTTATACGCATCGCAGTTGAGGAAAGTATTGCTCGCCGACGCGCCCTCCAGATAAAAACCGACGCATTCTCCATCGTGGACGGCCACGTTGTTCAAGGTGCAACTCGTCCCACCGTAAATGGCAAAGCCGATGGATTGGTTGTTTGAGGTGGTGATATTCTCTTTGACGTTGATCACATCGAAGCCTTTGAAGGTCACATTACTGGCCGTGACCCAAAAGGCCGCGACGCGGTAACCCGTGGGATTCACCGCCGAGAAATCGAGCACCGCAGGCCCGAGGTAGCGACGATCTTGATCCCGCTGACGTTGATCACATTCACCGCAGCATAGACGCTGCCGTCTTCGTAGGCGGCAATCGTGCTACCCACGCTGTAAGTGCCGTCATCGAGACTGATGGTATCACCAGAAGCGCAGAGTGATTCCGCTTTCATAATGGTGGCCAGCGGATGGCTGGGGGCTCCGTTGTTGCTATCGCTGCCGGTGGGCGAGACGTAATAAATCGTCGCGAGGGCAGAGACGGTTTGGAACAGGAACGAGGCGCACGCAGCCATGATGATCCGGCTGCGCAGCCACGCTCCACGATCGCGTGAGGCGAGTTTTTTCATTGGGGGGTATGGAGTTGAATCGCCTTCCGTGGGAAGGCGGGTTGTTCAGGGTTTTTGAAAGAAGAAAAAACGATTTCCCGCTTTTTCCGGATGCATCCTGCTGCATTCACACCGTGCGCACAAGATGCCATTTCGCGTAAACACGTAGCATTTTGCGCAAATTATCCGTTACAGTCAGAGATATTACTTTCCTGAAATCAACGACTTAGCGAATCCTTTTACTGCACATTCGTCGCTCCCGGCAGTTGCTCCTGGCGAACGGTCGTGAGAATCCCCTTCCCTCCGGGCAGGCCTTGCGCCCATGCCGTCGCCGCATTCGGATCGACCTTCAGCCATGGCCCGAGCACCGCCGCGATGGCCGCGTTTTTCATCGTGCCGTCCGGAAAAGCAGTCACCCAGCCCGCCGCTTGCAATGGGTCTTGCGCCGACCAGAGATTGACGATGTTTAACGCCGCACCATCCCGCGCTTCGCCCGGTGGCAGCACCGAGGCAAGCCAGGCCGCCGCCTGCGCCGGATTTTCGATCGCATACGATTTTGCCCCGGTGGCGATCAGTTGCTCGCGAAGCGCGGGATCGCTCACGCTCATGATCCAGCTCTGCGTCGCCACCGGATCGCGCCCCATCCAGTCGTTCACCGCAGTCTCGAGCAGATTCGTCTGCGCGGCATCCGGTTTCATTTGCTGCGCCAGGTCGATTACGGCCTCGCTGTTTTGCCGCAGGGCTTCGATCCCGGCGGCAACCAGAAACGTCTGTCTCCATGCGGTATCGGGAAGCTGGTGGCAAAAGCGCTGTAAATCCACGGGCACCGGCACCAGTCGTTGAGCAATCACTCGCGCCTGGCTTTCCGTAGCCCCAGGATCCACCGCCACCCAACGGGCCGCCGCGAGGGCATCGACGTCCAGCCACCGTTCCAAGGCTGCAAGGCCAAAGGGCGTCTGCCGCTCTTCCGCCGACAGAGACTCAAGAACGTCCCGCGCGTCGGCATCGTCCAGCAGCGCCAGCAGTTCACTCAGCAATCGCACGGACGTGGCAACATCCCCGGTTTGGACATGCAACCACTGCCACAGTTTCGCATGGATCATCGCGAGTTTTTCCCCGGGCGACATCGCGACAACCGCTGGGGCATTCCTTTTCGATGGAGGAGAAAACCGAAGCGGCTGCACCGCCGTTGAATTCACAGCCATGGCCGGCACTCGGGCCGACTCCTGGTGTTGAAACCAATGGGGATACCCCACCACTCCAACTGCGACAAACGCGATGGCCACCATCGCACCATTGCGATGATGCGTCGTCGAAAGGAGATGGGGAAATCTTCTCATGGGGGAGAAAGGGATCCCCCTCTGGACTGGGCCGTGGGACGGTTCGGAGGGGGAGCTGGAAACCCACTAAAACACGATCGCGAACACGACAAGCGCCCATTTGCGCCAAAAGGAGCGATTTTGCGACGTTCGCCCCCCAGCCCTTGATATCTCCGTGAAGGGCCTTGCGCCCGCGCCTGCTTTCGTGAACTCTGCTGTCCCCATGTCTTCGATGATTGAACTGCATGACCTGCGCAAAGTGTATGGCCCGACCACAGCGGCAGATGGCGTAAGCATGCAGGTGAAGACCGGTGAAATCTTCGGTTTCCTCGGCGCGAATGGAGCCGGCAAGACGACCACGATCCGCATGATCTGCGGGCTGACGCGCCCCACCTCGGGCGGGGGCACGATCAACGGCCTCGACATCTGGCGCGACCGGCATCGCATCCGCACCCAATTCGGCTACGTGGCGCAAAAGTTCAGCCTCTACGGCGATCTCACCGTGGTGGAAAATCTGCGCTTCTTTGGCGGCGCGTATCGCATTGCACCTGCCACGCTGGAAGAGCGCATTCCCCGGCTGCTGGCGCAGATGGATCTGGAACCGCATCGCGATAAAATGGCCGGACATCTTTCCGGCGGCATGAAGCAACTGCTCGCGCTGGCCTGTGCGCTGATTCACGATCCGCCTCTGCTCCTGCTCGATGAGCCGACGGCCGGGCTTGACCCCGTGCATCGCCAGCAATTGTGGAACCTGCTCTACGATCTCGGCACGGCGGGCAAGACAATCGTGGTCACGACCCACTATATGGACGAGGCGGAACGCTGCACCCAGGTGGGCTTCCTGCAAAAGGGCCGTCTGCTCGCGCAAAGCCCGCCGCGCACGCTGCGCAGCAGCTTTCGTGAAAAGCTGCTGGAGGTGCATTGCGAGCCGGCGATGACGGCGCTGGCGGCGATCCGCCAGCATCCGGCGGTGCTGGGGGCGGCGCTGCGGAGCGGGCGCATTCGCGTCTATTCCGGGCAAGCCCCCACCCTGCTGGCCGACTGGCAGCAGCGCTGGCCGTTTGAAAACTGCACCTGGCATGGCTTCGACTGGATCGAGCCGGACATGGAGGATGTCTTCAGCGCCTACTCGCAGAGCTACCACGCATTGTTGAAACCCATTTCCTCACCCACGGTATGAAGTCCGCCACCAGTCTCTCGGCGATCGCGAGCGTCGCCTACAAGGAAATGCTGCACATCTGGCGCGACCGGCGTGTGCTGGTGCTGATCATCATCCTGCCGCCCTTCTTTACCCTGCTCTTCGGCTACGCCTTTGCCGGGATGTCGATGAGCAAGATCCCGACCGTGCTGGATGATCTCGACCACACGGCGGACAGCGCGAAGCTGGTCGAAAAGTTGAAGGCTGACGACACCTTTGCCTGGAAGGACGTCCCCGCGCCGATTGGCAACGATCTGCTCGCACTGCAGACAGCCGCCATCATCCGCATTCCGGCGGGCTGGGGCGACAGTCTGAAGAAAGGACATCCGCTGCCGATCGAACTGGTCGCCGATGGCAGTGACACCAATACCGAGCCGGTGCTGGAAGGCGTGCTCAAGAAAACCCTCGGCGATGTGCAAGTGGATCGCGAGCAGGACGTGATCGACGCGCTGCCAGACGAGGTGATGGACCTGGCGCAAAAGCTGCCCGAGAGCCTGCGCAACCAGTTCACTACGCTGCTGGATCAATGGCCGGTGCACAGCACGATTCTTTACAACCCCGGGTTGCGGTTCATCGATTACGTCACGCCGGGCATCATCGGCCTCATTCTGCAATTGCTCACCGTCACCCTCATGGCGCTGACGATTACGCGCGAGCGCGACACGGGCACGTTTTCCCAGCTCATGGTCACCGCGCTACGGCAGCACGAGATCATCCTCGGGAAGATGCTCACCTACCTGGTGATTTCAATCTTCCTCATTCTCACCACCATCGCGGTGGCGGGGCTGAATTTCCATGTCGTGTTTCATCATCCCGGCATTCTGTCGCTCACCTGCTTCCTGTTCCTGCTCTCCTCGCTGGCGCTGGGATTGCTGCTCTCGGCGATCTCGCAGACGCAGACGCAGGCGATTCAATTCGCGGTGTTTTACCTGCTGCCGGTGTTTCCGCTCTCGGGGGCCTTTGCTTCGCTCGATCAACTACCGGGCGGAGTGCGCTTCGTTTCCGAGCTTTTTCCTCTCACCCACTTCTGCCGGGCGTTCCGCTTGATCAATTTCCAATCGGCGGGTTGGAGTTATCTCGTGGGGGATCTGGCCTTCCTGCTTGTAAGCACGGCGGCCTCTTGTGTACTGGCGGCGCTGCTCCTCAAGCGTGCGCAGGACTAGATCGGGGAGAAAGGTTGAGCCCGCGCTCACCCCTGGGAGTCACGATTGATCCTATCCAGCCAGCGCGAACTTCTTCTTCGCCAGCTCCACCGCCAGGTGAATGGCCGCAATCATACTGTCGGGACGAGCGATTCCCTTGCCCGCAATCTCAAAGGCCGTGCCGTGATCGGGGCTGGTCCGGATGATCGGCAGCCCCAGCGTAACGTTCACCCCTTGATCGAAGGCATGGAGCTTGAGCGGGATCAGCCCCTGGTCGTGATACATGCAAAGCACTCCATCGAACTCGCCCGCGACCGCACGGTTGAAAACCGTATCCGGCGACCAGGGGCCGGAGAACACATCGGGCAGGGTTGACTGAAGTTGCTCAACGGCTGGCGCAATCAGCTCGATTTCCTCGGTGCCCATCGTGCCGGATTCCCCGGCGTGGGGGTTAAGTCCCGCCACGGCAATTCGCGGCACACGCCCCAGGCGGATCGCAAGGAAATCCGCCAGCAATCCCCCGACCCGGATGATTTCATCAACCGTCAACAATGTCGGCACATTGGCCAGCGGCACGTGCGCGGTGACGAGCGCCACCGTGATCGCGCCGCCCGTCAGGCACATCGCGTAATTGGTCGTATGGGTGCGAGTGGCGAAGAACTCCGTCTGCCCCGGAAAATGGAAGCCGATGGATTGCATCCGGTGCTTGTGAACCGGTCCCGTAACCACAGCCGCAATCCGATGCTCGCGCGCGAGCTGCGTGGCCTCTTCCAAAGCCACGAGGGCGGCCCGGGCTCCCGCGGGCGTCGGATGCCCCGGCTGCGACGCCGGAGCCTCACCTATGACGCGATACTCAAAGGCCGGATCGAGCCGCCCGGAATCGAGTGCCCGGCGAACCACTTCCGGCCCCACACCGGCGGGGTCGCCGAGAGTAAGGCCAATCATCGGCGGAGGCTGAATCATAGAAACCACCCTACACTTGAATCGTGGAGGATGCAGCCGCGATCATAAAGCGAAACCCATTCACTTCCTTCACCGACAGCGCACCTAACCGGGAAATTCCCGGCCCCACCGGGCTTAGAACATCTTGATGAACGCCTTCGAACGGAGCGAGGCGATCCACTGTTGCTGGAATTTTTGCTGCTGCTGATCCTGAAGCTGGCGCACCACCTGATCGCGCACTTCGGCGAGCGACTTCACGACCTCCGGGCGCTTGGCTTCGACGTAAAGCAGGTAGTAATTACCCCCGGTTTGCACGACATTGCTCACCTGGCCGGGCTTCAGAGCAAAGGCAACTTTCGAGAGGTCTTCGTTCAAGGTCTTGCTATCCACCCAGCCCCAGTCGCCACCGCTTTCCTGCGAGCTGTCCTGCGAATACATCTGGGCGAGCTGGTCGAACTGGCCGCCATCCTGCACTTTCTTGCGAATCTCAGCCGCCATCTGCTTGATGCTCTCTGGCGAACCGGAATCCCCCTTGAGCACAATCATTCGGAGCTTTACCTGTGCCGGCGTGCTGAAATCGGCGATGTGCTGCGAGTAATATTCGTTGATCTCCTTCGGCGGCACCATCAGATCGTGGTTCACCGACTGCTGGCGCATGGCCTGCACGATGATTTTTTCCAGCTCCTTCTGGCGGAATTCATCCAGCGTCATCCCCTGTGCGTTCAGCGTGCGCATGAAGGCGAGGCGATCCCCGCCAAAGTCCTGGCGAATGATGTCCTGAATGCGCCCATCCACCGCAAAATCAGGCAGGTTATAGCCCTTTTTCTTGAATTCCTGAATGATCAACTGGCGATCGATCAAGTCATTCAACGCCGCGAGACGGATCTGCTTGATCTTGTCCATCAGGTCCGGCCCGTGATAGGAATCACGGAGCGCTTGCTCCCGTTCCCCCACGATTTCGCGCACTTGGGAAAAAGTGATCGGATCACCATTTACCACGGCGGCCAGACCGTCGAGCACCTGCTGGGCGTGAGCCTGTGGAGCAGTCACCAGCGAGGCGACAAAGAGGGCGGTGGAGAAAACCAAACCATGAAAGGCTTGCCGTGAAGAAGAACGTGTCATTAGATCTGCGCGAGAGTTGTTAGATGGTGCCCGAAAAGCAGACGGAATGTAGGAACACCCCCCTGAAAGTCAAGCGGCGAAAATGGAGGGCACTGGTTGTTCGGAGTAATCTCGAAGCCGTTTTCCAGGAAGTTGGATTCTAGAGCCTCTGAAAAAAACAAAAGCCTCACCGTCCATCGACAGCGAGGCTTTTAAAGTTGGAGCGGGTGAAGGGAATCGAACCCTCGTATGCAGCTTGGGAAGCTGCCGTTCTACCATTGAACTACACCCGCAGAAATACCGGCAGTCTTACTGCCAGGAAATCACGTCGTCGGAAAAACCGGTGGCTGTTTTTGCCCCCTGGCCAGCGGTGTTGGTCGTAGCACCGATGCCATCCTTGCCGAGGCTCCAGGCAATGGCCCCAAGGGAAAGCGGATTTCCACCGGCACCGCTGTTGGCGGTGTAGGGGTTCACGATCGTGTTGTCGTAGTTCGCATCACACTCGATGCGGTAAACGCCACCCCATGGATCGTGCAGGCGGGTATTCGAGTCCAAACCGGAAACGGCTTTGGTGGGGGTGGTATCCTTGGCATCCTGCACGTCGAGGTAGCTGACGAGGCGGGGATTGTAGGTGGTCACCTGGGTATCCGCCGTAGGATAAGCGCGCAACACCTTCATCAGGTTCGTGCCATTGGTATCATCCTGGGCAAAGAAGTCCTTGGTGATGGTGTTCGTGGTATCAGGATACTTGCCGTATTCGGTGTAGTAGGCCTTGACGGCGGTCACGAGTTGTTTGCACATGTTGCCGGCATCGACCGCGCGGGCTTTATCCTTCACCGTGCCAATGACCGGGAAGAGCAGGCCCATGAGAATGGCGATGATGGCGATAACGGTGAGCAATTCGACCAAGGTGAAAGCTTGGGGGAGTTTTCTGGAGGTATTCATTTTTCTGAGAAAGACGGGTTGAGTGACGGAAATTACTTCGCCTGCATTGTAATGACAAATGAAATCTCGTCACGCTGGGCGAATCGGGGAATGCTGGGGAAAGACGAACTTTCATGAAGCCTTTTGACGAACTCTCTCCCTTGAAAACTGCGGACGGCCTGCTCCTGCAGGTGCGCACCTGGAAGACGACCCAAGTGCCCCGGGCGGAGTTACTTTTCTTGCATGGAATGGGCGAGCACGGGGGGCGATACGCCTATCTGGCGGAGCGGTTGACGGAGCTGGGCTTTACCTGCCATGCGCTTGATCTACGCGGGCATGGGCGCTCGCCCGGGCCACGCGGGGATATTCGCGCCTATCCTCTGCTGCTGGATGATCTGGAGGGCTACTACCGCTCGATCAAGGAACGCAGCGACTTGCCGGTGTTCTTTTACGGGCATAGCACTGGCGGCCAGTTGCTGATCAATCTGCTCACGCAACGACCGGTGACAGCGCACGCAGTGGTGATCAGCTCACCCTGGCTCGCGCTGACGTTTCGACCGCATCCGGTGAAAGTGATGCTGTCCAATCTCCTGCGGCGCGTGTGGCCGTCCTTCACCCTGGAATCCGGCACCGGGCCGGAGATGATGTCGAGCGACCTCGATCACCTGCGTTCCATGCCGGAGCTCGAACTCACGCACAAGCGCATGTCGGCCCGGATGTTTCACGAGCTGCTCGACGGGGCGGCGACGGCCCGCGCGGCGGCGGCGAAATTCATCATTCCCCTGCTCCTGATGCATGGGGAGGCCGATCCAATCACCAGTTGCGAGGCCAGCCGCACGTTCTTTGCGGCGGCGGCTTCGGCGGATAAAACGCTGCGACTTTATCCTGGTATGCGCCACGAGCCACACAATGAACCGGAAAGGGAAACAGGACCGCGCGAGGTGCAGCAATGGCTGCTCCAGCACCTGCCCCGATAGGCGGGCTACTTTTGCAAATTCGCCAGCGGGCCGCGATAGCCGGTCAGCTCCAAATACCCCACCCCTTGCACGGCGTGGCCGCGGCGGGTGCCGGTGATCCGCGTAGCGCCCTCCCAATAGCTGATCGCTCCGAGCGCCAGTTCCTGATCCGCCAAGGGCGTGGTGACCGTCGCCTCAAGTTGCAGGGAGGGAATACGCACCTGCCAGGCAATGGGGTAATCGTTCCATTTTTTCACCGGCGTGAGCTGCAAATCGTCAGCGCGTAAATGGGTCGTGCGCCCGTCTGCCGCCACAAAGGTTCCACTGGAGGCGGGATCGGACGAGCCATCGCGGCGCCGCATCTGGTAAAGCATGAGCTCGGTGTGGTCGTCGAGTTGCAGGCAAAACCAGTTCCAGCCGATTTGATCGGAAGCAAGTTGGTTACTGGCCCACTCCTTATCGAACCAGCTCTGCCCGCCCACGGCGTAGGATTGACCGTTCAGCACGACCTGCCCGCTCGTCTTCATCCGCGTAAGCGAGAAGTAGCAGGAGGCATGGCTGGTATCGGATGACTTCACGCTCACCCCGTTCTCGCCGTGGATGACCGGCGGTTTCTGCGACTCCAGTTGCAAGGTGATCGCCATTTTTTCCGCCGTCGCATGGAGGGTAAAGGTGCCATCGCTCTGGCGCTGGAGTTCCCAATCATCAATCCACGCGAGCCGCGAGCCGTCGCCAAAGCCCGCCTCGCCGAAAGCACCCCGGCTGGTCTTTTCCTGAAAATAAAAATGGCCGCCAGTGAGATCGGAAATGGTGAAATGCGCGAAGCGCAAATCGCGGACGACGAAGCACGAGCCGGGCGGCGGATTCTTCGCCACGCCCTGCCGGAAAAAAGTCAGCTCGTAGCCGAACTCATGCCCATCCGGCGCGCGCAGATTCCCGGTGAAATACCACCACTCGGTCTTGAAATCGGGATGCGGGCCGAAGTCGCGCGGGAATTGATAGCTCCAGCCCGGTTGCGCCGATTGCCAGGACTCCTCGCCATGCGCGAGCCAGGCGAAGCTGCCCAGCAATAGCACGATGAATTTTTTCGTGAGGCTATTCAAAGCGTACGGCCTCCGCGATTTTGATTCGAGACGCTTGGCGGGCAGGCCACCAGGCCGCGGCGGCGGCCAGGGGCACAATCCAGAGCGGCGTGGCGAGCAGGAGCAGCCACGGCAGGCGCAGCGGGATCGTCCAGCCGAAGAAGGCGGGGTTGATCACGCCGGTGAGGAGAAAGGCCAGCACCAACCCGGAGAGCAGCCCCAGCAGGCTCGCGATGAAGCCCAGCGAAGCAGCCTCGGCCAGCAGCAACCCGCGTAACTGCCCCAACGACGCCCCAATCGCCCGCAGCACCCCAATCTCGCGGGTGCGCTCGGAGACGAGCGAAGTGACCGAGAGGAAGATGCCCGTGATCGCCACGATCACCGCGATGAAGCGCAGCACATTCGTCACCGCAAAGGTCTGATCGAAGACCTGGAAAATGCGCGTCCGCAATTCGGCATTGGAATAGACGACGAACTCACCGTTCCGATCGAAGCGGGCGAGGAAGTCGCGCTGCAACTGCGGGGCATCCGTTCCCGGGCGCAGATAGATCGCGAGCGACTCGATGCGCGGGTCGTTCCATAGACGGTTGAAAACCTCGCGGTTCATCACCACCAGCCCTTCGTCGCGCGAGTAGTCGTAGTAAACCCCGGCGACGGTGAAAGCGCGCAGCCCCTGCGGCGTGGCAATCGACAACTGGTCGCCATCGCTCACGTGGTGGCGGCGCGCGTAGCTTTCCGTCACCAGCACGTCGCCGGCAAAAAAGCGGGCCATTTTTTCCGGCGCGTGGCCGCCGATGAATTGCAGGTCGCGCCGGTTCGCACTGGAGACGACCGCGAGTTGCTGGGTTGCGCCGTTGACCGTCACCGGCAGCTCGCGCAGCGTTTCGAGCGCTTCCACGGCGGGCTGGTGCTTCCACCATTCCCGCACGGCCTCGGGCACGAAGGCTTGCAGGCCCACCGTTTCATTCGAGGCCGGGGAAAGAAAAAGATCCGCCACGATGCTGCGGTTGATCCACACATTCACCGTGCTGCGGAAGGAGAAAATCATCACCGACACGCTCACCATCATCGCCACTGCGGCGGAAAGCGCGGCCACCGTCACCGCATTGCGACGGAGAAACCGCGCGAGCGAGGCAAAGACGAGCCGCAGTAGAATCCCGCGCCGCCAGATCATCCGCGCCAGCCACGAGCTGAGACGAACGGCTTGCGCGGCAAAAAAGGCAAAGCCCACCTGCACGCACAGTGCAGCGCCAAAGCCCGCGATGGCCCAGCGCGTCAAAGCCAGCCACGCCAGCCCACCGCCCAGCAGCAGCATCGCCCCGCCGATCCAGGCCGAGGCGCGGCCCCAGCCCCGGGCCTCCTGCCTCGCGGTCCCCGGCAGAAGCGCCTGCACCGGCGGCAATCGCGATGCTTCATAAGACGGCTGCCACGCCGCGAGCAAAACCGCTCCGAGTCCAAATACCCCGGAGAGGGCGAACTGCGCCATGCTCAAAAATCCGCGATCCACACTCACCAGCAGGTAGAGCGAGGAAATCGTCCGTGCGACTGCACCCAGCAGCAGCTTCGAGAGCAGCACGCCCCCACCCCACCCCAGCACGACTCCCACTACGCCGAACAACATGGCCTCGCCCAGAAACAGCGCCTGCACCTCGCCGCGCGTTGCGCCAACGGCGCGCAAAATCCCGATCTCCAGCCGACGCCGCACCACGGTGGCCGAAACCGTGTTGTAAATGAGGAACATCCCCACCAATAGCGACACCAGGCTCAGCGCGGTGAGATTGAGTCTGAAAGGCCGCGAGCATTTTCTCCACTTGCGCGCTGCGCTGGCGCGGCGCGGCCACCGTGACGGCGGGGCCAAGCTTTTGCCCAAGCTGCTTCGCCACGGCATCCCCCTGCGATGGATCGCGGAGGATGATTTGCAGCGAAGTGAGGCGCCCGGGCGGGTTGAACAGTTCCTGCGCCCAGCCGATATCCATCGCCGCGAAGCGCTCATTCACCCCGGCGGGGGAGTCGCGCAACTCCACTAGGCCTACAATCGTCAGTTCCCGCAGCGTGCCATTCACAATCGCTCGCAGGCGGTCACCCACCTTCCAGCCGTGGCGTGCGGCCAGTTGCGCATTCACCGCCACTCCATCCAGAGTCGCTAGCCATTTCTCAACCGCGAAGGTCCCGCCCGCATCCGCCCGCAGATCGAAGGTGCGGAACAACTCGTTCGTGAAAGTATCCACGCCGGTGACTTGCAGGTATTCCCCCGGGTAATCCGGCAGCGTTGCCACGCCCTGGGAAATCGGCGTGCAGGCCAGCACCTCCGGCTGCGCCTGCACGAGAGGTAGCATCTCGTCGCGCACCTCGCCCTGCACCTCCAGCGTCGCCTTACCCGCCACCAGATCGATCGCCGCGTGAAACGAGCGGTCCGCGCTATGGTTCGCAATCGCAATCGCCAAATACACCGCCACCCCCAGCGCCACGCTGAGCACATTGAAAAACGCCAGCAACCGATGCCGCCGGACATCCCGGACGACATGGCACCAGAACAGGCTGGAAAAACGCCGCGTCATTGCCCTGTATTACGAAAAGCGGATACGCGGCAGCCTCTCAAAAATGAATACCTGCACGAATTATCAAGGTGTGGTGTCAGGTTCTGGACTTTGCCTTCGAGATGTTCCGGGCGAGAAGCAAAATTCCATAGGCGATGCAAAGGAGGTAAACCTGCAGCAATACTATTACCGAGGTGGAGTCCGAAGTGCCAATGAAAGTGAGACGAGAAACATGATCCATCGTCATCAAAAAAACGGACGGATACAGTGGTAAAATGCCACAGCCCATGACAATCAGACCCGCCAGCAAATCGCCAACGAACGGTCGACATCTCCGCAGCCAAAGAACTATCGCAGTAAAAACCAAGCCGCTGGCGATGGGAATGGATTGAAGACCGATGTGACCGAAAAGCTCTTTCGCTGTGAAAACGAAGAGCATTCCGTGAATCAGCGGGATTAACGCAAGACCAGCAAAGGCGATTGTGGAAAGCTCACCCACGATCACATCGTCATTTCCTTCATTTTTGGATTTTTTCCTTAACATGATCTCGCGCCTCGCTCTTCGCTTTGGCGCGAAACGTATCTGAAGAGTTCGCCTGGCAGCAATCTGATTCGATCAATTCGGATCCAGAATTTAACTTTTTCACAATCCGGTCGAATTATGGAAATTATAATCAAACACCCCCATGAGTTTCGCCCGTTCAGCCATTGAAGCGGAGATCATTCAAGTGATCCGCACCCATATAGAAGGGCAGTTCCCCCGTAGCTGCCCGACTTGTCAGCGTTGTTTTGCGACTTACCGGGAATACATTCATCACACCGAGCCGGTCGGATTTCCTGTCTCGTATGATCTGGAACTCGAGGATGAGGCTCCAATCGAATCGGCTGGCAATCTCTCCCTCGCAAACTGCGCCTGCGGCTCCACCCTCGCCCTCACTTCCCAAGGCATGCCCCTTAGGCAAATCTGGCAGGTGCTCGGCTGGATCAAGCAGGAGATGGAACACCGACAAGCCAATTTGAGCGAAGTGCTCGCTTACGTGCGCGACCGGGTCCAGCAATCGGCGTTGGCCTAAAGCACGAGCAGATCCAGGAATTTTTCGCCCTACATCCCCGCCGAATGGCGCAGGTGCGCGGCCTCGGCTTCGGTCAGCCGGAAATCCATCGCTCCGATAAAGCCCTCCACCTGCTCCGCGCTACGGGCCCCGACGATGGCCCCCGTAACCGCCGGCTGGCGCAGTATCCACGCCAGCGCCGCCTCGGCGACGTTGCGCCCACGGCTCTCGGCAATGAGACGCAGGCGCTCGGCGATGGCGAGGTTTTCACTCAGCTTCGGCTCGCGGAATTCCGGGTTCCGGTGCCGCCAGTCGTCGGCCGGGCAGGGAGGCCATGCGCTCGGCACTCATCTGCCCGGTGAGCAATCCCGAGCCCATCGGCGAATAGACGATCACGCCCACGCTCTCTTTTTCACACCACGGGAGATGCGCTTCCTCCAATTCCGGCTTCACCAGCGAGTAGGGCGATTGCAGGGAAACCAGCGGGGCAATTCCCTTCGATTTCTCCAGTTCTTCAAGGCTGAAGTTGCAGGCACCGATCCAGCGGATCTTCCCCTCCTTTTGCAACTGCACGAGCGCTCCAAGGCCCTCCTCCGTCTCCGGCCAGTCATCGGCGGGCCAGTGAATCTGGTAGAGATCGATTTGCTCCACGCCCAGGCGGCGCAGGCTGTTCTCGCACTCGCGGCGAATCGAATCAGCCCGCAGGGAGTAGTCGATCTCCCCCTGGTCGTCCCAGATCATGCCGCACTTGGTAAACACATAGGGACGCTCCTCTTTCCAATCGCGGAGCGCGCGGGCCACCACCTCCTCGGAGTGCCCGAGCCCATAGACCGCTGCGGTATCGATCCAGTTGATCCCCAGCTCCAGCGCCCGGTGAATCGCCGCGATCGAGTCGTCATCCGGCTGGTTTCCCCAGCCAAATTTCCAACTTCCCCCCATCGCCCAGGCGCCGAGGCCGAGGGGCGTGATTTCGAGATCGGAAAGGCCGAGAAGTCGTTTTGCGGTGCTCATAGGCAATCGTTTCGTTTTTCAGGCATGGGCAGGATGCCCCGGCGGCGAATAATTGGCTTGCGCCTCCCGGGCTTGTCCCGCTTATTGCGTGCTCCACTGGAATGATCAATCAACTGAAGAACCTGGTCAAAGGCCGCGGGCCGGAAATCCTCATTCTCCTCCTCGCCCTGTTGTTGCGAACCGTGTTGCTGGGGATCAAGCCCCCGCATTTTGACGAGGGCGTGAACGGCTGGTTCGTGGACCAGATGGTGAAGCAGGGCTATTTCAAATACGACCCCGGCAATTACCACGGGCCGCTCCATTTCTACGTGCTGTTCCTTTCGCTGGAACTCTTCGGGCGCAATCTCTGGGCGATTCGTCTCCCCATCGTGCTGGTGAGCACACTCTGTGTGTGGATGGTGCTGCGCTTCGAGCGGTTTTTCGGCAAGCCGGTCTGCCAGTATGCCGCGCTCGCGATGGCGGTGTCTCCGGCGATGGTTTTTTATGGTCGCTATGCCATTCACGAATCGTGGCTGGTGCTGTTTCTTTTGATGCTTACCTGGGGCATTTTCGAGCTCTGGCGGGCGGGCTCGGTCACCGGGCTCTATGCCACCGTGTATGGGGCCACGGGGATGATTCTCACCAAGGAAACCTACATCATTCACTTCGTGTGCCTCGGGCTGGCGTGGATCACCTGGAAAATCGCGCAGTTGATCGTGCCGACGGAAAAGTTGCCGGTCGCTCAGCAGAAATGGAAGCTGCGTGATCTCGCCACCACCGTTGCGATTGCGCTGGTTCTGATCGTCTTTTTCTATACGGGAAATTTTTTGCTCCCTTGGGAACCATCACTGAAAAACCTCTACCACACCTTTACCTACTGGGAGAAGACCGGGCAGGCTGGCCAGTCGGGGCATGAAAAGCCCGCCTACGACATTTCCTGGCTCACTTACCACTACAACTCCGGGCACGGAGCCTCCGTGCATCAGGAACAGTTTGCGGTGAACTATTACTGGTTCTACCTGCTCTTCCGCTACGAATGGCCGGCGCTCATTGGAGCCGTGGCCGCGTTCTTCATGATCGCACGCGGGGTTAACGGGCGCCTGCGGTTCCTCGCCATCTACGGCTTCGGCGCCATCGCCGCCTACAGCCTCGTGCGCTACAAGACGCCCTGGTGCATCATCTCGCTCATGTGGCCGCTACTCTTCCTCTTTGGTTGGGTGATGCAGCGGCTCACGAAGCTCACCAAGCCAGTCACCGCCGCCTGCGTGGGAGGCGTCATCCTCCTCGCCTCGTTCGCCGATTCGCTCTGGCTCAACTTTTCCCACTACACCGACGAGAATGAGCCCTACGTCTATGTGCAGACGTTTAAGGACATCAACCGCGTGGTGGACCCATTGCTGGCTCTGGCCAAGTACGATCCGAAGAACTATCACCTCAACGGCAACTTCATCGTCTCCAGCTACTATCCCCTGCCCTGGATGCTTGGCGACTTTACGAACATCGGCTACTACGGCATCGACGTGACGCCCAACCCGGTGGATGCCGATTTCCTGCTCATCGAGAAGCCGCGCTGTGAAGACGTGGAGCGCCGCCTCAAAAACGCCTATTTCAAGGAGCGCGTGCAACTCCGCGCTTCGCAGGATCCGTGCGACCTGCTGCTCAGTTACGACAAGTTCCACATCCTCTTCCCCGGGCGTGACCCCGAGGTAAACCCCGATCGCGCCAATCTCGAATGAAAACCGCAGCTGCGATTCTCGTCTTCACGGCGGTCGCCACCTGCACGGGCATTGTCTCCGGCTGGGCCGGGCATGGGCTGACGCCGGCCGGTGCTTGGGGGTCGCTATTCATCGGCCTGCTTGCCGCCATCGCCGCCTGGCGGAGCTGCCCACGAGTGGAGAAAACGCCCTGCACCCGCTGGGAAATCGCGCTGCTGGTAGTCTTCGGCCTCTTCGCCCTGCGCGCCTTCTGCTGGGTCGTCTTCGCCAGCGATAATTCCATCAAAGTGCTCTCGCCGAACAATCTCGGCGACATGTCGCTGCACCTCACCTACATCCACTACTTTGCCAACGGCGCGCCAATCTGGCCCGCCAATCCCATCTACGCACAGGGCACCCTGCAATACCCCGTGGGCGTCGATTACCTCAACGCGATGCTGGAGGTCGTCGGTGTGCCCACCCTGCGCGGCATCGTGTGGGTCGGGCTCATCGGCTCCGCCGTCACCGGCTATGCTTTGCTCCGGTGGGGCCGCGCCTTCGGGCTCGCCGGATTCCTCGCCAATGGCGGCGTCGCGGGCTTCGTCATCGTCGCCGAGTTTATCCACCACCTGCCGGTGAAGCTGGAGGATTTCCAGGCCGAGCTCGCGTGGAAGAGCCTCCCGCTCGCGATCTTCGTCACCCAGCGCTGCATGCTCTACGCCATCCCCGCCGGGCTGCTCCTGCTCACCAGTTGGCGGGCGCGCTATTTTGGGAGGGAAGGCGAGCCGCCCAAGTGGGTCCTGCCGCTCTGGATCGAGTGGCTGCTCTACAGCGCGATGCCGCTCTTCCATGTGCACACCTTTCTCGCGCTCTCCTTCATGCTCGGGGTCTGGGTGCTCATCGGGCCGAATCCGCAGCGCTGGAAACTGCTGCGCTTCATTGCCGCAAGCTTCCTGCCCGCCACCGTGCTGGTGGTGCTGGTGACCGCTGGCTTCCAAAGCCATTCCATGATCCACCTCAAGATCGGCTGGATGCAGGATCAGGACAATTTCTTCCACTTCTGGATTCGCAACTTCGGCGTGCTGCCGCTCTTCGTATTCCTGCTCGTCGGGCTGGCTATTTACAAGCGCGACCGCGCTGCTCTCGCCTTCGTGGTCCCTGCCGTCACGCTGTTTCTCATCTGCTGCTTCGTCGCCTTCGCCCAGTGGGAATGGGATAACACCAAGCTTATGATCTGGAGCTATCTCATTGTGCTCCCGTTCCTCTGGGAAAAGGTCGTCGCCGAGCAGCCGTTCTGGATGCGCATGCCGATCTGCGTGGTGCTGTTTTTCTCCGGCTTCGTCTCCCTGCTCGGCGGGATTGATGCCACTCACCAGGGCTACGACATCGCGCAGCGCTCCGAGCTCGACAGCCTCGTAGTCCCGCTCGAGGGCATCCCCGTTCAAGCAACCTTCGCCGCCATCTCCACTTACAACCACCCGCTGGAACTGCTCGGACGCAAAGTGGTGGAAGGCTATCAAGGCCACCTCATGAGTTACGGCGTGGACTACACCGATACCGACCACAAGCTCCAGGCACTCATGAACGGCAGTGCTGACTGGCGCGACCTGGCGAAAGACCTCGGCGTGGAATACATCTTCTGGGGCCACCGCGAGAGCGAGGCCTTTCCGAACTCCGCCCAGCCCTGGGTCAACAGTGCCGAACTCGTCGCCGCTGACCGCGACTGGCGCATCTTCCGCATCACCGCTGCGAAGTAGGGAAATGAACCGCGGCGGACGCGGCGCGCGCGGCGCAGAAAAATCAGCTTATTCGCAGATTAACGCAAATTGGGATTTGAGGCATTTATTGCTGTGCCTGAACTCATAATCGACAGGTTAATATGGCGCATTCCCTGTGCGGAAAAATTTGAGGCCCTTCGACTTCGCTCAGGGTGACATAGGGGGGCGTTGGGGTAATTTGTTGGCGGTTACTTGGTGGTGACCACAATGATCGTTTTTGGAGAGGCAATCCCTGATCAGACTGTTTTTTAAATCTGCGTAACCGCAGCCCCCCGCTACCCCGCCTCACTCAGCACAATCACTCCCGTCGCCGCCACGCCGGCAGGGATCGTCGCCTGCACCTCGAATTGCAGCAACCCTCCCGCCGCCGCGATCTTGCGCGCTTCCAGCGTGATCAGCTCCCCCGGCCCCGCCGCCCGCGGAAACTTCATCTGCCGGATCGCCGAAAGCAGATACGAACGCCCGCTCGCCGGCTGGCCTGCCGCAATCCCCGCCGTCTGCGCCAGCGCCTCGCTCAGGATCACCCCCGGCACAATCGGATTCCCCGGAAAATGGCCGCGAAAGAAATCCTCCGCGCCGGAGAACGTCTTCGCGCACACCGCACGCTCCCCCACGCTCAGCGCTTCCACGCGATCGATGAAAATAAACGGCTCGCGATGCGGCAGCCCATATGCGAGCGGATCGGACGACTCCATCGCGCTCAATTGGTCACGAAGTAAATGAACTTCCACCCGCCATCGATGCGGGTAATTCCGGCCCGGTAGCCGTGATAAGTCTCCGGGCTGTCTGCAAACTCCTTCGGCGCCACCATGAACGTGCCGTGCTGCTTGAACTGCCCGTCCACCACCGCCTCCAGCTCCGGCCAGAGCCCGTTTTGATCCCAGTACCTGGAACACGCCCGGCCCTTTGCGATCATCATTCTGCGTCGCGCCCATGTAGTAGGCAAAATCGGGCGTCATCATCGAGGCGATCTGGTTCATATCCTTCTTGCCCACCGCCTCGCGCAGTGTGCCGATGAAGGCCTTGAACGAAACATCATCACTCGAATCGCGTTCGTTCTTCGGCCTTGCATCCTCCTCGTCCGCCTTCTGGTAGGGCTTGTGCGAGAGATTGGTACACCCGGCGAGGCAAACCACCGACGCAGCGATCAGGAACCGGCGTAAATTCATGCGCAATCAGTAGAACCGGCACCGCCATCTGCAAAGCAAAAAGCGGCTCCTTACGGAGAAGAAAAGCGCCCCTCGTCGCGCCATCGAAAAAAAGCAAAAATTCGTGCAAAGAATACTTGCAGAGGTTCTGGATCATGGTAACTGTTTTGCCCTTCCAAAAAAAGCTCGGGTGGTGAAATGGCAGACACGTGCGTTTGAGGGGCGCATGCCGCAAGGCGTGGGGGTTCAAGTCCCCCCCCGAGCACCATATCTTTCTCTATAAGATGGAACTGGTCATTGCAGAAAGTTCCATCAACGATCGGAATTACCTTCTCACTTGTCCCGAAGAGATTAGCCATTCCGAATGGAAAACCATTGTTCTCCTTCGTTATCATGCTTCTCTTCGCTCGCATTCCCCCCCCTTTGTCTGCACAGCTAATGCCGCCTTGCTGAAGACCGCAATTGTCCCTATGTCGGCACCAACGCCAGCGCCTGCTCCAGCGCCTCGATATCCACGGGCTTGGTGAGGTGCATGAAGAAGCCACTGGCGAGGGATCTCTCAATATCCTCGTCCATGCCGTAGCCGCTGAGCGCGATGCCGCGCAGGCCGTGTCGGTCGCGGAGTTCGGCCATCAGTTCGTGGCCGGAGCAGTCGGGGAGGCCGATGTCGGAAATGACGAGATCGAACGAGCCGTCTTGCGCGGCGGCGAGGGCCTCGTCGTGGCTGGTGGCGGACTCCACCTGATAGCCCCAGCGACGGAGCAGGCGACTCAAGGCGGAGCGGGTGGGCTCGTGGTCTTCGATCAGAAGAATGCGCTTGCCGCCGGTGGCCTCCACCCGGGCCTCGGGCGTGAGGTCGCGGTGCGGATGGGCGACGGCGGTCGGGGCTTCGCTCAAGGGCAGCTCGACGTGGAAGATTGCACCCTGGCCCGGGCCGCTGCTTTCGGCCCAGATCCGGCCGCCATGCATCTCGGTGAGGCGTGCGCAAATGGCCAGGCCGAGCCCGAGGCCGCCGAAACGGTGATCGGCCTGGGAAAAGGCGTCGAAGATGGTGGGCATGTTTTCCGCGGCAATCCCGATTCCATTGTCCTGTACGGAAAACCGCAGCAAATGCCCGTCGATCCGCTCGTAGTGAACGGTGATTTTACCGTGTTCCGGGGTGAACTTGATCGCGTTGCGCAGGATGTTCCAAAACACCTGCTGGAGCCGGATCGGATCGCCGGTGACGTTGCAGGGATCAACGCTGGTCTTGACCACGATTTCGATCTGCTTCGCATCGGAATCGGCGCGAACGATTTTCAGCGCCTGATGCAGGAGCGCGCAGGCATCGCAGGTCTGAAGTTCCAACCGCAGCTTACCGCTGGTGATGCGGGTGAGATCGAGCAGATCGTCGATGAGCCGCGCCTCCAGCTCGGCGTTCTTGCGGATGACGGTGATGTCCTCGCGTAGCGCCGGAGGGACTTGAGGGGAGCGCTCCAGTTCGCTGGCAATGAGCAGCACCGGATTGAGTGGCGTGCGCAGCTCGTGCGAGAGGGCGGCGAGGAAGTCGTCCTTTGCCTTGCTGGCGGCTTCGGCCTCCTCCTTGGCGAGGCGCAGCTCCTGGTTGGCGAGTTTGCGCTCGGTGATATCGACCGCGATGCCAGTCAGCCGCAGGGGCACGCGATGTTCATCGAAGTGGACGATGCCCACGGTGTTCACCCAATAGATTTTCCCATCCGAGCCGGTGATCCGATACTCGGCGACAAAGCGACCATCGATGCTCTGCAAGGCCGCTTGAAGCTGTTCCTCGAATAAAGGCAGGTCCTCCGGCACGATTTTTTGCCGGGAATTGTTAAACGGCTCCCACTCCACAGCATTGGCCTTTACGCCGGGATGCCCGCTTTCATGGCGCTGGATGAGATCGTGCTCGATATCCCAGGTGAAAGCGATCATGCGCGCGGCATTCAAAGCAACGCGCAACCGCTCTTCACTGATGCGGAGCCGCTCCTCCGCCCGGCGCGACTCGGTGACGTCCCGCGAGATGGCGAGCAGACGCGATGCCGTACCCTCGCGGTCGTGAATGGGCGTGATGACGACATCCCACCATTTGCTGGTGCCTTTGAAGGTCGGGCACATGCCTTGAAAACGCCCCACCCCGCCCGAAAGGGCGATCCTGATCGCCGTTTGCGCCTGCACCAACAATCCACTGCCCTCCCAGAAATCGACCCAGCTCAGGCCGCATATTTCCTGCCCCTCCGGCACCTCCATCATCGTGCGACTCGCCTCGCTCATCCACAGGAGCCGCCCCGTGGTGTCGATGACTTTCACGCAATCGGAAATGGAGCCGATGATGCTTTGGAGAAACGCCTCGCTCTGGTCGCGGGCGAGCTGGCTTTTCTCCCGCTCGGCCATCTCGCGGTGCAGCGCCTCCACGTGCTCGCCGAGTTCGCGATTCTTCTGCTCCAGCTCGCGTTGCTGGAGCACCAGTCGTCGTTGGAGCGCTGCCTTTTCCGTGGCGTTGATGACTGCGTAGCGCAGTTGCTCCGCCGTGAGATCGTCCTTGCGCAGGTAATCATGCGCACCGCCTTTCAGCGCCGTGGCGACCAGATTCACGTCCCCGGAGGCGGTGAGAATCACGATTCCGAACGAATGCTCGCCAAAGCGGGTGACGATCCGTCGCAGCAGGGAAATCCCCTCACCATCGGGCAGCCGTTGGTCGAGCAGCAGGCAGTCCGGCAGCTTTGTCTGGAGCATTTGCTCCGCCTGGGCAAAGCACGCCGCCTCGCGGATCTCGCACGGAAATGGACAGCCCTTGAGCAGGTAACGACGAAACGTCGCGCGATCCGCATCGACATCCTCCACCATCATGACCTGCATCACCCTGATCTCCTCGGCACTCATGAAAGGCCCGCCGCCCCTTCTTCGGATGGAGGCTGCGGCTGACTGAGCGGACCATGCGGCAACCGGGCCGTGGCAAACCAATACTGAAAAATAAGCTCCACCGACTGGCAAAAATCGGCGTAGTTCAGCCCTTTCACATGGTAGGCATTCGCCCCCTGCTCGTAGCACCACGCCACCTCCTCCGGATTGTCGGAAGACGAAAGCACGATCACCGGCAGACTCCGGGTGGACTCATGCTGGCGCAGCCGTTTCAGCACCTCCCCACCGCCGATTCCGGGCAGATTCAGATCCAGTAGCATCAGGGCTGGGAACGCACCCTGTTCCGCATCTCTCAGAGATAAGAGCGCATCCTCCCCCCGGACAAAACGATCCAGGGACACCGGACGCCCCAGCCGCTTGAGAGCGCGGCTGAGTGCCCCGTAGTCCTCATCACTGTCCTCCACCACGGTGATCCTGGGTAAATCTGAGTGCTTTAGCGGTTGGATCATGGACTGCGCTTACATAATGATAATCGGCGCAGCGTGCCAAGTGCGCGTATCAAGCCGCACAAATAAATACTCCGATAAATACTCCGCCAGCATCGATAATCGGCTGCGCTAAACCGCTGGCAAATCCGCCTCCAGCGCCCCACTGAGCGTAAAGCGGAAGCTCGATCCCTCTCCCACTTTGGATTCCACCCAGATTTTCCCACCATGCCGTTCCACGATCTGCCGCACGATCGCCAGCCCGGTGCCGGAGCCGCCGCTGTACTCGGTCTGCAAGTGGAGCCGCTTGAAGATGCGGAACACCACCTCGTAATGCTCCTCGGCAATGCCGATTCCATTATCGCGCACGTAAAAAGCAACCGGCTCACCCGCTTCGACCGCTTCCTCCCAGCCGATCTCCACCCATTTCTCCGGCTGGTCGTTATACTTGAGCGCGTTGCTGATCAGGTTCGTAAACACCTCGGTGATGCGCACCGGATCGGCCGTGATCTCGGGCAGCGGACGTGGCACGCGAATTTGCGCACCCGTTTCCTGCAGCCGCCCGTGCAGAAGCTCCAGCGAATCGGCGAGCACGGCGTCGAGCTTGATTTTCTCCTCGGCCAGCGTCGCCCGCCCCATCCGCGAATAGTAAAGCAGCGCATCCAGCAGCGAAGTCATTCGTGAGGAAAGCCGCCGCACGGTCTCCAGTTGCGCCTTTCCATCGCCCTCCAGCTTCTCCGCGTAATCCTCGAGCAGGAATTGCGTATAATTATGAATCCCCCGCAGCGGCTCTTTCAAATCGTGGGAAGCGACGTAGGCAAAGGAATCGAGTTCCTGGTTGCGTCGCTGCAGCTCGGCATTGAGCGCCACCAGTTCCTCGGCATGGCGCACGATGATCTCCAGCACGGAATGGCGCAGCGTGCGCGCCGCCGCGACTTCGCACGCCAGCCAGGTGCGCGAGCGCCCTTGCACGCTCTCCTTCCAGAGGGCAAAGGATTTGCGCGGCGTGAGCCGGTCGCCATTGGGGCCGCTCGCCACCACCGCCTTGTGCGGATCGCCCGCCCAGTTGACCGTCTGCGTCTCCTCGGGCTCGAACCAAAGCAGATAGCTCTCGCGACGCCGGGAAAGCCGGGCGGCAATCAGGCCCGCCGCCACCGGCGCCTGCCCGGTCGCCGGAGGATAATGGCGGCCCAGTTCGTTGGTGGACCACACTTCCTCGGGAACCTCGCGGGCCAGCCAGGTGGCCAGCTCCAGCAATTGTGCAGGCTCCGGCGTCCGGCCCAGGCGATGAACCTCGCCGTTGAACAACACTGCCGCCCCGGCGCATTGGAGCCCGCCCAGCCGCTCTCCGTCCAGCAGCGCGGCCAGAAAATCCGGCGCGGATGCCATTTTTTCCACCAGTCGCACGTGCGTCTCGGCCAGCCGGATGGTGTAGTCGCTCTGCCCGGCGGATTCCTTTCCGCCCATTTGCAGTGAAAGCAAATGCGCGAGAAACTCGCAGGCCATACGTGCGGAATGCGAGACGTAGCGCGGCGCATAATGATGGCAGGCAAAGAGTCCCCAGAGCCGGTCATCGACCACGATCGAGATGCTCATCGAAGCATCCACACCCATGTTTTTCAAATACTCCGCGTGAATCGGCGACATGGAGCGGGTGACGCAGTAGCTCATGTCGAGCGGCGTGCCGGTATCCGCCCGCGCCGTCGGGAGGAGTGGCACCGGCGTGTAGTGCACGTCGGGGTTGAGTCGCAGTTGGGAGCGCTTGAAAAGCTCCCGCGCCTGCTTCGGGATATCCGCCGCGGGATAGTGCAGGCCGAGATACGATTCCAGATCTTCGCGCCTGGACTCGGCCACCACGTGACCGGAATCGTCCTCGGCAAAACGATACACCATCACCCGGTCGAACCCGATGAAACGCCGTACATGCTCGGCGGCAAGCTGGCAAAAGTCCTCGATCGAACACGTACCCTGCAAGTGCCCGATCGTATTACGCAAGCCTCCGTAGGTATCCTGCGTCACCGTCGATTCGGCAAAATCCCACGCTTCAAGCTCCAGGATCAGTGCGCCCTGGTAGCGGTGAATGAGCGCTTCAAATCGCTGCCCACCCGCCCCGACAATGACCGGGGGCAGGTATTGCGGAACCGCCTCCACCAGTTGCGGAACGATCTTGCTCCGAAGATGCGCAGCCATTTCCTCGCCGATGACCACTTCCACGGGCTGCCCCAGTAACTGTTCGCAAGCTATGCCAAGCCGCGCGGCGGTATTGGAGGTGGCCTGCGAGACGAGCAGATCATCCCCGGCAAGCACCAGCATCACCGCATGGGCCTGGACGGAGCCGGGAATGTGAATGGGCTCGCGATCGCAATTGGTAAGATCGACTTTGAACGAAGCGGCGTCGCTCATGGCCTTAAATCACCGCGAGCTGCTGCTCGAAGGCCACAAAGGTCTGGCGGGCCGCACGGCAGGCTGTCTCGATAAGCGCGGGATCGCCCTCCGCCACCGACTCCGCCCATTGGCAGAACTCCTTCCAATATGCCCCGGTCTGCGGGCCATAGGCATTGAAGTAAGCGCCGCCGCGTTCCGGGGTAATCTCGAGGTTCGCGCGAAAATTGCGACTGATCCCCTGCCCGCCCAGCGTCGATCCCTCCAGCACGTACAGGCAACCAAGGCCTTCCCCCAGGCCGACAATCATTGGCAGCTCCGGCGGTGCCAGATGGGAGGTCGGCGCATGGCCGGAGAGAAACCGAATGTCCTGCACCAGCCAGGGAGTCTTTAACCGGGCCGCGAAATTCCAGCCTGCCGCCGCCCAGTCCACCCGCGCCGCGAGCAAATCCTCCAACGGCTGCACCACCCGGTGAAAACGCGCCAAAACAGCGGCATAACTGGAAAGCGTGCGAACGCGGTTAAAGAGATCGAGGCGATCTTCCAAAGCCCGATGCTCCGCCGCCGTCGCGGTGCGGAGCGCTAAAAGAAGCTCGGGAACAGTCTGGATGGAAGGAACAGGTGAGGATGACATGCGATGTGAAACGAAACGCATGCCCGGTCCAGATGTATTGTCGAGTCATTTCGGGCCTTTTTTGGTCAGCATCTGTGAAGTTTCAGGAGGTTGTTCATGTGAGGAGGAACTGAGAGAGTGGGATTGTGCAAAACCAATCCTCACCACCACCCTCACATGAACGTCCACAATAACGCACGGCTTTTGCCCCGAAGTCGAGCGGCGATGATCGCGGCAGTGCGGGAAGACGGGCTCACCTGGAAACAGGCCGCCGCCCGCTTTCAGGTCAGTGTGCGCACCGTCGCCAAGTGGCGCGCCCGCTTCCGGCGCGAGGGAACGCCGGGGCTCGCCGATCGCGGTTCCCACCCCCACGCCAGTCCCCGCCAGACCCCGGCGACCCAAGTCGCGGTCGTGCTCAGTCTGCGTCGCCTGCGGATGCCCGGCTTCCAGATTGCCCGCCAGACCGGCCTTTCCAAGGCCACCGTTTCCCGGATTCTCGCCCGCCATGGGCTTTCCAGCCTGACTGCCCTGGAACCACCGGTGCCAGTGATTCGCTACCAGCGCGAACAGCCCGGCGAACTCCTCCACCTCGACATCAAGCAACTGCCCTGCATTCTCAAGCCCGGCCAGCGCGTCACCGGTAACCGGCGCCATCGACGACCGATCCCGGCTCGCCTTCGCCTAGGTCCTCCCTGATCAAACCACCGCCAGCGTCCAGCGCTTCCTCCGCAACGCCCTTGCGCACTTTGCCCGCTTGGGGATCACGATTCAGGGGCTGATGACCGACAACGGTGCGGCCTACCGCTCCCACCTTTTCGCCGCCGAGGCTGCGGGCGCGGCAGATCCGGCATCTCTTTACCAAACTCTACACCCCGCGCACCAATGGCAAAACCGAACGCTTCATCCAGACCTCGCTCCGTGAGTGGGTCTATGCCGCCACTTACCAGACCTCCGCCCTGCGCACCGAACACCTCGCCCACTGGATTCACCGCTACAATTGGCACCGGCCCCATGCCGCCTTAAATCAGCAACCGCCCATCTCCATCCTCCTCTCTATGAACAACCTCTTGAGCCTCCACAAGTAATGCTCATGAAATTTTGCGCAATCCTTCACCGCAGGGCAAAGTAATGGATTCTCCAATCGCGTTGGCAATCAGGGTTTTTCCACTTTCCGCCCCGCATCATTTGTGATTCCAGCCTCAAGTTATTTCCACCAAAGTCGATAAAACTTAGATCGTGCTGATTAGCAAAAATTGCCGGGTTTCTTATAACCATCCGGCATCTATCATCGTGGTTTCGGTGACTAGGAGTCATCAAGTCCCAATCTGATGTTCACTGCACAGATGATTCCCACTTTTGAGAAACCTCTTCAGAGATTTTCTCGTCAATTCACGTCGCCACCTAGCGAATACCGATAAAAAATGACTGATAAGTTATATATTCAGCCCATGTTCCAAAAAACACCGGCATGTAAGCCAAAAAGGCATGCCAATTGCTTCTCATCATTGCGTCTCCTCTGCACTCCATGAGCGCATGCGGGAAACAGCATTACTAAACTGAAATTATTATATGTACCAAAAACTGCAAAGCCGACGAGGGGGCTTTACCCTCGTGGAAATCATGATCGTGGTCGCCATTATCGCGCTCCTGGCTGCGATTGCAGTGCCAAATTTCCTGCGCGCGCGGAAGCGTTCACAGGCCTCGCGGGTACTTCAGGATTTGCGAGTCGTGGATGCAGCGATTGACCAGTATGCGATCGAAAACAATAAAATCACCGGGGCGACGGTGAGCTGGACCGACGTGCAGAAGTATCTGAAGACAGGGAGCGCCTTGTATTCCAACGGCGGCAACGACCTCTTCGGCAACTCCTACTCACCACTCCAAGTGGATACCACGCCGAAGGTGAGCACGGCCACCTACAACCTGCTCTCCGACGTGGCACCGGCCAGCTTCTGGTCGCCTTATCGTTAAGCGCTAACTCTCTGACTGACAGACGGGGCAGGGATCTCCCCTGCTCCTCCATCACGGCAGCTCAAGGTTCAGGTAATCGTACATCACGTGGTTCCCTTCATAGGCCGCATGAACTTGAACCAGGGAAATGGTATTAGCTCCCGGGCGGAGCGAACCTGAGGGAATCTTCGCATAGGACACGCCGTATTTGGCATGAATGCCTTCCCGCAGCAGGGCATTGCCGCCTTGATCCGTCGGGCTCACGATCGTCACCGGTTTTGCACCGTCGTTCACATAGACGGCGAGTTGGACACGCCGCGCACTGGCAAAGGCCAGGGTGAGCGTGGCGTCACCGGTCGGCACGGCCTCCAGCTTGAAATGGATATTCCAGCGGAAATTGACCTGCTTCCCATCCTGCACATACGGCGCGTGAACGTAGTTCCAAGCTGTGCTCCAGTTGCCTTTACTCACGTCGTATTCAAGAGGATTGGGAAACTCATTCGGGATCTGCAGGTACAGATAGGGAGAAGTAGTCGTTACCATGCTTGAACTCCGCCGCGCTCCGATCGGGGATGCCGATTTCCCAGGCGAGGTGATGGCCGGGATGCGGGACGTTCCAGACCAGCTGGCCCAGGTCGGTCGCTGAGCCGGCCTTCACCGTGATCTTCGTTTTGGAAAACTCACCGACCGCCCCGGTATTGAAGGCGTAGAGGGTATAGCTGCCGGGGCGCACATGCGGGATGGAAAAGGTGCCGTCACGAGCCGCCTGGGCCCAATACTGGTAGGCGGAGCCCTGGTATTGCCAGTTGCCTTCCGGGCCATCTTCCGGCATCGCGAGGCCCACCAGCGCCCCGGCCCCGGTGAGCGCGGGCTTGATCGGGTCTTTGATGATGAAGCGCCCCTGCACGAGGCTGCGTCCGGAATCGGGGGGGATACGCGCTGGTCGTGGTCAGCCAGGGATAAGGCCACGCCTTCACCTCAGCCTCGGCCTGGAGACGGGCGTCGGTCCAGTTTTGTTGCACGTTCTCGCGGTCGTTGAGATAGAGCAGATACGGCCCCCAGATTTTCTGCCAATCCTGCCCCTGCTTGATTGTGAAACCCCGGCTGCCGTAGTGGGAGCCGTTGAGGTAAATATGGATGACCCCGGCGGCGGAAACGAGGTCGTTCTTGGTCACGCCATCGTTGAAAAAATCGTGACCGCCGAAGACTGCCCATGCGCCGAGGTGCCGGGTCGTACTGGAAAAGCCCCAGCAGCCGAGCCGCCACAGATCGGCGGTATATTCGTATTTGCAATCGTATTTCCCGGCCCACGTGCCGGTGGTGAACTGGCAAATCTCCTTGATCCCCGTCACGATCGCATGGCTGAAATCCTCCGCCGTGGGCATCTTCCAATTCCGCGCGGCGTCCACGCAAATATAGTCGAGCAAATCATTGGGCAGCGACCAGACCATCCGCCACTCTCCGACCGAGAGATCGGGATAACTCGCGGGATGAGAGGAAACAACATAGGTGTAAAGACCGGTCGCCCCCCGCGTGAGCGCGTAGTGGATATCGAGGTTCCACGGATGCGCGTCGCCCTGGGCCGGCGTATAGACGTGCAGGAAGGAAACATCGACCAGATCCGGCGTCTGCTTGCTGACGGAATATTCGCAATGGCCGGGACATTCGTAGGGACCGGCCTGGTCGTAGTAGATGTTGATATGGCGCCCCGATTGACTCACCATTTCCTGCCCCTTGAATTTAAGCGAAGTCACCCGCGCACTCGTGGCATGGATCACCGCGGTGAGGATGCCATTCGAGAGCGTGACGTCGTCGCCGGTCCGGCGCACCTTCACATCCTCGCCCAGGGAGCCACCCCCGGGCGGGTTGGCAAAGAGAGCGTTGGGAAGAAACAACAGTGCGGCGAAAAAACCGACGCAACCAGTCACCAGACGGGAAAGGTAATTCATGGGGCACAAGGGGGTGAAAGAAAAAGGCCTGACCCCGGAGAGTCAGGCCTTGGCAATCTTGCCCCCACGTCGGAGAAACGGCAAGCCGCTTCTCCACTTCGTCACTGGACCGGCAACCCGGCAGTGATCAACGTCTGGGCGGAATTGAGCCCCTCGGAGGTGGCCGTAAGCGTAATCGGGCCGCGCTGCCGTTGCGTGCGGATCACGACGAGCGCGAGGCCGTTGAAGGCCTTGTGGTCCAGCGACTGGAACGAGGTGTGATCGGTGGCGTCGCCATTATCCACGGCCACGATTTTGCCCGGGCCCTTGAGGCTGAAGTGGAGCTGGTTCGCCGCGGTCGGCACGGTCAATCCCTTCGCATCCGTCACCGCCACGGTCACGTAGGCGAGATCGCTACCATCGGCGCGCAGGGCGGGACGGTCGGCGGTGAGCTTGATCCCGGCCGCGTCGCCGGTGGTCTTCACCACGTCTTCCGCCCAGGGCTGGCCGTTCTTGTAGGCGACGACTTTCAGTTCACCCGGCTGGTATTTCACGTCATCCCAGCGCAGGCGGTATTCGTTCGCGCCTTTCTTTTTGCGTCCGAGCGACTGGCCGTTGAGGAACAACTCGGCCTCGTCGCCGGAGGTATAGACGAAGACCGGCGTGACCTGGCCAACACGATCCGGCCAGTTCCAATGCGGCAGGAGGTGCGCCATCGGGAACTCCGGACGCCAGCGGGCCTGGTAGAGGTAGAAGCGATCCTTCTTAAAGCCGCAAAGATCCACGATGCCGAAGTAGGAACTGCGCGAAGGGACCTCGATCCTGCCCAGCGCCTGCAGGCGGGCCGCCTCCCGTGCCTGGTCGGCAGCGGAGGTGAAGTTGAGCAGGTTCGTGACATCCTTTCCATACGGCGTGGGCTCGCCGATGTAGTCGAATCCAGTCCAGACAAATTCGCCTGCGATGAAGGGGTTTTGATCCTGGCCCTTGAACTCATCATCCGGCGGCGTGGCCCAGCGCGGCGCGTAGAGATCGTAGGAGCTCATCTGGAAATCGGCCTGGCCCTGCGACTTGTCGTTGCTCACCGGGAAGAAGTATTCCCCGCGGGAGCTGATGCACGAGGCGGTCTCACTGCCAAAGAGCGGGACGGTGGGATTGGTCTGGTGGAACTTGGCGTATTCGAACGGCTTGTAGTTGTAGCCGAAGATATCCACCGCCTCCTGATAGCCGGTGTAACCAGCACCGACACTGCTGCAGGCGAGCGTGGTGTAGCGGGTGGAGTCCTCCTCATGCACCAGCGCGGAAAGCTCCTTCGCCTCCTCAATCCCCAGCTTGCTGCCCTGCTCGGGAATCTCATTGCCAATGCTCCAGAGAATGATGCTGGGATGATTACGATCGCGACGGACTTCGGCCCGCATGTCCTTTTGGTGCCACTCGGGGAAGAGCAGGTGGTAATCGTTCGGCGTTTTCTTTTTCGACCAGCAGTCGAAGGACTCGTCCATCACGAGGATGCCCATCTGATCGCAAAGATCGAGCAACTCGGGGGCAGGCGGGTTGTGGCTGGTGCGCAGGGCATTGCAGCCCATTTCCTTGAGAATCTCAAGCTGCCGCTGGGCCGCGCGAACATTGAAGGCGCTGCCGAGTGCGCCGAGATCGTGATGATCGCAAACGCCGTTCAGCTTCACGTGCTTGCCATTGAGGAAGAAGCCGGTGTTCACATCGAACTTTTCCGTGCGAATGCCGAAGGGCGTTTCATAGCGGTCCACCACCTGCTTGCCGCTGGTGATGGTCGTGACCGCGGTGTAGCGATGCGGAGCCTCGGTATCCCACAGCTTCGGATGCGGCACGGTCGCCTTGAGCGTGGCGAGACTGCGCTGGGCCGGATCGAGCTTGAGCGCGACCGCTTCCGACTCAGCTACGACCGTCCCGGTGCGCGCGCCTTTGGCGTCGAGCTCATAGATGGAGGTCTGGAGCGAAAGATTGGCGGCTTGCGCGGATTGATTCTCCACATCGGCCTGGAGATTGACCGTGGCGGAATCGGCGCTGATCTCGGGCGTCGTGATATAGGTGCCCCATTGCGCGACGTGCACCGCCTGCGTCTTTACCAGCCAGACATTGCGATAAATCCCGCCGCCGGGATACCAGCGCGAGGAATTGGGCGGATTGTCGAGGCGGACCGAGACCACGTTCTCCCCACCCAGCTTGAGATAGGGAGTGAGGTTCACCCGGAAGGAGGAGTAACCATACGGCCAGCCACCCACGAAGTGACCATTCACCCACACCAGCGCGTAGGACATCGCCCCATCGAAATCGAGGACATACTGCTTTCCCTGGTCGGTCGCGGGCACCGTGAAGTGCTTGCGATACCAGCCCACGCCCCACCACTTGAGTTTGCCCGTGTCGCCGGGATATTTTTGGACGAAAGGACCTTCGACGCCCCAATCGTGCGGCAGGTCGAGTTTGCGCCAGGCCCCGTCGTTAAAATCGCTCTTCACGTAGGATACGTCGCCCCCGAGTCCATCCGCCGGCATAGCGGCAACGGGGCCGTTGGCCGGCAGCGGCACGGCAAATTGCGCGCCGTAGCTGCTGACAGTGTCCTTGATCTTCGCATAAGCGAGCGCACCGTTGACTTCAGCCGGATCGTCCTTTTGGAAAAGCCATCCGGCATCGAACGACACCCGCTCACGCGGGGGATTGGCCGCCAGGGCGGAACACGTCGCGGCAAGGAAAAGAGGAAGGAGAGAGAGAGCTTTCATGACGGGATAGAAACCATGGTTATTTGGAAAGAGTTGCGGTGAGTTTCAAGAGAATCGCACCGTGGGGCGACACGGGAAGACTGACGCCTTTCTCCATGACACCAAGATCCTTTTGCTGCCAGAGGTCGCGGACCTGCCACGAAGCATGCAGCCCGAGTTCCTCCCAATTTACCGCCACCGGGGCGGCTACTTCGGAACGATTGAAAAGACCGACCGCCCACGAGCCATCGTGCAACTCGCGCGCCCAGACTTCCAGGCCGCGTCGCTGCGAGACGCGCACCGCGCGACGACCGAGCGAATCCTGGTCCACCGCGAGCACCTCGTCGTTGGTGAGGAGCGAAAGCGTGAAGTCGTCGTTATCCGGCAGGTTCATGCCGAGCATGAGCGGCGAGGAGGAAAGCGACCAGAGCGAGATGAGGGTGGTCTGCTCGTCGCGGGTGAAGCGCGTCCAGCGTTCCCAGGCGTTGATCCACGAGCGGATGCCGATGTGGCCGAAGGGAATCATATCCGCATCGGGCCAGTGGCCGGGCGCGTGAAACCCCTGCCACTGCGCAAGGAGGTCGAACTGATGGTCGAGCTTCTTCCACTCATCCCAGAAGTCGCCGGAGATGCGCCACATATTGGCCTGGGCCGCGAGGTCCGGGGCTTGCGCGACGGGAGACGGCCCCGGCGACGTGCTGAATACGATGTGACGCCCACAGCGATCGATCGCCTTGCGCACCATCGCGATTTCGTCGGCATGATAGGGCCATGAAAGATCATCCACCTTGACGAAATCGAGCCCCCATGAGGCATAAAGGCGAAAGATGGAATCGTACCCACGCCTGCCCCGCCGCATTGGCGCGGACGCCGAACATATCGGGACACCACGGGCATTTGTCCTCCGGATTACCGGCCTCGGCGGCGGTGAGCTTGCTGCCCTCGATCAGCGACTTCGCCAGCACCGCCTGCCGCGGAATGCCGCGCATGATGTGGATGCCAAACTTGAGCCCCATCGCGTGCAAACGATCGGCCAGCGGCTGGAAACCATTGGCGTGCACGGCGGAAGGAAAACGATTAGGCGCGGGCAGCAGGCGCCCGAATTGGTCCGCCGCCAGTTCCGCGCCGACACGCGTCTTGTTTAACAACCGGTCGTCCCTGGTCGGCTTCGGATCATACCAACGAAAATCCACCACCACGGTATTCCACCCGTGCGCGAGCAGATGCTTCTGCATATAGGCTGCATTCGCGAGCACCTCGGATTCGACCACGCTGTCGCCATAGACATCGTAGCTGTTCCAGCCCAGCGGTGGGGTCCTGGCCCACGTGGAAAAATCGGTGCTGGCCGCATGGGAAAATGCAAACGGCGAGAACACCGTCAACGCGCTAACGAAAGGCGCGAAGCCACGACGCAAAAGTGATCCAGGGTGCAGGGGTGTCATAAGAATTGGCTCACGCGGCTCCAAAAAAGTGGGGTATCCAGAGCAGCGGGAGTCCGTGATTAACACCCCATCGTGGCCAAATGCTCAACAAAAAGATGACCCCTCCGGCTAAACCGGTTAAGATTACTGCTCGTCGGGACTCGACTCCGGGCTGGGCGAAGCAGAAATCGTGGGCGACGCCGAAGGCTGGGGTGCCACCGCCGAAGCCGCCTGCGCATCCCCCACCGGGGTGACCGCGCCATCCGGCTTGGGCTCGCGGACACGTGGCGTCCTGGAAGTCAGCACGCTTACATTCTGCAAGGTGATGCCGGAGGCGTCCTGAATGGTGAGGCCGGTCTTGGACGTGATCTGCACATTCTTGAGGCTCACATCCAGCAGCGGTGTCTCGGGCAGGCCGCAGATCTCGCCCGCGCGCACGGCATCCTCGCAGGTGATGTCCGTGAACCGCACATGCTGCAACGAGGGCGTGGTCGAGGTGATCGTCTTGAACTCGGGGTGCTTCATCTCCTCGCGGTCATAGTAGTAGAAGCTGATCGAAATCGCGGCATCCACCGACTTCATGCTGATGTTGCGATAGAGCACGTTCACAATCTTCCCGCCGCGACTGCGCGCCGACTTGATGCGCAGCGCGGTGCCGGTGTTTTCAAACGTGCAGTTTTGCACGAGGAAATTTCGCACTCCGCTGTCGGTTTCGCTGCCGATGGAGATGCCATGCCCGTGGCGGATCGTGCAATCGGTGACCGTGATGTCCTGGCAGGGCTCTTTTCCGCCCGCCTTCAGCGCCACGTCGTCGTCGCCCGTATCAATTGTGCAGCCGCGAATGAGCACCGTGCGCGAGTTTGCAGGGTCGATTCCATCGGTATTCGGCGAATCGGCCGGGGAGTGAATATTGATATGATCAACGAAGACGTTCTGGCAAAACTGCGGCACGAAATGGAACTGCGGCGAGTTTTGCAGCGTGATCCCTGCGAGGTGGACTCGATTGCAATTCACGAAGACAACCAGGTTGGGCCGGTTCATGCGAATCGGGTTCCCGGTATTGCCATGACGCGGCACATGCGCCCACCACATCGCGCCCCCGCCATCGATGGTGCCGGCGCCGAGAATTGCGATATCATCCGCCCCACTGGCTGTAATGAGCGGGCGGGTGATTTTTTTCAGCCCATCCATCTCGGCCTGCGTGGTCGGCAGCGGATCGGGATAGCCGAGCAGGGAAAAATCCTGCGGGGCTTGCAATACCGCCCCTTGCTCCAGCTTCAAGGCGCAACGCGACTCCAATTCGATCGGGCCGGTCAGGAAATGCCCCTCGGGAATCACCACAATTCCCCCGCCCTGTTTATTGCACTCGTGAATGGCCTTCTGAATGGCCTTCGTATTCATCGTCTTCCCATCGCCCACCGCACCGTAGCTGATGACCTTGAAGGTGCGATGGGGAATGTTCGGCGCATCGGGCACGCTCAGACCATCGAGGACGGCATTGGCCTGCACGGTGTTTATCGAGGAGCAGCAACTGGCCAAGGCTAGAAATGCAGCCGCGAGACGAGGGGTGGCAAAGCGGGGGATATTCATCAGTGCTCATACTATGGAGCACGCAAGCGCGGTGGCAACTCCGTTGCGAGCCCGGAGGCCACCGGGAAGCTTACACTTGTGAGATCAATCGTCGCGGAAGTAAGGCCGCCGCGCGAAGCCGTGAGCGTGACCTTGCCGGGCTGCAACGTGGAACGCAGCGCGACCCGGTTGAGGCCGCACTCAGTGCTCAGGTAGAGATTGTTCGTCGAACCCACGATGCCGCTGTTGTAACCCCCGCGCCAAATCGCGGGGCCGCTCACTTTGAAGTCCACCCGGGCTTCATCGGTCGGGCAGCGACGGCCCTTCGCGTCCACCACTTCGACATCGACGAGCGCCACGTCCGCGCCATCGGCCTGCCAGCCTTTCGGGCCAACGATCGGCGTCAGCTTGATCCGCACCGGAGCGCCTGCCGTCTCAATGGATTGCTGGGCTACCACCTGGCCTTTGTTCAAGCCGACCGCCTTGATCACGCCCGGCTGCCATTCGATATTCGGGAAAGCGAAGAGGAAGCCATTCTGCGGCTTGACCACACCTTTCGACGCACCGTTGACGAACAATTCCACGCTCTCGCAGTTCGACACCACGTACACCGTCTTCTTCGTGTGATCGGGATAAGTCCAATGCCCGATGATATGCAGCGCGGGCGAGGGGCTCTGCATCACCTGATAAGTAAAGAAGGCTTCCTTCGGCAGCCGCACGGAATCCACCTTGCCGCTCACCCGCGCCACCTCGCTGCTGTCCTGGCGACCATCTGCATTGGAATCCGACCAGTAGATGGAAGCATAGCCGGACCACTTGGAATGGGCTGGATCGGAGTTGGAAATGCGGTTCGACCAGTAAGCGTAATAACGCTCGATCGCCGCAATGCAGAAGGTCTCGGAATTCCAGTGGTACGTATCTTTCGGCCCCGGCTTGAACCCGAAGTGCGGCGGGGAGAAATCGTCCCAGAACCGGCGGGCCGCTTCATCGCGGAAATCCTCGGTCTCGATGAGTGGCGCGCGGTCGCGACGCTCGGCGCTGTAGGCGCGGAACATCTCGGTGGGGCTCTTCAGCGCATCGGTCTGCTTATCCTGGCCGATCATCACGCCGTAGTACTCAGCGACGGACGTGGTGGCGGGATCGTTCAACGTCCGGCAGCCGATCACGCGGCCGCCATTCGGGTCCCACTGCTTGCGCAAATCGACCATCTGCTGCATGTGCGCGGCGGTGATGCCGTTGTTACCCGCTTCCCAGAAGAGGATGCTCGGATGGTTGCGCAAGTAGATCATGGAATCGCGCATCACCTCGCAGCGCTGATCCCACTGGCGGCCTTCCACGTCCTTCTCCTTGTCGCCGGCGGGGGCGACTTCGGCGATCCCGTATTCGTCAAAGGCACGCACATCCACCGGCTGCGGGGTGATGTGCATCCAGCGCACATAGTTCGCATGCGTGTCGCGAATCATCTTCGCATTCGCATCGTGCATCCAGTCGGGATAGGCCTGGCCGAGCCCGGCCCACTCATCCGAGCTGCGCTGGGCATAGCCGGTGAGATAGACGAAGTGATCGTTCAAATAGACGCCGCCCTTCCCCACCCCACCCTTGTATTCCACTTTGCGGAAACCGGTGTGCGTCCTGCACACGTCCACCACTTTTCCATCGACCGACAACAGCGTATAAACATCGTAGAGATAGGGATCGTTCACATCCCACCAGTGCGCGCCGGTGAGACGACCGCTCGCGGTGAGTGTATCCGTCTGGCCGCCCACCATGTCCGAGTCATCCGACTTGAAGGTGGCGCGCACCACGCCACTCGCATCCACCACCACACCGGTCAGGGTGATCACCTGCTGGTTCCCGTCATTGCGAACCTGCGACTCGATGTTCACATCGCAAGTGCCGTCCTTGATCGAGAAATTCGACGGATAGATATAGACGCCGGTGGTCTGGAGATTCTCGTAAAGCGGCAGCGTCTGGTAAACCGAGCCGGTGAGATGCAGCCAGATGTCGTGATTGAGCCCGCCGTAGTTCGGATTGAACGCGCGTCCCATCCACTCGTAGCCGGTATTGGTCCCCTCCTCCTGGTAGTTGTCGCTGTTGTCCACCTTGATCGCGATCACGTTGTCGTCATTGCCAAATTTCACCAGCTTCGTGATGTCGAGCCCGCAAGCGGTAATCCCGTTCTCGAACTTGCCCGCCGGCTGCCCATTCACGAAAAACCTCGCCGCCTGCTTGATCCCCTCGAATTCCAGGAACACCTTCCCGTCCTTCCCCGCCGCCGGGAGCTTGAAGTGCTTCCGGTACCACGCCACCCCCATATATTCGTGGTCCTCGCCGTGGCTGTGGACGATGATTTCGTCGTAGGTATCCGTGTCGTTGTAAGTATGCGGCGTGCTAATGTCCTGCCACTTCGAGTCATCGAAAGTCACCGCCTCCGCCCCGGGGACATCCTGTTTGATGAACTTCCAGCCGGGATTGAAGTTGTAAGTATGGCGCGGGGAATCGGGCACCGTGAATTTCTGCCCCACCGTCTGCGCGAAGGCACCGGAGGCAAGGAGAAGCAAACAGGCAAAGGAGCGCGAGAATCGCTGGATGGTTTTCATAGAGAAAAGCGGATTAATGGCAAGCGGAGCGTCCTTTTCCGGACACGGAGGTTGGGGTAGTCAAAAAGATGAAATCTGAAGCAGCATTGTTGGTTTCCAAGCCGGTGCGTTCAAGTTCCAATATGCGCATTACATATACACTTTTGCGCATTTACCCTCAAAATTTGCCTCAATTTCTGAGCCTTAGTGCATTTTAAAAATCGTCCTTAACTCTAAGAAATCGGAATTTTAGGGCAATTACACGGACTGCAACCAATCCAATTCGATCTGGTTTCAGTGCATGCGCATTTTAGTTTATTTATGCGTGTTTTAGCATATTGAACGCATCCAAGCTTGCCATTAGCTTCGGCGCGTCAGTTTCAATAACTATCCCTAGACCACTCATGACAAAAGCAACTATCCCCAAAATTCTTACGATCGGCATTGGAGCGCTCATCGTTAGTGCATCTGCTCAAGCAGCTGACACGGTTCACTCCAGCAGCACGACCGGAACCGTCAATTGGACGGCAGCCACTTGGTCGCCAGCCGTAAGCGACTGGACCACCACTGCAGGCGATGTCGCTCGTTACACGGGTAGCACCGCTACCACCTATACGCTCGACACCGATGTCACCGTCGGAGCAGTCAGAGACTCCGCAGGAGGCAATGGCTTTACCCTGCTGACCGATGGAACTCACGTTTTAAACCTGGACGCTACAGGCCTTTCCTCCACCAACCAGCCGTTTGCCAACGCTGGCGTGGCGGCGATTGCCCAAGCCAACGGAAATGCCTCCGCCTCGCGAGTTTTTACCGTAGGAAGCACCACCACCGGCGTGACCGTAAACATGCTGACTGATTTGAACGTCGGCATCACCAGCGGAACCGGCAGTGCATTTATCATGTACGGCACCATCAACAATACCAGTGCTTCCGCGAAGACGCTGACGTTTCTGGAAAACAGTTCGTCCGGATCTTCCGGTGCGCCGCAACTCACGATCAACTCGGCGATTGGCGGCTCGGGCAGCGCGCTTGCAATCATCAATGCGGGGTCCAGTGCGAATGCTACGGTCACCCGTGGCGTCACGACGCTGGCCGGTGTGCTGGGCTCGAACGTAACGACCGTAACAGAAAACAGCTCCAGCTCCGCACTGACGCTTTCGGGATCGAACAGCTATACCGGCGGCACCACGGTGACGCTCGGGCTTTTGACCGTAACCTCCACGGGCAGCCTCGGCACCGGAAACGTCTCGCTGGCGGATACGACTGGCGTAACGCTAACGCTGCAAAACAACAATGCCATCGCGGATTCAGCCATCCTCAACTTTGGCGCCAACTCCGTGATCAATCTGAATGGTACGGCAGGAACCAGTGAAACCGTCTATGGTCTCTACGACGTGACGACAGGCACTTCCATTGCCGCCGGCACTTACACGGCGGCAGCATTGAATAGCGCCTTCGGTGTCACCTCATTTGCCAGCACCAATGGTGAAACAGTAACCGTGGTAACTGCGGTCCCCGAACCGGGTACTTACGCCCTTGTCATGGGTGGTATGGGCCTGCTCACCGTTTGGCAGCGCCGCCGTCGTTTGGCCTAGCCATTAACCTTCCTGTTTGGGGGACCAATGCAGTCGTTAAACCTCAGGGGTGGGGTCTGACGATTGTGAAAACCCTAAAGCCGCCGTTGAATCTCAGGGGTGTGATTCAGCGGCGGTAATTTTTTGTCCCGAAAAAGCACCGCGCACATTTCTTGCAGCGGCTCTCGCAAGAAATTTCCGAATGGATTACGCCCTCATGGCTTCTTTCCTTCCAAAAAAGAATGTCATGTTGAGCAGAGCGAAACATCTCCAACTATTTCCGGCGCTGCACCTGACCTCATTGCTGGAAAGATCGTCCTTCGCTTTCCTGCACAGAAATAGATGGAGATTCTTCGCTGCGCTCAGAATGACAGTGTATCCCCCCTCGTGCACAAACTGTAGTTTGCGCACGCACTTGTCCCGGCAACTTGCAGTTGCCCCCCTTGCGACTTATTGGGCTCCCGCCCCCAGCGGCTCGTAGGCCTCCGCCTCGATCACTTCCAGCGAGCCCTTTGCACTGCCTTCGGTGAGCTTTTTCCCACTGACTTCAACCAGGCCGAATTTATCCTGGTTCACCACCGCACCCGCGAGGTCGATCCGCACGCTCTTGCCGTGCACCGGCTGGAGCGGCAGCGTCACGTAGCCGAGGGCCTGCTGGGTGTAGCCGGAGAAAACTTCCTGGCCGTCCACCGTCACGCGCACGGGGTAGGATTTATTGCGGAAGCCGCCGAGCTTCAGCGTGAGCTCACTCAAGGTGGCGGGATGTTCCAGTTCGAACTGAATCCACCCGGTCCCCGGCTGGCCATCGCTTTTCCAGCTTGTCGCATCGTTGTCGTCGAAAGCCTGCGCGGCCTGATCCGCATTCGAGCCCGCCGTCGCACTCACGATGTGCACCGTCTTGCGCGTCGGCGTCACCGAATCTCCAGCCGGGGTCGGCCCGCGACTCATTGTTGCTTTCAACCCGGCATCGGCCAAGACTTTGGTGTAACCGTCCTTAGTTGGGAACGGAATCGTCGCCAGTTGAATCGTCGCCGGCTTCAGCCCCGGCGAACTGGCCTGGAGCTTGAATCCGCCAGCCGTCGGCAGAGAGCGCAGAATTACCCGGTTGATCCCTGCTTCCACCGGCAGCGATTTGGAGAGGATGCAGTTATCCGTCACCGCGCGCGTCTGCGGATCGATCGCCCCTACCGCGATCCCGCCACGCCATTCTGCCGCACCTTGCAGGTCGAAGTTGATCATATTCATGGCTGTCGGGCAACGGTTGCCCTGTGCATCTACCACTTCCACATCCACCAGCGCCAGATCCGCGCCATCCGCCTTGAAGCCGGTCGGCCCGGTGCGCCAGGTCAATTTGATCGCTGTCGGCGCGCCGACTGTTTTCAAAGAAGTTTCGCACACCGGTTGTCCCGCCCCATCGTAGCCCACCGCCTTGATTTCGCCGGGCTGGAATTGCACGTCCTTCCACGTGTAGAGGAAGTGCTGGCTCTGCGTGCCGTAGCCGAGCGACCTGCCGTTCACGAAGAGCTCCACTTTCGGCACTGAGGAAACCACATAGACGGGCTTCTTCACACTCGCCTCGTAATTCCAGTGCCCCACAATGTGAATGCCCGGCTCCGGATCCACCCAGCCATTCCACATCACCTGGTGCGCATAATAACCGTCCTTCGGAAGCCGCATCGCATCCACCTCCCCGCTGCTGCGATAGTTCGCCGCACCTCGGAAGTGGGTGTTGGAATCCGAGAAATAAATATTCACTCCACCCGCATTCACGCGCTCACCGGTCCCGGGGCGCTCGTGCCAGTATTCGAACCAACGGTTGACGATCTCCACCGTATAGGCCTCCAAATCGCGGTTGTAGGAATCGGGCTTTTCCTTTCCACCGATCGGGCCGTCGCCATCCTTGTGATAAGGCGGTGTATAGGGGTCCCAATATTTGCGAAGGGTTTCGTCACGCATGTATTCCATCATCCACATCGGCTTGGTCGCGCTTTTGTCCACGTAGAGCATTTCCCCACCATATTCGGCCATCTTGCTCGCCATCATGTCGCGGCTGCCCATGGCGCGACCGCCGTGCGGATCATACTGGTCGCGCACCGCCTTCATCTGGGTCATGTGATCGTCGCTGATCTGGTTATTGCCGCACTCGTAGAAAAGGATGCTCGGGTTGTTGCGATTGTAGATGATCGCGTCGCGCATCAGCGCCACCCGGTCGTCCCAGCGGCCACCGGTCACATCTTTCTCCGAGTCCCCCGCCGGCATCGACTCGATCAGGCCCACGCGGTCGCAGGATTCCACCTCCTGCTTCGGCGGCGTGATATGCATCCAGCGCACCAGGTTGCCGTTGCTCGCCACCAGCAGCGCGTTCGAGAAATCACTCATCCACGCCGGTTCCTCCTGCCCCACGGCGGGCCATTCGTTCGTGCTGCGCTGGGCGTAGCCATGCACCTGAAGCGTGCGATCGTTCAGCTTCACCATCCCGTGGTCGAACTCCGTCTTGCGGAAGCCCGTCCGCGTATCCACCACATCCACTGGCTGCCCATTCACCTTCAGCGTGGTGAAAACATCGTATAAATAACCGTAACCCCAACTCCAGAAGTTCAGCCCGGAGAGCGTCGCACTCGCGGTTACCGTTTTTGTCTCCCCGGCGCCGAGCGTCTGCTGGCCGCCGTCGATCGTCTGCACCACTTTTCCATCCGGCTGCACCACCTTCACCTCGTAGCTGAAAGTCTTCGGCCCGGCATACTCGTTCTTCACCTCCGCCTCGGCGGTCACTTTTGCGGTTTTACCGGGGACATTGATATCCTGCGCATAGACATACACACCGGTGGTGCCCAAGTTCGAATAAAGCGGCAGCGTCTGGTGCAGCTTGTCGGTGAGATGCAGGAAGACGTTTTTGTTAATCCCACCGTAGTTCGCGTAAAAGTTCCGGTCGTTCCACTGCTTGCCGCCCCAGCTATTGTCGATCCGGGCCGAGAGAATGTTCTCCGCCGGGGCCGGCTTCACCTTGTCGGTGATGTCGAAGCCGAAGGCCATCACGCCGTTGTCGCTTTTGCCGATGGATTCCCCGTTGAGGAAAAACTCGCCCTTCTGCCGGATGCCCTGGAACTCCAGAAACACCTTCTTCCCCGCAGCCTCGGGCGGCAGCTTGAAATGCTTGCGATACCACGCCACTCCCACTGGCAATTGCTGGATCGCCACCTTGAATGCGCTGTCCTCATTCCACGCATACGGCAGCGTCACTTTCTTCCAGCCCGCGTCGGCAAAATCCGCCGCCTGTGCTCCCACTGCATCACCCACATTCACCAGCCAGTCGGAATTGAAGTTATACTTCTCGCGCGGAGCCGCGGCTTCCTGAGCGAAGAGAGACGAGGCGATGGAAAGCATCGCGAGAGCGGAGAGAATCGGGCGGATCATATAAGCAATCGGGGTTAAATAGCGCAAACGCTGGAGCGGCGGTCTATGACCGTCGCCCTCTTGCTGGACCATTATTTGCGACGGTCATAGACCGCCGCTCCAGGTCGTTGGGTTAAAAAAGTGACGCCTGGAAATCCGCCCCCGGATTTCCAGGCACGTAATTAATCACTAACTCCCGGCGGGTTTTTCCACCGCACCGCGGAGCGGAGTGAGCGACCATTGAATCGACTCCAGCGCATCGGGCTTCGACGGGTCGAACGCGCCGGCATCCTTCACCAGATGCGAGGCCAGCGCAGGCACGGTGGCCTTGATGCCCTCGACCACGCACCGGGCGAGTTCATAGGCGCCATACACGCTGTGATGGGTGTTGTCCTTCAGCTCCTTCGGCTGGCCGGTGTAGGTATTCGCCGGATAAAAAACGAAGGCCTGACTGCTCTTGTCCGCACCAAGTGCGGTGTAGAATTTCTGGCTCATCGCATTGAGGTCGATCAGCGGCACCTGCTCTTCCGAAGCGACCTGCCGACCAGCTTCCGCATAGTCGGCCAGCGTGGGCTGCAGCTTTCCATCTTTATCCCAGCGACGACGCTCCATCGGCGTAACAATCACCGGCAGTCCGCCCTTTTGTTTCGCGGCTTCGACGAACTTTTTCAGATTGTCCTTGTAGCTGGTGAAAGGACCGGCGTTCGGGCTCTTGTCCTTTTGATCGTTGTGACCGAACTGGATGAAAAGGTAGTCGCCCTTCTTCATCATGCTCAGCACTTTCTGGAGCCGCTTCTGGTGCTCAAAGGAAAAGAGCGCCAGCCCGGATTCCGCCTGGTTGGAGACCGCAATCCCCGGCTGAAAAAAGGACGGCAAAATCTGCCCCCAACCGGTATAGGGCTCGTGCCATTGATCGGTCACCGTGGAATCACCCGCAATAAAAACCGTCGTGGCATCCTGGACCGGCTCGATCTCCACCGAGGCGACGCCGGGATTTTTCCCATTGAATTCGAGGCTCAGAGTATCGTCCCAATCCGGCACCGGAGGTGGCCCAAGTTCACGCCCGTTCAGCGACGTAACGCCCCCGGTGCTGATCGCCGGCTTGCGGACATTCACCGTGATCGTCCGCGTCTCGTATTTGCCGGGGGCGGTCTCCACGTCCTTCAGCATCAGGCGACGCGACTCTGCCTTGATCGTAGTGGACGTGGCTGCCTTGGGATCGCCGAAGCGGATCGTCACGTTGTAATTTCCCTCCGGAACATTGACGGCGAAGACCGGGGCAATCGGCTCACCCGGCTTGGGCGCTGAGAATCCCTGCAGGAAACCGAAGCCCTGCTTGTCGTCGAACGCAGCACCGGAGGCGACGTGCGTAAAGCCAGCTTCGGAGTTCGCGCCGAAATCAAATTTCAGCTCGGCCGCATTCGCCAGCGCAGCGCACAGAATTAAGAAGGAACTACCGGCCATCCAAGCAGGATGAAACCGCGGAACGAATTGGGGTCGTTGTTTCATGAGTTGAGGTCTAGAATTTTTGGGCGGGGTGGGGTCCGTATCCTTTAAGAATCCGGCGTCTTTGAATAGACTTATTTATATTCGCTTCGTTCAGTTCCTTCGCATAAGCAAACTCATTTGATCCAAATCGCGCAGCTTATTGCCAGGTGACCGTCACCGGCTCCGGAGCCGGGGCGGCCTGGACCTTGATGAAACCGTTTTCCTCCCGGACCGGCAACTCCCTGCCCCCACGGGTCGCATGCACCGCAGTGGCCGCCTTCTCGTCGATGACGATGGTCAATGGCACATTGTAGAGTTTGGGATCGAGCGTCCCCGTGAGCAGGCAGGTCATCCCGCCCGCCGTGGGGGTCACCGCGAGTTTGGCGTCGTCCCGCTCCTTTTGGTAACGCGCGACGTTGGCAAAGGTATCCACCCAGAAGTCCTGCGCGTGGCTCTTCACATACTGCAAGTGCGTGCGAAAGATTTCCGGATCAGTCAGTGCGGAATAACCGGTGCCGACCGCGTGCGTCATCATCACACCCCACTTCTTTTCCGTCACCAGTTTGTCCGCCCACGCATTGAGCGAAGCCGCCGTGCTCTTGGCAGAGGTGGCGACCTGAAAGGTCCGGTAGGCCACGTAATACTTGTCGGCGATTTTTTGGACGCCGGGCGTCGAAGCGTTGAACGGAAACGCGAGCGTGATCGGCGTGATCCCGAGGTGTTGCTTGATCGCGTCGTTGGCCTTGGAGAACTGCGCCTCCACCTCGGCGGGCGGCAGGTTTCTGAGGTTGGGATGCGACCAGGTATGGCTGCCAATCTCCTGTCCGTCCTCGGCAATTTTCTTCAACTCCGGCCAGCAAATACTGCCCCAGGCCCGCTTGAGCGATTGCTTCTTTTCCGCCTCCTCCACCGTGTCGGTGGTCGCCCCGGCGATAACGAAGAAAGTGCCCTTGAACCCGACCGCATCCAGCATCGGCAGGCCCACCGTGTATTGATCGCGCAGGTTGTCGTCGAAGGTGTAACTGATCGCCGCCAGGCGGTCGCCATCGAAGTTGGCGATCCGGGCCGTCGGCGTTTCGGCGACGGATGCGCCCGTGGCAAAGGCCGTCGCAAAGAGAATGGGAAAAAGAGCCGGGGGCAGTTTCATCGTGCGAGTTGATTGAGCGTTTACTTGGCGGCTGCCGCGGCGGTGCGGGCTTTTTCCAGCAACGCCTTCACGGCGGGGAAGGTCACCGCCATGCTCGGGCCGCTGTGCGGGTGGATGCCGTCGCCGACCATCTTCTCATAGTTCGCCTCGTTCCCAGTCTTCAGCTTCAGCCAGTTGGGATAGTTGTCCACCAGCGCCAGATGATGCTCCTGCGCGTAATGCCGATAGACGTCGTAGTAGCCGTTCAGGTTCGGGCGTTCGCTACCGTATTTCTTGGTCGGCGTCTTCGGCGAATCCCAGGCGATGTCCATCGTTTGCAGAATGATGTCCGCCTGCGGGTTCTGCTGGCGGATGGATTTCACCATCTGGTCGAGGTTGGCGGCGGATTGTTCCAGCGAGACGTTCCGGTTGGTCGCCGCATCGTTCATCGAAAATTCGATGAAGACGAGGTCGGGATTTTTCGAGAGCACGCGGTCCTGCAAATTGGCGACGCCCCAGTCGGAGGCCATCCCTGCTTTCGCCCCGTTGAAAAAAGTCACCAGCCCGGGATACTGCTGGTTGAAATAGTCATTCACTCCCTTGGCCCAGGCTCCCAGGATGGTGAGGCTCGTGCCATAGACCACAACCGTCTGCTTCTTGCCAGCTTGCAGGTTTTTGAAAACGGTCGTCGGCAAAGCTTCGTCATCCGCACGCAGGGATTGCGTCGTGGCCAGCACCAGCAGGGGAAGCAATCCGGCGGAAAGTGAACGGAGGAGGAAATGTTTCATAGGATTTTGGGGATCAAGGTAGCGGGAGCGTTTACTTCTGGAGGGCTTGCATCGCTTTGGCAAAGCGGGCGCCCATTTCCTTTTGGGAATCGGCGGTGAAATGCAGTTTGTCACCCTTATCAGTTAGCCCATCGGAATCGGCAAAGCCGACCCGCGGCACCACTGTTGGGAGATGCTTGATCGCCGCGCGCACGGTCTCCGCTGCGGGCTCTCTTTTCGGATCGAGAAACCCACCGATCTGCCCCACGACAATCGGCAGCTCGGGCTGCCCCAGGTCCTGCCGCAGATCGCCGAACATCTTGGTCAGGCGCGCTTCATAAGTATCCGCCGTCGCTTGCTTGGTCGCATCCGTCTCGCCCTGATGCCAGAGCACGCCGGAAATCGTCCCCACCCCGGCGACCGCTCTGGCCGCGACGAGGGTCCTGACATAATAGTCGCCATTTTTCTCCCAGTGCTTGAGTCCGCTGCCACCGACCGCCAGCGGCACCAGACCAATCGTCACCTTGGGATTTGCTTTGAGCATCTCGGCGGCAAAGGGAATTCCCGGGCCCGCGCCGGGCTTCGTCCGGCCTTGCACCGGAAACATCGGATCACGAGCCACCACCCATTGCCCGGCAGCATCCAGCATCAAAATCTGTGGGTTATCCACCTGGGCGTCCAGCTTGCTAGTGTCGCGACCGGCCATATTGGACTGCCCCATGAGCAGGTAGATGTGAAAATTTTCCTTCGCTGGCAGCGAACCGGCAACCGGCACGGAGGAAGGAGTGGCAGTCGGCTCGGCGTGCAACAGATGGCAGCTCAGGAGTCCGAAAATGGTGAGGATGAATCGACGCATGCAGGCAGTTAGTTCAAATGAGTTGGCGGAAGGCTCGAAATTTTTCTCAGGGCAGTTTCATTAACTCCGGCGCTGGTCTGCAGTTGTCACTCACCCCGCATTTTACCTATTTCTAACTATTATCAGTCGGTTTTGCGCAATTAGCAGCGGTCATCATTAACCTCCAGACGGAGCCCTCCATTCGTTTCCGAACCGGAGCGATCCCAAAGTGGAGGCTATCTAAAACGCAACTCATTCTGCGCTCAAGAGCTCAAATACGCAAATGACACTCATTTTAACGCATCTCCACTTTTACAGAGAGTGCGGTAACGGGAATGCCGCTGCCCGGTGATACGCTGAAAAACGAGCCGGAACTGCCGCAGGTTGTTGAAGCCACTCGCCGAGGCGATTTTGGAAAGGAGTTCGCTCGGGTTTTGCTTCATCAGGCGCTGGGCCTCCTCCACGCGCAGCCGGTTGATTAGCGCATAGGGCGCTTCGCCGAGATGCTCCTGGAAGCGCATTTCCAACCGCCGCCGCGACCAGCCGGTGATCTCCAGCAGCCGCTCGACGCCGAATTTCTCCGACACATGCTGGCGGATGTATTGCACCAGGCCATTGATGTCGGGATCTTCCACCGCCAGCGTTTCCGTGGACTGGCGGGCAATGACCCCGGTTGGCGGCATCAAAACCCATTTTCCCGGCTTCGCTTTCCCGGCCATCAAGGTCGCCAGTTCCCGCGCCGCCACCTCCCCCGCCAGGCGGTCATTGCGGGCGATGCTGGTGAGCGAGGGCTGCACGTGCTCGACTACGACCGGATCGTTGTCCACCCCCATCACCGCCAACTGCTCGGGAATCTTGATCCCGAGATGCCGACAGCTTTCCATGAGCATGTTTGCCCGCAAGTCCGTGCTCGCCATTACCGCCACCGGAGGTTGCAGCGAGAGCAGCCAGCGCTCCAGTTCCTGCTCCTGGCGCAGCCAGCTCCGGCCGCTGTTCAAATGCGGGGAAACCTCCAGCACCGAGCAGGAGGCCCCGTGATCGTGAATCGTGGAAACGAACCCCTCCCGGCGCAACTCGCTGAAATAAAGATCGCGGGAACCGTAAAAGCCGAACTTTTGAAAACGCCGCTCCAACAAATGCATGGCGGCCAGACGACCGATTTCCCGGTGGTCGGCCGTGACCGTCGTCACCCCGGGACTGGGAAAATAGGCGGTAAGATTGACCACGGGAAAAGGCAGCGAGCGCGCGATCTCCACATCGTTTTTGGAAGCGAAAATAACGAATGCCCCATCGCCATTCCAGCCGCGCAACCACTCCAGGGAAGGGCTCAATCGCTCGGGAAAGCGGATCAAATGCCAGTTGGCCTCGTTGCGGGCATAGTCGTAAATGCCATCCACCACCGTTTCCACAAACGCGCGCCCATAGGGAAACGCGAGCGCCACCCGTTTCGGGGCGCTCCCCGAGGCCTTTCCTTTCGTGGGCAATGATGACTTGCGCATATTCACCCTTATTTAGCAAAAAGGATTCCTTAGCGCAAAACCCATCTTACAAAAAATTGCGCAGGGGTATGGACCGCTCTACCCTACTGCACCGAAGGAGTCGGCTTTTCGGAAAGGTATTTCTCGAGCACCGGTGTAATCGCATCGGCCCAAATTTGGTAGCCTTTGGCCGAGGGGTGGAGGAAATCGGGCATGATATCGGCCCCGAGCGTTCCATCGGTCGCAAGGAATTTGGCGCCGAAATCGAGATAGATGATCTTGGACCCATCGGCCAGCTTGGCGAGGAGTGGGTTGGTGGCATTCACCTTCAAGCGGTAGGGATCGTTCGGCGAAGCGGCGCGTGGGAAGATCGCTTGCAGAACGATGACCGCCTCCGGGCACAGCTTGCGATACTGCTGGAGGATCTCCTTCACCCCATCGGCGATCTCCTGCGGGGTGCTGGTGAACTTCATGTCGTTGGTGCCGATCATGAGCATGATGACCTTGGGGTGCAGCCCCTGCGCCTGTCCGTGCGCCAGACGCCAGAGCAAGTTCTGGGTGGTATCGCCGGAGATTCCGAAGTCGAACGGATGATACTTGGCAAAGGCCGTCGCCCACACGGCACGACCGGTGCGCTGCCAGAAATCGGTAATCGAATCTCCGTCAAAAACGAGGTCGATGCGGGCAGCTTGCGTGGAAGCTTTGGCGGTGCTGGCCAGCGAGCGCGCCTCCCACTTCGGATCGCGCGTCTCGGGCTCGGCCAGGTGTGGTTTTCGGCACCACGGAACTGACCGGCGGCGTCGGACGACGAACCGGCTGCGCCGGGGTGACCGTGGGCTGGGGCAAGACCGACGCCGAAGCCGAGTCGGTGGTCTGGGCCGGGCAAAGACTGGGGAGCAGGGCGAGAGCAAGAATAGGAAGCAGTGATTTCATAACAAGTGTGGGGATCCAAAGGTTAGAACGCTGTCTTCCGGCGCACAAGAAAACAGGAGCGGGAATGACCCCGCTCCTGCGATTATCCCATTTTTCAACGACGATCAGTCGCCATACACCTGCGTCTCATAGAACGAGGCCCACTGGCCGTTATTCGAGCCGGTGACAGTAACGCGGACATACCGGTATTGCGTGGTGCTGGGCAGCGTGTCGTAGCTCACGCCAGTCGCGGTGTTGCCGGTCTTGTCCACCACGGTCGTGTAGTTCACGTCATCATTGCTCACGTCGATCTTGTATTGATACGAGGTGGTATCATTCCGATACCAGTTGGTGACCAGCGAGCGGATGGTGTGGGCCGCTCCGAGATCCACCCGCCACCATTGCGGAAAGGTGGCCACGGCGGAGCTTCCAGCGATTGTCGAGCGCGCCATCGTCGCCCTTGCTGGGATAGTTGCTGGTGGCATACGAACTGGCGGTGGACGACTTGCCCTGCGAGAGCAGCGTGTCCGTGGTCTGCGCCCCGGCCTCGAGCTGCACGCAATCGTACATGATTCCATAGGCGGGAATCACCGGACGACTGCCCGTCCAAGTGCTCGATCCCGTCTTGCGCACGGTGATTTGCACGGTGTTCGTGCCCGCATGGAGCAGGCTGGAGGCAAACGAGAAGGGATAGACCTGGTATTGTCCGCACAAGACCCCATCCCGGTAGAGGGCGGTATCGTCCGTGGTGTAAGTCCCGTGATAAGTATCGGTGTCCACATCGGTGCCATTGACGTAAACGTGGAAGGCCCCGCTGCCCGAAGCGCCCGCAAGGGCAAGCGTCAACGTGCAGGGCGTGGGCGGCACGGCTGGGAGCGTGAAATTGATATTCCAGGCCGGGGCGGCATACGTCCCATCGGCAGCGGCGACGACCGGCTGGGCATAGTACCAGTTGCTGGCCGCCGTGCTGGTTCCCACGGTGTAATTCACCGAGCCGGTGGCGCCCACTTCATCCAGGTAGCGGAACCACAGGCCAAACTGGCGGGGCAGATTTCCATAACGGAATTCTCCGGTGGAGCGGTCCGGCGTGCCGACGCGGAAAAGCAATTGCTGCTGTTGCGGCGGATTCCAGGTCACGGTGCCGAGCGCGGTGGTATTACCAGCGGTCACCACCACGTTGTCCTGCTCGAAATCACCGAGCACGCCAGGCACATACGCGTAAACGCTGTAGGTATCGGGGCGCAACTTGGGCAGGGTGAAATTCCCGTTCACGTCCGCCTGCGTGGAGTAGATGTAGTTGAGCGCGCCCTCAAAGATCCAGTTCAAGCCGGGCTCGGTGACGATGATTTCCGCATTGGCGGTGGATTGACCGGGGACCTTGAGCGTCCCGGTAATCGTACCGCGACTAAGCGGATACAAAGTGGTCCCCGGCGAGGTCAGCCACGAATAGGGCCAGGCAGCGACTTCCGCCGCGCCTTTCGCCTGAGCATCGGCCCAGAGCGCGGCATGACTTGTGCCCGTGTTCGCATAGATCATATAGGGGCCATAGATCTTCTGCCATACCGCGCCCGCCGCGATGGATTGATCAGGCGCGGTGCCGATGCCGTGATCTTCATTCGTATTGATATCCATCCCGCTCGCCTGCACGCCGCCGCGCAGCTTGGTCGGACCGCCGTTGAGATACTCCTGGCTGCCGTTGAGCATCCACACGCCGTACTGGTCATTGGCGATCCCGAAGGCATTCATCGAAGAAGTCTCGGTGCCGGAATACGCGGCCCAGTCATACTTGGTCCACACCGGGTAGAGATCGTAATTCAAGCCGATCATCTCAAGTGGATTCGGCGTGTAGTAGATCGGCCAGTTCGTCTGGTAGGACGAGCCGGTGGGATAGGTGTAGGTGGTGGTCTGCGGCAGTTCGTAGGTGGAATCGGTGATCAAGGTTCCACTCGAAAGCGCGGTGCCCGGGGACACGTTCCAGACACTCGGGCTGGAATACGAATACACCGTGCCACTGAGGTTGGTATTCGCTTCAGTGGTCCGCTGTTGATAGAGGCTGGCTTGCGGCTGGCTGGCCGTATGGTTCCAGACGAGGTAGGTGTAAATCCCTGCCACGCCGGAACGCATCACGTAGTGCTTGGCCACGTCGAACATGCCGTTGGGAAAGTTCGTCGCATCGTAACCCAGCTCCGGATTGCGGATGGAAATATCCACCATGCTGGAGGTGTTGGTGACCACGCTGTAGGTGGCACCGGGAGAACTGGCCAGCCCCACCCAGTCATCGGTCGTGCCCGAGACGACGTGCGTGGTATAGTAGAAGCCCTTGCTACCCGCGAGGTTCGGGCTGCCGCCCACGGTGAAGCTGGTGATGGTGGCATCCGCCTTGGTGATGGTGGCGGAAACCAGCCCGTTGGCCAGAACGACCGAGGTGCCGTTATCGGTGAGGGTGACGCTTTGGGCTTTGCCAATGGTCGTGAAGGCCAGCACGGTAAAGACCACGGCCAGCTTGGGAACAAGCTCCTTGCGGAGCAACGCGCTGGAACAAAAACGCGACAAGAGTCTGCTTGGTTTTCTCATTTTTTCTGGGGGTTTTGGGTTGGGGTCCCAATGACCGAGACGACGCTGGAAACGGCTCTTACGCTGGGGGCAAGGGCGGGAATTATCCGACTGAAAATGATAATCCGAAACGAACCGGCAATCGTGTGGGGGAATTGGGAAATAGTTAAACTAACCGCGGTGATTGTTCCCCATCACCCCGTCTGCGCACAAGGGACCTTTTGCGTAAATGAAAACACATTTGCGCATCACAAGTCACTTAACCTCAGATAATTACAAATATGAAATAATATTAATGTCTGTCTGTCCACCGCTTGAAACCCGCGACTTAATTCCGTTCCATTCACAAAAAACAGGAGCGGGTGGCATCCCCGCTCCTGTCGCAAAAAACGGATTTGGGCGTCAATCAATCGCCGTAAACCTGGGTCTCGTAGAACGAAGCCCATTGACCGCTGGAACCGGTAACCCTGATCCGCACATACCGATACTGCGTAGTGCTGGGCAACGTGTCGTAACTGATCCCGGAACTGGTGTTGCCGGTCTTGTCCACGACCGTCGTGTAATTCACGTCGTCGTTACTCGCCTCAATCTTGTATTGGTAGGAGTTGGTCGTATTCTGATACCAGTTCGTGACGATTGAGCGCAGGGTATGAGCGGCTCCAAGGTCCACCCGCCACCATTGCGGGAAAGTGCCAGCGGAAGCCTGCCAGCGATCCCCGGTGCTACCGTTGTTCCCTTTGCCTGCCGTATTAATACCGTTGGACGAACTGGCAGCCGTCCCCTTGCTTTGTGAGAGGAGCACGTTGGTGGTCGAAGCACCGGCCTCCAGTTGCACGCAGTCATACATGATGCCGTAGGCCGGGGCCACGGGGCGCGTGCCCGTCCAGGTGCTAGCGCCTGTCTTGCGGACGGTGATCTTCACCGTGTTCGTCCCCGCGTGCAGCAGACTAGTGCTGACGTTAAACGAGAAAACCTGATACAGCCCGCGCAGGATCGCATCGCGATCGAGGGCAGAATCATCGGCGGTGTAGGTGCCGTGATAGGTATCCGTATCCACGTCGGTGCCATTCACATAAACATGGAAGGCGCCGGAACCCGCGGAGCCCGCCAGCGCGAGCTTGAGCGTGCAGGGACTCGGCGGCACGGCAGGCAGGTTGAAATTAATATACCAAGCCGGGGCGGCATAAGTGCCATCCGCCGCCGCGACGACGGGCTGGGCGTAATACCAGTTGGCAGCGGGGTCGCTGGTGCCAACGGTATAACTTACCGAACCAGTCGCGCCCACTTCATCCAGGTAATGGAACCAGAGGCCGAATTGTTTTGGCATATTTCCGTAGCGAAACTCGCCCGTGGAGCGGTCTGGCGTGCCGACGCGGAAGAGCCGCTGCTGCTGCAGCGGTGGATTCCACGTAATCGTCCCGAGAGCTGTGGTGGAACCGGCGGTGACCGCAACGCTGTCCATTTGAAAGTCGCCGAGCACCCCGGGCACATAGGCGAAGATACTGTAGGTGCCGGGACGCACATTGGGCACGCTGAAGTTGCCCTTGGCATCGGCCTGCGCGGAGAACAGATAGTTCATCGCGCCCTGCCAGGTCCAATCAATACCCGGATTGTCACAGACCACGATCTGGGCATTGGCCGCCGACTGGCCGGGAATGCTCAATGTGCCAGTGATCGTGCCCCGACTGATGGGATACAAGCTGCTGCCGGGCGAGGTAAGCCACGAATAGGGCCACGCGGCGACTTCGGCGGCGCCCTTCGTCTGGGCATCCGAGTAGAGCGCGGTATGACTGGTTCCCGTATTCGCATAAATCAAATACGGGCCGAAAATCTTCTGCCAGATCTGACCGGCCGCGAGGCTTTCATCCGGACCGCTGTCTCCCAGGCCATGGCCGTCGTTGGTATTCACGCCCATGCTGTCGTCCTGAACGGTGCCGCGCAATTTGGTCGGGCCGCCGTTCAAGTATTCCGAACTGGGGTTAAGAATCCATACCCCGTACTGATCATTGGCCGCACCGAAGGTGTTGAGGAAGGAAGTTGTCGGGCCGGAGTAAACCGACCAGTCATACTTGGTCCAGACTGGGTTTGAATCGTAATTTACGCCAATCATTTCGAGCGCATTTGGCGAATAATACTTCGGCCAGTTTACGCCGTAAGACGTTCCGGTGGGATACGTATAGGCGGTCGTGGCTGGCAGTTCGTAGGTGGAATCGTAGATGGAAGTACCGCTGGAGAGGACGCTCCCCGGTGAGTTATTCCACACGTCGCCACCGCAGTAGGAATAAACCGTGCTGCCCAAGGAAGAGAGCGAAGTATCCGCCACCACCGTCCGCTGCTGGTAAAGCGCAGCGGCAGGCTGGTTCGCGGTATGGTTCCAAATGAAGTAGCGGTAAAGCCCGGCAACGCCCGAGCGCATCACCAGATGCATATCCACGTCGAATATCCCGTAAGGAAAGTTCGTCGCGTCATAGCCCAGCGTAGGGTTGCGGATTGAGATATCCACCAGGCTGGAGGTATTGGTCGTCACGCTATAAGTCGAGCCACCGGTGGCAATACCCACCCAGTCATCTGTCGAGCCGGAGACGACATGTGTAGTGTAGTAGAAGCCCTTGCTGCCAACCAGATTTGGGCTGCCACCGAGGGTCATGGTCGTGACTTTGCCATCGGATTTTTGGATGGTTGCAGAGACGAGGCCATTGGCCAGCGTGATGGTAGTGCCGTTATCGGTAAGCGTGACACTTTGGGCTTTGGCGAGGGTGGTTAAACCAAGGGTTGCGAGAACTACCGCAAGCTTGGGAGAAAAACACGCGCTTCGAAAAAAGCGCGCAAGAAGGCTGCTTTGTTTACTCATGGGATGGGAGTTACAGGTTGGGGAACCATCACCCGCGGAGCCGGACAAGTTGGGAATCGAGGGGTGGCTGAGCGAGAAAGCCGCCGTTAAAGGGCGACCGGCCACAACCCGCAGGAGCCGCAAACAGTGATGGGGGATTACTGATTTACCGCCCTAATTTTCCACACTCGCCCCTCTGCGCACAAGAGCCGTTTCGCGCATCATAAGACGATATTACGCAGGACAGCTTAAGTTTATAACCATAATCGACAATTTGTAAGTTAAAGTTTAACGCACCGGTAGATACTAAAATTTGCGCATATTCCCCAAAAATTACGCAAAACGGCTCTTGTGCGCAGTGCGCGCGGACTATAATTTTTATAAATCCCATTAACCCCAACCGCCCCAACAGATCCCCACATGAAGCTTAGCCAGAGCCTCTTGCCTTTTGCTGCCGTTTACACGGCAGTAGTGCTGTTTCTTTTTCCAACCTCCCCCGCAAAAGCCAATACCGCCGGTTCCGCCGGAGCCACCGGGACGGGAGCGAACGTCACGATGACGACCACCACTCGCAGCGGCGTTCCGTATAGCGTGATCTTGAACAACGGTATCGTCTCAGCCGAAATCAAGATCGCCACCGCGCAGTTGATCTATCTCAACTACAACGGCACCCAGTTTACGGACGGCTATTATGCCAGCTCCAATGGCTGCTTTTACTGGCAGGGAACTTCTGGTTCCAGCGATACGCTGGTGACGGTGGCCGACCCGGCGACCAATGGCGGCAACTACGCGGAGATCGATCTTGAAGACCCGGCTGCCAACTCCGGTAACGGCGCGGATGCGCACCGGCATTTCACGTTGTTTCGCGGGGCCTCGGGCGTTTACGTGACGGAGATCATCACCCGCAGTTCCAGCATGGCGGCGGGCGGGGTGGACATCCCCAGCCTCACCGGAAAGCTCAATCTCACCCCGCTGAACTGGCTGGCTTCCGATGGCTCGGGCTACGATGTTCGGAGCAACGCAACGCCACTCTCCGGCGACACCTCGATCGGCGGCGTGAACTCCTGCCCCAAGGAAGTATCGCTCATCACCAGTGGCTCGCTGGCCGGGCAGTTTGACTGCAAGTACAACTATGCGGGCGATCTGGGATCACTGGGAGTGACCGGAAGATGCGGGCCCAGCATGGGGATCTGGATCGTTCATCCCAGCAATGAATACTTCTGCAGCGGCCCGATGCATCGCGAGATTCTGACCCAGGATTCCAATCTCAACACCACCTTCGATGGCGTGCATTTCACCTTCAACGACGATCGCAACTTTGCCGCCGGAGAGACCTGGAGCAAGGTCTGCGGGCCATTTTTCATTTATTTAAACAAAGTAGCGACTGGCACCAGCAATCCACAGGCCACCCTCTTTGCCGATGCGCAGGCGCAGGTGCAGGCGGAACGCGCGGCCTGGCCCTGCTCCTGGTTCACCGACAGCAACTATGTCCAAGCCTCCGGACGCGGCACCGTCACGGGCCAGATCGTCATTTCCGACAGTGGCAATCCAAATGCGTCCGCGGCAGGATTGCGGGTGGGCGTGGCGATTCAGCCCTCAACCACGGTTTCTCCGGCAACGGCGGACTTCCAGCAATTTGGCAAGAACTACCAGTTCTGGACCAAGACGGATAGCAACGGCAATTTCACGATTCCCAATGTGGTCGCGGGCTCCAACTACACCCTCTTTGCCTTCGGCCCGGGAGCGACCGGGCAGTTCCAATCGCAGGCCCTCACCGGGGCCACCATCCCGGTCGCGATCGCCTACCCGACCACGCAGTTTGCGGTGACGGTGACCGGCGGACAAACCACCAGCCTAGGGACCGTGACCTGGACGCCGACGCGGGTCGGCCCCACCGTGTGGGAAATCGGGATTCCCGATCGCAACACGCAGGAGTTCCGCCACGGCGACGATTACTGGCATGGCGATTACGGTACGGCCTCGGCACCGGCGGAAAGCTGGGCCCCGTATCTGAATTACCGGCTCGATTTCCCCAATGGGTTGAACTATACAGTCGGCACCAGCCATTGGGCCAATGACTGGGACTACGCCGAGCCCTGCACCTTCGATCCAGCCACGGGAAACTGGAATAGCACGACGTGGACGGTGACCTTTAATATGCCGCAAGCCCCGGTTTCAGGCGCCCAGGCGTTGCTTTATCTTGGCATCGCTGCGGATAACACCGGCCCGGTCATCGTGAGCGTCAATGGCACGAACCTGGGCAGCACCTCGGGAGTGACGGCGACGCCGACTTCGATTTCCTCCACCGGCTTCTTCTCGTACTACGACAACGATGCGATGATCCGCATGTCCTCCCACGGCATCTTTTGCGATGAACGCATCACCTTTCCCGGGTCCCTGCTCAAATCGGGAACCAACACCGTGACCCTGAACATGCGCAAGGGTGGTTACTTTGCGAACAACTGTATGTACGACTACGTGCGGCTGGAGCTGGCGGGCTACATTCCTCCGGCCCCGGCCTCCGTCACCGCGATTGCAGGCAATAACCAGGTCGTGCTGCGCTGGCCCGCTGCGCCGGGAGCCACGAGCTACCGGGTGCTGCGCTCGACCACCAGCGGCACCGGCTACAGTGTGCTCGCAAGCGGCATCACCGGCCCGGTCAGCGGCAGCACGGCGGATACCGCCACCTACACCGACACCACGGCGGCCAATGGCACGACCTATTATTACGCGCTGCAATCGGCCAACCCCGCCGGGACCAGCGTGATTTCCAGCGCCACCAGCACCACCCCCTCCGCCTCGGCTCCCGCCAGCCCGTCGGCCCCGACCGGCCTGGCGGCCACGGCTGGCGACACCCAGGTGGGCCTGAGCTGGACGGCATCCGCCAACGCCGCCTATTACCTGGTCGAGCGCAGCTCCACCAGCGGCGGCCCCTATACGATCATCAATACCAGCACGACGGGGAACACCTTCACCGATACCGGTCGCAGCAACGGGACCACCTACTATTATGTCGTCGCGGCCGCGAATGCGAGCGGGACCAGCGGCGTCTCGGCGGAAGCCAGCGCCAGGGCTCTGCCTTCTGTTCCCTCCAGCGCGCCGGGAGGGCTCACCGCCAGCAACAGCGCCGGGCAGGTCGTGTTGAGCTGGACGCCAACGGCCAGCACCACCAACTACTTCGTCAAGCGCGCCACCTCCAGCGGCGGCACCTATACGACGCTGAGCACCATTCCCGCGACCAGCAGCTATACCGACAGCAGCGCGGCGGCCAACACAACCTACTACTACACGGTCGCCGCGGCGAATCTGGCCGGGAACAGCGCCGATTCCAGTCCGGCGAGCATCACCACTCCGCCTGCGGCTCCGACCAATGTGGCCGCCACCGCGGGCAGCTCGAAGGTCACACTCACCTGGACCGCCTCCACTGGAGCCACCAGCTATGTGATCGGGCGCTCCACCACCACGGGCGGGCCTTACACCACCATCGCGGCGGCCGCGACCGGCACCAGCTATGTGGACAACACCGGAGTCAATGGGACGACCTACTACTACGTCATCGCCGCCACGGGCGCCGGTGGCACGGGCCTAAACTCCGCCGAAGTGAGCGCGGCCCCCATTGGCGTGACCACGCTGACCTGGAAAGGCAATGCGAGTTCGACCTGGGACACCGCCACCAGCAACTGGCTCAACGGCTCCACCGCCACCACCTACGCTGATACCTATGCGGTGAATTTCGACGACACCGCCACCACCACGACCGTAACGATCAGCGGCACCATGAGCCCGTTTTCGACCCTGTTTAACAACTCGACCACGACTTATACGCTCACCGCCGCCACGCTCGCCGGCACGGGCGATCTCACCAAGCTGGGAACCGGCACGCTAAATATCACCGGGACGGATACCTACAGTGGCGGCACGATCATCGGCGGTGGAAAAATCGCCATCACCGGTGGTACCACCAATGCGCAGAACGGCCTCGGCACCGGGACGATCACCCTGCAGGGCGGCAACCTGGCCATGAATGGTTTTGGCAACAGCAGCAGCAGCACCTATGGCATCCTCGCCAATGCGATCAGTGTGCCTGATGGAGCGACCGGGCTGCTCCAGTTTCCGAAACGCGGTGGCCAATCCGGTGCCGTCACCGGCAACGGCACCTTCACCGTGCAGGTGAATTATGTCCGCGACGACATCAGCGGCGACTGGTCGGCCTTCACCGGGCAGCTCAATATCATCCACACCAGCTCTGGAACTACGGTCGATAATTTTCGCCTTGCCAACAATACGGGCTTCGGCACGGCGGCAATCAATATCGGCCCCTACGTGTCGTTTTACACCACGCTCAATGCGAGCAATACCTTCACCATCGGCGAGCTCAGCAGCACCGATGCGACCGGCAAGGTCTCCGGCATCACCCTCGATAACGGCACCCCTGGCAGCTACACCGCCACCTTCTCGGTCGGCGGACGCAATACCGACGCCACCTTTGCCGGCGTGATCAGCAATGGCGCGAGCCCCTCGGTAACCGCCATCTCCAAGGAAGGCACCGGCACCTGGACCCTCTCCGGCGCGAACACCTACACCGGGGCCACGATCGTGGATGCAGGTACGCTTAAAATCACCGGCTCACTGACCGCCACCAGCTCGGTGACAGTGAATGACAGTTCCACCCTCAGCCTGAGCGGAGGCGCGATTACTTCGACGGTCAATATTTTGAACGGCGGCATCCTCACCGGGAATGGCACGATTACCGGCAACCTCTCCAACGCGGGTACCATCTCCTGCGGCACCGGCTCCAATCTGGTCGTCACCGGCAACCTCACTAATACCGGGTTCATGCAATTCACGGCCGGCTCCGGCATCCAGTGCTCGGGCACGTTTACCAACTCGGGCATCCTCGACGTCACCACCGGCTTGCAAACCCTGCCGGCGAACTTCGTGAACAACGGCACCGTTTACGATTCCAGCATGGTGAAGGTGCAGGACATTCAGCAATCCGGCGCGGTGATCCAGTTCACTCTGTTCACAATCTCCGGCCACAACTACCAACTCCAGCGCACCAGTTCCCTCTCCTCCATATCATGGTCCAACGTGGGGGCGGCGGTGGCAGGCAATGATACCGCCCAGACGCTGACTGATTCCAGCGCCGCCGGAACGCAGTATTTCTACCGAATCGTGGTTAATCCGTAAAAGATTACCCCCCCGGCAGTCTTAAGATCGGCCATAGGAGCAATTCCTAACTGGAGAGATCTATTCATCTTCTAATAAAACTTTCCTGAAACAAAATCGGCAAGATGGGGTTATAGTCCGCAAGTTCCCAACACCCCAAAATGCACCCCAACTCTCGCGCTGCAGTGCGTCTTGCTGCTGTCCAGCTTGCTGCCGTCATGGCTTGGCTATGGCTGCAAGCTTTCTTCCTCACTCCGAAGACCCTCGCCAATATCCCCGGTGGTGGCACCGGGACTGGCGCGGCCGTTACGATTACAGATAATGGCACCACCGTGACCATGGCCAATGGGCTCGTCTCCATCCTCATTACCAAGACGAGCGGCACCATCACCTCGATCAATTATACCTACAACAACAGCGGGACCTCGACGACGACCCAGGTGTTGTCCGGCGGTTCCAGCGGTGGTGAATTGTACTGGCTGGAAAACTCCGGCTCCTTCCTCGCCGGGCCGTTCACGGAAACCGTGGTCTCCAACACCGGTGATTACGCGGAAATCAGCCTCTCCTACGCCTCGTCCACCAGCGGGGTGATGGAGATCTCCATTACTCCATGCTTCGCGGCTCTCCCGGTTTTTACGCAACCGCGATTCTGACCCATCGTGCCCAGGATGCGAGTCTCTACATCACCCTGCGTCCCAATATCTATGCAGGCAGCATCTTCAACTGGATGAGCGTGGATGCGAACCGCAACAAGTTGATGGAAGTCTCCAGCGGCTCCACCACCATCACCTGCCCGACCTCCCCGGTTGAAAACTACCTGTGGACCAATGGTGTTTACCAGGGGCTTTACGAGGACAAATATAAATACTCCGCCAATCTTTACTCACTGCTCGGTTGGGGCTGGAGCAGCGTCACAACGACCAACCCCGTCTTCACTGGCAAAAACATCGGCATCTGGAACTTGAACCCGAGCTCGGAAGCCTATCCAGCCGGGCCGTTGAACCGGTCGCTAATGGAACATATCGGCACTACGATCCTGAACGTTTACACGGGCAATTACTACGGCCTGGGTAGTGATGGAACGTTGAATGCCGCTGAGGTCTGGTCGAAGACCTACGGCCCTTATTTCTATTACCTCAACAACGTCTCGACCAGCATCACCGATCCCACTCAAGCCTCCCAGGCACTGTATGCCGATGCGCTGGCCCAAGGGGCGGCCGAAAAATCCGCGTGGCCCTACTCCTGGTTTTCCAATTCCAACTACGTCGCGGCGTCTGGACGTGGAACCGTCACCGGCCAGATGGTCATTTCCGACAGCGGCAACCCCAATGCCTCAGCGGCCAATCTCTGGGTCGGCGTGGTGCAACAAAATACTGCCAGCCCCAACTACGATTTTCAGGAATGGACGAGGCCATACCAGTATTGGGTAAAGACCGATGCGAATGGAAACTTCAGCATCCCCAATGTGATCGCCGGGACCAATTACACACTCTGGGCTTTTGGCCCGGGCGCGGCGGGCACCTTCATGTCACAGGCCCAGACTGGTGGAAATCCTCCATTGATTTACAACCTCCCGACCACGCCGTTCAGCGTCACGGTGACCGGCGGATCGACCACCGCGCTGGGCACGGTCACCTGGACGCCCAGCCGCTCTTATCCCACCGTGTTTGAGATCGGTTATCCCGACCGCACGGCGGCCAAGTTCAAGCATGGCGACGACTTCTTCATCGGCGATCCCGGAGCCAGTCCCACCGCTCCCAGCGCGGTGTGGACGAAGTTCATGGAGTATCCCAACGATTATCCCAGCGGTCCGAACTACCTCGTCGGCACCAGCCGCTGGGCGACGGACTGGAACTTCATCCAGCCTTCGGTTTACAGCAGCACGAACACCTGGAATACCTCGAGTTCCAACATCACCTTCTATCTTCCCACGGGAACCTCCACCGCTGGCAACGCCTCGCTCTATCTCGGCCTCGCTTCGGATTATTACGCGGCGATGATCATCACCATCAACGGCAAGAACGTCAGCACCCTGAGCGGGTTGACCGGCACACCGACTACGTCCGTTCCAAGCACCGGCTATTACGTGGGCTACGGCGGCAGCGATGGCAGCATTCGCGAGGGCAACAACGGTGCGTTCTCCGACGAACGACTTACCTTCCCCGCCAGCGTGCTGAATACCGGAACGACCGCGAATACGATCAACATCGCCTTCCGCCAGATCGGCGGCAGTTATTTTGCCGACCATGCGATGTATGATTACATCCGCCTCGAACTGGCGAACTACGTCCCACCAGCTCCATCCACCGTCAATGCCTACGCGGGCAACAACAGCGTGCTGGTGACCTGGCCCGCAGTGCCCGGCGCGATGAGCTACAAAGTTCTGCGCTCCACCACCAGTGGCAGCGGCTATTCCGTGATCGCCTCGAATGTCACCGGGCCGGTGAGCGGGAGTGGACCTGGCTATGCAACCTACCTGGATACGACGGCGAGCAACGATACGCCCTACTATTATGTGGTGGAATCCGTCAACCCGACCAACTCCAGCACCAATTCGGCTCAAAGCACGGCCGTTACCCCTTCGTCGAGCGCCCCGGCTTCGTCGCCGTTGGCCCCCACGGGCCTGACCGCCAGCGCGAGCAGCCATACGGTAAACCTGAGCTGGACCGCCTCCAGCGGGGCGAACTACTACACGGTCAAACGCTCCACCCTCGCCCCCACCGGCGTCGGCACTTACAACACGCTCAGCACCATCACCCTGAGTAATTCCACCCTCACCACGAGCTATACCGATACCACACCGTCCAATAGCAGCATCTACTCCTACACCGTCGAAGCAACGAATGCCGCAGGCACCAGCTCCGATGCCACGGCGGCCATGGCGCAACCGCTGGATGTCGCACCGACCGCGGCTCCCGGCACGTTCACCGCTACGGCCCTGCAAACCACCAGCACAGGCAGTGTCACCTTGAATTGGTCGGCCGTATCCGGCGCGACCGGTTATGTCTTGCAACGAGCCACGGCCTCCGCTGGACCTTATACGCTGATTTATACCACGGCCTCACTCACCGCCACGGATACCGGCCTCACCGCGAATACGACTTATTACTATCAGGTCGCGGCAACGAATAGCGGCGGCACCTCAGCCTTCGTCACCGCCAGCGCCACCATTCCACCCTCGGCCCCGACCAATGTCGTCGCGACCCCGGGCAGTTCCAAAGTGACTCTCTCCTGGACAGCCGCCACCGGAGCCACCAGCTATGTGATTGGTCGGGCCACGACCACCGGCGGCCCCTATACCACCATCGCCAGCGCCGCCACCGGCACCAGCTATGTGGATAGCACGGCGTTGAACGGCGTCACTTATTACTACGTGATCGCCTCCACCGGCACCGGAGGCACGGGGGTCAACTCGACCGAGGTCAGTGCGGCCCCGGCGGGCACCACCAATCTCACCTGGGCCGGCAAGGCCAGTTCCACCTGGGACACCACCAGCCTTAACTGGCTGAATAGCGGATCGACCGTCGCCTACACCAACGGAACCAGCGTGACCTTCGACGATACGGCGACCAATGTCACCGTCACCATCAGCGGCACGCTCACCCCGGGCTCGGTCGTCTTCAACAACTCCACGAATACCTACACCTTGACTGCCGCCACCCTCGCCGGCACCACCACGCTCAGCAAGCTGGGCACCGGCAAGCTGAACATCACCGGCACCGATACCTATAGCGGCGGCACAACGATTGGCGGCGGCACGATTGCCATCACCGGCAGCACCTCCAATGCGCAGAACGGCCTGGGCACCGGCACGATCACACTCCAGGGCGGAACACTCATTTTGAGTGGGACCACCAGCACCAGCAACTACGGGGTGCTGGCGAATGCGATCAACGTTCCCGCCGCGTCCACCGGGACCATCCAGTTTATGGAACGCGGCGGCCAGTCCGGCGCCGTCACCGGCAGCGGCACCCTCACCGCCCAGGTGAATTACATTCGCGACGACATCAGCGGCGACTGGTCGGGCTTCACGGGCCAGCTGAATATCACCCGTACGCGCACCGGCACGAATGTGGACAACTTCCGCATCAACAAGAATACCGGCTTCAGCACTGCGGCAATCAACCTCGGCCCTTACACCCAGCTCTCCACCGAGTTGAATGCCGCGAACAGTTTCACCATCGGGGAACTGAGCAGCACGGATGCCACCGCCTCACTGGCCGGGATCAATAATTACAACAGTTCCACGGTCGGAAGCTATACGGCGACCTACGTGGTCGGCGGTCGCAATACCGATGCCACCTTTGCCTCGCCGATCACCAATGGCCTGAGCCCCAGCATCACAGCCATCACCAAGACCGGCACCGGGACCTGGACGCTCTCCGGCGCGAATACCTACACCGGTGCGACCACCATCAACGGCGGCACGCTCAACATCACCGGCTCCCTCTCGGGAACCAGCGGCATCGCGGTGGCCAATGGTGGAACGCTCGCCATCGTAGGCACGGTCTCCAGCAGCGTGAGCATGAGCAGCGGCGGGACGATCACCCTCGCCGGGGGAACCCTCACGGTTTCCACCCTCACCATCCCGAGCGGCGGCACGTTGAATGGCTACGGTACCATCACCGGCAATCTTTCCAACGCGGGAACGGTCTCCTGCGGCACCGGGTCGAACCTGATCGTGAATGGCAGCATCACCAACACCGGCTTCATGCAGTTCACCGCCGGCTCCGGCCTGCAGTGCTCGGGCACCTTTACCAACTCCGGCATCCTCGACGTGATCACCGGCCTGCAGACGCTGCCTGCCAACTTCGTCAACAACGGCACGGTTTACGATTCGTCCTCGGTAAAGGTCCAGCAGATCGACCGCGCGGGCTCCATCATTCAATTCACGATCATGGCCCTCCAGGGCCATAATTACCAGCTCCAGCGCACCTCGTCGCTCGCTTCGCCTACCTGGGTGAACGTGGGCTCCGCAGCCGCGGGTGGCAATAGCGCCATCAGTCTTACCGATAGCAGTGCGACGGATACCCAGTATTTTTACCGGATCGTAGTCACGCCGTAGAACGAGCCACGGCAAGGCTTTCGATGATTTTGAAAATCACCTTTGCGAGCCGCTCGATTTCCGCAAAAGCACTTTTCGCCACCTGGCCTGGTCCTTGGTGATCAGCGCCTCGGGCTGGGCGGTGTAATAGTCGTAGCCGATGTGGTTATGTGCCTGCATCTCGGCGAAGGTGTTGTAGATCACTCCATCTTGCGCGCCGGAGAAGAGCGGCTTGTTCGTGGCGACATCGTAAAACCGCGCCCAGAGCGGACGCGATGATTGCGCGACGGGCACGTAGGTGCTTTTTCCATTCTTCGAGGTCTTTTCAATGGTGGTAATTTTCACCCGTTCGAACCACACCAGCGAACCTTCGATGGCGGCGATGATCGGGGGCGTCTGCTGTGGGAGCTGCATCAAGAAGCGGGTGATGCCGACACTCTCCCCGCCGCTGATCGAGGTGGGCTCTTTCAAGCGCGCGGGCGAAGGCGCGAGCGTGAGCGGGTCGTGCTGTGCGCACCAGGCGGTGAGCGATCCCTGCTGGCGCACCTGCGCCTGGAGGATGCACTCGATCCCGGCCGCGAGCGCCTGCCGGGCACGGGTGCGGCGTGCCTCATCGACAAAGGCAAACTCGGGCGCGCCATCGCCAAGATCCCGCAGCAGCTCAAGCACATGGATCATCGCGTCGTCGTTGAACGTGACATCATCGTGATACTTGCCCTCGACCGGCCACACCTGCGGCCAGCCGCCGTTGGGATACTGCGCGGCGAAAATATAATCGAGTCCGCGGAGAAAAGCCCCGGCGCAGTCCTGCCGCTGGGTCGCGAGCCAGACTCCGGCCAGGAGCCGCAGCTCCTCGGTGGTGGCCCGGTTGTCAAACGTGCCTACGTAGTGCCAGGGATCGCTCCCGGCGCTCTGCGAAGACCAGAGCGTGCCTCTCTTCCGCGGAGCGCCGGTGAACCTGAGCTTCTTCGACCAGCCACCCGAGGGCGTCTGGTAGGAAATGACGACCGTCGCCAGTTGCCGGGTTTCCGCCGCGGCAAACCACTCGGGCTGCGGATGCGAGGGCAGCTTGAAATCACCGCCCGCCGGCGCGGGCAGCGGCTGCGCCAGTCCCTCGACGATCATCTCCGTGTAAAGCGTCTCGTGATCCTTGCGCCACGCCGCATTGGAAACGTCGAGATAATGCTGCCAGGCGGCATGTTGCGCGGAAGGCAGGGCATCCACCCGCTCCTGGGCCAGCGGTGCACCGCTGGACTCCAGCAGCGAACCTGTCAGAACCAGCCCAAGGGAAATGCCGCAAATTTTCCGGCGCTTCATGGCGATACCACTACGCGATAATAACGCTGCGTGCCAGAAGCGCCGCCGCTATCGGTGAAGGTAAGCGTGGTCCCGCTGCCGGCCTGGGCGGTGCCCAAGTTGCTCCAACTGGCTGGATTGAGCGAATCGCTGCGCTGGAGTTGGTAGTTATGCCCCGAGTAGCCGATCACCTTCACGACTACGTTGGAACCGCTGATCGTCACGGTGCTGGCTTGCACGTCGGTGGAATCGAGCACGATCCCGTTGTTCACGAAGTTCGCGGGCAATGTCTGCGAGCCAGTGAGGATGTCGAGCACGCCGTTGTTGGTGAACGTCCCACCAACCGTGAGCGCCGTACCGTTGGTCAGGCGCATCGTGCCATTCACGGTAAGGTCACCCGAGACGGCAATCGTGCCACCGCAACTGCTGGAAAGCGTGCCGTCGATCTGCAAATCGCCGTTGATCGTCCCGCAACCAGTCATCGTGGCGCCGCTATCCACCTGGACCAGCGTCGCGGTGATCGTCCCGCTGGAGAGGCTGAGCGTAGAACCGCTTTCGATCTCAAAGTCGCCGCCGTTGTTGCTCAACGAACCGGCCAGGGTGAGCGTACCGCCCTGGACATCGACATTGCCCGTGAAGCTGGAGGTGCCGGTCAGCGTCCAGTTCCCGGTGCCGACCTTCGTGAGGTTGGTCTGGCTGTCCGCCACGCCCGTGGCAATGGTCCCATTAAACGTGTTGTCGGTATTCAAGCCACCGATGACATAGGTGGTATCCGTCGTCGTGCCGGTGGTCTGGCGACCTTGCAGCGTGGTATTCGAGCCGCCCTGCAGCGCACCAAGATAAGCCGTGATGCCGCCGTTGCGGTTGCAAATCGTGGCCGAACCGGTGCCGAGATCGAAGAGCGCGGTCGCGCTGCCATAGTTGGCATTCGTGCCACCATTGAGCCGCAGCATCCCATTCCCGCTGCCAAACGAAAGGGTCCCCGCAAAGCCGCTCATGTCCCCGCCAACCGTAAGAATGCCGCTGATCCCGCTCAGATCCAGCGTCGGCGAGCCGCTGCTGCTCAGCGTGTTCGAGATCGAGCTCACAATCGTCACATTCCCCGTGCTCGTGATCTTGCTGTTCCCCGTGATCAAAAACGAATTACTGAGCGACGCTCCACTTATCAGACTCAGCGTGCCGCCCGAGATCGTAACCAACCCCGTCCCCAGCGTGGAAGCACTGTTCCCTATCGCCAGCGTCCCCGCGCTCAGCGTCGTCCCGCCGGTGTACGTATTCGCCGTCGTGTTGCTGAGCGTCAGCGTGCCCGTCCCGCTCTTCACCAGCTTCGTCGCTCCCCCAATCAACCCGCTCCCGCTCAACGTGTAGGCCGTGCTGTTGTTGGAAACCGTCAGCACATTCGGTTGCAATGTCCCCGTCAGCGTCACTGCGCCCACGCTGCTCGTGTCGTCGAAGGTCACGCTGTCCAGGTTGTAAAACTTACTGTCGGTCGCGCCGGAGAAATTGCTCGCGGTCGTCACCAGATCCCAGGCCCCACTGGTGCTGCCAGTCCACGTGAGATTCGCCACATCGCCGGTGACCGTGAGCTTGAGAAAGCCATTCGCGCTGCCATTGGAGCCACGCGAGATGGCCAGAGTCTGGCGGGTGCTCGCCGGTTGCGGTGAGGAAAGCACCGGGGTCGTATTGCCGCTGGAGGCCATCGTCGCCGCGCCATCCACAAGGTTGTAAACGCCCGAGCCGAGATAACCGTTGCTAAAATTCACCAAAACCGTGGTGGAGCTGCTCTCGGTGAGCGTGCCAGTCGTGACCGTAATCTTATCGTTCGTGCCCGAGGGGGAATTGGACAGATCGTAAGCCACCGTGCCGCTGGTAAGGGTCAAGCCGTTGCTGGCGGTAAGCGTCCCCACCGGGGTTACCGGAGTGCCCGGCGAAAGTGTGCCGCCGGAGACGGTAACCAGTCCGGCGAACGGCCCGAGCGCCGCCAGCGTGCCAGCACTGACGGTGGTGGTGCCAGTATGGCTCGTGGTCCCCGTAAGCGTGAGGGTGCCAGTCCCGGTCTTGGTCAGGCCTGCCGCCACGGAGCCGTTATTTTGGATGGTGCCCGAGAAGGTGGATGAGGTGTTGCTGCCGCCCACCGACCAGACAACCGCTCCCGCGCTGCCGCCGGACAGCGTCCCGGCTCCGCTCAATTCGCCGAGGGTAATGGTATTGCCTCCCGAATTGGTCTGCGGATAGAGGATGACCCCCGAGCCGACATTGACCCTGGCCCCGCCAAAGTTATCGAAGTTGCCGCCGTTGATGAACAAACGAACGCCGCCACTTCCCAGCAGATTAAGCGTGCCGGAGAAGCCTGAAAAAGCACCAGTGAGATCGTCCCGCGAAACGGTGGTATTGATATTCAGATTCAATGTTCCGCCGCCGCTCGCGCTACCACCGATGGACATCCGGTTGCCCATGTTGACCGTGCCCGAAGTACCCGCCGCCACGACGATGGAATTCGCAAGGCTCACGGTAGTGCCAGTCCCCGCATTGTTGGTGAGGGTGCTATAGAGATTGAGCGTGCCGGTGCCGAGCGAGGCCCCCGCGTTCAGCAAAATGGTGCCGGCATTGAAAGTCGTGGGGCCGCTGTAGGTATGATACGGCGTGAAGCTGAGCGTGGTGGTGATGGATTGCGTGGCGTTCTTCGACAAGGTGATCGAGGTCGAGCTATTGATCGCGGAGAGCGTGGTGGAGCTCGGGATGCCCGTGCCGGAGACCGGCATGCCGACGGTGAGATTGGCCGAGCTGGTGACGGTGACCGAGGCGCTGCCGCTGGTAATCGTCCCCGAGGTGGTGGGAATCGTCGGTGCGATCGTGAGCGTGCCGGGACCATTTTTCACCAAAGCGGTGGTCCCGCCCAGCCAGCCATACCCCGAGAGGGTATAATTGGAATTATCGGTTTCCACGGTCACGCTGCCAGGCGCGAGGACGGAAGTAATATTGACCGATGGACTGTGGGAACCGGTATCGTCGAAATAGAGGTGATCTCCCGTGGCATAGGTATCGGCGACATTCGTGCTTTGATTCGTCCAGTTGGCCGTGCTGGTATCCCAGGCATTGGTTGTGCCATCGCCCTTCCAGAGCAGATTCTTCGCGGCCGCCGAATTCGAGATCAGGATGCCAAACGTCTTCGTCATCGTGTAGCTGCCGCTGGTCACCGCAAACGTGAAGCCACCGAGCACGCCACCCGTATTCACGGTCGGCACGAAATGCACCTGCGAACCACCGGTGCCGGATTGCGTCACCGCACCGCCGGTGATGCTGGAAACCGTAAAGGTCGCTCCGCTCGGAAAACCGGCCGCGTACTGCGTGAGATCGATATCCAACGAAGAAGCCGCCGCGGCGGTATTTTTCCCGACAAAGGCATGCGGGAGCGCGAGCCAGTTCAGGTAGTCCTCCAGATTGGTGTAGCCGCTGCTGGAGGTGGATGCGCCATCGGCGGCGCTGGCGGCATTGAGCCCCTTGGCGCTCTCCCAATCATCGGGCATGCCGTCCTGATCGGAATCAATCGGCGCGGTGCCGCTGGCGATGGTGCCAAAGCCGTTGTTGGAAAGGGCGGTCTGTGTCTGACTGGTATAGAGCCCGCCATCGGGGCCGACCGAACCCACGCCATAGCCGGTGGTGCCGTTGCCGAGGGTCTTCACCTGGCTCACGACAAGCGCTTCGATATCGTCGTGCGGAAGGCCACCCGCGTTTGACATATTATAAACCACCGAATCCGCCGCGGTAAGCAGCGAGCCGCTGGAAACATACGCGCTGGTGATCGAGGACCACGGCGAGGTGAGCACAGTGCCGGTGCCCTGATAGCCAGGATACGGCGTAATCGTGCTGCCATCGAGGGTGCTGTTCTTATTCGTGTCGAGCAGGTTCCCCGTGTAATACATGCTCTGGTTCGTATCGATCTGGAAGAAAGCATTGCCGCCCGAACTCGAAGCGGGACCGCAGATGAAGTAGTTGTTGATGATGTCGTGGCTGAAGCGCGTGCTGGTGTGCGTGGTGTAGCCGGACGAAAAATTGTAGAGCGTGTTGTTGATGTAGATCGTGTTGTCCTTGGCGAGCGGCTGGCGGTTGTGACCGTTGGCAAAGATGTTGTTGAACCACGAGAAATAGCCGCCCACCATTTCGGTATGCGCGCCGAATTGCTGCCCAATCGGGTCGGCAATGATGCTGTTCTGCACCGTGAAATTGGTCGCGGCCTTCGTGCTGTCGCCCACGGCGTCGATGTTGTTCCACTTCGCAAAATCCAGCGAGCAGTGGTCCATGATCACGGTGTTGGCGCGATAAAGACTGAGGCAATCGTCGGAGCTGGAGCTACTGCCGCCGGGGCGAATGCGGACGAAGCGGCAGATGATGTTCGACTGGCTGGCGAAGGAGATTTCCGCGCCGGTAAAGCCGATGCCGCCGCCCGGGGCCGTCTGCCCGGCAATCGTGAGGTTGCTCTTGCAGCTCACGGCCGAAGCGAGATTGATGTAACCGCCTACATCGAAAACGATGATGCGATTACTGCTGCTGACTGCATCGCGGAACGAGCCCGCGCCGCTGTCGTTCAAATTGGTGACGTGATAAACCGAACCCCCGCGCCCACCCGTGGCCGCGGCACCAAATCCCAGCGAACCGGGAAAGGCATCGGCGGCTACCGATTGGAGCGGAGCGGACCACAAACCGGCGATGGAGCCGGACAGGACGAGAAAACGACGAAGCGTAATCGTGGGGCGATTGGGGGAACTACTTTTCATTGGGGTGACAGCCACAGATTACCATCGTGTAATCCGATCTGTCCACCGGAATGGGAGTTCAATCGTCCGCTATTCCGGCCAAGCCCGGTTCACAAATAATACGGAGCAGAAGGCGAAAAGTCGTGGAGCTTCCAAGCCCCGCCGTATCCACGTTTGGAGAATGGATCGCTTTCACCGGCCTATGGCGAGACTACGACTCGATAATAGCGCTGGGTGCCGGAGACCCCGCCCGTGTCGGTAAAAGTCAGCGTAGTGCCGCTGCCCGCCTGAGCGGTGCCCACATTGCTCCAACTCGCCGGATTGAGCGAGTCGCTGCGCTGGAGTTGGTAGTTATGCCCCGAGTAGCCAATGACCGTCACCACGACATTCGAGCCACTGATCGTCACCGTGCTGGCCTGCACATCGGTGGAATCAATGACAATACCATTGTTCACAAAATTAGCCGGCAAAGTCTGCGAGCCGGTGAGGATGTCGAGCACGCCATTGTTGGTGAACGTCCCACCGACCGTGATCGCAGTGCCGTTGGTCAGGCGCATCGTGCCGTTCACCGTGAGGTCGCCCGAAACCGCAATCGTGCCACCGCAACTGCTGGAAAGCGTGCCGTCGATCTGCAAATCGCCATTGATCGTCCCACAGCCCGTCATTGTCGCGCCGCTATCGATTTCCACCAGAGTCGCGGTGATTGCGCCACTGGAGAGGCTGAGCGTCGCCCCGCTGAAGGCTTCAAAGTTGCCTCCGCCGTTGTTTAACGAACCGGAAACGGTGAGCGTGCCAGCTTGGATATCCACATCCCCGAGGAAGCTGGAGGTTCCGCCAAGCGTCCAGTTGCCGGTCCCGACCTTGGTGATGTTCACCCCGTTCTGGTCGCCGCCAGTGACGATCGCGCCGTTAAAGGTGTTGTCGGTATTCAGACCGCCGACGAGGTAGTTCGTCTCCGTGACATCGCTCCCGCTTTGCCGGCCTTGCAACGTCGTATTCGAACCGCCCTGCAGCGCACCAAGATAAGCCGTGATGCCGCCGTTGCGGTTGGAAAGAGCAGCGGAGCCGGTACCGAGGTCGAAGAGTGTGGCCGCGCTACCGGAGTTGGCGTTGGTCCCGCCATTGAGCCGCAGCATCCCACTCCCGCTGCCAAACGAAAGGGTCCCCGCGAAGCCGCTCATGTCCCCGCCAACCGTAAGAATGCCGCTGATCCCGCTCAGATCCAGCGTCGGCGAACCGCTGCTGCTCAGCGTGTTCGAGGTCGAGAGCTCACAATCGTCACATTCCCCGTGCTCGTGATCTTGCTGTTCCCCGTGATCAAAATCGAATTACTGAGCGACGCTCCACTTATCAGGCTCAGCGTGCCGCCCGAGATCGTAACCAACCCCGTCCCCAGCGTCGAGGCGCTGTTTCCAATCGCCAGCGTCCCCGCGCTCAGCGTCGTCCCGCCGGTGTAGGTATTCGCCGTCGTGTTACTGAGCGTCAGCGTGCCCGTCCCGCTCTTCACCAGCTTCGTCGCTCCCCCAATCAACCCGCTCCCGCTCAACGTGTAGGCCGTGCTGTTGTTGGAAACCGTCAGCACATTCGGTTGCAATGTCCCCGTCAGCGTCACTGCGCCCACGCTGCTCGTGTCGTCGAAAGTCACGCTGTCCAGGTTGTAAAACGTCGTGGGCGAGGCTCCGGAGAAATTGCTGGCGGTGGTATTCAAATCCCAGACGCCGCCGTTCGCGCCCGTCCACGTCAACGAACCAGCGCTGCCGGTGACTACGAGATTGATATACCCAGGCGTGCTGCCGGAAGAAGGACGCGACAGGCCAAAGGTCTGCCGGGTCGTGCCACTGGTGACCGGCAGCACGAGATTCATCGTGAGCCCGCTGACCGCGAGCGTGGCATTGCCGTCGATGAGATTGTAAGTGCCCGCACCGAGAACGCCGTTGATCAGGTTCACGTCGAAATTAACCGTGCCACTCATGGTGAGGGAGCCAGCGGAGGCGGTGATCTTGTCGTTCGATCCGGTCGGCGAATTCGACAGATCGTAATACAGATTGCAGCCCGTGCTGCTGCCAGCCGCCGTGAAGCCGCCACTCGCGACAAGGGTGCCGGTATTGCCCGCGGTCGTCGCGGTTCCCAGATACAGGCTGGCCCCACTATTGATCGCAACTGTTCCCCCCACCGTACCGGAAGCACCGAGGGCCGCCCCGGAGGAAACCGACAGCGCGGTTGTACCGAGCGTACCATTCATTTGCAGCACGCCACCACTGACGGTGGTCGCGCCGGTATAGCTACTGGTGCCGGTGAGCGTAAGGGTACCGGTCCCAGTCTTGGTCAGCGCGGCCTTGCTCGAGCCGCCATCCTGGATGGAGCCGGAGAAGGTCGTAGAGGTATTGAGGGCACCAATCGACCAGGTCGCCGCGCCGCCACCGCTCAGCCCGCCGCCGTAGAGAATGCCCGAACCGCTCAATTCCCCCACGGTGAGCGTATTGCCCGAGGAGTTGGTGTAGACCAGCAAGCTCACTGAGGAGCCGAGGTTGATCTTCGCCCCGGCAAAATTGTCGAAGCTGCCGCTGTTGATGAGAAGACGGACACTTCCGCTACCAATGAAGTTAATCGTGCCCCCGAAGTTGGTGAACGAACCACTGAGATCGTCGCGGGTGACCGTGGTATTGATATTCAAATTGAGCGTGCCGGTGCCGCTGGCGCTGCCGCCAATCGACATGCGGTTGCCCATGTTGATCGTGCCCGAAGTGCCCGCGGCAACCGCAATGGAATTGGCGAGGCTGACGGTGGTGTTGGTGCCCGCGTTGTTCGTAAGCGTGCTGTAGAGATTCAGCGTGCCGGTGCCGAGCGAAGCGCCCGCATCGAGCAGGATGGTGCCCGCATTGAACGTGGTGGGGCCGCTGTAGGTGTTATACGGAGTAAAACTGAGCGTGACCGTGCCGGAGGCGGTGGCGTTTTTCGACAGCGTGATCGAACCCGAGCCGATCGCGGTGAGCGTGGTCGCGCTCGAAATTCCCGTGCCCGCCACCGGCATGCCCACGGTGAGATTGGCCGTGCTGGTGACCGTGACTGTCGGGCTGCCGCTGGTCGTGGTGCCCGTGGTGGTGGGAATGGTTGGCGCGATGGTGAGCGTGCCGGGGCCGTTTTTCACCAGGGCGGTTGTGCCGCTGATCCAGCCATAGCCAGAGAAGGTGTAGTTCGAGCTATCGGTCTCCACGCTGATGCTACTCGGCGAGATCACCGAGGTAATATTTACCGCCGGGCTGTGCGAGCCGGTGTCGTCGAAAGAAACCCGATCGCCCACCGCGTAGGTATCGGCGGTGTTGGTGCTTTCATTAGTCCAGTTGCTGGTCGTAGTGTCCCAGGCATTGGTGGTGCTGTCGCCCTTCCAGAGCAGGTTTTTGGCAGCGGCCGCGCTGGAGATCAATACTCCACAAGTGGAAGTCATCGTATAACTTCCGTTGGTCACCGAAAAAGTGAAACCACCGATGACCGGGCCGGTATTCACCGTGGGCACATAATGCACCAGATACCCCCCGGTGCCGGATTGCGTGACCGCACCGCCGGTGACGCTGGAGACCGTGAAAGTAGAGCCGGAGGCAAAGCCAGCCGCATACTTGGTGAGATCAATATCCACCGAAGAGGGACCGGTGGACGTATTCTTCGCGACAAAGGCGTGCGGGAGCGCGAGCCAGTTGAGGTAATCCTCAAGATTCGTGTAGCCGGTGCTGGAAGTCGTCGCCGCATCGGCCGCACTGGATGGGTTGAGGCCCTTGGCCGTCTCCCAATCGTCGGGCATGCCGTCCTGATCGGAATCCACCGGAATCGTGCCGCTGCTGAGCACGCCGTAGCCGCTGTTGCCGAGGCCAGTGGAGGTCTGGCTCACCCAAAGCTGACCGCTCGTGCCGAGGGACAGGACGTTGGCCACGACCTGGGCATCCACCTGATCGTGCGGGAGCGCGCCGGAATTGGACAGGACGTAAACGTAGGCATTGGCCGGCGTAAGCGTGGGCAGCGAAGTGGTGGGAATCGTCGCCGAGGAGCCAAAGTAGTAGGTGCTGAGGACGGTGGCACCCGTGCTGTTATCGGACGAGCCATTGAGAGTGCCATCGTTGTTGCCATCGAGCAGGTTGCCGATCGCGTAGGCGTTGCAATTCGAAGGAACCTGATAGAAATCATCCGAAGGCGAGGACGTGCTCGGGCCGGAGATAAAGTAGTTGTTGACGATATCGTAGTTGAAGGTGCCCGAGGTGTTACCCGCGCAGAAGGCGTACTGGTAGTTGTAGTCAATGTTGTTGACGTATTGGGCGTCGCCCTTGGTCAGCGGGCTGCGCCCGTGGGAGTTCGCCCACAGGTTGTCGATGAAGGTGGCCGGACCACCCTCGAAGTGGCAGTTGAATTGCTGCTCCTTGATCGGATCGGCGAAGATGCAGTTTTGGAACGTGAGATTCACCGCACCCACCGCATCCACGTTGTTATACGCCGCGAACTCCATCGAGCAGTGATCGAAGATCACATTGGTCGTGCTGCCGAGGCTCACGCAGTTTGTATGCGAGTTGGTGCTGCTGGAGCCGGGATAGCTGGGGTCCAGCGTGCCATCCCGGAAACGGAGATTGCGCACGATGATATTGCTCTGCCCGTAAAACGAAACCTCGGCCCCATAGGTGCCGATGCCATCGCCAGGCGCCGTCTGGCCCGCAATAGTGAGATTACTCTTGGCCGAAACCGCCGAGAGCAAGTGAATATAGCCCCCCACATCGAAAACAATGATGCGACCGCTGGAGCTCACGGCATCGCGAAACGAACCTGCGCCGGAGTCGTTCAAATTTGTGACGTGGTAAACCGTCCCGCCCCGACCTCCCGTCGTCGTAGCCCCGTAGCCAATGGCGCCAGAAAAGGAATTCGCCGCCTGTGCTCCGACCAGACTAAAAATCGGGAGCGCGAGGGCGAAGGAAACGACGTGACGAAAACGCGAAAGCGAAAGCGCAAAGCAACTTGGGGTGCAGCTTTTCATGGGGTGTGATGAAGTAAAAACGCGGATGAAAAAACTCCGCGGCCAGATTGGGGTGAGGCGATGGAACAATAGATTCCCCTTCCAGTAGTGTCCAAGTGTTTTTATTTATAAATCATTTTCAACGAGTAACTTACAAAAGTGTAATCATCCATTTACCACCAGAGTTTGATAAAAAATAAAGGGCGGCTTCCCATTCGGAAAGCCGCCCTTTTGCGCAACAGAATTTGAATTACAGCGACCGACGACGGGATTTGAACATCCCGAGCAATCCAGCCCCACCAAGCAACATCACGCCGACCGAGGGCTCAGGAACTACCGCGATCGTAATGGTCTGGCCATTGGAACTGGTGAAGGACGTCACTCCAAACTGGGTGTTCAACTGGGTAGCCGTATAGGTTCCAGGCGTGTTAAACAGAGTGCTCGTCGCCGAGTCATAGAGCCCGGCAATCGTTTCCGTTCCGGCACCTGTATCATTCAGGTTAATGACCGAGTTGGTTCCGAAGGTAAGAATCGCACTATCGGCGATCGCATTGCTATTTTGCAGGGTCAAGGTAACACCTGTTGCATTAGCCAACGTGACATTTCCGGTTCCAGCAGTACCAGTCGTGCCAATCGTCAAGGTTCCCGCATTGACGGTGACGCCACCGCTATTGGTATTTGCACCCGAGAGCGTCAAATTACCACCGCCCGTCGAATCAGTAACCACCAAGGCACCGGTGCCAGTCATCGCATTGGCGTAGGTGACTGAGTTGGCATTCAAGTCGACCGTGCCCCCGGAGGAACCGATGTTCAAGGTCTTGGCGGTGGTCGCACTAGTCACATCTCCCGAGCCATTGCCGCTGAAGGCCGTTGCGTATTTAAGCGTGCCACCATTGAGCGTAAGCCCGCCATAGTTTGCACCGCCCAAGGCATACAGGCCATTAATTTGGAGCGTGCCTGCGTTCACGGTCGTCGTACCGCTGTAGGTATTGGCGGCCGAAAGAGAAACCGTGCCACCTCCAGTCTTGGTAACTCCCCCTGTTCCGCCAAGCACACCAGTGAGCGTGATGTTGTGAGCCACATTGGAGGCGTCAGCCGCCTTGATGGTGATCCCACTCCCTAGAGTCATGGCAAGCGACGAAGACCAGTCAGCCGTCGCCCCAATCGTACCGTTCGTGAGCGCAATGCTCAAGGTGTAGGTATTCGTTGCGTTATTTACGATGCCGCCACTGCCCACATACAGGTTGGCGTTGGCACCATTAAGCGTAAGATTGCCATAAGACCCCGCAAGGCCACCGTTCAAACCAAAACTGATTTTGGGCGTCGTGGTCGTGCCTCCGGTGACGAGAAGCTCCCCGGATGCGGCCACCGTCGCACTCCCCTTGCCAATCACAATGCCGTTAGTAGTATCATTTTCGGTAAAGGTCCCGCCGGTAACTTGAAACAAATTCGTTCGGGTTGTACTGATACCAATATCAAATTCACCGCCTACGGTAAGGCTACCACCGCTAACCTGACCACTGGCTGACGAATTTGATCCAGCAAGCTGGACGACTCCGGTTACATTGGCCGTTCCACCATTAACCTGGAAACCGCTAGTTCCCATGCTCGCAGCCGTGCTTACAGTCGCTCCCGCGGTAGACGAAAAGAAATAAGAACGACCAAGAGCAACCGAGGCGGTACGCAAATGTTCCCCCATTGACGATAAAAGCCATCCCATCAGAACCAGCCAACGCACCACTGGAAGTACCTGATGAAAGCCCACCATTAAAGGCGATGGTTCCATTCGTTAGGATAAATTTACCAAAGTTACTGCTGGCCCCGTACTTGGATAACGAGTTTACGGTGATATTCGCACTCGCATTATTTACCGTAAGGGTGCCGGCAGCCGTTGCGGTCAAGGTGCCATAGGTCGCAGTCCCACTGCCGCTAAGAGTTGTATTCCCAGAGCCGCCATTGTTGATGTTAATCAGCGTGGCCCCGCCATTCGTAATCGTTCCCTGCAAATTGATTGCTCCCGCACCCGCTGTGTTGAGAGATTTGGTCCCCGCGGTGCCACCGGTGCCACCAGTGATAGTTCCAGCAATCGTCAGACTATTGGTCGTGCTGGCATTCGTGATGGTGGTGGTCCCGGTGATGGCAGTGCCCAACACTACATTAGCGTTGATGAGCTCGTCATTCGCCACCGTGCTGGTCATGTTCACCGTCGCCGTGTCGGTAAGCGTCAGGGTCTGCGCCCCCACACCACCCGAGCCAATAGTATAAGCTGCAGCACTAGCGGTATCGAAGGCAATGCCACCAACCGTTACGCCCGAACCAAGGTCAATGGTGGTATTTCCATTGACCGTCGCCGAAGAGTTTACAAAACCTGCCACATCGCCAGTTCCAGGAACCGGCGTCGCCGTCCAGTTACCAGTACCAGCCCAAGTAGCATCGGTAGCTCCAGTCCAAGTAGCACTGGCGGCTTGGGCAGAATGAAAAGAAAGTCCAGCAATGGCAACGCCGATACCGACGGTGAGAATCTTCGGGAATGGGGTCATTTTCATGGGATGTCAGGAATGGTAGCTAGCAGGACTGAACACGCAAAAAGCCTAATCGAAGAAGAGATGGCATAATTCACAGTGACCGAGAGGGTGACTGCGAAATGCGAGCACAATCCTATAGGATGCACACGGCATGACTTGGGGCGTAGTAGTATTGGGGTTGGGTTGGGGTTGCTTTGTCAATTTCAAGTGAAATTGACGGTCGGAAACTACGAGCAGGCGACAAATAGGTCAACATTTTTGTTGAAATCCCTCTGTGACATTTTTATCACAAGCGGTTTGCGTTTTAATACTCAGATAAACACCTACACAACGCCAAGAAGCGGCGAAAATGCTCATAAACAATCCCCGCTCCACTAAAAAGCCCCCCGATCAAAATAAAAAGGGCGGCATTTTGTCGAAATGCCGCCCTTTTGTGCAAAAACCAGGATTACAGCGACCGGCGACGGGACTTGAACATCCCGAGCAGGCCGAAGCCGCTCAGGAGCATCACCCCGACTGAGGGCTCTGGAACTGCGGAAGCCACGATTACCTGACCGTTATTCGAGCCGACAAAGGCTGCGGTTCCAAGCAGCGTCGAACCGCTATCGCTATAGAAGCGAATGTCCGCCAGTTGAGTCGAAGTGAGACCCGAATCGGTGAGACCGAAATACAGCGAATCAGTCGCAGCATTCCAGTTGTAAATGGAGAGCGTGCCGTTCCAAGTGGTAGCGCTACTATCTGCAAAATGAAGCAGACCGCTATTGGCATTGCTGCTGCCGTAGTCGATGACCGAGGTGCTGGCCAAGGTGAATGCGCCTGTCCCCGCTGCAGTGGAAGATCCTTCCGAGATGGCAGCCGTCGTAACCAACTTCAAAGTTCCGCCATTCAGCGTGACCGCCGAAGCCGTCGGAATCGCGGTATTTCCCCCCAACACCAATGCACCGGCATTCACAGTAGTAGCGCCAGTATAGGTATTTGAGCCCGACAGCGTCAGGTTACCAGCACCGGTCTTGACCAAACCGCCCGTTCCGGAAAGCACACCGCTCAACGCGATATTGTGCGCCACACTGGAAGCATCAGCCGCCTGGAAGGTGAAGCTGTTTCCAGCGGTTCCATTTAGAGCAGCGTTAAGGGACGAAGACCAGTCGGCCTTCGCGCCAATCGTTCCATTCGTCAAATTAATGGCCAGGGTAAAAGAGTTAGTCGCATTGTTCACAATGCCACCACTGCCGACATAGAGACTGGCATTAGCACCGTTGATGGTCAGATTTCCGGTGGAGCCAGCCAGACCACTAGCGAGACCAAAACTAACCTTCTCAGTCGTGGTCGTGCCGCCGGTAAGAAGAAGCTGTCCTGCAGCTGCAAGCGTAGTCGCACCCTTTGCAATGACAATGCCGTTACCCACCGTATCCGTATCGGTGAGCGTGCCTCCGGTAACCTGAAACAGGCTAGTGCGAGTACCAGATTCGCCGATCGTCAGTTCGCCACCAACCGTGAGAGAGCCACCGCTCACCTGACCAGTTGCACTACTGCCACCACCGTAAAGGCGCGCAGCCCCAGTTACATTGGCAGTGCCGCCATTGACCTGAAAACCACTGGTGCCCATGTTAATCGCACTGGTATTAAAAGTGGTGCTTGAGCCCGTGTTCTGCGAACGCCCCATCGTGACCGAGGCAGCACTAAAAGTACCGTTATTAACAATGACGGCCATGCCGTCCGCACCCGCGGGAACCCCGCTGGAAGTAGCCGACCCGACACCACCGTTGAAGGCAACCGAGCCACTGTTCAAGATGAATTTGCCATAGGTGGTCGTGGCTCCATAATTGGAAAGCGTCGACACGGTCACCGTCTGACCATTAATCACAACCGAACCGCCACCAGAGGCAGTAAGAGTTCGAAGCGAGGAGCTAACATTTCCACTAAGCGTCAGAACACCTTGGTGCGTGGTATCGCTGTTACCGCTCCCTGCAACGGCTAGGCCGATTCCGGTGGATCCGCCTGCGGTAACGGCATTGGTGATACTCGCAGTGCTGCCAGTCGAAAGCAGCAAGTTGAAAGTCTTAATGCCCGCAGTACCACCGGTTCCACCTGTGATCGTCCCGTTAAAAGTAATGTTCTGAGCGGCAGTCGCGTTGGTAACCGTCGTTGTTCCAACCAGTGCCGTGCCCAAAACAATATTGGCATTAAATGTCTCCGTGTTGGCCACTGTGGAAGTCATGGTGATCGCAGCAGTCGTATCCGACAGCGTAAGTGTCTCGGCACCCGCCCCACCCGATCCGATTGTGTAAGCTGCGGCATTGGCCGTATCAAAAAGAACCGTCCCAACCGTCACTCCAGTCCCAAGATCGATCGTGGTGTTGCTATTTACCGTGGCTGCCGAGTTGACAAAGCCCGCCGTATCGCCAGTTCCAGGAACTGGCGTCGCCGTCCAGTTACCAGTGCCAGCCCAAGTAGCATCGGTGGCTCCAGTCCAAGTGGCACTGGCAGCTTGGGCAGAGTGAAAGGAAAGTCCAGCAATGGCAACGCCTATGCCGACGGTGAGAATCTTCGGGAATGGGGTCATTTTCATGGGATGGTAAGGATGTAGCTATAGGACTGAATGCAAGAAGACCTTACTCGAATGAGTAAGGGCGAAATTCACAGTAACCGAACAGGCCACTGCGAAATGCGAGCACGATCCTATAGGATGCACGCGGCATGATTTGGGGTGTGGTATTGGGGTTTAGTTGGGGTTGCTTGTCAATTCCGAGTGAAATTGACAGCGGGAAACTACGGGTTGGTGACAATTAGGTCAACATTTTTGTTCAAATCCCTTTGTGACATTTTTATCGCAAGCAATCCCTCGCTTAGAAATACTCAGATAATCACCAGTCACAGTTTTTCGAAAAATTCTTTATAATTCCCTCATCGTTGCATGACTAAGCTGAAGCTTGGGCACGAGTGGCAATGGAGTTGCGGGACAAGGGGATTTTCGGTCCACCCTCTGAATAAGTCTCACCCCCGTGGGTGGAACTTGTGGTGGATATTTTTGAGCCGCTTCTGATCCACGTGGGTGTAAATCTGGGTGGTGGAGATGTCGGCATGGCCGAGCATTTCCTGGATGATGCGGAGATCAGCTCCGTTGCTCAATAGATGCGTGGCGAAGGAGTGCCGCAGGAGGTGCGGATAAAGGTTTTTTTCGATCCCGGCGTGTTTGGCGAGCTGCTTGAGGATCTGCCACACGCGGACGGTGGTAAGCTTTTTGCCGTGACGGGAGAGGAAGATTTCGCTGCCAGTTTTGGGGCCGACGAGGGCGGGACGCTCCTGTTCCAGATAGGCGCGGATGGCGTCGCGGGCTTTGCCGCCGACGGGGACGATGCGGTATTTGTCGCCCTTCCCGTGAACGCGGATGGTGCCATTGTCGAGGTCGAGGTTTTCGAGGCGGGCGTTGACGAGCTCGGAAATCCGCAGACCGCTGGCGTAGAGCAGCTCCATCATCGCCGCGTCGCGCGGGCCGCGGGGGACGTTGGTGGGGATTTTGGCGAGAAAATCCTGCACCTGCAGCTCGTTGAGCGTCTCAGGGGCGTATTTTTCCAAACGCGGGAGGCGCAGGACCTCGGCCGGGTCGGTGGGAATGCGACCGCGACTATGAAGAAAGCGGAAGAAGATCTTGATCGCCACGACGACCAGCTTGATGGAGGCGGCGGCAAGGCGGCGGCGCTTGCAAGCCGCGAGGTATTCGGTGATCAGCGGCAGTGTGACCTTGCCCGGTTCGTGGATTTGCTTTGTCTTTTCCAGCCACGCGACAAACTCCTCCAGCGAGCGCCGGGTGGACAACTGGTAGTTGTCCGAGAGCCCGCGCTCGGTGGCGAGGTACAGGATGAACTCCTCAATCTGCGCTTGCATCGAGAGGACGGCCGGTGAGGCGCTCGTACGCCTCGCGGTATTTCTCGCTGGTGCGTTCGATGACACCAGCCGGGAGCTTGGGCGCGGGCGGGGTCTTGTCCCAGTCGAGGGCATCGAGATAATCGCGCACGAATTGCTTGTCGAAGCTGGGCGGGTTGTCGCCGGTCTCGTAGCGGTCGGCGGGCCAGAAACGGGAGGAATCGGGCGTCATTACCTCGTCGATGAGAATAACGCGGCCATCGAGCATGCCAAATTCAAACTTGGTATCGGCAACAATGATGCCGCGGGTGGCGGCGTAGGCACGGCCTTCCTCGTAGATTTGCAGCGTGAGATCGCGCACCTGAGTGGAGATTTCCTCGCCCAAAATTTCGCAGCACTGCTCCCAGGTGATGTTTTCATCGTGGCCCGACTCCGCCTTGCGCGCGGGGGTAAAAAGCGGATGGGGCAGTTGCTGGGCATTCATGAGCCCGGCGGATAATTTGTGGCCGCCGACGGTGCCCTTCTTGCGGTATTCCTGCCAACCGGAACCGGCCAGATAACCACGTGCCACGCATTCCACCGGTAGCGGCTCGGATTTTTTCACGATCATCGACCGCCCGCGCAACTGCGCGGCAAAAGGCTGGAGCTCGGCCGGGAACTCGTCGAAGTTGGCGCTGATGACGTGGTTCTCCACAAAAGGAAAGCGGCGAAACCAGAAGGAGGAGAGCTGGGTAAGCACCTCGCCCTTGTGGGGGATGGGATTGGGCAGGATGCAATCGAAAGCGGAAATGCGATCAGTGGCCACGAACAACAACGAATCCCCGAGATCGAAAATCTCGCGAACCTTACCACTACGCACCTTGGTCAAACCGGGCAGATCACAATTCAAAAGTTCCATAAAAGTTAAACGCTAGTGGGGAAATGGCTGGTTGTGAAGCGGGGGATTTTACTTCCCGGCAATTTTGTAACGATTTTCCCACGGAATATGGGGCGGGCGACAGGGAATTGAACCGCGGAGGACGCGGCGAGCGCGGCGGGGAAAAATGAACCACGGAGAGCACGGAGGAATTAGCTCTCACCCGTCGAGCGGCGTCCCTTTTTGATCTCGGCGCGGTGGCGCTTGCCTTCGACCATGCGCTTCTTGACGCCCTTGGGGCGCGGGGCGTTGCGGCGGCGTTCCTTTTCGCGCTCGGAGCGGGCGGCGGCGCGGGCTTCGCGGCGGGCGGTCTCGATGGCGTCGAGCAAGCGCTCGCGGGCCAGGCGACGGTTCCAGGATTGGGAGCGCGAGTCCTGCACCGTCACGGAAATGCCGGTGGGATGATGCAAAAGTGTCACGGCGGTGGAAACTTTGTTGACGTTCTGACCGCCCGGCCCCGAAGAGCGGGCAAAGCGCTCCTCCAGGTCCTCGACCCGCACGCCCAGCTTCCGCATACGCAGGAGCAGCGGGTCGATCGGGATGGAAGGCGCATCGGGTTTCATCGGGGACCCAACATAAGGGCAGCTCCCGCGAAAAGCGAGCCATTGCAACCCACGCCGGTGCCACATAAAGTCTGCACATGGCTTTTCATTACAGCACAGTTGAGACCGGCGGGCAGAAGCTCGATATCCTGACCGATGATCACGCGGGACTGCGGATCGCGGTTTCCCGAATCGGTGCGGAATTAATCAGCATCTCGCGTCGCAACGAGGCGGGCGAGTGGGTCGGCTTTCTCCATCGCGATGGCGAGGTGGAAAAGCCAGCCTCCGGCTGGGGCAATCATGCCACGGTAATGGGCTACTTCCTGCACCGGTTGAAGGGAGAAAAGTCGAACTACCTCGGCCACGAAATCTGCGGCGGGAACCACAGCTTTTTGCGGAGCAAGCATTTCCCGGCCCCGGAGCATCACGACGAAAACTCGCTCACCTATCGACTGGAGCCGGACCAGATTGCACCGCACGAATACCCGTTCAAGGTCGGCTTCCAGCTTACGTATGAACTGGTGGGCGACACGCTACGAATCAACTTTGTATTCCACAACTACGAGGACCACGATTGCCATGTGAGCTTCGGGCTGCACCCGGGCTTTGCAGTCACTTCGATCGCCGACGCGGAGTTGAAAATGGCGGCGGGGCGCTACGTGCGTCTGTTCGCACCCGGTAATTTCCTTTCCGGCGAGACGGAGACGATCGATTTCCCGGGGGGCGACATGCCGTTCGACAAGGAGAAGCTCCCGGACTCGTATCTGCTCGACCTGAGCGGCGTCCATCTCCCGCTTTTCGTGCTCGCCGATCCGGCCACACACAAGGTGCTTTACCTGAACTTCAGCGGCGTGCCCTATGCCACGATCTGGAGTGATGGCGGTCCATTCATCTGCGTGGAGCCCTGCTGGGGGATGCCGGATCATCACGAGCAGCGGCCATTCGAGCAAAAGCTCGGCATCCAGACGATTGCGGCGTGCGGACATCTCACCCGCAGTTTCAGTATTTCGCCGCAGTTCCAATAACCATCCAGGGTGCGGATAACGCCCGGGCGCAGAACGATGAGAGGACTCGAAATCCCGCTGACAGTGCCAGACCTGTGGCAGCAACAGGCCGTTCGTGCACTGCGCGAGGGGCGGGACGTGGTGGTCAACGCGCCGACCGGAGCGGGCAAGACCTTCATCTTCGAGATGGCCGCACCGGCGATCAAAGGGCAGGCCATTTTCACCGTGCCCACCCGGGCGCTCGCCAATGACAAGCTTGCCGAATGGCGCGCGAAAGGCTGGAACGTCGGCATCGCGACCGGGGACGTGGCGTTCAATCTCGAAGCGCCCGTCGTGGTTGCCACTTTGGAAACGCAGAAGTGTTCGTTTGTTAAACGGCGAAGGCCCCAAGCTCCTGGTGATCGACGAATATCAAATGATTGCCGATCCGGTGCGCGGCGTGAACTACGAGCTCGCGATCGCGCTGGCTCCGCCGGGAACGCAGTTGCTCATGCTCAGCGGCAGTGTTGCGAATCCGCAGGAAGTCGTGCAATGGCTGCGCCGGATCGGGCGCGATGCCCTACTGGTGGAACACAAAGAACGCCCGGTACCGCAGGAGGAAGTCGATTTTGCCACCCTCCCCGAGGCTCCCGGCGCGGCGGGCCGCGGCTACTGGCCACGCATGCTGGCGCGGGCCTTGAAGGCCGGGCTGGGACCAGTGCTGGTCTTCGCGCCCCGGCGCAAGGCGGCGGAACAACTCGCGCAGACGATTGCTGCCGGACTCCCCGCCCCCACCCCACTCTCGCTCACGCCGGAACAGGATGCGCTCGCCACCGGCAGCCTCGGGCGGCTGGTCCGACAACGGGTGGCCTTCCATCACAGCGGGCTCAGCTATGCGCAGCGCGCGGGCTTGATCGAGCCGCTCGCCAAAGCCGGGCAATTGCAGGTAGTCGTCGCCACGATGGGGCTGGCGGCGGGCATCAACTTTTCCATGCGCTCGGTGCTGGTCACGGATACACGCTACAAGGCCGGAAATTTCGAACAGGAGGTACAGCCCGATGCACTGCTCCAGATGTTTGGCCGGGCCGGGCGGCGTGGACTCGATGAAACCGGCTACGTCCTCATCAATGATCGCGTGCCCCGGCTGCACCAAGCCCGGGCGCGGCAGCTCCGCCGGGTTGCACAACTGGACTGGACCAGCCTGCTCTCGGTGATGCAACTGGCCGCCACGCGAGGCAGCGAGCCTTTTGCCGAAGCATTGCGGCTGAACCGGCGCATGTTTTCCACCCAGGAGCTTACCGTCGGCGTGGAGCATGCGCAAACCACCGGCCCGATGCCCTGCGGCCTATGGGTGGATATGGAACGCGCGCGCTACGTGCGGCGCGGCGTGGTCGAGATGCGCAACTCCCGCGGGGAGTGGGAACCACAATCCGAGCGACAAGAGCGCCCCCTCGGCGAGGCGCAGGTGGACCGGGGCGGTCGCTGGCTGCCCGCGCTGCAATTTGCCGAGACGCTGCAAGGGCGGGGAGAAGGCCCGCTCTGCAAATTCGGACAAGGGCGGGAGAAACGCTACGGGCGCGAACTGCACGTGGGGCGGGTCTTGGAAGACGATGCGGTCGAGCTGGCCAAGCCGTGGAGAAAGCAACTGCACCAGGCAACGGCCCGACGCGATACACTGCCCGGCGTGCTGGCCAAAACCAGCGGCGGCGCCTTTCACGAATGGCAGGAGCGGAACGGGCAACTCTTTGCGCGCTTCGACTTTTCGTCGTGGAAAATTTCCGTGCAGGTGGACTCGCAGGGGATCGCGCTGATTGATCCCCCCTCGCGCGAAAATCTGCCGGAGTGCTGCCGCGACTGCCCGGAGCTGGAATTGTATTGCCGAACAGTCCCGATCACCCCATCCGCCGCGCATGCCTGGCGTCGGCTGAGATTGATTGAGCCCAATGGCACCCCCACCCGGCGGGGGATTATCTTCAGCCTTTTCAATGCGGGAGAAGGTCTCGCGATTGCGGTGGCGCTGGAAGATGAGAGTTATCCGATTCGCGACCTGGTTTTCGATCTCGCCAACCTGCGCGCGGGGCATCGCTTCAGCGAAGAAGCGTCTCCCTATGGCGGACGGCTTGGCGCGCTGTGCCAGCAGACTTACGAGCGGGCGGATTATCCCGGCTATCTGGAAATGGGCGTGCCGGTCAATCACGGTCCCGGAGCCTCGGAAGTGGTGCGGGAAATCGTGGAGCACGGCATCCCACGGAGCAAACTGCTCACGGAATCGCTCCGGGCGGGTGACATCGAGCGTGCACTCCTGGAATGGCGCAGCCTGCTTCGCCACATCGCCAGCCTGCCGGAACAGCCCTGGACGCGCTGGCAGGAATTGCAGCGGGAAGCCAGGGAGTGGGCGGGGAAAGCCGCTTAACCGCAAACTACCCCCCCTGCACGGGCGGAAAGAGCAAAATCGTCTCACCCTCGCGAATGACTTGATCGCGCGAAACATATTCCACGCCAATCGCAGCGAGCAGATGGGCATCCCATTCGCGCAGCGAGGGATGATCGTTGTAGAGAACAGTGAGCAGATCGTTTACCGTCGAATCGGCTGAGACTTCGCACTCCCGCTCCCCACTCCCGACCACCTCCCGCAGCCGGGAGAAAAACTGAACCCGCACCCTCATGAAGCGGGGGCAATCGCCTCGGGGCGCAACACCCCGATGAAGGGCAGGTTGCGATAGCGCTCGTCGTAGTCGAGGCCGTAGCCGACGACAAACTCATCGCCAATGTCGAAGCCCACGTAATCGGCGTCAATCGCCGCCTGGCGGGTTTTCTTTTTCCGCAGGAGCACACAGCTCTTGAGGCTGAGCGGCTTGCACTCGGTGCGGAGCTTCTCGCAGATCGCCGCGAGGGTGAGACCGCTGTCGAGAATGTCGTCCACGATCAGGACGTGGCGTCCATCGATATCGGGCAGCGAGTGTTGATCGAAGGAAACCTGCCCGGAGGTCTGCGTCCCCCCATGGTAGCTGGAGACACTAATGCAATCGAGCTGGAGCGGGAGCGGCACCCGGCGGAGCAGATCGGCGACCAGCATCAGTGCGCCGTTGAGCACCATCACGACGGTCAGCTCCTTGCCGCGATAATCTTCCACGAGCTGATGCGCGATCTCGTCGAGCCGGGCGTGGATCGTGGCGGTGTGGATAAGGATTTTGGAAACGTCGTCCTGCATAGCATTGAGATGGCGATAGGAGTTCGCAGGATGCCTCTGGATTGAGGACACGGCAAGCGGGGGTTTTGGGAAATTTGCGGAGTGTCCCTCGATAAGGTATGATCGGAAACGGATGGCGGGCGATCGCTGGCGGGGAGCAATCCTGCGCCGGAGGAAAGTCCGAACACCACAAGGCACCATGCCGCGTAGAACACGCGGGGGCTGCTGGCGAAAGCCAGCGGTCACGGAAAGTGTCACAGAAAACAAACCGCCCCGCTTGCTTGCAAGCAGGGTAAGGGTGAAAAGGCGGGGTAAGAGCCCACCGCCCGTCGCGCAAGCGACGGGGCACGAAAAACCCCACGGGGTGCAAGACAAAACAGGGAGCGGACCGCCTGTCCCGTCCTCGCGCAAGCGAGGCAACTCCCGGGTAATAGTCGCTTAGAGAAATGATCGCCCAGCGGGCGGGTCTTCGGACCGCGCCTTGCGGACAGAATTCGGCTTACAGCCGTCCGTCAAAAAAGGACGCGCCCTCTGAAAGGAGGGCGCGTCCGCTTTTTACCAGGGGATTTATGTCCGCCAAAGACGCGAAAAAAGACAATTTCTCTCCCTCCTCCTTTTCGCGTCATTTCGCGTCTTTGGCGGACATAAAAACGAGTTTCCCATCGTCAAGATAACGCCCCGTATCGTAAATGAGCGGATGCTCGTCTGGAAAAAACTCGCCTCCGCCAAATGGGAAGACGCCTGGCAGGAACGGCTCGCGTTCCTCGAAACCCGCCTCGTCATCTCGGCCCTGCCCAATTCCAAGTCCATCCGGCTCGAAGGCTGGGACGTGACCGCCAAAGAGGCGAAGGCGCTGGAGACCCAATTCGGCGGCAAAACGCAGCAGGTGAACGCGAGAGAAATCATCGTGAAATCACAGGGCACCAAGCGCGAGGCGATCAACATCCGGGGCGTGCTGCGAGTGGCCGACCGGGTAGAGGCGAAGCTCAGCGCCGCCGAGCGGGAACGGACGATCATCATCCCAGCCGGGATGGCCTTTGGCACTGGCGAACACGCCACCACCGCCTCCTGCCTGCGGCTCTTGGTGGATGTGGTGAAAAAGCTGCCCCGGGAAACCAAATGGCAGGCGCTGGACCTCGGCACCGGTTCCGGCATTCTGGCCATCGCGGCGCGAAAGCTGGGCGCGGCCAAAGTGTTGGCTGGCGATTACGATCCGGAGGCCGTGCGGGTCTCCAAGGAGAATGCGGCGGCCAATGGCACGCCCGAGGTGAAGTTCCAAAAGTTCGACCTCACCACCTGGACCCCGAAAACCACCTACGAAGTCGTGCTCGCGAATGTCTTTAGCGGCATCCTGATCGAGACGTCCGGGACTATTACCAAGTGCCTGAAGCCGGGGGGCTCGCTGATTTTGTCGGGCATCCTGCGCGCCCAGGAACCGGAAGTGGTGGCCGCTTTTGCGGAGAAGGGGCTCCGGCTTGGCAAAGCGGTGCGCAAGGGCAAATGGGTGGCGTTACTCCTCGGGGAGTAATCCGACACTGAAAGATTGCCGCCATTTTGGTTGACGGGCTGCGGGATGCGCCAGTAGTTTGGCCGACCCTTTAATATGGTAGAAGAGCTTTCGTATGTGCTTGTCACACCCTACTCGATTCGCAAGTCCCGCACCGGCGGGATCGTCTCGAGGCTGATCTCGCGCACTGGTCTGGACCTGGTGAGCGCCCGGATGTTCGCCCCGTCCAAGGAACTGGTGGAGGAGTATGCCAGGACCATCGTGACTGATCCCGATCCCAAGCACCGGGCCACCCAGGAACTGATCGGCCAATACGTGCTCAAAAATTTCCAGCCCGACGGCTCGGGCTACCGTCCCCGCGTGCTGCTGCTCGTTTTCCGCGGCACCGATGCGGTGGCAAAGATTCGCAACACCGTCGGCCACATCGTCAACGAACGGACCAGCGGTGAAACGATCCGCGATACCTTTGGCGACTACCTGACCAACGAGCAGGGCGAAGCCACCTACTTCGAACCCGCCGTCCTCGCCCCGCCGGATGCCGCCTCGGCCGAAGTCGGCCTCAAGCTGCTGGCCCGTTACTCGGACCGCGACGGCGGCCTGCTGGAGGACACCATCCCCTTCCCCGCCGGCGCGAATGTCGAGAAGACCCTCGTGCTCATCAAGCCCGACAACTTCCGCTTCCCGAACGCCCGCCCCGGCGGCGTGATCGACCTTTTCTCCCGCACCGGCCTCTACATCATCGGCTTCAAGGTGCATCGCATGAGCGTCGCACAAGCCGAGCAATTCTATGGCCCGGTGCTCGCGGTGTTGCAAAACCTGCTCAAGGAACGCAGCGGCATCCAGGCGAAGCTCGCGCTGGAAAAGGAGCTCGGCTACAAGCTCGGCGACGACGTGCAGCACCAGCTCGGAGAATTGCTCGGGCCGATCGCCGGCCGCGAGAACTGGGAGTGCATCGTGCAATTCATGGCCGGACTCAAGCCCAGCGCCTGCCGCCCCGGGGATCACGACAAGCCCGGCACCGAGAAGTGCATCGCGCTCGTTTACCAGGGCGTCGATGCCGTGCGCAAAATCCGCGAGGTTCTCGGACCGACCGATCCCTCGAAGGCACCTCCCGGCTCGATCCGCCGCGAATTCGGCCAGACCATCATGGTCAACGCCGCGCATGCCTCCGACTCGCCCGACAATGCGAAGCGCGAGATGGGCATCGTCCAGATCACGGAAAACAATTTCAAATCCCTCGTCGAAGAATACTACGGCAACCTCTAAACCCACACCTATATGCAAATAGCGAACCGCGCAGCCATTCTCACCCCTTCCCTCACCCTGTCCATCGACAGCAAAGCCAAGGCGATGAAAGCCGAGGGCATTGATATTTGCAGCTTCGGCGCGGGCGAACCCGATTTCGATACGCCCGAGCACATCAAGGCGGCCGCGATGGCCTCGCTCGATGGCGGCTTCACCAAATACACGCCCAGCTCCGGCATTCCCGAGCTGCGCCAGGCCATTGCCGAGAAATTCCTCAAGGACAACGGCCTCGAATACAAGGCCAGCCAGATCATCGTGAGCAACGGCGCCAAGCACTCCTGCTATAACGCCATCCTCGCCATCTGCGAGCCCGGCGACGAAGTGATCATCCCCGCCCCGTCCTGGCTGAGCTACCCCGAAATGGTGCGCCTCGCCGGAGCGGAACCCGTGTTCGTGCAGACCAGCGAAGAAAACAACTGGAAGATGACCGCCGATGAATTCCAGAACGCGATGACCCCGCGCACCAAGATGGTCATCCTCAACACGCCCGGCAACCCGACCGGCTCGGTTTACACCCGCGAAGAACTCGAGAAGCTGGCCGAAGTCGCGCTCGACGAAGAGATCATCATCCTCTCCGACGAAATCTACGAAAAGCTCGTCTATGATGATGTGAAGCACGTGAGCATCGCCTCCCTCTCGAAGGAAGTGTACGACCTCACGATCACCATCAACGGCTTCAGCAAGGCTTACTCGATGACCGGATGGCGCCTCGGCTATCTCGCGGCTCCCGAGTCGATCGCCAAGGCGATTGACTCGATCCAGAGCCACAGCACTTCGAACCCCTGCTCCTTCGCACAACAGGGCGGCCTCGCCGCGCTCAAGGGCGACCAGCAGCCGGTGGAAGACATGCGCGCCGAGTTCGACATGCGCCGTCAGTACATGTTCGACCGCCTCACCAAGGTTCCCGGCGTGACCGCCGTGAAGCCCGAGGGCGCGTTCTACGTGCTGGCCAACATCAGCCGCCTCTCGCTCACCTCGCAGAACTTCGCCAACCGCCTGCTCAGCAAGGCGAACGTGGCGGTGGTTCCCGGCGTGGCCTTTGGCGACGACCGCACGATCCGCTTCAGCTACGCGACCAGCCTCGACATCATCAAGAAAGGCATGGATCGCTTTGAAGAATTCTGCCGCACGCTGTAAGCGCTTCGGAGAGTCTGTTTTTGAAAAACGCGCCGGAGAAATCCGGCGCGTTTTTTGTTCATTAATGTTGAAGGCAAAAGTAAATCACCAAAGCCCTCGCCTTGATCGAAAAACTTCGGTAGGAAGCGGCTCGTTATGCAATGGGTGAGCTTTCTCTATGAACTAAATCTGCCGATCTACCTGGGTGGCAACTTAGCTATTCTGGTTGCCGTACTGCTGGCTTTTCAAAAGACAAAACGGACTCCTTTTCTCATTATCTCGGTATCCGCTGCTCTTGGAATGGTGGATCCCATTTTAGGCCATCTGCGGACGCTGCTGAAATTGCATGGCCCTTCCTTCGAGGTTCTCTACTGCATCCAAAGCATTGGCAGCGTGATTGATCTGGTCTGCGCCACGGTCGGCACCATCGTTTTAACCCGTCAATATGTAGCCATGCTCCAGCCGCCAAAGTTGGAAATTCTGGCTCGGCCAAGCCTACCGCTCACCACCGATCAGCCCAGTCCGCAGCTCTGACGGTTTCCATTAAGACGGTCAACGTCGTGAAAGAATGCATTCAAGCCGACGGTATAGGAACCCTGCATCAGATTCATCATCCAGCTCCCTCTATACCAGCTCTCGTTTTTAATGCACTCGAAGTGCTAAATGATCGTCCTCGATCAGCAACCCGCTCCTCGCAGGAGTTTTTATTTTTTCCTGCCGTAAAAGCAGGTATGATCGCTGCGGCTTATGATGAGATTATTGAGATGGATTTCGCGGCGATGGTGGATTGGTTTTAAAATCCAATGCTTTATTTTACTCACCGTCCTTTTTCCTCTGGCGGTTGCAGATCGAATCGAAGAGACGTTTTCCTTCCATCCTCATGCTCCTTTTTGGGCGGATTTATTGGTAAGCCTGATTGCGTTGCTCTCCCCGCTCTGGACGTATGAAGTAGTTAGCGCCTGCATAAATAATCATAACGGGAATTTTCCGATCCAGAAGCTGATCCTGGAGATGAATCAGGAAAACCAAAGCGCAAGGTCGTAACGTTTCTCTCGCTCCCGCCTCCGGAAGCGCCCTCAGCTTGCCACCCCGGGAACAGGAGAGAAAAGACGATGGTAGTTGTTCTCGATTTGCGCAGCGAGGACTTCAATCGGTTGTTGTAGCAGCGCGGCAAGGGACTGGATCGTGATCAACAGATTCGCGGGATGATTCACCGGCGTTTTTCCTTCGACCTCGGGGAGCTGGTATTCTCGACGTTCTTCAGGGAGCGGCATGGCGGGGGCGTCGGTCTCGACGAGGAGGCGGTCGAGGGGGACGTGGGTGAAAGCTTCGCGCTGGCGGGCTTTGCGTTCGTGGAGGAAGTAGCCGGAGAAGGAGAAATCGGCGCCGAGCTTGACGAAATCGGGGATCATTTCGGCGGGGCCTCCGTAGGCGTGGAGGAGGAAGCCGCACGCAGGGAGCGGCACGGAATGGAGAATTTCGGCAAGTACGCCCCAGGCCTGGAGGCAGTGGATGGTGACGGGCAGATTGCGTTCGGCGGCGATGGCGAGTTGCTCGCGGAAGACGGCTTGCTGGTCGGCGAAGTCGTAGGGCTCCTTCCACCGGTCGAGGCCGATCTCGCCGATGGCGCAGGAACCGGCGGCGATTTGCTGGAGCAGCTTTTCCCGCCAGTCGGGCGTGCGGTCGGCGATAAACCAGGGGTGCAGGCCGTAGCTGGGGATGATCCACGGATGGGCGGCGGCGAGACGGGCGACAGCGGGCCAGTCGTTCTCGCAGGTGCCATTGACGACGGCACCGCGGACATTGATTTTCTCCAGCGCGGCGAAGATTTCCGCGTGATGCGGGACGAGCCATTCATCCTGCAGATGGCAGTGAGCATCGTAGAGGGATGGTCCCATACATCGAGATTTAGCCGACCAGGGCGACCGCATACTCGCGAATCGTGGTGCGAACGCTGGCGAGGCCATTCAGTCGCGTGGGAGAAAGGGATTGGGCAATGCCAAGGGCTTCCAGCAGTTGCGGCTCGTGCGCGGCGACGGCAGGGGCCAGTTCTCCATCATAAAGCTCGGCAAGCAGCATGACGAGGCTGCGGACCAGCGGAGACTCCGCATCTGCCGTAAACCTGCAATGCGCCCCGTCGTAGGAGCAGCGGAGCCACACGGCGGAGACGCAGCCGGGAACGCGACCGACGGCGGCGCGCTCCGCTTCGTCGAGACGCGGGGCTTTCTGATAGCGGGTGGTGATCGCGTTGAGGCGTTCGTGGGAATCGGGGATGATCATCCAGCGGTCAACCATCCGGCGTTCCTTTTCGGCAATGCTCATACGGGGAAATTTACCGCCAAGACACCAAGTCGCCAAGCGGGGAGAAATTTAACCGCAGCGGACGCGGCGAGCGCGGCGGAAGAAGGCAACGGTAATCGTGACGATGAAAATGAAACCAACCGAGGGCTCGGGTGCGGCAACGGGTTGCACGTTCCAAGCGATGCCGTAGGTGGTGGAGTGCGGGGAGTTGCCGAGATTATAAACCTGGTTTTCCCAAATGACGCGGATGAGGTAGTCGCCGGAATCGGGCAACAGAAAGCTAAGGTGCTGCGAGGTGGTGATCGGGGCGTCGGACTCGGCAATGAGGGTCTGGGCCGAGCCGCCGGTGAGCCAGATTTGCAGGGCGAGATCGTCGAGCGCGACATCGGAGGCCACGCCGGTGGAGAGATTGAGCTGCCGGTCGGCGAACCAGGTGACGGTGACGGTCATGGTTTCGCCCGCGGTGAGGGCGTCGGAGATCTGGTAATCATTCGGCGTACCTTCGGCGACCCGTCCGAGGTCCCAGCCACGCGAAAGGACGCTACCGCCACCCAACCCGGGAACCCCGGCGGTGGTATTGAGGCCGAGGGTTTGAAAACCGGGAATCGTATCGCCGAGATAAATGCCGTAGGTGTTGTCGAGATTGATGATCCCAGCCCCGGTGGCGTAATCAAGCGCCTGGGTAGTTTCGATGACGCCGTTTACGAGGGCCTGGCCATTGTTCCATCCCACCGGCTTGGTCGCGCCGGTCATGAGCGCGGCCTTGATCACCCGGGCGTCCTCCATCTCGGTGTTGCCGAAGGTCTTCGCCGCATCGACCATCAGCGCGGCCGCACCAGCTACGATCGGGGCGGCAAAGCTGGTCCCCGCCATGCCCGTGGCGTAATAAAGACCGGAACCGCCGGTGCCATCCGTGCCCGAGGTATGCCCGCCGGAGAGACCGCCATAATAGGCGAGGGTCAAATCATCGCCCGGAGCCGCGATATCCACCACGGCGCGAATCTTCGGAATGGTGACCCCGGTTTGTGGATTATAGAAATCATTCGGCCCTTCACTGGAAAAACTGGCCACCGAACCGTAGGCCGGGTTCGTATTATCACTGGTCAACGCCGCCACGGTGATGCCGTTGAAGCCTGCACCGGGGCTGACCACCGTATTGGCATCCGGCCCGGAATTTCCGGCCGCAAAGACGCCGACGATGTTATTCTGCGCCAGCAGGGCATCGATCGTCACTGTCTCGGCGTTGGAGCCGGTCGGGTCGGAAAAGCCCCAACTGCTGTTGATCACATCAGCATGCTTCCCATTGACCCCGATCGCCATCGGCGCAGTGTAGCCGTAAAGAAAGCTGCTGTCGGAAATCTCGAAACTGCCGCTGAAATCGGAGCCCGATTCCGGGTCCCAAGTGGTGGCAATCGCGCTGGACCACAGGGTAGCGCCGGGAGCGATCCCGTCTTGATAGGTATAGAGGCCATTCCCTGCAATCACCTGCCCCACCATCGTCGCATGCCAGTCGAACTGGCCGGTTTCGCCCACCGGGGCATTGGGATCGTAGAAGTATTGGGAAACGCCAGTCAGTGTTTCGTGCCCATTCCACACCCAGCCGGCTTCAATATTGGCCACAATGGCCCCGCTGCCATCGTAACCCTGGTTGTAAAAAGCATCGGCCCCGATGAACTGGTTGATGTAGAGGCCATTGAAAGGATTCGGACCGGAATTACTCCCGACCAGCGCACTTGCAGGGTGGGCCATTCCCATGGCCAGAGCCAGCACAGCCAGACGGCAGTGCAGTCGAAAACGGAAAGCGGGGGGCAGGCAAAACATCCGCACTAGCGTAGCAGGGGTGACACCGTTTGCGACTTTCCTTTGTGAAAAGCGTGCGACACGGCAAAAAAAGCGCCCAATTTTGGAAGGGGAACGTATTATTCGCACCCTATGAAAATCAAACATACCGCATCCGCAATCTGGAATGGCAGCCTCAAAGAAGGTGCCGGCACGATGTCCACCGGCTCCGGCGCGTTGGTGAACAAGCCCTACTCTTTCCGCACCCGCTTCGAGGGGGAACAGGGCACGAATCCCGAAGAATTGATCGGCGCTTCCCACGCGGGCTGTTTCTCCATGGCGTTTTCCATGATCCTCGGCCTGGCTGGTTTTACCGCCGACAAGATCGAAACCAAGGCAACCGTAACCCTGGAGCAAGTGGATGGCGGTTTTGCCGTCACCTCCAGCGATTTGGAAATGACGGCGAGCATTCCCGGCATCGATGATGCGACTTTTCAGGACCTGGCGACCAAGGCCAAGGAAGGCTGCCCCATCTCGAAGCTGCTGAACGCCAAAATCACGCTCACGGCCACGCTGGCTTAACTAGCGATTTATTTATAAAATTAGGTATCCCTCATTGGCAATTCGCACCCGGCAGAAACCGTAGTCCAGGATACCGGGCTCCGGGCGATTTTCTGCCGGGATTTGGAAGAGCACCATCCGCCGATCATCACCAGTCGTCGAGGCAATCACCCCGGCCTCACGCAGAATGCGGAGGTGCTTGCTCACTCCATCGAAATCGCGATGGAGCGCGGAAGCGACTTCGGTGGCGGACATGGGACGTCCGCTCGCCAGCATCTGGATAATCGGCCAGCGTACTTTACCACCCAGCGCGGCAAAGAAATCGACCGCATTCACGGTCGCTCCCGCCACCACCTCGGGCCACGGGGAAACTACAGTTTTCACAAAGGGGGACTCATCCACAGGAAGAACATCCGGCAGGTGCGCCCACTCGACAAGGCAAAAGTCGGAAGAAAACAGCGGAAAGTAGTTGCGCACTCGTTATTCACAGAGAAAAAAAGCGGATAACTGACAGCAAGGTCATTCTCAGTACAACAAAACATCACATTCATCTGCAAATGAATGTATTGCGATTAAATATACTTATAAAAAGTAATATAAGTTCAGCAATTTCTGCCTGTGAATAAGATTGAATTACTATCCGCCATTTTTAGCGGATATTTCCAGAGATCAAATGTCCGATATTTTTAGCGGATATGTAGAGTGACGAAAATTTGATCTCGGACGAAAATATCGGACAACTTACTGAAATGCCCTGTAACCGCTTTTGTGCGAAAAATCCGACACCCAACCTTGCCCGGCTATTTCGCGGAGCCAGGATCGAATTGCCATTGATCCGCCGTTTCCATCACCGAGCGCGGACCGCTTCCATTGAGCCAGGCGAGGGCCTGCGGATCTCCGCGCAGGTAGGCATCCCAATAGGCAGTGGACAGAGCAAGGATGACCCGGTGGTGATTCGGGTTGCGCGGCTCGCGATCACCGGGCAACGGACGTTCGGTAAAGTCGGAGTGCTCCGCATTGTTCAACACGAGCTCATACTTGGGAATGCCGTGGAGATGGGGATACACCTCCAGCCGTGAAGCGGCATCCTGTCTTCCAATCGGAGAATTGTCTTTCGTTCCCGTCATTAGCATCCATGGAATCTGTACCGAGCTAAAAGCGCGGCTGGCTCCCAGCCCAGGGCTGCTCGGGCTGAAAGCCAGGGCAGCTTTGATGCGTGGATCGGTATAATGCTGCCCCAGCAAGCCGTAGGACTGGCCACTCACGGCCTGAGTGGTTACCGCCCCAAAAGAGTGGCCCGACATCCCGATTTTCGAGAGATCCAGGCGGTGAAAAAGCGGGCTGCTCACCGCCTGATCCCAGGCGGTAATCTGATCAATCACTACCGGCACATCGCGGACCCGTAGCGAGAACTCCGCCGGAGAAGCCGCCCCTTTCATCGCCATCATGGCCTGCAACGGAGCCTTCCCTTTCCACACCGAATCGTCGCTCCCCGGGTGCTGCATAAAAACCGCCACATAACCCCGGGCCGCCCAATGATTCCCCAGATAGGCGCAAATCTCCCGGCTGCCTCCAAGCCCGGGGCTAAAGAGAATCACCGGCTGCGGGGAATGGTCCGACGGAAGGTAAACCCGGATCGGGAGATCGCGATTGCGTTGCGCGTCATGCACCGTCAAGTCCACCGGCTGCGGGGTAGCCCCCTGCTCTTCCGCCAGCGGATCGTAAGCTTGGGCCATTTCGGGGCTGATCGCCACCAGCACCAACAGCCATAAAAACGGCAGCCAGCGACGGCAAAGCGGAAAGAAGAACGGGAGTTTCATGATTTTCCCCAGAAAGACCGCCCAAGCCGCAAAAAAGTTACATCCTTGGCGAGTGAATCTTGAAGATTGAGATCGAACCGACTGCAGAAGACGGCCAGGTTGCGGAGTTAACAGCTGCGTTCATGCGCTGGCCCCCCGATCTCGGACGAAGGCATTTTTCAAGAAACTGCCACCGCCATGGACTGACCCGCGAGATGACCGGTCGTCCAAGCAGCCTGGAAGTTGAAGCCGCCGGTAATGCCATCGATGTCGAGCAACTCTCCGGCGAAATAGAGTCCCGGGCAGCGCTTGCTCTCCATGGTCTTAAAATCCACCTCGGCGAGGCGGATGCCGCCGCAGGTCACGAACTCATCCTTGTTGAGACTTTTGCCGGTGACCGCGAACTCGGCACGCACGAGTTGTTGCGCCAGAGCCAGCGCGTGGCCCCGCGAAAGCACCGTCCAGCGGGTATCGGCAGGAATCCCGGCGGCGAGGACAAGCTGCTCCCACAGCCGCGAAGACAGTGGCGCGATCGGCGTATTCACCACCAGCTTCGAGGGCTGGGATTGTCGGCGGATATTAAATTCGGCCGCCACCTTCTCGGCATTCCAGCCGGGCAGCCAGTTCAGCAGCAACGGGAAGCGATAGTCCACCTCGTGCAACGCACGCGCCCCCCACGCCGAAAGCCGCAAGACCGCCGGACCGCTCAGCCCCCAGTGCGTCACCAGCACCGGCCCCTGCTCGCGTAACTTCGCCGTCGGCACCGACACCTCGGCCTCCACCGCCACTCCAGCCAGCGAGCGCAACCACGGCACCTCGATTTGAAACGTGAACAGCGAGGGCACTGGCGGCTCCAGCGTATGGCCGAGGTTAACGGCCAGTTGCCCCAGCGCCGCCGCGCGACACCCCCCGGTGGCCAGCAGCAGCGCATCGCATTCCGCTATTTCGCCATCGGCCAGCGTGAGCACGAACCCCCCGCCCTCGCGTTTGACGACCGATTCCAGTCCGCACTTGAGCCGCAGTTCGACCCCGGCGCTCCGGGCGGCATGGCTGAGGCAGTCCACAATCGTCAGTGAATTATCCGTCACTGGAAACATGCGCCCATCGGACTCGGTCTTCAGCTTCACCCCGCGACTGGCAAACCACTCCACCGTATCGCGGGCGGAGAATTTTTGAAACGGCGAGAGCAGCGCCCGCCCGCCGCGCGGATAGCGGGTGGCAAATTCCCGGGGCTCGAAGCACGCATGGGTCACATTGCACCGCCCACCCCCGGAGATGCGGACCTTGTCGAGAAAGCGCGCGCCTTTTTCGAGCAGGATCACCCGGGCTGCGGGAGCCGCTTCCGCAGCCGCGATCGCGGCGAAGAACCCGGCAGCCCCTCCTCCCACGATCACGATTTTGCGCTGGGATGATGGGACGGACGGAGAGGGTGGCTGCATTCGAAACCAACCCATAGCAGAAGTGCGCCCGGGTGAAAACCCCAGGTTGCCATTACCAGCGCGAACGCTATGCTCGGCGCATGAATCCTGAGGTGATAATTGCGCGGGCAGCCGGGGCGAAGACGTTACGCGCCTTTGGCGATGAAGTGACGGTGCTGGTCTCTGGTGAGCAGACGGACGGCAAATATGCAGTGGGACTGGCGGTGACGCCGCCCGGAGGTGGTCCGCCCCCGCATTACCACACCAACGAGGACGAGATGTTCTATATTCTCGAAGGTCGCCTGAGCTTCCTCGCCAATGGCGAATGGCACGAGGCCGGGCCGGGAGACTACGTCTTCGCGCCCCGCAATTCGGTGCACACTTTCAAGAACATCGGCGATCACCCCTCGCGCATGCTGTTGCATGCGGCCCCGGCGGGCTTTGAAGTATTCTTTGCGAAATGCGCGGACGAGTTTGCGAAAGACGGCCCGCCCGATATGGGAAAACTGGTCGCCATCGCCGCCGAGCATGGCATTCACTTCGTAAGCTAGGGCAGGATGTCGGAGGAAACGTCCCCGCCCCATCGCCGCCGTCCCCGTTACCGCGGCAAAAATCCGCGTCGTTTCGAGGACAAGTACAAGGAACACGCCGGCGATGCGGAAACGCTGGCCAAGGTGACCGCCGCCGGCAAGACCCCCGCCGGCACCCATCGCTCCATTATGGTGGCAGAGATCATGGCGGTCCTCGCGCCGCAACCCGGCGACCTCGCCGTGGATTGCACACTCGGCTACGGAGGCCACGCGCGCGCGGGTCCTCGCCCGCCTCCAACCCGGCGGCAAGCTGCTGGGCCTGGATGCCGACCCCGTCGAACTGCCAAAAACCGAAGCCCGCCTGCGCGCCCTCGGCTATGGGCCGGAGACCTTCATCCCGCATCGCACCAATTTCGCCGCGCTACCGCAGGCCCTCGCCACCCACGGGCTGGGCCGCGCGGATGTGCTGCTGGCCGATCTCGGGCTGTCCTCCATGCAGATCGACGACCCGGCGCGCGGCTTTTCGGTGAAAACGGATGGCCCGCTCGATATGCGGCTGAACCCACAGCGGGGCGAACCAGCTTCGCAACTGCTGCAAAAGCTGAACGCGGAAAAGCTCACCGGCCTGCTGCTGGACCACTCCGACGAGCCACAGGCGGAGCCGCTAGGCCACGCGCTCGCCGGCCGCCGCTTCACCGGCACGATGGAACTGGCAGCAGCAATCCGGGCCGCGCTCCCGCGTTTGAAAAAAGAGGAGGCCGATCTTTCGGTGCGCCGGGTGTTTCAAGCGCTGCGGATCGAGGTAAACGATGAGTTTTCGGTGCTCGATGCGCTGCTGCGCAATCTCCCCGCCTGCATGAACCCGGGCGGGCGCATCGCCATCCTGACCTTCCACTCCGGCGAGGACCGCCGGGTAAAAAAGGCCTTCGAAGCCGGGCACCGCGAGGGCCTTTACCGCGCAATCAATGACGAGGTCATCCGGGCCGACGAGGAAGAGCGCCACAGCAACCCACGCTCAATTCCCGCGAAATTGCGGTGGGCAATTCGAGGCTGAGCAGCCGCCGGGCCGGAGAAAGAATCCGCCGCGGGACGTGGTTCAGGAGGGCGAGCCCGCGCTTTAACTCGCCTGCAAAAATTGCCCCACGATCTTCAACAGGGCCGAAACCGTGTAGGGCTTGGGCAGAAAGTACATATTTTCGGGCAATCCTTCATAGAAACTGGGGTCCTGCGCAAACCCACTGCAAAAGATGATCGGCACTTCGGGATGTTGCTGGCGGATGTTCTCGGCCAGTTCCTTTCCATCCATTTCGGGCATCATAATGTCGGTGAGCAGAAGATCAAATTGCGGTGCCCCGCCAGCACGGGCCAAGTCGAGGGCAACTCGGCCATTCTCACCCGCAAGGACGCGGTAGCCGGCCTCCTCCAGCACCACCGTACCGAACTCCCGCAGCGCATCCTCATCCTCGGCGAAGAGGATGGTTTGCCCCTCGTGTTTTGCATGGGCCGGATGGTCGATGATTTTCTCCTCCAGCACCGGCGCGGAGACCAGTGGGAGGTAAATGGAAAACGCACTGCCCGAGCCGAGCTTGCTGGTCGCGGTAATTCTGCCATGGCTCTGGTGAATGATGCCCTGGCAGGCAGCGAGCCCGAGACCGCTGCCCTTGCCACGCGGCTTGGTCGTAAAATAGGGCTCGAAGATATGGGCGCGCACTTCATCGGACATGCCGCACCCGGCATCCGCGACTTGAATCACGGCGTAATCCCCAACCGGGAGCTCGGGAAGCGGATTGTAAGGGCCGTCGATCGTGGTGCACTTCGTCGTGCGGAGAATGATTTCACCATCATTCCCCAAGGCATCGCGGGCATTCAGGATGAGGTTCAGCAACACGTTGTCGAGCTGCACCGGATCGGCATGCACATAGGCCCCTCCGGCCCCGGGAACGAAGCGGATGCGCGTCGTGTCTCCAATCAGGACTCCGAGTGACTTCTGGCTCTCAGCCAGGCACTCGTCGAGCGGCAGGTCCACCGGCTGCATGATCTGGCGTCCGGAAAAGGCCAGCAACTGGCCGGTCAACCCCGCAACTTTTTGCGCGGCATTGCGCACCTCCTTCAAGGCGTTGCGCGTCTTGAGATCGGCCACCTTGTCCACTTCGAGCACACTGCTGTAACCGATGACCACGCCCAGCAGGTTGTTAAAATCGTGGGCAATGCCACCCGCCAACTGGCCGAACTGCTGCTCGAGTTGCTTCTTCTCCGTCACGTCGCGACTGGTGAAGACCACGCCCCGCACCGCCGGGTTCGAGAGCAGGTTGTTGCCCCGCCCTTCCAGATACCGATAGGAGCCATCGCGATGCCGGAACCGGAAGCACAGCAAGGCGGTGGGACCGGAAGTCACGAGGCTCTGCTTGAAGGCGGAGCCCACCATCACCTTGTCCTCGGGGTGCACAAACTCGAAGGCATTGCTGCCGATCATTTCTGCCGGCGTCCAGCCAAAGTCGCGGGTGATGGACTGGCTCTCAAACCGGATCGTCCCATCGGCATCGAGGATGGAAATGATATCCAGCGAATCCATCACCATGTGGCGGAAATACGCCTCGCTCAGTTGCATCTCGATGCGGGTCTGCTCGCGTTCCAGCGCGGTCCCGACCAGACTGCCAATGTCTTTCAAGACCTTCAGAAACGGATGGTCCGGCATCGACCGCGGCTGGCTGTAGAACTCCATCGCCCCCAACAATTTGTTGCCAAAAATAGGAACCGCCACAGCGAAGGAAAAATCGTAGTGATGCAACAGCGGGCTCGTCGGATGCTCGATGTCATCGCGCAGCACCGGCATGGTCAAGGCTGCGCAACTTTCGACCGCCTCCCGGAGGAAGGCACTCGCAGCCACCGGACTCGCCTGGACGAATTCCCGATACACCGTGGCCGCAGGGGATTTGTCGAGCCGCCAGGCCTCCAGGTCTTCCTTGCGCTGGCTGCCGGATACCGCCGGAACCCAGGCCCGCGCCAGGGACCAGCCGGTGTGCCGGCAAATCGCGTGCAGGACCGAGGAAAGCATCAGCAGCGGGTCCACCGAGTCGTGGATGATTTCCGCAATCAATTCCATGAGCTGCAGCGACATGTTCAGTTGCAGGTTGGTGGACAAGCGGATCTCGCGGCGCGCCATTTTACCCAGCTCCAGCGTTTTGCGCCGGGCGGTTCTCCGGTATTCAAGAAGGTCGATGACCTCCGACGCCAGGATCGGCAGCACCTTCCGCTGCTCCGGATTGAGTTCACGCGGCTTGAAGTCCACCGCACAAAGGGACCCGATCGGAACTCCCTGCGGCGTGATCAACGGTGCGCCCACATAAAATCGAATGTGCGGCTCGTTCTTCACCATCGCGATTTCACGACAGCGCTCATCCTCCCGGGCATCGGGGATTTCCAAAAGGTCCGGCGATTGCAGCACATATTTGCAAATCGAGTCCTCCAGCCGCGACTCGTTGCCGCCGAAGCCGATTTTCGATTTGAACCACTGCCGACGATCATCGAGCAGGCTGATCAAGGAAACCGGGGCATCGCAAACCACCGAGGCCAGCCGCGTGATCCGGTCAAACTCCGGCTCCGCCGCAGTGTCCATGATTTCGTACTCCGCCAATGCAGCAATCCGCTCTTTCATAATTTCACACCCAGTAATTAATTCATTCCAACCACTGGAAAAATTAGCACCTTCCATGCCGTTTTCGACCCGTCGCCCCCAAACTTAACCCACAAAATCCCCCTGCTGCAAAGCGGAGGCGCGCCTCCCCTACAAGGAGACCAAGGGTATTCAATGGTCCAACGAACACATGATCCATTCGCTGGCCCTGCCTGCGTTTTTATTTAGGCAACCTCGCCAGCCCAGGCTGGAGCGGCGGCGGTAAACTCGACGTTTTCCCCCGTAAGCGGATGGCTAAACCGCATCTGCCAGGCATGCAGGCACAGCGGCGGCGCGCCGACTGGCAGCGTCTGCGTATCGCCCAGCACCTGCTGTGGAAGGTAAACCGAATCACCGCAGACCGGGGTCCCCAAATGCCAGAGATGAACCCGGATCTGATTGGTGCGCCCGGTCAGCGGCCGCGCCTCCAACAGTGTTGTTCCATCCGCCTCACGGCGTAACACGCGAAATCCGGTGCGAGCTTCGAGACCATTGGCAAAATCCACCGTGCGCGTGCCCACTTCACCGGGTTCGGCGCTGATCGGAGCCGTGCATTCAAATTCGTCCGCCTCCGGCTGGCCCTGGATGCGCACCAAGTAACGTTTTTCAACCTCGCCCCGCGTAAATTGCGGCTGGAGACGGCTGGCAAAATGGCGCGTGCGCGTGATGAGCACGAGGCCGGTGGTATTGGCATCGAGCCGGTGCGCCGGGTTCGGCTTCTGCGGGTAGTAGGTCTGCTCGAAGGAGATATTGCAGCGTATTGCGATTGAAGCGACCGCCCGGGTGCATGGGCAACGGCGCAGGCTTGTTCAGGACGACGAGCGCCTCGTCTTCGTGCAGAATTTCGATCGCGGCATTCACCTCCGGCTCGGTGAGGCCGGGATATTTATGCAGGTAGCGTTCGCCCGCCCGCACCAGCCGGTCCGCTGCCATTGGCTCATGCCGGTCGTTGACGACGAGGCCCGCTGCACAAGTCGCCCCCCATTCTTCACGCGATTTCGATTTCGCAATGTGGGCAAACGCTTCGGCCAGGGAAAGCCCGTCGCAATCGAACGGAATGTTCAGCGGGCGGAAATTATCGTAGGGCACGCAACCGGGCAGCGGCGTGGAAAGGCGCCGCAGCGTCTCCCGGTGCCGGGCCAGCTCAGCCGCCCGTTGATCCCCCGGCTCCTTAAAGCAATAGCGGCACGAGATATTCGGCACATAGCGCGGATCGCTTTGATCGGCGACATCCAGCGGCGTCTGGCAGGCATAGCAACGAATGGATTCCGTTTCCTGCAGCGCGGGATCGACCCCCGTGCGCAGGTCGAAGACGAAGCATTCGCCATCATAATGCGCGCCGCCGCATTCCTCGAAATACTTGAGAATACCGCCATCGAGCTGGAAGATTTTCTGGAAACCGACGCTTTCCATGTAAGGCCCGGCCTTCTCGCAACGAATGCCGCCGGTGCAGAACATCACAATCGGCTGCTCCTTCATCTCCTCGGGCAGTTTGGCCACCGCGGCGGGAAAATTGCGAAATTGATCCACGCCGATCGGCAGCGCGTTCTGAAAGGTGCCGAGCTTCACCTCGTAGTCGTTGCGCGTGTCGAGCAGGGTCACCGGGCGGCCTTCATCGAGCCATTGCTTGACTCCTTCGCGCTGAGCTTCGGCGAGGTCCGTTTCGCCGGTTCGATCCCCTCGACGCCAAAGGCGATGATCTCCTTTTTCAACCGCACCAGCATGCGGCGGAAAGGTTGATGCGTCGTCTCGCTATACTTCGCCGTCAACTTTTCCAGCCCGGCGATGCCACGCAGTTCCGTCAGCAGCAGCTCGATTTCCTCCACCCCGCCCGCCATAAAAAGATTGATCCCCTCGGGACTGAGCAAGATCGTCCCTTTCAAGCCCCACCCTTTGCACAAGGCAAGCAGCCGCTCGCGCAACGGCTTCAAGTCACTGAGCGTGGCGAACTGATAGGCGGCAATATTGGTAATCGTGGCAGTCATCGAAAAAGGGTGACCAAGATAGCAGAATCGGGACGGGGTGCCAGTCCTCGCTTTGGACATCTATTTGCCAGACTTCTGGAATTATCAGGCGCCCTTTTCCAAAGCTCGCTCCACCTTTTTCCGAAGCGTTCTGGGAATAAGGGCGGCAAGCCCTGCCTCCCGACACGCCGCTGCCTCGGAACCACGATCCGCACCGGACAGCACGGTCATAATCAATCGAAGTTTTTTTACAAAGATATCAACGTTAGCCCGATAATTGGCCGCTTTTAAACGCGGGTGATCCGGGAGATCCGTAATATCTTGATTAAGTTGCAAAGCCTGTTTCGCAATTCGCGCCACCGGTTCGGGAAGGTATTTTGCCGCGCGATGGAAATCCCCAACTTCAACCAGTGCCTCCATTGCCAAGGGTGCGCACTTCGTTGCAAAAGCGAGGTCTTGTGATTCGAGAAGTTGAAACAGTCGCGCCGTTTTCTCCCGTTCGCGAAGACGATCGTTGATGACCGCAAAATCGTGAAAAATTTCCCGCCGATGATGCCCGGATTCCAGGAGCCGCAGATTTTTGTCGCGAATTTCACAGAGCGCCTCCAACGCAGGCGGATAGCTCTCGCCGAGTTCAATCCAATACCCGAGGGCAAATGACAGGCGAACGCCATAGTAAGCAGTGTCTTCCTGCAACGCATGGTGGTGGAACCAAATGTATTCGGTCAACGCCTCCTCGTGACGACCTTCCATCGCTGCACGATGAGCTGCCTGCAAACGTTCCTTAGCATTCATGATGATCGTTGAGGCATGCCAAAACAAATCGCGGTCGGCAATCGCCAACTGAATTCGCAAAGGCTGGTCAAAATGGGGATTGGGAAGGTAGCCTCGCGGACTTGGAACCGACACAGACAGATCATTACGCCACGCTGGGACTCGACCGTCGTTGCACAGAGGCGCAAATTCGCAATGCCTACCGCTTGCTGGCGAAGCGGCATCATCCGGATGTGAATGGTGGAGCGGAGGAAGCGGCGGAGCGGCTGAAAGCAATCAACGGCGCGCATGAGGTCTTGAGCGATCCGGCACGACGAGCAGCCTACGATCGCGAGCTCTCCGAAATGGAACAGGAGGCTCCCCCACCCCGCCGGGTAAAGATCGAGAAAAACATCGTGCAGGATGCGCATCTGCGGATCGAAGATTTTCTCCGAGGCACCACCCTCAAGGTAAAGGTGAACGATCCGGCCAATCCAAATGGCGTGGAAATCTATGAACTCGTGGTCCCATCGGATACGGCGCCGGGCACCCGGTTCAAACTGCCCCGCAACGAGCCGTTTGCCGATGGCTTTGTCCAAGTGCGGGTGAAAGCACTCCCCGGGGCCCGCTTCAAGGCGCGTGGAAGCGATCTGCGTTGCGACTTGCGCATCAGCGCCCAGCGCGCCGCCAATGGCGGCACCGAGATGATTCCCGGCCCGAGCTGGCCGCATGCTCAGCGTCCATATTCCCGCCGGGGTGGCACGCGGAGAAGTCCTGCGCGTCCCGCGCGAAGGTCTGCCCAAGCCACGCGGCGGACGGGGCGACCTGCTGGTAAAAATCACCTATCGCCCCGAGGTGACGATCAGCCGCGCGTAAACCGGCTCTACTCACTCAAAAAACGGAGCGGTTCTTTAAGCGTCCGCGAAACACGCCAAACACGCGAAAATGAAGCCCCTTTTTTCGCGTGATTCGCGTCTTTCGCGGACCCCACCTTCGTGCCCTTCGTGGTGAAAAATTTGGCGGTTCAAGCTAGCGACGACGGCGCGATGCTCCGAAGCGGCGGCGCTCGCCCTGGAAGTTCACCGACTGCGGCTTTTCCCGCGTTGGGCGCGGGGCCTGGCCATCCAGCCGTGGCTTCTCGTGCTTCTTTTGCTCGGGTCTCTGGCGCTGGGAATCACCACTGGAAGGCCGTGGCCCGCGACGCTCTTCGTTTCCACGACCACGACGTTCCTCGCCTCCACGCCCGCGACGCTCCCCTTCCCCGCGGCCACGGCGTTCACGCTCACCCGGCATCGGCGGCGGTGCCGCCGCCGTGTAGTCAAAGCCTTCCGCACGCTTGCGAATGAGGCCGCGACCGATAAACCGCTCCAGCGAACGAAGCTCGGAGGCCTCATCAGGCGAAATAAAGCTGATCGCATCGCCGATCGCCTGCGCCCGGCCGGTGCGACCGATGCGGTGAATGTAGTCCTCATTCTGCGCCGGGAAATCGAAATTCACGACATGGGAAATCCCATCCACATCGATGCCACGCGCCGCGATGTCGGTCGCAACCAGCACGCGCACTGTGCCGGCCTTGAAGTCGTTCAAGGCCCGCAGACGCTGGTTTTGCGAGCGGTTGGCATGCAGCGTGGCCGTGCGCACCCCCTCCTGCTCCAGCTTGCGCGCAATGCGATCCGCGCCGTGCTTGGTGCGGGAGAAAACGAGCACCATGTTCATCTCGCCATCGCGCAGCAGGTGCTGCAGGAGCGATTGCTTCAAGTGCTTCGGCACTTCATAGACAAATTGCGTCACCGTTTCCGCGGGGTTCGAGCGGCGACCGATTTGCACCGTTCGCGGGGAGCGCAGGAACTCGCTGGTGAGCGCCTCGATCTCCCTGGAGAGCGTGGCCGAAAAAAGCAGCGTCTGCCGTTTCGTCGGGATCGACTTCATGATCGCGCGGATCGACGGGAGAAAACCCATGTCGAGCATGCGATCCGCTTCATCGAGCACGAGGTATTGCAGCCCGGAGAAATCGCCATGGCGGCGGCGCATGAGATCGAGCAGCCGCCCTGGGCAGGCGATGATGAGATGGGTGCCCGAGCGGAGCGCCTCCATCTGCGGGCGCTCGCCGACCCCGCCGTAAATCGTCGCCACGCGCAGTGGCAGGTGGCGGGCGTAGATGCGCACATTTTCCTCGATCTGCACCGCCAGTTCGCGCGTCGGCGCGATCACCAGCGCCTTGATCCCCGGCTGCCGACCATCGCCAATCGCGGCCGCCAGTTTGCTGAGGATGGGCAGGGTGAACGCCGCCGTCTTGCCGGTGCCGGTTTGCGCGATGCCGATCAAATCATTCCCCGCAATTACCTGGGGAATCGCCGCCGCCTGGATCGGCGTGGGCTCCGTATATCCAGCCTCGCGGACGGCTTTTAAGATCAGGGAGTTGAGGTGTAGTGAATCAAACGACATTCGTCCAATGTGGAGCAAACCGGCCCGCGCGCATACCATTATATTTGGAAAGTGCGCGCGGGCCGGAAATCATGTTGCCGTCTTGCGGGTCGGCTCCACATCGGGCAACAGGGCCGTGAGCAGCCCCAGCAACGGGAGAAACGCGCAGACGCTGAAGACAAATTCAATGCCGGTGCGATCGGCGATTCCGCCCAATGCTGCCGAACCTACGCCCGCCACACCGAAGGCAAAGCCGAAGAAAATCCCGGCAATCATCCCCACCTTGCCCGGCACCAGTTCCTGCGCATAGACGACAATCGCCGAGAAGGCGGAAGCCAGAATCACGCCGATGAAGACAGTGAGCACCACCGTCGGCACCAGTCCCACATGGGGCAGCAGCAGCGAGAAAGGCGCGACCCCGAAGATGGATACCCAGATCACCCGCTTGCGCCCGATCCGGTCACCCACAGGGCCGCCAACAATCGTTCCCACCGCCACTGCGAAGAGAAAGACAAAGAGCAGCAACTGCGAGTCCTTCACCGACACGTGGAATTTGTGGATGAGATAGAACGTGTAGAACGTCGTCATGCTCGTGAGATAGACATACTTCGAGAAAATCAGCGCCACGAGCACGCCCAGGGCCGCCACGACGCGACGGCGCGGCAGAGACTTCACCTTCTGCCCCGCAGCCTGCGGGCGCGGGCGGATGCGGTGGAAGTTCCGGCTCTGCCATGAGCCGACCTGCCAGAGCACGATGGCTCCGACCAGTGCGAGCAGGGCAAACCACGCCACATGCTCACGCCCGCGGGTGACGACGATCAACGCGGCCAGCAGCGGCCCGAGCGAACTCCCGGCATTTCCACCCACCTGGAAAATCGACTGCGCAAAGCCGCGCCGTCCACCGGCTGCCATGTGCGCCACGCGCGACGCCTCGGGATGAAAAAAGGCGGAGCCGAGCCCGATGGTCGCCGCCGCGATCAAGACCCACGCGTAGCTATTCGCAAACGCAATCGCCAGCAGGCCGACCAGGGTGAGGCACATCCCGAAGGAAAGCGAATAGGGCATGGGCCGCTTGTCGGTGTAGAGGCCGATCAAGGGCTGAAAGAGCGAGGCCGTGCATTGAAAGGTAAAGGTGATCCAGCCGAGCTGCGCGAAGCTCAGTTTAAACGTGCCCTGCAGCATCGGGTAAATCGAAGGCACGAGCGCCTGGATCGTATCGTTGAGCAGATGCGAGAAGCTGATGGCGAACAGGACCGCCAGCACCGTGGAGTGATCCAGGGCGTGATTTTTTACCGGCGGTTCCTGTGTTTGAACTATACTCATAAAACGTCGGAAAACCTAAAACGCTTTCCGTTCCGCTCAATGGGCATGGACGGCACTAATGGACCTTTGGCTGGTATTTTTCTCGGATTTTCTCGCGAAACGCGACCGGCGTATCGCCAGTTTCCCGACGAAAGAAGCGGGTGAAATAAGACGGATCAGGAAAACCGGTCTGGTAACCAATCTCAGCCACAGGCAGGTCCGAATGCAAAAGCAGCCGTTGCGCATCCAGCAATCGACGCTGCCGGATGATGCTGCCGGCGGAGCGCCCCGTTTCCTCACGAATCACATCGTTCAAATGATTCGCCGTCACGTCGAGATCGCGCGCGTAGTCATCGAGGCTGCGCTCCTCGCGGAAGCCACTCTCCACCGCGAGATGAAACTGGCGAATGAGCACCGACCTCCGTGTGGGCTCCACCATTGAGCGCTCCAGCCCGGGCAGGCGCAGAATGCGGGTGAAGAGAATCCGCAGCCATGCGCGCAGGACTTCCGCCGCATTCAAGTCATCCGCATCGTGCTCGCGCTTCATTTCATCGAAAGCCTGCGCGATCAGCGAGGGATCGCGCCGTGGGACTTTCAGCAGCGGTGGCATATCGGTGGAGAAGTAAAACGGCAGCTCGAAAAGCGCACTCGGCGGAGATGACCGGTGGTCGAAAAATCCCTGGGTAAAGGAAATCGTCACCCCATCGAAGCCTTTGCGCATCCGCACCGTGTGCACCTGCCCCGGGCTGGGAAAGAAGAGCGTGAGCCCATCCACGACGGCCTCGCTGTTGTCATACAACACGGCGCCCTTTCCACGCAGCAGCATCATCTGGAAAAAATCGTGATAATGAGGGCGCAGGCGCAAGGGGTCGTCCAGCACCGACCGGGAAAGCGAGGTCACGACGATCCCCTGATGCCGCAGCAGCTCGTGCTCGGAGCGATTCATCCCAAAGGAGGGAATGGTCTGTCGATTCAAAGCCATGGGATTCTTCTGCCCGTCGAAGCTCCGCCGGGGGCTGTGGGGAATCCAGTCTTTTTCACGGATGGAACGTCAAATAGAGCGGGCTCTCATCAATCGCAGCCCGCACACTGCCATCCGGCGCTTGTGTGATCTCCGGCTTTTCCGCAGGCGCAGCGGTCAACGGCATCCGCTGGGCCTCGACCAGCCGGCCCGGAGTGGACTTCAACAGAGCGTTAAGGCTTTTTCCCTTCCCAGTGGGCGACCATACGACCCACACGATTTTACCCGCATCGCTCCGGTACCTCCTGCACCCGCAACCGGGCCGGCTCGTTCACCACGACGCGGGAAAACCGGCAATCGCCCAGCCGCCCCTGCAAGTGCGACAGTGCGTAGAATGAAGGCTTCGGCGTAAAGTTCCGCGTGATCCCGGAACTGCCGTGAAGGTGCGGCTCGTCGTTGTCGTTGAAAAAATAGAGGTAAGCCCGCTGCACCGGCAGCGTGGAAAAGACGAGCAGCGAGCGCACGATCCATTGCGCTTGTTGCACATCCGTTACCCCCACCCATTTCGTGAAATCCCCGCTCGTTTCCGGCGGCTTGGTGGTGCTGTCGTAGCCAAACTCGGTCACCCACACGGGCTTCCCGGCCGGCATGCGCATCGCGCCACTGGCAGAGGGCCTCGATATCCTGCAGGTAGTGCGGCAGCTTCGGGTCCTCGGGAAAACTGCGCCGCCACGTGGGCCAGTTTTCCAGCTGGGCATAGGTGTGGATGTTCAGCACATCGTAGAGCGCGGGATTTTTTTCGATGCAGGCAACGCTCTTGTCGTAGGCGCCGCTCTTGCCCGCGCTGAGGTTGCAGGTAACGATGCGCAGGCGCGGGTCTCCCGCGCGAAGGCCTTCCGCCATGGACTCAAACATGCGCGTATAATCAACATCGCTCCATTTTCCGGGCTCGTTGCCGATCTCCACCGAATCCACCACCTTCCGCGCTCCCGATGGGCCCAGCGCACGGGCAAAGGCCTCCCCGTAGGCCCGGGCATCCGCTTCCAGGTTGCGCCAGTTCGCGCTCGGTACCGGTCTCGAAGAGCAGGCTTACATCCACCTGCCAGTCCCGGGCGCGCCACGAGCCGTAAACGTGGCTCCAGTCCACCCCGTTCTTGGCCAGCGGAAAGGGCGGCAGTTTCGATGAATCATTTCCGAGATCCCAGGCCACCGGATGGTAATCGCGCACCAGGCGGCACACGGGCCGGTAAAGCTCCGGACGAAACTGGACCGTGTGTCCATTGAGGCCAATAAAGTCGCGCAGAAGCGGGGCCTCATCGGCGAAGACCGGTGAGGCAAGCACGAGCAGGGCCAGAAGCTGGGGGATAATTTTCATGGTGGTAGCGGCGGGGATCTATGGCGCGGGCGGCATTATCTGTAGCTCGGCGGGCAGGCCGAGGAACTTTCCATAAAAATCCGCCGCCTTTTCGATCTCCAGTTTTGTGGATTTTTTCAGTTTGATGAAGGGCAGCACCGAGACGGCGACTGCTTTCTTTTTCACCGTGCGCTTCCAGGTGCCGGCGATGCGGCCCTCCACCACCAGCATGGGCATGAAGACGCCGTTGCCGCCGGGGATGATTTTCTCCGCATGCTTCGCATCGAGCACCGCGCTGCGATCGGTATAGCCGAGCAGATATTCGTCAAAGCCGGGGAGCAGATGCGCCTCGGGGCCCAGTCCTTCCACAGAAGGGAAAGCGGCGGAGAGCCAGTAAGTAGTGCCGTCCACCGTTTCACTGACCAGCTGCGATTTCGCCGCCTCCAGGCCCTGCCGGGCCTCGGAAGACTTGAGTCCCGTCCACCACATGAAATCCTTCAGCGTCGCGGGACCATGGCCGGTGAAATAGCGGCGCGCCACTTCCGCCAGCGCTTCGTCACGGCTCAGCGAGCGCGCCTCGGGCAACCATTCGTCGAAGAGGACAAACGTCTGCTGCTTGCCCTCGCGCGGGCCGAAACAAATCAGCCGCTGCATCGAGAGATAAAACGGAATATGGTAATTGCGACCGCCCGAGGTGGAGATACCTTCGCGTTCCAGCAATTCCAGTAAATCGGGCCGGGTGATTTGGCCGCCGCCCTTGAGCGCCTTTTGGATTACCTTACGGCTCTTTTTGAGGATCGCCTCGTCGAGGCCCAGCTCCGCGCGCCGACGTGCCGTGCCTTCGATAATCCGCGGCGTGAGCAGCTCCAGCATCCAGCGCACATCCGCCGCCGCCATGAAGTGCAACGTGCCGCGCATCGGCCAGCTCCGCACGATCTCCCGCGCGGCAATCGCCGCCTCCACGCCCGCCTCGGTGGTGCCGGGAACCCGCAGCGCCATTGCCCACAAGGACGCACCGTAATCCTGCGCCTGCATCGCCCCGAGCGCCCCCACCACTTCGCCAAGACTTCTGGCGCGGCAATGAATGATTTGCTGGTTGAGCAAACGCAGGCGGATGATTTCGGACGGTGACATGGTTTCTCGGCAGTGGCCAATCCGGGCGGGCACCCGCTCGGGAAAATCCATCGCCAGCGTTCGTGCAGGCAGGTCCATGGCGGGCTGATTGGCTCCCTTTCCTTCAAACCGAAAGCGCGGCCCGGTGCAATCTCTTTACACCGGCAGCAACACCTGCCGCAGCTTCTCGCTCATCTCGCCACGCGTGAAGGGCTTGGAGAGAAAGGTCTCCACGCCGAGGCTCTTGAACTCATCGAGATCTCCGCTGTCCAGATGACCGCTGGCCAGGATTACCGGCACCACCGGCAACAGTGTGCGGAGCGATTTGACGAAGTTCAGCCCGTCCATGTGCGGCATGTGCAGGTCGGTGATCACGGCGCAAATCTCGGTCTGGCAATCCGCAATTTTTAGCAGCGCCTCCTCGCCATCCTCGGCATCAATCGAGCGCAGGTGGAGATTCTCCAGCACACAGCGCGACATTTCGCGGATCGTCGGCTCATCGTCCACCACCAGCACCAGCTCCCCATGCCCTTCCCAATCGCCCGCCCCTTTCTCCAGCGAGATAATCCCGCCGGACTCCGAAAGCGCGGGCAGGTAGGCACTGAAAACCGAGCCTTCGCCAGGCGTCGAGTCCACGTGCAGAAAGCCGCCATGATTTTCAACAATCCCGGAGACCGTCGAAAGACCGAGCCCGGTCCCGAGCTCCGGTCCCTTGGTGGTGAAGAAGGGATCGAAGATGCGCTCCATGATCGCAGGCGGGATACCCGAGCCGGTGTCGCGAACGCGCAGCACCACATAATCGCCAGCCATACCGCGCCGCAGCTTGCGCGCCGCCGCTTCGTCCACCGCCATGCACTCGCATTCCAGGGTGAGGTCGCCTTTCCCATTCATCGCATCGCGGGCATTGACGCACAGGTTCAGCAACACCTGATGTAACTGCGTTGTATCGCCCTTGAGATTCGAGCGTTCCCCGGCGATTCGGACGGTAAGCCGGATGCCCTTCGGGAAGGTGGCCTTGATGATCTTCTCCATCTCGCGCACGAGATGCCGGGGATCCACCTCCACCCGCTGCCCCTCCGCCCCTTTGGCAAAGGAAAGCAGCTGCCCGCACCATCCCCGTCGCGCGCTTGCTGCAGAACTGAAAGGTTTCCATGATCTCCGTCTGTTCCGGATATTCCGACTCCAGCATTTCCAAGCCGAGGAGAATGGGTGCCAGCGCATTGTTCAAATCATGCGCGATACCTCCCGCCAGAGGTGCTGTTCGGGTTCTATCGTGCTTCCCTATTAACCTTAGCAATACGTAACGAACGAGTAGAGGCACA
>JASGKO010000039.1:0-321488 GCA_049840595.1 Chthoniobacteraceae bacterium
ACGTATTGCTAAGGTTAATAGGGAAACACGATAGAATCCGAACAGCACCTATTTCGGCAGGCCGGCGTCGTCGCGAATGAGCGTCCAGCGGCTTTGCACGGTGAGCTTGCCGCCCGAGCGGGTGGTTTGCCGCAATTCACCCTGCCACTCGCCATCGGAAATGAGCGTCTTCATCGCGGTGAGGACGTTGTTCTGGAGCAGGAGTTCATTCGCATTGCGCCCGACTGCTTCCTCCCGGCTCCAGCCGTAGAGTCGTTCCGCGCCCTTGTTCCAGTAGAGGACCACCTGGTCGAGATCGTTCAGGCAGATGGCGTCGCGCGCCTCGTCGAGCAGGGCCGCCTGCTCGCGGATCTTCTCCTCCGCCACCATGCGGGCGCGGCGCTCCCCGGCTTCCTGCAAGGCTCTCCGGACGGCGGCGATGAGCCGCTCCGGGTGCTGCTTGAGCACGTAGTCGGTCGCGCCATTTTTGAGGCTCTCGATCGCGGCATCCTCGCCCATCGTGCCGGAGAAAAAGATAAAGGGCGCCTCGGTGCGGCGGAGCTTCACCAGTTGCAGCGCCTTCACCCCATTGTAGCCGGGCATCGAGTAGTCCGAGATGATGATGTCCGGCTGCTGCCGGGAGAGGGCGCTCAGGAAGGCCTCGTGGTTGTCCACCTGCACCAAGTCCATGTTGATGCCGGAACGCGACAGCGTCGCGGATACCCATTCCCGATCGAGGGGATCGTCTTCCAGATGAATCACATAGATCTTTCGATCTTCCGATGCGCCTGTTTTCATGGGGAGGGGAGAGCGTTGGGGAGGGGGGGGGATTTCGTTAATGAGCGCCCAAAAGACGCCTAGTTGCTTCACCGCATTCACGAACTCCGCAAAATCCACCGGCTTCACTACATAAGCATTCGCCCCAAGATCGTAACATTTCAAGAGATCCTGTTCCTCGCGCGAAGAGGTAAGCATCACAACCGGGATCATTTTGAACGCCGGTTCCGATTTCATCGTGCGCAGCACCTCCAGGCCATCGACCTTGGGCATTTTCAAATCGAGTAAAACGACCGTCGGCAATTGATTGGGCCGCGTGGCAAAAGCCCCGCGCCGGTAGAGATAATCCAGCGCCTCCGCCCCATCCCGGGCCACGTCCAGGCCGTTGGCCACATGGTTTTCCTGCAGGGCATTCATGGTCAGTTCCACGTCGAATTCACTGTCATCGACGATCAAGATTTTTCTCATGCTGGTCATGTTCGGTTGGTTATCGGTTTGCCGTTATTCCCGGGAGTCATCGCGAGGTCTGGGAGGGTGAAAAAAAATTCAGCGCCTTCATTAATACGGCCTTCACCCCAGGTTGGCCGCCATGCCGCAAGACAATACGCCGCACATTGGCCAGCCCGATGCCTGTTCCCTCAAATTCATCCATGCGATGCAGGCGCTGGAACACGCCAAAGAGCTTGTTCGCATACGCCATGTCGAAGCCCACCCCGTTGTCCCGCACGAAAAAGACCGTCTCCGCCGTCTCGGCCTGGCTGCCGATTTCGATCACGGCCGGATTGCGCGGCCGGGTGTATTTCACGGCATTGGCGATCAGATTGAGGAATACCTGCCGCATCAGCGCCGGGTCCGCCTCCATTACCGGCAGGTGATGAATGTCCCACTGGATGTTCCGATCCTTGAGCTCGTCGTCCATTTCCCGGATCACGTCCTTGACCAGAATCGAAAAATCCACCCGCCCACGCCGCATTTCCGCCCGTCCCATGCGCGAGAAGACGAGCAGATCGTCGATCAGCGCCCCCATGCGGCGGGCCGAAACGGCAATCGTGTCCAGGTAGCGCGTGGCCTTTTCGTCGAGCGTGCCCGCGGTTTGTTTGGCCAGCAGGTCGGCAAATCCGCCGATGTGCCGCAGCGGCGCCCGCAGGTCGTGCGAGACCGAGTAGGAGAAAGATTCCAGCTCATTGTTCGCCGCGCGCAGTTGCTGGTTGGCCAGGCGCATCTCCTGCGAGCTGTGGAAGACCTCGGCCTCCATTTGCTGCATCTTCGACAGCTCGATGGTGCCGCCCTCCAGCGCCTGGTTCCGGTTGATAAATTCGGTCACGTCCTCCACGCGGTGGATGATGTACTCCACCTTGCGGTCCACGCCGAGGACTGGCGAGTTGATCGGGCTCCAGTAGCGTTCCTCAAACTCCCCGTTCGGCCTGCGAATCGGATAGCGCTGGATGGCGATCGTGTCCGACAGCCCGTTTTGCAGGACCCGGTTCAGCGAGGCCCGCAGGTTCGATTCGCCATCGGCCTCGGTCTCCTTGGGATCGTCCGGAAAAACCTCGAAAATACTGCGGTTTAAGATCGCCGCCCGCTCGGTCATCGTGGCCTTGAGGTAGGCATCGCTCACCGCGACGATGGTGAGATCCGGCTTCAAGACCAGGTAAAGCCCCGGCAGCGACTCGAAGAGCGCCCGGAATTGTGAATGCACGTGTTCCAGGCTCTTGCGCTCGGTGATGTCCTCGATCGCCAGCAGCACGGAACTTTGTTCGCTGTCCGGCCGGTAGAAGCGGCGACCGTTCAGCCGCATGGTGCGCGGGCCCATTCCCGGGAACTGGCACTTGATCTGCAGGTTGTCGAAATGCTCGCCCTGCGCGAGGACCTTTTCCAGGCAGTCGCGCAGCGTGGCGTCGTTCCACGCCCCGCTTTGCAGTTCAAAGAAGTTGCGTCCCTCGGTGGTCGTTTCCGTCTCGCCGAAGGCGGTGTAATACGAGCGGTTCGCCCGCTCCACGCGCAAGTCCGGCCCCAGAGCCACCAGGGGCTCGCGGACGGTATTCACGATGCTTTCCGCGTAAGATTTCGATTCCTGGAGCACCTTCGCCATGCGCTTCTGGGCCTGGAACTGCCGTTGCAACATCCACAGGGCAAAAGCCAGCAACGCCAGTGCCACTCCGCTGCCTGCGGTGACCGTGGCCACGGTGGTATGAACGGCTTGCCGGGCCGCATCCGCGCGGCTCTTCAGCAGCGCGTCCTCCGTTTCCTCCATCTGCCGGATTCCATCGCGGATCGAATCCATGAGCCGCTTGCCCTGCTGCGTTCCCACCACGCTCGCCGCGGCTTGCAGCCCTTGCGAATCGCGCATTTTGATTTGCCCCTCCATCCGGGCCACTTTCTGCTCGAAAAGGTCCTGGAGATAGCTCAGCTCGCCGCTGCTGCTCCGGGTTGTCGGTGGTGAGTTTTTCCAGGACGGCGAGCGACTTCCGCGCGGCCTTGAGGCTGGGATTGTAAGTCTGGAGGAAAATCGGCTTGCCGGTGAGCAAGTATCCCCGCTCCGCCGTTTCCGCATCCACCACGGTCTGGAGCGTGTGCTCCAGTTCCAGCCTCACTTCATGGGTGTGATCCACCCATTTCAGGGTTTCCAGCATGCGGCTGGTGACCCAATAAGCTACGAAAGCGCCCCCGCAAATAAAGGCCCCCAGGAGCAGGCCAATACATGCGCCAAACAGAGCCTTTCTGGAATACCTCGGTTTCATTTCGCCCATCCGCTAAAGGAGGACGAAATAAAACCCCCATTTCACTCTGTTATCAAGTGTATATTTATGGAAATTATGTCAAAAGTCCGGCGCTACGGCTTGGTGACATACTTCATCTCATAATTGAAAAGCTCGCCGTCCTTGAAAAAGCGCTTCAATTCGAGCTTCCGCGTTCTCCACGGAATCGGAGGCGTGCACGATATTTACCATCACATCCACGCCGAAATCGCCGCGCACGGTGCCCTTTTCCGCCTTCTTGGAATCGGTCGGCCCGATCAGATTGCGCACCTTTTCCACCGCATTCTCGCCCAGCAGCGCGAGAGCGACCACCGGGGTCGAGCTCATGAATGCCTTCAGCTCGGGGAAGAACGGCTTGTCCAGCAGGTGTGCGTAATGCTCGTTGGTCTGCGCGTCGGAGATCGCGAACATCTTCAGGCCGCGGATTTGGAATCCGGCGTCTTCAAAGCGCTTCGTCACCTCGCCCACCTTCCGGCCGGACACACAATCGGGTTTCAAAAGAATCAGGGTAGTTTGCATAAACGGCCCGGATGCTATTTTCGCGACCGGAGCGTGGAAAGGACTTTTTCACCCCATCCAAAACTGGTTCGTCCTGAGCTGCCGAACCCGCGGAGCGGGATTGAAAGGCGGAGCAGAACTTTCAGGTCCGCGAAAAACGCGAAGCATCCGAAAATGAAGCCGCCCCTTTTCGTGTTTTTCGCGTCTTTCGCGGACTCCACCTCCGTGTCGAACCTCGCAGCGTGCAAAATTCCCAACCCCGACCCGATTTGGTAAGGCTCAATTAACCGCGGATGACGCGGATGAGCGCGAATAAGGAGCCAGCCCATCCGTGCCCATCCGCGTCATCCGCGGTTAAAATCCCCTCCGCTTCCAGCCGCCCAACCCGTTCTTGCCAATTCTCGCCCCACGCTCTAACCATCCCGCATGCAGTTCCTCGAAACCATCGCGATGCTCAAGCTTTTCGGCTACCAGTTCAACCCGCTCGAAATCAATGGCTGGAAAATCATCGGCTGGCTTGGGGCCGGCACCTTCTCCATCCGCTTCGTCCTGCAGTGGATGGCCTCCGAGCGCGCCAAAAAGAGCATCATTCCGCGCGGCTTCTGGGAAGTCAGCGCGATCGGCAGCATGCTTACCCTCAGCTACTTCATCTTCTACCGGAAGGACTCCGTCGGCGCGATGATGAACCTCCTCCCGCTCCCGATCTACCTTCGCAACGTCTGGTTCGTCTGGACCCACAAGACCCCCAAGCACCCCGGCAACGCCCCGCGTCCCGCCGAGGGCAGCGACTCGGATTCCTGAGCTTTTTTCCAGGCTTGCCATTCTCCCCGGGTTTCGAAATGATCCACGCCATGGTTTCCAAGGAAACGGGGTGTTCTTCTTGAGAGAGGCAAACCGGTTCGGAAAAATTCACGTAAAGCGGCAGGTCATCTATTAAATACTATGAAAAGACTGGGTGGGACGATGTTCTTCTTCGGGGTCGGTTCGGCGGTGCTCTATTTTCTGAACATGCAATTCATCATTCTGGCTTGGATCGATCTTTGGGGGCCGATGACAGCCTGGATTATCCGTGGAGCCCTGGTCGCCGTCGGCGGCATCCTCTGGCTGGTCGGCTCGCAAAAAGAAGCGGCTTGATTTCCGTGCCGGCTGGAGCCGCGAATTTTTAAGAATGGCCTGCGGCGCGGTTCGGTGAGACCTGTCTCGCCGGGAGAAAGCGGCGACGGGTCGCCGCACTCCAAGGGTCTGGAGGGACTTCCGGGTTTATTATTCCATGGGGAGCTTATCCTGTGGATGAGGCTCGTGCTAAGTCGCTTGTGAGCTTCGAGTGACCTATAGGGGCAGTTGTGTCGTCCATCCAAAATGCGCGTGTCGTTTTAGAAGGTAATTTCACTCGGGATTTTTGGCGAGGGTGGAGTGTACCCGTGCATGTAGATCAGCTTGATAATGCTCGAATGTTTCGGATGGTCTTCTTGCTCGGAGCGGGAAAAGAAGCGGCGGTTTGGTGAAGTTGGGGATCGGCTCTTGCACCGTGCCGCCACCAAGGAACGCTATTCCCAGCGTGGAGGCTTCGGTAACGATTAGACGCCACTTGCCATTGACCATCGGTTCATAAGCAGGGGCTGATTTAATGGGGGTTCGTGGAACGTCCAGTATCGTGGGTACGACATATTCGCGAGCCTGAGTGTTGGTGTGGACAACGAAACGGCACTGCCGGGCTGGCAATGCAAGCTCTCGTCCCGGCAAGACGGTTGCGACCTTGGTGGGCTTTCCTTCCCTATTGATGAATTCGACGAGGATCGGTTCTGGAAGACGATTCTGGAGACGGTAGTCAGGCTGGCTCGCCCAACCGAATGCGAGGCGGGAGAACCCAACGCAAAAGAGCAGGACGAAGACTGAAAATCTGAGTTTCACCGGATGCGCTTAGACATGGTCATCCTTCGATACTGGAATCCCCGTCGTAATCCAGCGCCATCCCCAGCTCCCAATCGGCTTCAGCAATCCAAAGCTCACCAGCAGAAACAACCCGCAGCTCAAGATTGCGCCGAGGATGGCATTGAGATCGAACCGTCCTGCTCGTAATTCCGGCATCGCGCCCAGCAGCGATAGCCGGGGAGTGATCAAATACCGAAGAAACGATTCCGTTAGATTCACGATAGCGTGTCCCAGGAGCTGGGCCACCACCAGAATGGAAATGAGATATCGAGCATTGGGCATGGGCAAAAGATTCGAAGGTTATTGATCCAGCAAAAGCAGGTGAAAAACAGCTTCACACCACCGGCACTCGAAGTCCGACATATCCCCCTGGCGCCGCCAGGTAATTCCATCATCACCAACCTCAGCCTCTCCGCCTCCGCCAAAAACCGCAAGCCAGAACCTCATCCCCCTCTGTGTCCTTGGTGGCTAAATTTTCCCTTCCTTGGTGCCTTGGTGGTTAATTTGGCGCCCCGCCATCAGTGAATCGATTTCGGCAACAGTACCACGCTCACGGCCAGCCCTGTCCCCAAATAAAGCAGTAGAAATATCCCAATCGTCGCCCACCCTCGCCGGCCCCGGGTTGAGAAAAGGTAAACCGGCACCAGCACCGGCCACGCAAAGAAAACGAGCGATCCATAATCATAGGGCAGGGAGCGCCCCCGTCGCCGCGCATCGCCGAGCACCCACAGCGCGATGCTCGCGGGCAGCAAAAAGGCGGCCAGCGTCGCCGCCCCCGTGGGCAGTCCCCTCGGCCAATCCCTGCTCTCCGCCAACGAGGAAGCCGCGAGGCAATAACCCACAGCAGCTGCCCGCGAAAAAGGCCATCCGATCACCGGTATCCTCATAAAACGTTTGCGTGCCGCCATTGCTCGACGGTGTGTCGCGGCAATGGAGTGCCCCAGCCTTCCCGCTCAGCAAAAGTTGAGCTTGAAAATGGTTGAGCGGACGGTGCTGACACTCCGGCCCCTGAGGTAATCCGTAACACCTCTTCCAGTTGAGAAAGAGACCCTTCATCATCGGTGGCGGCGTAGGCGCTGCTATAAACAATTTCCACTGTGCTTTCGATTAGTTTCCTAAAGGTAGGTTCAGCCACACCTGCGACCGAAATCATTGAGATAATCGCTGGCGAAAAGGGATCCCCCAAGCCCGCTTCAGTCAATGGATCTTTACGTGAGTCCCAAACTGGAAAATTGTCCATCACTGGCAATTCCCACAGGTGCACGAAAAAGGCGGCCAGCTCGGGATGCTCCAATCCGGAAATGCGACAGAACCGCTCCACGCAGACCAGCGCCACCGCCAGCCGCGCTCTGATCGACAACAGCCGATATTTGGCAACGGGAGAGAGATTCATAAGCAGCGATTCCAAGCCTGAGCTGGGCAAAATTGATTTTTTGAACCAGTCCATTCCTAGTTTTCTGCAGCCATGCGTTCAAGTCATCTCCTTCGCGCAGCCAGTATTTCCACTCCGTGTGCTCGGTTTGGCGGTAACCCCGCCGCGAGTCATAACCGAAAATGCCGGTTGGCGTGTCCGTTGCTTTGCGCTATCCTTACCACCCAATTTTAACCGTTTATGACCGCCCGGAAGGAACCACTCATCTATCTCGACAACAACGCCACGACTCCTGTCGATCCCGCCGTCGTTGCTGAGATGATGCCGTACCTCACCGAGTTTTATGGCAATCCTTCCGCCGCCTACGGCTTCGGCTCGCAGGTTGGCAAGGCGGTCGAAAAGGCCCGCGAACGTGTCGCGGCGCTGCTCGGCTGCTCGCCCGGTGAGATTATTTTTACCAGTTGCGGCACCGAGTCGAACAACAGCGCGATCGAAAGCGCACTCCGGCTCGATCCCGATCGCCAGCATGTGATCACCACCCGCGTTGAGCACAGTGCGATCATCAAGCACGGCGAAGCCCTCGCCAAGCGCGGCGTCGAAGTCACCTGGCTCGATGTCGATGAGTTCGGCCAGATCGACCTCAAGGCCTTGGAAAAAGCCATCCGCCCCGATACCGCCATCGTCTCCACGATGTGGGCGAATAACGAGACCGGCGTCCTCTTCCCGATCCACGAGATCGCCGAGCTCTGCAAGGCGAAGAAGACTCTTTTCCATACCGACGCCGTGCAGGCCGTCGGCAAGATCCCGATCAAGCTCTCGGAATCACCGATCAATTTTCTCTCCGTCTCCGGCCACAAGCTGCATTGTCCCAAGGGGGTTGGCGTGCTCTACGTGAGCCGTCGCACCAAGTTCACCCCGTATCTCCTCGGTGGTGGGCAGGAGCATGGCAAGCGGGCGGGCACGGAAAACGTCGCCTCCATCGTCGCCCTCGGCAAAGCCTGCGAGCTCGCCGGCGAATTCATGGAACTGGAGAACCAGGAGGTCAAAGCCCTGCGCGACGAATTTGAATCCGCCGTCCTCGAAAAAATCCCCGACGTCGTGGTCAACGGTGATCGCGAAAACCGCCTGCCGAACACGACCAGCCTTGCCTTCGAGGGCATCGAGAGCGAGGCCGTGCTCATGCTTCTCGACCAGGCGCACATTTGTTGTTCCGCCGGCTCCGCCTGCACCACCGGCTCGCTGCACCCCTCGCACGTGCTCAAGGCGATGGGCTTCTCCACCGATCGCGCCCGCAGCTCGCTGCGCTTCTCCTTCAGTCGTTTTAACAACCGCCTCGACGTCGAGCGTGCGCTCCATGTGCTGCCGGAGGTGATCGGGAAGCTCCGCCGCCTTGGTGCGGCGGTCTAGGCTCCCGCGCTGGAATTTAAACCGCGGTTCAAATCCGCCCCCCTCGGCGCCTCCGCGGGGAATCTCCGCCTCCCATTTGCCACAAATTTCCAGTAGCCAAGCCCTTTCCGAGGCAGTAGAACGTCCCTTTACATGGCTACCAAGCAAACCGTAGTTGTCACCGGCGGCGCCGGATTTCTCGGATCACACCTCACCGACCGCTTGCTCGCGGAAGGGTTCCGGGTCATCGGCATTGACAACTTCATTACTGGATCCACGGCGAATATCGAGCACCTCGCCGGGAACGATGACTACAAGTTCATCAAACACGACGTATCGAACTATATTTACCTGCCCGGCCCAGTGGATTACGTCTTCCACTTCGCCTCGCCCGCGAGCCCGATCGACTACCTCGAGCATCCCATCCCTACACTCAAGGTCGGCTCCCTCGGCACGCACAATGCCCTCGGCCTCGCCAAGGACAAGAAGGCGACCTTCCTCCTGGCCAGCACCAGCGAATGCTACGGCGACCCGCTCGTGCATCCGCAGAAGGAAGACTACTGGGGCAACGTGAACCCGATCGGGCCCCGGGGGGTTCTACGACGAGGCCAAGCGCTTCGCCGAGGCCATGACCATGGCCTATCACCGCTACCACGGCGTGGATACCAAGATCGTCCGCATCTTCAACACCTATGGCCCTCGCATGCGCTTGCGCGACGGTCGCGTGGTGCCGGCCTTCATCGGCCAGGCGCTCACGAATACGCCGCTCACCATCTTTGGCGATGGCTCGCAGACGCGTTCCTTCTGCTATTGCACGGATTTGATCGACGGAATTTTCAAACTTTCACAGTCCGATTTTCACGAACCCGTGAACATCGGCAACCCGCGTGAAATGACGATCAAGCAGTTCGCCGAGGAGATCCTGCGCATCACCGGCGCGACGTGCGGCATCGATTATCGTCCTCTGCCTGTGGATGATCCGAAAGTTCGCCAGCCCGACATCACTCGCGCGAAAACGATTCTGAAATGGGAGCCCAAGATCGAGTTCGATCAGGGAATCCGCCAGACCATCGAGTATTTCCGCGGGAAGATTTAATAATTCCTGTTTTTTTTGATTGCAGGGGCCACCCGGCCCCTGCATTTTTGCCCCACTGTAGTTCATCAATGATTTCCCCTATGAAAACTTTTGCAGCACTTTGCCTTGCCGTTGCCGCTTTTGCGTCCAGCGGGTTTGCCCAGCTTCCCGTCTCCGGTGGTCCGGTCGGGCCCGGTTCGGTGAAACTCAGCAACCTGGCGCCGTCGATTCAAAACACGCCGGAGTTCCAGATTACCGGCGGTTCCGTCAAGCGCTCGACGCTTGGCAAGTGGTTGGAAATCGAAGTCCCTTTCGACACCAAGCCCGACATGATCGATGAGCTCACCTTCCAGTATGTGGTGGGCATCGCGGGCAAGCTGCTCGATGGCGAGGTTACGGTCATCAACGTCCCCAAGGGGCGTGATCACTACTCGGTGATGTATATCGCGCCGCGCACCCTTCTTTCGCTGACCAATGGCCAGCCGCTCACGGGGGCGGATATTCAGAATGTATGGGTGACGGTGCTTCATCAGGGGCAGGTGCTGGATCGCAAGGCGGTGAAAAACGTCGCGATTCCCAGTCTCCCGCACCTTACGGGAATGGTGCTGAATAAAAACCAAACGCCTTTCGCTCCGCTTTACTGGGATCGCTACGAGGCCCTCAAACCCGATACCCACTAAGGCGACGTGCTGAAGTTCACCCCTCCCCAAGAACAGAATCCCCCAGGCCTCCATCTTCCAGGGAAGTCTTCCTCCTTCACATCCGTGCATCTTCGTGCGCCGGGCTTGAAGAATGCCGTTCCATCCAAGGGATTAATGAAACGCTGATTCTACATGGCTGCTCCAAATCGTATTTTTGCTCTCAATATCGGCATGCAGACCGTCGGTCTGGCCGAGTTCACCACCACCGCGCAGGGCGGCCTTGTGCTCAAGGCGTTCAAGCTGACTGAGTTGATTGCCGATCCGGCGGCGGATGCCACTCGCCTGGCGCAGACGAAGATCACTATTTCCGAGATGATGGCCTCCATGGGCATCAAGGCCGGCAAAGTGAACTACACCATTGCCGCCCAGTCGGTTTTCACGCGTTTCGTGAAGCTGCCGACCGTCGCTCCGGACAAGGTGGACGAAATCATTCAATTCGAAGCCCAGCAAAACGTGCCGTTCCCGATCGATGAGGTGGTCTGGGATTACCAGCTCGTGGGAGACCCGGCCAGCTCGCAGATCGAGGTGGTGCTGGTGGCGATCAAGGCGGATTCGCTGGATGAAATCAACGGATCGGTGGAAGACGCCGGTTTGCAGACCGGGGTGGTCGATGTGGCCCCGATGGCGCTCTACAATGCGTTCCGTTACAACTACGGCGAGCCGACCGAGTGCGTGCTGCTGATCGATATCGGTGCCCGCACGACCAACCTCGTTTTCATCGAGCCCGGCAAAATTTTCAGCCGCAGCATTCCGCACGGCGGTGCTTCCATTTCCGGCGCGCTGGCCAAGGATTTCAACGAGCCCTTCGGGGCCTCCGAAGAGCGCAAGAAGACCCAGGGCTTTGTGAGTCTCGGCACTACCTACGAAGAGCCCGCCGATCCGGATGTGGCGCGGGCCGCAAAGATCATTCGCAATAGCATGACGCGTCTTCACTCGGAAATCACGCGCTCCATCAGCTTTTATCGCTCTCAGCAGCAGGGGGCGCAGCCGAAGAAGATTTACCTCAGCGGTGGCGGCAGCAGCCTGCCTTACATGCAGGAGTTCTTCCAGGAGAAGCTCCATGCGCCGATTGAGTTCCTCAATCCGCTGCAAAACGTCACGGTCGGTCCGGGAGTCAATGTGAGTGATGTCTCCTCCAGTGCCCACGTGCTGGGTGAACTGGTGGGCGTGGCCCTGCGCTCGGCGACCTCCTGCCCGATGGAGTTGAATCTCCAGCCGGCGAAGGTGGCCAAGGCGGCGGCCCTGACTCGCAAGCGCCCCTATATCGTGATGGCCGGGGTCTGTGCGCTGCTCTGTCTTGCGGGCTGGTGGCTCTACTTCCTCCAGGCGACTACGATCGAGAGCGGGGTGCTCAACGGCAAGTTGAACGATCGCGTCACCAAATTGCAGGGACTGGACAATCAATTTAAGGCGGTGGACAACGAAGTGAAATCGGCGACCGATCTGGCCAAGCCGATCACAGACGCCATTTCCGACCGCAGCTTCTGGGTGCGGGTGATTGATGACCTGAACTCCAGGCTCCCGGATCACTACATCTGGATTACGAGCTTCGAGCCCGGCTACCTCGCGGAAGATGGGACTTTTACCCCGATTGGCGAAGACCTTTCGGCCACTGGCAAGCCAGCCGGTGCCCAGGCTGCTCCGACTCCGGCTCCTGACCAGCCGACTGCTCCCGATGGGCAGCCTGCTCCCAAGCTGAAGCAGGTGTTGCGTCTCCAGGGGCTGTATCTCGACAATCCCAAGGAAGAGGGTGTGATCGACGACTTCCTCAATAACCTCGCGCAGTCGCCGTACTTCGAAATTGGTTCGGATGACCGCCAGAAGATCAACCCCGTCCGCTCCACCAGCAACAAGACGGACTGGGCTTACAGCTATGAATTTTTGCTCCCCTTCAAGAAAGGAATGAACTCCAAATGAACTGGATTAAAGAAAACAAATTCCTGGCCATCTTTATTGCCGTGATGGTGGTCGGGGTTGGGGTGTTGGGATATCTCCTGTATTCCTCCAGCGATCAGTTCGATCAGGTTTCCAGCTCCTACACGAGCCAGGCGGCGCAGCTCAACCAGTTGCAGGGGCTCACCCCTTCCCGCACGGAAGACAATCTTGCGAAGGTCAAGCAGCAGAAGGATGAATATGTGAAGCAGATTGCCGGCCTGCAGGACAAGGTGGCGGGCATGCAGTTCCCGGTCGAGGACATGACGCCCTCCAGCTTCCAAAGCGCGCTGAAGGATGCGGTGAACGATACCGAGGCCAAGGCCACGGCGAGCGGAGTGAAGCTGCCGGAAGGTTTTTACCTGGGCTTTCAGGACTATCAGAGCGTTCCGCCTCGCAACGAAGCGGCTTCCGCCCTTGGTCAGCAGTTGAAAGCGATCAAGCTGGTCGTGGATGCGCTGATTACCTCACGCATCAGTCAGATCACGGCGATCGCTCGTGATCCGCTGCCTCAGGAAAGCAAGGTCCAGGCACAGCCTGCGGATGCGGCGGTGCCTCGCCCGCCGGTTCCTGCCGGTGGCCAGGCGGATGAGAGCAAGCTCCTCACCAAGGAAACCTTTCAGGTCGCCTTCAGTGCCGATCAGGCAAAGTTCCAGCAGGCTTTGAACGCGATCAGCTCGGCTGATGAGCAATTCATCATCGTGCGCAACCTGCGCCTGCACAACGATCAGATTAAAGGGCCGTCCCGCATCAAGCCGGTCACTGCGACCGCCGCCACCGCTCAGGTTGCGCTGGATGCCAGCGGTCAGCCGATTGCCGATGACTCCCAAAAGAACGACTGGCTCCAGCCAATTGTTGGTCGCGAAAAGGTGAACGTCACCCTCTCGCTCGAAATCATTGATTTTGCCAAGTCTGCCGGAAAGACGGCAGCTAAATAACCCGCCATGGACTGGATTAAAAAAAATCTCGAAAAATGTGCGCTCGGCCTTCTCGCCGCCGCCCTCCTCGCCACCTCGGTCCTGTTGATTCTCAAAGCCCAGGCGTTTAAGGATGTCTTCGCCGATATCACCGCCCCGGTTCCGCAGAACGACAAGATCAAATCGCTGGACTCCACGGCGGTGGGCGTCAGCCTCAAGGATCTCGCCACCAAGCCGACTTGGGATAAGTCGAACAGTTCGCTCTTCGTCTCGCAGCTCTACATCCTCAAGGATGGGAAGCTGATCCAGCCTGATACCGACAGCGGGAGCGCCCCGGTGCACCCTCCGGTGCCGAATAGCTGGTTCAAAGAACACGATCTCGACGTCCTGTCGCCCACGGTGTTGACGGATGATCCGGATGGCGACGGATTCACCAACCTCGATGAATACGAGGGCAAGACTGATCCGCAGGACAAGAATTCCCATCCGCCCTACTACACGAAGCTCCGGTTGGAGCGCTTTATCCAGAAGCCGTTCCGCGTAATTCTCAAGGCGTATGACGGCGATCCCAAGCAGCCCGATTCGCTGACCTTCCAGATCAACACGGTGGACATCCGCCAGCCTACGCTGTTCCTCAAGATCAACGACCCGGTGCCCAACACCAAGTTCAAGATCATGAGCTTCGAGGCCAAGACCTCGACCAACAGCAGCACCGGCGCGACCGACGACGTCTCCGAGCTCACCCTGCAAAATACCGAGACGGGCGACAAGGTCATCCTCATCGTCAACAAGCTCATCGATTCGCCCGATTCCTACGCTTTGTTTAAATACCTGTGGAATGGCAAGGAATTCGCCGTGAAGAAGAACAAGACCTTCTCAGTCGATCCGGAAACCAACATTCAATATAAAGTGATTGACATCACGAGCACTGAAGCCACTATCCAAGACCCATCTGGAAAACCAATAAAGATTCCTGCTCTGGAGAAGTAAATTCCATGGCTGATGGCTTCGCTGGGTAAAAAAGCGAAACCGTCAGCCACCTGTGTTTATTAAGGGCAGAAATTTTAAAAACCCAAACCACCGCATAACATGATCAAACCCCCTCTTGCCACCCTCTGTGTGCTAGCAGGTCTTATTACCACCATTCCGTCGTCTTACGCTGGCAATGGACCCAGCAACTATTCTGGTGACGTCGCGTCGCTGGCCGACCGCGAGGTGGCCCGTCGTCAGGCGAAAATCCAGACTGCTGAAGAGCAGATTGCGGAAGGCAAGAAGGCCATGGTTGACAAGGATTACGAAGCAGCCGTGCCTTACTTCAAGACCGCGGTGGACAATCTCCCCGATGCCCCTGAGACGCACAGTCTGCGCCAGGAAGCGCTCGATCTTTTCTGCAAATCCAGCGTCGAGTTGGCCAAGCAGCGCATCACCGAAGGCCGCTACCAGGATTCTGAGAATCTCTGCAAGATGATTCTGCAGGACAACTACAATCCCAAGTACGGCCCCGCGCTCACGCTGATGCGCCGCCTCGAAGACCCTGATTACTTCAACAAGACGGTCACACCCGGCTTCGTGGAGAAGGTCGAAGAGGTCAAGAAGCTCATGGTGGAAGCCAAGGGCTACGAAGACACTGGTCGCTATGACCAGGCGATCAATTCCTACGAGAAGGTTCTCAATCTCGATCCTTACAATATTGCCGCACGCAAAGGTGAGGAAGACGTGGTCAAGCGTAAGAACGACTTCTCCGTCGAAGATTACAACCACACCCGTTCCCAGCTGCTCTATGAAGTGCAGAAAAATTGGGGACTGCCGGTGCATAAGTTCAACCTTTCGGACAAAGACCCGATTCAGCAGACCCGCGAACTGCCGAGCGGCACGGAGTCGATCAGCAACAAGCTGAATACCATCATCATCCCGAAGGTGGAGTTCCGTGATGCGACCGTTCGCGAAGCGGTGGATTACCTCCAGCAGAAGAGCGTCCAGCTTGATCCTTCCACCCCGAAGACGGGTGTGAACATCGTACTCAACATTGATAACAGCGCTGGTGGGGGTGCTTCGGCGGCCCCGGCTCCGGCGGCTGGCGGTGGTAGCGAGCCGCTGATCCCCGGCCTCGATTCCGGTACAGCACCGGCGGCGGGTGGTGCGGCAGCCGCTCCGGCTGGTAATCCCGGTGATGCGCACATCACCCTCTCGCTCAGCAATGTTCCGCTGAAAGTCGCGCTCGATTACGTCGCGCAGCAGGCCAATCTCCATACCAAGATTGAGCCCTATGCGGTTTCCATCGTGCCGGTCACCGTTTCCGTGGATGAAATGTTCACCAAGGAATACAAGGTTTCCCCGAGCTTCCTGTCCTCCGCTCCTTCGGGTGGTGCTGACTCAATGTCCGCTCCCGCCGGTGGCGGTGGTGGTGGCTTTGGTGGTGGCGGTGCGACGGCTGGAACGGATTCAGCCGGGACTGGTGCTCAGCTGACTGGCCGCAAATCCGCAAAGGACGTCCTGGAATCCAGCGGCGTAACCTTTGGTCCTGGTGCCTCGGCCAACTACATCCCGAGCAGCAGCCGCCTGGTGGTTCACAACACGCAGTCCAACCTCGACCTCATCGACACGATCATCGAAGCGATGAACCAGGAAGGGCCAAAGCAGGTTGAGATCGAATCCAAGTTCGTCGAAATCACGCAGAACAACCTGAAGGAACTCAGCTTCGACTGGATCCTCGGTCAGTTTAATATCCCCGGTTCGACCAGCTTGTTTGGCGCGGGCGGCACCACCGGCATCGGCAGTGCGCTTTCCGCTTCGGACTTTGCCCTGCCATTTGCGACCAGCGGTTCCCGTGCGATGTCGGAAGTTACTTCCGGCCTCCGCAGCGGTAACAACGCGATCAGCTCGAACGCGATTGACTCGTTGCTCTTCCCGACCACGGGTGCCACGGACAAGGCCCCGGCCATCTTCAGCATCGGCGGTATCTTCACCGATCCGCAGTTCCAGGTCGCGATCCGCGCCCTCAACCAAGCCAAGGGAGTTGACCTCCTCTCCGCTCCCCGCGTGACCACCAAGAGCGGTCAGCGCGCGGTGATCGAGATCATCCGCGAATTCCGTTATCCGACCGAGTTCACGCCTCCGCAGATCCCGCAGAACGTGGGCGGCGGCAGCTCCGGCTCGAACGGCCTCGGCTCGCAGTCCATTCAAATCTATCCGATCACTCCGACCACCCCGACTTCGTTCGAAACCCGCAATACGGGTGTCACACTCGAGGTGGAACCAACCGTGGGTCCGGATGGCCAGACGATCGACCTGAACCTCGTTCCGCAGGTGGTTGAATTCGAAGGCTTCATCAACTACGGCAGCCCGATCAATACGATCAACCCGGCCGCGCTCAGCCTCACCGGCAGCCTCAGTGGGCAGAGCAGTCAGATCACTCTCACCGACAACGTGATCAACCAGCCGATCTTCAGCACCCGCAAGGTGACGACCAGTGTCAGCATCTGGGACGGCCAGACGGTAGTGCTCGGCGGCCTCATGCGTGAAGACGTGCAGAAGGTCAACGACAAGGTCCCCGGCCTGGGCGACCTCCCGCTCGTGGGCCGTCTGTTTCGCTCGCAGGTGGAGCAGCACATCAAGCGTAACCTCGTGATCTTCGTCACCGCCCGCCTGCTCAACCCGGCTGGCGAGCCGATCCAGAACCTGGAAGAGAAGGACGAGGTCGTGCAGCCGCTCCCGCTGCCGGAAGACCTGGCCGCCCCGGCTCAGCCCGAGGCACCGCTCTACTCGAAGTAATCGTGCCCGTTCTGGGAATCACTGGAGGGATTGCCACCGGCAAGTCCACGCTCACCAAGGCAATCCTCCAGCGTTTACCCGCAGAAATTTTCGACGCTGATCAGTGCGCCAGAGCACTGACAGCGTCGAATTCTTTTGTCCGGGAACGTATCCAGCAGGCCTTCGGTGCCGAGATCTACGATTCCGGGTATCGCCTCCAGCGGGACCGCCTCCGCGAGGTCGTCTTCGCTAGTGAAGAGCGTCGCCGTGAATTGGAAGCCATCCTGCACCCGATCATCCGGGCGGAATGGATGGCCCTGGCGGAAAAATTTCGTTCGGAGCAACGCTGGCTGCTGGTCGATATCCCGCTCCTGTTCGAAACCGGCGTCCAGGATCACTTTGATTGGATCGTGGTCGTGGCTTGTTCCCCGTCGATCCAGCTTCAGCGCTTGAAAGAAAAGCGCAGCCTTGACGAAGTGACGGCAAAACGGATGATGGCCGCGCAACTTGACATCAAGGAGAAGATCGCGCATGCCAGTCAGGTAATATGGAATGACGCTGGTGAAGCCGCACTTGAGGCGCAGGTTGATGCGCTCGTGCGCTTCCTATTGCAACGCTTTCCTTAAAAGAGACCCATTTTCAGAAAACATGGAGCAACCAATCCAAGACGCGCCGCCCCAGGAGCAGGCGCCCGCCACCCCGCCGCCGGAACCGCCGCCGTTGCCAGCCAGCGTGAGTGTCCAGGATTTCCATCGCAAGCCGATGGCGGAACTGTTGCAGCTTGCCGCCGATTACCAGCAGCGCGTCAATCCCGAGCGCACCCGCCATCATTTGATTTTTGATCTTTTGCGGTTCTTTGCCCAGCGTGGGGTGACGGTGCGGGGGGAGGGGATTCTGGAGATCAACGAAAGCAACCAGGCGTTCCTTCGCTGGAAGGAATACAGCTTCAAGCCGCTGCCGGAAGATCCGCAGGTTCCCAATGGGATGTTGCAGAAGATGCCGCTGCGTCCCGGCCATCTCCTCGAAGTGGTCATTCGCGCCCCCCAGGGGAACGAGCGCTACCTCATGGTCGGGGAAATCCTCGCGATCGAAGGAAAGCCGGCCCAAGGCTACGTCGAGCCCAAGCACTTCGACCACCTCACGGCGATGTTCCCCAATGAGCGGATTATCCTGGAAAATTCGATTACCAAATCGCTCACCGCCCGGGCGGTGGACCTCATTACTCCCCTGGGTCGTGGCCAGCGCGCGCTCATCGTCGCCCCGCCCCGCACGGGCAAGACGGTGCTCTTAAAGGATATTGCGCGCGCAATCCGCGCCAGTTCTCCCGAGAGCCATGTGATTCTCCTCCTGATCGACGAACGCCCCGAGGAAGTGACCGATTTCCGGCGCAGCGTGGATGCGGATGTTTTCAGCTCCACCTTTGACGAGCCATCCTCCCGGCACAGCCAGGTCGCCGAGCTGGTGGCCGAGCGCGCCAAGCGCCTGGTTGAGGGGGGCAAACACGTCATCATCCTGCTCGACAGTATCACCCGCCTCGCGCGCGGCTACAATGCCGGCCAGCCGGCCAAGGGCCGCACCATGTCCGGCGGGGTCGAGTCCAAGGCGTTGATGAAGCCCAAGAAGTTCTTCGGCTCCGCCCGCAATGTGGAGGAGGGCGGCAGTCTCACCATCGTCGCCACCGCGCTTATCGAGACTGAGAGCCGCATGGACGAGGTGATCTTCGAGGAATTCAAGGGCACCGGCAACATGGAGCTCCATCTCGACCGCTCCATCGCCGAGAGCCGCATTTTTCCCGCCATTCATATTCTCAATTCCGGCACCCGACGGGAGGATTTGCTGTATCATCCCTTCGAGCTGGAGAAAGTCCACGTCCTGCGCCGTCAGCTGGCCGAATTACCGGCGATCGAGGCGATGGATGTGCTGTATTCAAATCTTAAAGCCACGCAGAGCAACGTCGAGCTGCTGCTGGCCGGACTCCGCGACTTTTGATCACCGATACTTTATCTCTGGAAGCATTCCTGCCCGCCATGGAAGGGCAGGAGCGAATCGCCCTCGATACCGAGGCGGATAGCCTGCATTGCTATTTCGAGAAGCTTTGCCTCATCCAGATCACCGTCCCGGGCCGGGATGTGTTGATTGATCCGCTGGCCGGTTTTTCGCTGGACCCGCTGTTCGACAAGCTTCGGCATCACTCCATCGTCATCCACGGGGCGGATTACGATCTGCGTCTGCTCCGGCGCTCGGGGTATCAGGATGCGGTCTTCGTCTTCGATACGATGATCGCGGCGCGCCTCACCGGGCACCTGGAGTTCAGCCTCGCCGCCCTGCTGCTCAAGTATTTCAACGTTACCCTGGCCAAGGCCTCGCAAAAGGCGAACTGGGCCCGCCGTCCGCTGCCGCCGCAGATGATCGAATATGCGGAAAACGACACGCGCAATCTGCTCGGGCTGGCATCGATCCTGGAGACGCAACTGCACGAGCTGGGGCGTTGGGAATGGTTCGTCCAATCCTGTGCCCGCGTGGTCGAGGCGACGAAACAAGTAAAGCAGCGCGATGTGGAGAACGCCTGGCGCATCTCCGGCAGCAACGACTTTCGCGGGCGCGATGCCGCCATCCTGCGTGCCCTCTGGCAGTGGCGCGATGAGGAATCGCGCGCGGTGGACCGCCCCGTTTTCCATATTTTGAGCAATGATGAGTTGCTCGCCAGCGCCCGGGCGGTGGCCCAGCATGGCATGGATCGGCCCGAGCGTTTGCAAGGGGGCCGGTTGCGCCGGTTCCAGGATGCGGCCGCCGCCGCCGTCGTTTTGCCAGAATCCGGGTGGCCGAAGTTCGTGCACAAGCCGCGCCTGCGAGTCACCCCGGAGCAGGAGCAGTGCTTCCGCAACCTGCGCAAGCATCGTGACGAAGTGGCGACCCGGTTGAAGCTTGACCCTTCGCTCATTGCGCCGAAAGCGGCCCTCGAAGCCCTCGCCAACGAGGCCCCCGATGCCGTGACCAGCCTGATGCCGTGGCAGCGCGAACTGCTGGGGATCCATTGATGCTCACGCAGAGACGCAGAGGAGATGGATTTAAACTGCAGACGATACGGAACATACCTCAATGATCTTGCGAATCATCCTCACCATGATCGCTTCTTTGCTTGGCGGGGGCGTCCTCCTGGCTGCTTCGTTCTTTGTTGTCAGCGGTCACGATGATACGCAAGAGGCCACAGTAGGCATCATCACCAAGTATGGGCTGCCTTTTTCCTTTGCCTCGACGGCGCCGGGTTATGCGTGGACTCAGTTCGACGGCGCTGCGGCAGCTTACAGCTTTTGGATTTTCGTGGCAGTCGTCGCCGTTCTTTGCCTGCTTCTTCAGCGTCGTCACTTCATTCCAAACCGTGCGACTTAGCCTCTATATGGTGCTGCGAACTTGGCGAGAGTGGTTGCGTCGTGCCCACGTCGCGTGCGCTGGGGCGCAGAGTGTTATTACCTCATTATGCCCCCCTGGTTATTAGTTTGGATTATTCGGTGGATTTCGGGTGAGAGGTTCAGGAAAGCTACGCCCGAAGACTACCGTTATCATTTCGGTGCGTTTTTCTGGTCTGGGGTATTCATGATTTTCGGGACGGTTTTCGGCGAACATTTTCTCGACCACGCAAGCGCGGTAAGTCTTTGGATGGCTGCGGTGGTGTCCATGTCCGTTTTGCTTTGCTGTACTTTGTTGTGGGCAAGATTGGTTCCGGCAGCGGTTTCTCTTGGTCTGGCAGTAGTGGCTTGGGGTGCCTTTGTTTGGCTGGCGTTAAGAGCCACGCAGGTATTGTGATTTTAAAAGGGAGCTTACTTTTAATACTCATTCGATAGGCCAAGGGGTGACTTGGGGTGCGGCGATGTTGATGGGAAGCTTTGACCTCTTGGAAACTTTTCGGCAGGCACTTTTTTCATGCCTTGCACTGTCCAAGTCCAGCTCTCCGCGCCGGATCCGAAACTTATCCACGAGTTCCGCAACTTCGGTGAGGATGTTTACCGACGGCTGCGCGAGGAGTGCGAGGTGTCGATTGCCGAGGTTGACGCTTCCGCTAGCGAGTTTTGCTTGCGAGGAATTCGCAAGCGTGAGGTCCGTGCTACCATCGCCAAGGTGCAGAAGTTGGCAGCAAGCTATCCCAAGCTGTCACCGGTTGAGATCTGTGAGGTGCCAGAGGCCTAATCTGCGTTCCAACGAATAGCCACCGGCGGTTTCTGACTTTTTCTAGGGCGTTGCCTCAAGCTGAGATTTGGGGGCTTTGGCTCTTGGGGTGTGAACTGCTTTCCAGCGATTACGATAAAAGGTTGCGCAACTGGTGCGGGGATGGAGGGTTTTTCTTAAAAAGCCCTGAAAGGTAATTGCCATGAAACTGCATCCTTTGATTCTCACCCTTGTGTTGGCTCTCCCGCTGCAATGGTATTGCCGTGCGGCGGCGCCGAAGTCCGTCAATGAACTCCAGACCATCGCGGCGGCGAACCGGATGCTAGGGGGGATCGAGCAGCTTCCGGAGGCGGATCAGCAGAAGCTGCGTGCTGCGCGGGACAAGGCGCTATTTACACCGGGGCTGCAGGCGGCGCTGGTCGATCAGCGCGATACGAACAAGGATTTCCAGCAGGTGCTCCAGACCGCGCTGCTGACGGCTGATCCGAAGATCGAGCCGATTCTGGCGAAGGTGAACCGGACGGGGCGGGGGTTGTTGCAGATGAATGTGCAGTTACTGCGCAATGGTGGGGGCAAGGGGCCGCTGGGTGATCTTTCCGATTCGGAGCGGCAGGAGGTGGTGAATGCCTTCATGCAATCCCGGCAGCAGCCGCAGGTGGAAGACGCGCGACAGCGGATGATCACGGCGAATCAAACGGTGATCAAAACGCTCCATGCCGAGATGGTGAAGGCGGACCCGACGCTGGCACCGCTGGTGCAGCAGTTGGGGGGCGGTCAGTCCCGGCAGCCGGGGGCGCGGCTGCGTAAGCAGCGGAACTTTGCACCGGATGGGGCGGCTGAGATGCCGTCGCCGACTCCATCCCCCTCGCCGATGGAGTTGGGGACTGGTGCGTAGCGATTTCTGAGACTCCCCACGATGGCGTTTCCACTTTATCGCCAGCCTTGAAAGAGCGGATTAAAATGGGGCGAGAATGGCAGGCGGTGCTTTCGGTTACCATTCCAGGGCTCAAGGTCTGAGGAGAAATAGGGAATCCTCGGGCGTTGCCCCGGGCTATCATTAGAACGGGCCGTTGGTCCTTGCTTCGGGAATGGCTTTCGAGATCGACTTTGCGGGGAGATGAAAGGGAGGGATTTGGCTGTGCGGTAGGGGCGAGACATGTCTCGCGTGGAGAAAGCGGCGACGAGTCGCCGCAGTCCAAGGGCGTGGAGACGATGGTGGCCTTGAGCGTAGTCGGGTATTCCAAGGGCTGGAGTCTTTCCTCGACACGAAGCGGGCTGGGGAGCGCACTCGGGACGTGTGGGCTCTTCCAAGCAGGGAGGAGCCGAAAAGCAAACGAGACTGCCGGGGCAGTCTCGTTGCAAAAAAGCTGAAATGATTAAAAAAGCGGTCGAGCGACTAGGAGCCGGAGCCAAAGGCAGCGCCAGTAGCGTTGCGAGCGGGGTAGTCGAGGACTTTGTTATGCCAGGCCTCACGATTCACTTTTTGCTCATGCTTCGTCCAAGGGCCGTTCGGTTTGCCCGGCTTGTAGAGATCGCGGCGATTGGCGAGGGTGGTGCAGGACGAGAAGGTGGCCGCACAAAAAGCGGCAAGGACAACAAGGGAGAACGCAGATTTCACAGATAAGATGGGAGCAGATTCGCCGAATGCTGTCAACGAATGAGCCGGGAAAAGTGAGCGGCTTTCAAAGGACTCCACTTGGAGTGTTAAAAGCTTGCTATCGGGGTGTCACTTGTGCGCATATTTTCCTAACCCATCAAAAGTTATGCTCGACGGATTTAAAAAATTCATTCTACGCGGCAATGTGGTTGATCTGGCAGTCGGTGTGATCATTGGCGCAGCCTTCGGGGCGGTGGTTACATCTCTGACTACCGATGTAATTACTCCTCTCATTGGTCTGATCGTCGGTAAACCCGACTTCAGTGGGATCCACGCTGGACCGGTGCTCATTGGTAAGTTCATCAATGCCATTGTGAGTTTCTTCCTGCAAGCGACGGCGGTCTATTTTGGAATCGTCATTCCGCTTAATAAGCTGATGGCGATGATGGCCAAGAAGCAGGAGCCACCACCACCAGCCCCGCCGACTCCCGAGCAAGTGTTACTTGCCGAGATTCGCGACCTGCTCAAAGCGAAATAGGGTAAAGCCCCCGAGTTTCATCAAATTTGCGAAAAGCCACCGATCATGATCGGTGGCTTTTTTGTTTTTCTGGTTTTTTTAGTATTTATAAGAGCGGTCTTCAGAGAAGGGGATATTTTTAGCAGAAAAATGGGTTCCAAATCCGCGATTCCCCGAATAGTGGGCATCCGATTTGCTTTTTAAGAGGGCACCTTTCCACGCCACGCATTCGTGGGAGGGGTGAGTTGTATGCCGAAATTAACCATTAAACTTCCCGGTGTAGGTGAGATTGCCCATGATTTGGTGGGCAATTTGATTTCCGTCGGTCGATTCCAAGGGAACACCATCCAAATTAAGGATGCCTCGGTCTCCGGACAGCACGCGCAGCTTCAAGCCATTCCCAATGGCTTCCGGATCAAGGACTTGGAATCCACCAACAAGACTTTTGTCAATGGGGTGGCAGTGAAGAGCTGGAAATTCGCGGATCCGCCCAAGTGCGGTTTGGCACGGTGGACTGCTATCTGGAGGCGGAGGGCCAAGCCCAGCCCGCCCCGGTCCCCGCCGCTCCACCAGCCAACGATGCCACCCGGCAACAGATCGAGTCGCTGCTCATGGCGCGGGATGCGCTGCATAGCCACAATCAGGAGCTCATCAAGCAACGCGACACGGCGAAGGAAGCCGTCGATGAGCTCAACCGAAAAGGTTTCCCAACTGGAGTCCGATCTTAAAAAGGCGATCGAAAACCCGGGCAAGGCAGAGCTGGAGAAAAAGATTTCCGAAGCGATCGTGCAGTTGGAAACGCTCAAAAAAGAGCGCGACACGGCGAAGCAGGATGCCGAGGCCCGCAATCTTCTCCTGGTTGAGACCAAGAAAAAGCTCGACGATCTGGAGAAGCAGCAAGCCGAGCAGGAAAGTACTGGCGGCGAAGCGCAAGCCCGGTTGCTCGAGACGGAGGAGCGGCTCAAAGGACTGGGGGCCGAGCGCGATGCGTTGCAGAAAAAACACGACGCGCTGGAAAAGCAATTCGCCGAGCAAAAGGCCCACCAGGAAAGCACGGCTGGAACCGCCGCCAAGGATGCGCACGAGCTGGAAGAACTGCGCCAGCGGATCGAGGCCCTGGCCGACAGGGAGACCGCCGCGCGGCAACACAGCAGCGAGCTGAACGCGCAACTTCAGCGGGCCCGCACGCAGGCGGAAGAATTTAAGAAACAGCAGGACGAGGCGGCTAAATCCGCGGGAGAGCTGCAGCAAAAGCTGTCCGAGGCGGAGAAGCGAATCGAGTCCCTGCAACTGGAGCAGGCGTCCGCGAAGAACGACGACAAGGCGTCGAGCGTCCGGATCGAAGAATTACGAAAGAGCCTGGAGACCCTGCGTGAGGAACGCGACAAGGCGATCAAGGCCGGGGAGGATCTCACCCGCCTGCTCACCGAGAAGCAGGGTGAAAATGCCGATCTGCGAGCCCGCGAAGCGACGGCCCAGGATGCACACCGCTTTTCGCTGGAACAGGTGGAAGCCGCTCGCGAGCAGGCGCACCGGCTGGAGGCCGAAATGGCCGAGGCTCGCAAAGCGACTGCCGAGAGCAGCCAGAAAGCGGCGGGAATGGCCGCCGAATTGGCCACCACCCAGGCCACGCTTGAAAAGCTGGCTGCGGAGACCAAGGCTTTTGAGGAAGCGCGTGCCGCGCTGGTCACCGAAAAAGAACAGACTACAAAAGCACTGGAGGAAACCGCCGCGAAACTGCGGGCCGCACAGGCCGGGCTCGATGCGTTCCAGGGCGAGCGCGCCACTTTTGAGGAGCAGAAAACACAACTTTCCCAGCGCTGCGATTCGCTCGCGGATGAACTGAAGACGCTCACGGCGGAGCACGACAATCTTCAGCAAAAGCACCAGACTGCGGAGGCGCAAGCCGCCCAGATGCAGACGGAACTGGCAGCGTGGCAGGAGAAGTCGGCGAGCACGCAACAGGCGACGGAAGCCAGGCTGTGCGAAGTGCAGGATCAATTGCAGGTGGCGACGCAAACGCACCTTGCCCAGCAGGAATCCCTGGCCCAGCAGTTGCAGCAACTGACGGCGGAGCGGGACACGCTTACGCAAAAACAGGCCGATCTCCAGAGTGGCGCCGAGCAGGTGCAGGCGGAGCTGGCCGGGCTGCGCATGCAGTTGGATACCACGCAGGGCGAGGCGCAAGGCAGGATCCAGAGCCTGGAGCAGGAATTGCAGGCGGCTCGCAGCGAGTGCGACGAGCTCCAGCAAAAGCAGGCGACGCTGGGCAGCGAGAGTGAGCGTGTCCAGGGGGAGTTGACCACTTTGCAAGGCAGGCTGGAAGCTGCGCAAAGCGACGCGCAGGCAAAAATTTCGGAACTGGAAACCCAGTTGCAGAACGCCCGGCAGGAGCACGAAAGCCAGGGCGACGAACTCTCGAAGCAACTGTCGGTGCTCACCGCAGAGCGCAATGAGTTGCAAAGCCGGCACACCAGCGCCAGCGCGGAAGCGGAAAAAACCGCGATGGAACTGACCGCGTTGCGCTCCCAGCTGGAAGCCACGCAAGGGGACGCGCAGAGCAAGGTGCAGGAGCTGGAGCAGCAGTTGCACTCGGCGCAACAGGCGCAGGTGACCCAACAGGAAACCCTTTCCCAGCAGCTCAGCACGCTCACGAGCGAGCGGGACGAACTGCAATCCAGGCACAGCCATCTTCAAGCGGAGACCGAGCGGGTCCAGGGAGAGCTCACCGCCTTGCGAGCGCAATTGGAAACCGCGCAGGGCGATGCCCAGGGGCGGATTCAGAATTTCGAGCAACAACTGCAAGCGGTCGCACAGGAGCGCGACGCGGCCCAGTCCACGGTCGCCGATCTGACGGCGAAACTGGAGACGCACACGCAGACGCAGGCCGAGCTGCAAACCCGTCTGGATACAACTGGCACGGAGTTGAAAGAGAAGGTCGCCGAGCGCGAGAAAATGCTCGTCGCCGCCGAGGAAAATCTGGCCGAGCTGCAAAAGAAATTCGATTCCCTCAGCCGCGAGCACGTCGAAGCCCGCAAGTTTTTCCAGGATGCCTCGGCCAAGCTTTCCGAAGGGGAACAGCAGGCGACGGCACTGATCGCCGAGCGCGATGCGATTCGCAAGGAAGGCGAGCAGCGTGCGGAAATTTTGCAAAGCCGGGTGGCGGAGCTCACGGAATTGCTCAGCCAGGAACGCCAGCAGCGCGAGGAGGCAGGGCAATCCCTGGCTCGTCTTGATCAGGAACTGGCCGGGACGAAGGCGAAGCTGGATCAATTGACGCCCGAGCGCGATTCGCTGCAGCAGGAACTGGCGCAAGCGAAGGACCAGCTCGCCGCGTTGACGACCGAGCTGGAAGCGGCACGTCATCAGCACGAGGCCGGGTTGACCGCCGTCGGCGAGACCGGGGCGAAACTGGTCGAAGCGATGAACCGCAGCGAGGCGCTGGGGCGCGATCTCGAAGCCGCGAACGCGCGTCAGCAAGAATTGCAGAGCCAGCTTGGCGCCGAGCAGCAGCGCGCGAATCAAGCTGCGGAAAATCTTTCCGCCGTGATGCGCGAGAAGGAGGATTTGATGGCGAAGCTCGCCGAGAGCAGCCAGCAACTGGCCGGCGAAAAAGAAAGCGTCGCGGCGCTTCAGCAGCAGTTCGAAACTTTCAAGCAAGGGGCCGGCGAGGCCGAGCAGCTGCGTGGTAATTTGCAGAGCCAGCTCGCCGAGCAGCAGCGCACGATGGATTCCCTCGCGCAGGAGAAGCAGGCGGCCGAGGTACAGGTCCAGGAAATCCGCGCCCGCATCGAGGAGGCGGAGAAGGAACTCGTGGCCACCAGCCGCCAGCGCGATCTCACACAGAAGTCGGTGACCGAGCTTTCCGCCAGGCTGGCCGAAGCGCAAAACGAAGTGGAAAATCTGAGGGCCGAGCGCGATTCCAGCGGCAACGAGCTGACTGCGCGCCTGGAGCAGACGAACCGCGATTTGACCGAGGCACGCCAGACGGCTTCCACCCACGAGCAGAAAATCCAGGAGCTCGAAGGCACGATTAACAGCTTGCGCACCGAAGCGGTGGCCACGGCGGAAGCCAATACCCGCCATGCGAGCAGCGCCGCGGAAGTCACCGGCAGGCTCGATGAAGCCGTGCGCGAGCGCGAATCGCTTGCCACCAGGCTGGCCGAGCTGGAGCAGCGCGCGACCGGCCTGCAAGCCGAGCGCGAAGGCAGCGAGCAGAAGTGCCAGACGCTTTCCGGGCAGATCACCGAAATTCAGAGCCAGTTGGACATCGTGCGCGCCGAGCGCGAGACGCTTGCACAGGAGAAAGCCACGCTGGCCGAGCAGAAGCAGTCGCTCGACCAGGAACTGGCCGCCCGTGCTTCCAAGCTGGAAGCGATCAGCGCCAGCAGTGCCGAGGGGGCGGACCGCGAACAGACGCTGGTCGAGGAAGTGCGCTCGCTCCAGCAGCAGCTCGAAACCATTACGCAGGAAAAGACCAGCCACGCCGAGCGCAGTTCGCAGGAACTGCGAGAGGTGCAGGCCCGGCTGGAGCTTCTCGAAAAGGAACGCGAAACGTGGGCCTCGGAGAAAGCCGCGCTCGAAGCCGAGCTGCTGGCCCGTCCGGTGCCTGCCCTGCCGGTGGTGGCCGAGTTGCCCAAGCCGCCGGAACTGCCCAAAAACGGCGACAAGCCGAAGGATCCGATCAAAGAGCCGGCTCCCAATCCGGTGCTCGGCGCCGCGCCGCGCCTTACCTCCTGGTTGCTACGGGGAAATCGCGGTCGCACGTCCGAGGGCGGACCGGAAGCCGCGCCGGTTCCTTCACACTACGATTCCGCCCAGCCCGCCAGCCGGCCGGTGGTTTCCACGCCCAGCGTGGAGGAGTCCGCCGCGCAGTGGACCAACGAAGCCGATACCGCCGTGGCGGTCGCCGAGGAAGAGGATGAACCCTCGATTCCCGGGCCACAGTTTGCCTACGAGACCGTCCGCGAAGTGTTAAACGACGCGCCCCGCGCCGTGATGACGATGCGGAACAGCCTGCAATATTTCATCCGCCATCCACGTGATCTGAAGCTGCTGGATCAACTGCTGGGCCACGTGAAGACGCTGTCCAAGCGCGCGACCGCCATTGAGGATCACCCGGTGCACCGCCTGAGCACGAACATCGAACGACTGATCGGCGAGCTCATCGAACTGCCGGAGCTGATCAACAAGTCCACCCTGCGCACGCTCAGCCAGTCGCTCGACTTCCTCGCCAACATGCTGGAGGAAAAGAACCTCTGCCGCATGAACGCGCTGCCCGTGCCGAAGGTTTTGAATGTGGACGACGACGACGAGATGTTGCGCCAGGTGGCCGCCTCGCTCCAAGCCTCGAAGCTCAATACCCGCTCGGCGAACAGCGCGGTGCTTGCGCTCGCCACGATGCAGAAGATCCGCTTCGACCTGATCACGCTCGACGTGAACATGCCTGGCATGAACGGTCTGGAAATGTGCGCCAAGCTGCGCGGGTTGAAGAACAGCCAGCGCGTGCCGATCATCTTCGTCACTGCCGCCGCGACCGCGCAGAACCGCGCGCAATCCTTGTTGCTGGGCGGCAACGACCTGATCGCCAAGCCATTCGTCCACTCGGAACTTGCGGTGAAATCGCTGATGTGGATTTACAAAGGGCAGCTCGATCTGCTGTAGGAAAATTGAAAGATGGATTGTGGGGAAAGGGCGGTCTTTTGATAAAAATCCCATCACCCGCTGGGATAGGTGTTGAAAAGAACAGGGAGCGAATTACATTCCGCTACTTTTTTACCCCAGATGTCCAAATTGATCATTCAGATGCCGAATGGTGAGCAGCTCGCGTATGAATTGACCGAGCCTCTCATCACAATCGGTCGTCACGAGAGCAACCTGATTACGATCGCCGATTCGTCGGTGTCGTCGCAGCATGCGAGCCTCACCCGGGTGGGCTCGCATTACCGGCTGAAGGATTTGGGCTCGACCAACAAGACGTGGATCAATGGCGTGGCGGTTGGCGAGGTGTTGCTGGATGGCAACTATGCGGTTCGCTTCGGATTGATCGAAACGGTTTACGAAGAAGTGGCGACGGTGGAACTGAATGTGGAGGAGGTGCAGCAACAAATCGATTCCCTCGCTGCGGAGCGAAATGCGGCTTTGAGCGAGGTGACCGGTTTGCAGGAAAAGCTTCTGGAAGCGCAGCAAAAGGTGGCCGATCTCATGGCGCGGCAGCAAGCCGCGCAGGAGCAGGAAGCGAAGCTGGCGCAGAAAGAAACCGAGCTGGCCGCTGCACTGGAGCGGGCAGCGGAGGTCGGAAAGCTGAAAACCAGCCTCGACGCCAGCCTCGACGAGGCGACCAAAAAAGCGGCGGAAATAGAGGGCCTGAAGGCACAGGTGGAAGCGCTGCAGCAGACGAAAGCGGAGACGGAGAAAAAGCTGGAAACCCTCGAAGCCAAAAGCCGGCAGCAGGAGTCGGAGCTCGCGAGCGCCCAATCCCAGCAGGAAAAAACGGCGAAGGAAATGGCCGAGGCGGCGAAGCGCGAAAAGGAATTGAACGAAACCGTCGCCTCCCAGCGCGAGTCGATTGGAGCCCTGAAATTCGAAGGGGAATCTCTCAAAGCCGACCGGGACAAGTGGTCGGTAAAATCCGGCCAGCAGCACGCGGAGATGGAAGTGCTGCGCGGGAAAGTGACCACGCTCCAGTCGCTGGTCAATGAATTGAAGAACGGTCACGGCGCGGCGGCTCCACGCGGCCAGGAACTGGTGGTCTCCAAGCGCGACAGCCAGCCCGTGTCGCAGCCACCGGCCCTTGCCCCTTCGCAGTTGCTGGACCCGCAGGTGATTTTCTCGCCCACGCCCACACGGCCTTCCGTGGCCACCGCGTCGGCCCCCGTCACTGCCGCCACCGCCGAGCCGAAGCCGGCGGCCAAGGCGCTCCCGCCACCGCCCGCAGGTATGTTGAAGGCCGCGGGCCCGCATACGGCGAGTATCTCCAAGATGAAGGCGCTGCTGCAGCGGTTGATTCAGAATCCGTCCGAAAGCAGCTCGCTCCAGTCGATGGCGGCGGAGTTGCACAGCATTGCCTCCTGGGCCACCGGGGCGGGCAGTCCCTCTGCCGTGAAACTGGCCGAGGTGCTCGGGCAGTTGCTGGGCAGCTTTTCCGATGCGCCGGAGCGGATGACGCCCTCGGCGCTCCGCACCGTGAGCCAGTCACTCGATACGATGACCTCGCTGCTCAGCGCGCCGCAGCCCAAGCGCACTGCCGTCCTGCACGAAGCCCACGTAATGGTGGTGGACCCGGAGGCAGTTGGACGCGAGGAAATCGCGAATACGCTCCGCGGGATCGGGTTGAATTGCGATTGTCTCGGCACCGCCGCCGAGGCGCTGGCGCATTGCGAGAAGGAGGCGACGGACCTCTTGATCGTGGAAATGAATTTGCCCGATACCTCGGTGCAGGATTTCTGCAAACAGGTGCGGGCGACAAAGAATTGTGATCACGCGCCGTTGCTGCTCTTTACCCGCTCCCTGGCGATTGAGAACCGCACGCAATTCATTTCGGCCGGAGCCAGCGACTTCCTGGCCAAGCCGATCCAGCCGGCGGAACTGGCGGTCCGCAGCTTGAACTGGATCTTGCGCAGTCGGCTGGCGTGAGGAGCCACGCCTGGAGAAAGAGGCGACCTGTCGCCGCTTCCGCCGCGGTTTATTCGACTTAGTGTCCGACGTGCCAGAGGCGCAGGCCGCCGTTGATGACGTCGCTGTTTTCGCCGAGGCGGGCACCGTCGGGGATGGCTTTCAATTTCTTGGCATTGCCGCCGCCGATCACGATCTGGTCGGTGAGGAACGCCTTGCGCAGGTAGGCGACGTGCTCGTGGACGGAGGCTTCCCAGCGCTTGCGGCCGAGGGCCTTGAGGCCGCGCTTGCCGAGCCGGTCTTCGAGGGTGCTGCCGCGGGCGATGCGCAGTTCGCTCAGCTCCAGCGGCAGGACATGGCTGTCGAGCAGCATGGCGGAGCCGAGCCCGGTGCCGAGCCCGAGGAACAGCACGATGCCGGGTTCCGTCGCGGCCATGGCCTGCAACGCGGCATCGTTGATCACGCGGACCGGTTTTTTGAAAGCCTTCGTAAAATCAAAGCCGAGCCAGCCCTTGCCCAGATTTTTCGGTGCGCGAATGAGCTGCTCGTTTTTTACCGGGGCGGGCACGCCGATCGTGATCGCTTCGTAGCCCCACTTCGCGGTGAGTTTCTTCGTTTGCTCGATCACGGTTTCCGGCGTGAGGTCGGGGCCGGAGATGAATTTATCCTTCACCGGTTCCTGGCCCGCCGGAGCATCCTTTTCCGCGAGCCAGAGCTTCACATTGGTGCCTCCCACGTCGATGACGAGAACCTTGGAGGGGCGGAACGGAGTCGAGGGCGAAGATTTGGCGCTTTTTTTCACTTCGCTTGCATGCGCCAGCGGATTTCTTTTGGCAATCGCAAAAATTTCAGCACAATCGCCGGAAACTTGTTTTACCATCTCCTATGTTCCTCACCCGAATCACTACCCTAGTTCTTGCTTGCGTAGCCCTCGTTGCATTTTCCGGCTGTCTTACCCATAACCGGGTGCTCTACCAGCCGAAGCCCTTCAAGCGTGCGACCGTCCCGGCGAGCGCCACCGAGGTGCCGGCTACCGCGCCGGAAAATGCCGCGCCCGCTGGCACGGACATGCCTCACTAAAGTCACGCCTGTCTTAGGTTGAGCAGTGGCGGCGGTGGCTGGACCAGCGTCGCCAGTTTTTCGCGCAGTATCTTTTCATCCAGGGATTGCACGCGGATCGTTTTTGATTTCGCGTGCGCTCCGTGGGTGATTTCCAGATCCCCCGGCTTTACTCCGAGCGTTTCCGCGAGGAACTCGAGCAACTCCCGATTCGCTTTTCCATCCACCGCCGGGGCGTGGACTTTCACTTTCAACCGGTCGCCGAGCCAGCCCACGATTTCGTTGCGGCGGGCGTTGGCGGTGATCTGGAGCGACAGGGTCGCGGGCATCAGCCTTTGGAAGCAGCCGGGGCTTTCTTCGCGGGCTCCGGTTTTTCCACGGGAGTCAGCCGGTTCGCCGAGCCGGATTTGTTCGCATCGATTTGGATGCGTTCGCGGGCGCGGTTGCGGAAGAATAACTGGGCTTGCGAGGGCGTCTCGCCCTTCTTCGGCTTGAGCCGCACGTAGGAGCCATCGGCCTGCAGTTCACGGGCCTTTACCCGGTCGTTCAAAAAGGCGGGCAGGATTTCCCCGATCAACTCCTTGCGCAGATCGTCGCTGAGGATGGGGAAGGAGACTTCGACGCGGCGGTAAAAGTTGCGTGGCATCCAGTCGGAACTGCCGAGATAGACCTCGGGGTCGCCATCGTTGGCAAAATAGAAAATGCGGCTGTGCTCGAGGAAGCGACCGACGATGCTGATGACGCGAATGTTTTCGCTGACGCCAGGCAGCCCGGGGCGCAGGCAGCAGATGCCGCGGACGATCAGATCGATCTTTACGCCAGCCGTCGAGGCCTCGTAGAGCGCCTCGATGACGCTCTCATCGACGAGCGAGTTGAGCTTCGCGATGATGCGGCCCGGCTTGTTGTCCAGCGCGTGATCGCGCTCGCGGCGGATCTTTTCGAGGAAGCGGCGGGAGAGATCGAAGGGCGAGACGAGCAGGCGCTTGAAGCCCGGGTACTCGGTGAGGCCGGTGAGGGTGTTAAAGAGCGTGGCCACTTCCTGCGTGATCTCGGGATTCGCCGTGAGCAGGCTGAGGTCGGTGTAAAGCCGGGCCGTGCGCGGGTGGTAATTGCCGGTGCCGAGGTGCACATAGTGGCGGATGCGGTCGTCATCACGGCGGACGATGAGCATCATCTTGCAATGGGTCTTGAGCCCGACCACGCCGTAGAGCACGTGCACGCCGGCCTCCTCGAGCTTGCGAGCCCACTGGATGTTGTTCGCCTCGTCGAAGCGGGCCTTCAATTCCACGATCGCCGTGACCTGCTTGCCGCGGAGCGCAGCCGCCATGAGCGCGGCCACGAGCGGGGAGTCGCCGCTCGTGCGGTAAAGGGTCATCTTGATCGCAAGGACCTGCGGATCGCTGGCGGCATCCTCGATGAGCTCGACGATGCTGTCGAAAGTCTCGTAGGGATGGTGCAGCATCACGTCGTGGCGGCGGATCATGTCCCACACATCGGCATTCGGCGGCAGGTCGGGATCGTAGGCGGGTGAGAATGGGCGGTCCTTCAGGCGCGCAAAGGCTTCGTTGCCGATGAGCGCGGAGAGATGCGTCATGCTGATCGGGCCATCCATCAGGTAGAGATCGGCCGCGGTGAGCTTGAAGCGATCGAGGAGGAGCTGCTGGATTTCCTGCGAGCTTTCCTTCTCCATTTCCAGGCGCACGGCGTTGCCGCGATTGGAACGGCGGAGCTCCTGCTCCAGCGTGCGCAGGAGGTTCTCGGCTTCTTCCTCGTCGATGTAGAGATCGCTGTTGCGGGTGACGCGGAAGGCATGCACCTCCTCCAGCGTGAGGCCGGGGAAGAGCATGGAAAGGTGATGCTTGATGAGCGAACTGAGCTGGATGGTACTTGAACGGCTCGGTCTCGCCTGCCCCACGCGGGAGGCTGATCAATGGCGAGACCACTCGCGGCACCTGCACGATGGCGTAGTGGGGCTCCTCCCGATGAGCCCGGCGGGCGCGCACGATCAGGTTGTGGCTCTTGTTGAGGACCTGGGGGAAGGGATGGCTCGAATCCACGGCCAGCGGCGTGAGCACTGGGAAGACCTCATTTTCAAAATACTGGCGTGCCCATTCCGCATCGGCGGCATTGAGATTGGCCACGTTGAGGATATGGATGTCCTCGGTGGCGAGGGCGGGTTTGATCTCCTTGTTCCAGAGCTCGTATTGCGTGCCGACCAGTTCCTGCACGCGCGCGCGGATCATGGCGAAAAGCTCGGGCGGGGTGATGCCGTCCGGGCCGGTATCCGCCGTGCCACTTTCGATGAGCTTGCTTGATACCCGCGACGCGGATTTCAAAAAATTCGTCGAGATTCGAACTGAAGATGCTCAGAAACTTCACGCGCTCGATGAGCGGCTGGGTGGCATCCTGGGCCTCTTCGAGCACGCGGCGATTGAATTCCAGCCAGCTCAACTCGCGGTTGAGAAAGTTCTCGGGTGCGTTAAAAACGGATCTCATGCCAGGTGCCACCATAAATCGTGGCTACAACATGAACAAATTGTCGCGTGTGACAATCACGCAACGCACCATGACAGGGAAAAATAATTTTCCAAGGCCGGGCAAATGATGGCAGGGCTCGTAAAGATAAGGAGCGAAAAACAAATGGCTCCCGAGCACCCCCGCAGGGCGGAGTGCCCTGCGTCGCGAGAAAAAGCGGATCGTGAGAATTAAGCGACCGCCTCGGCTTTCGCCGCGTCTTCCTTGGCCAGATTCTTTTCCAGCTCCAGCATGCGAGCCATGGCCAGCACCACATCGCGGAGACCGGCGGCGGGCACGATGATCGTGTTGCGGTGACCGTTGGCGTCTTCGCTGACCTTGAGGAAGCGACCTCGCTGGTTTTGCTTCAGGTCGAAGAAGAACACTTTGCGTTCGCTTTCGACACGCTCGGTTGCAAGCATTTCAACAGGGGATTTGATACCACTCCATCCACCTGACACCTCGTCCGGATTGTTTCTCATGCAGATACTTAACATGGTTGATTGATTTCGCTCAACGGACACTGGTCTGAAAATCGTGTAGGTATTTTTCCTACAAAAGGCCCATAGGTCGCCCATGGGTCGGGTCGATGGAAAAAGCGGCGATTGCAGACGATCTGCAATCGCCGCCGGATGAATTTTACAGAGAAAATGGCGCGTGAATTCGACCGGTCACACCTTTAAAAGGTCTTTTACTTTCGTCAGTAATTTTGCGCCAAATCCTTTTACTTTCAGCAAGTCATTGAGGGAGCGGTATGGGCGCCCGGCGATGATGGCTTCAGCATTTTTGAGGGAGAGTCCCTTCACGCGGGTCAGCTCTTCCAGCGAGGCGGTATTGATGGAGACCGTCGTGTCTTTGGCTGTGGCCTTTTCTTTTTTGGCCGGAGCGGCGGGGAGTTTCACCGTCTTCTTCGCTGGCGCTTCCGCAGCGGCTTCCACCGCCTGCGGGGCTGGAGTTGCCGCTGGTTTCGGGGCGGTCACGGTATAGGGAGTGGCGAAGTTGGTGAAATCGCGGGTCACAAAGCCGGAAGCCGTCCATTCACGCAGCATGAGTGTAATGGTCCAGTTTCCCGTGCTGGGCGCAGTGAAGGGCAGAGAGAACGAGCGATTCCAGTGGGCATACTGTCCCGCGAGAGGGTCGAAGGCTACCCCGGCCAGGGATTCGCCCTGGAAATCGCCGCCCTGGTAAGCTTGCGGCAGGGCCCACAATTCCAGCGAAAGGGTGCCGCTCAGGTTCTCGACGTTGCGCGGGTTGTGGATGCGCTCGACCGCGATTTCCACCTGGTCGTTATTGATCCAGTAGCCGACGCCGCCCAGCATCTGTGGCTGGAAGAGGCGCTCCGGGCGGGCATAGATCGCGAGGTCGTGGATTTCGTCGAAACGTCCATTCTGGCCCGAGACCAGGGCGAGTGCGAGCACGTGCTCTTCGATACCGGCGGGAGGCCGGGCAAACGCGCGCACTTCAAAGCCCTCCCACTCATCGGCAATCTCGCCGATCGGTGGCAGCGGGGCTTCCGCGAGGCAATGGCCAGAGAGATCGGCCATGCTCTGTGGGGCTTGTGGGCAGGCCCACAGTTGCAGCGCCCAGTTTTGCCGGTGCGCCGAGGCGTCCAGCACTTGGAACATCGCGTTCAGGTAAACATCGTCGCGATCAAAGCGATAGCCGTGGGAAAAGCCGAGGCGTGCGTGGGTGCGTCCCGCGAGGCGAGGGGAATTAGGAATGAGGGTGGTGGTATTCATGCAAAGGGACGCCACTGGTATGCAGGAACCACTCTGCGTCAAATGGTTTGAGGTGACTTTAAATGACCATTGCTCTCTGTGCTGGAATCAGCGTTGTGTAAACAGCGTGTAGAATATTTGTCATCTTCGGATTTTGGTGGTCCGATAGATAAAAGGTAAGCCATTGTGGTGAGAGTGGTTGCGCAAGGAGAGGGGAATGTTTCGTGAGTGACTTGGTATGCCAAGAAGGTGGCGAATATTGCGCAATTAGCCAACGGAGAGGGCCGGGAGTTATTTTGTGTTTTGCGCCCGATTTAGATGCCGATGAGCGTCCGCTCGAGATCGGAAACGGGGCGCCATTGTCCTGCAGAGATGCCAGTCAGGGGAAATTTTCCGATTCGGACGCGGATCAGGCGGAGGGTCGGATGCCCCACGGCAGCGGTCATGCGGCGCACTTGGTGGTTCTTGCCCTCGACGAGTTCCAGCTCGATCCAGGTGTCGGGCACATTCTTGCGGTAGCGGATCGGTGGGTCGCGCGGAGGGATGTCCGGCTGCGGATCAAGCACGAGCGCGCGGCAGGGAAGGGTATGGTGGTCGCCGATGGTGAGACCGGCTTCCAATTTGGCGAGGGCAGCGGCATCGGGCACGCGTTCCACCTGGGCCCAATAGGCGCGCACGTGGCCGCGCTTCGGGTCCAGCAGCCGGGTGTTGAGGCCGGGCTCGTCACTGAGCAGGAGCAGGCCCTCGCTTTCCGCATCAAGGCGACCGAGTGGGTAAACGCCCTTGGGGAAGGAAAAGTCCGCGAGCGGTCGGTGCTTCGAGCCATCGGGGGTAAACTGGCTGAGCACACCATAGGGCTTGTGAAAAGCGATCAACATCCGGAGCGTAGTGTGGGATAGGTCGTGAAATCGGCCAAGGATTTCTCGAGCGGATGCAAATTTCAATTGAAAATAATGTATAATTGAACACTATTATTTTCATGAGCGCTGGACATGGTAAGGGACAGAATCCGCCGGGGGTGAAGGTCAACGCCGCGAGAGGAGCGGGGTTCAATCCGAAGAACCGCTTCGAGGCGTTGGAATACCTCCCGGAGCCCGATGACTACTGGCACGATGAGGACGAGATGGAGCCGCCGCTGCGCACGCAGTTTTTCCGCGATGCCTCGCAGAGTATCATCACGACCAATTCCAGCCCGGACATTCCCTTCAATGCGAGCCTCAATCCCTACCGGGGTTGCGAACATGGTTGTGCGTATTGCTATGCGCGACCGACCCACGAATATCTGGGCTTTTCCGCCGGCTTGGATTTTGAGAGCCGCATCATGGTGAAGATGGATGCGCCCGAGCTGCTTCGCCGCGAGCTCTCGGCGAAAAAGTGGCAGCCGCAGGTGCTGGCGATGAGCGGGGTCACCGATTGCTATCAGCCGGTGGAGCGGCGGCTGCAGATCACGCGGAGTTGTCTCGCGGTGCTGGCGGAGTTCCGCAATCCGGTGGGGATTGTGACCAAGAATCATCTCGTCACCCGGGATCTCGATCATCTGCGGGAGCTGGCCGCACACCAGGCGGTGGCGGTGGCGATTTCCATCACCACGCTGGATGGCGAGCTGGCGAAGAAGCTGGAGCCGCGTGCGTCCTCGCCCCCACGGCGGCTGGCCGCGATTGCGGAGCTGGCGCAGGCGGGGATTCCGGTGCGGGTGATGTTTGCCCCGTGCATCCCGGGGTTGAATGATCACGAGGCGGTCCATGTCCTCCGTGCCGCTGCGGAAGCCGGGGCGTGTGGGGCGGGGACCGTGGCGCTGCGCCTGCCGCATGCGGTGGCGCCGCTCTTCGAGCAATGGGTGATGACGCATTTCCCGGATCGGCACGAGAAAATCATCGGGCGGGTGCGGAGCATGCGAGGGGGGAAGATGAACGATTCGCGCTTTGGCTCGCGGATGCAGGGCGAGGGATTTTTCGCGGAGCAAATGGCGGCGATGTTCGAGGTCGCGAAGCGGAAGGCGAAGTTTCGGGAGCCGCCTTATGCGCAGCTTTCCACCGCGTCGTTTAAGGTGCCGCGGGATCAGATGGAGCTGTTTTGAACTGCTTACCTGCTAAGCAGGAGATACACGCCACAAAGGCAAAAACCGATGGCCGGAATCAAAGGCACGAATTGAATCCCTCTTTTTGCCACGCAATTTTCGGGGGCTGCTGGATCGTAATAAACGGTCACGCGCTGGCTGCACATCCACTCGGAAGGTGGCTCATCGAGAACTTCTGCCGCTGAGTATTTTCCCGAGGTATAAATGTTTCCTCCCACGTGGTATTCGAAGGTGAAGCTCCTTTGTGATCGGGAAAAGAAACGGCCCACGATACTTCCGGCCACCCTTCCCACCCGCATATTTTGCAGTCGGGAATCTACGATCTTTCCTTTGATGGGTTTCCATTTTCTTGATCGCCAGCCTATCTCAATTCCTTTGCGGTTAGCCCAAAAGAACCATAGGCCGATGGCTAGGGATGGAACTCCCATTTCCAATTGATCCGTCATCACCAGGAGTATAAACGCGGTTTTCGCTCGAGGGCGAGGCTAATACGACCGAGAACCGAATCGTTGACGGACGGACGCGGACGGCGTCGTATCCATTCGCATTCGGTTTACAGAAAACCAACGTTACGTGGCATCATCGAAATCTGCGGCGGCGATGCGTTGTTCGCGGTCGGCTTTGACTTCATAACTAGTAGTTCACAAGCAACCGGGGACGCGATTCCATTTGCCTGCACTTTCTCTTTTCACCGGTCGCGTGCCCGCACTAAGTTGAGCGAATGCCCGATCTCCCGATTTACGAATTGCAGGATGCCATGCTGGCGCAACTCCGTGCCGGGAACCGGCTCATTTTGCAGGCACCCACCGGCTCGGGTAAATCCACCCAGGTCCCGCAAATCCTGCTCGATGGAGGAATTGCCGCCGAGGGCGAGATTGTGGTGTTGCAGCCCCGGCGGCTGGCAACGCGCATGCTCGCGGCGCGGGTGGCGCAGGAGCGGGGCAGCCGGATCGGCGGCGAGGTGGGCTATCAGATCCGCCTCGACAAGGTGGTCTCGAAGGAAACGCGCATCCGCTTCGTCACCGAGGGCGTGCTGCTGCGGCAGTTGCTGGCCGATCCAAAGCTGGGCGGCATCTCGGTGGTCGTTTTTGATGAATTTCACGAGCGGCATCTCTACGGTGACATCACGCTCGCGCGCGTGCTGGAACTGCAGGAGAAGGCGCGGCCCGATTTGAAGATCGTCGTCATGTCGGCCACGCTCGACACGGCGCGGCTGGATGGTTATCTGGCTCCCTGCGCGACGCTGCAATCGCAGGGGCGCACCTTTCCGGTGGAGATGGAGTATCTCGACATGCCGGTGCGGCTCGATGAATACCCGATCTGGGAACTGGCGGCGGATGAGCTCAACCGCCTCGCCCCGCGCACCGAGGGCGATGTGCTCATCTTCATGCCCGGCGCGTATGAGATCGCGCGCACAGTCTCGGCGGTGCAGGCGCTCAAGCATGATTTCGTGGTGTTGCCGTTGCACGGCGAGCTCGCGCCGGAAGTGCAGGATGCGGCGGTGGCCCGCTACGAAAAGCGCAAGGTGGTCGTCTCGACGAATGTGGCGGAAACCTCGCTGACGATCGACGGGGTGCGGGTGGTGATCGATTGCGGGCTCGCGAAGATCGCGCGCTTCGATCCGCATCGGGGCATCAATACGTTGTTGCTCGAAAAGATCAGCCGTGCCTCGGCGGATCAGCGCGCCGGTCGCGCGGGTCGCACGGCCCCGGGGCGGTGTCTGCGGCTGTGGACGGAGCGCGAGCATCTTGACCGTGCGGCGCAGGAACTGCCCGAGGTGAAGCGGCTCGATCTGGCAGAGGTCGTGCTCACGCTCAAGGCGGGCGGGGTGACTGACGTCGCAGGCTTTCGCTGGCTGGAGCCGCCCGATCCAGTGGCCCTCAGTCGCGCGGAGACGTTGCTGCATGATCTCGGAGCAGTCGGCGCGGATGGAGGGATTACCTCAGTGGGCCGTCGCATGCTCGCTTTCCCCATGCACCCACGCTACGCCCGCATGTTGCTGGCGGCGGATGAACTGGGCTGCGTACCGCCGGTGGCGCTGGTGGCCGCGCTCACGCAGGGGCGCGGGCTGCTCCAGCGCGCGAGTGGAAAGCAAATGGAGCAGGACCGTGAAGATTTCCTCGGCGAAAAGGCGGAGTCCGATTTTTTCCTGATGATGCGCGCGTTCCGCTTCGCGGAGAAAAACAATTTCAACCCGCAACCGTGCCGTCGCCTCGGCATCCATGCCATGGCGGCGCGGGAGGCCGATCAGTTGTTTAAACAATTTCTCAAGATCGCCCGGGATGAAAAATTGGACACCGAGCATGAGGGCGCGGTGGACGAGGCGATCCAGCGTTGTGTGCTGGCGGGCTTCTCCGATCAGCTTGCGCGGCGGCGCGATTCCGGCACGCTCCAGTGCGATCTGGTGCATGCGCGGCGTGGCGTGCTGGCGCGCGAGAGCGTGGTCCAGCATGCGCCGCTCTTCGTCGCCTCCGAGGTGCGCGAGGTGGCGATCAAGGGCGAGGTGCAGACGTTGCTTACCCTCGCGACGGCGGTGAAGGAGGAATGGTTGCGCGAGATGTTTCCCGAGGATTTTTCCAACGTCGAGACCGCGCTCTTCGATTCGATGCAGCGGCGGGTAATGTCGCGGCGCGAGGTGAAGTTCCGCGATCTGGTGCTCAGCGCCGCGCAAAGCGACAAAGCCTCGCCCGAGGCGGCCGCACGCATTCTGGCCGAGCTGGTGGTGAGCGGGAAATGTCCGCTCACGAACTGGGACAACGCGGTCGAGCAATGGATCATCCGCCTCAATCGCCTGCGGGAATGGATGCCTGAACTGGAGCTGCCATTGCTCGGCGACGAGGACCGGCTGGCGCTCATCGAGCAGGTTTGCTACGGCGGCGCGAGCTATCGTGAGATCAAGGAGCGGCAGGTGTGGCCGACGGTAAAGGCGTGGCTTTCGGGGCAGCAACAGGCGATGCTCGACAAGCTGGCGCCGGAGCGGATCGAGCTGCCCAATGGGAAGAAGTGGAAGATTCAATACGACGCGTCCGCGGCCCCGACGATTGCGGCGCGGATTCAGGAGCTCTATGGCGTGGAGGGCAGCCTCACGATTGCGGCGGGCCGGGTGCCGCTGGTGATTCAGGTGCTCGCGCCGAATCACCGGCCGATCCAGGTCACGCAGAATCTCTCGACCTTCTGGAAGGAAAGTTATCCGAAGCACAAGCAGGAGCTGCAGCGGAAATATCCGCGCCACGAATGGCGGTGATTTTACCGCAGCGGCGCGGAGCCGCAGAGGAAAAGCAAACGGCTCTTAGTAAATGCCCGGAATGAGCGCTTTCGTCTCGCGCTGATAGGCTTCGTATTGCGGGCCGAATTTTTCGCGAAGCGCGGCTTCTTCGATACGGATGCGTTTCAGGAAGGCGAGGGTGATGGGCACGGTTACCACGAGCAGGGAAAGCCAGTTGCGAATGGTGAGCCCGAGGCCGAAAAAAGCAAGGAGCGCGCCGGTGTAGCTCGGGTGGCGGAGGTGGTGGTAAAGTCCGCTCCGGATGAGTTGGTGGTCCTCTTGAATCGTGACCTGGACCGTGAAGAAACGGCGCAGGGTCCAGATCGCGAGCAGGCGGATGGTGATACCCCCGAGGAGTATGGTGATTCCGAGCCCATAGAGAATGTGCGTGGGGTCGGGGATTCGGGCTTGGTTAAATCCAGAGCGAAGGAACTGGGCCAGGAAGATGGAGCCTGTAATGACCACCCAGAGCATCCCGAGCGTGCTGGCATCCTTGCGCTGGCCGCCTTTGGCACTGAGCACGCGGGTGAACAGGACTTCACTGGCGACCCACAGGAGCGAGATGATGGCGGCGAGATCCATGGTGTCTTTGGGGAGAGGGCTGAGCCGTTAATGTAATATATCGATGGGCAAAGGAAACCTTTTACCAACCCCAGCGATGGCGGGTGTAAATGAACTCCACCGCGCCGCGGGGATCGAGGATGATCCAGGCCGCGATCATGGACAGGACGGAGGCGGTGAGCGCGGTAATGAAAAATTGAAAGACGGTGCCGGTGATCAGATTGGACCGCCAGTCTTCCTGCCGGATCGAGCCGAAGAGTTCGGGATGCTTCGCCGTGAGCTCGCCGTCCAGATACATCTCGCTGAGGGTGGTCGGGCTTTCCCGGACGAGATCGATCAACACGATGCCGATGCCGGAGAGGGCGAAGTAAGCGACGATACCGACACAACCACCGCCCGCCAGTGCGGCGATGCCGGTGGCGTTTTCGATCGAATCGTCCCCGGTGAACCCCGTTTGCTGTTGCCGGTCGGTTTCGAGCAGTTTTGCGATATCCCCGGTGGCATTGAAGTTGGCGAAGGCCAGCCGCATTTGCCAGTGGAGCAGCACCATGAAAACCGGCCAGGCGATCGCGACGGCCTCCAGCGCCCATACGGCAGGCGTCCAGAGTCCATGCCAGGGCAGGCAGGCGGCAGTGGTGTTGCCCACGGCGAGGCTGATCGCGAGCAGACAGGCCGTCAGCGTGCGCGGGCGGGAGTGCTCGTAGAGCCAGCCGCGCAAGGCGCGAATGATGCGCCGCCGGTGGTAGGCCTGTGTTTCGTCCAGCGTCTCCTCGTCGTTGTCCCAGCCGTTCATCTTACGTGCAGCTTCTGCCAGAGGGGAGGGGTTCTGCCAAGTTATCTCGTTGGGCTGGAGCAGTTCTCGAAAATGATTTTCGGATCCCTCCTTTTGCGGGTTATTCCAAAAACGATGTCATCCTGAGTGCAATGCAGCGGAGCGGAATGGAGTCGAATGGATCTCTGACTGTTCCGGAGCTGAGAGCGCTTCGGTAACGCAAGAAGCCACCGCGCTTTCCCCGTACAGAAAAATTCGAGTCCTCTCGGCTTCGCTCAGGATGACATTTGGAGGAGGAGCCCGCAAAAGAATGGAATCCCGATATGATTTCCGGGGGCCGCAGACAGGGGCGTAATTACAGCAGCAGCATCTGGTTCTCTGATTCCGGATGTTCTCCACCGGTCAGTTTCGGAACGGCCATACCAAGCCGTTCGGAGAGACGTCGGGCGGTCAACGGGCCGGAACCTTCGTAATGGTTCGCGCAGAAGGCGTAGATCTCCGCGCTGTCGCCGACATGGTGCCGGATCTTGGTGGCCCAGCTTTCCAGTCCTTCGTCGCGCGGCCACATGAGGTGGCCGTAGCGATGGATGCGCGAGCCGTCCGGTTTGTATTTGGTCGTCAGGTCGCCCATCAGCCGGATGTAGAGGTGCGGGCTGGTTTGCGGGAGCAGGCCGAAGACGGTGCCGTCCTGCTCCGAGAGCGGCGACATATCGCTCCACGCGTGGGAGACGCCGAAGTGGAGCAGCGCCTCGGTGATGCGCGGGGCGTTCCACGCGGCCTCGCGAAACTCAATGGCGAAGCGGATATCGCGCGGCAGCAGGCGCAGGAAGGGGCGCAGGCTTTCCTCGTCGCGCGAGGGCTTGAAGGAGGCGGGTAGTTGCACCAGCACCATGCCGAGCTTTTCGCCGAGCGGTTCCAGGCGGCTGAGAAAATCGGTGAGTTCCTTCTCGCAATCGCGCAGCCGCAGCTCGTGCGTGATGAGTTTGGGCACCTTGCAGCAAAAGCGAAAGTGCTCCGGCGTCTGGTCGTGCCAGTGCTGGACGGCGGCTTTGGAAGGTGGGGCGTAGAAGGTGGAGTCCACCTCGACGGCCTTGAAGTGCTGCGCGTAAAATTCCAGCCGTTTGCCCGCGCCCATGCCCTCGGGGTAGAAATTCTCCCGCCAGTCGTCATAGCTCCAGGCACAGGTGCCGATGTAGATGTTGGCGGTGGTTTCCACAATGATACAGCTTACCCGTAAATCGGGCGGCTGTCAGTCCCCGGATGTCGTATTTCGCCCCAAGAAAGAAGGCTTTCTAAAGTTCTCGCAAAATCTCCTGCCGCCGCCGGTCGTGTTCCTCGGGAGTGATCAATCTTTTCAATAGAAGATGATCGAGGCGTTGCAGTCGTCCCTCCAGATCATTCGCTGCCGGTTGCGTCTCATCGGAAACTTCGATGATCTCGGTGGCAATCCCCCGCTCACTGAAAGCGTTGTAAAAATTACCGATGGTGATTCCCAAGGCAATGATCGTCCACAAGTAGCCAAAAGCGCCGAATGACGGAATGATGAAAAAAATGCCCAGGCAGACAAAAACAATGCCAGCGATTCCTCCGAAGAAGGAACCCACCGGGTTTTGTCGAACACGTAATCTCCGCGCCATAGCCGAAATGAGGGTAACCAATTCCTCTCCTTGTTTACCGCAAGCGATCGACACTGACAATGATCAATCCAGGACCGGTTAAAGCGGACTTTCCATCTCCAGCTTCAGCACATCCTCCAGCGTTTCGCGTCGAGAAATCTGCGTGATCTTGCCATCCTCCATCCAGAGCTGCGGCGCGCGGCCGATGGAATTGTAATTGGAAGCTCATGGCGTAGCCGTAGGCACCAGCGTCGTGCAGCACGAGGAGGTCGCCGGGCTTGGGCACGGGCAGTGGGCGCGGGGCGAGCAACTCGGCGGAGTCGCGGGTGAAGACGTCGCCGGATTCACAGAGCGGGCCGGCGACCACGATGGGCTCGACGGCTTCCTCCGCGCCATGCTCGGGCAGGGTGATCCGGTGGAAGGAGCCATACATCGCGGGGCGCACCAGATCGACGAAGCCGGCATCCACCATCGCAAAGGTCGCGCCCGGGCCCTTGGCATTGGTCTGCGTCTGCTTCAGATCGGTGACGGTGGTCACGAGCAGTGCGGAGGCGGCGACGTAAAAACGACCCGGTTCGATCTCGACGCGGATGTCGCGCCCGGCCGCTTCACAGAGGCGGGTGCGGGCCTTTTTCAGCATCGCACCGAGCGGGGCGAGGTCGAAGGCACGCCCACCGCGGTAATCATGCGGGATACCGCCGCCGAGGCTCACGGCCTCCACGTCGGGAAATTGCGGGAGCAGCGCGGCGAACTCGCTGGCGAGCAGGTCGAGGTTTTGCAGCAGCTCCTCGATCTGCGGGCCGCTGCCCACGTGGGCGTGGAGCATTACGATCTTCAGCCCGGCCTTCTGGGCCTCCTGCACCGTGGCGGCGGTCTCGCTGTGCCAGATGCCGTGCTTCGAGCTCGGGCCCCCGGTGTCGCACGCGTTCACGTGGCCGTGGCCGAAGCCGGGGTTCAGGCGCAGGGCGATCGGGCCGCGATAACCGGCGGTATGCAGTTCGCGGATCATACCCGGGGAGCCGATATTCGGCATCAGGTTGTTTTCCAGGATCACCTGCATCGCGTTGTCGCGGAAGACGTCGGCCGTATAAAGAATGGTCGGCGGTTGTGCTCCGCCGTTGAAACCGGCCCGCATGGCCCGCAGCGCTTCGTTGCCCGAGACGGCATCGATCCAGATCCCCGCCTTTTGCACTTCGCTGAGCACCTTCGTCGCCGGGCAGGCTTTCATCGCATAGCGGGCTTGCAAGCCGGTGCCATCGGTCAATTCCTTGATCGCGGCGATCTGGCGCTGCACCAGCGCGGCGTCGTAAATCCAAAAGGGAGTGCCCACCTGGGTGGCCAGGCGGCGCAGCAATGCCGCATCGTTCGCGGCGGCATGAGTAAGCAGGGCGTGATTCATGGAGTTGGAAAGCATTCTGCGCCCCCGGCATTTTCTCAAGGAGAAATCGACGGGAAATGGGTCGGATCGGTTGGATCGGACCGATGGAACGCATTTTTTAGGGGCTGGAACCTTACAAAATCCCCGGGGACATGCCGCTTGACGCTCCCATGGGCATTCATTACTTTCGCGCCTCTATATATGCGAAAGCTCGCCCGGATTACCATTTTATGCACCGCCGCCTGCCTGCTGGCCGATCAGCAGATCACGGCGGAAATCGTTTACAAAAAAGGCGAAGGCTGGAGCACCCAGGCCCCAGGCAGCGACGATGCCACGGAAGCGACCGGGGCCGCGCAGTTCAAAAAAGCGCAGGACGTGGAGAATAGTGGCGACATTAAGAAGGCGCTCGCCGATTACGAGGCACTCCAACGCAAGTTTCCCAACGCGATGTCCGGCCCGAAGGCCCAGTTGAAGATCGGCCAGCTCAACGAGCAGCTCGGCGATTACGAGCGCGCCTTCGACGCCTACGGCAAATACATTTCCAAATACCCGCAGGGCAGCGATTTCGACGATGCCATCCAGGCCCAGTTCAACATCGCCGTGCGCTTCCTCAACGGCGAGCGCCGCAAGGTTTTCGGAGTCAAGACCTTCGGTTCGCAGGAAAAGGCCCGCGAGATGTTTGGCACCATTTTGAGCGAGGCCCCCTACAGCAAGCTCGCGCCGATGGCCCAGTTCAACACCGGCCTCGCCTATGAAAAAGCGGGCAAGCCGGCGGATGCGATCAACGCCTACAAGACGGTGACGGAGAAGTATCCCAGCGATCCGCTGGCCGCCGATGCGCAGTACCAGATCGGCTACGTCTATTTCATGCAGCGCCGCGAGGGAAACTACGATCCGCACGTGGCGGAAAAGTCGCGCGAAGGTTTTGAGGACTTCATCGCCAACTACCCGAACAGCGAAAAAATCCCGCAGGCCCAGGACAACCTGAAGCTGCTGGAAAACAAGGTGACCGGCAACACGCTCGAAATCGCGAAGTTCTACGACAAGACGAAGAACTACAAGGCGGCCGTCATCTACTACAACCAGGTGATCAAGGAGCAGCCGGACTCCGATGCCGCCAAGACGGCGAAGACCCGGATCGATGCCCTGCGCAACGAAGTGGGCGAAGACGCGCTCAAGCCCGGTCCCGAGAAGGTGGAGACCAGCGCCCGTGCCGGTGCCCGCCGCAAGCTGCAGGCGCAGGTGGATACCGCTGCGCGCCCCGATTACAATGGCCCGCCCGTCGCCGTGCCCGAGGAGACCCCGGCCCCGACGCCGCAGCCCCGCGCTTCAACCCCCGAGGTGGCCCCGGTGCCGCCTTCCGAGCCCACCCTTCCCCAGTGATCACGCGTTACTTTCTCCCTTTGCTCGCCGTGCTGCTCGTCGGCTGCGCCGGTTACCGGCTCGGCCCCGTGCAGCCCAAGTTCATGGATGGCGTGAAAACGATCGCCGTGCCGACGTTTAAGAACGACACACTCGTCCCGCACCTGGAAGCGCTGGTCGCCAATACGGTGATCAAGCAAGTGCAGACCGACGGCACCTATCGGATCGCCTCGGTGGACAATGCCGACGTGATCGTCCAGGGCACCATCACCGAGATCGAGCGCAAGTCTGTCCGTTCGCTCGAATCGAACGTGCTGGCCACCAGTGAATTCAACCTCGTGGTGCACTTGAGCTACACCGTGACCCGCCGCTCGACCGGTGAGCAGATCGATTCCCGCGAAGTCATCGGCCAGACCAGTTTCTTCGTCGGCTCCGACATCCAGCAGGATGAGCAGCAGGCCCTGCCGCTGGCCGTGCAGGATGCCTCGGATCGCCTCGTGAGCGACATCAGCGAAGGCTGGTAGTCTGGTGGGAATTAAAAGTTAGGAGTTAGAAATTAAAAGATGGCTCCTCGTGACCAGGCTCTTTCTGGTCACGCGATGATCCGCGCGACTCTGTCGCCCTTTGGAAGACGTCATCGTTGACTTCGCTTCCGATCTTCGCAGGCATCTGCATTCTCCCCGCTTCCTTGGTGTCTTCGTGCCTTGGTGGTTAAATCCCCTCTCCGGGTAATTGGTCATTCGTCATTCGACATTGGTCATTTTCTTCGCACTTCTTGCTCGCCCTTGCGCGGCCTTCGGCTTCAGCTTGAAGGCGTGCTTTATCTCGTCGCCACTCCGATTGGTAATCTGGGGGACATCACCCTGCGCGCACTCGAAGTGCTGAAAAATGCGGACTACATCGCCGCCGAGGATACCCGGCACTCGCTCCGCCTGCTCCAGCATTACGAGATTCGCAAGCCGCTGGTGAGCTATCACGAGCACAACGAGGCGCGGCGCACGGCGGAACTGCTCACACCTCTGCGCGAGGGAAAAAATATCGCGATCATTACCGATGCGGGCATGCCCGGGGTATCCGATCCGGGCTGGCGGCTGCTCAATGCCTGCCGCGAGGAAGGGCTGCCCTACACGGTGATTCCCGGCCCCTCGGCTGTGCTCACGGCGCTGATTGGCTCCGGGCTTTCCAGCGAGCGGTTTTTGTTTGCAGGGTTCCTGCCGGTGAAGAGTGGGGGGCGCGAACGCGAGGTCCGCGCCGCGCTCGATCGTCCCGAGACCACCGTCTTTTTCGAGTCGCCCCATCGCATTCTCAAGACGCTCGCCCTCTTGGCCGAGATCGCCCCAACGCGCCGTCTTTGCGTGGCGCGCGAGCTCACCAAGCAGTTCGAGGAATTTCGCACCACCACCGCCGCCGAGCTCCTCGCGCACTACACCGCCCATCCGGCCAAGGGCGAGATCTGCCTCGTCATCGAGGGCAACCGTGAACGCTCCAAACCCCCGCGCGATTCCGAGGAATGAACGAAGTCCAAGACCGTCTCCAGCAGCCCGTCCGCAATTTCGTCTCCAGCGATTTCATCCAGTTGCCGGTCGAGGCCACCGCAGCCAGTGCCACCGCGATCATCCGTGAGCTTTCGCCCCGGCACGGCGCGCTTTTTTACTTCTACGTGGTCGATGAAACAGAGCGGCTCGTCGGGGTGTTGCAGACGCGCTCGCTGCTCGCCGCCCAGCCGGAGGAAGTGCTGCGCGATTTGATGGTGAAACAGGTCATCGCCATCCCCGAGACCGCGCTGCTCATGGATGCCTGCGAACTGTTCGTGCTCCACAAGTTGCTCGCCTTCCCGGTGGTGGACCGCGCCCGCAAGATCGTCGGGGTGGTGGATGTGCATCTCTTCAACGAGGAAGTCTTTGGCATCTCGCATGACACCCACGCGACCAAGGCGGACGAGCTTTTCCAGGCCATCGGCTTCCGTATTTCCCAAGTCCGCACCGCGTCGCCGCTGACCGCCGTGCGCTTCCGCCTCTCGTGGCTGCTCGTCACGATCGGCGCTGGCACCGCTTGCGCCCTCCTCGCCCGCGCCCATGAGACCACCCTCTCACGCACGCTGGTCGTCGCGTTCTTCCTCACCCTCGTGCTCGCCCTCGGCGAAAGCGTCGCTGTGCAATCCATGGCGCTCGTGTTGGAGGAGCTGGCAATTTCAGGGTAAAAAAACCGGCCATTACGCCAGATTACTGGGGCGCGAACTCCTTACCGCCGCCCCCCTGGCCTTCGTCATCGGGCTGATCGTCCTCGGCATCGTCTGGGTAATGGGCCACGAAATCTGGCCCGCCTGCGTGATCAGCGGCAGCCTCGGCCTCGCCATCATGTCCGCCTGCCTCATCGGCCAGTGCGTGCCCTACCTCATGCACACCTTCGGCCTCGACCTCAAGATCGCCGCCGGCCCCATCACGCTTGCCGTCACCGACATCGCAACGCTCACGATCTATCTGACGCTCACTTCGGTTTTGTTGTAGGCACATTCATTCTTGTTGAAACAAGTGGTTAGAGGTAGTTTCGCCCCATGTTTGAGCAATTCGGGATTGATATCGGCAAGGCTCTACTTCAAACCGCGATTTACTTCATTCCGGCGATCTGGGCGACGATCCGGGTTGTGCGATTGCGCTCTGGCGCAAGTGTTCCTTGCTGGTTGCTCTTCGTCTGGATCATTCCCTTAATCGGGCCATTGATCGCCCTGTTAACCGTCCGAAAAAGAGAGCAACTTCACGCGGCCTAGCTCACGCGAGTATTTGAGCGGGAGTCTATCTGCCAGTTCCTATGAGCGCACGCCTGAAAAACATCACTCCCGGGGAAATCCTGCTGGAAGATTACATGAAACCGATGGGGCTATCTCAAAATGCGCTCGCCCGGGCATTGGGCGTTCCGCCCCGCCGCATCAATGAGATCGTCCAGGGAAACCGCTCCATCACGCTCGATACTTCGCTGCGACTCGGGCGTTACTTTGGCCAGTCGCCCCGCTTCTGGCTGAACATTCAGATGGATTGTGATCTCCGCAACGCCGGGCAGTTCATCAAGAAAATCGAACGCGAAGTGCACCCACTCGAGGCAACAGCTGCTTAGGCTTCACTTGTCGCCTAAGTGCATCTAGTTGTGAGCGGACTTTGTAAATGAATGTGGATAAAAGGAATTGTATGCATCGGCTTTTGTTAATTTGGATGATCATTGGCGTTTGCTCTTTTACGCCGGTCAGCAAAGCACTCGCAGCGGAGCAAGCAGTGAGGGAGAGGGATGGTAGCTTTGCGCATTTGGATCTGGTGCTGCATCAACTGCTGAATGAGCAGTGCGATTTTGTGCCGTCATCTTTAATCAAGGATGGCTATCACTCGTTCTCCATCCGGCCTCATGAGAAATGGGGCTCTTCCAGATTGGAAATTGTTGTGTCTGAGTGCGATTTACTAAGCCAGCGGGATCGGGATCGCAAATATTCCGAACTTCAAAAGCTTATGAAGCTGGGTCAAAAACCCGAGGCTGAGATTACGGACAAGGATGCCCAAAACGTGTTGCTGGCATTAGAAAATTTCAGTCATTTTCCTGAGTGGAGGTTTGAAAAAACTGGAGTGAAAGTTGAACTCGTTTCGGCAGAGGAAAGTTATCCGGAGTCGAAGCAGGAAAATGTGGATGCCCAAAGAGTCTATAACAAGATAGTAGGCCTGCTAAAGCCGTATTAAGCCGTATTAAGCCGTATTAGAGTGCTTCCGGTTTAAAGGTCCTCATTCGAGAACTTAAACTTCGCCAAAAGATTACGCGCCCAAGGATGGCTTGGGCGCGTGCATCAGATATCCGAGTCATCCGCGAAGCCGAGCAAAGCGAGGCAATGCCTCAAGTATTTTTCCGATGGATAGGCATAATCCGCGGTTAAAAACGCTTCCTCAGATCAACTCCGCGATCTGCACCGCATTAAGGGCGGCACCCTTCAGCAACTGGTCGCCGGCGACCCAGAAGGCGAGGCCGTTATCCAGCGCGCAATCCTGGCGGAGGCGGCCGACTTCGCAGTCGTCGTTTCCGGCGCAGTTGAGCGGGAGCGGGTAGGTGTTGGTCTTCGGATCGTCGGTGAGCTTGAGCCCGGGGGCCTTGGCGAGCACGTCGTGGGCCTGGGCCACGGAGACGGGCTTTTCAAACTCGGCATTCACGGCCACGGAATGGGCGCGGTAAACGGGCACGCGCACGCAGGTCACGGACGCCTTGAACGAAGGCAGGTGCATGATGCGGCGGCCTTCGTTCTCCATCTTCATCTCTTCCTTCGTGTAGCCGCTCTCGAGGAACGAATCCACATGCGGGAGCACGTTGAAGGCAATCTGGTGCGGATAGACTTTCTTCTCCACCGGGCGCCCGTCGTGGATGGCGGCAACCTGCGCCTTGAGCTCCTCAATCGCCTGGGCACCGGTGCCGGAGACAGCCTGGTAGCTGGCAGCGAAAACGCGCTTCACGCCAAAGGCCTGATGCAGCGGCCAGAGTGCCATGAGCGTGATGGCGGTGGTGCAATTCGGGTTGGCCAGGATGCCCTGGTGATTCTTCACGTCTGCGCCGTTGATTTCCGGCACGACGAGCGGCACGTTCGGGTCCATGCGGAAGGCGGAGGAATTATCGACGACCACCGCGCCGGACTTCACGGCGAAAGGGGCGTATTGCTTGGAAATCCCGCCGCCCGCGCTGAAGAGGGCGATATCCACGCCGTCGAACGAATCTTCGCGGAGTTCGGTCACTTTCACGTTTTCGCCAAAGGCCGGGAGTTCCTTGCCTGCGGAACGGGCCGAGGCGAGCAGGGTCAGCTTGCCCACCGGAAAGTTGCGGCGTTCCAGAACCTTGATCATTTCGATTCCGACCGCGCCGGTGGCACCGACGATTGCGACGTGATAGTTTTTACTCATAACAGGGACGTAAACCATATATCTTCCACGCCATGACGCAACCTCGCGATAAAACCGCCCCGTTCGGGCTCCAGATCAGCATTCCGCGGCAGCGGCTGGAACTGGTGGAAACCAGCAGGGTCACTCGTAGCTATCCCGTTTCCACCTCCCGCTTCGGGCTGGGGAGCGAGCCGGGGAGTTTTAAGACGCCGCTGGGGCGGTTCCGGGTGGCCGAGAAGATCGGCGCGGGGGCGGAACTGGGGATGATTTTCAAGTCCCGCGCTCCGGTGGGGCGGATCGGGAGTCCGCTGCAGCCGGATGACTTTGTGCAGACCCGCATTCTGTGGCTCGATGGCCTCGACGCGCACAACGCGAATACGCACGACCGCTACATCTACATCCACGGCACTAACCAGGAGCCGCAACTCGGCCTGCCGGTGAGCCATGGGTGTATCCGGATGGGCAACGCGGAGGTGGCGGAACTTTTCGAACTGGTTCCCGAGGGTTGTCCGGTGGTCATCGACTTGGAGTAACGGAAATCGTCCGCAGCTTTCGCAGATATTTAAAAAACCATCCTCCCCGGCGTCATCCCGAGCGGAGCGTAGCGAAGTCGAGGGAGCCCTGGACTAGTGGCGTGCGACCTCACTTGCAACCTGTGCAGCCCATTTAATCTACGAACGAAACCTTTCCCTCCTCTGCGCCTCTGCGGTGAATTTCCAAGTCACCCATGGAGTTTGCGAAAGCTGCTCGGGCTGGTGCCGGTGTGGCGGCTGAAGATGACGGAGAAACGCTCGGCATTGGGAAAGCCGGCTTCCTCGGCGATGATGGAGAGCGGCCGGTTCGTGGCGACGAGGAGGGCCTTGGCGGCTTCCACGCGCATGCCGGTGAGCCGTTCCCAGGGCGACATTTGCAAGTAGAGCGCAAATTTCCGCTCCACCGTGCGTCGGGAGAGACGCAGGGCGGCACAGGCGCTGCCGACGGAAATCGGCGCGCGCAGGTGATCGCGAAAATACTGGATCACCCGGCGAATCTCGGTGTCCTCGATCGCGGCGAGCGTGGTGGAGTGGCGTGCTACGACCGGGCCGGGATTGATGAGAATCGGCTTTTCCGGCGCGGCAGCGGGCTGGCTGATGAGCCGTTGAATCCACTCCGCGGCCAGCCGCCCGATGTTCAGCCACGGGATTTCCACGCTGGAAAGTCGCGGGTGGCTGAGGCCGCAGACCATCTCGTCGTTGTTCGCGCCGACCACGGCGATGTCCTCCGGCACGCGGATGTCCTCTTCGGCCGCGGCATCGAGGACAAGCCGTCCCAGCGGATCGTGGACGGCGAAAATGCCGATTGGCTTGGGGAGCTCGCGCAGCCACTTGCGGAGTGCGGTCGTGGGTTCGTTCCACGATTCCATGTAGTCGCGCGGGTTCCGCTCCGGCTGGGTGAAAAGCGAAACCTCGCGACTGCCAAGTGCCTTTTGAAAGCCCGCGAGGCGCTGCGTGGAATACGGCATCGCATTGTGCACACAGGCGAAATGCGCGTAGCCCGCCGCGCGGAAAAAGGTCGCCGCCTCGCGCCCGACCGCTTCGTCATTCACGTCGATGGAAACCGCGCCGGGATAAATCGTATCGCTATCGGCGATGACGGTCGGCAGTCCCATGCCGACGATCGCCTCGGTGAGGCGCGGCAACGATTCGGTGATGATGCCATCGGGTTCGAGCGCCTCGATGCGCTTCACGATTTCGCCGGGGCGGCGATGGATGTTCACGATCCGAAAATCGAACCGGGTCGGCACGTAGGGCGAGAGCGCGGGCACGAGGCGGCGCACGAAGATATCGGCAGTAGCCAGCACGATGCGCCTGCTCATACTCGAATTGGAATCGCTGTGTCGCAAATCCACAAGAAAAAAGCGCAAAATGCGGTGGGAGACCCTCGCAAATGCCGCTATCGTTGCGGCGTAATTTTTGCCAGAGGCACCCCCGTTAGAGCGCCTTGGCGAGCCAACTCCATTCAGCCCCGATTCATCGAACCCATGTCCAACGATTCCTACTTCCCTGTCTCCCGGATTGCCTATCAAGGTCCCGATTCCCGCGAACCGCTTGCGTTCAAAGTCTATAACGCCGACGAGCTCGTCGAAGGCAAGTCGATGCGCGATCACCTGCGCTTTGGCGCGGCCTACTGGCATTGCATGCGCAATCCGCTCGCCGATCCGTTCGGTGCCGGCACGGCGCTCATGCCGTGGGATGATGGCACCGACTCCACCGAAAATGCGTTGAAGCGGGTGGACGTTTTCTTCGAGTTCCTCGAAAAGATCGGCATCGATTACTACTGCTTCCACGACCGCGACGTGTCGCCCGAGCGCGCCACCATCGCCGAGACGGAAAAGGTGTTTGATCAACTCACCGCCCGCCTGAAGGAAAAGCAGCAGGCCACCGGCAAAAAGCTGCTCTGGGGCACGGCCTGCCTCTTCTCCCATCCGCGTTTCGCGCAGGGCGCGGCGACCTCGCCGGATCTCAATGTCTATGCCTACGCTGCGGCGCAGGTGAAGAAAGCGATGGATGTCACCCACGAGCTCGGCGGCGAAGGCTACACCTTCTGGGGTGGTCGCGAGGGCTACAACACGCTCATCAATACCGACCTCAAGCGCGAGCGCGAACATCTCGCCGCCTTCCTGCATATGGCGGTCGCCTACAAGAAAGAGATCGGTTTTACCGGCCAGTTCTACATCGAGCCGAAGCCGCAGGAGCCCACGACCCACCAGTACGATTCCGACTCCGCCGCGTGCCTGAACTTTCTCCGCGAGTTCGGCCTGCTCGAGCACTTCAAGCTCAATCTCGAAACCAACCACGCCACCCTCGCGGGCAAGACGATGGTGCACGAAATGCGCGTGTCTCGCCATGCCAACGCGCTCGGCTCGATCGACGCGAACCAGGGCACCTTCGGCTGCGGCTGGGACACCGATGAATTCCCGAGCGATCTTTACCTCACCACTGGCGTCATGCTGGAGTTGCTCGAAATGGGTGGCTTCACGACTGGTGGCCTGAACTTCGACGCGAAACGCCGTCGCGAATCCTTCGAGCCGGTGGACCTCTTCCACTCGCACATCATGGGCATGGACGCCTTTGCCCGCGGGCTCAAGGTGGCCGCCGCCCTGCGCGCCGATGGCCGCATCGCGGAGTTCGTCAAAGAACGCTACGCGACCTGGAATGGCGAGCTCGGTCGCAAGATCGAGGCCGGCCAGTCCTCCTTTGCCGAGCTGCACGCCGTCGCGCTTGTCGCGCCCGACCCGACGTTGCGCTCGGGTCGCCAGGAACTCCTCGAGAGCATCATCAATCAGGTGCTCTGCAAGTAGTTACCCATTCAAAATAAATCAAACCTACCCCAGCTTATGATCCCCACAATCATTCGCTCTGCGGTGATGGTTGCGCTGGCTTGTCCGGCGCTTCCATCGCATGCGGAGACCCAGTCCACCCATTCATCCATCGATGAGAAAGCGCACGCCGTCGAAGTAACCGGTGGCAGCGAAATTACCCGCGTAGAGTTATGGAGCGATGCAGTCGTGCACGTCACGCATCGCCCGGTTGCGCTCAAGGACAGTCCCCGTCCAGTCTCACCGTGATCGCCACGCCGGGCGCGGTCGATTGCCAGATCTCCGAGCGGGGCGACTCGGTGAGTTTGACGACGGCGAAAGTGTGCGTCCAGGTGGACAAGCACACCGGCCAGGTACGGTTTCTCAATCGCGATGGCTCCACGGCCTTGAGCGAGGCCAGGGGGCCGTGGTTGAGTTCCGCGACGGTTGGCGCGGCGAAGGATACGACCATCGCCGGGCAGCAATTCGTGCTTGATCCAAAGGAAGCGATCTATGGCCTCGGCCAGCATCCGGAAGACGGGAAGATGAACTACGTCGGCAGCCACGTGAAGCTGCAACAACAGAATACGAAGATTGCGATCCCGATGCTCATTTCCTCGAAAGGTTATGGCGTGTTCTGGGACAATCCGGCGGTGACCGATGTGGATGTGGGCGGGGCGGATAAAGGGCTGCTCGCCTGGCACTCCGAGGCCGGTTTCGGCGTGAACTATTATTTCCTGCAAGGCGCGAAACCGGACGAAGCCATCGCGGGCTACCGCTGGCTCACCGGCGCGGCCCCGCTGTTTGGCAAGTGGGCGTGGGGTTTCTGGCAGAGCCGCGAGCGCTACAAGACGCAGGACGAAATCCTGGGCATCGTGGCCGAGTATCGCATGCGCGGCATCCCGCTCGACGGCATCATTCAAGACTGGCAATACTGGGCGCCGCTCAACCAGGAAACCGCGGAAGGCGGCTGGGGTTCACACGAGTTCGACAAGACACGCTATCCCGATCCGGCGGCAATGATCAAAGGGGTGCACGATCAACATGCGCATTTCATGGTGGTGTCGTGGGCCAAATTCGATGTCACCACCAAAAAGGTCAGTATTCCCAATCTGCGCGCGCTTGAAGCAGTGAATGGCGCGTTCAACCCGGCCATTCCCTACGCGTTTCCGGCTGGTCAGGGCAAGTGGTACGATCCCTTCAACGACCAGGCCCGGGCGGTTTATTGGAACCTCATGTCCACCCATCTCTTCTCCCTTGGGGTGGACGCGTGGTGGCTCGATGCCTCCGAAGCGGAGCTGAGCGGCAAGTGGGGCGAGTTCCGCGATTTCAAGACCGGCAAAGGCCCGGGCCCGGTGGTCTTCAACGCCTACCCGCTGGAGCATACCCGGGCGGTGTATGAGGGGCAGCGCGGGCAGAGCAGCGACAAGCGCGTGTTGATCCTCACCCGCTCCGCCTACGCGGGGCAGCAGCGCAACGGTGCGATTAGCTGGTCCGGCGACATCCAGGGCAAATGGGAGGTGTTGCAAAATCAGATCCCCGCGGGCCTGAATTTCACCGCCAGCGGCGTGCCGTATTGGAATACGGATATCGGCGGCTTCTTTGGCGGCGATCCGCTGGACCCGAAGTATTCGGAACTCTTCACCCGCTGGTTTCAGTTCGGCTCCTTCTGCCCGATGTTCCGCGTCCACGGCACGAACAAGCCCAAGGAAGTCTGGCGCTTCGACGAGGCCACGCAGAAAATCCTCACCGACTACATCGCCCTGCGCTACCACCTGCTGCCGTATATCTACTCGGTCTCGTGGATGGTAACGCACGACGGCTATACCATGATGCGCCCGCTGGTGATGGATTTCCCCGGCGATCCCGCTGCGCGAAATATTCCCGATCAATTCATGTTCGGCCCCGGTCTGCTGGTGGCGCCGGTTACGCATCCCGGCGCGCAATCGCGCAGCGTTTATCTCCCGCAGGGAACGAGCTGGACCGATTTCTGGACCGGCAAGACCTACGCGGGTGGCCAGCAGATCGAGGCGGCAGCGCCGATCCAGACGCTGCCACTCTTTGTCAAAGCCGGGACCATTCTTCCCTACGGCCCCGATGAGCAATATGCACAGGAAAAGAGCGACCCGATCGAACTGCGGATTTATCCCGGTGCCGATGGCCGCTTCACGCTCTACGAGGACGAGGGCGACAACTACGATTACGAAAAGGGCGCCTACGCCACCACGACCTTCCACTGGGACGACCGCAAGCAGCAGCTGACGATCGACGCCCGCCAGGGGGATTATCCCGGCCTGGTGAAGGAGCACACCTTCCGCGTGGTGCGCGTCTCGGCAACGAGCGGCAGGGGAGTCGCCGCTTCGACCAACGAGGTGGTTGAGATCAAATACCAAGGCGCGGCCATGCACGCGCCGGTGCCAGCGGCGAAGAAATAGGGATTGCCCCCTTTTCACTTTCCCACGCTGGTTTCGATACTGGAGTGTCGCCGGCAGATGCGTGTCCACACCCCGTGTGGGCACGAGGGGAAAATACGCTCCGCATGGTGGAACGACTCAGATCATTGGGATGCAGTCTCAATCGGCCTTTTCCTCCTCTGCGCCTCTGTGTCTCTGCGGTGCACTACCCTTGCCGCGTATTTCACCCATCCAACCGTCACGAAAAAAGCGTTGAGTTGCAGGACAGCCATGCTTTCATGGCATCTGCATCTTGCAACAGAAAGGAGGGAAAATATCAAATGATCCGTATTCTTACCATCGCCGTGCTGAGCATGGCCGTTGTTAGCCTCGGCGCTTGCGCCAAGAAGGAAGCCGCTCCGGCTCCTGCTTCGACCGGTATGTCCAAGTAACCCTTTGGCATTTTTAAGGAAAAGGCCAGTCTGGTTCATCCCGTCTGGCTTTTTTCTCTCTAGCGAGGGGGGCAGTCTCCGGACTGCTCCTCAGCTTTTTCTCCGTTGCTTTTGAGGAGGCGTCACCTGCGCCTTCACCCGCCCCTGCGCCACGCTGGCGTAGGCACTCCCACTTTGCAAAAACCGCCAGGGCAAGTGTGCAGACTTCGTGATGCCCACCCGCAGATCGCTCACCACCTCCACCGGCGTGGTGCCCCGCGCAAAGCAGCGCTCGGGATTCGTGCACAGATCCATCCCATGATGCTCGCCGGTAATCGCCAGCGCTTGGGCCAGCTTTCCCGGGCCGGAGCACAGTGCGCCCAGTTTTTCCTGGCGGCGTCGCAGTCGCATCTGCTCGATTCCACGCTGCGGCTCCAGCGCACGGAACAGCACGAAGCCCTCGTCGTCGCCCTGTTTCACCAGCACATTGAACATCCAGTACATGCCGTAGTTGAAATACACGTAGGCCGCGCCGGGCCCGTGCGTCGCCACGAACTCCCGCGCGCTCTTGCGGAAGAAGGTATGCGAGGCCTCATCCCCGCGCGCCGCGTAGGCCTCCGTCTCCACGATGATCCCCGCGCAGCCGTCCCAGCGCAGCTCGCAGCCAATCAATTCCCGCGCACAGGTGAGCGGATCGCGTTGAAAAAATTCGCGTTCGATCATCGGCTTACATCCCGGTCGGATGATCGATGAACTCCCACGGGAGTCGAAACTTCTTCGCCACCTGCGCAGCCAGCGCCTTCACGCCGAAGGTCTCGGTCGCGTAATGCCCGGCGTAGAGCAGGTTCACGCCCAGCTCTTCCGCCGCGGTGAAGGTCGCATTCGAGCCCTCGCCGGTGATGAAGGTATCCACCTTCTCCCGCAGCGCCGCCGCCGTCACCAGGCTGCCCGCGCCGCCGGTCACGAGGCCGATCCGCCGGCACTTCTCCGGCCCGCCCGCGATCAGCTTCACCGGCCCCTCGACGGTCGTTTCCAGTTTCTTCACCAACGCCGCGCGATCCACCAACGCCGTCGCCACGAGGCCGATCTTCGAGCCTTTTTCCTCAAAGGCCGGTTCTGTTTTTTTGAAGCCAAGCGCCTTCGCCAGCAGCGCGTTGTTGCCGAGCGTCGGGTGCAGATCGAGCGGCAGATGCGCGCTGTAAACCGCAAGGTCCGCATCAAAAGCCAGCTTCACCTTGCGGCGAAAAATTCCCGTCACCGGAGCGAGCCCGCCCCAGAGCAGCCCGTGATGCACCAGCAGCAAATCCACGCCCCGCCGGGCCGCCTCCGCCATCGTCCACTCGCAGCCATCCACCGCTGCCCCGATGCGCGTCACTTTCCCCGAGTTCTCGATTTGCAGGCCATTCACCGCCGTCGGGTAATCGACGATTTCCGCAATCCGGAGCAGGCTGTCCATTTCGGTGACGAGATCGTGGAGGAGCGTTTTCACAAGCTGCATCATGCCTGTCCCGCGCGCACGTGCAAGCCGGGGAACACGCCGCTAAATTCCCGCCCCTAGGATCGCTTCGTTCTTATGCCCGCTTTTATCGAGGATGCTGAGCTGTTTCTCCTCGTAGATCACCAGCGAATCGGCCGGCACGCTGTGCATCAGAAACACATTCGCGCCGATGGTGGAGTTGGCCCCGATGGCCGTTTTGCCGCCGAGAATGGTGGAGTTGGGATAGATCGTGACGTGGTCGCCCACGTCGGGATGGCGCTTGCCGCCCTTGACGATCTGCCCGTCCTCATCCTTCACGAAGCTCCGCGCGCCGAGGGTGACGCCGTGGTAAAGCTTCACGTGACTACCGATGCGGCACGTCTCGCCAATCACCACCCCGGTGCCGTGGTCGATGAAAAAATGCGAGCCGATGCTGGCCCCCGGGTGAATGTCGATGCCCGTGCGGGCATGCGCCCACTCCGTCATCATGCGCGGAATCATCGGCGCGCCGAAGATGTACAGCCGGTGGGCCAGGCGCTGGATCGCGATCGCTTCGATGAAGGGGTAGGAGAGGATCACCTCATCGCGGCTCAGGGCCGAGGGATCGCCGTTGTAAGCCGCTTTGGATATCGGTGCGCAGGAGCTCGCGCACTTCGGGCAGCGACTGGCAGAAGCGCTGGAGAATCGGCGCGGTTCGCCCCGTGGGCCGCTTGGGATCGCCGATCCGCACGCTCTTGCGCACCTGCTCGGCGAGACTTTCCACCACCCGGGTCAGCCGCACCGTGGTAATCTCGCGGATCGAGGAGTGGTGAATGGAATCGTCGTCGTGAAAGCCGGGAAAGAGCAGTTGCAGCAGGTCTTCGCAAATTTCGGCCACCGCGCGCTTCGAGGGCAGGTTGTGCGCGTCGCGATTGTTCAATCCACCGACGTTCTCATACGAGTGCAGCAGTTGCTCCACGAACGGGTCGATCGAGTTTTCGAGGACTTGCAGGGAATCCGCGCAAATGACCAGTTCATCGCTGGTGGCTCGTTTGACCGGACTGCTCATAAGGATCGCTGATTCCATGGCGCACGCGCGAGCAGCAGCCCCATGCCGCAAAAGTCGGTGATCCCGGCGAAGACCAGCCCGGCCCCGACGAACGCGGCCAGCCCGAAAAAGCCCGGATGGACCAGCCAGCCCAGCGCCACCCCGATGAAGACCAGGCTCCCGGCGGCAATGCGCACCTGCCGCTCCAGGCTGATCGCCCCGCCCGCCCCGCGATTCACCGGCAGCCCGGTTTCCACCCAGGCCTCCGTGCCGCCAGCGACCACGATTGTCTGGCTGAAGCCATCCTGCAGAAATTTCTGCGCCGCCAGCTTGGCGCGGGTCCCGCTGTGGCAGAGCAGATAGATGGGCTTCGGATCTTCCCGGGGAATCCATTGCGCGGTCTCCAGGGCGGAAAGCGGCGCGTTTCGGGCCGCCGGGATGTGGACTTGATCGAACTCCAGCGGCGTGCGCACATCGAGCAGCAGGAGATCGGGATCGGTCGCGAGCCGGGACTGCAGCTCGTGCGGAGTAATGGTTTCGATGGACATGGTTCAGGATCTCGGAAGGGCGTGCAGAGCGGTCACCAGCGCGTCGATTTCCGCGTGGGTATTGTAGAAGGCCACCGAGGGCCGCACCGTGCCCTCCAGGCCGAAGCTGCGCACCGCCGGTTGCGCGCAGTGGTGCCCGGCGCGCACGGCAATGCCATGCTGGTCGAGGTGCTTCGCAATTTTTTCATTGGGCACGCCGGGGATGACGAAGCCGAAGACACTTGCCTTCTGCCGCGTCGTGCCGATGGGGCGCAGGCCGGGAATGGTCGCGAGCGCATCCGTCGCGTACTCCAGCAGCGCATGCTCGTAGGCCGCGATCGAGGGCAGGCCCAGGTCGAGCAGGTAATCGATCGCTGCGCCGAGACCGACGACGCCGGCAATATCCGGCGTCCCCGCCTCGAACTTTTCCGGAGGCCGGTGAAAGGTCGTTTTTTCAAACGTCACGTCGCGGATCATGTGGCCACCGCCTTGCCACGGCGGCATCGATTCGAGTAGATGGGATTTCCCATAGAGCGCGCCGATTCCAGTGGGGCCGAAAATCTTGTGGCCCGAGAAGACGAAGAAATCCGCATCGAGTGCCTGCACGTTCACCGGCTGGTGGGGCGTGGATTGCGCGCCATCGACCAGCACCGGCACACCATGGCGATGGGCGATGCCGATGATCTCGTGAATCGGCGTGATGGTGCCGAGGGCATTCGAGACGTGGGTGGCGGAGACGAACTTCGTGCGCGGGCTGAAGAGCTTTGCGTATTCCTCGATGAGCAGTTCTCCCCGCTCATTGATCGGCACCACCCGGATCACCGCGCCCACTTCTTGCGCGAGCAATTGCCAGGGAACGATGTTCGCGTGGTGTTCCAGCCGGGTGAGGATGATCTCGTCGCCGGGACCGATGTTCTGCCTGCCGTAGCTGTTGGCAACGAGGTTGATCGCCTCGGTCGTGCCGCGCACAAAGACGATCTCCTTGGCATCCGCCGCGCCGAGGAATTGCCGCACCTTCTCCCGACCGCTTTCAAAAAGCTCGGTGGAACGCGCGGCCAGCGTATGAGCGGCCCGGTGGATGTTCGAATTGTCGCGTCGGTAAAATTGCGACGTCGCATCGATCACCCGCTGCGGCTTCTGCGTGGTGGCCGCGTTGTCGAGCCAGATGAGCGGGCGGCCATTCACTTTTTGGTGCAGGGCCGGGAAATCCTTCCGCACCCCTTCGACGTCAAACGCCGTGAGCCCCGGGCTTCCTCTAGGGGCTGCTGGAGGCGCTCTTTCACTTCGAGATCGTGCAGGAAGTAGAGATCCGTCGTCCCGGGCGTTGCGTCGTAGCCCTGGATGGCCGGGGTCACTTTTCCGTAGTCGGCTCCGGCGGGTGCGCGGTCATCGTAGTCGGCGCTCGGTTTTACCTCCGGGGCCAGTTTTCCAAAGGCTCGGCCATTGGAGCGCGGCTCGCCAAATTCGTAGGAATCCGACGACTCCGGCGAATGGGCTCCGCTGGGCGTTAGCGCCGCCACAGGCTCGGGTTCCGGCTCTGCGGCCACGACACTGGGATGGACCGGTGCGGTCTCGGAGGTCGTGGGAAAGCCGCCATTCAACGAGGCCTGCGCCTCCTTTTCTGCCCGAATTGGAACCGCTGCTTCGCCCGGCGCTTTTACTTCCGGAGCGTTCCAGTCCCCGGCGGAGCTGGGGTGACGAAGCTCGGACGTCGTCTCTGGCGGAGCTGGAAAGTCCGTTGGCACCTGCGTCGGAACCGCAGGGAGATGGCCCGGCAGCCCGGCGACCGTGGTCGGGACGCCGGGAGGCAGCGCGGGAAAGCCCGGCGCGGTGTCCGGGACGAATCCCTCAACCCGCGGTTCGCGGAAGAATTCGCCCGCCAGCCGGGCGATCAGCGCCGTCCCGGCCAGATCGCCATCGGCGTCGGGCGTCGGGGTGGTAATCACTCCCGAATCAGGCCTTGGGATAGACATACTCGTGGTAGAAATTCACCGAAACATTGTCGAGCCGGGCAATCGCATCCTCCGTGAGCACCGCCGCCGAGAAGTAGCGGGTCACCAAGTGCGAGGCGATGGAGTTTTCATTCGTGCCCATGTAGCGCACCGAAAGGCCGGGCTCGACCTCGCCGGTCACCCCCGCTTTTTGCAGACCGACGACACCCTGCTGGCCTTCGCCCACCCGCAGCAGGAGGATGCTGGTCTTGTTATCTTCGCCAATGCCGATTTTATCGCTAGGGATAAGTGGAATGCCGCGCCAGGTGATGAACGGGGAGCCAAAGATGCTCACCGTTGGTGGTGGCACGCCGCGCCGGGTGGCCTCACGACCGAAAGCGGCGATCGCTTTCGGGTGCGCCAGGAAGAAGGCCGGTTTTTTCCAGACCAGGGTCAGCAATTCATCGAAATCATCGGGCGTCGGCGTCCCCGCGCGCGTGCTCAGCGTCTGGGCGGGAACCACTTCGTTGAAAAGGCCGAACTCCGGGTGATTGATCAGCTCCCATTCCTCGCGCTCTTTCACCGCTTCCACCGTGAGACGCACCTGCTCGCGGAGCTGGTCGATCCGGTTGCTGTAAAGATCGGTGACTCGCGTATGCGTCTGCAAGACCGTCTGAATGGCGCTCAGATGGTATTCGCGCGGCTCTTCGACGTAATCCACGTAGCCGGTGGGCAACTGCGGTTCCCCCTGGTTCACCGTCAGCAGGGCGGTGGAATTTTCGATCTTCGTCGCGGGATTTTCCTTCACGCGGTTGACGCGATAGACCCCGCCATCCACGTCCACCCACGGGAGCAGTTTGGAGAGCCAGCGGGGCGTGGTTTGCTGCCACTGCGGGACCGTGACGGTGGCGGTGGCCAGATTGCGGGCGGCGGACGCGCTGAGGCTGTGGCGGGATGCGAGGTTGCTCATGAGTTCAATGGATGGATCGGGTGCGGTTGTGATGATGAATGCGCGCGCCGGTCCGGTTTTGAAACCGGATGGAAGTAGATTGAATTGGCGTGCATGGCGCTAAATCCATATCAACCAAGTATAGTTATCAAGCACGGTTTTTAAACCGCGTGTGACATAAATGGTTTTTTGCCGGAGCCCCGGAGTGGTTTTCTTCGGGCCAGTTGGGATAATTCAAAAGGTGACGCGCCGGGAAAATTAGCTCAGATTCACGGAATCATGAGTTCCTCGAACACCCGCATTTTCCTCGTCCGCCACGGTGCGACCGTCCTCACTGCCGAAGACCGCTTTGCCGGCGCCACCGATGTCCCGCTTTCCGACGAAGGCCGCGAGCAGGCCAGCCGCCTCTCGCAGCGCCTGAGCACCGAGCCGATTGCCGCCGTGTATGCCTCGCCGCTCGGGCGCACCATGGAGACGGCGCGCATCATCATCGGCCCGCACGGCCTGCCGGTGCAGGCTCGCGAGGGATTGCGCGAGATTTCCCACGGGCGCTGGGAGCAGATGACCCGCCGTGAAGTCGAGGAAGCCTTCCCCGACGAAGCCGCCGCCTGGGATGCCGATCCCTTCACCTTCGCGCCCAAGGGCGGCGAAAGCGGCCTCGCCGTCACCGCCCGCGCCCTGCCCGTGCTGGTCGATATCGTGCACGAAAACATCGGCAAGACCGTGCTCGTCGTCTCGCACAAGGCGACGATCCGCCTCCTCCTCAGTTCGCTCCTCGGCTTCGATCCTCGCCGTTACCGGGACAACCTCGACCAGAGCCCCTGCGCGCTGAATATCATCGACTTCAAAGACCCGGTGCACGCCCGCCTCACTCTCTTCAACGATACCTCACACTACGCCGAGGCCGGCCTCGCCATCCCCAGTGTCCCCGGCGCTCGCCTCTCGAAATGGTGGGACGGCCCGAAGGTGGAAGCCAAGTAAACGCGTGGTCTCTTGATGGGGATATATTGAGAGACGCGAAATTCTGAGTGACGTTGCCGCGAGAGCTCTGGGGATCGCCCACGTCTTGCGGGCTGGTCCCGGCGTCCCCGACGGACCGAAAGAGTGAGCGGGTGATTTACCTCTTACACCCGCACTCGATGTGGGAGCGAGGGAGGTTGGGCTGCGCCGCAGGGACGGCGAGACATGTCTCGCCTGGAGAAAGCGGCGTCATGCCGCCGCAGTCCAAGGGCGTGAAGACCCCTTCGTTTTTACTCCTCGTGGCCGCGCGCGAAAGGATTTGTCATCCCTCCATTTCCCGGGCAGCTTGTGCGGCATGACTGCTGAGAAAAGACGCTTCGGTTGTTTGGGGATTGGACTGATTGTTTTGCTGGCGATCAGCGCTTTGCTGAATCTGGTGCTGCTGGGGATTCAAGGGGCGTCGCATACGAAGCTCGGCACGTCGTTTGGCGATCAGGTGCCGAAATTCACCGAGCAGACGGTCGTATCCGGCAATGACGACTCGAAGATCGCGGTGATTTCGCTCAAGGGCGTCATCAGCAGTTCCACCGAGGGCGTGCTCGGCGACTCGATGGTGGATGACCTCAAGCTGGCCCTCGGCCAGGCCTCGCGCGATGCCAGCGTGAAGGCGGTGATCCTGAGCGTGGACTCGCCCGGTGGTGAGGTCACGGCCTCGGACATCATTTACCATGAGGTGACCAAGCTGCGCGCGAAGAAGCCGGTGGTCGTCTATATGGGCTCGCTCGCGGCCTCGGGCGGCTATTACATTTCCTGCGGCGGGAGCTGGATCGTGGCGAATGAGACCACGCTCACCGGCAGCATCGGCGTGATCATCTCGACCGTGAAATACAAGGATCTGCTCGGGAAGATCGGCGTCGAGCCGATGGTTTTCAAAAGCGGCAAGTTCAAGGACATGCTCAGCGGCTCGCGCGATATGACGCCCGAGGAGAATGAATACATCCAGGGCATGGTGATGCAGACCTATGGCAAATTCGTCGGTATCGTGGCGGCGGAGCGGCATCTGCCGGAGCAGCAGCTCCGCGACGGGATTGCCGATGGCCGGGTGATCTCGGGCAAGGATGCGCTGAACGACAAGCTGATCAATCAACTCGGCTATTTTGAAGACGCGGTGGCCAAGGCGAGAGAGCTGGCCGGGGTGTCCGATGCAGAAGTGGTGAGCTACAAGGCGTCGCCGGGCTTTGGCCGTTTCCTCAAGCTGCTGGGCCAGTCCGAGAACTCGAAGATCGAGGTGAACCTCGAACAAAAGTTGATGCCTTCACTGGAGCCGGGCCGGCTCTACATGCTCCCGAGTTTCTACGCTCCGTGAACCTGCCCGATGCTTCGCAACCGGCCCTTCCGCCCGGTTCCTTCGAGATCCTGATTGCCGTCGCGGTTTTGTTGATGGTCTGGGGCCTGCGAGTGTATGTGCGCGGAGCCCGGCTGATCAGCCGTGAAGGGGGCAAGGTAAACTCGCAACCGCTCGACCTGCCCGAGGCGATGTTTGCCACCCTGCTGGCGGGATTCCTAGTTCTGCTCGCGTTGCAGGGCTTTGCGATGAAGTCGCTGCCGGTCACGCCCCAGCGGTTGATTGGGAGTGCCGAGTTTTTCGGCATGATCGTGCTGGCCGTGGTTGCCACCTTGAAGGTGCGGCATCATTCACTGGGCGAATTATTTGGCTGGCGGCGGCTGTCCTTCCCGCGGTTGGTGAGCCGGGCGGTGGTTTACCTGCTGGCGGCCTTTCCGCTGGTGGCCGTGGTGAATGTGGGGATGGCGAAGCTGCTCGGGGATCGCGGGGACATGCAGGATATCGTGAAATTTTTCCTCAGCGCCAATCAACGGCACGACTACCCGGCGATCGCGGAAACGATCGTGCTGGCCGCCATCGTGGCCCCGATTTTTGAGGAGTTTATTTTCCGCGGGTTTCTCTACGGGGTAGCGCGGCGCTACCTTGGGATGGTGCCCGCGATCATTCTCGTCTCGACGCTGTTTGGGGCGATCCATTCGAATCTCGCCGTCCTGCCGGGGCTGACCCTGCTTTCCGTGTGTTTCTGCCTCGCCTATGAGGCCACCGGGTCGCTCTTCACCTCGATGATCATGCACGCGCTGTTCAATCTCACATCGCTTCTGGTAATGATGTTGAGCATGCACGCCCTGCCATGAAAATCGCCGACTATGGTGAGGATCGCCTCGTCGCGGAACTGACGCGGGGCCTGCCCCATGTGGGCGATGATTGCGCGGTGGTCGGCGGTCCACGCGACCGCAAGTGGCGGCTCTTGAAGACGGATGCAATCCTCGAAGGCGTCCATTTCCTGCCCACCCACGCGCCGCGCCAGATCGGCTGGAAAGCACTCGCCCGGACGATCAGTGACATCGCCGCGATGGGTGGCACGCCGCGCGAGGCGCTGGTGACGCTCGCCCTGCCGCCGGAGCGCGAGGTGGCCTGGGTGAAGGCGCTCTATGCCGGGCTGCGCAAGTGCGCGCAACAGTTTGGCGTGGAGATTGTCGGCGGCGAGACGTCGCGTTCGCCGGGGCCGCTGTTCATCTCGATCGCGCTCACCGGCACGGTGGCGCGGAAGCATTGCGTAAAGCGCGGGGGTGGAAAAAATGGGGACACGCTGTTTGTCACCGGTCGGCTCGGCGGCTCGCTTGCCGGCAAGCATCTCACTTTTCAGCCCCGCGTGGCCGAGGCGCAATGGCTGGCGCAAAATTTCGCGATCCGCGCGATGATGGATCTCAGCGACGGGCTCGGTTCCGATCTTCCCCGGCTGGCCCGGGCGAGCGGCCTGGGCTGGGAACTGTTTGAGGAGCAACTCCCGCTCGCCAAAGGCTGCACGCCGCAAAACGCGATCCGCGACGGGGAGGATTACGAGCTGCTCTTTGCGCTCGCGCCGCAGCATGGTGCGGCGTTAAAGTCCGCCTGGCATCGGCAATTCCCGAAGCTGCCGCTCACCGAGATCGGCTTTCTGAAAACAACTGACAACCGCAACCCGCAACTGCTCCGTGGCTACGATCATTTCCCGCAGCATTGAAGAAACGCTCGCCGCCGCCCGGGCGCTGGCGGAGACGCTGCGCGCGGGCGACGTGATCGCGCTCACCGGCGATCTCGGCGCGGGGAAGACGCATTTTGTGAAAGGGCTCGCGCTCGGGCTTGGCTCAAACGCGGAGGTCACCAGCCCGACTTTCACGCTGATTCACGAATACCCCGGCGGCCGCCTGCCGCTTTTTCACTTCGACCTCTACCGGCTCGACGAGGCGGAGGAAGTGAGCCGGATCGGCTTCGACGAATACCTCGATGCCGATGGCGTGTGCGTGGTCGAGTGGGGCGACAAATTCCCCGGGCTGCTCCCGCCGGAAACGCGCTGGGTGCGAATTGACTTGCTGCCGAATGACGAAAGGAAGATCGAAGGACTGTGACCATCCTCGCCCTCGAAACCTCGACCCAACGCGGCAGCGTCGCCGTGCTCAGCAACGGCCGGGTGCTCTACGAGCAGGCCTTCCAGGCCGAGCGCGGGCATAGCGAGCAGATCTTCGGCTGCCTGGAAGCGGCATGGGTTTTTTGCACGCCCTGCGACCGGATCGCGATCGGCCTCGGGCCGGGCTCCTACTCCGGCGTACGCATCGCCATTTCCGCCGCGATCGGCCTCTCCATGGCCACCGGCGCGGAACTGGTCGGCCTCGTCTCCGCCGCCGCTCTCGAGGGCGATGAGCCGCATTACGCCATGATCGGCGACGCCCGCCGCGGCTCCTATTACTACGTCGAGGTGAGCCACGGCGCCTGCGACTTCGGCCCCGTCCTCCTCTCCGCCGAGGAACTCACCGCCAAGCTGGAAGGCAACCTGCACCCCATCTTCGCCGACGCCCCCATCGCCGATTTTCCCCAGGCCGACCTCGCCTTCCCCACCGCCACCCGCCTCGCCCACCTCGCCGCCCAGGATCGCGGCATCATCCAGCGCGGCACCCTGGAGCCCCTCTACCTCCGCGACCCGCACATCACGCTCCCGAAGGCGAAGTAGTCTCACGCGGAGACGCAGAGGAATTACTTTGTGACCTCTCCGCAAATGCACACGTCCGGCCCGATTTTTTCGTAGCGGGCGTTTTGCAGGTAGGTCGCCGCTTCGATGGTTGGCGCGCCTTTGCCGCCGATGACGACTTGCGGGCCGCCGCAGAAGATCGGGGCTAGGTAGAAGCACACTTCGTTCACCAGCTTCTGGTCAAAAGCTTCGCCAAGCACCTTGCTACCCCCTTCGATGAGCACGCTGGTGATTTGGCGCTTGCCGAGCTCGCGCAGGACGGTGCGGAGCGATTTTTTCGTGAAGACAAGGGTGCGGTCGCGGTGTTCGTCGGTAAAAAGATGAGCGTCCTGCGGCAGGTCGCCGCTGCGGGTGAGGACGACCCGCCAGGGCTGGCGCGCGCCGCGGTGGCCGCGCACGGTGAGCCGGGGATTGTCGGCGCGCAGGGTGCCGGCCCCGATGAGGATGGCATCCACGCGGGCGCGAAGCTGTTGCGCATGTTTGCGTGAGGCGGGGCTGGTGAGCCACTGGCCTTCTCCCGGCGGGCGGGTGAGCCGGCCATCGAGCGACATGCCCGCCTTGGCGATGACCCACGGCAGGCCGGTGACGATCCATTGGTTGAACGCCCGGTTCAGTGCCGTGCATTCCTCCGCGAGCACGCCGCTGGTGACTTCGATCCCGTGCTTTTTCAGCAGCGGAAAGCCGCGCCCGGCGTGGTGCGGATTCGGATCGGTCGCACCCACGACCACGCGCGCGATCCCCGCCTGAATGATCGCCTGCGTGCAGGGCGGCGTGCGGCCATGGGTGGAGCAGGGCTCAAGCGTGACGTAGAGCGTCGCCCCGGCAGCGGACTTCGTTTGCCGGAGCGCGTCGATTTCCGCATGCGGCTGGCCCGCGCCATGGTGCCACCCCCGCGCCAGGATGCGCCCATTGCGCACCAGCACCGCGCCGACGGCGGGATTCGGACTCGTTTTCCCGATTCCCTTCCGGGCTTCCTCCAAAGCGGCGCGCATGAATTTCTCGTCGTTCACCCTGCATGAATAACCTTGCGCCGCAGCCAAGGAAACGGGAATTTGCGGCATGAAGCTCAGCCTCCGGGACAAGCGGGATTTCTATCACAGCCTGGGCCGTTTTCTCGACTCCGGCGCCTCGCTCTCCACCGCGATGAAAACCCTGCGCAACGGTCCCACCCGTGGCCAGCGTCACCTCGCGGAAATCCTCGCCCGCGGCATGGAAACGGGCCAGACGCTTGCCGACTCCTTCGCCGCAGCGAAAACGGCCGCCAGTCCTCTGGAAATCAGCGTGCTGCAAGCCGGGGAGCGCTCGGGAAAAATGCCCGTCTGCTGTAGCTATCTTTCGGAATATTTTGGTCGGCTCACCAAGGTCCGGGCGGATCTCTGGAAGCACTCGGCCTATCCGCTGTTCATTTTCCATTTCGCCGTGCTGGTGGGGCCGGTGGTGAAGTTGGTGATCGGGCAGGAGATCTGGGCCTCCCTCGCGCATGCGCTGGCCAGTCTCGCCTTCGCTTATGGGGTGGCCATTCTCTGCTATCTGGCCGGGAAATGGTGGCTGCGTCGCAGTGCGGTGTCGGAAGCAGCCGACCGCTTGCTCCAGGCGCTGCCGCTGTTTGGGAATACCCGCCGCTGCCTGGTGGGGGCCCGGTTCTGTATCACCTACGAAATGCAGTTGCAGACCGGGGTAAATATCCTCGATGCCTTGCGCTGGGCCGGACAGGCGAGCCAGAGCGCCCTGCTCATCAAGGCCGTGGAACGCATCCAGCCGGAGCTCCGCCAGGGCAAAAAGGCCGGGGACTTGCTGGAGGGCCAACCGGCCTTTCCACGGCACCTGGTCCAGGGAATCAAAGTGGGGGAGGAAACCGGTTACCTTGAGCAGGAACTGGCGCGCATGGCGCACGATTACGAGGAAAGGGGAATCCGCTGGATGGAGACAATTGGCGAGTGGATGCCCCGCTTCATGTATCTCTTCGTGGTGCTGTATTCAGCCTGGCAGGTGGTCAGCATGTTCCAGGGGATGACGAAGAGTTATCAGAACCTTTTGAACTTCTAAACTGAGTCAAATTGACGCTATTAAATTGCGTCGATGTGGATTTTAAGTTGAGTCATATTGACTCTATATGATGGATTTTAGTGCAGGCTTTAATTTCATGTAAATCACTAATAATTAAATAGTTGTGTGTCAATAAAAGCTCCCTTTTTTCAGGTGGTATCGAAATCGCTCTTACTGGTGTCGAACCTTAACCAAGGACAAGAACCAAACACACCATGTATAGCTTAATCCGTTACCCAAAAACTCAACGCCAGGTCTGGACTCCCTTCGGCCGTCTCTCGAACCTGCGCGATCAACTCGACCGCCTCTTCGATCACTCTTTCCCGGCTTTGACCCCGGAAACCTTCGGGGCCTGGACCCCGGCGCTCGACGTCTATCAGGATAAGGAGAACGTCTCCGTCCAGGTCGAGCTCCCCGGCCTGAAAAAGGAGGACATCGAGATCTCCCTGCACGATGGCGTGCTCACCATCTCCGGCGAGCGCAAAACCGAGGCGAATGAGCAGAGCGGCCAGACCCTCCGCAGCGAACGCTTCGTCGGCCAGTTCCAGCGCCGCGTCTCGCTCCCGACCCCGGTCGCTGGCGACAAAGTCTCCGCCACCTACAAGGACGGCGTCCTCACCGTCACCCTGCCCAAGGCCGAGGAAGCCAAGCCCAAGCAAATCGAAGTCACCGTCTCCTAATTTCATCCACGCAACACCTTCTTAAAAATGAGCACATCTACCCAAACTGAAGCCAAGCCCGGTCCCGAAGTCACGTCGCCGGTCCGCAGCGTCAATCCCGTGACCAACGTCCGTGAAACTGCCGAGGGCTACGTCATCGAGGCGGAAATGCCCGGTGTCGCCCGCGACGGCGTCAGCGTCGAGGTTGAGAACCACGAGCTGGTCATCGTCGGCCGCAAAGCCTCATCCAACCCACCCGGCGAGGCGGTCTATCGCGAGTCCAAGTCTTTCGACTACAAGCGCGTCTTCGATCTCGACCCCGGCATCGAGACCACGCGCATCGTCGCCCGGGTCGAGCAGGGCGTCCTCTTCGTCACCCTGCCCAAGGCCGAGGTGTTGAAACCGAGAAAAATTTCGGTGACCGATTGACGGGATCGGCACCGAGGAAGCTGGTGGTTATGTGGTCCCCGCGATCTTCATGGGTCGCGGGGATTTTTTTGGGATGAAGAGGCCATGCGAAATACACGAAATTAACGAAAAAGAAGACCGGCCTTTCGTATCCTTTCGCGTATTTCGCATGGCCATTTCTCCCCTCCGTGCTCTCCGCGTCCTCTGTGGTTAATTTTTTCCAAGAAAATCACCCGCTTCGTTTGAAAATAGGCTTCTCCTCGCGGAGGCTGCGCGGCTACTTTCATCGCAACTAGAACGAATCTCTCCCATGGCCGCCAAATCCGAAGAAAAAACCTCCGAAGACAAGCTCGTCGTCGCCCGCAACAAGAACCTCGACCTCGCCATCCAGCAGATCGCGAAGGACTACGGCGAGGGCGCGATCATGAAGCTCGGCGACCACAAGCACATGGATATCGAGACGATTCCCACCGGCAACATTCTCATCGATCGCGCCCTTGGCGTGGGTGGTTTTCCGCGCGGTCGCGTCGTCGAGGTTTTCGGTCCGGAAAGCTCGGGTAAAACGACGCTGACCCTCACCCTCATCGCCCAGGCGCAGAAGCGCGGCGGGCTTGCCGCCTTCATCGACGTCGAGCACGCGCTCGACCCGCTCTACGCGAAAAAGCTCGGCGTGAATGTGGATGAACTCCTCGTCTCCCAGCCCAGCAGCGGCGAAGAAGCGCTCCGCATCTGCGAGACCCTCGTCCGCTCCAATGCCCTCGACGTCATCGTGGTCGATTCCGTCGCCGCCCTCGTCACCAAGCAGGAAGCTCGAAGGCGAGATCGGCGACTCCACCGTCGGCGCCCAGGCCCGCCTGATGAGCGCCGCCCTCCGCAAGCTCACCGCCCTCATTTCCAAGGCCCGCACCATCTGCGTTTTCACCAACCAGATCCGCGAGAAAATCGGCGTCATGTTCGGCAACCCCGAGACGACCCCCGGCGGCAAGGCCCTCAAATTCTACGCCAGCGTGCGCGTGGACATCCGCCGCATCGGCGCCATCAAGCAGACCGACGGCACCGTCACCGGCAACCGCACCAAGGTCAAAGTCGTCAAAAACAAAGTCGCCCCGCCCTTCACTGAGGCCGAGTTCGACATCATGTATAACGAAGGCATCAGCACCACCGGCTCGCTGCTCGATCTCGCTTTGGAGAAGGGCATCATCGAGAAGCGCGGCAGTTGGATGAGCTACAAAGGCAGCCAGCTCGCCCAGGGCCGCGACGCCGCCAAGGAATTGCTCAAGACCGATACCGCCCTCTACGAGCAAATCGAGGCCGAAGTCAAAGCCGCCCTCGACGCCCCGGCGAAGAAGTAGCCCACCCACGGCTTTCCGCAGGATCAATTTTGAACGGCGCTTTCGCAATCGCGGAAGCGCCGTTTTTGCCTTCGATTCCAAAGACCGCAATTTTTGGACAGGATGAACAAGATGAACAGGATGGCGAAAATTCCAAATTCCTCCTGACACTTTTTCATCCTGTAAATCCTGTTCATCCTGTCCAAAATCTTCCCCTCGTCCTAGCCGGGGAACGTCATCGTCTGTGCCGCTTCAGGGCAGGCGTTCCCCGTCCAGCCCACCTCCAATTCTTCACTGGCACTTGATAGTCCTTCTTCCTTCGTAGTTTATAACCGGTCGATCTCCGGTGCCCCATCGGGACTTTTGGCATCGGTGAAGAAGTTCTCCTCTTTGCATCCGCGCCCAAGCTGGTTAAGGTAATCGTCCTTTCATGGACCGACTGCTCCTGATACCCGCGACCTTTTGTTTTCTCCTCGTGTTTACCCACACGATGATCGCGTTCGGAGCGGGCACTTACCGGCGCTCGGTTTTCAATCTGGTCGTCATCATCATCGGCTTCGCCTTTCAGACTGGCTTTCTCCTTTGCCGGGGTGAAATCATCCGGCGCTGCCCGCTTACCAATCCCTTCGAGGTCCTCATGTTCCTCAACTGGTCGATGCTCCTCCTCTACCTGCTGGTCGGGCCGACGTATCGCCTCTCTTTGCTCGGGGCCTTTACCACCCCGCTCGTTTTCATCCTGCAGGTGATCGCCTTTCTCATGCCGCTCGACCATGTGGTCGTAGCCGTCCAGCCTCCCAGCCCATGGCTGGAGCTGCATGCCGCCCTCTCCATCATCTCCTACGGGGCCTTTGCCCTCGGCGGGGTGGCCGGGGCCATGTTTCTCGCCCAGGAGCGGCAGTTGAAGAGCCATCAGCTCCACCCGTTGTTCTATCACCTGCCGCCGATCAACGAACTCGCGGTGGCGATTCGCCATCTCATTCTCTGCGGCGTGCTTCTCCTCACCGTGGGGTTGCTGGCCGGCTTTGCCGTCGGCAGTCCGGTGGAAAAAGTGATCTGGGGCGCCGTCGTCTGGGGGCTTTATGTCGCCATTTGGTTCGCGGCCTCCGCCCGGCGGCTCAGCCCACGCCGGCTGGCGCTCTGGGTGTTGTTTGCTTTCTGCGGCACGCTGGTTTCGCTGTGGTGGATTTCGGCATTTAGCGGAGGAAAGGCCTGATCGCGCATGGAAGTCGTCTGCCTCGGCCTCAACCACCAAACCGCGCACGTCGATGTGCGCGAAAAATACGCGATCGCCGATCACGCGCTGCCGGCGGTCGTGGAGCAGATCAAGACCCTGCCTGGCATCCATGAATCCGTGATCGTTTCCACCTGCAACCGCGTGGAATACTACGTCGCCGCCGATCAGGCGGACCACGCCCTGCAGGCGCTCGGCCAGCACATCGCGGGCACGCTCGACGATGCGACCTCTTTTTACCGCTACGGCTCGACCCAGAGCATCCGGCATTTGTTCCGCGTCGTCTCCGGGCTCGACTCCATGGTCCTCGGCGAGACGGAGATTCTCGGCCAGGTGAAGAAGGCGTATCAGGCCGCCGCTGGCAGCGGCGCGACGGCGAAGCATCTCAACAAGCTCTTCCAGCGCGCCTTCCATGTGGCGAAGGAAGTGCGCTCCCGCACCAAGATCACCCAGGGGCCGGTCTCCGTCGGCTCCGTCGCCGTCGATCTGGCCGCAAAGATTTTCGGCAAGCTCAGCGCCTGCCACGTCATGATCCTCGGCGCGGGCGAGATGAGCGAGCTGACCGCCCGCGCGCTGCTTTCCCGCGGCGCGCGCAGTATTTTCGTCGCGAACCGCTCGCACGACCGCGCCGTGGTGCTGGCCGGGAAAATGGGCGGCTCGGCCATTCCATTCGATGCCTGGGAACAGCATTTTCAGAATATCGATATCCTCATCGGCTCGACCGCCGCGCCGCATGCGATCCTCACCCGCGAGAAGCTTGCGCCCGTCATGGCGCGCCGCCCCGACCGCCCCCTCTTCATCATCGACCTCGCCGTGCCGCGCGACATCGAGCCCTCGGTGAACACGCTCGACGGCGTGTATCTCTACGACATCGACTCCCTGCAAGCCATCGCCGCGCAATCCATGGAAATCCGCCGTCAGGAGCTCGTCGTGTGCGAGACGATCATCGAGCGCCACGTCACGGAATTTTCCCAGTGGCTCGCGGGCAATTTGTAGAGGGGCGCGGGAGAGCGAACACGCTCCCACCACGATTCTCCCCTCGTGCCTACACTCCGTGCAGGAACGCCCTTGTTCGCGACACTCGGTGTCGCCTGCGCCGTCGGTGACCACCTCGCGATCGACACGGAATGTCGCCGACAGGTGCGCTCCCACCCGGAGGGTGAGCGCGGGCCGCAGGAGAAAGAAAAACAAAGCCGCGTGGAGAATTTCCACGCGGCTTCCATTTTTCGCTGGTTAAACAAATGGGGTTAGATGATCTCGACTACTTCCGCCTTCGGGTAACGCACCTTCGCCAGCCCGGCATACTTGTCATTCTCCGAGCGATAGCCGACCGCACAGGCCACCACGGCGCGGAGCCCCTGCGCGGGCAGGTTTAGCACCTCGTCATATTTGGCCGGCTCGAAGCCTTCCATCGGGCAGGTATCGATTTTCAACATCGCCGCGGCGGTCATCAGATTTCCGAGTGCGATGTAAACCTGGCGCGCGGCCCATTCGGCGACGATGGAGCTCAGCGGTCCATTCAGCAGCGAGCCTTCGAGCATACCGCGGAATGGGGCGAGCGCTTCGATCGGCGTGCCGCGCACTTCGGCGATCCGCTGCAGGTAGTGCTCGATCTCTTCTTTGCCCAGCGTCGTCTTGCCGGCAAAGATCACGAAATGCGAGGCGTCCGCCACCTGGCGCTGGTTCCAGGAAAAGCCGACCAGCTTCTCGCGCAACTCCGCATTGGTGAGCACGAGGAATTTCCAGGGCTGGAGACCGAAGGAGGACGGTGTGAGCACCAGCGCTTCTTCCAGCGCGGCCCAATCCCCGGCGGAGATTTTTTTCGTGGGATCGAATTGTTTGGTGGCGTAGCGCCAGTTCAGCGCTTCGAGTAGTTCAGTGGATGTAGTCATGTGTTTTTGTTGAGTGCGTTTGCTCGGTCGTATCGAACTCTCAAGCCCGCTACGACCTCATTTTTACGGGGTTACGCTTTGCCGCCGAAAGTGACGTGATCGTCGAGATCGAGCAGATCGGCCCAGGTGGTGATATCCTCGCGGTGAGGGTTCAGCTTGGCGACCAGATCGGCATACCAGACCAGGGTCTCCTGGTCGCTGCCCGGGCCTCGGCGCATCATGTAATTGCTCCATTCCTCCACCTGCCAGGGCGTGTGCTTGTTCTTCGCGTTTTCCAGGATCCATTGCAGGAGCTCCCAGTCGCCTTTGCCGGTGGCCACCTCGGTTTTCAACGCTTCCGGGTCGAGATCGAGAAAGGTGAGGAGCCGCTGGTCGAGCGGGCAGGCGTAATTGTATTCGCCGTTTTTGCCAGCGAGCAGGGCGCGGCATTTGTCCAGCATGCGCGGCAGGTAAACGTAACCGCCGAGCCGGCTGCGGGAGCTGCGGGGCGGGCGTTGGGTGAGATCAGGGGCTGCGAGTTCCATAGGTGGGTCTGTGGTTGTTTTTTTGGGTTTGGATTCGATTATTTGGCCGTGAAGCCGCCATCGACTTTGAAGGTTTCGCCGGTGATGAAGCTGGCGCGATCCGAGCAGAGGAAGGCGACCGCCTCGGCGATCTCTTCGCTGCGGCCCATCCGCCCGATCGGGTGCAGGGATTTGAGGTATTCGCGCATTTCCCCCTCCTTGCCCGCAAAGCGATCCACCATGTCGGTTTCGATGGCCGCCGGGGCAACGGTATTCACCCGGATGTTGCGCGTCGCAAATTCCAGGGCGATCGACTTGGAGATGCCCTCCACGGCGTGCTTGGTGCCTGCGTAGATGCTGGCCCCGGCAAAGCCGACCACGCCGCCGACGCTGGAGGTATTCACAATCGCTCCGCCGCCGGTCTTGAGCATGAGCGCGATCTCATGGCGCAGCGCGCTGAAGACGCCCCACACGTTGATATCGAAGACCTGGCGGTAATCCGCTTCGGTGCTTTCCTCCAGGGGCTTCAATAATTCCACGCCCGCGTTGTTGAAAGCCACATCGAGGCGGCCATGGGTTTTGGCCGTGAACTCCACGAGGGCCTTTACCTCGTCTTCCTTGGCGACATCGGCCCGGAAGAACGAGGCTTCACCGCCGAGTTGCTGGATCGCGGCCACGACTTCGGCGCCTTCTTTTTCGCGGCGTCCGCTCAGGACGACTTTCGCGCCTTCCCGGGCGAAGGTGATCGCCGTCGCCTTGCCGATGCCCGAGGTTCCGCCCGTGATGAGGGCGACTTTATTTTGTAGCAATGTACTCATGGTAATGGTGGTTGGTTTGGATGATTGAAATGAAAAAGGGCGGGTCTTGCGACCCACCCCTGGGAATTTAATGCGTTCGCGTCGGCAGTTCGCGCGGGACGATCATGAGAAACAGCTTCTCGGTCTTGCGCAGCACCATCACGGGGGAAGGCACGCCGATTTCGCTCGCGACCAGCCGCTTGTGCAGGTCGTCAATCGAGGCCACCGGATGGCCCTTGAAGCCGACGATGATGTCGCCCTGCTGCAGCCCGGCTACGGCGGCCGGGCTGTGCGGCTCGATCTCCATCGCCAGCACGCCGCTCGCGCGCGGCAGCTTGTGGAACCGGACCACCCGCGGGTGCAGCGGCACGTTCTGCCCGGCGAGGCCGATGCTGCTCCGGCGGATGCGGCCCTCCTTGATCAACCAGGCGGCGACAAATTGCGCCGTGTTACTGGCGATCGCAAAGCAGATGCCCTGCGCGGGCAGGATCACCGCCGTATTCACGCCGATGATTTCGCCGACGCTGTTCACGAGCGGGCCGCCGGAGTTGCCGGGATTGAGCGCGGCATCCGTTTGCAGGATGTCGTCCATCAATCGGCCCGACTCCGCGCGCATCGTGCGCCCGAGCGCACTGATCACGCCCGCGGTCACCGTCTGTTGGAAGCCGTACGGCGAGCCGATCGCGACCGCGATCTGGCCCACGCGGATCTGCGACGAATCCGCGAGGCGCAGGTGTTGCAGGTCGGGTGCGTCGATCCGCACCACCGCAAGGTCGGTGTCCGGGTCCTCGCCGATCAACTCGGCGGGATAAGTGCGGGCATCGTGCAGTGTCACCTCGAGCGCGACCGCATCGCGCACCACGTGGCTGTTCGTAAGGATGAAGCCGTCCCGGGCAATGATGAAGCCCGAGCCGCCGCCGTTGCGCCCATTTTTCCCGGTCACGCGGATGTTCACCACGCTCGGTGCGACGCGGTTCACGACCGCCGAGATGGTGCGCGAATACTCGTCGAGCAGCGCGCCGTCATTGACTGGTGCACTGGCTCCGGCGAGGACGGGCGCCGCGTCCTCCGGCAATTCCATCTCGTTGATCACGCGATGAAATTGCGGACGTTGATTCAGAATTACTGGAGTAGTTTTCATGATTGGTTGGTAGGTTGCATCGGGAGGCGCCGTCCCGATCACCGGATCAGGTCCGAAGCTGCTTGCCCGAAAAGGGTTGAGATAATTTGCGACGTCCCATGTCTGGGTGGACTAGAAGGCCGAGCTCACGCAGCCACCTTCCACGCGGAGTGCCGCGCCGTTGGTCGCCGAAGCGAGCGGGCTGCACACGTAGGTGACCATTGAGGCGATCTCCTGCACGCTGGCAAAGCGCTTGATCAGCGAAGTCGGCCGCACGGTTTGGAAGAACTCCTTCTCAAATTCCTCGAACGACTTTCCGTTCGAGAGCTTGCCGACAAATTCCTCCACGCCTTCTGAGCGGGTCGGGCCGGGCAGCACCGAGTTCACGGTCACGTTGGTCCCGGTCGTCAGTTCCGCGAGGCCACGGGCGACCGAGATCTGCGCCGACTTGGTCATGCCGTAATGGATCATTTCCTTCGGGATGTTCAGCCCGGATTCGCTGGAGATGAAGACGATCCGCCCCCAGTTCTGCTCCAGCATGCCGGGCAGGTAGGCGCGGCTCAGCCGCACGCCACTCAGCACGTTCACGTCGAAGAAGCGCTGCCAGTCCTCATCGGGAATGGAGGTAAATTCCTTCGGCTCGAAGATGCCGAGATTGTTCACCAGCACATCCACCTTGGGGAAGCGGGCGACCAGTTCCTTCGCGCCCTCCGCCGTGGCGAGATCGCCGGCAAAGCCTTCCAGCTTCGCGTCGGGATTCGCAACGAGGATCTGTTTGATCGTGGCATCCACCCGTACCTGGGTGCGGCCGTTGATGATCACGCGCGCGCCTTCGGCGGCGAGGGCTTCGGCGATGGCGGCTCCGATCCCGGCGGTCGAGCCGCTGACCAGGGCCAGTTTGTCAGTGAGTTGGAGGTTCATGGGTTATTATAATGATGTTTTACAGGCGTTCTTCTTCGAGGTCGTAGATGTCGAAGAAATGGACTACCGGGTGGCTCTTCGGCGTAAATTGCGGGATGTAGTCCTCGAAATACTCCTGGAGCTTGTCCGGCAGTTCGCTCACACGCTTGTAGCGCAGGTCGTTGTTCCAGCGGATGATTTCGATCCGCTCGCGGGGCTTGGCCTTTTCCTTGATCCAGGCCTCCACCTCGGCATCGGTCGCGCCGGTTGCGACGAAGGCCTTGAAGTCCTCGTAGGCGATCTCGGCAAAGTGCAGGAACATATTGTCCACCGGGCAGCCGGAGTGGTATTCCCCGGCGCTGCCCGCCAGCACCGAGCGGCACTTGTCGAGCGCACGGGCCGCGATCACATACCCGGCCAGCAATTCCCGCGGGCTGCGGGGATAGCTTTTCGTGAGGTCCTTCGCGAGCAAATGGAGTTTTTCGGAGTCATTCATAATGGGTCGGAATCTAATGGGGTTGATTTGACCTCAATTAAACGCCAGCCGGATGCGTTTGGGCGTTCAGCTTTTGCAAAATCGCCTGCTTCGGCACCGCGCCGATGATCTGGTCGCGCACCGTGCCTTCGTTGAAAATCAACAGGGCCGGGATGGAGCGGATGTGATAGCTCGCGGCGAGCTCGGGATTTTCATCCACATTGACCTTCACGATCTTGGCCTGCCCGGCGGTTTCGTTGGCGATTTCTTCCAAAATCGGCCCGATGAGGCGGCATGGGCCGCACCAGGGAGCCCAGAAATCGACGATGACCGGCTTGTCGGATTGGAGGACTTCGGTATCGAAGGTGAGTGCGGTGGTATTCGTGAGCTTGCTCATGGTGTTCTTCTTTCTAATTCAGTGGTTAATAATAGTTGACCAGTTGGTTATAGTTTCGTTCAAAAATTCAGTTTGGGGAGGAGTAAGCGCTGGCCGGGACGCCGAGCAGTTCCATCGCGTGCTCCCGGAAATCTTTCAGCGGTTGCAGGCAGTTTTGGATGCGGGCCTGGGTCAGCGCCCCTTGGAAGCACATGAAAAACAGGCGGGCTCGCTGGCCGGGATCGGGCGCATGGACCAGCCCGGCGGCATGGGCATCGCGGATGGCCGATTCCACGTATTTCACGGTATGGTCGAGCACGGCGACGATCTTGGCCCGGATGTCCTGATCCTGGGTGCTGATCTCGCAACCAAGGCTGAAGAGGGGGCAGCCAAGGATCTGCCCACACTGTTGTTTGTGCCCTTCCTGGCTGCGGAGGGCGCTCGAAAGGTAGCTCTCGATCCGCTCCAGCGGCGGGACGGTCGGTGAAAATATGGTGTCGAAGTGGCGTTTGTTGGCCTGCCAGTTGTCTTCGATTGCCGCCAGCGCGAGCTCGGACTTCGACTCGAAGAAGTGGTAGAAACTGCCCTTCTTCGTGCCGGCCTTTTCGCAAATGGCATCCACGCTCGTCGAGCCGTAACTGTGTTCCCACAGCAACTCGTGCGCGGCATCCATCAGCCTTTGTCTGGCATCACTGCAACGTGGCATGAGAGCAAACTAGCCAACTAAACCGAATAGTCAACTATTTTGCAGAAAGGCTGTGTCATCAATTCTCCGCGTGAGAATCGATTACCAGACGTTCCAGCCCCCATTCTGCGTGAACAAGGAGGCGGGATGCTGCCGCACCGGAGCCGTCGCAGGCCGAGCGGGGCGGGGCAGTGATCACGACGTAATAGTATTTCATCCGGCTGTTCGGATTATAGGCAAAGCCGACTCCGTAACGGGTTTCGGCGGCGTAAAAGGAGTGGAGACCGAGCAGATGCGTGCGATGCGGGCGCGAGTGCATCCAGCTTTGCCAGGCGAGCTCGGGCGTGGGATAGCCGGCGCAGATGGATTCCACCGTGTTCAGCGAGCGGGAGGAACTCCACCACTCTGGCAAAGGATAGCCAGCCTGCTTGAGCAGGTAGTTGGGGCCGACGCCATCGGGGTTGACATGGTTGAAGTAGCCGCGCGAGGCCATGTCCTGGGCGCGCTGCATGGCAACCCGGGTAAGAGTATCGTCGCGAATGAGTTGCGCACGATGCTGATGCGGATCGCTCTTCAAATAATGCGCGATCTGGCGGGTGAAATCGTCTGCATCCGCCGCCAGAACGGGGCGAATCAACGCAGCGAGAACGAGAACTGAGAAAACGATTTTCCGTAACATCAACTTCCAAACAGAGCATTCGCAGTACCAACTGAAATAGCAATCATTTAATGTGGTTAACTAATTGTTTTTTATTGGAGGTGCACCGGAAGAAAGCCAGCGAGGGCACAGAGAATTTCGGCTTGCTCAGGGGTGGTAAAACAGGCACCGTTTGTGCATGAAATCTGCGAGCTCAACCGGAGGGACAGCGGGAGAGATGGTCCAGGCCGAGACGGGTGCGGTTTGCACGATCAATGGCCGGTTGATGGACGATCATCCGGAAAAAGCGCTATCCGATCCGGCCGAACTCCGCAAGCAACTGGTCCCGCTGCGCGTTCCGAAGCTGCACCGGTTCGCCCTCCCTTTGGCGACCGATTGGGCGATGATCATCGCCGCCTTCGCCCTCGCGCGCTGGTTCAACCACCCGGCTGCTTACATTATCGCCACGCTGTTCATCGGGACCCGCCAGCACGCCCTCGGGGTGCTCGGGCACGATGGCGCGCACCGGCTCGGTTCGCCGCGCCTCTGGCTCAATAATGCGCTGACTCAGCTCTTCGTCTTCTGGCCGCTCGGCACCACGATGAGCGGCTACAAAGGCTTCCATTTTCCACACCACCGCTTCCTCAATACCGAGCAGGATACCGAGATGGCCTACCGCAATCTCGGCGCGCCCGAGTGGGATGTGCCGCGCACCCGCAACGGCATCGCGTGGCGCTTTCTCAAGGACATGGTGGGCCTGGGGGCCTTCGAGTCCCTGCGGCTGATGGTTGCAATGCGGGCGGAAAAGCTGCGACACTACCTCGGCCCATGGCTCACCATGGCGATTCTGTCCGGGGCCGCGATCGCCACCGGCAATGCCTGGATTCCCATCATGTGGTTTGCGGCCTTCTTCACCTCCTTCGTCGCCGTCTGGCGCCTCCGCTGCTGGATCGAGCATCTCGGGACCGACGACACCCACCGCATCTCCATGCCGCCGCTGATGGCCTTCATCGTCGCCCCGCACAACGCCTGGATGCATTGGGAGCACCACGAATGGCCCGCCATCCCCTTCTGGAACCTCCCCCGCGCCCGCCAGCTCGAAACCACCACCCCGATCCTCAGCATCTGGGAACTCTTCCGCTACTACGGCCAGTGCCCGGTGATCAAAACCGGCCAGCCCACCTTGGATAAGTCCGGGAAATCTTTGATTGGGTGTGCTTGATCGTTGCGGGCTTAATTGTACCGCAGAGGCGTGGAGGTGCAGAGGTTTTAAGCAGGAAAGGAGGCCAGGAAGATGGTTGGAGCTTTGCACAGGTGGGTTGCATGCTGATTGCAGCGCCATGCTGGTCTGATCTTTATCTGCCAACTAGTTTTGCAATACTTTACATAAGATGAGTTCTACCTTGAAGGATTTACTGGCGCGGTTTGATGAACTCGGGAGTCAACCGGACATCCTCCATTGCCCGAGTGGGAAAGTCGTGGAGGTATTGTTCACTCAGCCAATGTCGGCGTTGATGGCGCGCAGTCTTTGGAAGGAGTATCTGCCTATTGGTGAGCGTGAAAACGTGACCTTTTTTGAATGCTCGCTTTGGGAGGATGGAATGGGTCGCCCGGGAGGTGAAATGAAGGCCGAACTCTGGCTGGTGATGGGGACGGGAGTGGAAATCCAGATGGAGTTGGTGAAGAAATTGGGACCCTCGAGGAATCCTTTTTCAGGGTCGTCAATAGTGATGGAGGTTCGGAAAAAGCTGGGGCTCGCGCTGCCGGATTTTTCCACGATGAACCGGGATCGTTTAGCGGTGCTGGAACAGATCGGTAGGCATTGCGAATTTCTGGTGCGAGTCATCACGCCCGCGGAGGTAATCATCCATTGTCCCGGGAAAATGGAGGCAAAGACGCTCCAGTGCTTTTTTCGCGGGATCGTCGATTTTCAAACGAAATACGGGAGCCTTGAGTGGTCAGAAAAAAGGCTGGAAAAAGAGATCCTTAAATCAGGCTCGATTATTCTGTAGAAAGGGGTGGCAAGGGTGGTGCTGCGGATGGATTAAAGTGAAATGGGGGGACTGTTTGACCACTGAGGACACAGAGAACGCAGATGGAAAAATCGAAATGGGTGAGCAGTTTTGGAATGGCGGCTAGGATGACCGCCCTACAGCCTTGGTGGGTCGCACAGGATGGGAGGACGCATCGGAATCGAGAGGATGGGATGCGCGAGGCCAAAATTCCCCGTCTTTTTCGCGTGTTTCGCATGGCTAAAAAATTCCCCTCGCGTCAGTCCGAGCGATGCTAAGGTGGTCGGATGGACTTTAAGCTCGCTTCCAAGTACCAGCCGATGGGCGACCAAGCGCAGGCGATTGCGAAATTGTCGAAGTCGATCAATGCGGGCAATCGGCATCAGACGTTGCTGGGGGTGACCGGATCGGGCAAGACCTTCACGATGGCGAATATCATCCGCGAGACGGGGAAGCCGTCGCTGATTATCTCGCACAACAAGACGCTGGCGGCGCAGCTTTACTCGGAGTTCAAGCAGTTCTTCCCCGAGAATGCGGTGGAGTATTTCGTGAGCTACTTCGATTACTACCAGCCGGAGGCTTACATCCCGCGCACGGATACCTACATCGAGAAGGATTCGAGTATCAACGAGGAGATCGAGCGTCTCCGCCTTTCCACCACCTCGTCGCTGCTTACGCGGCGCGATGTGATCGTGATCGCGAGCGTATCGTGCATCTACGGCTTGGGTTCGCCCGAGGATTACATGAACATGCTGCTCACGCTGAAGCTGAACCAGCAGATTTCCCGCGAGATGGTGCTGAGCAAGCTGATCGAGATGCTCTACGAGCGGAACGACATCGCCTTCGAGCGCGGGCGGTTCCGCGTGCGCGGGGATGTGGTGGAGGTGTATCCGGCGAATGCGGACGAGGAGGCGATTCGGATCGAATTTTTTGGCGATGAATGGACCGGCTCACCCGCTTCGACCCGCTCACCGGGCAGATCGTTCGAGCAGCTCACGATGACCACTTTTTTCCCAGCCAAGCAATTCGTCACCCCGGCAGACAAGCTGAAGGTGGCACATGCGGACGATTCGCGAGGAACTGGATGAGCGCATGGCGTGGTTCGAGAAGCACGACAAGCTGCTGGAGGCCCAGCGGATCAAGATGCGCACGGAATACGATCTGGAGATGATGCAGGAGATGGGCTTCTGCAGTGGGATCGAGAATTACTCGCGGCACCTGAGTGGACGTCCACCGGGCTCGCGGCCCTACACGTTGCTGGACTTTTTTCCGCGGGATTACCTGATGCTGATCGACGAATCGCACGCCTCGGTGCCACAGATTGGCGGTATGTACGAGGGGGACCGCTCGCGCAAGAGCGTGCTGGTCGATTTCGGCTTCCGCCTGCCGAGCGCGATGGACAACCGGCCGCTTAATTTCCCGAGTTCATGGAGATGACGAACCAGATGCTCTACGTGAGCGCGACGCCGGCGGCCGTTCGAGTTGAACAACTCGGTGGTGGGCAATACGTGGCTATTTCCCGAGCCGAAAAAAGCGGGCGAGGCGAAAGACGCACTGCCCGCAGCCGATTGCGCCGGGTCTGCGCCTCTCGCGCACCGAGCCGATCGAGAAATTCGACGTCCATACGCCAGGGCAAGCCGCTCATCGCGGAGCAGATCATCCGCCCGACCGGCCTGCTCGATCCGCAGATCACGATTCGCCCGCTCAAGGAGCAGATCGATGAGACGATCGAGCTCTGCCGTCAGCGCGTGGAGATCAACGAGCGGGTGCTCATTACCACGCTCACCAAGCGCACGGCGGAGGATTTGACGCGATTACCTCAAGGATGTGGGGCTAAAGGTGCGCTACCTGCACAGCGACATCGACACCATCGAGCGGGTGGAAATCCTGCGCGCGCTGCGGGCGGCAGAGTTCGACATCCTCGTCGGCATCAACCTGCTGCGGGAAGGGCTCGATCTACCCGAGGTTTCGCTGGTCTGTATCCTCGATGCGGACAAGGAAGGCTATCTGCGCTCTCAGACCTCGCTCATCCAGACGGCTGGTCGTGCGGCGCGCCACGTGAATGGACACGTCGTGCTCTTTGCGGATCAGGTGACGAAGAGCATGCAGGGGCTGATCGCGATCACCGAGTACCGTCGCAACCGGCAGATGGAATACAACGAAAAGCATGGGATTACCCCGCGCAGCGTGCAACGTGCGGTGCAGGAGAGCCTGCATACGATGCTCAAGGGGCGCGACGTCGAGGAAAGTGTCGTGCGCGAGGCGGGTGGCGATTTCAACGTGAGCGAGGTGCTGCGAGAGTTGCAACAGGAGATGGAAATTGCATCGAACAACCTGGAGTTTGAAAAGGCGGCGCTGTTGCGCGACCAGATTGCGGAGCTCAAGGATGGGATGGGGATTAGCAAGCTCGAGCCGAAACGGCAGCCGGTGAGCTATGGGAAGAAAGGGAAGCGCAAGACGGCGCGATCCTGAGAGTTTTCACCACGAAGGCAGGAAGATTGGGCCAGCTAAACATACGAAAGGTTCGAAAAGGGGAGTCAGTGGATCGATTTTAGCCTGTTTCGTGTATTTCGTTGGCAGAAAAATGGGAAGAAAGGAGGGGAATCATTTTCTGCGATTCCTCTCAAGAATGAGGGGTTTTGGCCGAAGTCTAGCAGTGCCTGACTTTCGGTATGATGCCGGGAGTGCAGGCCAGCAACCAAGGAATGGAAACACCAGTACCGATATCTGTCGTCGCAGAAGGGCCGGAACGGGCTCTCAATGCCCTTGCGTTGTTTCTGGCGAACGCTTCCGATTTCCATCTTTGCGGAACGACTTATACCGACGCAGAGCGGCGCGACTTCTGGATTGCCAAGCTTAAGGAGCGCGCGGCGCAGGATAGCGTCTTCCTGAGCGTCCTCGATTTCACCAAACTCAACCATCCCAACCTCCTGGCGGATGTGTTGAACCATCTGCAAACGGAACGGACACCGGAAAATTGGCGGCGTGCGGTGGCATTGGTGGGCTTGGAAGATCATATCCTGCACCGGAACGACCACGGAGGCCATCGGACGGGTGGCCCCAATTTTCTGGCCGAGGCCAATCTGGATCGCGCTCGCTTCATGGGCGAATGCCCCATTCCGATCATCCCATGGCTGACCTATGCGTCGCTGGGCATTTTCAAGCGCGAGGCACCCGATCTCTGGCGGTCCTACGTGCACATCTTCGATTTCAACGAGCGCCGACTCAGCGCGGACGGCACGGATTTTTCCGGTATCGACCTGGAGGCGACCGCGCCAACCAAAGTTTACACCAGCCGCGATGAAACCCAGATTGCCGCGGGTGCATTTCGAGCCGAATTACAAAAGATGATCGGGCCCTACGGTGCGAACCATCCGAAGACATGCCGCGTGCGGGCCAACCTCGGCAACGCCGTCCGCCAGTTGGGCGAATACGGCGAGGCGCTGGGCTTGTTTCGTGAGAATTTGAAGGAGCTCGAAAGCGGGGAAGATCCCTCGCCAGCTGATCGTGGCTCGGCGATGGGCAGTCTCGGACTGTGCTTGAAGGATGTGGGACAATACGGCGAGGCGGAGTTCCACTTGCAGCGGTCGCTGGAGGTGATCGAGCAATCCTTTGGCAGCGCGCATCCGGCGACCGCGATCGCGTTGAACAATCTGGCGACGCTTTATCAAAATACGAAGCGCTACTCGCAGGCTGAGCCGTTGCTGCGGCGCGCGCTGGAGGTGGAGGAAAATGCCACCGGGGCCGATCACCCGAATATTGCCGTGCGGCTGAACAATCTCGCCGCCCTTCTCCAGGACACCGGCCGCTACGAAGAGGCCGAGGATTTGATGCGGAGCGCACTGCGGATTGACGAGAATCTGCTCGGCGGTGAGCACCCAAATATCGCGGTGCGGATGAATAATCTGGCGACGCTGCTTTATCTCACTGGCCGCGCTCGTGAGGCGGAGCCGCTGATGCGGCGCGCGCTGGAGATCGGCGAAAAATGCTATGGAGCCGATCATCCGACGGTGGCGACCCGCTTGAACAATCTTGCGCAACTCCTGCACTCGACCGATCGCGCCAGCGAGGCGGAGCCGATGATGCGTCAGGCGTTGGAGATTCTTTTCCTCTTCAAGGAGCGCACGCAGCAGGAATACCAAACCCTCAAGCAGGCGGTGCGCAATTACGTGGATTTGCTGAAGGAAAAGAAGTGGAGTCGTGAGGTGATCAACATGCAACTCGACAACCTGCTGGAAAACGCGAAGCGCAAGGCGCAGTAAGGGAGCTCACGCAGGGTCGCAGAGGTTTGCAACTCCCAACGGAGGGTCCTTGGGCGATGCGCGTGGAGTGCGCCCTTACTTCGAGATCATCCGCTTCGCTTTATTAACGGCGCGGGTGAAGACGCTGCCGACGCGGCGGCTGGTTTTGCCGAGGAAGCCACCGCGGTTTTCCCATTGCTGACGGCGGGCTTGGGCGGCGGTTTGCTTTTTATGGTTCCAGTAGTTGTCCTGCTTCTTTTCCGCCGGGCGCATCGCAGAAGCGAAGGCGAGGATCCACGCATAGCGCGGCAGCTCGGAATGGTTCGGACCGGCGTAGTGCAGGGTGCGGCCATCGTGGATGGCGGCACCGCCGGGCGGCAGTGGGCAGGCGACGGCGTCGGCAGGGTCGAAGCCCTCGCTGCACTTGAGGCCCATGATCCGCGGGTCGTTGTTTGGAGAATGGTGGGGCAGGATTTCGCCAAGGTGGGTGCCAGGGACGTATTGCATGCAGCCGTTTTCCATCCGGGCTTCCTGCAGCGGCATCCAGATGCTCACCTGGTCGTATTCCAGCTCGTTATCGGTACGATGCGCTTCGTCTTGGTGCCAGGGCGTCGCGGCACCGTAGCCGGCGGGCTTGTAAATCGCGTGCTCGAAGCGGAGCGTGGTGCCTTCGCCGAGGAGCTGGGTCGCGATGGCCAGGGCGTTCTTGCGGTAGTTCGTCTCCAGGAGCTCGGGAGCAAAGCGGGAGGGACCGAGAATCTGCGGGAGCTTGGGCGGCGCGCCATCGTCGGTGCCGACGAGGTCGTATTGCGAACCCTGTTCAAAACCGGCCCGGTTGGCGAAGAGGCCTTTGAAGATCTCCATCAACTTGCTCACTTCCGGCTGGGAAGTGATCATGGGGATGGAAATGAAACCGTTCTTTTGGAAGTCGGTGATCTGTTCTTCAGAGAGTTTAATGTTGAATGCGTCGCTCATGGCCATGCGGGTTTTCCCTTAAACAGGGGTAATTTTTAGCAAAGGCTGTTCCAATTGTCGCCCAAAAATTTATTTTCGTGGGGGTAAGATAACCACCAGGACACCAAGGCACCGAGAAGAGGCGAGCGAAGGATGGGTCCTACAGGACTTATCCGACCTATTGGGGAGCGCGACCGAGGACGAGGCTGGCGTTGATGCCGCCAAAGCCAAAAGCGTTGTTAAGCACGTAGTTCAGCGGCTGATGGCGCCCCGTGTTGGGAACAATATCCGCGTCGCAGGTCGGGTCCGGCTGGGCGTAATTGAGCGTGGGCGGGACATATTGCTCATGAAGAGCGAGCGCGCAGATGGCCGTCTCGATCGCTCCAGTCGCGCCGAGCGGATGGGCGGTGAAAGGCTTCGTGCCGCTTACCAGCGGAATCTTTCCGCTCGGGCCAAACACCGTCTTGATCGACGCGATTTCGTTCTCGTCGTTCATCTGGGTGCCGCTGGCGTGGGCGTTGATGTAATCGATCTGCCCGGGTTGCACGTCGGCATCCTTGAGCGCTTCCTCCATGCAGCGGATCACGCATTCGCCGCCGGGCAGCGGCGTGGTCATGTGCCACGCCTCGTTGTTGAGATGGTAGCCGAGCACCTCCGCATAGATGCGTGCCCCGCGTTTTTGCGCAAATTCCAACTCCTCCAGCACCAGGCTGGCCGCGCCCTCACCCATAATGAATCCCTCGCGTCGCGCGTCAAAGGGACGATAGGCCTCGGCGGGATTTTCCCCCTCGTAGCGGCTCATGGTGCGGATGAAATCGAACGCGCCGAAAGTAAGCGGCGAGAGCGGAGCTTCCGCGCCCCCGGCGATCATCGCATCGGCCATCCCGTCGCGGATGTAGCGCATCGCCTCGCCCACGGAAACGATGCCGCTGGCGCAGGAGTTCGAGTTCGTCGTGCCCGGGCCGCGGAAATTGCATTCGATCGCGATATTCGAGTGCGCACTGCCGCCGAAGACCTGCAGGGCGAGCGTCGGGTTCACGCCCCGCGCGCCTTTCTTGAGGAAACGCTGGTGCTCGTGCTCCGCATTGGCAATCCCCCCGAGCGCGGTGCCGAAGCTCACGCCCACCATGGCCTGCGGCGTGTCCTTGCTCCAGGGAAACGCGGCATCCTCCAGTGCGAGGAGCGTGGAGGCCACCGAGAACTGCGCATAGCGATCCAGCCGCTTGAGCCGGTGCGGCGGGAAAAAGCGCGTGCCGTCCCAGTCGAGCACCTCGCCCGCGCAGCGCGCCTTCAGCTCGCCCGGATCGAAGGTGGTGAGCCAGCCAATACCGCTCTTTCCCGCGAGAATGCTATCCCAAAACGACGCACGCCCCGTGCCGCTGCAGGTGATCGGGCCGAGCCCGGTGATGACCACGCGCCGTGGTTTTTTGAAAGGGGCGGATGCAGGCATGCTCATTGATACTCCGGTTTGCGGTTTGGCGAGTCCCTCAAGGTGGACCTTCATGCAGGCCAGGGTCTTGCCCGCGATATTTTCGATGAAAAATCCACCGATGACCGGCTCGGCCAGCCAGCCCAGCCACGGCCAGCGGAATTTCAGATCGTGAATGATCTCCACCCGCGTGCCGTTGCGGGTTGGCGTGAGCTTCCACACCACCAGCATGCCGCGCGTCCACTTGCGCAGGTGCAGGAAATGCAGTCGATGCGTCTGCGCATCGGCCCAATACTCCGAGGTCCAGGTAATGGGAATCCCCGAGCGTCGGGCCGACATGGTCACGATCTCGCCACGCAGCCCGTTCCCGATCTTGCGGATGAATCGGTAATGCGGCAGCAACTGCGGCCACGCCATCAGGTCCGAGGCGGTTTGAAAGACCGTCTCGGCAGGAGCGTCGATGTGAATGGCATTGGTGCGGCGCATGCGTGATTGGAAAATTGAAGGCAGCTACATTGGCGATTCAAGCCACGAGCGCAAGAGTGATTCGGAAAATGACTGCGGTAATGGATGGGTAACTCACGCTCGGCGCAGGCAGAAACAAGTCCAGCTCCCGTGAATTTGCTTGGAGAAAGGTTGCATCCCCGTAACCATCGTGGCGAGCGAATCGGAGTATGTTTTCCATATTGATATGCGGTGGAGTGGGGCTAAGTGGTCGTGGATGCCATCGTGCGGTCGGTTTGATGATGTTGGCGGGAATTTTGTTTTCGCTATCGCTGGAGGGGAAATCCCGGGCGGTCGAAGCGGATCCCGAAAATAATGAGACTACACTCACTCAGGGGCAGCTGCGCGACCTGGCCTGTGCGGCTGCGGATGATTTGGACGCCAATCTTCCAGGCGGGGCTGGCGAGGTCATTCACAAACTGGTTGTCAGGTGGTATGAGTCTGCGCCGGGTTCTGGAGACTCCGCCCCGGTCAGCCACGATCAGCTTTGGAAAATGGCGGCCCCATTTTACGACCGGCTGATCGCGGTGACTTATGTCGCAACCTATCCGTGGAAGGGGGCGGCGCGCAAAGGGGCCGGGGCTCAATTACCGGTGACGCTCAGCGAGGCCAGAGCTCTCTTCGGATTCGATTTCACCACTACGGACGAGGCCCACGATGCGAATCACGATGGGATTCCAGATTGGTGGGCGCATTGCTACCGGATCAAGGATGCCAATGCGCCAGCCCTGCGAGGGGATGGATTGACGAATTTGCAGGCCTTTCAACGGCGTCTAAACCCGAATGATTTTTTCAACGGGAAGAAACCGCGGCTGACCATCGTGAAGGGAAATGAATTATCGGGCAGCCCGGGTCAATTCACGCCGGAGGCGTTGACCGTATTGGTCGCCGATCCACATGGGCAACCGCTGTATAATGCGCCCGTGACTTTCACGGTGAGCAGCGGAGGTGGCACGGTGCAAAAAAAGGAGAAAAGCGAATCGTTATCGAGCCTCAAGGTCAATGCGGACGGCGAGGGGCAGGCCAGGACATATTTTAAACTACCTGTCGGGGCGCCGAAAGGAAAGGGCTTTCAAATCACGGTGGTTGTCGGGAGTGGAAAAACGCAGGAGCAAGTGACCTTCAAGGAAACTGCTGGTGATGATACGGGAGATGATAAGAGTCCTTTTCGGCCTCAAAACGTCGTGGCCACTCTAAACCCAGATGGTAGTGCGGATGCTACCTGGACCAACAACCCCGACGCAGCTCCCGAGCCAATTAATTTACGGTTCCGGGATCGCAATGGAAACTGGAAGACCGCGATCACTGTCCCCGCAGGGAGCACGAGCGCCCATATTCCACCCCAGTAATCGCCTGCCTTCAAATATTCAGTCCCCTGCTTCTACTTATGAAAATCCTCCTTCCGCTCTTCCTTGCTTCCCTGGTCGTTCTTTCGAGCGCCCACGCCAGCAATTCTCAGGATACCCTCGATAAACTTCGCGCCGCTATGAAGCACGTCATCGATGGAAAAACGCTGACGGGGGCCAGCGATCCCAATGCGAGCTATCAGATGCAGATGCTCTACCAGCAGACTGGTCAAATCCGCTCGCACCTGGAGCAGGGCGATCCGCAATTCATGCAGCAAGTGCTGGGGCAGGTGAGCATGGCCTTTTCCTCTCCAGCGATCGCTGAACTGGCGGACAAGGCTCAGGAAGAACTGACCCAGCAACAGGCAGACCAGCAGAAGCAGTTCATCGAAGCGACCGAAAAGACGATTAACGATGTTGTGGCGACCGCGATCAAGGCTGGGAAGGCCTCGGAGATCGATCCGCTGCTCAACGAACTGCCGAAGCGCAATGAATCCCGATACAATAGCTCGCCGGTAATTCAGGAGGAAATGAACCGCCTGCAAAGTGCCCAAAATTTCCTGACCAAATGGCAGGATTACGTGCAGGGCCGGGAAACCGGGAATTTCGAAAAGCAGCGGCAGGCCCTCTCCGAAATGGCCAACTATGTGCAATACCAGTCGTTCGTCCCCCGTTCAAAGCTGCTGGACCTGCTGTCGCAAGTCGAGGACGCTAAGAACGGAGGAGCCGGGCAGGCCGTTTCCGATCCGAAGACGCTCCAGCACACGATGGATTCCCTTTTGGATGGCATTCTTCAGGCGAAGAGCGTGGCTGAATTGGATAGCCCAGCGGGGAAATTTCGTGATTTCAGGACCACAAATTATTCCAACCTCTCGTCAAATTCTGTGCTGCAACAGGAAGGCAACGAGATCGCTTCCTTTTTGGAGGTCTGGCAGAGATTTCTGACCGCCTTTGACCACGGGCAGTATAATTCCGCGCCGACCATCATCGAGAATTATCTCTCGCAAGGAATGAACAACCAGTCTTTGCCCAAGGGAAAAATTATCGCGGCGGTTGATAAAGTGAGAAGCGTGGCCGGGACGTCGCTGGATGCCTCGGTGGCCCTCGTGCGTGGCATCAAGACGCTGGATGAAGTTCAGGCTGCGCTGGCAGGCTGGGGGAATCAAAACTCCAATCTCGGCCAGAATTCGCCGCCGTTGATCCAGGGGCTTTCGGGTTTAAATGAGATTTACCGGCAACTCAAAGCCGGACTGCCGTATTCCGGGCGGATCCCCGCCCCCATGTCATATCCGGCGGTTTATCCCAACGATCTCTCCGAACTGGCCCCGCTCAAAGCCCAGCTTATTCTTTACGCCGCGCCGCGAATCCTGGGGTTGGGCGAGGAGACGGCGCCCCATGCAGGCGAGACGGCCAGCGATTTTCTTCATCGGTTGATCGAGGAGGCAAAAAAGACCGGCGATTCCGAACGGATCGATGCCGCCCAGCAATTTTTGACGGATGTGGAAGCTGGCGATTTAAAGCGGCAGGATGACACAAACATTTCTGCGAGATACGAAGTGATCGCGGGTCGGATGGAGAGTGGGGGGCTATATTCACTGGCCGTCTTTTACTACGTGCTGGCGATGAGAGATGCGCCCAAGGATTACCCGGTGGATCATCTTCGTGAAGCCCTGGAAAAGATCAAAAAGGAACAGCCCAAGGATTATGAAGCCGGCCAGGAGAACTTCGTTGCCAATGCCACCAATAGCGCTCCAGGAGCCTATCTTCCCAACCCGATGTCTCTTTTTAATTCCGATCCCTCGATTCGACAGATGTCACCCCAGCAGCGGATGCAAATGATGAGAAGCATGTATTTGGGAATGAATCCATCTCCCACCCCGGCGGTGCCTGGAAAATCTGCGATCAAAACCGATGTTCTTCGCCACTGAGCGGCGCGCCAATTTTGGGCTTCTCCATCTCTGCGTCTTCGCGCCTTTGCGTGAGACTTATTTCCGGAATTGGTAGCGCAGGAAGCACTCCTGGCCGTTGACTTCCATCGAGAGGAGTTTGGCCGTACGACTTTGGGAGAGGAAGTCACCCGCGGGTCCGGTGAGCGTCGGTGCATCGGTTCCGCCGAAGATCAGAGGGCAGAGCGTGAGGTAGAGTTCGTCGAGGAGCTGCTGCTCCAGCAAGCTGCGGAAAAGGAAGGCGCCGCCTTCGCAGACGATGCTTTTCACCGCGTGCTCCCGGCGCAGGATTTGCATCGCGGTCGGGAGGTCCACTTGCCGGTCATCGAAGCAATAGACCTCGGCGAGTTTTTCCAGCGCCTGCCGGTTCTTCTTCGGCATGCGGGTGGTCGAGAAAATGACGGTGGGCGCGATCTGGCTCTGGAAGACTTTGAGCGCGGGATCAATGCGCCCGCTGTTGCTAAAAATGACGCGCACCGGGAGTTCGCTCTGGCCGCGCTTCACCCGCTCGGCTCGCCGGGCCGGGTCGGAGAGGCCCATGCTCATGTTATCGGCCTTCACGGTGCCGTGGCCGGCCATCACCGCGTCGCACACGGCGCGGATGGCGCTCAGGCGCCGCTTGTCGAGCGGCGAGGAAAAGACCGAGGGTGTGCGGCTCCGCGTGGAAATGCGGCTGTCCGCCGTGAGCGCAAAATTTGCGAGGATGTAGGGGCGATCCTTGGGCGCCCGCGTGGGCACGGGAATGTCGAGCACCGTGCCGGGATCGGCGTCCGCTGTTTTCCCGCGCGCCTTCATTTCTGCTCGGCGATCTCGTGCTCGACCCGGTGCACCTCGCGGTTCATCTCGGAAATCCGGGCATGCTCCGACGGGCGATAGGTGATGTAGATGATGCCGCCGACAAAGGCCCAAAAGGCCAGTACCGCGTAGCCGAGCAGCGAGGTGGCCACCGCCGTGGAGGCCGGCACGCCGCACAGGCTGCCCAGCATTTCCTGGAACATCCCCTCGCGCGCGCCGAGGCCGCCGACGTTGAACGGCATCGCCGCGATCGTGTTGATGATCGGCATGATCGCGAGGAAGTCCATGATCGCCGCCTTCATGTGCAGGGCCAGCGCGGCGTAGTAGAAGACGAGGAAGGAGCCGATGTGCACGCCGAAGGAAATGACCATCGCGGCGACCGATTGCGGCCACGCCTTGGCATACTGGCTGTAGGCGATCGAGAGGTCGATGATCTGGTCGCGGGCCGGCATCTTCTTCGGCAGGCGATGGGCGAGATTGAAGCCGGTGACGAGGAACGAAAAGACGATACCCGAAATGCTAAAGCCCAGGATGAGCAGCAGCGTGTAGAGCAGCTTCACCGTATTGGGAATCTGCGACATCCAGGCCAGCATCTTCGACGGGATGAAAATCCAGAGCGGGTGCAGCGGCGGGAATTGTTTCCCCTCCGTGAGCCAGTCCCAGCGCCAGTAAATGACGAGGCCGGAGACGACGATGAGCCCGATCAGCCCGAGCAGGCGATCCATCAGCACCGCGAGCAGCGCCGGGCCTTTTTTGCCGGGCGTTTCCTTGAGCAGGAAGTAGGATTTGATGACGTCGCCGCCGGTGCCCCCGGGCATGAAGAGGTTGAAGAAAATGCCGATCATCAGCAACCGCACGACCCGCCACCAGCCGAGGTGGACGTTTTGCACGCGGAGCAGGATCCACCAGCGCACGGCGGCCAGCAGCTCGACCACGCCGTAGGAGGCAATGGCCGCGAGACACCACAGTTTGTCCGCCCCCCAGATCGCGCGAAAGATTTGCTCGCGCTTGACGGAATCATGAAAGACCCACCACAGGAGGGCCACAGTGACGATGATTTGGAGCAGGGTGAAGATTTTCTTTTTCATGAACCGAAGCGGGCCTCCCACTTTCCTTTCGCGGTGATGATTTCCTCTTTGGTTCGGCGCGGGCTCATTTCAAAGACGAACAGGCAGGGAGATGGGAGCAGGGGGAGCAGACGGCTGTAATCGATGCCGCCGGTGAAGGGGGCGCGGTGGTCGCCATCGGGCCACACGCAATCGTGCAGGTGCGCGCCGAGGAGGCGCGGGCCAAAGCGGGTCAGCCACTCGTAGTGGTCGAGGAAGCCGAGATTGTGCTTCACCTGGATGTGGCCGAAGTCGTGCCAGTAGCCGACGTGCGGGGCGTTGAGCTTCCTCGAAAAGCTCCAGCGCCTCGCGTTCGTTCGGGATTTCCTCGAAGGCATAGCGACCCTCGAAGCCCAGCTTGATGCCTTTTTCCCCGGCGTATTCCACGATCCGGGCCAGGCAGTCCTTCACATTTTGCAAGTGGGCGGGGGCACGTTCCTCGCGCATCTTCACGCCCTCCAGTTTGCGGGCGACGTATTCGCGGGAGAATTGCTTGCCCTGCTTCGCCATGGTGATCAGGTCGTCGGTGACCTCCTTCATCAACACGCGACCGAGGTGCATCACCACCAGCGGGGCATTCAGGCGCACCGCGAAATCAATCGTCTGCAACGAGAGCTTTACTGCCCGTTCGCGTTCGGAGGAGCGGGGTGAGGAAAATTCGTAGCAATCGGGCGACGAGCGCGTGATCTCGATCGGCAGCGGGCAGAAGTTGTGCAGGCTGCTCACGTTGAAGAGACCTTTGTCGTAGAGCTTCTGCACGCCCTCCATCAGCGACAGGCGGATGCCGTGCCCGAGCTCGATGTTCTGGAATCCCATCTCCAGGATCTCCCGGATCATGGGCCGGCCATCGGTATGGCGGTCGGAATTCCAACAGGTTGAACAGGAGATCATGCGCGGAAAGTTAGGCAAAAATCGCGGACAATCAATTCGCCCAGGCGATCAGGCGCAGCTCGTGGGGTTGATACAGATGGGGATGCGTGGGGATGACGCGGACGTTCAGCCCGTAGCTGCCGCTCTCCCGGGCCTCCAGCCGGCCTTGGTAGAGATACTGCCCATCACTGAGCTTTTCAAAATCGCCGAGGTCGAAAATCTCCGGCGCTTCGATGTGGCCATCGGCCGTCTCGCCGAAGTAAGCCTGCACCCGCACATATTCGGGCTCGATCTTGCCGAGCTGGATGCGGGCGGAAATGGCAATCGTGTCGTTGACTTTCACCGCCGTCGGATCGGCCTCCATCTTCACCTCGATCACGCGGATCTGCTGCCAGTCGTTGCGAATGCGATCTTTCCACGCGCTCAGTTCGGTGGCGGTGGTGCAGCCGTTTTTCGCCAGTTCGGTGGCCTCGCGGGCGGCGGGCTCGTAGAGTTGCTCCGTATATTCCTTCACCATGCGGTGGGTGTTATAGACCGGGGTCACACTGCGGATGGATTCGCGCATGAGTTGAATCCACGCCAGCGGCAGGCGGCCATCGGGCTTGGCGTAGAAGAGCGGGACGATCTGTGTCTCCAGCACATTGAGCAGGCTCGCGCAGTCCACTTCGTTTTCAAACTCGGGCGGATACTGCTTGGTCGTGACGGGCAATTCCGCGCCGATGTTCCAGCCGTTTTTGCCATTGGAGGCTTCGACCCACCAGCCATCGAGCACGCTGAAGTTGAGGCCGCCATTCGGGGGCAGCTTCATCCCACTGGTGCCGCTGGCTTCGAGCGGACGGCGCGGCGTGTTCAGCCACAGATCGACCCCTTGAGTAAGGCGGCGGCCTACGTAGTGATCATAATCCTCGACGAAGACGATGCGCCCCTCGAACTGCGGCAGACGCGAGAATTTATAGACGTCCTGGATCAGCTTCTTGCCCGGCTCGTCCTTTGGATGCGCCTTGCCCGCGAAGATGAACTGCACGGGACGCTCGGGATGGTTGACGATGCGCTCCAGCCGCTCCAGATCGTTAAAGAGCAGCGTGGCCCGCTTGTAGGTCGCAAAGCGGCGCGCAAAGCCGATGGTGAGGATCTCCGGGTCGAGCACCGAGTTCGCGGTGCGAATGCGCTCGGGCGATTCGTTGTGGCGGATGCGGCGTGCGCGGACGCGATTGCGCACAAATTCCACCAGCCGCTTCTTGAGCGCCTGGTGCGTTTCCCACAGCGCTTCGTCGGGGATCTCGATCACCCCGCGCCAGAAATCGGGGTTGGTCAGGTTGTCCTCCCAGCCGGGGAGATATTTGTCGTAAATCGCGGCGAACTCGGGGGCAGTCCACGTCTTGGTATGGATGCCGTTCGTAATGTGGGTCACGGGCACCTCGTCCTCGGGCACGCCGGTCCACACGCTCTTCCACAGCCCGCGGCTCACCGCGCCGTGGAGCTTGCTCACGCCGTTGGAGTGGCGGCTCGTGCGCAGGGCGAGGATCGTCATGCTGAACGGGTCGTTGTTGTTGAACGGCTGCGAGGGATGGGTGCGGTTCTGGCCAAAGGTGGCGAACGCCTCGAAATTGATGCCGACCTTCGCCGGATAGCTCGCGAAGTAGCGGCGCATCAGATCGATCGGAAAGGCGTCGTTGCCCGCCGGGACCGGCGTGTGGGTGGTGAAGATATTGCCGGACGCGACCACCTGGAGTGCGGCGTAGAAATTGAGCTTCTTCTCCTGCACCAGGCGGCGCATCAGCTCCAGCGAGAGAAAGGCCGAGTGCCCTTCGTTCATGTGATAAACGGCGGGCTCGATGCCCATCGCCTTCAGCGCATGCACGCCGCCGATGCCGAGCACGATCTCCTGCTTGATCCGCATCTCGTGGTCGCCCCCGTAGAGCTGCTCGGTGATCGGGCGGTCCTCCGGCTTGTTTTCCGTGAGGTCGGTGTCGAGCATGTAGAGCACCACGCGGCCCACCGCGAGCTGCCACACCTTCGCATAAACCGTGCGATTGAGCACCTCCACGCCCACCAGCAGGGGCCGGTCGGTTTTATCCCGCACTTCGGTGATCGGCAGGTGATGAAAGTTCTGGTTCAGCAGTTCGCTGTCCTGGCCCCCCTCCTTGTTGATCCGCTGGCGGAAATAGCCGTGCCGGTAGAGCAGGGTGACCGCGCAGAAGTTCAGCCCGAGATCGCTCGCCGATTTGCAATGGTCGCCGGAGAGGATGCCGAGGCCGCCGGAGTAGTTCGGCACCGATTCATGAAAGCCGAACTCGGCGGAGAAGTAGGCGATGGGATTCTTCAACGGCCCTTCGGCGGCGCGTTTCTTCCCGTAGGTGTCCTTGCAAGCCAGATAGGCTTTAAATTTGCCATGGACCGCCTTCAGATCGCGCAGAAAGGTCTCATCATTCGCCACTTCCGTGAGCCGGGCCTGCTTGGAAAGCTGGAGCATCCGCAGCGGATTGTGGTTCGTCTGGTTCCACAGCTCGGGGTCCAGATGCCGGAACAGCTTGCGGGCCGCCGGTTCCCACGTCCACCAGAGGTTGTAAACGATCTCGCGAAGCGGTTCGAGCTTCCGGCGGGAGCTTCGGGCTTACATTATAGGTGATGAGTGGCTGCATGGTTTCGCACCCCGGCAAGGCACCGGCGTGATCTTTGACCCGCCACGGTAGCGGGCTACTCTGTTGGAGCAAGCTAAAACCCCGCGAGGTCATCGGGGACCGAAAGCCACGCCAAACCGAATTTAACCGCGGATGACGCGGATGGGCACGGATGAAAGGCCAGCCAATCCGCGAAGTGGGCTGAAGAACGGGCCAGATTTTTTGGGCCATGCGAAAAACGCGAAATGAAACGAAAGGCCGGAGGACATTTCCTTTTCGCTTATTTTGTGTGTTTAGCTGGCTCCCTCCGTCTTCGTGATTCCGAATGAAAGCTCGCCGAGTGGCAAAGAAACATTGTCACCCTGCGGAAGGGGCGTTACCGTCCGGCCAGGGTGGAACTTCGTGTTCCAAAGGATGGGAACTGCAACTGCGAACTTGGGACGTTTTTAATCGGGACCACCATCAACTCCATCGAATTATGCCTACCGTTACTACTTCGGATCACGTGGAAATTTTTTACAAGGACTGGGGATCGAAAGACGCTCAGCCGATCATGTTTCACCACGGCTGGCCGCTGTCGTCCGATGATTGGGACGCGCAGATGCTCTTCTTTGTGCAAAAGGGATTCCGTGTCGTAGCTCATGACCGGCGCGGTCACGGGCGCTCGGCCCAGGTGTCCGAAGGGCACGACATGGATCACTATGCGGCGGACGCTTTTGCCGTCGCCGAGGCGCTCGATTTGAAGAATGCCGTCCACATCGGCCACTCGACCGGCGGCGGCGAAGTCGCCCGCTATGTCGCGAAGCATGGGCAGCCCGCCGGTCGCGTGGCCAAGGCGGTGCTGGTTTCCGCCGTACCCCCGCTGATGCTCAAGACGGCGGCCAACCCCGAGGGGCTGCCGCTTGAGGTATTCGACAGCTTTCGCGCCGCGCTGGCGGCGAACCGGGCGCAGTTCTTCCTCGATGTGCCGACCGGGCCTTTTTATGGCTTTAATCGCGAAGGGGCGAACATTTCCCAGGGCGTGATCCGCAACTGGTGGCGCCAGGGGATGATGGGCAGCGCCAAGGCGCACTACGAAGGCATCAAGGCCTTCTCGGAAACCGACCAGACGGAGGATTTACAGTCCATCACCGTGCCGACGCTAGTGCTGCATGGCGAGGACGACCAGATCGTGCCGATTGCCGACTCTGCTTTGAAGTCGATCAAGCTGCTGCCCAATGGCACGCTGAAGACGTATCCCGGCTTCTCCCACGGCATGCTGACCTTGAACGCAGAGGTGTTGAACGCCGATCTGCTGGCGTTTATCCAGAGCTAGGCTGGTTCGGAAGTTAAGCAAAGCAGGGTTAAGGGCGACTCGGAGCGTCGCCGGCGGAGGCGTTCCCAGGAGAGTGGGAACGAGGGGGGGATATTTGGCTGCGCGTTTACGGCGAGACAGGTCTCGCGTGGAGAAAGCGGCGACGTGTCGCCGCACTCCAAGGGCGCGGGGACGAAGAAGGATTTTAGCGCAGGCGGTTTCAAAGGGGTAAGACCCTGCGGAAGAAATGCGATCGGGCAAACTTCTCCCTCGACGCGAAAAACGGGTTGTTGCACATTGCGCGAAATAGTCCCCACGAAACCGTCCCCATGAGCAATATCGAATCCCACCTCATCGAAAAGCGCGTCTTCAAGCCCAGCCGGGAGTTCTCCAAGCAAGCCCGCATCAAGAGCCGCGCCGAATACGACCAGCTTTATAAAGAATCCATCCAGAAGCCCGACAAATTCTGGGCGCGCGAAGCCTCCGAGCTGCTCTGGCGCAAGAAGTGGAGCAAGGTGCTCGAGTGGAAGGAGCCTTTCGCGAAGTGGTTCGTCGGCGGGCAGCTCAACATTTCCGAGAACTGCCTGGACCGGCACCTGACCGGCGCGCGGCGCAACAAGGCGGCGATCATTTTTGAAGGCGAGCCCGGCGACAAGGAGGTTTATACCTTCCAGCAACTGCATCGCGAGGTCTGCAAATTTGCGAATGTGCTTAAACGCAACGGCATCAAGAAAGGCCAGTGCGTCATTATTTATATGCCGATGATCCCGCAGGCGGCGATCGCCATGCTGGCGTGCGCGCGGCTCGGGATCGTGCACTCGGTCGTCTTCGGCGGCTTCAGTGCGGAGAGCATCAAGGACCGGATTGCGGACAGCAAGGCGGTGGCGGTGATTACGGCTGATGGCGGTTATCGTCGCGGCGCGGTGGTGCCGCTCAAGGCCAACGTGGATGCGGCGCTCAAGGACGACCAGCAGGTGAAGCGCGTGATCGTTTACCGCCGCACCGGCAACGACGTGCATATCGAAGAGGGCCGCGACGTGTGGTGGCACCGCGAGATGACTTACGTGGACGCGAAATGCGAACCGGCCACGCTCGACAGCGAGCATCCGCTCTTCGTGCTCTACACCAGCGGCTCCACCGGCAAGCCGAAGGGCATCCTGCACACCACCGGCGGTTATCTCGTTGGCTCGTATTGCACGACGAAATACGTCTTCGACGTCCGCGATGAGGACATCTACTGGTGCACCGCCGATGTCGGCTGGATCACCGGCCACAGCTACGTGGTCTATGGCGCACTGGCCAACGGCGCGAGCGTGCTCATGTATGAGGGCGCGCCCAACTGGCCCGAGCCCGACCGTTTCTGGAAGATCGTCGAGGACTACGGTGTGACCATCCTTTACACCGCGCCCACGGCGATTCGTTCCTTCATCAAATGGGGCGACGAGTGGGTGAAGAAGCACGATCTCAGCTCCCTGCGCCTGCTCGGCACGGTTGGCGAGCCGATCAATCCCGAGGCGTGGATGTGGTATCACAAGATGATCGGCGGCGAGCGCTGCCCGATCGTGGATACGTGGTGGCAGACGGAAACCGGCGCGCACATGCTGACGCCGATTCCCGGTGCCATCTCGACCAAGCCCGGCTCGGCCACGCTGCCCTTCTTCGGCGTCGATGCCGCGGTGGTGGATGATGACGGCAAGGAGGTCCCGCTCGGCTCCGGCGGCAAGCTCGTCATTCGCAAGCCCTGGCCCTCGATGCTGCGCGGCATCTATGGCGACAAGGCCCGTTACAAGAAAACCTACTGGAGCGAGATCAAGAATTGCTACTTCGCCGGCGACGGCGCGCGGCGCGACAAGGACGGTTATTTCTGGGTCGTCGGTCGCATTGACGACGTGCTGAACGTGGCCGGACACCGTCTCGGCACCGCCGAGGTGGAGAGCGCACTGGTCGGCTTCGAGCCGGTCGCGGAGGCGGCGGTGGTTGGTCGCCCTGATGAACTCAAGGGGCAGGCCGTGGTCTGCTTCGTCACCCTCAAGCAGGGCATCAAGGCCACCAACGAATTGCGCGACCAGCTCAAGAAGCACGTGCGCACGGTGATTGGTCCCGTGGCCACGCCGGATGAGATTCGCTTTACCGAAGTGCTGCCCAAGACGCGCAGCGGCAAAATCATGCGCCGCCTGCTCAAGCAAATCGCCGGTGGCGGCACCGTGACCGGCGACACCACCACGCTGGAGGACTTCAGCATCCTCGCCAAGCTCAGCGGGAAGGACGAGGATTAACCGGATGCGCGGCCGATTTCCGTTTCCATGTCTGTGAACTGGTTCACTCTCGGCTGCCAGGAAGTCCGGCAAAAAGCGTTCCGCCTCTCGTGGCGGATCACGAGGCGGCTCGACGAGCGCCGGCTCGTGAAGGCGGAGACCACGCTCGGCGAGCTCGGCTGGCAGCAGGCCGATTTCCCCGAGCACGTGGAGGAGACGATTGGCAACCTGCACCGCATCGAGTCGGAGCAGGCCGAGCTGTTCAACCGCAGTGCGGATCTCGCCGGGGAAATGACCGCCGCGCAAAAGGAGCGCGATGACAAGCGCGCAGCCTATGACCGCGCACGCGCCACGGTAGTTACGGAAATGCAGCCCCACCTCACGGCACGCGAGAAGGAGGAGCAGGCGCGGGTGCCGTTGCAACACCTCACCACCGCGTTGCGCGAGCAGCAGCCGGAGCTCAGGGAGCAGGAACGCGACTACCGCCGCCAAATCGAGAATCTGGTGAATCAACCGCTCTCCGGCATGGATTTGATGCAGGAGCGCCAGCGGTTGCTCGATCTGCACCAAGCCACGCTCAGCTCGATCAGCGCCGCGCACGATGGCATGGAAAAAGCCTGCGCCGATATTCGCGTGCACGACGAGGCGATCGCCCGGATCAACCCCATTATTGCCGCCCTGCAGCAGCATATCGAAATCCTCGACCAGCAATTCAGTCACGCCGACCGCGAGCGCGCCGATCTTGCGCTGAAATTGCAGCAGGAGAAGAGCGGGGTCGAGCGACGACTGAGCGAACTCGACCATTCCAAGGGCAACGAATTTCTCATCGTCGGCCGCTGCCTCGCCGATGCGCAAATCCCGCCGATGAACCAGCCGCAAGCGCTGCAAAAGGTGCTGGATTTACGCGGAAACGTGGCCCGGCTCGAAGCAGCCGTTGCCACCTCTCTCGCCTGGAGCGAGGCGCAGGAGATGGATGAGTTGAAGAAGTTCTACTTCGCCGTCGGCATTGCGATGGGGTTGGTGATTTTGGTGGTGTGTGTGAGCTTGCGGGCGACGGGGCACTAGGAGTGCGGCATGCGCAGCTCGGTGCGGTGGGGATGTGCCGGCGGTGCGTAGCCGTAGCTAATGCCAGCAACAACGAACTGCTACGGCACCGACACCGTAGCTTCCACGGTGTCCGCTTTGCTGGAATCGTTCTGCGACAGCGCGGTGATCAGGCAATCCTGGGAGTTGCCTGAGGTGGCCGTGGTTTCCGCGGTGACTCGGAGCATCAAAATCCGGTACGCCACCGGCTTTCAACCGCACTTTATAAGTCCCGGCTACCAGGCTGGCGGTCACGTTCTGGCTTCCGTCGAAATAGGCGACCTTGAAGCCGCTGCTGGCCGCGCTGCCAGTGAGCGTGAAGGTATCTGCTACGTTGCCATCGTTCTGCAGCTTGATTTTGAGCTTCCGATATTTGCCTGCCAGCAAGGTGCGGCTGAGGTTCTGGTTGGCGGCGGTGGCGTTGTAGGTATTGTTGCCCACCCAGTCCGCCTGGCCCCAGTCGGCCATCCACAAATCGGGCTGGTAGGCGGGGACGACCGTCTCGGGATCGAAGACCGTCACCGCATACGAGAAGCTCTGGGTGCCGCTGCCGATCTTCACCCCGTCGATCTCGACGTGGTAAGTCGTATCGTTGGCCGGCTTGTCCATCGGGGTGGTGGTCGTGCTCGGGTCGATCCCGTTCCAGGCCCAGACCAGCGTGTTTTCGCCGTAGCCTTCTTCCACCGTTTCCAACGCCACCGGCACCGCATTTCCATTGTGGGTCATCGTCACCGTGGCCTTCGAGAAGTCCGCGTCGGGATACGTGAAGGACCATCTCGGGAATACCACTTCGTAGGGCACATAGCCCGGCGGTGGCCAGGCCACATAGCCATCACGTGTGGCCGGGCGGGTGGTGCCGTAATTCTCATCCACCACCCACGTTGCATTGGCTGGGGCAAAGCTGCTCACGCGGGGAATGTCGCCCGTGCCCATATTCTGGGTCTGCGGATACACGATCCAACGTCGATGCCCGGCTGCCCCGTTATTGCCATAGTCGATCATATAGGCGGTGATCGCGGACGGGCCGACGCGCCCGAGCGCGAGGTTCGATTTGCCCGCCGCCTCCGCTCCGGCGGAGGAATAAAGGATCCAGCTCGAGGGCGGGGTATGGCTCAACTGATTGTTCGCCGCCATCATCAGCGCCGCTTTTTGGTCCTCGGCAGAGTAATTGTTATCCAGCCCGATCACGGCGGGGACCCCCGCCATCGAGCGGAACCAGTTGATCCGGGCGATGATCGCCTGCTTGTAATCGGTCGAGGTGGTGCCTGGGCTGCCCGTGGCATGCTGTCCCGGGACTCCGCTTAGTGAACCGGTCCACTGGATGGGGACTCCGTTGGAGGCCAGGTATTGCTGCAAGTAATACGAGCGCACTGTCTCGCGGGTGCTGGGATCAATCCATGGAGAACTGGCCGTGGTCCCGGCCCCGGTGACCGTTCTCGTGACCAAATTATGAGTCGAAAGAACTGCCGCCCCGTTCTCATTGGTAATGGATGCGGTAGGGGCATTGCCGAGATCTTCCTGGGCCCAGGAATTTCCCGCGAGAAAAAGGGACGCGCCAGCGAGAGCCCAGTTCAGAAAATGTCGCGATACAGAGAAAGGCCGGTCCATGGAATGGTCGGAATATTTCCACCGATTCCGGCGCGCACAACTGGTTTTATTGGAGGGGGACTTCCTGGACCGCCGGGCGCAAGTCCATCTGGACCATCCATTAATGAACCAGCGATCCTGCAAAAGGGATGGATGTTTTTTGCACCTCCAGCAGAGGGCCAAGCTCATAGATATTGCTGTAGCCGTAAGCTTTCAACGACGTATAAGTGGAGAGGTTCAGCGAGGCGGCAGGAGCCTTGCTGGCAAAGGAGACCGGGTCGCCCTTGAAGTTGTTATTGCAATAAATGAGCACCTTCGTCGCCTTGGCGGGGATGACCCCGGCGAGGGTTTCCGCGGTAAAATCGGTGAAGGGAAGACTCACCGCCCCGCGCACATGACGTTGCGCATAGCGCGCAGCACTCCGCGCGTCCAAAATCACCACTCCCTTTTCCTGCATCGCAGCCAGGAATTGGGCTTCGGTCAGCCGATGGCTCTGTCGTTCCTGCTCGGAATCGTTAACGATCTGGCTGAACTTCGAGTAATCAATGAGCGGATTGGGAATGTTTTCGGCGAATAACGAGCTTCCCGCGATGAAGAGAAGAACTGAGTGGCGAATGATATTCATGATCTTGAGGAGGGTGAGGTCACATAAGAGAGCTTATCTTGAAGAGAGTGGTGGACCGTCATTCACCGTCTTCTGCTCCAGCCTTCCGAGGCATAACTCCAGAACTGCCAGTTGCGCATACACCCGTTCATCCAGCGCATACTCGGAGGGAGTTTCGAGGGTAAAGGTGCGGCAGGAGTGGTGCAGGTGCAGGTAGGCGGCCTCGGGAAAGCCGATTTTCTCGAAGAGCTTCGGGTCGAGATTGCGGCGGATGATGCCATCGCGGGCGGCACGGCCTTCGATGCTTTTGCGCGGGTCGGGGCCGATGTAGCGGCTGGCGGCGCGGAGGATATCCTCGCCCCACCACGGTTTTTCGCGCTGGATTTCGTAGAGGTAAACGCCTTGCGCGTCGTAGTCTTCGTGGAGAGTCATTGCCAGCTTGAACCGCTGGGTGCCGATGATGGCTTTCCACGCCTTCACGAAATCGAGGTCGTGGCGATGGAAGATGCGGTTTAGATCCTGCCCGGCTTCGTCCACCCGGCGGTTGTTGATCAGGCCCCAGGGGTTCAGGCAGGGGAAAATGAGATAGGGGAGGCGGGATAGTTTTTTGGTCTCCCTTTCGGCCCACATGATCAGGGCCTCGGTGCCGGCCGGTTCGTCGCCATGGATGCCGGCGGAGATGTAGATCACATGTTCCTGCGTCTTCGGCTGGGTATCCAGATAGTAAAGTGGATAGCCCGACATTTCGGCGAAGGGGCGCAACTTTAACCCGGCTCCCCTGGCCACCGCCCGCCAGCGCTTGATGAGGTGCTTGTAATCATGTGCGCGGTGCGCCGAGATGATCATGGTGCCTTACGCTGCGGGATGCGGAGGCGCTTGGCAAGTGTGCTTCCGCAATTTTAAGCTGCCAAATCGCGGTGATTGTGCTGAGTATTTGGCAACACCCACCTCACACCCTACATGTCGAATCTTTCCCTTCTGCCGGAAGTGGCCGAGTTTGAGCGTCTGCTCCAAAAGCCCAATTCCGATGCCACCGGCCTCGCCGGCTTTTTCAATTCCGGGGTCATCGTTCTTTCCCGCGTGCCCGCCCGCCTGGACATTATGGGCGGCATTGCCGACTACTCCGGTGCGAATGTCTGCGAAGGGGTGCTCGGGCAGGGGATCGCGATCGCGCTGCAGCCGCGCACCGATCGCACCCTGCGCATTCGCACGGTGCAGAGCGGACGTCGCGCGCTGCCGGTGGAGACACGCATCCCGCTCGACTATTTCGAGGCGGGTGATTTGCTTGGTACTTACAGCCAGATCCGCGAGCTCTGCCGCGCCAATCCACTCTCGTCTTGGGCCGCCTACATCGGTGGCAGTATTTTCACCTTGTTGAAAGAGGAGTCAGTCCGCCTGCCCTATGGCTTCAGCCTGCTCCTGCTCAGTAATGTGCCGATGAATGTGGGAATCGGTAGTTCTGCCGCGACCGAGGTGGCGGTGTTGAATTGCGTGCAGTCTTACCTCGGCCTGAAAATCAGCGCCGGACGGCTCGCGCAACTCGGGCAACTCGCGGAGAACCAGGTCGTCGGTGCGCCCTGCGGTATCATGGATCAGATCGCGGTCGCGAGTGGACGCCAGGGCAAGTTGACCCACATCTTGTGCCGTCCCGGCTCGGTGGAAGGCGATGTGAAAATCCCCGAGGGCACAGCCTTCGTGGGCATCAATTCCATGGTGAAGCACTCAGTCGGCGGCAGCGCCTACGGCGATGTGCGCATCGGGGCTTTCATGGGCCGCCGCATCATCAATACCGCCCGCGCCAAGCTGGGCCAGGGACCGGTGAATTACATCACCGAGATTACGCCCGCTGAATTCGAGCGCGAGTATCGGGACCAACTGCCGGAGGCGATTCTCGGCTCCGAGTTTCTCGAGGAATTCAAGACCCACGACGACCCGGTAACCACGGTGCAGCCCGATGCGGTTTATCGCGTGGTCGGCCCGTCTGCCCATCCGGTTTACGAGAACGATCGCGTGTTGAAATTCATGGCGGCGCTCAATGCGGCCAACGAAGGTGATGCGAATGCGTTGATTACAGCGGGTGAGCAGATGTATGCGGCGCACGAGAGCTACAAGGCGAATTGCCAGCTCTCCGTCGAAGAGGTGGATTTCCTGGTGGATGCCGTGCGCAAGCGTGGTCCCGAGCGCGGTCTCTACGGGGCCAAGATCACCGGCGGCGGCTCCGGCGGTGCGGTGGCGATCTTTGGGAAAAAGGAGGCGCTGGCGACCGAGGTGCCGGCCATCGCCCACGAATACCAGCGTCGCATCGGGGCATATCCCGACATTTTTGAGGGGACTTCGCCCGGAGCTTGCGAGTTCGGCTCGCTGCGCTACGAATTCGGTTCCACCGGCTGGAATCGTTCCGTTTAATTTCCGATTATGAGCAAGTTTCGCAAAGCCGTCATCCCCGCCGCCGGGCTCGGTACCCGTCATTTCCCGGCCTCGCATGCGGTGAAAAAGGAGCTCTTTCCGGTGGTCGGTCCCGATGGAATCGCCCGTGCGCTTATGCACTATCATATCCTCGATCTGCTCTCGACGGGCTTCGAGGAGATCTGTCTGATTGTGCAGCCCGGCGATGAGGCGGTCTTTGGCGCCTACTTTGCCGGTCCCGATGATACCTATCTCCAGCGGCTGGCAAAATATCCCGCGCTCCAGGAGCAGGCCCTCGCCATGCGCGAAGCGGTGGGGCGGATTACTTATGCCGTCCAGCATACCCAGGAGGGGTATGGGCATGCGGTTTTTCAAAGCAAGGCGTTTGCCGCAGGGGAGCCGGTGTTGCTGTGCCTCGGTGATCATCTCTTCCGTGGCGGGCAGCTGAGTTGCCCCGCGCAATTGATCGCGGCGGCTTCCGCGCGCCCGGGGCTTTCCCTTTCCGCGGTAAACAAGATCGGGCCACAGGAGTTGAAGGGCTTTGGTACCATCGCAGGGAAGCGCCTCGCAGGGCGTCCCGAGGTGATCGATATTTCGCTGATCATTGAAAAACCCGCGGTCGATGTAGCCCGGGAAAAGTTACGCGTGGATGGTCTGGCTGAGGACGAGTTTCTTGGCTGGTTTGGCATGCACCTGCTCGCGCCCTCGATTTACGACGTCCTGGAGGAGATGATTCACGACGACGTGCGCGATGGGGGCGAGTTCCAGCTTACGCGTGCGCAGGAGATTCAGCGTTCCCGTGAGGGATATGCGGCGTTGGAGATCACCGATGGCCGTCGCTACGACTTCGGCATTCCGGCGGATTTTCTGGCCAGTCTCAACGAGTTTTCACGTCCCGGGATTTAGATTTTTAGCACTTCGTTACTGGCAGGGAAGCGCCTCGGTTTCCCTGCACAGAAAAATTTGTGGCCCCTTGACTTCGCTCGGGGTGACATTGGTGGAGTGAGCGCTATTCCTTTGCGCTCACTGCGTTGATGCCGCAGTGATCATTTTTCAATGAGCTGCGAGACATTAGCCCGCTCGGACTAGCTTCCCCGCTGAGCCCAGTAAACGGCGTTTACGAAGCGTTCATTGGTCTGACGCAGGCGGCTGCAGACTTCGCGCATGAGGGCGGAGACGATTTTGTAACCGGCGGTCGGGGTGGTGCTCATGAAGCTGCGCATAGTCTCGTAGCCGATACTGGCGACGACTACGTGCTGTACCGCCACCACGCTGGCGGTTGCGAGGCCGTGGTCGAAGAGGTTCACCTCGCCAAAAAATCCGCAGGCTCCGATCCGTCCGAGCAGCACCTCGCGCTTTACCGCCATCCGGCGCACATGGACTGTTCCCTGGCAGACGATGTAGAGCGCCCCCACCGGTTCGCCTTCGGTCACGATCTTTTGTCCCTCCTTGTAATCTTGCGTTTGCAACAGAGCGGCAAAGGTTTGCAACTCATGTTCGGTGAGGTCTTTCAGGAACGAAACGGAGCGGAGGATTTCGCTGGACATGTGCGCAGGCTAGGGGACGGGGCGTGAAATTTCAACGGCCAATCCCGACCCGGCGGTCTCTTTTTATGACAAGCAACTTGAGGAATTCCCTTCACAAGCCATTTGACAGATTTCAACACCCCTACATATTTAACGACCTTAACTTTATATGCTGTTAACTCGAGATGAAGTGGAAATGCGGGCGGATGCGGAGCGACTCGCGGAAATTATCACCAACTTTCAGCGTTGTTTTCTCCTGAACGTTTCCAAGGAACTGGCCCGCGGCCAGGTGTCCTTCGCTCAGTATCTCCTGCTCGGGTTCCTCTACAACAACCGCGCACTGACGATGACGGAGATCGCCTCGAAGATGGGGCACACCACTGCCGCCGCGACCGGGCTGGTGGACCGGCTGGAAAACCTCGGCCACGTGCGCCGTATGCATTCCAGTGACGACCGCCGCAAGATCGAGGTGAGTATTACGCCGAGCGGCGAGAAACTGGTGGAAAAAGTGCGCGCCGACATGGTGGAGAATCTTGTCGTCGTAATGGGCGAGCTGTCGGTCGAGGAGCAGAAGTCATGGCTGCAGATTTACGAGAAGCTTTTCCAAATATGCCAACGCAAGTAACCCGCGCCTTTCGCGCTTTTTCTTCAAAGGTCACGCTGTTTTTTGGTTTGTCGCTGGCGGTCATGCCAGCGTTGCAAGCCGGTTCGGATACCGGCAGTCCACGGGTCATGCTGGGAGTTCCCAAGAAGCTCTCCCTGGATCAGGCGGTGCAAATTGCCATCCAGCAAAATCCTTCCATCCTCAACGCTGAGCAGGAGATCGAGCGCAATGTCGGTCTCGTCATCGAGGTCCGCGCACAGGCGCTGCCCCAGTTGGGCGTCACCTCGAGCTACAACCAGCAGGATCAACGGCTCGTTTACGGGCCGGTCATCCCCGGCACCCCGCTGCCGAACCCGGCGGGCACCTTTACCGCGGGCCAGGCGGCAGTGATTCGGGCAATTGAGCAAAGTGTCTCCGCGCCCACGCAGATCACCGCCGGGCAGGAGAAAAGCTGGAATGTCAGCTTTGAAGTCCGCCAGTTGATCTACTCCGGTGGCCAGGTCGGCGCGGCCATCCAGGCTTCGCGTTACACCCGCGATGCCGCGCTCTACCAGCTCCGCGATACCGTGGATTCCACGATCAACTCGGTGCGCCAAAGTTTCTATCAGGTGCTGCTCGATCGGGCGCTGATCAACGTGCAGAACGAAAACCTCGCCCAGGCCAAGGCCGATTTGAAGGACCAGCAGGACCGCTTTGAGGCCGGCACGGTGCCGAAATACAACGTGCTGCGCGCCGAGGTGGAAGTGGCGAACGTGCTGCCCCAGCTCATCCAGGCGAAGAACGATTACAAGATCGCCCAGCTCCAACTGGCGAAACTGCTCGGCCTCAACTACTCCGGTGCCAGGGCGGAAGAGGACACGATCGACGCCCTTGGTGATCTCACCGTGGACCCCAACGATCTGACGCTCAACGAGGCGCTCACCTGGGCCAAGGCCAACCGCGCCTCGCTCAAATCGCAGCGGGAAAACATCCTCACCTACGTTGCCAACATCAAGGTCCAGCTCGCGGGCTACCAGCCCACCATCTCGGCCAATGCGGGCTATAAGTTCGAGAATTCGCCGTTTACCAGCCATTTCGACCAGGAAGTGCACGGCTGGTTCTTCGGAGTGACCGGGAGTTGGAACCTCTTCGACGGCGGTGCCACCTATGGCCGCGTGAAGCAGGCCAAGGCGCAACTCGAAGAAGCGCGCATCTCGTACTTCGACGCTGTGCGGCAGGTGGAACTCGACGTGCAGGATGCCTACTCCAGCTTGCAGGAAGCCAAACAACTCATCGAGAGCCAGAAGAAAAACGTGGAGACTGCCGAGGAGGCATTGCGCCTCGCCCAGGAACGTTTCCGCGCCGGCGCCGGCACCCAGCTTGATGTGCTCGACGCCCGGGTGGCGCTCGTGCAGGCCGAGACGAATGAATTGCAGGCCCGCTACAACTACAATGTGGCCCTGGCCAACCTCGACCGTGCGACCGCGGTCAACACCCGCTACGACGATACGTTTAACGATCCGTTGAGCCGCCTGCACGTGAAGGACCCGGTGGTGCCCCAGAAGTATCTCGACGAGCCCAAGAGCCCGGCGAAATACATCCAGACGTCGGTTGCCTCTCCGGTTCCCACGAAGTCCTCCACCAGTCATAACAGCTCCGGCAAGTGACCACGCCAGCGCCAGCGCCCGTTGAGTTTTTCCCGGCGCTCGGCGCTCTGGCCCGCGTCAGGCATGCCTTTGTCCAGCGGGTGCCGGGCCTGGACGTGAAGGTGGAGCGTGAGGAAGCGCTGCAGCGGCTCGCCCGCCTGCATGAGGAAACCCGCGCCGTTCATGGCTTCGCGGGCATGCCGCTGATCAATGCCAATCAGGTGCACGGGCGCGAGGTGGGGTTGGTGAAGGCCGACACGCTCTCCCCGGTGCAAGGCGTCGATGCACTCATTACGAACCAGCCTTACGTCAATCTCGGCATTTACGTGGCCGACTGTTGCGCGATCTATTTTGTCGATCCGGTCAGGCGGGCGATCGGCCTCGCCCATTCGGGAAAAAAGGGGACGGAACTCGGCATCACCACTGCGGTGATCGAGGCGATGCGGCAGCATTTTGGCAGCGAGCCGGGCAATCTGGTAATCCAGCTCAGCCCCTGCATCCGGCCGCCCGATTACGAGGTGGATTTTGCGGCGGAAATCGTCCGCCAGGCCAGGGCCACCGGAGTGCAATATGTGCACGATTGCGGCATCTCCACCGCCAGCGATCTTGAGCGTTACTACTCCTACCGCGTCGAGAAAGGGAAGACGGGCCGGTTGCTGGCATTACTGGCATTGACTTGATTCTGTGGGACCTGCAAAAAAGGCCGCGAATCCCGCCCTAAAAGGGCTATTGTAAACCCGATGCAACGCCAGTTCGATCCTGCTGAACCGGAATTGATGGACCGTCCCCAGCCCGTGTCTGACGAGCTGGCGCGCGATCTGGAAAACTTGCGTCGGCTCAACTCCTGGTTTGGCAGCTACCGGTTGGTGCGCGCCTTTCTGCGCTGCTGGTTCCAGCCTGGCGGCAACTACCGTATCCTCGATCTGGCCACCGGCTACGGGGATATCCCGCGCATGATCGTCGCGTGGTCGCGAGCCATGGGGTGTACGGTGCAGATCGACGCGGTGGACCAGCAATCCGCCACCCTGCAACTGGCTGAAAAGGCGAGCCACGGTTGCTCCGAAATCCGTTACCAGCAGGCGGATGCCCTCACTTACTCCGCGTCCGGCACCTACGATCTCGTTCTCTGCTCGCTTGCTCTGCACCACTTTTCCGAGCGCGATGCGGTGAAGCTTCTCCGCCAAGCCCGCACGCTTTCCCACGAGAATGTCCTCGTCGCCGATCTGGAGCGCAGCACCTTCACCGCCGCCTGCGTGTGGTTTCTCACCTCCACCATCTTTCGCGAGCCGATGACCCGCCACGACGCCCGCGTCTCGGTGCAGCGCGCCTTCAGTTTTCGCGAAATGACCGACCTCGCGCACGCCGCCGGCTGGGAGCAATTCGGGCAACAGCGCTTCTTCCCCGCCCGCCAGGCGATCTGGCTCCGCCAGCACATTTCCGGCATGCAACCGCTCACCAACGGCGCGCCCTTCGATTACGCGACCTAATGGATTGCCGGGGACGGGTTTCCGAAGAAAGTCCCCGCTTTTCCAGTTCAGAAAAGAGCGGGCCGTCCGATAGATGGGCCGAAAGCCCATGAAAACTACCCATGCCCTCATCGAGCGACTGGAGTCGCGCATTGCCCCAGCCACGCTCGTCGTGACCAATCTCAAGGATTCCGGGGACGGCAGCCTGCGCGATACGTTGACCCAGGCCGCGGATGGGGATGTGGTTGCCTTTGCGAGTAATCTCCATGGCGTCCTTACTCTAAGCACCACGGTCGATGTCACGGTCGGCGTAACCATCCAGGCGTCCACGCCCGGGGCGGTGATTCTCTCTGGCAACAACCAGGTGCAAATCCTGGATATCGACGACGGCGACGACACCACGATGAGCAATGTGAAGCTGGTGAACCTCGGCTTCACCAACGGCCTTTCCTCCAGTGCGGGCGGCGCGATTCTCGACGTGGAAAATCTCACGGTCAGCAACTGCAACTTTTTTTCGAACCACGTCACCGCCGGAGGCGGTGGCGCGATTTCCATCCAGGGGGATGGCGCGACAGTGAAGCTTTTAAACAGTCGTTTTACCTTCAATACCGCCTCGGGCGAGGGAGGCGCGGTCGATTTTATCGCCCCGAGCGGAAATCTCATCAGCACGGGCTCGGTCTTTAAAAATAACAGCGCCACCGATGGCGGCGCGCTCGCGGTTGCCAATGTGCCCACGATCGTCATCACCGGTGGAAAGATTGCCGACAACTCCGCCACCCACCTTGGCGGCGGGGTCTATCTCTCCAACGTTGCCTCCGCGACCTTCAATACCGCGTATATTACCGACAACTCGGTGACCGCCACCACCAGTGCCACCGGTGGCGCCGGGATCGCGGTGAGCGCTTCAACCCTGAAGCTACTCAGCAGCACCATTGCCGACAACACGGCGGGTGGGTCCGGTGGCGGTTTGCTCGTCGATGCCACCTCCACGGCCAATCTCACCTCCAGCCTCATCAGCGGCAACATCGCGCAGTGGGGGGGCGGGCTCGACTTTTTCGGCAATGTCAAAATGACCGCCAGCAAAATCAGCGGCAACGAAGCCACGCAAAATGGCGGCGGCATCTATGGCGAATACGGCGAACAAAATCTGAACATCGCGGGCAGTTTCATCACCGGCAACCAGGCCCAGGTTACCGGTGGGGGGCTTTACCTGCTGAATGGAGGTTACCAGATCATCAATACCACCATCGTGGGCGGCAACTCCGCGAGCGTGAGTGGCGGCGGCATGGCGGTTGGCGATGGCAATCTCAACGTCGCCAGCACCACCTTCACCCACAACGGCGCGGGCATCGGCGGCGGCATCTATTTGTTCAAGGATACCGGCACGCTTACCACCCACTTTTCCACCTGCAACATCGCCGGCAACTCCGCGGTCACCGCAGGCGGCGGCATCTACCTCGCCTCCACCGTGCTCAGCCTCAAGACGAGCACCTTCGGCGGCAACAACGCCACCGATACCGGCGGCGGCCTCTATGTGGATTCCGGGGCCAATGCCATCGTCAACGGCAGCACCTTCCAGGGCAACTCCTCCAACTACGGCGGCGGGATTTACTTCCTCGGGCAGGTGAATATCGGCACCAGCAATATTTCAAGCAATACGGCCCAGGAAAGCGGCGGCGGCATTTTCGGCGCGGGCACGCAGGATATCCTGATTGCGAATACGCAGCTCGCCTGGAACAAGTCCGTGGCGACCGATGGGCGCGGCGGCGGGCTCGATCTCACCGGCACCGGCAAGCAGAGCATTTACCATTGCCAGATCATCGGCAACAAAGCGGCCAATACCGGCGGCGGCCTCGCGGCGTCGAATGGCGTCATCAATCTCATTGCCACCACCATCGCGGCGAACAAAGCCACCTTTGGCGGCGGCGCGGCGTTCTTCATGGGCACCAAAAACGCGAGCGCGAACTTTACCGATTGCAGCGTCACCGGCAACAAGGCGCTCACCATCGGCGGCGGCATCTACTCCGCGACCAGCAACGCGCAGATCCTTTCCGGCACGACGGTGAGCGGCAACTCCGCCCCGGCGAACCCCGATCTCTTCGGGACCTACTTGCAATCGTAAAAAGCGCTTGCAGCGCCTCCTGCTTTTACTGGGAAAGTGACAAAGGATTGGTGAAGCGATTCCGCTTCGCGCATTTCATGGGCGTGGCCGCACTGGATTTTCCATCCCGTTGCGCGCCTGGTGGGGGCTTGATTTTCCACATGGAAAACCAGCCCGGCCTCCACCTTCATCAACCCCCTGGAAACTCAATCGAAATCTATGAAGCTGCAGCAGCTCAAATCCCTTGCCGTGCTCGGCATCCTCGTGTTCGCCACCGTCCGTGGCCACGCCCTCACCGTCAGCGTCGCCCCGGGTGGCGACATTCAATCCGCGATCAACAGCGTCTCCGCCGCCGGGGGCGGGACGGTCAATGTCACCAGCGGCACCGCCACCATCTCCACCGCCCTGGTGATGGCCAGCAACGTCACGCTCAATGGCGCGGGCAATCCCACCACCACGCTCAACCTGAGCAGCAGCATTGCGAACGGGATTACGATCTCGGGCAGCACGTGGAGCAACATCAACGTGCAGAACATCAAGATCTGGGGCGCCGGCACCACCATCGCGCAGAATGGCGTGGACCTCGGCTCCAGCACCGTGGGCTCGGGTGGCGGGATGACGAATGTGCAGTCTGCCAACCTCGGTTACGATGGCGGGAAAATTTGCGGGAGTAACGAAAGTGTTACTTCGTGTAACTTTCACGATGCCGGGCTCAACTACTACTACCATGGCTTTTATTTCCTGGGCGGCTCCGGCACGGTTTTCTCCGGCAACCAGTTCAACCACTCGCCCTATGGCTCGGGCCTGCACGTGAACAACTGGGTGACGATCAGCGGCGGCACCTCCAAGAGCAACACGAGCAGCAACAACGGGCAGGAAGGCCACAGCTTCACGGCCAATACCAGCAACACGTATAACAACTACACGATCAGCAACTGCACGGCGAACAGCAACGGCTTCGCCTACACCAGCGGCACGTATTACGGGTTCTACCTTGGCTCCGGCTCCGGCACAATCACGGGCTGCACGGCCACCGGCAATAACGGCGCGGGCTACTACTACGGCGGCTTCTCCGGCAGTAATAACAACTGATCGAAATCGTAAACCGACGGGAGGCTCGAAGCCTGGGTCTTCGGGCCTCCCGCAAGTTGCTGGCGATGCCTTTCAATTTTCGTCGAATCCCCGGCGGGGCCGGCTGGATCGTGCTTGCTTTCGTGGCCGGATTTTCGAGCGTTGCGCCCTGGGCCCAGCCTTCCCGCCGCCCGGGTCCGGGAGCGAGTAATTCGACCGCTTTGCCGTCGGGTCACCGGGCCCGGCTCGCCGGTTCCCCGGTGGAGAAAATCGCGGGCTTGCGCTCGGGCCCGCCGAGCGAAGCGCGCTTTGATGCCGTGCTGCAAACGCTATTGCAATGGGCCGCGACCGATCCACAGGCGGCGCTCGATTACACGCGCCACCATTTCGATCCGCGCCATCGGAGCGCTTTTCTTGCCAGCCTGCTTTGTGCGTGGGCGGGGCGGGAACCGCAGGCGGCCTGGCAATGGGTGAAGACCAGCCTCCCGGGCGATCACACCCAGTATGATGCGGTGCTGTTCACGATTGGGAAAACCAATCCCGATCTCGCCTGGCAGGATGCGGTGGAAGGGAAGGCCCAGATCGGGCAAAAGCGGGATATCTCGCCCTACGTGAGCGCGCTGCGCGGGATCATTTACAGCGGGGGTTACGAGAAGGCGGCGGCGTTGATCGACAGCCTATCGCTCCCGGCCGATGAGCAAAAATACGACCTCACCAGCGTGCTCGGCGGGGAGTGGGCGCGCTTCGATCCCCAGCAGGCGGCCCAGTGGATTGAGAACGAGCCGGGGGACGCAAATAGCTTCGACCGCCAGCAAACATTGGTCAGCCTCGGCGTTTCCTGGGCGCAGCGCGATCCACGGGCGGCGGCCGATTTTGCGGCGCAACTGCCCCCGGGCGTGGCCCGGCAAAACATGCTCGCAGTAGCGCTCAATGGCTGGGCGACGAACCATCCCGACGAAGCCGCGCAATGGCTCAACCAGTATCCGAGCGATCCCGATCTGGACTACGTGGTGCGCTCGCTCGCCACCTCGCCCAAGGTAATCGATGCCAGCCCCGATCAGGCGCTCGCGTGGGCCAATTCCATGACGGATGACGACCTGCGCCTGCAGACGTTGAAGATCATTGTGGACCGGTGGATGACGACGAACTACGCCGCCGCCAAAGCCTACGTGCAAAACGCGAATCTCCCCACGCGCATTCAAAGCGTCCTCGATACCGATATTCAATCCGCCACGCCATGAACCGGGAAATCGCTTCCTCGAAAGCAATGCCGTCACCGAGGCTCGGGCTCGGGCTGGCGCTGGTGGTGCCCGCGTTTTTTCTCGGGAGGATCGTGGCGCAGGCCCTGGCTGGCCACGCCACGCCGACGACTTTGGCGGCCGACTTGGGGCCGGAGAAAGACCCCGGGGCCGATCATTCCGCCGCGGCGGCTGCCGGGGCTCCGGCGGTCGATGCGCACAAGCTGCGCGCGCTCGAAGAGGCGGTCGTTGGGCAGATGGCGCATCTGGGCTCGCAGGCCCAGTTCGATACGCTCCTCGATGAGCTCGCGACGCTGGCGGCGAGCGATCCGCGGCGTGCGATGGAACTGGCCCGGCAACAGCTCAAGCCGCCCTTTCTCGATCAGGCGCTGGCGAAGATTCTGGCCCGCTGGGTGGAGACCGATCCCGCCGCCGCCTGGGTGTGGGCGAAGCAGAATCCCGGCGAGGACCACGTTTTCCCCGATCAAGTCCTGAACCAGGTGGCGATGACCCAGCCGGACCTGGCGTGGTCCTTCGCGGCTGAGCTGGCGGCGAAAGCGCCGGAGGAGTCGCCGGGCTTTTATGTGAGTGCGTTGCGCGGGATGCTCTATGCGGGCAATTTCCAGGCGGCGGCCCGGTTGCTGGGGAGCGCGCAGCTCCCGCAAAAGTCGCTCGATGCCAATTACGGCCTGCCCGGCTTCATCGCCAGCTCGTGGGCGGCGGCCGATCCCGAGGCCGCCGGGCAATGGGTGCTGAGTCTGCCCGGGGCTGGCAATGCCCGGCAGCAGGCGATCACCGGGCTTGCGCAAGCCTGGCCGCAGGTGGACCCGCAGGGCGCGGTGAATTTCGCCACCCAGCTTCCCGCGAGCGCGAGTCGGCTCGCCCTGCTCACGGCGGGGGTGAGCGAGTGGTATGCCCGCGATCCGGCGCAGGTGAATGCCTGGGCCTCGGCGATTCCGCACGATGGCGATTACGACCAGTTTGCCGCCGCCATTTCCAGTGCGCCGAATCTCGTTTCCACCTCGCCGCCGGATTCCATCGCCTGGGCTGAGAGCATTTCCAACCCGGAGCTCGAAGTGCAAAGCCTCGCGCAGATCTTCAACCATTGGATTCAAATGTCCGACACACCGGCCCTGGCCTATTTGCAAAATGCCAAGGCGTTCCCGCCCGCCATTCGTGCGCTGCTGTTGCACCGGCTGGGGTTGAATATGCCGTAGGCCGGGTTGACGAATGGCAAAACAGGAGACGAAACCCCACGCCCTTCCGCGCGGAACTTCCACTTCGCGCGGTAGCCACGGCCCGGTGGGCCGTTGGGGAAGCGTGGACCATGGAAAAGCAGCGCTCTTCCAAAAATCACGACGGAATGATCACTCCCTTTGGAACTGGGTTTTTGCCAAAGCATCGTCTTTCCCCAACGGCCCACAGGGCCGTGGCTACAGCGATATCAGAGCATGGAGCGCTTTCATGACCGGAAGAACCTGCTTGGAAATTCGTGAACACGGCCTAGTGGACGGGAGGAGATGTTTACCGGGCTGAGTTCCCGGATTGTGTTCTGGCCTGCCCCGGAGGGGCATTGGAGATAAGCCGGTGGTGAAGCGCAGCGGGAACCACCGGAAAAACGTCCCAACAAAAAATCTCTGCGTCCCGGAGGGCCGCTGGAGAATGGGAGCGTGATTTCCAGCGGCCCTCCGGGGCGCATGGTTTTTTGAATGATCGGGAACCGGTGGTTTTCACCACCGGCTTATTTCCGGCGTCCCTTCGGGACTTTCAGAGGGTGCGCGTTTTTCAATCCGCCCTGCGGCGGTCTGGGAGGGATTTTCCGTCGCGCCAGCGGCTTTCGACCAGGATGCGGCAGGGCTCGGCGGGTTCGCCGCATTCATTGAGATTGATTTGTGAGACGAGCATTTCCACCGCGATGCGGCCAATGGCCTCGGAGTGCTGGTCGATCCCAGCCTCCACCGGCACGTCCATGCTGGTGCCGGCGACGGCCACCTGGTTTGGGATGTTCCAGCCGAGCGTTTTCAACAGGGGCGGAACGGCGGCAATCGCAGTGATGATCGCATCCGGCTGGTTTTTCATCATCCAGCGTTGCAAGGCGCGTTGCGCTTTTTCCGGGGTGGCGTGGGTATTCCTCGCACCGCGTGAGCAGGGGCGGCAGGGTGGAAGCTTGAAGAGCTGCCGGGCCGCGGCAAAGCCCCCCACGAAATTCCCGCCCAGCCGCTGGTCGTCATCCTCCCCGACGACCAGCCCGATGCGCTCGTAGCCGTAGTCGTGAATCTTTTGCACCGCCATGAGGATGGCGCGCAGTTGATCGGCAGTGACGAGGTGGAGATTGGGCTGAGCGACGGAAAGGCCAAAGCGAATGGCCGAAAATTTGTGCCAGTCGAAATCGCCCCAGTCGGGAGAATTGGTATGCGGCGGAATCAAGATCCCGCCGATCCCGCGCGTGACGAGTATTTGCTCGAAACGCTTGGCCGGAAATCCCGGCGACCAAGGGATCTCCTCCAAATGGTAGCCGAAGCGCCGGGCCGCCGCCTCCGCGCCGCGCCAGTAGAGATCGTATTCACGGTATTTGCGCAGGTTGGCCGGTTGGTCCCAGTGGTTGATCCAGGCAATGGCGTTTTGGATGCGCGCCGGGGCGGTGCCACGCCGGTACGCAGCGAGGGCCGCCAGATGAGGATCTGGCGCGTAGCCCATGGTTTCCGCCATTCGGCGGACTTCTTCGCGACGCTGGAGGGAAACCGAGGGATGGTTGCGCAAGGCCATCGCCACGGTGGTATGGGAGACACCCAGCCGCGCGGCGATGTCATACACCGTGACGCGTTTGGAATGCATGCAGCCACGCTACCGCGGGCCGAGGGGATGCCAAGGGTAATTCGTTCTGCGGGAGGGGGTTGGGGTGAGGTATTTTGTTCATGCGCATAAGCATGAGCGGCTTGTTTTCACCCCAGGACGGCGATGACAAACCAGCCCACCATCACCAGCGCGATTCCCAGCTTGGCCACGATGCCCGCGACGGTGCCCAGCAGCGTGCCCCAGGCCGATTTTCCGGCGGGCAGCACGCCGCGACCGCCGAGCAGTTCGCCGACGGCGACGCCGATGAGCGGGCCGAAAAAGATGCCCGGCAACCCGAAGAAAATCCCCACGATGCCGCCGAGAATGCCGCCGATCGCCCCCCAGCGGGTCGCACCGAAATACTTCGCGCCGACCGAGCCGCTGATAAAGTCCACCGCTTGCGAGAGCAGCATGAGCACCGTGAGCGCAATGAAGGTGGCCCAGCCCGCGCTATGCTCCGGCCCGAGCATGAGCCGGTGGAGCACGGCGGCGGCGAGAATGATCACCGAGCCGGGAATGAGCGGGACGACCGTCCCGACCACGCCGAGGGCCATCAGGACAAAAGTGAGCACCCACCAGAAAGTTTCCATGGATTATTATTGAAGATTTGAGATGAATGATAGCGCGTGCGCGCTCCGGCAGATTGGCCCGAAGCCAGCACCCTATCAACCATCAACCACTGACGATCAACCTCATATGGCCTTATCCATCGGAACCCAAGCTCCCGATTTCACCCTCAAGACGAAGACCGCCACTGGCGTCGAAGACGTGAAGCTCAGCGCCAACTTCGGGGCGAAGAACACGCTCCTGCTTTTCTTCCCGCTCGCCTTTACCGGTGTGTGCACCACGGAAATGTGCGACATCAGCGGTGGTCTCAGCGCCTACAGCGATCTCGGGTGCGAGGTGATCGCGATCAGCGTGGACAGCCCGTTCGCGCAGGAAGCGTGGGCGAAGGCGAACCAAATCACGATCACGGTCGCCAGCGATCTGAACAAGACGACCGCCGCCGCTTACGACGTGCTGCTGCCCGATCTCGGCGGCCTGGGCAGTGTCTCCGCCCGCGCGGCGTTCCTGGTGGACAAGGCCGGCGTGATCCAATACGCCGAGCAGACGCCGACGCCGAAGGAGTTGCCGAATTTCGACGCGATCAAGGCCAAGCTGGCCGAATTGTAATCCGCGGCAGGATTGATTTTACCGGGACTCCTGCGATTGCTCGCGGGAGTCCCTTTTTATTTCAATTATGGAAGATCCCGAAGTTCCCATGGAATCCGTGCACGAGCACATCGAGCACCACGCCCACGCCGCGCCGGAGCGGTGGATTTCATATGTGGCGATGAGCACGGCGATACTCGCCGCCTTTGCCGCCGTGGCCTCCATGCTGGCGGGCAGCCATGCGAATGAGGCGATGGTGAGCCAGATCGAGTCCTCCGACCAATGGGCCTTCTATCAGGCCAAGGGGATCAAGGCGGCCACGCTGGAAACGCGGATCGAGCTCTTGCAGGCGATGGGCAAGCCGGCCCCGGCGGAGGAGCAGGCCAAGCTGGCGGAATATGCGAAGGAGCAGAAAGAGATCACCGTGGAAGCGACGGCGGCGAAAAACGCGGCGGCCTTTCATCTGAAGCGTCACGAATTCCTGGCGGCGAGCGTGACCATGTTCCAGATCGCGATTGCGGTCTCCGCGATCTCCATCCTCACCAAGCGCCGCCGATTCTGGGGCGCGAGCCTGGTCTTTGGGGTGGTGGGTATTGGGTTGTTGTGCTGGGAGTTGCTGCCGATTCACTAAGGCTTACTCGGAATGGTGAACCGCGGCGGACGCGGCGAGCGCGGCGAGGAGAAGAATTTTAACCGCGGATTTCGCGGATGATTTTAAAAGCTCGTCGCCAGTAAATCGGCAATGTTTTCCCTGTCCCTTTTATCGCAGCGGAAATCTGAATGAACGATGAAGGTCGATTTATCCGTGTCATCCGCGAAATCCGCGGTTAAAAATCCCCGCCTGTTCCACCTCTGCGCCTCCGCGTCCCGGTGGGGAAATATTCCTCTCTCATGGCGCAAATCGGCGCTGGACAAAGCACCCCATGCCACGCACCGTTTGCGGCGATGGCGACCGGTTACCTGGCACTAGTTTTGCATGCGCACCTGCCGTATGTGCGCCACCCGGAATATGAGGAGTTCCTTGAAGAGGACTGGCTCTACGAGGCCATCGTGGAGACATACATCCCGCTGCTGGAGATGTTCCACGGGTTGCGGCGCGATGGGGTGCCGTTCAAGCTCACGATGTCGCTCACGCCGCCGCTGTGCCACATGCTGCGCGACAAGCTGCTCCAGGATCGCGCCCAGCGTTACCTCGAGCGCGCGCTCGCCCTGGCGGAAAAGGAGATGGACCGCACGCGGAACGACTCGCGGCTCAACACCGTCGCGAAATTTTACCACGAGCGGCTCACCCGCTTCCGCAAGCTCTATGTGGACCGCTGGCGGCGCGATCTGGTGAAGCAGTTCGCGCAGTTGCAGGACGAGGGCTTTCTCGAAATCATCACCTGCGGCGTGACGCACGGGTTCCTGCCGCTGATGGAGCAATTTCCCGAGGCGGTGCGGGCGCAGATCTTCCTCGCCTGCGACGATTACCGGGAGCACTTCGGGCGTGATCCGCGCGGTATCTGGCTGCCGGAGTGCGCCTATGTCTCCGGGGTGGAGCACGTGCTGCAGGAGGCGAATCTGCGCTGGTTCATCATCGATTCGCACGGACTCATGTTTGGTAATCCGCGGCCGCGCTACGCCATTTACGCGCCGTGTTTCTCGCCGAGCGGCGTGGCCTGCTTTGCCCGCGATCGCGATTCCAGCCGCCAGGTGTGGAGCGCGGAGGAGGGCTATCCCGGCGATCCGGCCTATCGCGATTTTTACCGCGACATCGGCTTCGACCTCGGGCTGGACTACCTGCGGGGCGTGATGCCCTCGTCCGGCCAATGGCGTGCGCAAATTCACCGGTCTCAAATACAACCGGATCACCGGGCCGACGGAGAACAAGGATATCTACAACCGGGCCTGGGCGATGGGCGCGGCGGATGCGCACGCGGGGAACTTCATGTTCAACCGCGAGCAGCAGATCAAGTATCTGATGGAGAACACGAACATCGATCCGATCGTGGTCAGCCCGTTCGATGCGGAGCTCTTCGGCCACTGGTGGTTCGAGGGGCCGGAGTTCCTCAACCTGTTCATCCGCAAATCGGCCTTCGATCAGAAGCAATACCAGTTTACCACGCCCGGGGCTTATCTGGAGCAGCACGACACGCTCCAGCTCATCGCGCCGAGCGCCTCCAGCTGGGGGCACAAGGGCTATTGGGAAGTATGGCTCGACGACAGCAATTCCTGGATTTACCCGCACTTGCACACCGCGGCGCGGCGCATGACCGAGCTGGCCACCCAGTATCGCGATACCAACCTGCCGTGGCTGGAGCGCGCGCTGGCTCAACTGGCCCGTGAGCTGCTCCTCGCGCAGTCCAGCGACTGGGCCTTCCTCATGAAAACGGGCACCGCCCGCGAATACGCCTCGAAGCGGACGAAGGATCACATCCTGCGCTTCACCCGCCTCTACGACCAGATCAAGGCGCAGGCGGTGGATGAGGAGTTCCTGAAAAATTGTGAGTGGCGCGACAATATTTTTCCGAATCTCGACTGGCGCGTTTACGTCCGGGAATAGATATGCACCGATTTGTTACGCCGCTGGCGCTGGTCTTGATGGCCGGGATGGCTCCCACCGCTCCGCTGAGCGCGCAGACGCCGGCCCCGACGGTGGCCGCGGCCACGCCGCCGTCTCCCGCGCCTGAGACTTCGCCACTGGCCCAGCCGTCGCCTTCAATGGCTCCGGCCACGTCGGTCGTGGACTCCGACGAGCCACCGGCCAAGAAGCCCGGGGTGCGCCTGCAATTCGTCCCGCCGCCGATGGAGGGGACGATCAGCCTCGGGATCTACGATTCCGCCGGGAAACTGGTGCGGACCCTGCATCGCGAGGCGGAGCCGGATGGTGGCGATTTCGTGGTGGCCAACGACGGCCTCGTGACCGCCTGGGATGGACGCGACGACAGTGGCAAGCCAGTGCCCGCCGGGACCTACAGCGCCCATGGCTGGCTGGTGGGCGACTTGAAGGTGAAGGGCGAGGCGATTCTGGGAAATGACTGGATGACCGATGATGATTCGCCGCGGATTGCGGAAATTGAAAGGCTGAGCGCGCTGCCGGATGGGGGATTTGGCCTGGAGGCGAAACTAAGCGACGGCTCCAGCAAAAACCTGTCCTACCATGCGGATGGAAGTCCTGCTCCTGCCGGAGCGATGAGCAATACTCCAGGGGCCGACCATTCCGGGCTATCGGATCTCAAACTGCCCGGGGTGATGGCGGCCATTGCCACCTGCATGGCCCGCGACGGTGGGGTGTGGGTGGTGGATCGCGATGCGAGCGGCGTCTCGGTCAAGCAATTCGCTCCCGATGGCTCGTTCAAGCGCCACCTCGCGATCGATCCCGCCGATCCACAGCCCGAGCAGATTGCGGCGTCTCCGGTGGAGGATGTGATTTACCTGCTGGAGCGCAATGCCCAGGGGCAGCGCCTGCGTGCGCTCCGGCTCGTGAGCGATGCGGCACCGGGCGCTTCTCCAGCGCCCACCGTATCGGCGGAGACGAAATCGGTGTGGAAAATCCTCTGGCAAAAAGCAATCTGGAATCTTTCGAATAAAGCCGACGTGTTGGCGCGGTTGAAATTTCCCAATGGCCATCCTTTTATCGCGCAGGACACGGCCCTCCTGGCGCTGATGAAGAACCCGATGGACCAGGACGAGCCGGGCAAGCTTTCCGTGACGGTGGGAATCGAGAGCAAGGGGAGTTGCCTGAACGCGGCTGACGGCCTCGTGCTGGGCATGATCTCGGATACCCCTCATTTGCAATGGGTTGCCATGGCCCGCGATCCCGATGGCAAAGGGTTGCTTATCTATCAAACGGATGGCGCGGCGGTTGAAGAATTTCGCATTACCCATCCGGAGCAGATCATGCCCTTCGATGGGGGAGAGCTGGATTGGAAGCCTTAGGCATCGTCTTTTCGATTCCATTTACTCATTTGCGCAGTCTCTAGTTAAGATTTTATTTAAGTTTGCTACAAAGAAGCGTTGCGCCGCATGTGTAAAAATGATTAGTATCATTTCACTTTTAGTTTTTGTTAAACAGCATTTTTCATTTCGTTAAAAGGCCAGAGACCAAATTCATGGACAATTCTTACAAAGCTGCTCCGCTCATTCTTGCATCGGAGAAACTCACGATTGGCCGCAAGGTGTTCTTTCTCGATCTTAAGGAAAACAATCGCGGTCGCTTCATGCAGATTACCGAGGACGTCGCCGGTCGTCGCGACCGGGTGATGGTCCCGGTGGAGGCGTTCAAGGAATTCATGGCTTCGCTGGAGCGGCTGATCACGCAGTCCGAGCAGTTGTAATTTTCGCGGGCCATCCCCCGGCCATTTTTCTGGTTTTGGTTCCCGGTTTCCGGGTTTTTCCGTTGATTCCCTTGCAAGCGACTCCTGGAGCACGGCGATGATTGCTTCGGTGCTCACCACGCTTTTCTTCGCGCTGTCGATTATCTTTGCCGCGCGTTCGGCCCGTCATCTCGGGACCAGCCGGGCCAATCTGGCGCGGATGGTGGTCGCGCTGATTTTTCTCGGAGCGTGGGCATTTCTCTTTGGGCAAGGGCTGCGGGGCCAGTCGCTGCCGTGGTATCTCTGGAGCGGCGCGGTGGGCTTTGGCATGGGGGATATGGCGATGTTCATTGCGCTGACCCGGATCGGGCCGGCCCTGACGGTGCTCCTGATCCAGTGCCTCGCTGCCCCGATGGGGGCGTTGATCGAATGGGCGTGGCTTGGGACGCGGCTGACCCCGGCCCAGATGATCAGTAGCGCGGTGATTCTCACCGGCGTCGCCGTGGCGGTGGCACCGGGAGGGAGCTTCCATCCGCAACCGCGCGAACTGCGGATTGGCATCTGCGCGGGGATCATTGCCAGCCTGGGGCAGGCCCTCGGCGCGGTTTTCAGCCGGAAGGCAGCCGTGGTGGCGACGGCCACCGGCCTGCCGATTGATGGGTGGACGAGCCGCTTTTCAGCGGATCGTCGCGGGCCTTCTTTTTACGGCGGTCTTCTATTTTGTCTGGAAGAAAATCCGACCGACTCCGCCGGTGGTGAAAAAGCCCGACTGGCGGCTCGGATTGCTCCCGATGCTTTTGAATGGCCTGTGTGGACCGGCCATCGGCGTCGGCTGCTACCAGTGGGCGCTGGCGACCAAGCCGAGCGGACTGGTGCTGCCGATCGTGGCCGCCACGCCGGTCGTGACCATGCCGCTGGCTTTCCTGGTCGATGGTCAAAAGCCCACCCGCCGCGCTATCCTGGGGGGACTGATTGCCGTTGCCGGAACGATTGCGCTTCTGCGAGTGGGGTAGGGGAAGGTTCGGAAATATCTTTCAAGAGAGGCTCCACCCTTTGGCGCGGTCGGTTTTGCGGTCGGTTGCGCAATTAAAAATAAGCAAAATCGCAATTCCGGGATAATAAAAAGCGCAATTCACCGATAATAAACCGCAAGCAGCGGGGAGCGAGAATAGTGGGAGATGCGGTAATGGTTATCCATGATCAGGAGACCCTTATTGCCCCTTTGCTTGCTTGCCGTAATTTCCGCGCCCCTGGCGACGCAGGCGGAGGGCACGGCCAATCTTTCCGCCATTAAAGCTTACCTCGTGCAAAAAGTAAGCGTAATGGATGGCGCCGCGCACGACTTTGAAAAGCAGGCGGCGGACTACTCGGCGCTCATCGAAAAAAATGGCGGCGACTATAATAAGGCGGCGCTGGCTTCCGGTTCTACATTAGCCAGCCTGCTGGTGGGGATGCAGAATGACTACCGGGTCTATCATAACAACGGTTACGAGACGATCGAGGGGGTGACGGCGGGGGTGCGCAAGTTCGTCGATTACGATACCTATCTGGATGCGGGGGTGCCCAGTTCCGAGGCTTCCACGGACAGCCCTTCCTCGCCGCTGGTGCTTAAATCGGCCGAGGGGAAGGTGATCGTCGATCAGGAGGGCAACCTCTTCCACTACGTGATCGAGCCCACGCTCTGGGGGACGAATGCCCGGTTCCTCCACAAGCTGGACGATTCCGCCTCGAAGGCGGTGAAGGGGCTCAAGGATCTGCCGAAGGCCGAGGTGCTGGTGGCTGCCTCCCGGGAGCTCGCAAAGCAGCTCGATACCCTGAAGACCAAGAGCGAAGCCTGGCAGCCGACCCTCGACGAGTGCGTGGGCGCGCTGGTGTGGATGACCCCGACATTGAACGGCTATTTCGATGACTGGCGCGACTCGCGCTACAATCCCTCCGCCTCGATCGGGCGCTACGTGGCCCAGAGTCGCGTGCTCGACATGCGCGGCATCATGGGGAGTCTCCAGCTCGCCTACCAGGCCATCCAGCCCGAACTCGCCCAGAAGGACCCCGCACTGGCGAAGCAAATCGCCGCGAATTACCAGGCGATCATGGATTTCATTGCGAAGATCCATGCCCGCGAAGACAAGGGCAAGATCACGGTGCTGGAGATTGAAGAGCTGGCCTACCAGGCCAAGGCCTTCACCGATCAGCTCGCTCCTGAGTTGAAGCAGGCGGTCGCGTTGCTGAAGGTGGATCTCCCGCGCAAGCCTACGCTGATCTAAGTTCGTTTCCCAAAAACTCCGTGCATGAAGATTCGTCACCTGTTACTCCTGCCCTTTCTTGCGGCGCTCGCGCTGGCCACGCCCGGCCAGGCGCAGACCGATGCCTCGCAATCGTTCCTCGAGCTACGCGGCAAGCTCAATGAAGCATTGCTGGACGTTTACGGGGGCGAGCTGCCGCAGGATGCCGGCGTGCAGATGGATGAGAACTGGCGGAGCAACGTGCAGCAGATGCCACAGCAGGCCGTGCACGGATTGCAGAAGCCGGAATTTGCGGTGGACCCGGGCCACCTCGCTGGCGCGATCGGCCAGGGGCGCGGGTTGCTTGAGCACATTGCCGCGCTCGAAATGCTCGCCGCCCAGCGCGCGGGCAACGTGATCGGCGCCCAGAGCTGGCGCGCCGTGATCACCCTCCCGCGCTTTGCCGATCCCGAGCAGGGGGCGCTCTGCTGCAGCAGCCGCCGGACAAAGTGCGCGAGGCTGCGGTGGGCAAGGTGCTCGCCCGTGAATACGTGGGCTGGCAGGTGATGCGCGCCCGCCAGTTGCTCGACATGATGCAGCGCGTGGCCGCCGCCGGGGATGCCAACGATGCCTTCATCCACCAGCACACCGCCGAGGTGCTCACGCTGGTAAATTTTCCCGCGGAAATCCTGCAAACCGCCGGGCTCCCGGTCGCGCATCAGACTTTCCCGCCCCTGAAGGCAAGCGGCGCGCTGAATACCCCGACCGCGACCAGGACGATTGCCGAGTGGCGCGAGAGCGTGGAGGCCTCGCTGCCAAACCTGCTCACCAAGGATGATGTCGATCACTACGAGCGGTTGCTGGCGCGGTTTGTGAAGCTGGTGCCCAAGGAGTATGCCAATGGCGTGGTGGATGGGCGCGTAGTCATCCAGTTCGAAGTGCGCGAGGCGACGCAGTTCGCCGAGCAGGCGCAGACGCTTATCAATGAGCTGGCTCCCGTCTGGCGCAGTGCCGATCCCAAGGTGTATGCCCAGTATCACGATACCCTGGTGGAAAAAGTGGAGGGGATGCGCGAAGCGATCAAGAAGACGGTCGCCGTCAGCGAAATTCAGCGCCGTTCCGATGAAGTGGGCAGCATTCTGGGCGACAAGTTTGGCCTGACGGCGCGTCTCGCCGGGACCGGTGGTCATGTGGTCGAGGAGACCGCGCTTGAAGTTCGCGCCAGCCTGAGCAGTTCGCTCGCACTCGCGCTTTCCGATCACTGGCAGGAAGCCGAGTCACAGCGCATGGAGGGGTACACCGCCTTCGACGCCGAGATCGAAGCCCGCGTGCTCCCGCGCAGTCCCGATCTTGCGACCAGGGCCGAGCGCAGCTTCCTCGATGGGATCAATGGCCTCGAAGGCATCAAGGCCCTGCTCGACCGCCGCGCCCCGGTGGAGGAATTGACCGCCGGTTACGAGCGGGCGCTCGCCAATCTCGACGAGTGCGTCGCCCTGCTCAAGGTGAGCGTCTCGCCCGCCACCATCGCCTACACCGCTTTCTCCATCCTTGCCCGGGAGGGGCTCGAAGCCGTCATCGTGCTTGCCGCCCTGCTGGCCGGTCTGCGCGGAGCGGAGAACCTGCCCGTGCGCAAGGGGGTGACGCGCGGTGCCTGGCTGGCCGTCGTGGCCACCCTCATCACCTTCGTGCTCTCCCGCACCGTCATTCAATCGCTCAGCCACTATGGGGAGCGTCTGGAGGCCGTGGTTTCCCTCTTCGCCGTCATCATCCTGCTCATGGTGACCAACTGGGTCTTCCACAAGTATTACTGGACCGGCTGGAATGCGAAGCTCCGCCAGCTCACCCGCTCTGCCACCAGTTCCGGTGCTGTGCGCTGGGAGGGGTTCGCCCTGCTCGGGGTCGGGTTTCTCACCGTCTATCGCGAGGGGTTTGAAACGACCCTTTTCATGCAATCGCTCTGGCTCGAAGGCGGTGGCATTTCGCTCTGGCTCGGCGTGGCCGCAGGCGTGGCCTTCATTTCGACGCTGGGCGTGCTGATCTTTCACTTTGGGATGAAGCTTCCCTACCGTCGCATGCTGGTGATCACCGGCCTGCTGGTGGTGTCGATTCTGGTCTCATTCACCGGCTCGGCGGTGCGCCTCTTCCAGATCAGCGGCTGGCTGCCGGTGCATCCGGTCCACGGCCTGGAGCTGCCCAACTGGGTGGGGCTCTGGTTTGGCCTCTATCCTTCCTGGGAAGGGCTGCTCATTCCGCCGCTCGGTCTGGCCTATGTCTGCGGGGCCTGGCTTTACACCAAATGGACCGCCCGTCGTGGGCAGGTTGAAAATTCACCAATCTCCTACAAAGTAGCCGTCGCTGTCCGATAGCTGGGACGAGACGGATCGCCAACACCCTTCCTTCATGAAATACCATACCCTCATTGTCCTTACGTCGGCCCTGGCCTTGTCCCCGGTTCCATCCTTTGGCGCCTCACCCAGTGCCTGCCCGGATACCAGCAGCATCAAAGCCAATACCATTCCCGGCGAATACGAAGACCCGAGCAAGGCCGCTCCCCAGGGCCTGAGTAGCGAAGCCCAAAGCATCTGGACCCAATCCACGCTCACGGGCGATTGGGGCGGGCTTCGCACCAGCCTGGAAAACCGGGGCATTACCATCGAGCCCACCTACACCGGGGAGGTGTTTGGAAATCTCAGTGGCGGGATCAAGACCGGCGCGATTTACGACGGCCTCATCAATCTCTGCCTCGGGGTGGACCTCGCCAAGCTCACCGGCCTGGAAGCAGCCGGCACGATTCACGCGAATTTCCTCTATATCCACGGCCCCAGCCTCTCCAGCGAGGATGTGGGTGATTTTAGCAATACCAGCAACATCGCCGGCTACAACTCGCCCAAGTTGCAGGAGCTCTGGTATCAGCAACAGTTCTGGCAGCAGCGGATCACGCTCAAGGTCGGTCTGATTGCGGCGGATACCGAGTTCTTCACCTCGGCCTACAGTGCGCTGTTCCTCAATGGCACGCTCGGGGCCTTTACCTTCGTCGGGGCGAACCTGCCCAACGCTCCGGTTTACCCGATCGCTGCTCCGGGGATTCGTCTCTACATCCAGCCGGTCTCGAAATTCTATCTCCAGGCGGGCATCTTTGCGGGTGATCCCGGCGATCCGGTGAGCAATCCTTACGGCCTCGACTGGCGCATCAAGCGCAACGATGGCGCGCTCGTCCTGCTCGAGACCGGGTTCATGCTCAACCAGTCGCCCGGCGATCGTGGCCTGCAGGGCACCTATAAGCTCGGCGCGTTCCTCCACACCGGCGAGTTCGATACCTGGCAGTCGCAGGCGAATCACGCGCTCACCGGCAGCCCGCTCACCAATGAGAGCCCGAACTACGGCGTTTATGCGATTCTCGATCAGGAAATCTACAAGAGCGGCGGTCTGGCCGTGTCCGGCTTCGTGCGCGGCGGTCTCGCTCCTTCCAACGTGAATTTTGTGGATCGTTACCTCGATTGCGGCATCAACTGCACCGGCCTGCTCCCAAGCCGCCCGGAGGACGTCTTCGGCGTCGCTTTTGCCCGCTCGTGGATCAGCGGTGAATACAGCCGGGCCGATCAGGCCCAGGGCAACGGCGCCTCCGGTGCGGAAAGCGTGATCGAGGCCACCTACAAAGTGCCGGTGACTCCCTGGTGCTCCGTCCAGCCCGACTTCCAGTACATCATCGACCCGGGTGGCTACAAAGGCACGCCCGATGCCGTGGTGGCCGGGTGCCGCTTCAACATCATCTTCTAAAGGCGACCTTCCATTTTCGCTGCCTGCCAAACTCAGCGGAGGGTCCGGGCTGGGAACGTGAGTGACCAGCCCGGAGCTTTTTTGCGAAGGAAGGGGGAGAGCGCTGCATTACCTTGGGGATCTCCCGGGGGATTCATGACAGCGGTAGCGGTGGTCTGTGACCGTCGCAAAATCGATCCATGGAAGAGTGCGACGGTCATAGACCGCCGCTACAGGTGCCGATTTTAAGCATGAAAATCCTCTGTGCTTCCGCGTCTCTGCGGTGAGCATTTTCCGAATCGCGGTTTGGATTGACTTTCATCCTGTTTATGAGATTGAGTCTCAGTATGAATTCCGGCGCGGAGACTCCCGATACCCCGGCGGTCTCCCACGAGGCCGCGGCCTGGGAATCGGTGCGTCCCGGCTGGCGGCAGCTTTACGGGGATTTTCACAATCAGGGCGTCAGTATTGAAGAGCACGATTTTCGCGCGACCAAGACGCTCGACTGGGCCTCCAGCTTCCATCCCGAGAGTATCGAGGTATGCCTGAACCTCGCCGGGCGCGGGGAAGTGATCGCGGGCAAGCAGCGCGCCGACTTTACCGAGCGCACCGTGGGCCACTACGCGATGGTGAAGCGAAAGCTCTCCGGCAGCCGTTGGGAGGGCGACCGGCACCAGTTCGTGACCGTGGAACTGTCGCGTGCCTTCGTGTTGCAAAATTTCCATGGCAGCGAGGAGAAGCTGCTACCCTCGGTGCAGTCCTTCATGGAGGGGCGGCCCAATGGGGCGGTGAGCCCCGTCATTTCGCTTTCCTCGGCCCACGAGGCGCTCATCGTCGGGTTGCGCAATCCCCCGGTGAATATGAGCGCGCGGACGATCTGGTATCAGGCCAAGGTGCTGGAACTCATTTCCCAGCTTTTTTTCGACACGGCGGGGCCGGAACTCTTCTGCTCCCGGCAGAAGCGGATGGCCCGCGAACGCACCGAGGCGGTGATGATCCTGCTCCGCAACCGCCTGCAAGACCCGCCGACGCTCAATGAGCTGGCGAAGCAGATCGGGTGCAGCCCCTTTCACCTGAGCCGCAATTTCTCCGAGCAAAACGGCATGACGATCCCCCAGTACCTGCGCCAGGTGCGCATGGAGCGGGCGGCGGAATTGCTGCGCTCGGGGAGTTACAACGTGACCGAAGTGGCCTTCACCGTGGGCTATTCCAGCCTCGGCCATTTCAGTAAATCCTTCTGCGAAGAGATCGGCTGCTGCCCGAGTCTCTACCCGCAGGCGCTCTCCGTCCTGGGGAAAGGAAAACCGGTCAACGTGCCGAAGGTTTGAGAGCCGGTGAAAAAATTCTGCTTCCAACCCTCCGGGCGGGTGGAAAAACGGGCGCTGGTGGCGTTGTTCGCTCCTTGCAGAGCGCGGTGGCTATGCGCGTCGCTCTCGCCTGACCAGCCCCCGTTTTTCCCTCCCGCGCACCCCTGCCGAATTTTTTCACCGGCTCTGACTATTTCCACGGTTTCCGTCGCGCGCTCTTGACTTGGTGGGGTCGTTTTCTAGGCTGGCCCTTTCACCTACATATACCACCACATATGGCACTCAATCTAGAAGCTCTATCCCGCGCCGCCAACGAGGCCCGCGGTCTCGCAATGGACGCCGTCCACACGTGCAACTCCGGCCACCTCGGCCTGCCCCTCGGCTGCGCGGAAATCGGCGCCGCACTTTATGGCTCTGCGCTGCAGCACAATCCCGTCGCGCCGAAATGGCTCAACCGCGACCGCTTTATCCTGAGCGCCGGTCACGGCTCGATGTTCCTCTACGGCTGGCTGCACCTCAGCGGTTATCCGAATGTGCCGATCGACCAGGTGAAGAAATTCCGCGCCCTTGGCTCGCACACCCCCGGCCACCCCGAGTTCCACGAGACCCTCGGCGTCGAGGCGACCACCGGCCCGCTCGGCCAGGGTATCTCGAATGCGGTCGGCTATGCCGTCTCGCAGAAAATGGCGGCGGCGAAATATAACACGGCCAGCCATGCGATTTTCGACAACCACATCATCGCGCTCGCGGGCGACGGTTGCATGCAGGAAGGCGTGGCCATGGAGGCGATTGCCTTCGCCGGTCACTTCAAGCTCGATAACCTGATCCTCATTTACGATTCGAACGACGTCACGCTCGACGCGATGGCGAAGGAATCGCAGAGCGAAAATGCCGCCGCGCGTTTTGAGGCGGTGGAATGGGACGTGCAGACGGTGAACGGCCATGACATCCCGGCCTTCATTGCGGCGTTCGACAAGGCCAAGGCGGCCACTGGCAAGCCCCAGCTCATCATTGCCAAGACGGTGATTGGCCAGGGCATCCCCGAAGTCGCCGGCACGGCCAAGGCCCACGGCGAAGGCGGCGCGAAGTTCATCGATGCGGCCCGCAAGGGACTCGGCCTCCCCGAGGAGCATTTCTACGTCAGCCCCGAGACGCACGCCTTCTTTGCCGGGCACGCGACGGAACTCGCCGCGAAGTATGACGCCTGGACCGCCCTCTATGCGGAATGGCAGGCCGCCAACCCCGAGCTCGCGAAGGACCTCGACAGCGCGCTGAAGCTCGAAGTGCCCGCCGATCTCCTCGCGAAAATCCCCGAGTTCCCCACGGACTCGAAGATCGCCACCCGCAAGGCGGGCAGCGACGTGCTCCAGCCCATCGCCGCGGCGCTCCCGAATCTCATCGGCGGCAGCGCCGACCTTTACGGCTCGACGCTCAATTACATCCAGTCCTCGAAGGACTTCACGCCCGCCAACTGGAGCGGACGCAACATCCGCTTCGGCATCCGCGAGCACGGCATGTGCGGCATCATGAACGGCATCGCTTACGATGGCATCTTCCGCGCCAGCGGAGCGACCTTCCTCGTCTTTGCCGACTACTGCCGCGCGAGCATCCGTCTCGCCGCGCTCTCCGGGCTGCCGACGACCTACATCTTCACGCACGACTCCGTCGGCGTGGGTGAGGACGGCCCGACCCACCAGCCAGTGGAGACCGTGAGCGGCCTGCGGGTGATCCCGAATCTCGACGTCATCCGTCCCGGCGATCCCGAGGAAACCGCCGGCGCCTTTGCCGCCGCGATGCTGCGCACCACCGGCCCGACGCTCCTCGCGCTGAGCCGCCAGGCGCTGCCGATCTTCAACGAAGTTCCCGTGGCCACCCGCCGCGAGGGCACGCTCAAGGGCGGCTACGTCGCGATCAAGGAAACGGGCGAGCTCAAGCTCATCCTGCTTGCCGCCGGAAGCGAACTGCAGCACGCCGTCGCTGCCGCCAAGACGCTGGGTGAAGGCGTCCGCGTGGTCAGCCTGCCGAGCTTCTATCGCTTCGACGCGCAGCCGCAGGCCTACAAGGACGAAGTGCTCCCGCCCGCCGTGCGCAAGCGCGTGGCGATCGAAGCGGGGGTGACCGGTCTCTGGTACAAGTATGTCGGCCTCGATGGCAAGGTCATCGGCATCGACCGCTTCGGCCTGAGCGCCCCGGGCAACAAGGTGATGGAAGTGCTCGGCATCACCGCCGAGGCCGTCGTCGCCGCCGCGCAGTCGCTCGGCTAAACGGGATTAGAACTATTTTGCAGCGCGGCTTGTCGAAACCTCGGCAAGCCGCGTTGTTGTTTTTGGGGAGGAAGTTTGTGGGGCAGGACGGCGAGACGTGTCTCGCCTGGAGAAAGCGGCGACGGGTCGCCGCAGTCCAAGGGCGCGGAGACGCCGAACGTTATCCCTCTGAAACGCCGCTGGCCTCCTAAATTTCCTTTTTGCTAAATCCCCCTCCTCCGCTCATTTTTCGAGCATGAGCGATATCGCAGGCATTGATCTCGGCACCACCAATTCCGCCATTGGCGTGATGGAGGCGGGCTTTCCCATTTTGCTGGCCGATGCCGAGGGCGAACGGCTCACGCCTTCCGTCGTTCATTTCCCCGCCAGCGGGGAGCCGCTGGTCGGCCAGCGCGGCCAGCCGGATGCGGGTGCTCGATCCGGCGGCGACGGTCTATTCGATCAAGCGTTTCATGGGGCGCCGGGTGGGCGAGGAGGCGGACGATGTGAGCTATCCACTTGCGGGACAGCGCGGGGAGCCGGTGCGGGTCAAAGTGCAGGGCGTCGAGCTTTCGCCGGAGCAGATTTCCGCGTTCATCCTCGCGAAGCTCAAGGCCGCAGCCGAGCAGGCGCTGGAGCGCCAAATCACGCGCGCGGTGATCACCGTGCCCGCTTATTTCAACGATGCCCAGCGCAACGCGACCAAGCTGGCGGGTGAACTCGCGGGGCTCACGGTCGAGCGGATTGTCAACGAGCCGACGGCGGCCGCGCTGGCCTACGGCCTCGACCGGCTTGGCGAGAAATCGAAGGTCGCGGTGTACGATCTCGGCGGGGGCACCTTCGATATTTCCATTCTGGAATTGAACCAGGGGGTCTTCCAGGTGCTTGCGACCAATGGGAATACGCGCCTCGGCGGGGACGATATCGATGCGGCGCTGATTCAACATCTCGCCTCCAAACTGGAACAAAAAACTACGGAGGACACGGAGAGCACGGAGGATTCAAATTCTGCCCATCTCAGTGCTCTCCGTGGTTATCATCCCGGCCGACTGGCCCGGTTGCGCGAAGTTGCGATTGAGGCCAAGCACCGGCTTTCCACGGAAACAGAGCTGGTAATCGAATTGCCGTTCTTCGAGGGCGGGAACAGCCAGTCCATTCCGTTGACCCGCGCTGAGTTGGAGCAACTGGCGCGACCGATTGTCGAGCGCACGCGCCAGCATTGCCTGCGCTCGCTGATGGATGCCCAGCTGGCGCCCGGCGATTTGAATGCGGTGATTCTGGTCGGCGGGCAGACGCGGATGCCGCTCGTCCGCGACTTGGTGCGCGAGATTTTTCAGCGCGAGCCCGATGTCTCGCAAAACCCCGACGAAGCGGTGGCGCTGGGGGCGACGATCCAGGCGGGCGTGCTGAGTGGCGCGGTGCAGAATGTGGTGCTGCTCGACGTGACGCCGCTCTCGCTCGGCATCGAGACGTTTGGCGGATTGATGAACGTGATCATCCCGCGCAATTCCACCATCCCGATCAAGGCGGGCGAGCTGTTTACGAACGCGATGGCCGGGCAGCGCTCCATGCTGATTCGCGTGATGCAGGGCGAGCGCGAAATGGCGCGGGATAATTGGGAGTTGGGAAAATTCGAACTGGACTTCGAACCGCTGCCCAAAGGCCAGGCGCGGGTGGGCGTGCAATTCGAGATCGATGCGAACGGCATCCTGCACGTGCTGGCGCGCGATACGAAGACGGGGCTGCAAAAGATCGTGCCGATGCAGAGCGCGGTGGATGTGAGCGATGAGGCGGTGGAGAAGATGCTGGAGGATTCGCTGGAGCACGCCTTTGAGGACATGAGCGAGCGCGTCTTTACCGAGGCCCGCTTGAAAGCGGAGGAGATGCTGCCCGCGGTGCAAAGCGCGCTGGCGCAGGTGGGGGATTTGCTTTCCGCCGACGAGCGTGAGGAAATCGAAAGGCAAAATGCGGAGGTGAAGGCCGCACTGGAAAGCGGCGAGACGCAGCGGCTCAAGCGGGCCAATGCGGCGCTCGACGAAGCGACCCAGCACCTCGCCGCGCTGCTGGTGGAGCGGGCGATGGGCGGGGCTTGAGAATTTTACCGCCAAGACGCCAAGAGGGGAAGAGCGACGGAGTCGCGCAGACAATGGCGTGACCAGACAGAGTCTGGTCACGAGGAGCCGTGAGTGTGGGAACGAGGGAGAAACCGTCCGGAGTCTCCGCGCCCTTGGAGTGCGGCGACACGTCGCCGCTTTCTCCAGGCGAGACATGTCTCGCCGTCCCGCGGCGCAGCCCAATCTCAATTCACCCCGACCATTTGCCCGACTTCCACGGCGAGCAGGCAGACGTCATCGGAAAAACTCGCCTGGCCGGAGAAGGTTTCCAGTTCTCCAAACAGGTCGGTCACCAGTTCCTCGGCGGGGCGCTCGATTTGCCGGGAGATGAAGTGCCGGAGCCGCTCCTGGCTGTAGAGTTCCTTGCCCGCCGCCGCCTCGATCTCGAAGAGCCCGTCGGTAAAGAGCATGAAGCAATCGCTCTGATCCAGCGGGGCGCTGCCGGTTTTGTAGGTGGCGTTGTGGAACAGCCCGAGCGCGGGGCCGCAATCGCTCTTGTGGCAGAGGGCCACCGCCTCGCCCTGTTGCCGCCGGAGATGAATCGGCGCGGGGTGGGCGGCATTCGCAAACAGCACGCGGGACTCGTCGGGATCGAGCACGAGGTAGGACGCGGTGGCGAACATCACGTGCTCCGAGTGCTTGAGAATGGTCGCCATGTAGCGGTTCACCTCCGCCATCAGCGCACCCGGTGCCTCGATGTTCGTGCTCAGTTCCTGCACCAGCGCGCGCATCATGGTGGTAATGAGGGCGGCCCGCACGTCGTGTCCCATGGCGTCGCCGATGAAGATGCCGATCCGGTTGTTCGTAAGTTCGATTACGTCGAAAAAGTCTCCGCTCACTGAGCCCGCCGGGCGATAGACGCTGTGAAAGCGCACCAGGCTGTGATCGTCCTGCGCTGAATTGAGATAGCGGCTGGGCAGCATCGCGAGCTGGAGTTCATGGGCCATTTTCAACTCCTCCTCCGTCTGCCGGTTGCGATCTTCGAGCTGGCGCGTGCGCTCGGCGACGCGCTGTTCCAGGTGCTCCATCATCCGCGCTTCGGCGAGCGCGGAGGAGGCGGTGCTGGCGAGGATGTTGAGCGTCTTCAACTGCCCCGGGGTGGGCAGGTGGCGATGATGGGTGGACGCAAAGTTCAGGATGCCGATGAGCTTGCCCGCGGCCAGCATGGGGATCGCGATGCCGTCGGTGAAATTGCGCAGCGGGTGCTGGGAAACGAGCCGTTGTTCCGCCTGTTCATCGCCCTCCGAAATCGCCTGGCGGTAGTTCTCCACCCAGTCGCGAATGCTCTGTTCGAACGGAATGCGCAGCTTGGGAATCTCGCCCACGTGGCCGCCCCGCACCGTGCTCACCGCCAGCTCGCGATGATTTTCCGCGGGCAGCAAAATTGTCACGCGCCCCTGATCGCTTTGCTGGAAGACCGCATCGGCAAAGACCTCGAAGGATGGAGTCGAAGCTGCGCGTGTTGGTGATCGCCATGCTGAGCGTCGTAGATGCTCACCGACTCGCGGAGCTGGATATTTTCGTCGCGCAGCCGCTTCATATCGAGCCCGCGGGTGATCGCCGGCTGGATCATCGGGAGATTGAACGGCTTGAGAATGTAGTCGAACGCGCCCGCCTTCATCGCCTCGATCGCGGTGTCGATGGTGGCGTGCCCGGTCATCATGATGCAGACGAGATTGGGCGAAATCTCCCGGGCGGCCCGGAGAAATTCGATGCCGCTCATGCCGGGCATTTTCAGATCGGTAAAGACCAGATCGAAGTCTTCGTCGCGCAGGGCGGCGAGGGCTTCTTCCGGAGAACTGATCGCCACGGTGGCGTAGCCACGATGGCCGAGGGCGTCGCAAAACGCTTTGAGCAGGTGCAGCTCATCATCGACGATTAAAAGTCGGGCAATGGGGGGATTGAGAATCATGACTTACCACCTTCTAAAAGAAGCAACCAAACTGGTAGAGTATGTCCCGGTTTCTCTGAAAATGACAAGCCTGTTTTAACCGAAAAAACGTCAAAAAGGGGTTGCCGGAAGCTGGGGGAGGGCCAGATTCGTGGGCCGTGAAGCATCTCCCTGCCGTTGCCCTATTGTGTGGATTGCTCATTTTGAGCGCGTGGCTGGTTGCGAAGATTACGCGCCACGAGACCGAACTGGCCGTGCGGAATGCGGTGGAATCGGTGCGAAATTTACTGCAAATCACGCCCGAGGTGAAAACGAGCAGCGAGGTGTGGCCCCAACAATCGCAGGGGGGGCTGCAACTCGCCACCGTAACCAATGAATTCCCGGTGGAATACACCTTCGAGCACAGTTACCTCGGCAGTACGAAGCGGCTGAAGTTGCGCGGGCTGTTCAAGGTGAAGGCGGGCTTCGATTTGCAGGACCGGTTCTCGATTACCGTCACTGAAAACGGTCGGAAAGTCATCGCGGATTTTCCCGCCCCGCAGGTTCTCAGCGTCGAAATGGAGAAATACGAGGTGCTCGACGATGAAAACGGCTGGTGGAATTACCTGACCCAGGAGAACCAGCAGGAGACGGTGGCTGCCATGCAGGCCGAGGCACGGCGGGCGGCGGAAAGCGGGACGATTTTACCCGATGCGGAAAAATCGCTGCGGACCCAGTTCCAAGCGCTGGGCCAGAGCCGCGGGATGGAATGGCAGGTGAATTTCCGCCCGGCGCGGTGGCCAAAAAAGGATGCGCCGGCCAAGAGCCTGCCATTGCTTTTGCCCTGATTTTCAGCGTTCTTCTTCGCCCATGTCCCATGTTGTCGAATCCCCGGTTTTGGAAGTGCGTGATTTGGTGGTCAACCGGTCGGGTGTCCAGGTCTTGAATGGAGTTTCGTGGAAGGTGATGCCGGGCGAGCATTGGGTGATTCTCGGTGCGAATGGCTCGGGCAAGACGTCGCTGCTCTCCGTGCTCGCGGCTTATATGTCGCCCACCTCGGGCACGATCAAGGTGCTCGGGCACCGCTTTGGCGAGACGGACTGGCGGGAATTGCGCACGCATCTGGGCATCGTGAGTTCCTCGGTGCGGCAGATGATGGCCGATGCCGAGCCCGCGCTCACCACAGTGATCAGCGGCAAATACGCGATGATCGAATATTGGGGCAAGGTCAGCCGGGCCGACCAGTTGGAAGCCGGGCGCATCCTGAAGCTGGTCCGGTGCTCGCATCTGGCCGAGCGCCCGTGGGCCGTCCTGTCCCAAGGCGAGCGTCAGCGGGTGCTGATCGGTCGCGCGCTGATGGCGAAGCCGAAGGTGCTCATCCTCGACGAGCCGTGCGCCGGGCTCGATCCGGTGGCGCGTGAGCGATTCCTGCAATTCATGGAACAACTCGGCCGCAGCAAGCACTCCCCGGCGCTGGTGCTGGTGACGCATCACATCGAGGAAGTGATGCCTGTTTTCACCCACGTGGTGGCGTTGCGGAAAGGGAAGGTCGTTGCCCGGGGCAAGGTCGCCGAGGTAATGGAGAGCGCCACGCTGGGCAAGGTCTTCGGCGCGTCGATGCGGGTTTCCCAAAGCGACGGACGGCATCATGCGGTCGTGGAATCGCTGCCACCGTCAAAAAAATAGGGACGCCCCGTGGGACGTCCCTATTGACTATGACAACTAACAATTCAACCGCTATTTGGTGGCCTTCGCGGGTTTCACGTCCACGCTGACCGCGGTCATGGTGTATTGAATCGTCACTTTTGCGCCCACCTTTAGGTCGCCGGTGATTTTTGTGGCGGGCGTGCGGGCGATTTCCCAGGGGTCCTTGCCTTTTTGCACGGTGATCGTGGTATCCGTGACGGCGAGGACCGGGCCGGTGACTTGATAGGTATTCGGCCCGGCATGCAGCATGGGCTGGAGGGTGAACAGGGCGGCGGCGATGAGAACTGGGAGGGTTTTCATAGAGGAGTTTTTCTGGGTTGAATTTATTTAGCGCCGAATAATTCGGCGTGAGTGTAGTCTAAATTAGACACACTCCCTTTTCCCATCCTTTTTCCCATGAAAAAATATCTCATTCTGTTTGCGCTGGCGGCGCTGGCGGGCGCCTTGGTCGGTGGTTGCCAGAAACCGGCTTCCAATGCCGATAATGAGCAGGAAATCGAAAAGCGCGTGCAGGAACGGCTGGCCGAGGAACACCAAGCCGAGCGGCAGAAACAGCTCGACGACCAGTCCGCCCAGTTGCAGCAGCGCCAGCAGGATCTCGATGCCCGGGAGAAGGCGCTCCAATCAGCCAGCGCGCCGGCGCAAACGGTGGCAGAGACCGATGTCTCCCCGGCCCCCGATTCCGACGATGGGGATGTCCCGCCGCCCACGATCAGCAACGCGGGCTTCTACGACTCGCTCTCGCCCTACGGCGCATGGCTGCAAGTGCCGGGAATCAATGGCTACGTATGGCAGCCTTATGTTGCGCAGCAGGACTCGAACTGGCGTCCCTATCGGCAGGGCCACTGGGCCTACACCGATCAGGGCTGGGCCTGGGTTTCCAATGAACCCTTCGGCTGGGCCACTTATCATTACGGACGCTGGGAACAGCTCGCCGATACCGGTTGGGTGTGGATTCCGGGTGATCAATGGGCACCCGCCTGGGTTTCCTGGCGGCAGAGCGACGATTACATCGGCTGGGCTCCGCTCCCGCCGGATAATGGTAACATCATTTCCTACGACGACGGCTATCAAGGGAGCTACGATCTCGATCCCGGCTATTACAATTTCGTGCCGATCCAGAGCTTCTGCCAGCCGGTAATCGTGAACTACATCATCGCCACCAGCTACAACACGGTGATCTGCAATCGCACGACCAACATCACCAAGATTGGCAAGACGAAGACCAAGCACGGCGACATTGTGAAAAACCCCGGGCCGCCGCCGCAATTGGTGCAAAACAAAACGAAGCAGCCGGTGAAGCCCTTGCGAATCAAGCCCGAGCAGGGCCCCGGCTCCACCGCCCAGCGCGGCGATCATTTCTACGTGGTCACGCCCCGCCAGCCCAACCCGCTCCAGAGCCGCAATCGCCCGGCGAATGTGCAGCAGGTCGCGCGTCCGGCCCGGCCCGTTCGCGATACCGCGCAGCAGCAACCAGCCTCCTCTGCGACCATCCAGCAGAGCCAGCCAAACCAACCGGAGCAACCGCTCTACCCGCGCAACCAGGGGAACGTTTATTCCCAGCCCGTGAACCGCAATGGCTTGCAGACACCTTCTTTGCAACCCGGCAACGGCCTGACCACCGACCGGGTGCAGGACCCGCGCGAACTCCAACTCGAGCAGCAGCAACAGCGCCTGCGGCAATTACAGCGCCAGCAACAGCAGCAGGCTCAATCCCGCAACGCCACGCCCGATGACCAGCAATCCACCGCCGACCAGAGCGACAACACCGCGCCGCGCTATCAGCAATCCCGCCCGGCGCAGGGCCAGGGCGGGCGTCAGCAGCAGCAACCATCCGTCAACCAGGCGCAGCAGGAGCAAAGCCAGGCCCAGCAAGCGCAACAAGCCCAGGCGATCCAGGAACAACGCCAGCAGCAAGCCGAGGAGCGCGCCCAACGCCAGGCCGAGCGCGCCCAGCAACAAGCTGCCGCCCAAGCCCAAGCCCAGGCTCAGGAGCAGGTCCAAGCCGCCCGCGAGCAACAACAGCAGGCCGCCCAGCCGCAACAGCGCCAGTCCGAGGCCCGTCAGCAAGCGCAGCAGCAAAGCCAGCCCCAGCAATCCAGCTCCCAGTCCTCCGACAACGGTGGGCATAATGGCAAGAACGGGAAGAATGATCAGGGGCAATAACCGTCGGCCATGCTTGCGAATGACTGAAGTATCCTAGGACTTCCACGGATCGCGGTAATTACGGCCCTGCGGTCGATAGCGAAGCAGAGGCCATGGAATAATCTGATTCGATTCCGGGGAGAGGAATTTTAGACAGGATGAACAGGATTTACAGGATGCTTGTAAGTGTTTTTGGGATTTGGAATTTTCGCCATCCTGTTCATCTGGTTCATCCTGTCTTAAAAAATTCTTTTCCCCGCGGAGCTGTCTCCAATGGCCTTGTGGGCTGTAGTTGTCGCGTGGTGGAGAGAGGGAGTCGCGTTCCTCACCTTAATTAAGTATATACAATGTGAGTCTATGCTGTTAAGCTAGTTCTCATGAATAAGCGTTCCTCCCCGGGATTTACGTTGGTTGAACTTCTCACGGTGATGGCGATCGTGCTCATCCTCGCGGGAATGGTGATGGTGACCATGAGCTACACGACTGGCAAAGCCGCCCGCGTCCGGGCCGAGGGAGAAAAGCAGGCCCTCTCCGTCGCATGCGAGAATTATAAGACGGATAATGGCGGCTATCCGCAGGACAAAAACCTCACGGATAACGTAAACATGGACCCCAATTCCGGTCCCGGCGCAGTCACCGATATCACTGCCGGCAGCTACTACTGCAAATCCGCCTTCTGGCTCTATGCCAGCCTCACCGGCGATTATAATGGCGACGGCGTGACCGATCCGCAGGATGGAATCGTTCTTTATAACCTATCTGGGAACGACTCCGCCGACGCATCTGGTGCCCACCAATTACTTCCCCGATCTGCGCGACGATATGAAGGGCCGGCGTAACATGAATCTCCCGATCAGCGGCACCACGACGTTGAGCAGCAATATGCCTACGCCCGACGCCGCCGGAGTATCCGGTCCGATCTACTACCTCGCTGATCCTTTCAATGGCTGCTACGGTTACTCGACGGTGAAAAACAAAAACATCACCACGACCCAAAGTACCGGCACCCCGCTCACCACCGCCCAGTTAACCCAGGGCAATAACAGCACCTACGACCTCTGGTCCACCTGCGGCACCCACGACACCGCGAATCTCCCGAAGGTCCAAATGACTTGGGTGAAAAACTGGTGAACCATTCAGAGAGGCGATGGCAGTTGTCTCTGCTGGAAAAGCCTCAATGTTAAGCAGGCTTGAAGAAACTGCTTCAGTGTAGCCATGCTTACTTTGTCCGCGGTGGTTACATTCCAATGGGAAAACGTCATCATTTTGACGCGCGAATGTAACAATTGGATGGTTGCGGGCATGTGACGAAATGGGTAACCATTTCCGCAATGAAAGTTCCCTCAGTGGTTGTCTAAAGTGGATGATGGTGTCTTTGAGTGCCTTTACTCTGCGAAGTCGGTCCGCGGATGATGGACATTCAAAGGTATTGCGGCTTCTTTTGGCGTGAACTTGGGAGCGACTGAATGTGGTCCTAGTCTTCATTTTTAATGAATGATCGGGCAATTGCGAATGACGGTAATTTGTAATTAACAATCTATAAATAGTGCCTTGATATGTATAATCTCTCAAAATGCGGTTTGATGGCTTTGTTGGTCAGTACAATGGTTCCATACGCCATGGCGGATGATGCAGTGACTCTCACGGTCGGCAATGGAAACAATGCTTCGGGGACACATTCGATGGCAGCTGGTGATAATAGTTATGCTAATAGCACCGATACGTTTGCTTTGGGGGATGGGGTGGTTGCCAATGCGAGATATTCCACGGCTTTTGGGTATGGCACTTATTCCAACGCGAATGCGCAATTTGTCATTGGGGAGTATAATTCGATCGTTGGTTCTCCCAGTAGTCAACACGCACCGTCTTCTTGGCCGCAGACTGATGCATTATTCATTGTGGGGAATGGTATTCAGACGGGAACTCACAATGCATTTGTCGTGCGTCGTAATGGCGCTACGGAAATTAGTGGAACACTTGCCGTAACTAGCGCAGGATTCTATGGAGGAAATAATGCAGCCTCCGCTCAGATCACTGTAGATGGAGTGCCTGTGTTGCTTAGTGGGCAAGGGATATGGCAGTCGCCAACGGGAACTTTCGGCGCTGCAGCCAGTCAAGGGACGGGGACATTGGCGGTCGGTGATTCCAGCACCTTTGCCGGAGTGAGCAATTCCGCAGCCCTTGGCTCCGGAGTGACCTCCAGTGAAAGTGGTCAGGTTGTCGTTGGTCGCTATAACGATACGACGGTGAATACTTCAACCGGAGTCGATAAAACCAAGGGTGCCTTTGTAGTTGGCGCGGGCAGTTATAATGCAACCAGCGGGGTAACGACTCCGCTGAACGCATTACGTGTAACCGATGGCGGAGCTGTGCTGGTCCATCCATCCGGGGATATTCCAATGACTGGATTTCAATCGGGAGAGCAACCCTAATCTGTAAGAGTAAAACTTAATCTTTTATGAAAAGGTTGTTGTGTCAGTTCTTTTTCGGAGCGGCATTGTTGGTGGCTGCTGCTCATGGAGCGGCTCCACAGTGGTGGTCCGATTATCAATTGCTTACCCCGGGGGCCGCTCCGCAAGACTATGCAGCGCTAAATGTGGGGCAGCTCAAATATCTGGCAACCAAGGCGAAAACGGCAATGGATGCCGAGCTTGCCGGGGGGCGCGGGTCTGGATATTGATAGTCTCATCGCAGGCTGGAATGCGAGTTCTTCCAGTTCCAACTACTCGGCTGCAACAGTGGGTCAGCTTTCAAGTATGTAGGAGATTTGTTTTACCGCCGCCTGGCTGAGGAAAACTACGTTGATAATAGTGCCCGTCCTTGGACGGCGAGCACTTCTGACGACTCTGATTTCTCCTTGGCGGCTCTGGGACAAGCCAAGTATGTTTTTGGATTCGGTTTGGATGCGAGTTTCTGCGCGGAATTTGCCATCCAAAAAATCGAAAACAGTTCTTCGGTATCGGTAAGTCCTTTCGCCCAGCCAGTGACGGTGCATACCAACTCAGGGCCTAACGACGTGGTTACTTACACCATCTTGCAGGCTCCTTCGTATGGCACTCTTTCCGGAACAGGCCCTAATTACACTTACATTCCAAATGCCGGTTATTCGGGGGTGGACTACTTCGTCTACAATGCCACAAAGAATGGGGTGGACAGCAATGCCGCGCAGATTTCCTTTCTGGTGGCTGACTATACCACGCCACTGGAGCTGATCTATCCTCAAGACGGGCAAAGCATTAATCAAAACGATGGTGTTTCCTTTGTGGCAAATGCCTTCAAGCAGGGGGTGGCATTGCAAAAAAGTGGAGTTCTATGCAAACAACACCAAGGTTGGAACGATTTTGGATGATACGCGGGACAGCTTTACCTGGCTTCAGCATTCAGCGGGAAACTATCAAGTTAAAGCAATTGCTTACTTTGCAGATGGGACGACTTCCACTTCGTCAACTCGCAACATCACTGTAGTTGCAAACACCAACCCCAGCGTCAGCATTTCCTTGGATTCCAGTGGTGGTGCTTATACCGCACCCATGAGTCCTAAGGAAGTGAATATTCAAGCACAGGCTACCGATCCCGATTCTGGGGATTATGTGGAGCGGGTCCAATTTTATTACGATGGAAGGTATGTTGGGGAGGTTTACTATTCGCAAATTAATGCCACGAATGGAAATAACCTTTTTTCGATCCCGATTGCTGAAGCCATCTGGGGCGGCAGCCATCAAGTGTCGGCCATCGCCAGCGATTCACGAGGGGGCAGAACTACAGTTGGTATGACTTTTTCTGTTTCGGGGAATCATGCTCCTAGTGTGGCTATTACTTCACCTTCTAACGCACAGGAAATTACTGCTACTGGAGATGTAACTAATGTAGTGGTTACTGGAACATGTAGCGATGTTGATGTTGGTGATAGTGTTTCGAGTGTGATGGTGAATATATATAACGCTGATCAGAGTATAAATAAAGGTGTTCCGTCCTATCAATATGCGACGGTGACAGGAAATACTTTTCAAGCGAGCATATCGCTTCCGCCAGGAACTTATTCATTAACGGCGGCTGCATCGGATACTTCTTCCGCGATTGGATATTCATTGCCTGTGAAATGTTTGGTGGTTGCGCCCGGAACTTACGCGCCGAGCACTCTTTTGACCAACATTTGTGGAGAGGGGATGGCTACGCAAAATTTAAGTTTTATTGGTGATTTAACAGCAGCTACTTTATATTCTGGAGGGCGATCATTGGGGCTTGAATCAGAGGCAGGTATTCTTCTGTCAACTGGTTACGTTGATCTTTGGTCGGATAATAATAATAATGATTCAGGTAGCTTAGTTCTCAATGAGCCTGGAGATTCAGATCTTGATCTAATTGCGGTGTATAACCAAGATGCACAGTATACAGACAATCCATTAACAACTCACGATGCTACCGGGCTGGAGTTTGACGTTGTTCCCACTAACGGCCAATTGGAGGTGGCAATCCAATTTGCCTCAGAAGAGTATGATGAATATGCTCCGGGAGGGACTGAAGGTAGTCCGTTTAACGATCTTTTTGCAATCTACGTGGATGGAGTGAACATCACGTCTGTCCCAGGAAGTCGTGACCTACCGGGATCTAAAGCATCAAAAATTGGAGTTGATACCATTAATTCTACCGCTCTTGATGCTGGCGGAAATCAAGTGGGATCTAATCGGCAATTATATTGTGACAATCCTGTAGGATATCCTTCACTATTCCATACTGGTTGGGATGGATTTACTTTTAATATCAAGGCAGTTGCAGCGGTTTCACCTAATCAAACTCACCATGTAAAAATAGTTGTTGCGGATACTAGTGATTATCTGTATGACTCAGGTCTGTTTATTCGAAAGGCAAGTTTCCGAAGTGTAAAACCTTAAGATAAGATTAAGGTTCAATCATGATAGCTTTCGTGATTGATGCTTGTTACTGATAATTAGGGGTTTGCACCTTTTGCGCCTGTATAGCGGAAGGTGCAAAAGCCCTTTGTAAAAACAAGTTGTGCACATCCACCGCCCCGGTCGCAGCGAGGTCGAAGTGGTTGGCGCGGAAATTAAATTGCCGGATGCTCTCGGAGGCGTAGGCGAGGTGATGGCCTTGGGCGAGCAGGGCTTTCGCATCGTCGAGGCTGATGAGGTAGGGGAAGCGGGCGGCGTCTTCGGGGGCGAGCACGGTGATGATCGGCTGCCAGGCGCCGACGGCGACGATGGTGCTGGGGTCGAGGTGCTGCTGGCAGAAGGCGAGGAAGCCTTTTACGCCATTCACGGTTTGTTCGCGCTCGGCGTGGTCCTGGAGGATGGGGCCGGATTGCAGGCGCCCGCCGGAGAAGGACAGCCACGGGGAAATGATCAGCGTGGCGCAGAGAAAGAGTCCGGCCCAGCGCGGAGTGTAGAGCGCCATCAGCAGCAAGACGGCGGGGATGATGGGGACTAAATAACCCGCCTGATCGGGCAGCCGCCAAAAGGCGATCAGGTAGAGGGCGATCATCACCAGCAGCGGGGCCAGTAGTTTGGGGCGGGCGGATGTTTCGTTTCGGCTGGAACGGAAGGCGGTGAAAGCAGTGCCTGCGACGGCAACGATCAGCCCGAGGAGACCGGGCAGGCCCCACACTTCCACGAAGGCGCGCTGGAGAATGTCGGAGAGCCCGGGGCGGTCGTGGTTTTCATAGAAGGTGAAGAAGCCGGGACCGTAGCGGAGCCACACGGGCAGGAAGCAGAGGGCCCCCGTGAGGCAGGCGAAAACGGCAAAGCGGGCGAGCACCGTGCCTTTGCCTGCGCTCGATTGCTGCCAGAGAATCATCCCGAGCGGGAGCATCATTGCTCCGGAGGTGATGCGGCAGCCGATCGCGAGGCCGAGCAGGAGGGCGCACAGAATGGGCCGGTTTTTGATCGCCGCCCAGAGCGCCCAGAGCACGAAGGCAATTGCCCACACATAGTCCTTGGCCGAGACGCTGTTGATGAAAAAGACGGGCGTAAAGGCGAGCGCGAGCGCATAGGCCCACGCGTCCCGGCACTGGCAGGCGCGGGCGATGACCAGCAACGCGAGCACCGCCGCGAGGCTCATCAGCAGGCTCAACCCATTAAGCGCCACCGGCCCGCCGCGCCAGAACAGGGAGCAGATCATTTCCTGGAGCGGATAGCCCGGCAGCCGCGAGGCCTCGTATTCGCCGGTGGTGGCGAGCTGCCGCGCCACGTTCGCCACCCGCCAGGCATCCACATTCGCCCCATAGCCCGCGTCCAGAAAAGGCAGTCGCGTGAGCACGATCACGAGGATGAGCGCGGCGACAGTCAGCAGGGGCAGGTGTTTCATGCAGGTGCGTCTTTACCAGTGGGAAAAAGGGGTGGCGAGGCGGGAATTTCGCCGGATTGACCTTGGCGGGGAGGTGACCTACCTTTGCAGCCCTCAATCCATGAAAATTACCCGCGCACTTATTTCCGTTTCCGACAAAACCGGGCTGGTGGACTTTGCCCGCGAGCTCATCGGGATGGGCGTTGAAATCATCTCCACCGGCGGCACCGCTGCGCTGTTGAAGAAGGAGAATCTCCCCTGCATCGAAATTTCCGACTACACCGGCTTCCCCGAGATGATGGATGGCCGGGTGAAGACCCTGCATCCGAAAGTGCACGGCGGTCTGCTCCATCTGCGCGACAATCCCGAGCACGTGGCCCAGGCGGAAAAGCACGGCATCAAGGCGATCGATCTCGTGGTGGTGAATCTTTACCCCTTCCAGCAGACGGTGGCGAAGCCGGATGTGACGCTGGAGGAAGCGATCGAGAATATCGACATCGGCGGCCCTTCGATGCTCCGCAGTGCTTCCAAGAACTATCGCTCGGTGACCGTTGTGACCGATCCCGCCGATTACGCGGATGTGATCGAGAGCATGAAGGCCAACGAAGGCGGCACCACGCTCAAGCTGCGCGAGCGGCTCGCGATCAAGGTCTTCGTCACCACCTCGCAATACGACGGCGCGATTGCGAATTACCTGAACCAGGAGAAGGAGACGCAGTGCGCCTATTCGCTCTGCCTCCCGCAGTCGGCCCAGCTCCGCTACGGGGAGAATCCGCACCAGGCCGCTTCGCTCTACGGCAATTTCGACGACTATTTCCAGAAGCTCCACGGCAAGGAACTGTCGTTCAACAACATCCTCGACATCACTGCCGCGACGCAGTTGATCGAGGAGTTTGCCGAGCCCACGGTGGCGATCCTCAAGCACACCAACCCCTGCGGCGTGGGCAGCGATCCCGACCTCAAGGCAGCGTGGGACAAGGCGTTTGCGACCGACAAGCAGGCGCCCTTTGGCGGCATCATCATCACCAATCGCCCGCTCACCCTCGCGCTCGCCAAGGCGATCAGCGAAATCTTCAGCGAGGTGATCATCGCGCCGGAATTTGAAAGCGACGCCCGCGTGCTGTTGCAGAAGAAGAAGAACCTGCGCCTCATGCAAAAGCTGCGCGACGTTTCCGATGCCGCGAAGCAGGACGTGCGTTCCGTGATCGGCGGCGTGCTGGTGCAGGATTCCGACGTGCGCAATCCCAAGGAGCTTGAGGAACTGGAGAAAAAGGTCGTCACCGAGCGCCCACCGACCGCTGACGAAATGAAGGCCATGGCCTTCGGCTGGAAGGTGGTGAAGCATGTGAAGTCGAACGCGATTGTCTATTGCGGCAAGGATCGCACGCTGGGCATTGGCGCCGGCCAGATGTCGCGCGTGGATTCCTCGCGGATCGCGATCTGGAAGGCGGCGGATGCCGGGCTGTCGCTCAAGGGCAGCATCGTCGCCAGCGACGCCTTCTTCCCCTTCCCCGACGGGCTCGTGGCCGCGGCGGAAGCCGGGGCCACCGCTGCGATCCAGCCGGGTGGTTCCGTGCGCGATGCCGATGTGATCGCCGCCGCCAACCAGACGAAGATGGCGATGGTCTTCACCGGCCTGCGTCATTTCCGTCACTAGTTTTTACCGCGCGGAGGCAAGCGCCGCGCCATCCCCTTTGTTGTAAATGAGCCAGTTGTTACTTGGAGTGAACATTGATCATATCGCGACCTTGCGTCAGGCGCGGTATGCCGGGCAGATCGAGGCCCACAACGCGGAGCCGAATGTGCTCGTGGCGGCGGAAATCTGCGAACGCGCGGGTGCGGGTGGGATCACCGCCCACCTGCGCGCGGACCGGCGGCACATTCAGGATGCGGATATTTTCCGGATGCGCGAGAGCCTGATCACGAAGCTGAACCTCGAAATGGGGAACACGCCGGAGATCCTCGCCATCGCGCTCCGCGTGGAGCCCGAGGAGGTGTGCCTCGTGCCCGAGAACCGCAAGGAAATCACCACCGAGGGCGGGCTCGATGTGGCCGGGCAGTTCAAGCAACTGGAGCCGACGATCAAGCGGCTGCAGGGTGCGGGCGTGGTCGTGAGCCTGTTTATCGAACCGGAGGCCGACCAGATCGAGGCGGCGATCAAGCTCAAGGCGGATGCGATCGAACTGCACACCGGCGCGTTTGCCAATGCGCAGGGCGCGGAGCAAAAAGAGGAATTGGACCGGCTGATCGTCGCGGCGAAATTCGCGCATCAGCACGGGCTGATCGTGAATGCCGGGCACGGGATCAATTACACGAACATCGCAAAAATCCTCAAGGTGCCGCACCTGCACGAGCTGAACATCGGCCACTCGATCGTCGCGCGCTCGGTCTTCACCGGGCTGGAACAGGCCGTCCGCGACATGCTCGCAGCGATGGCACCCTATCAGGCCGCATGAAAATTTTTGGCCTCGGACTCGATTTGGTGGAAACGGCGCGGATTGCGAAGTCGCTGGAGAAATTCGGCGACCGCTTTTTGCAGCGCGTCTTTTGCGAGGGCGAGATCGCCTACTGCCAGAGCATGAAGAATCCGTATCCGCATTTCGCCGCGCGCTGGGCGGCGAAGGAGGCGGTGTCGAAGACCTTCGGCACCGGGATCGGCAAAGCCGTGGGGTGGAAGGAGATCGAGGTGTGCCGGAAGGAGAGCGGGGAGCCGTATTGCGTGCTGCACGGCGGGGCGAGGGAACTGGCGGCGAAGATGGGTGCGAGCGGGGTAATGATCAGCCTTACGCATACCGAGCATTACGCGGCGGCGAATGCAGTGCTGCTGGGAGAGTGAGGACGCAGCGGTTCCAGCCGACGTATTCTCCGAAGGCCGGTGCCCCGCCAATAACGGCACGCAGGCTGCCTACGCCGAAGTCGCGGCGCTCTTGATGGCCTCCAATTCTTCCCAGCGCGCGTAAAGCCGTGCTACTTCCTCACGTGCTTTCGCGAGTTTCGCTTCGAGTCCGTCCACTCGTGGCCGTGCTTCTCATAAAAATCCGGCAACGCGAAGAGGGACTCCAGGCGCGCCACTTCCTCCTCCGCTTTCAGAATGGTTTCCTCGATGGTCTCCAGTTCGCGCTCTTCCTTCCATTTTAGTTTGCGGGCTTTTTCCTCCTTTGCAGGCTTGGCAGGAGCGGCTTTGGCGATGGCGACCGCATTCCATTCCGCCGCCGTTTTTTCGCGCTCGGCCTTTTTCTCCAGGTAATAGTCGTAATTGCCCACGCCGTATTGCACGACGCCATCACCTTCAAAGGAGAGGATCGAGGTGCACACGCGATTGAGGAAGTAGCGGTCGTGGCTGACCACGATCACGCTGCCTTTGAACGCGACGAGTGCTTCCTCCAATAAGCGCAGCGTGCCGAGATCGAGATCGTTCGTCGGTTCGTCGAGGATGATGGCGTTGCCGCCACGCTTGAGAATCTTCGCCAGCAAGACCCGGCTGCGCTCGCCGCCACTGAGCACGGAGATCTTCGAGTTGATCCGCTCCTCGGTGAAGAGAAAGCGCCGCAGATAACTGCGGAGCGTGATTCCTTCATCGCCGAGTTTCACGGTTTCGCCGCCTTCGCCAACCTCCTGGTAAATCGTCTTGCTGTCGTCGAGCAGGAGCCGGTTTTGATCTACGTAGTTAATCTGGGTGCGGTCGCCGATCACCACCTCGCCACTCGCGGGCTGGACTTCGCCGAGGATCATTTTCAGCAGCGTCGATTTGCCGAGCCCATTGCGGCCGACCACGCCGAGGCGCTCGCCGGCCTGGAGGTTGAGGCTCAGGTTTTCAAACAGCACGCGGTCGCCAATCGCCGCGCCGACTTCGCGCAGCTCGATCACCCGGTTGCCCAGCTTCGGCGCGGGCGGGATGATGAGTTCCACGTCCAGCTCGGCCTCGGGAGCTTCCTGCGCGGCCATCTCGAAATAGCGGTTCATGCGCTCCACCGATTTCGTGCGGCGCGCGCGCACCCCGCTGCGCACCCAGAGCAGTTCGTTCTTCAAAAACTTCTGCCGCTTGTGTTCCTGCGCCTCCTCCGCCGCCTGGCGCTCGGCGCGGGAGAGCAGATAATCCGTGTAGTTCCCCTCGTAGCTGTAGAACTGGCCGCGCGACAACTCGACGATCCGGGTGGTGACACGATCGAGGAAATAACGGTCGTGCGTGACGAAGAGGCAGGTGCCGGTGTAGCGGGCGAGGAATTCTTCCAGCCATTCGATCGAGCCGGTATCGAGATGGTTGGTCGGCTCGTCGAGGATGAGGAAATCGGGCCGCGCAATCAGCGCCCGGCACATCGCGACGCGGCGCTTCTCTCCGCCGGAGAGGGTCTTCACATCCCGGGCCGCATCCGGCGCATGCAAATTGGCCAGCAGCGATTTGGCACGCGACTCCAGGTTCCAACCATCGAAATGCTCGATGCGCGCGAGGAGTTCCGCGCTCCGTGCGCTTTCTGCGGAAGCGCGTTCGTACTCGGCGATCAGGTCGAAGATGTGTTTGGCCCCGGCGAGCACGTTGTCGTGCACGTTGAGCGTTTCATCGAGTTCGAACATCTGCGGCATATAGCCGGTGATCAGATCGCGTCGGCGCGCTACCTCGCCGGCATCGGGTTGCAAGGTGCCGGCCCGATTTGCAGGAAGGTCGATTTACCCGAGCCGTTGCGACCGACCAAGCCCACCCGCTCGCCCTCGTGAATGGTCAGCGCCGCCTTGTCGAGCACGGTCTGCACGCCGTAGCGCACCACGAGTTCGCTCGCGCTGAGGATGGAATTGGAAATACTTTCGGCCATTTAGAAACTCTCGCCAAAACGAGGCCTTTGAAAAAGGGGAATTTTTCACCACGAAGGACACGAAGATCACGAAGGAGTAAGGGATTTAACCGCGGATTTCGCGGATGGACGCTGATAGGCTGGCCTTTTATCCGCGTCCATCCGCGAAATCCGCGGTTAAAATCTCTTCGTTTTACAGCAACGAATCGGCCAGCCGGGCGACGCTTTGCAGGGTGCGCTTGAAGAGGGAGCGGGCGCGCACTTCCTCCAGGGTGAGCAATTTGCTGTGGGCGAAATAGCGCTCCTGGACCTGGCGCAATTCCGCCACCACGGAGCGGTCGTAGATGATCAGGTTGATCTCCGCATTGAGGGCGAAGCTGCGGATGTCGAGATTCGTCGAGCCGACGAGGGCGATCTCGCGGTCGATGGTGAGATGCTTGGCGTGCAGGAAGCGCGGTTCGTAAAGGTGGATGAGCACGCCATCGCTGAGCAGGTCGTCGTAAAAGGCTTTCTGCGCGAGCTGGGTGAAATGCTGGTTCGCATGCTTTGAGACCACGAGGTGCACCTCCACGCCGCGCCGCGCGGTGGAGCGGACGGCTTGCAGAAAGGCGTCGTCGGGCGCGAAGTAGGGCGTGACCAGCACCACCCGCTCCTGTGCGGAATAGAGCAGGGTGATCATGAGTTCCTGTCCGTTTTCCCGCTCATAGCCCGGGCCGCTCGGCACCACCTGGGCGATGGCGGTCCCGCACTCGGCGAGGCTGGGGAACATGCGCCCGAGCTCCAGCGTGGTGTCGGTCTCGATGAAGCGATCGGCGAGAAAGACCGCCTGCAACTGCGCGACCACTGGCCCGGTCACACGCAGGAACAGCTCCTCATTGGGATAGCCGGGGACGAACGTGGCATCCGTGATATTCTGTGAGCCGGTGTAGCCGATGATGCCGTCGATGACCGCGATCTTGCGGTGGTTGCGCAGATCGAAGCGGGCGGCATTGCGGCGGAACAATCCCACCGGCAGCATCGGAATCACCTCGACCCCGGCCGTGCGGAGCGGGTCGGCAAAGGCGCGCAGGCCGCCCCGCGATCCCACGGCATCGAGCAACACCCGGCACTCGATTCCCCGCCGCGCGGCTTCGATCAAGGCTGCGGTTACCTTGCGTCCCGTGGCATCCGCTTCGTAAATGTAAAACAAGAGATGCACCTGCCATTTTGCTTCGCGGAGATCCGTGATGAGACGATCGATCGTGGCGTCGTAATCCGTAAGCAACTCAATGGCGTTGCCATCGAAGGGCTTGAAATCGCCCAGCTTGGTCGCGAGCGGGACAATCGGCGCGAGATTGAGCGGCAGCCCCGGCACCGCCTCCACCTGCGCGCCCATCTGCGCCTGGACGGTGGCGATGCGCTCCGAGGCGTGCCTTTGCTGCTCGATGCGCTTGCGCGGGACGTAGATGCGGCCAAAAAGCAGGTAGCAAATGAGGCCGGGCCACGGGACGAAGAAGATAAAAAGCAGCCAGGTGCGGGTGGCGGCAGTGCTACGTTTCTGCGGGACGTAGAACAGCATTACGGCGCGGATCGCCCATTCGGAGCAGAGGTAGAGCGCGCTGTCGTCAATGGCCATTGGCGCGGTATTTTCGGGGCTTCGCCCGGGAGAGTCGAGCGCAGAACGCATTTGCCACCGCGGCCTGTGCGGATAGACTGGGCAGTCGCATGAAATTCATTTCCTGGAACGTCAATGGCATCCGCGCCGTGCTTAAAAAAGGCTTTGCCGATTTCATCCACCAAGAGCAGCCGGATATTCTGTGCCTGCAGGAAACCAAGGCGACACAGGCGGACGTAGTCGTGCCGGAATCGCTCGCCGGTTACACCTCGTTCTGGAACAGCGCGGAGAAGAAGGGCTACTCCGGCACCGCAATTTTCTCGAAGGTGAAGCCGGTGGCGGTGACCTTTGGGATCGGTATCGCCGAACATGATCGCGAGGGCCGCGTGATCACCGCGGAGTATGAGAAATTCTACGTCGTAAACATCTACGTGCCGAACTCCAAGCGCGAGCTCACCCGGCTGGAATACCGGCAGCAATGGGACCGCGATCTGCTCGCCTACTTGAAGCGGCTGGAAGCGGCCAAGCCGGTGATCTGGTGCGGCGACTTGAATGTGGCGCACACCGAGATCGACCTCGCGCGCCCGAAGGACAACACGAAGAACCACGGCTTCACGCCCGAGGAGCGTGCCGGCTTCGACGCCTTCGTCGCGGCGGGCTTTGTGGATACCCTGCGCGTCTTTCAAAAGGAAGGCGGCCACTACACCTGGTGGAGCCAGATGGGTACGGCGCGCGCGCGCAACATCGGATGGCGCATCGATTACTTCCTCGTCTCCGAAGCGCTGAAAGCGAAGCTGAAATCCGCCACGATTTATCACACCACGCTGGGCTCGGACCATTGCCCGGTCGGCATCGAGCTCAAGAAATGACCTTCGACCTGACGAACGGCGAAAGTTGCTTCATCACCGGCACCGATACCGGCGTGGGCAAGACGCACGTCTCCGCGCGCCTGCTGCGGGCGTGGCGGAAGAATGGTCGCGACGCGGTGGCGATGAAACCGATCTGCTGCGGCGACCGCGGGGATGCGGAGGAGCTGCACGTGGCCTGCGATGGCGCGGTGCCGGTGGACGATATCAACCCGATCTGGCTGCGCCCGCCGACGGCGCCTTACACCGCGTCGATCATCGAGGAACGTCCGATTGATCTCGATCGTATCCACCGCGATTTTGCCCGGCTGCGCGAGGAGTTTCCCGTGGTGCTGGTGGAAGGCGTGGGCGGCTGGCTGGTGCCGATCCGACGCGATTATCTGGTGAGCGATCTCGCGGCGGAATTTGGTCTGCCGGTAATCGTGGTCGCGGCGAACCAGCTGGGCATGCTCAACCATACGATGCTCACGGTGCAGAGCATCCGCGCGCGCGGGCTTACGTGCGCGGGCATTATTCTCAATCACCCCGCCGCCACCGAGGAAGGCGATCCGGCGGTGATTACGAATCGCTCCATCCTGGAGGACACGCTCGATGTGCCGATCCTCGCGGAATATGCGTGGGAAGCGCGGGGATAATGATTACTTCCCGACTTCTTTCGGATTCTCTTCAAACACCAGCACGAGGGCATTGTTGAGCGTGTCGGTGAGGCCGAGTCCGGTGGTATCCGGCGGGGTCGCGACGAATTTTCCACTGGCTGCTTGCAGAGCGAATCCGTCGCCCTGCTTCTTGAGCTTGAACTTGGCGGAGCCGTCTTCCGGCTCTTTCACCACGCGGTCGATCTTGCCGGACTCTTCGCGCCAGTAGCTGCCCTTGCTCTTGCCGGAATCGCCCGTCGCAGTGGGGTAGTATTTGATCTCTACCGTGTCGCCATCGCTGAGCTTGTCGCCACTGGCCCCGGCGACGGCAAAGACCTGATGGTGGCTGATCACCTTGCCGCTGAGATCGATCCCGCCCTTTTCGGTGGCGGAGACGTATTTTCCATCCGCCGTATGGAGCGCGACGGTTTTTTCCGCTGCAGCCACTTGGGCGAATGACTTCGACTGGATGACGAAGGAGAGCGCGAGACAGGCAGGGAGGACGAGGAGAGGGGTCTTTGGGGAGACGTTCATGGGTGGACTAAAGACGATGTTTTTGGATGCGCAAATTATTTTCAAAAAGCATGGCGAGCGTGGCCAATTCCACTTGCGCCAGCGCGAAACCTGCTTTGGGTAATGGAGTGATCCCGTTCCTTCGTCCACTTTCGCTCGTTGCTCTCGCCCTGCTCTTGTGCGCAGGCGTGCATGCGCAAAACACCGTATCCGTGCGTGGCCATGTGCTTAGCCACTGGTGCTATCTGCTGCAGGGGCGCAACGGCACACCACTCAATCCCGATACGGTCACGGGCGCGGATGCGCAGCTCGCGGTGATGGACTACTCGGCCGATGGTGCGGTGGACGGCGAATTTACCAGCAGCCAAATCGCGGCGGTGAAAGCCTCGGGCAAGGTGGCGCTTGCCTACATGAGCATCGGCGAGGCGGAAAGCTACCGCTTCTACTGGGACAACACGTGGACGACGAAGAGTGGCAAGCTCACCGCGAATGCCCCGGCGTGGCTGGCCAAGCAGGACCCGGACTGGCACGGCAACTTCAAGGTGCGCTACTGGATGCCGGAATGGCAGCAGATCATCTTCGGCAACGACACGGACACCGCCGCGAAAAGCTATGTGGACCGGATCATCGACGCCGGGTTCGATGGCGTTTACCTCGATATCATCGACGCCTTCGAATACTTCGGCCCGGACAGCGGCAAAAATCCCGAGCGTCCGACGGCGGCGGCCGATATGGCGAGCTTCGTGGAGGCCATCGCCAACTATGCACGCACCACCCGGGGCAAGAGCAACTTCATCGTCGTCCCGCAGAATGGCTCCAATATCGTGGACGAAATCTCCAGCTCGGAGAAAAGCGATTACTTTACAGCGATCGACGCCATCGGCGCGGAGGACACCTTTTTCTACGGGCCGAAGGGAATGAACAACGCATGGCATCCGCAGAAATATACGATCCAGTGCCTTACCCAATTTTCCGATGCGTCGAAGCCGGTGCTGTGCATCGAATACGTGAACCAGAAGGCGAAAGAAAACCGCTTTTACAACACCGCCGCGCAATACGGGTGGCTGCCGCTGGTAAGCGTTCGTGCGCTGGACCGGTTGATCTCGCAGCCGCAGTAAGAGTTTAATTTCACCACGAAGACACGAACAGCAGGAAGGGGGGCTGCCTTGAGCATCAGAGTTCGATGTGGCCTGCGAAGCTCTTTGATGCCAGCGACCTCGAAATGCGGTAGATGGCAGAGCCGCTTATCCGCCTATCCCTGTGATCCGCAGTTAAAGATTCCCATGGCCGATGATCGCTTTCAAGGCGGCTACGCGTTCGGCGTGCGCTTCATCACTGATTGCGGGGGGCATTTCCGTAGGCGCGTTTTCCGGCAGGTTGACCCAGGAACGGCAGCCGCCGTAGCGGGGGCTGTCGGGGAAGGTCCATGGCTGCGCAAGGCTATAGGTCCGCAGCACGGCCACATTCACTCCGGCGGGTTCGTCGTAGATGAAGCGCTTCTCGATTTCCTCGTCGCGCCAGAGATGGAAGGGCGCGAGCTTTTCCACCACCGCCCGGTCGGTGACGAGTTGCGTCCACTCGATCCGGCAGAACTGGCGGACGACAATCTGTCCATCCTCCCGCGATGGGAGCGGGGTTTCCTCGGGTAGTTTCAGCTTGGCGACTTGCTCGTGGAAAAGGGTCGGAAAGAGAAAGAACGCCTCGTGCTGGAAGCGGAAACCGTCGCGTCCCTCGTGGATGCCGCCTTTGCGGATGATGATGCTCTGCGCACCGCTGCCCAGCGCGTCGCAAATCAGGGTCCACTCTTTGAAACCGATACTCATGCGGCCAGCTTCCGGGAGGGCCGGGTCGGGTGCAAGCCAATCATGGCCCGCAAAATACGCGAAAGCGTCGAAATTACCCGACGGCACTGAGGTAAATCCCCTATTTTCCGGATTTTCCCGAGTGTTTCGCCTGGTCACCGATATGACACATAATCCGCACTTGTCCGCCGCGCCACTCTCCGGCATCTTTCCCACATGGCGTACCATATTGACCTGCACTGCCACTCGTTTTTTTCGGGTGATGGTGTCAGCAGTCCCGAAGAATTGATTGCCGCAGCCAAAAGGAAGGGCCTGCACGGCTTCGCCATGACTGATCACAACACCTGCGACGCGGTGGCCTACATGATCGACAAAGGGCTGATGCGTGCCGACGGCCAGCCGGTGGATGGGTTTCTGGTCATCCCCGGCATCGAGGTGACGACCGCCGAGGGCCATCTGCTTTGCCTCGGCGCGACGCTGCCAAATAATCTGAAAGGCACGCCCGCCTTGGAAGTCTGCCACCTGATTCACCAGGCCGGGGGCATCGCCGTGCCGCCGCACGCCTACGATCTTTTCCGCGCCGGGATTCGTGAAGATGTGCTCGATACGCTGCCAATGGATGGGCTGGAGGTCTTCAATGCCGCGATCACTTTCAAGCGGCACAATCGGCGCGCCTTTGAGTATGCGCAGAAGAAGGGCCTGCCGATGACGGCGGGCAGCGATGCGCACCACGAGGCGGCGATTGGCACGGTATCGTCATGCGATCGACGTCATTCCAGTCAAAGGAGCCATCGCCGGGCTGCTCAAAGGCGACACGGAACTCAACCAGCGCTATCTCTCGACGAAGGATTTGCGGAAGACGTGGAACAACTGGATGCCGCTGCGCCGTCCACGCCGCCACGTTTCCGAAGGTGCAAAGGCGGAATAAATGACGCTTTGCTTAGGAGAATCCAACGCCTTCCGAGTTGGATCACTCTTGCGACGGTCATAGACTGCCGCTACAGCGTTTGCCTGCCATTTCGCCCTCTGTAGGTGGAGCATTCTGCGATAGTTACTTGCATTATGATAGTAACTTCGCTACGGTCGGTTCATGAAACGAAAGAGCTTTGGCAACATGCACTGCCCGATCGCCCGCAGCCTGGAGCGGATTGGGGAGTGGTGGAGCATTCTCATTTTGCGCGATGCCATGCACGGGCTCACGCGCTTCGTATGAATTTCAGAGAAGTCTCGGCATCGCACCCAATATGCTCACCCGCCGCCTCAATGCGCTCGTCGAGGCCGGGCTGTTGGAAAAGGTGCGCTACAGTGAGCTGGCTGCCACGCGATGAATACCGGATCACGGAACTTGGTCGCGATTTCCGACCGGTGATGCTTTCTCTGCTCGCCTGGGGCAACAAACATTTCGCCCCCGAAGGTCCGAGCCTGCAAATTGTCCATCGCCAGACGGGGCAGGTCGCCGAGCCCACGCTGGTGGATGGCCGCACCGGTCAGCCGCTGAATGCCTCGGACTACGAATGCGTGCCCGGCCCGGGTGCCGACGATCGTATTCGCAAACGCTACGCGAAGGCCACCCTGCTGGAGGAGCAAAAATCATGAGTGCGACCACCCTCGAACGCAGTGCCCCCATCGACGTTCCTGCCGCTCCAGTAAAGGCGCAGCCGGTGTCCTGGAAAAGAACTGTCCTCCGGTTCGGTGGAGCGGCAATCATCCTGCTGGTTGGCGTGGTCGCGTGGCGTTGGTGGACCGTGGGGCGCTTCATCGAGAGCACCGATGACGCCTATGTCGGTGGCGAAGTGACGGCGCTTGCGCCGCAGGTGCCGGGATTCGATTGCGCAGGTCGCGGTCACCGACAATCAGCGCGTCAAGGCGGGGGATCTGCTGATCAAAATTGATGATCGTGACTACCGGGCGGCACTCGCGAAAGCCACCGCCACCGTGGCTGCCCGCAAGCCACGCTGGCCAACTTGGAAGCCACTCGCAGCCAGCAAGACGCCCTGTGATCGCGCAGGCACAGTCCACCGTCGCAGCCGCGGATGCCGAGACGCAACGCACGAAGGACGATCAGACGCGCTATCAGAACCTTGACACCAGACTGCCGGCGAGTCGATCCAGGTGTTGCAAAAGGCGGCATGCCGATTATCAAAGCGATCGCCGGTGGGGACAGTGCGCGCGCGACGCGCTCTCCGCGCAGCGGCAGCTTGCGGTCATCGATACGCAAAAACAGCAGGCCCACGCCGCGCTCGACGCGGCGCAGGCCGACCGCGAGCTCGCGCAACCTGACTGTCGGCTATACTGAACTGCGGGCGCCGTTCGATGGCGTGGTCGGCAACCGCAGCGCGCGGGTCGGCGCCTATGCCGGTGTCGGCTCGCAGTTGATCTCGGTGGTGCCCGCGCACGGCTTGTGGGTGGATGCGAATTTCAAGGAAAACCAGCTGGCGGCGATTTCAGCGGGCAACCGGTGACGATCAGTGGCCGATGTGTTGCCGGGCGTGTCTTTTCACGGCCACGTCGCCAGTCTGTCGCCGGCCACCGGCGCGTCAGTTCAGCGTGCTGCCGCCGGAGAACGCGACCGGTAACTTCACCAAGATCGTGCAGCGCGTCCCGGTGCGCGATCGCTGCTGGACGGGGAGCGGATGCTCGGCCTGCTTGCGCGCCGGGCCTGTCGGTGATTGCCTGGACGGTCGCACAGCGCGATGAAGCCTGGCTGGCTGTGCCATGAGCTCATGCCCACGTCCGGAGCAGCCCCGGAGTGAGTCGCCAACCGCAGAAGGTCTTCGCCTTCGCCGCGATGTGCGTGGGCTTCTTCATCGCGCTGCTGGATATCCAGATCGTGTCGGCGTCGCTGGCGCGACATCGGCGGCGGTCTGTCGGCGGGCACCGATGAAATCGCGTGGGTGCAGACGAGTTATCTGATCGCCGAGATCATCGTGATTCCGCTGTCCGGCTGGCTGTCGCGGGTGATGTCCACGCGCTGGCTGTTTGCAGTGTCGGCGGTCGGCTTCACGCTCACGAGCCTGCTGTGCGGCTTGGCGTGGGACATCCAGAGCATGATCGTCGTTTCGCGCGCTGCAGGGTTTCCTGGGCGGCTCGATGATTCCGATGGTGTTCACCACCGCGTTCGCCTTTTTTCAGGGCCAGCAGCGCGTCGGTTCGCGGCTGCGGTGGTCGGCGCGCTTGTCGTCGCTGGCGCCGACGCTGGGGCCCGCCGGTCGGCGGCTGGATTACCGACAATTATTCGTGGCACTGGCTGTTCTTCGTGAACCTGCGTCCCGGGCGCTCTTCGTCGCGATCGTGGTGCCGATGATCGTGCGGATCGACAAGCCGGACCTGTCGCTGCTGAAGCGGCGCGGATTATCTGGGTATGGCGCTGATGGCGCGTGTTTCTCGGCTGTCTCGAATACACGCTGGAAGAAGGCCCGCGCTGGGACTGGTTCGAGGACGATGACGATCCGCACCACCGCCTGGATTGCCGGCGCTCACCGGCGTGGCCTTCATCTGGCGCAGCCTCACGTTCGCGCATCCGGTGGTCGATTTGCGCGCGCTTGAAGAGCCGGAATTTCGCACTCGGGTTGTTTCTTTTCCTTCGTCGACCGGCATCGGGATTTTTGCGACGATTTATCTGACGCCGTTGTTCCTCGGCCGGGTGCGCGGCTTCAGCGCGTTGCAGATCGGGCTCGACGGTTTTTTCGACCGGGTTCTTCCAGATGCTTTCGATCCCGATCTACACGGCGTTCGCCCGCCGGGTGCGACCTGCGCTGGCTCATGACTGTTCGGCATGGCCTGCTTCACCTGTAGCATGTGGAATTTCACGCCGATCACGCACGACTGGGGCTGGCGCGAGTTGCTGCTGCCGCAAGCGCTTGCGCGGCTTCGCCCAGCAATTCGCGGTCGCGCCGGTGGTCACGCTGACCCTCGGCGGTCTGCCGCCCGAGCGGTTGCAAGCTGGCCTCGGGACTGTTCAACCTGATGCGCAATCTCGGCGGTGCGATCGGCATCGCTGCGTGCGGGACGATTCTCAATGATCGCACCAACCTGCATTTCGTGCGGCTCGCCGAGCACCTTACCGCAGGCAATCTGGCGATGAACGATCTGCTCCAGCGTGTGAGCAGCCAATACCAGAGCACCTTCCACGGTGACGCTTTGCATGGCGCGCTGGCGGCGCTCAAGCAACTCCGCGCCCTCACCTGGCGCGAGGCCCAGGTGCAAACCTACGCCGATGCCTTCCTGCTCGTTGCCATCTGCTTCGCCCTCGCGACCCTGCTGACGCCGCTCATGAAAAAAGTCGCCCCGCGCCCCGCGGCGGCGGAAAGCCATTAGCGCCATTCACTTTATTCCATCGCCATCGAGCTGGGGGATTCGCCCGCGAAGAGGCGCAGCTTGGGGTTCGGTCTTTTGGGGCGTGCGGGAAGTTCGTTTTGGCGAGACGCCAAAACCGGCGGGCGGGACGCTCACCCTACCCGGGACGGATCCCGTTGGGGGGCCACACGGTTGATTGAGCCGCTTAGATGATTTTCGAATCCAAGGGAACGGTCGCGCGAGGGTCCAGGCCCTTGGCAGGCCGCTTACGTCGCGCGCCGCACTTGCAGCTTCAGGCCTTTGAATTTGATCCCGTTGAGCTTTTTCATCACCAGCTTGGCGTGCTCGTCGGCGACATCGACCAGGGAGTGCCGGGCGGAGAACTGGATGGCGCCGATTGCTTCTTTCGGAATGCGGGCCACCCCGGCGATGACCCCGACGACGTCGCCGGGATTGATCTGATGCTCGCGCCCGACGCTGAAGAGCAGGCGGGTCATGCCGTCCTCGTGCGAGGTGCTGGGATCGGCGCGCAGTTCCTGCTCGGCGGCGCGATACTCGGCTTTCCGTTCGCGGGAAGTTTTACGCGGAGCTTCGCTGCGGGGCTCAACCCGCGTCTCGCGGAATTTCTGGTAATCGGATTTTGGCCCGGACGCAAAGACCGGGGCGGGTTCTGGCTCCGCTGGCCGGGGGCTTGTCGCCGTTGAGCAGATGGATGAGCGCGGAGGCGATGTCGGTGGGCGTGTGGCCCTGGTCGAGCAGGCGGTCGATCATCACGTCATGGCGCTTGAACTCGCCTTTCTCCAGGGTCTCGCGCAACGTGTCGAAGAAAACGTTGGCGCGCTTTTCCTCGACCTCCTCGGCGCTCGGCACTTTTTCGCGGCGGATGCGGCCCTTGGTGAAGCGCATGATGTTCTGCAGCTTGTAGATCTCGCGCCCGGCGACGAAGGTGATCGCCAGCCCCTTGCGACCCGCGCGACCGGTGCCGCCGATGCGGTGCACGTAGTCCTCGCTGTCGTTGGGCAGGTCGTAGTTGAAGACGACCTCGATGTCGTCGATGTCGAGCCCGCGGGCGGCGACGTCGGTGGCGACGAGGAAGTCGAAGGCGTGCTTGCGATACTTGGCCATCACGCGCTCGCGACCGGATTGCGTGATGTCGCCGTGCAGCTTGTCGGCCGAATAGCCGCGCGCGACGAGTTGCTCGACCAGTTCATCCACCATCATTTTGGTGGCGCAGAAGATGATGCCGAATTTGATGTCGTTGAGATCGATGATGCGGCAGAGCACGTCGAGCTTCGAGCGGCGGTCCACCTCGTAATAAACCTGGTCAATCGCCGGAACGGTGAGGGCCTGAGCCTCGATCCGCACGTTGATGGGCTGGCGGGTATAACGCTCGATCAGGCGGCGAATGCCGGGGGGCAGCGTGGCGGAGAAAAGCACCGTCTGCCGCTCGACCGGTGCTTGGGTGAGGATTTTCTCGATATCCTCGGAGAAGCCCATGTCGAGCATGCGGTCGGCCTCGTCGAGGATCACGGTGTGCAGGTGGTCGAGCTTGAGCGTGCCGCGGTCGAGGTGATCGATGACACGCCCGGGAGTGCCGATGATCATCTGGGCACCCTCGCGGAGACCGCGGATCTGCCGGTCGTAGCTCTGGCCGCCATAGATGGGCAGCTCGCGCACGCCGCGCTTGAAAAAGCCGAGCTTGGAAACCTCCTCGGCAACCTGCATCGCGAGCTCGCGGGTGGGGCAGAGGATGAGCACCTGCGGGGCGCGCAACGTGCCATCCACCTTCTCGATGGCCGGAATGGAAAAGGCGGCGGTTTTTCCCGAACCGGTCTGCGACTGGCCGATCACATCGCGACCGGAGAGCAGGACGGGAATCGCCTCGGATTGAATGGGCGACGCCTCCTCATAGCCAACGCGCGCGATGGCCTTGAGCAGCTCCGGCGAGAGGCCGAGTTCGGTGAAAAGCTTCTTTTGCATTCCGTCATCTAACCCTGACTGATCGCAAATGGCTACAAGTATCGACGAAGGAGCGCGGTCGGACGAAACCGAGGAAAAGCCTCGTTATGGCCCGATTACTGCCAGGAAACGATGTCGTCCTGGCTGGCTCCGGTATTTTTCGGCCCGTTGCCGGACTTGTCCAAGCCCCCCATGCCATCCTTGCCGATACTCCAGACGATTACGCCTGCCGTGAGCGGATCGGGGCCCGCGCCGGTATCGGCGGTATAGGGATTGGGCAGTTGATGATTGTAATTGGTATCCATGCGGACGCGGTAATACCCGCCCCATGGATCGCGCAGGAAGCCATCCTGATCGATGCCGGAGACTGGATTGCGGTTATCCTTTACCGGAGGGACATCGAGGTACTGCACCAGGCGGGAATTATAAGTCGTCACGTTGAGGGATGGGTTAGTCGTGGACGGAACCCGCAGGATATCCATGAGATCGCTCTGCTTGATCGCAGTATTGCCGATATAACCCCCGTTATCGGCGGCGAAGAAATCATTGCCATCGTCGAGGCGATTAACCGGGGCAGGGTATTGAGCATATTCGGCCTGGTAGGTATTGATCGCGACCACGACATCGTGGGCTATGTGCAAGGCCTGGACTTTTCTGGCGTTGTTGGTCACGACGGTAGTGACCGGCAGTAACAGACCCATCAAAATGGCGATGATCGCAATCACCACCAACAACTCGACCAGCGTAAACGCGTACCTGCCACGGAGAGATTTCATAGGGGAACCTTTCGCTTTAAAAAGTTACGGCTGAAGATACAGGATCTTCAGCCGTAATGACAAGGTAAATCTTGCGGGCCCGGCCCGGGGGGCGAAGCTTATTTCGCGTTCAGCTTCAGCACCGAGATCGAGTAGGGCGGAATCGTGGGAGTGAAATCCTTCCCGGCCCCGCTGAGCGGCGAGGTGACGGGGACGATTTTCTCCGGCTCGGTGATCGAGTTGGTTGCATCGGGGCTGTCGCCCTTCATCTGCACCAGCTCGCCGCTGTTCTCGATGCTGGTCACGCCCGAGAATTGCAGGTGCACCGGCTGGGCGGTGCCCGAGGTATTGACGATCTTCAGGTAAACCACGCCCGACTGGGTGTCGCGGGTGGCGTTGAAGAAGAGGGTTTCCACCGTGCGGGCGGGTGGCGGCGGCTGGAGGACGCCCTTGACCTTGCGGCCCGGGGGTTGCCACTGCTTGGTCGGCACGTTTGCCGCGTCGATGGGCAGCACCACGTCGCCGTGGTTGAGGCTGAACATCTTTTGCGCGTAGTAGGCCGGCGAGCCGTAGCTATGCAGCGCATCGTAGCCGATGAGGTCGGTCGGCCACTGCATGGCGCCCTTGTTCACATTCACGAAGAGCGGGGCGTAGCAGGACAGGTGGACGAGATCGGAGTTGCGCTCCATGCCAGTCATCCAGGCGGAGTCGCCGAGGGCGCCGCTCAGGTTGGGCGTGGGAGCGCCGACGCGGGTCGCCCATTCGCCGACGAAGACGTAGGGGGCCTTGCGCGGGCGCTTGTCATACATGTGGGCCTGGGCTTCCATGTCCTCCTCGGGATGGCGGTAGTAATGCTCGTCCACGTAATCCGGGGTGCGGGATTCCACTTTCATCGTGGCGATCAGCTTCAGCTCGGGATGTTTTTTGCGGATGGCATCGAAGAACTGGGTGAACCGGCCATCGTAGCTGCCCTTCTCCTTGTCGAAGAAGTCCTCGTTGCCGATCTCGACGTATTCGAGCTTGAACGGCTCGGGATGGCCGTCCTTCGCACGCTGGGCGCCCCACTTGGTCTCGGGGCCGCCGGTCACGTACTCGATCTCATCCAGCGCGTCCTGCACGTAGGGGTCGAGATCGGGGCCGGGCTTGATGCGCTGCTGGAACATGGAGTAGCCGGCATAGACGGCGAGGAGGGGCTTCATGTGCAGATCCTCGCACCAGTTGAGGAACTCCAGCAGGCCCATGCCGTCGTTCGACCAGTATTTCCAGCCGTCGTTCAGGTGGCCGGGGCGGGTGGAAATGTCGCCGAGCGTTTCCTTCCAGGGGAAGCGATTTTGCAGGACGTTGCCTTCCAGGTAGTTGCCGCCGGGAAAGCGCAGGAAGGCGGGATGCATCTCCGCCATCAGTTGCATGAGGTCGGGGCGGTTGCCGTTCGGACGATCGTTGAAGGTCGGCGGGAACAGCGACACCACGCTGAACCAGACGGTGCCGGGCGCGGTGGTGGTGATGACGAATTGGTTGTCCTTCGACGGGGTGAGATCGCCGGTGGTGAGGCTCACCTCGTATTTTTTCCAGCCATCGGTGAGACCGGTCACCTCGCCGCTGGCAAAGGTGGTCTTCCCGTCATTGCTGGTAATGGCCACCTTCAGCGGGCCGGAAAAACCGGCGGCCGCCCGGGCATAAAACGAAGCGCGATAGGTGCTGCTGGCTTTGACCGGGATGCCCCAGTAGCCTTCGTTGGCGATGCCGACGGGCTTATCGGCCGAGGCGCCGGTCGCGTCCAGTTTCAAGCTGGCCGGTTGTGCGGCATTCAGCGGGCTCGTTGTGTCGAGCGCAATGGAAGCAGTGCCGCCGGCGGGAATGAGGCTCCAGTGCAGTGGCTTGGTGGCGTCGTCGCGGAACGAGCGGTTGCGCACGAGCTCGCCATAGAGGCCGCCTTCGTAGGAGTAGTTGATTTCCTCCGTCATCAGCCCGTAGAGCAAGGGGCTGACTTTGACCGAGGTATCATCGGCTTTGATCTTGAGGGTGGGCGTTGCATCCTGCGCGTGGGAAACGGCAAACGCCGACCCGAGGAGAGTCGGGAGCAATGCCGAGCGCAAGATGGAACCGAGGAGGGTGGGGTACCGTTTCATCACGGCAACCATGGACGCAGCCCTAGGGGAAAGTCCAATCCGCGGCGGTAAAAGTTTACGGGACGGTCAAGGAGACGGTTCCGCAAGGACGGACGGCGCTATGCCTCTCCTTATTTTTCACAGGCGCCAAGAGGGGCGGCGAAAGTCGGTGGAGGCAGAATTTTTAACCGCGGATGACACGGATGGTCGCGGATGGGCAGGCTTTTGATCCGCGCCGATCCGCGAAATCCGCGGTTAAAAAGCAGTCCTTTTTTTCCCGGTTCATGGTTCCGATGGAGTTTCGGTCCGTCCTCCAAGCGGCTGGATTGAGAATGGAGGCCGTGCTCCGGTGTCCCCGGCGGGCCGCCGAGGACGGGACTCCGGCGGAGTGCTCCACCCGGAACGGGACGATTGGCCGCGGTGGGCGATTTGAGCAGCGGTAGGCGGACGAAGTTTCCCGGGATTCCGGTCGCGGCCCTCTTATTGATTGAACCGGTTGGGGCGACCGGGAGGCGCATTCAATCAGAAGCGCTTTGAACGCCAAGGGGGCTTTCCGGCAAAGCAACCGGTCCTTAATTGGGCGGGGTGAAGGAGATCACCTTGAACGAATTGGTGGTGATGGTGAAGGTGCCGTTGGTGAGAAAACCGTTGTAGATGGTGGCGGTATTGCTGCTGTCGGAAAGAGTGAGATTCACCTGCCCGCAGACGGACTTGGCGGAGACGTCGAGCTTGCCGCTGCCCGCCCGGCTGCCATAGCCGCCCATGTAGAAGGTGCTGTCGAGAAAGCCCCAGTGGGCGTAGTCATTCACATTGGTGGCCGGCACGTCCACCTGGGTGAACACGTAATCCTTCGTATAATCGTCGCCGTTGTTGGCCAGGATGAAGGTGGGCAGCGTCCACACGACGGTGATGAAGTTGTATTTGAGATTGTAGATGCCCACGAACGAGTTCGTGCCCGGGGTGGAGGCATCGCCGGCCAGAACCAGCGTCACCAGGGTGGGGTCCACATTCGTGGAGAGGGAGCGGCCGAGGGCGAGGTTGATGATATCCGCATTATCCAGGGTGATCGTTTTTACCAGCGGATGCCCCTTGGAATCGGTGGACTGGTAGCGGACGGGCAGCACGACTTTGATTTTATAAAGTTCGTAGGTGTCCTGCTGGGCGAGCAGCGTGGAAGCGGTCGCAACCAGGGACCAGATGAGCAGTAGTAGGAATTTCATATCACCGTCCTCCCTTCGGATATGGTTAAACAACTGCCCTGCAGCAATCTCAATAGAGACAGGTAAGGCAGGTGCACCTATCTAATGAAAAAACGCCTGCTTAGTCAATTTATAAAGCAGGCGTCTTTCGAGGTTTTGCGCCGCAAAACCATCCATCGAAGGCGACGGCCATAGACCGTCGCTACAGCGGTCAAGCCAGGGCGGCCGCCGCTTCGCGCACGAGGGTTTCGGTGGTGGCCCAGTCGATGCACTGGTCGGTAATCGACTGGCCGAAGACGAGGCCATCCGCATTTTCGCCGAGGGCTTGTGCGCCGGCGACGAGGTTGCTTTCCAGCATGGCCCCGATCACGCCGCGGGTCCCGGCGGTGCGCTGGGCGAGAATCTCGCGGAAGACGCCCGGCATCTTGCGGAAATCCTTGCCGCAATTTGCATGGCTGGCGTCGATGATGATCGTCGGCACGAGGCCGTTCTTTTCCAACTGGCCGAGGGTTTCGGCAATCGCACCGGCGTCGTAGTTCGGGCCGTCATCGCCGCCGCGCAGGATGACGTGGCTGGCCGGGTTGCCGGTGGTGGTGACGACGCTGGCGTGGCCCTCGTCGCTGATGCCGAGGAAAGTCTGCGGCTGCATCGCGGCCTTGATGGCGTTGATGGCCGGGGTGATGGCGCCGGAGGTGGCGTTCTTGAAGCCGACGGGCATGGAAAGGCCGCTCGCCATCTGGCGATGGGTCTGCGACTCGGTGGTGCGGGCGCCAATCGCGCTCCAGCAGGTGAGGTCGGCAATGTATTGCGGGGTAATCGGGTCGAGCATCTCGGTGGCGGTGGGCAGGCCGAGGCTCAGGACGTCGCGCAGGAACTTGCGGGCCAGACGCAGGCCGGTGGGGATGTCGTTCGTGCCGTCGAGGTGCGGGTCCATGATGAGGCCCTTCCAGCCGACGGTGGTGCGGGGCTTCTCAAAATAGACGCGCATGACGAGCAGCATGGTATCCTTCACTTCATGGGCGAGCCTGGCGAGGCGCTCGGCATACTCGCGTCCCGCCTTGAGGTCGTGGATGGAGCAGGGGCCCAGAACGAGCAGAAAGCGCGAGTCTTCGCCACTGAGGATGCGGGCAATCGCCTGCCGGGAGGTCGCGACAAAGTCGGCATTTTCGTCGCTGCGGGGCACTTCCTGGCTGAGCGCCAGCGGGGATGGCAGCACCGTGTTCTTAACGACGTGCAGGTCGGATACGCGAGTCATGGCAGTTTGCATTTGGGCAAAATAATCGGTTTCCCAGCCGGCCTGCATCGATCGGAGTGATATTTCCCTCCAGCGAGGCAGGCAGCCGGGGGCAGGAATAGTCCAGCGGGGTGGCCCGGAGCGCAAGAGGAACTTTTAAGCGATCGTAAAACCAGTGGCCAGCGGAGCAGGAGTTGGCGTATGAGAGAGGAGGTGAATGCGGTAAAAGATTTATTCCTTTGAAAAAGCCTTCGTTCCAGCCTGGTCGGCGCCTGTGGTCCAAGCGATTTCTCGCCGCCGCTTCGGCGTGCGCGATTGGCACGGGGGTGATTTGCCTGCTGGCGATTTACGGGTGGCTGGCCCATGTGCCGATCCTGACCACCTACCTGTCGGATGAGCCGACGACGAAATTTTCCACGGCGGTGACGCTGCTCTTTGCGGCGATTTCGCTGTTTCTTTCGGTGCGGGAGCGGGAGTATTCCCCAGGGGTGCGGCGCTGGACGCGGGCGATTTCGATCGGGCTGGCGGCGGCGGTGCTGGTGATCGGGATCGATGTTTTCATCGAGGCGAGTCTGCGGCTGATCCTGCATGGCGGTCCGCTGCCTTCGGAATGGCGGAAATATGAGGAGCAACCGCTGATCATCCCACCTTCCCCGGTGACGATGATGGGGATCATGTTTGCCGGGGTGTCGCTGCTGGTGTGGCGGATGCGCTGGGGGGTCTCGGTGCTGGGGTTTTCCACGCTGGGGCTGGCGACGATGGGCTGGTTTGGCCTGAGCGAGCGCCTCTACACGCTGGGGAATCCCCGCAGCCTCTTCTTCTTTGGGAGCCCGGCCATTCCCACCTCGCTGGCCTTTTTCCTGTTGGCGACGGGTCTGGTGTTCCTGCGGCCGCGCGAGGGCTTCATGCGCATCCTCACGAGCCCCGGCCCGCGCGGGGTGTTTTCCCGCCGGTTTATCCCGTTTGCGCTGGCGTTCATGATGCTCTACGGCTGGGTGCAGATCCAGGTCGAGACGCAGTGGAGCTTTTCCCGGGAAAGCGCGGTCGCGAGCTACAGCACGATCATTGTCGCCTCGCTGATCGCGGCCTCGATGGCCACGGCGTTGATTGTCGAGAAGTTCGACGGGCAGCGCCGACATTCGCAGAACCGGCTCACGGCGAGTGAGCGCCGCTTCCGCCTCCAGATCGAGGGGGTGCGGGACTACGCCATTTTCACGCTGGACCCCGCGGGCAAGGTCTCGAGCTGGAACGAGGGCTCGGCGCGCATCCTGGGCTACGAGGCGGCGGAAATCATCGGGCGGCCCGTTTCCGGTTTTTTTGCGGAGCCGGATGCGGCCCTGGAGGAGGCGGCGCGGGAACTGGAGGAAGCCGCGAGCGTGGGCAGGACCCGAGCGGGAGTGCTGGCGGCGGCGCAAGGATGGAAAGCTCTTTTGGGCGAATGTGCTGCTCACGGCCATTCGCGACGAACGAGGCCGGCTGCAGGGCTTTAGCAACGTGATCCGCGACATCACGGAGCGGCGGGCGATCGAGGAGCGGCTGCGCGACAGCGAGGAGCGCTTCCGCAGCGCGTTCGACAATTCCGAGATCGGCATGGTGCTGGTCGGGACTGATGGCGTCTGGCAGCGGGCAAATGATGCCATTTGCAACTTCATCGGCTACACCCGGGACGAGACCCGCCAGCTGCATTTCCGCGATATCACGCATCCCGACGATCTCGGCAAAGATCTGCAGTCGCAGGCGGATCTGCTCGCAGGCCGGTTGAGCCGGTGGGGAACGGAAAAGCGTTATATCCACAAGAACGGCAGTATCTTGTGGGGGCGGGTGGCGGTTTCGTTGATTCGCGGGCCGGAGGGGCAGCCGCTCCATTTCGTGGCCGAGGTGCAGGACATCACCCAGCAGCGGAAGGCCGAGGAGCAGATCAAAGCGTCGCTGGCGGAAAAGGAGGTGCTGCTGCGCGAGGTACACCATCGCGTGAAGAACAATATGCAGGTGATCACCAGCCTGCTCCAGTTGCAGTCGAATCACATCCCCACCGACGAGGGCAAGGCGGCCTTCCGCGAGTGCCAGCTCCGGATCCAGACGATGGCGATGATCCATGAGCGGCTCTACCAGTCGCAATCCCTTGCCACGATCAATTTTGGCGAGCACCTCACGGGGCTGGCCCGGCTGATCCTGCGAAGTCACGTGCACGGCGATACGGAGGTAGCCCTCGTGACCGACTGCGATGCGGTGGAACTGAAGCTCGACCTCGCGATTCCCCTGGGCCTCATCGCGACCGAGATGATCACGAATGCTTTTAAACACGGGTTTAAGGGATGTGAACGCGGGTGTGTGGAGGTCGCCTTGAAGAACCCGGGGGACGGCAAGCTATACCTCAGCGTCTCCGACAACGGGGTGGGCCTGCCCGAGGGCTTCTCCATTCACGGCTCGCGCTCGCTGGGGTTGCGCATTATGGAAAACTTGTCACGTCAGCTCCGGGCCGAGTTCACTTGCTTAAATAATAACGGCACGCGTATGCAAGTCTTGCTTAACGTATAGATTTGCATACAACCACGCTACAGAAATGACCCCTAACAATAAGAACCTCGATTATAGAGCGGCGGGAAGGTCTCGAATTTTGATCGTCGAGGATGAGAGCCTGGTGGCGGAGGATCTGGCCCAGCGGCTTGAGCGGCTGGGCTACGAAGTCTGTGCCCGGGCCGATACCGGGGAGGGGGCGGTCAACATGGCCCGCGTGCATGCGCCCGACATGGTGCTGATGGATATCCACCTGCTCGGCGAGATGGACGGGGTGGAGGCCGCGCGCAAGCTGCGCGAGGAGGCTGGGCCGCCCGTGCTCTTCGTCACCGCCCATGCCGACGACATGACGCTGCAGCGCACGGCGAATACCGAGCCCTACGGGTTCGTGCTCAAGCCCTTTGACGAGCGTGAGTTGAAGGCGGCGATCGAGACCGCCTTTCACCGCCGCCGCGCCGAGCAGCGCGTGATGCAGATCGAGCGCAAGATGCAGGAGGCCCAGCGGCTCGAAAGCCTCGGGGTCATCGCCAGCGGCATTGCGCACGATTTTAACAACCTGTTGCACGCCATTACCTGCAACGCTTCGCTGGCCGACGCCGTTCCCGACGACAAGGAACTGGTGAAAAACTGCCTCGCCGAGATCGAAAGCACCGCCCGCCGCGCGGCCCAACTATGCAGCCAGATGCTGGCCTACGCGGGCCAGGGCCGCATGCAAAAGGCGGAGATCGACCTCAGCGATTTCACCCGCGATGCCCTGCACCTGGCAAATACCGGCATCTCCCGCAGTGCCACCTTGCACCTCCGGCTCGATCCCGGCCTGCCCACGATCAATGCCGACCGCAGCCAGCTCCAGCAGGTGGTGATGAATCTCGTCATCAACGCCAGCGAGGCGCTGGATGGCCCTGGGGACATCACGATTTCCACCCGCTTCGAGCATCTCGACGACATTTTTCTCTCCGCCTGCCATGGGCACGACGGGCTCCAGCCGGGCCATTACCTCGTGCTGGAGGTGACGGATACCGGGACCGGCATGTTGCCGGAGACGAGGATGCGGGTTTTCGATCCCTTTTTCACCACCAAGTTTACCGGGCGCGGCCTGGGGCTCGCGGCGGTGAGCGGCATTGTCCGTTCGCATGAGGGCGGTATCGCCGTCCGTAGTAATCCGGGAGAGGGGAGCACCTTCACCGTGGTGTTCCCGCCGTCGCGCACCGTGCTCGCCGAGGAGCCGCCCACCCCGTCGATCCGGGGCTGGAAAAGCTCCGGTCGCATCCTGCTCGCCGACGACGAGCTGCCGCTGCGGGTCGCGGGCAAGTCCGCGCTCCAGCACTTTGGCTTCGAAGTGGAACTGGCGGTCAATGGCCGACAAACGGTGGACCTCGTACAGGCGGACCCCACGGCCTATCGGGCCCTGGTGCTCGATCTCACCATGCCGGTGCTCGATGGCGGCACGGCTTTTCAGGCCATTCGTGCCAGTTATCCGGAGCTGCCCATTCTGCTGGTGAGCGGCTATGCCGAGGACCGCGTGCGCCCGCTGCTGGAGCCCGGCTCGCCGACGCTCTTTCTCCACAAGCCGTTTACGATCAGCACCCTGGCGATCAAGATCCGGCAACTGCTGAACGAGTAGTATTTGTACCGCAGAGGGGCGCCGGTTTTTCAACGGGCTGCGGCCTTGCTCTGCGCCTCCGTGTCTTGGCGGTGAGCTTTATCCGAGGAGTTCGCGGGCCTTGGCGAGGGCGGCGTCGAGTTGGGTCGCCTCCTTGCCGCCGCCGCGGGCGTTGTCGGGTTTGCCGCCGCCCTTGCCGCCGACGATCGGGGCGATGGTCTGGATGATCTTCCCAGCCTGCACCTTCGCGGTGAAATCGGGGGAGACGCTGGCAATCAGGGCCACGGCGCCATTATTGGCCGCGCCGAGGACGGTCACCCCGGCGAAGCCGAGCGACTTCAGCGCGTCGGCCACGGTTTGCAGGGTGTCGCCGTCGGCGGTGCCGAGATTGGTGATGATGGCAGGCGTGCCGTTGATGGTTTGGGCGCTGGCAAGGAGGTCCTTGGCGCGTCCGGCGGCTTCGCGCTGCTGAGCGGCTTTGAGGGCTTTCTCCAGTTCCTTTTGCTGGGCGAGCAGGCTTTCGATGCGCTTCTCCAGTTCCGGCAACGGAGTGCCGATCTTGGAAGCGAGCGCGTGCAGCCGTTGCGAATCCGCGACCGCGTTTTCGTAGGCATACAGGCCGGCGGCCGCTTCGATACGGCGCACGCCGGCGGCAATCGCCGCTTCGCTTGCGATGCGGAAGAGGCCGATCTCACCCGTGGCCCGGGTGTGCGTGCCCGCGCAGAGTTCCATCGAGTAGCCGTCGAAGGCCTGCGGCTTCCCACCGATCTGGACCACGCGCACGGTCTCGCCGTACTTGTCGCCGAAAAATTGCATAATGTCACCGCGACCGCGCACGTCGGCATAGGGCACTTCGCGCCACGAGACGGCGGCGTTTTCCACGATGCGCTCGTTGACCAGCTTCTCGATGTCGCGCACCTGCTGCGGGGTCAGCGCGCCGCTGTTGAAGTCAAAGGTCAGCTTGTCGGGTCCGACGAAGGAACCCTTCTGCGAGGCTTCCTTGCTGACCACCTCGTGCAGCGCCCAATGGAGCAGATGCGTCACCGTGTGATGGCGTTGAATCGCGGCGCGACGTTCGTGATTGAGCTGGATGGTCACATGCTCGCCGACCACTGGGGCGTCGGTTTCGTCGAGGAAGTGGAGCCAGGTATGGCCGCTCTTTTGCGTATTGGCGATGCGCCAGGAACGTCCGCCCGAGGCGCTGATCTCGCCGCTATCGCCAACCTGACCGCCCATCTCCGCGTAGCACACCGAGTGGTTGGCAATGACGACCGTCTTGCCCTTTACCGAAAGCACTTCCAGCACCTCCGCGCCGGTATGCTCGTGATCGTAGCCGAGGAAATGCGTGGCGTCCTTGGTCTCGACCTCGCTCAATTCGATGACCTGCTTTTTCTGCGCGGCGCGAGCGCGGGAGCGCTGCTCTTCCATGTGCTTCTCAAAGCCATCCACATCCACCTTGAGACCACGTTCGCGGGCCATCAGCTCGGTCAGGTCGAGCGGGAAGCCGTAGGTGTCGTAAAGTTTGAAAGCGAAGTCGCCAGCGATCTGTTTGGTCGTCGCCGCGCCTTCATTGAAGATTTCGATGCCGGTATCCAGTGTCTTGTTAAACGCCTCTTCCTCGCGCTTGAGCACTTCTTCGATATGCTTCTGGCGGGTGCGGAGTTCGGGGAAGACTTCGCCCATGGAGCGGGCGAGGATGTCCACCAGCTTGTAGAAAAACGGCTCCTTGAAGCCGAGCGAGCGACCGTAGCGGACGGCGCGGCGCAGAATGCGACGGAGCACGTAGTTGCGGTCCGAGTTGCCGGGCTGGATGCCGTCGGCGATGGCGAAGCTGAGGGTGCGGATGTGATCGGAAATTACGCGGAAGGCGATATCGACCTGCTCCTGCTCATTCGCGCCGGTGCTACCGGCGACGGGCAGGGTGCTGGTGTATTTTTTGCCGCTCAGCTTTTCGATCTCGTCGAAGATCGGGCGGAAGACATCGGTCTCATAGTTCGAGATCGTTTCCGAGAACGTGGTGAAGCCCTTGGTGCATTGGAGGATGCTGGTCACACGCTCGAAGCCCATGCCGGTATCCACGTGCTGCGCGGGCAGCGGCGAGAAGGTGCCGTCCGGGTTCGCATTGAACTGGATGAAGACGAGGTTCCAAATTTCGATGCACTCGGCGGTGCCCTTGTTCACGAGCGCGCCCTTGGTGTCGCCGCTCGGGGTGAGGTCCACGTGGAGCTCGGAGCATGGGCCGCACGGGCCGGTATCGCCCATCATCCAGAAGTTGTCCTTCTTGTTCCCATTGACGATGTGGACCGCCGGATCGAGGCCGACGGCGCGGAATTTCTCGGCCCAGAAGTTCCAGGCCTCCTCGTCACGCTCGCTCGGGTCGCCGAGCGATTTGTCGGGATTGTAAATGGTCGCGTAGAGGCGGTTGGCCGGGAATTTCCAGCGCTCCACCACCAGTTCCCACGCCCATTCGATCGCGTCCTTCTTGAAATAATCGCCGAAGCTCCAGTTGCCGAGCATCTCGAAAAAGGTGTGGTGATAGGTATCGAGCCCCACATCGTCGAGGTCGTTGTGCTTGCCGCCGGCGCGGATGCACTTCTGCGTATCCGCCGCGCGGGTGTCGCTGCCGGGGACCGCATTCGCCCACTTGCTCACGTCCGCCTTGCGCTCGCCGAGGAAGATCGGGACGAACTGGTTCATGCCCGCATTCGTGAAGAGCAGGTTCGGGCTGTCGGGCATGAGCGACGAGCTGGGCACAAGGGTGTGCGATTTCTCGCGGAAGAAATCGAGGAAGCTCTGGCGGATTTGGGCGCTGGTCATCATGGCGGTCAAAAAAAGGGTGCGGGCAGCCGTCAATTTGCGGCGGGCGGCGAAAATAGTCAAAATCTGCAGGCCATGGCGAGGGAAGTTTTTGGAAGGCCGGGCCGCGCCTCCCCGGGAGGGGATCGAATTTACCACGAAGCGTACGAAGGACACGAAGTTGAGGGAGGAGTCCACCGCGCGCGCCGATTCACGCAGTTTTTTAACAACTCGATATCAAGTTGCTTATCCGGTAAATTCGGTTCATGATGGCCCGGACTTTTCTGCCCTCCTGATCCAAAATCCTGATCCCAAAATAACTTTTCCTCCCGGCCATGCTTGCACTTGTCACAGAGAAAATGCGGGCTAGACTAGACAGTTGGTGCCAGCCTTTTTTGCCCAAGAGATTTCCGGTCCATGCCTAGATTTTTATGAGCTTTTTCAGTCCACTTGCTCTTTTCTTTTTTTCCGGGCCGTTCATGCCGCACGGGCATTGCTATTTCTGGACGACCAGCCTGGTTGCCCTGCATGCGATTTCGGATGGGCTGATCGTGCTTTCCTACTATTCCATCCCGGTCACACTGGTTTACTTCGTGCGGCGGCGGAGGGACTTACAGTTCCATTGGATGTTCGTTTGTTTCGCAGTGTTCATTCTGGCCTGCGGGACGACGCACCTGATGGAGATCTGGAACATCTGGCACGGGAACTACTGGATCGCGGGGACGATCAAGGCGATCACCGCCATCGCTTCCGTGCCGACGGCGATCCTGCTGGTAAAACTCATCCCGCAAGCGCTGGCGTTGCCCAGCCCGGCTGACCTGAAGAAGGCGAAGGACGAGCTTGAGATTCGGGTGGAAGAACGGACAAGGGAACTGACGCGGACGACGCGCGACCTGGAGGCCCAGATGCTGGAACGCGAGCAGGCCGAGGCCGGGGTGCGCGCACAACTGGCCCGGCTTGATCTGCTCAATCGGATCACCCGGGCCACCGCCGGACGCGAAGACCTGGCCAGCATCCTCGATGTGGTGACCTCCAGCATCGAGGACAAGCTGCCCCTGGATTTTGGCTGCGTGTGCCTGCTCGATTCCGCCGCCAATGTGCTCACTGTCGAGCGGGTGGGCCCCAAAAGTGCCGGGCTGGCGCAAAAGCTGGGCCTGACGGAACGCGCGGTGGTGGCGGTGGAGGGCGACGACCTCGGGCGCAGCGTGCGGGGCGATCTGGTTTACGTGCCCGATTTGGAGCAGAGCCCGCACCTGTTCTCGCAGCGCCTGGTTTCGGCCGGGTTGCGTTCGCTGGTGGTGGCACCGCTCCTGGTGGAAAGCCAGAATTTCGGGGTGCTGATCGCGGCCCGCCGGCAGGCGGAGGGCTTTGTGAGCGGGGAGTGCGATTTCCTCAAGCAACTCAGCGAGCATGTGGCGCTCGCCTCGCACCAGACCCAGCTTTACACCGCCCTGCAACAGGCCTACGACGACCTGCGGCAGACCCAGCAGGCGGTGATGCAGCAGGAGCGGCTGCGCGCCCTCGGCCAGATGGCCAGCGGCATCGCCCACGATATCAACAACGCCATCTCCCCGGTCTCGCTCTACACCGAGTCGCTGCTGGAAAACGAATCGCAACTGAGCGCGCGGGGACGCGATTATTTGCAGACGATCGGCCATGCGATCGACGACGTGGCGGCGACGGTGGCCCGGATGCGCGAGTTCTACCGCCAGCGCGAACCACAGCTTACGCTCGCCGCGGTGGACTTGAACCAGCTGGTAAAACAGGTGGTCGATCTTTCGCGGGCCCGCTGGAACGACATCCCGCTGCAAAAGGGGATCGTGATCAAGCTCGACCAACAACTGACGCCGAACCTGCCGTCGGTGATGGGGGTGGAAAGCGAGATTCGCGAGGCGTTGATCAATCTCATCTTCAACGGGGTGGACGCCATGCCGGAGGGCGGTACGCTCACCCTCCGCACGGAACTGGTCGAGGTAGTGCCCGCCCTGCCGGGCAGCGCGGCCCTCTACCAGGTGCAGGTGATCGTGAAGGATGGCGGCGTGGGGATGGACGAAAATACCCGCCGCCGCTGCCTGGAGCCCTTTTTCACGACCAAAGGCGAGCGCGGGACCGGTCTCGGCCTGGCGATGGTCTATGGCGTGGTGCAACGGCACAGCGCGGATCTCGAAATCGAAAGCGCGCCGGGCGAGGGGACGGCCGTCCGGCTGGGCTTTGCCGTGCCGACCACCCCGATCGTGGATGACGGGCCGAAGCCCGCGCCGCTGCCGATCAAGCAACGGCTCCGGATTCTGGTGGTGGATGACGATCCGCTCCTGATCAAGTCGCTGCGCGATACCCTGGAAAGCGACGGCCATGTGGTGCGGGCGGTGGGAAGCGGCCAGGCTGGGATCGATGCCTTCCAGGAGGCGTTGCCGACGACCGAACCATTTTCCATCGTGATTACCGATCTGGGCATGCCGTATGTGGATGGGCGGAAGGTGGCCAGTGCGGTCAAGGCGGCCTCGCCGAAGACCCCGGTCGTGCTGCTCACGGGGTGGGGACAGCGGTTGGCGGCCGAAGGGGAAGTCCCGGTACAAGTGGATCGGGTCTTGAACAAACCGCCCAAGCTGCAGGAGTTGAGGTTGGCGCTGGCGGAACTCTCCAAAGCAAACCCTCTTTAACCTCCCGCCACATGTCCACTCCCCGACTGTTGATTGTCGATGATGAGCCGCTGCACCTGAAAGCCCTGTGCGATACTCTGGTGGACCAGGGCTATGTCGCCGTGGGTTGCGGCTCGGCCGCCGCCGCGCTCGAAGCGCTCCGCCAAGAAGCCTTCGATTTATTGCTGACCGATTTGAAGATGGACGACATGGACGGCATCGCGCTCCTGCGCGCGGCCCGGGAGGTGGATCCGCATCTGGTCGGGCTCATGATGACCGGGCACGGCACGATCGGCACCGCGGTCGCGGCGATGCAGTGCGGGGCGCTCGATTACATTCTCAAGCCGTTCAAGCTCAGCGTCATCCTCCCCGTGCTTTCCCGCGCGCTGGCGGTGCGAAAATTGCGGCTGGAAAACGAGGCGCTGCAGCGCAGTATCCGCGAGCGCACGGCGGAGCTGGAGGCGGTGAATCGGGAACTGGATGCCTTTGCCTATTCCGTCTCCCACGATTTGCGGGCGCCCTTGCGGGCGGTGGGCGGCTATCTGGAGATGCTGCTGGCCGAGAGCGGCGAACTCCCCGCGCGCAGCCAGGAATTGATCCAGTCCGTGAAGGCGAACGCCGCGCGGATGGGTGATCTGATCGAGGGGCTGCTCCAGCTTTCACGGGCCAGCCGCTCGCCGCTGGCCCGCCAGGAGGTGAAGGTGGCCGCCCTCGTGAAGCAGGTGCTGGAAGAGGTGCGCAAGGAGGCTCCGGAGCGCCCGGTGGAAGTGCGGGTGGGGGAATTGCCCGATTGCGTGGGCGACCCGACCCTGTTGCGCCAGGTCTTTACCAATTTGCTGGGGAATGCCTTCAAGTATTCCCGGGATCGAGCCCGGCCCGAGGTGGAAATCGGGATCATTCCCCATAACAGCACGATCGCTTATTACGTGAAGGACAATGGAGCGGGCTTTGACATGAAGTATGCCGGCAAGCTTTTCGGGGCGTTTCAACGGCTGCACCGAATCGACGAGTTTGAAGGGACGGGGATTGGCCTTTCCATTGTGCACCGCATCATCACCCGGCACGGCGGGGAAATCTGGCCGGAGGCCAGCCCGGATAAAGGGGCGGCCTTTTACTTTACGCTTGGTTGATTACCGCGACCGGAAGGCAGTTTAGCCTTGTTTATGCGGCGCCAGTTACCGATACTTAAATTTCGCGTGGTTGTCGGGTGACAACGAGTTTTCCCATGGAGAATTGTTGGCCAATTGAACAGGGGGTGGAGGGAACGTGTGATGCTGGCGACCCCGGCATGGGGGAATTATTTTGCTTAACCGGAGACAGTTTCGTCCGAAGACAGAACTGAACGCCTTCATGGAATACCCGGTGCAAGAAAGCGACTCCGCCGCCAAGACCCTCCCGACCCACGGATCGATGGGGCCGTTGCCAGCGGCCCATTTTATCACGCCGAACCTCGCCGCGCTCCCGGGCTGGACTCCCTATGCGTTTGCGGGGGCGCTTACGCTCGTGGTCCTGGCCATCCGCCTGACTTTTGTGGACCTGTTCGGCCAGAGCCCGGTGCTGCTCCTTTTTTTCATTCCGATTGCCTTGAGCGCGTGGCTGGGCGGGCTCGGGCCCGGGCTGTTTTCCACCACGGTGGCGGCGGTGGGGGTTTACGTTTTCCTCATGCGACCGGAGCCGCTGGTGCCGCTTTCCCGCCCGCTGGGGCTCACCCAATGGAGTATGCTGGTCATCGATGGCGTGTTGATCAGCGCGCTCTGCGAAGCGCTGCACCACTCGCGCCGGGTGCTGGAGCGGGCGCTGCTCGAGACGCGCCGGATGGATGAGTCGGTGGCCCGGATGGGGGCGATCGTGGAATCGTCCTCCGACGCGATCATCTCCAAGACGCTGGATGGCCGGATCACGAGCTGGAACCATGCGGCGGAACTTATCTTCGGCTACCCGGCTTCGGAGGCGATCGACCGCCCCATGCTCATGCTCTTCCCGGCGGACCGGTTCGATGAGGAGAAACAGATTCTGGCCCAAATCGCCAAAGGCGAGTTCGTGAAACCTTTCGAAACGGTGCGGGTGAAAAAGGATGGGACGGCCATTGAAGTCGCGATCACGATTTCCCCGATTTTTGACCGGTTGGGAAAAATCATCGGGGCTTCGCAAATTGCGCGCGACATCACCGAGTCGAAACGCGCGAAGGCCAAAATCGAGGCCTCGACCCGGGAGATTCTGGACCTGCGGTTTGCGCTCGATCAGCACGCGATCGTCGAGGTGACGGATGCCGAGGGGAAAATCACCTTTGTGAACGATAAGTTTTGCACGATCTCCGGGTATGCCCGCGAGGAGTTGATTGGGCGCGATCACCGGCTTGTCAATTCGGGGTATCATCCCAAGGCGTTCATCCGCAACCTGTGGGAGACCATCTCGCAGGGCCAGGTGTGGCATGGCGAGATCAAGAACCGGGCGAAGGGCGGCTCGGATTACTGGGTGAATACGACCATCGTTCCCTTTCTGGATGCGGACGGAAAGCCGCACCACTACATCGCCGTGCGGGCCGACATTACGGCGCACAAGGAGGCCGAGGCGGCATTGCGCAGCAGCGAATCGCGCTACCGCTCCCTCTTCGAGCATGCGCCGGATGGAATTCTGATTTGCGATCCGCAGGGGGATTTCATGGATATGAACGCGAGCTTCTGCGAGATGCTGCAGTATTCCCGGGAAGAGATGATTCACCGGAACGCCGCGGAACTGGTCATTCCCGAGGAGGCGGCGCAGGTCATCCCCTGCATTGCGGATCTGCACCACCAGCGCGTCCATCATCGCGAGTGGCACTTTCAACGGAAGGATGGCGAGGTCTTTGAGGCCGAGGTGACGAGCACGATCATGCCGGATGGCAACCTGCTCGCGGTCATTCGCGACATTACCGAGCGGCGGCGGGCGGAGCAACGGGTGGCGTGGCTGGCCTCCTTCCCCGAGCGCAATCCCAGCCCGATCATCGAGCTCGAACTGGAAAGCGGCACGCTCAATTACATCAACCCGACTGCCGCCCGCATGTTTCCCGACCTGGCGGGGCAAAAGTTCGATCACCCACTGTTGCAGGGGCTGATGCAATTGGGGGCCGAGCTGAGGAAGCGGGATGCGATCCGGCGGGAGGTCATCGTGGGCAACTACGCGCTGGCCCAGACGATCGCCTATCTCCCCGATACCAAACGCGTGCGCATCTACAGCACGGACATCACCGAGCGCCGAAATGCGGAACTCGCCCTGCGCAAAAAAGAGGTGGAGCTGCATGCGATGGACCGTCGGCTCGCCGAGATCATCCAGGGCATGTCGGAGGCCTGCTTTGCGCTGGATGAAGACTGGTGTTTTACCTTTGTAAACGACCGTTGCGAGAGCCTGCTCCGCACGCGGCATGAGGATATGCTGGGCCGGTCCCTCTGGGACGTGTTTCCGTTCCTGATCGGCACCCCCACCGAAAATCACTACCGCCGCGCGATGGCGACACGCTCGCCGGTCTCCTTCGAGGTCGTCTCGACGATCAACGGGCGCTGGCTGGATGTGCGATTGTTCCCCTCCGGCAACGGATTGGCCGCTTTCGTGCTCGATATCCAACCGCGCAAGGAAGCCGAGGTGGCGCTGATTGAGAGCCAGGAGGAATTCCGCGATTTGTTCGACAACGCGCCGGCCGGATACCATGAGATCGACGACCAGGGCCGGATCATCCGGATTAACCAAACCGAATTGAAGATGCTGGGCTACAGTGCCGATGAGCTGCTCGGGCAGCCGGTGTGGAAAATCTCCGCGCAGGAACATATCTCGCGGCAGGCCGTGATCCAGAAGCTGGCCGGGGAACAGCCCCCCGCGCCGTTTGAGCGCCGGTTGTTAAGAAAGGACGGCTCCACCTTCCCGGTGCTGATCGAGGATCAGTTGCTCAAGTGCCGGGACGGCCAGGTGACCGGCATCCGCTCGGTTATTCGCGATATCACTGATCTTAAACGGGCGGAGGGCGAAATCCGCCAGTTGAATGCGGAGCTCGAGCAGCGGGTCGTCCGGCGAACGGCGCAACTCGAGGCGGCGAACAAGGAGCTGGAGTCGTTTTCCTACTCGGTCTCCCACGATTTGCGCTCGCCGCTGCGGGCGGTGGACGGCTTTTCCAAGGCGGTGCTGGAGGATTACGGGCACCTGCTGCCCCCGGAGGGCCAGCGCTATCTCCATACCATCATGCACGGCGCCCAGCGGATGGGGCATTTGATCGACGATTTGCTGACCTTTTCGCGCCTGAGCCGGGTCCCACTCAAGAAGCAGCCGGTAAACATGAGCGGCATCGTGAATGCGGTGCTGCAGGAAGTGCAGCCGGAAATTGACGGCCGGGACGTGGATTTGCAGATCTCGGAACTGCCCGATTGCCAGGGCGACGCGGCCCTGCTCCGGCAGGTTTGGGTAAATTTACTCTCCAATGCCTTGAAATACACTCGCAAAAAGGAGCAAACCCGGATTACGATTAACGGGTATAAGGAGGGTAATTTGGTAACCTATGAAATCAAAGATAACGGAGCAGGTTTCGACATGCGGTATGCCCATAAGCTATTTGGGGTCTTCCAGCGGTTGCACCGTGCGGAGGAATATGAAGGAACCGGCGTGGGGCTGGCGATTGTTCAGCGGGTCATCCATCGGCATGGAGGCGAGATCATCGCGGACGCCAAGCTCGGAGTGGGAGCGACTTTTTCTTTTACCTTTAACCTGGAACCCAGTGCATGAGTAGTGAGACCCCTATGGAGATTCTAATCGTTGAAGACGATCCGCGAGACCTGGAACTCGCGTTGAGAGCTTTGCAAAAGGCGAATCTCGCCAACCACATCGAAGTCGCGCGCGATGGCGAGGAGGCGCTGGACTATGTTTTCTGCGAGGGCTTGCATGCCGGGCGCCGCATCGAGGACACGCCGAAGGTGATCCTGCTCGATTTGAAATTGCCCAAGGTGGACGGCATCGAAGTCCTGCAGCGGATCAAAGCCGATGAGCGCACCAAGTCCATCCCGGTGGTGATGCTGACCTCCTCGAAGGAGCAGCGCGATGTGGTGGAAAGCTACCGGCTCGGAGTGAACAGCTATATCGTGAAGCCGGTGAATTTTGAGAGTTTCGCCGCCGCCGTCCAGCAACTGGGGATGTATTGGTTGCTGCTCAACCAGCCACCCAAGGTGGTTTCCTAGCCCTGGTCATGAGCACCCCCATCAGAGCTCTGCTGGTCGAAGACAATCCCTGCGATGCCGATCTGGTCTTGCTGGCATTGCGTCGCGCCGGGCTGGAGGTCGAGTGGCAGCGGGTGGAGACCGAGCCCGACTACGAAGCGGCGCTGGGGCAGTCGTGGGACATCATCCTGTCCGATTACGAGATGCCCCAGTTCAACGGATTGCGGGCGCTGGAGCCTCCTGAAAAAGCACAAGTCACGGCCGCCGTTCATCCTTATCTCCGGCACCATCGGCGAGGAAGTGGCGGTGAAGGCGATGAAGGATGGCGCCGCGGATTATCTGCTCAAGGACCGCATGGCCCGCCTCGGCCCCGCGGTGGAGCACGCCCTGCAGCAAAGCCAGCTCAACCATGAGCGCCAGCTGGCCGAGCAGGCGCTGCGCGAGAGCATGGAGCGCTACAGCACGCTCTTTGAAAACGCGCGCGATGCGATTTTTGAGATGGCGCCGAATGGCACCTTCATTTCGGTGAACGCCTATTCCGAGAAGATCACCGGCTGGAAATTCAACGAGTGGCAGGATCGCAATTTTCTGCGCCTCCTGCATCCCGAGGATGTGGCGCTGGCGACCAATATTTTCGACAAGGTGCTGGCCGGGGAAACGCCGCCGGTCTTCGAGCTGCGCATTCAGAAAAGCGATGGGGGCAACGCGGTGGTGGAGCTCACCGTCTGCCCGCGCCGGCAAAATGGTGTGGTGACCTCCATTCTGGGCATCGGTCGCGACGTGACGGAGCGGAAGAAGCTCGAGCAACAGCTGCTCCAGTCGCAAAAGATGGAGGCCATCGGCCAGCTGGCCGGCGGGGTCGCCCACGACTTCAACAACATCCTTACGGTCATCCAGATTCATGCTTCTGAGCTGCTCACGGGCACGCTCACCGATGAGGAGACGATGATCTCCTCGCAGGAAATCGCCGACGCGGCGGAGCGTGCGGCGGCGTTGACCCGCCAGTTGCTCATCTTCAGCCGCAAGCAAGTCATCCAGGCGGCGCCGACCGACTTGAACGACGTGGTGACGAACATGGCCCGCATGCTGCGCCGCATCCTCGGCGAGGATGTCGAACTCCATGCCGATTGCGCGCCGAAGCTGCCACTGGTGCATGCCGATGTGGGAATGCTGGAGCAGATTTTGCTGAATCTCGCCGTCAACTCCCGCGATGCGATGCCGGGTGGGGGCCGGCTGGAAATCACCACCGCGACGGGTTCGATTTCCCCCGAGGAAGCGTCGTCCTCCTCCGGCGGGGTCAAGGCCGGGCCGTACGTGTCCGTTTCAGTGGCCGACAACGGCTCGGGGATTCCGGTGGAGATTCTTCCCCATATTTTCGAGCCCTTCTACACCACGAAAGAAGTGGGCAAAGGCACCGGGCTCGGTCTGGCCACGGTCTATGGCATTGTGGATCAGCATGGTGGCTGGATCGATGTGGCCAGCGTGCCCGGGCGCGGGACGACTTTTAGGATCTGCCTCCCGGCCATCCAGCAGGGAGTGGCCCAGAACGCCCTGGCCTCCGAGACGCCCAAGCTCATTGGGGGGACGGAAACGATTCTCCTGGTGGAGGATGAAAAAAACCTGCGCGCCCTGGCCTCCAATATCCTTCGAGCGTTGCGGCTACACCGTGCTCACGGCTTCCAAGGGCAGCGAAGCCCTGCAAATCTGGCAGGACTGCAAGCAGGACATTCACCTGCTCTTTACGGACATGGTGATGCCCGATGCGATGACCTGCGGCAACTGGCCAGCCGGTTGATGGAAGATCGCCCCGATTTGAAAGTCATCTACAGCAGCGGCTACAGCGCGGATTTTTCCCGCACGGACTTCACCCTGCAGGAGGGCATCAACTTCCTGCAAAAACCGTACGATTTGAAGAAGCTGGTCCACGCCGTGCGCAAAATGCTCGACCCGCCGAATAACGTGGTCACGGCGGGGTAATCCAGCCGGTTGCCGCAATTACCCGTGCGGCCCGGTCTCGAAGGCGGTTACTTCAGCGCCGCCCACACGCGATGCACATCGTCGTGCTCATCCAGCGTGTGGAGGAACTCGCCGACTTCCGTCTTCTGCTCGTCGGTGAGCTCCGGGAATTGCTTGGCGATGTAGCCGAGCTCACTGGTCACCACCGTCCAGCCGTTTTCGGCCAGCCACTTGGAGACGGCGGCCGTGGCGGTGCGATCGGTGATAAAGCGCGCGCCGGTGCGGTTGGCGGGAATGTCGTCGTTTTGCTCGTGGGTGAGCGACTCGAAATCGTTCGCCCCCGCCTCGATGGCCGCCACCTCGATGTCCACGGCGGAATCGGCATGGTGCGCCTCGACGAGACCCACGTGATCAAAGAGAAACTTGTTGCTGCCGGGTGTGCCGAGCTGGCCCTTTTTGAAGAGGACGCGGATTTCCGGGGCCGTGCGGTTGTTATTGTCGGTGAGCACTTCCACGATCAGCGCCACCTTGTGCGGGGCGTAGCCTTCGAAAACCACGTGCTCCATCACCAGCTTTTCGTCGCCGATGCCGGCGCCTTTTTTGATCGCGCGTTCGATCACTTCGCGGCTGGCGCTGGCCTTGCGGGCTTTTTCGACCGCGGCATAAAGGCGTGCGTTACCCGCCGGATCAGGCCCGCCCAATTTGGCGGCGACCATGATCTCCTTCACGAGTTTTCCCACCATCATGCCTTTTTTCAGGCCGGCGACTTCACGTTTTGCTTGGAGCCATTGACGTCCCATAGGTTGGTCAGATTAAACGCGGCTTCGTTTCCGGCGCAATGCAGAAAATCAATCTGTTTTGATGGTTCCGGGGTGGTGGGTGGGCACGTTACGATCATGTGAATTCACCCAAACTGCTTGGACATGCCCTTGATGGAGACTATCAAAACGCGATGACCAGCCCTGTCCAATCCCTGTCTCGCGAATCGCGCCTCGCTGCGTGGTGCGGCGGCATCATCGAAGCCGTCTGGCTGGCAGTGTGCGGTACGGTGCCGCTGATTTTCAGCGCGTCGGGTGGACCTTCCGCCTACCAGCCCTACAAGTTCGGCACGCTGCGGTTGCTCGCGCTCGTCGGGCTGGCTGCCTGGCTGGTGGAGGCGTTGGAGCGTGGGCGGTTTCTCCCGGGAATCAGGGCGGGCCTTCGTTCCCTTGCGAGGACGCCCCTGGCCGTGGCTTTTACGATTTTTGGGCTCATGGTGGCGGTTTCCACCGCCTGCTCCATTTACCCTGGCCGCCAGCTTTTGGGGTGAATGCGAGACCGTGCAAGGCGCGCTCACCTGGGCTTCCGAACTGGCCCTTGTCGCCATGGTGGCGACGCATCTGCGCCGCTGGGAGCAGGTCAACCGGCTGGTCACGCTGCTTTTGATCACCAGCCTCCCGGTGAGTCTCGACGCGATCGTGCAGTCGCTGGGGTGGGACCCCCATATTCCGGGGTTGGATGATCACCGGGCTTTTTCCACGGTGGGGCATCCGCTCTTTTTGGGCGGGTATGTGGTGATGCTCCTGCCGCTGGCGATCTGGCGCCTTTTCTGCCTGCATCGTCATTCGGAATCCGCGCGCGGGCTCAAGCTGCTCTACTGGCTTGTCCTGGCCGGGCTGCTGGTGGCGATCGATTGCGCGCAAAGCCGCGGGCCGGTCATCGCGCTGCTGGCGGGCGGTTTTGTGCTGGCGGTGCTTTATGCCGCCGCCCGGCGCAGCAGGACCTGGCTCACCACGCTCGCCGTCCTCGCCGGGGTGGCTCTCCTGGCCGGGGTGTTGAGCGGGGGCTCTTTGCAGTTTCTCGGCCAGTTGCCCGGCTTCAGCCGCTTTGCCGGAGTGAAATCTGTGCTGGAAGGTGGCGAAGGCTTTCGCGCCGAGCTCTGGCAGCGCGCGCCGGAGGTGATTTTCAATCCCACTGCCCTGCCGCATCCGACCGGGGGATCGGACGCCTGGCACGCGTTACGCCCGTGGATCGGCTACGGGCAGGAGACGCTGGAGGCCGTATTGCCGCACTACTACACGCCGGTGGATAGCAGTAATGAAAATCGCTTCCACGATTTGTTCTGGGACTTTTGGTATGCGTTCGGGGGCCTCGGCCTGCTGGCTTTTCTCGCCATCTTTGCGCTGGCTTTCTTTAATAGCCTCCGCCGGGCCGGTCTCATTTTCACCCGCCCGCAGGCCGGTCTGGACCTGGGGGTTGGTCTCCGCTGGCGCGCTGGTTGTTTCCGGGCTGCTGGCCTGGAAGGCCGGGGCAGGCATGGCTGGCCTGGGTTTTCTCGTGGGGGGAGTGCTCGGGCTGGTTGCCTATATCTTCTGGCATGGCTGGAAGGCGCTGGCGCTCGGCGCTCAAAGCGTTTCCCCGCGGCAGTTCCTCTGGCTCGCCCTCGCGGCGGCGCTCGCCGGGCACCTGGTGGATATGGCGTTCGTTTTCCGCACGGCGACCACGGCCATGCTGTTCGTGATCGAACTGGGGCTCCTCTGCGCCTTGCTGCGCGGGCTGGACGATGAAGCGGCGGAGCCGGAAGGTGTGGCGCCTTGGCCCGGGCCCGCTTCCTCCTCCGTCATCGCCGAAAACTTTCCGGTGGCCGCAGCCATCACTTTGCTCGCCATCCTCCTCGGCGCGACGATCTACGGCTTCGTGCATGAGTACCTCTTCGAGCCCCGCTCCGTAATGGAACTGCTCTCCCAGTCCCTGCTTCATTTTTCCAATGGGAGCGGTCGGGTTTCGCTGAAGATCGTGCCGCTCCTGGCCTTGTGGCTGGGCGGCAGCTATGCGCTGGCTTCGGCCTCGGGGCGGATCACTGCGGATCGCTTCCTCAAGATCTGGCTGGGCTCCGGAGTGCTGGCGCTGGCCTATTTGCTTTTCAAGACCATGGAACTGGAAGGGATCGGCCTCATGCCCGGGGCGGCGACGAGCAGTGCCGGGGTGCTGGAGCAGGCCGTGCAGTATGGACAGCTTTTCATCTTTTTTGCCGGTGGATTGGCCGTGCTCACGCTGGTGAGTGGGGGCCTGCTGGCCGGAGCCCGTCGCGAATGGCCGCTGGGCTCCAGACTGGGGCTGGCGGGGGCCGCGATCGCCCTGGTGGCCGTATCTGCCGCAGCCTGGCCGGTCGCGTTCCGTTCCCTGCAAGCCTCCTCCGCCGTGGAGTGGGGGACGTATTTGCAGGCCAACCGAATGGTGCCGCTGGCGGCGGAAGTCTTCCAGCGCAGTGTGGATTTCAATCCCCGCACCTTTGTTTATCGCGACATGCTGGCCGAGGCCCTGGTGCAGATGAGCCAGACCTCTTCGTCGCCGCAGGAAGCGGCTGCCTTGCGGAGCCGCGCGGAGACGACCTTGCTTGAAATTCGGCATCGCTCGGATCTCAATCGCTCCTCCTATTTCCTGGGGCGGCTCTATCTGCTGCAAGCGCTCGGGGAGCCGGAGCCCGCCCGTTCCCAAACCGCACGCAAAGCCCTCCAGGCGCTCCAGCAGGCCGCCGTTTTTGAAACCGACGCCGAGCAGGTTTACACCCTCACCGCGATTCTCGATACTCTCCTGTTGCAGAACTCGCTGGAGGCCGGGCCATGGCGGCAGCGCGCGAAGGCGATCGCCGCTCGCGACTACTCCTACTGGGCGGATTTGTATTCCAACCTGAGTATTTACACCCGCGACCCCGGCCTGCGGAACCAATATGCCCAGGTCGCTTGTGAATACTTGCAGGGCATTGTTCACGCATCCGGGACCGACCCAAAGGCGGCCTCCCACGCCAGCATGCGGGAGGGGCGCCTCCTGATCGTCCTCAAGCGGCTCGACGAAGCGGAGCCCATCCTGCAGTTCGCCGCCAAAAATGCCGCTCCCGAAGACGGTTGGCAGATCCAGACGCTGCTCGCCCAGATCTATGTCGAGCGCGGCGACCTGCCCATGGCCCGGCAATTCCTCGCCCACGCCTACGACCTTGCCCCCGTGGATAAAAAGCCGACCATTCGCCAATACCAGGTGCAGTTGGGCGAGTGATAACGCCAGACCGTGTTCACGAATTGATGACTCCGCAATTCCGGAGAGCCTACGCCTTCCCCTGCTCAAATCGTCCGCCGCAGGCAATCCCCCTGTTCCGGGTGGAGCACTCCGCTGGAGTGCCGTCCTCGGCGGCTCGCCGAGGACACCCGGGCGCGGTCGCCCTGCTCAAGCACGCCTCTTATAAAGATTACCCGCTCGCTCTTTCGGTCCGGCGAGCCGCCGGACCGCGCACTCCAGCGGAGTGCTCCACCCGGAACAAGGCTCGCGCTAGAAGAAAGTGGTTTGAAAATGGGAACTCGCCAAGGCCTTGAACGCCCTCGAAACCAGCACCCGGGACGGGGTGCGTTCCCCAGCACACTTTGCGTCGTGGGAGGATTCACCGCATGGGAAGGCCGTTCCAGCGGCGTTGCCCCATTCTGTGGATCGTTCCTGCAAAAACAGTTCAGGATCTTAACGTTTCGCCGCCAAATCCTTGGGATGCAGCACGTCGTGAATGAGCTTCAGGAGCGTGATGGCGGTAAAGGGCTTGTAGAGAAAGGAGTCGAAATGCTGCTCGGGCGCGATTTCATCGGAGCCGACCATGCCGCTGGTGGCGATGATTTTCAGAGTGGGATCGAACTCGCGCAGCGCCTCGTTGGTCGCCATGCCATCCATCTCGGGCATGAGCAGGTCGATGATGACGACATCCACTTTCTCCGTGCTCTGGGCAATCGCAGCCACGGCGTCCACGCCGGTTTCCGCCGTTAAAACCTGGTAGCCGAAAGCCTCCAGCGTCTGCTGGCTGATCTGGCGGATGGAGAGCTCGTCATCGACTATCAAGACCAGCTCGCCATTGCCGCGGGGCAGCTTTTCCGTTCCGGAAGCCGGGGCGGTCACCCGGGCCGTTTCTGCCGGGAGAAAGACGCGGAATGTGGTGCCTCGTCCGGGTTCGCTTTCCACGACGATCTGCCCGCCATGGTTTTTCACGATCGCATTACAGGTCGAGAGCCCCAGCCCCGTGCCTTTGCCGATTTCCTTGGTGGTAAAGAAGGGGTCGAAGATTTTTGCGAGCACGTCCTTCGTCATTCCCGCGCCGGTATCGGTCACTTCCAGCACCGCATAGTGGCCGGGGACCAGCTTCGGTGCGACCAGGGCCGTCTCCGGGGTCAGGTGGAAATCCCGGGCCTGCAGGGTGAGCGTGCCGCCGTTTTCCATCGCGTCGCGGGCGTTGACACAGAGGTTGAGCAGCACCTGCTGGATTTGGGTCGCATCGGCCACGAGGGCGGGCGCGTTTTCGCCGACGATGGTGCGGTATTCGATGCTCTTGGGAAAAGTCTCGCGCAGGAAGCGGTTGATCTCGCGGAACAAATGGGGCGGCTGGATGAGCACGCGCTTGCCCTCCATGCCCCGGGAAAAGGAAAGGATCTGTCTCACCATGTCCGAGCCGCGGCGGGCGCTGGTTTCCAGGGCCTCGATCATCTCGTGTGATTCCTCGTCGGTGAGCTTCTGGCGCAGCACCTCCACACACATCAGGAGTGGGGAGAGGATGTTGTTCAAATCGTGGGCGATGCCGCCAGCCAGCATGCCGATGCTTTCCAGCCGTTGCGAGCGGAGGAACTGTGCCTCCATCTGCTTCTTCTCCGTGATGTCCATGGCCTGGACCAGCCGGCCCCGGTGGCCTTCCAGCACGATGTTTTCCGAGGTAATCTCGACCAGGATTTCCGTCCCGTCCTTTTTGCGATGCTTCCACTCGCGCTGAAAAGGCAGGCCCTCCTCCAGATGGTCGAGGGCTTGATGCAGGGCCTCAAGCTCGTCGGGGCAGCGGATCTGCTCGATGGTGAGGGTGAGGAACTCCTCCCGCCGGTAGCCATACTGCTCGCAAGCGGCGTTGTTCACCGCGAGAAAGGCAAGACTGTCCTCATCGTAAACCCACATGGGAGTAGGGCTTTTCTCAAAAATCTGGCGATATCGCTCTTCGCTGATCGCCTCGCTTTCCGAGATCGCATCAAAATCAATCATAACAGGGGCCTCCGCCATACGCTTTAGAAGTTATTCGTTCTTAATTTGGAAGTGTATGCAAACCAACGCCACAACGTGATCCACCACCCATGTAACCGGAGCGATTTCTATGCCAGCTCCCAATGAAACGCCGCTACAGGTTTAGCCCTTTGAAAAGCCGGTAGCTAAGAATGAATTCCCGCCGCCCCGTCCTTGCTTATCCACCAGAGATTGAAAGCGCTGTGCGATGCACTTTTTATATCCCTGAGTTCAATTTTTCGCCTCTGTAAATGAGGGGATGTTTAAATTGCGATAGAGCAGAAAATAACTATTTATCAAATAGTGCCTAATCCGCCCGCCTGATTCGTTAAGGTGTGGCTCTGGGCGTGGCCATGGGGCGGCTTTCCCGATCGGGAGCCTGCCAGAACATCCGTCGCCGGTCGGCCAGTTCGTCTAATTTGCGAATTTGCTCAGGATTGAGAATCGTCCGAATCTCGGAAAGGGCCATTTCCATGGTCTGGTTGATCTCCGGCGCAATCTTCCGGCGCGAGGCCTGGAGCTCGGCCATGGTCTTCTCGGTGATCGCCTGCACTTTTTCCCGCTGATCGGGGGTGAGGTGGAGCTGGCGGGTGAGCCGCTGGAGCACGAGGGCGCGCACGCCTTCGGGGCCGCTGCGCACGACGGTTTGCAGCTTGTGGTCGATCACCCGCACGGTGAGCAACGAGCCGCAGACGAGGCCGAGAATAAAGATCGCGCAGACGGCGAGGATGGATTTCCACTGGTTCACGGCTGTTCTCCGGTAAACATTCCCGTGATCTGCGCCGTCTCGGAAAACTGGGCGAGATGGCTCGAAAAATCCGGCGGCGAAAACCAGGTCCATACGCCCAGCACCAGCGTGATTGCGGCAAAGGCCGGGCACAACTTCCACGCCGCCGCATACCACGGCTGGGCCGGCGCCTGGCGTTCGGAACGCAGGCGGGCCAGGAGCCGCGTTTCAAAGCCGTATTCCACCCGGCCTGGGTCCGGCTTCGCGGCCCGGGCGGCGTGCAGCATTTCGTTGAGGCGGTCGTCGTTCACGTCGGTTGTCTTCTTCTGCTGGTGGCGTGGGGTTTTCAAATCTTTTCCTCTCTTTCCAAAATGGCTTTCAGGGCCTGCCGGGCACGGAAGGCTCGCACTTTCACATTCGGCTCGCTCCAGCCGGTGGCCTCGGCCACCTCGCGCACGCTTTTGTCCTCCAGCTCCAGCAGGGTGATCACGAGGCGTTCCTCCGGGTTGAGCCGGCGCATGGCGGTGTGGATGACTTCGGCATCCTGCCGGTGCTGATCGGGTGGGGCGGCACCGTCCCAGTCCTCCAGGGCGACAGGATCGCGGCGGTGCTTGCGCAGGAAATCGTAGCACATGCGAATGGCCAGCCGCGAGAGCCAGTGCTCGAACGGGGCGATCGCGCGGTATTTGGCGAGGTTCCGGTAGGCGCGCAGGAAGATTTCCTGGCCGAGGTCGTCGAGGTCCGCATGGTTGCGGGCAAAGCGGGCGGCCATCCCGAGGATCTTGCCCTTGTGCCGGGCGACCAGCTCGGCGAACGCCCCCTCATCCCCGGTGAGGGTGGCGGCGACGAGGGTTTCATCGGACGGCGCTTCGAGTGGCACGAGCGCTTGTTTACGGTTGGGCGGACCATTTTGCAAACCGGTCGAGGCCGGCATCGACGCGTTCATCGAATTTACTCTGGAGGCCGCGGAATTTTTGCACCTGATCGGGGGTGAGAATTTTCTGGATCGACTGCGAGACCTGCGCTCGCTGCACGTCCAGATCCGCCTCGATCGAGGCTACCTTGGCCGCCTCCGCGCGAATTGCGGCTTCGTTTACGGGCACCGTCTGGATGATGCCCCGGAGGGTGCGGCGCTCGGAGACGAGCTGTTTCACCAGCGGCTGGAGCGTGGGGACGTTATCCTTGAAGACCGCGCGCACCTGGGTGCGCTGGCTGTCGCTCAGATCGAGCGTTTTCAAAGCGGCGCGGATGCGCTCGCGGGCCGGTCGGGCGGGATCGCCGCTGGCGTTGCCCGTGGAAGCCGTGTCGGTCGCGGCAATCGTATAAACCGCGCCGGAAAAAAGGGTGGCGATCACAGTGACCGCAGCCCACTTGGTGAAGGAGAAAGTTTTCATATTCACCAGGCAAGACGTCGCAACCGGAGAGAAGGTTACAGGGCTGGAATCGAATATTTCCGAAGTGGATGACTTCTTCGGCCCGGAAACCAAAGACCTCTATACCCGGAAGAGGGCGCCGAGGCGCTTCCCGAGCGATTTGGTGGCGGCGAGGATGGTAATTGCGAGGAAGGCCATCGCCCACACGCCGAGCGCGGCGGCGACGTAGCGGCCCTCGCCCAGGAGCTGGAAGAGGCTCGTAGATCGCCTTCGTGATGGGGAAGAACTCCTGTTTCTGCGCGAGGAGCAGGGAGTCGGAGACTTCCAGCATGGCGAAGGCGAAGGCGAGCAGGCCGCCGGCGAGGAGATTGGCGGTGATCAGCGGCAGGGTGATCTTGCGGATCGCGCGGAAGGGGGAGGCCCCGAGGTTTTGCGCGGCTTCCTCCAGCGTGCTGCTGGTCTGCTGGAGACCGGCGACGGCGCTGCGGACGATGTAGGGAAGGCGGCGCACGCTGTAGGCGATGATCAGCAGCGCCGTTGGATTATTGGTGGGATTGAGGAAGGCGAAGAAATGCCCCGGCTGGGTCATCGAAATATAGCCAAAGGCCAGGACCAATCCCGGCACCGCCAGCGGGAGCATCGAGAGGGCGTCGAAGATGCCCCGGCCCGGCACGTTGCTGCGGACGACGACGTAGGCAATCCCGATGCCGAGCAAGAGGTCAATCACGGTGGCAATGGCGGCGTATTTGAGGCTGTTGGCGATGGAGGGGACGGTTAGCACATGGCCCAGCGCGGCCTGGTAATGATCCAGCGTCCAGCTCTGCGGGAGGACGCTGCGATACCAATCATTGGAGAACGAAACGAGGACGACACCGAGATGGGGGAGGATGGCGAAAAAGGTCACCAAGCCAAAGCTGGCGACGCAGACGAGGGACATGATTTTCCCCGGTTTCCGGGCACCCCCCTGGCTGGTGGCCTTGGCCATCATCGCATAGTTGTGACGGCCGAAAAACCACTTGCTGCCAGAGTAAAGCAAGGCGGAGAAGGCCAGCATCACCACCACGAGTGCGTACGGAAAGGGGTTCCCCGCAATCTCCTTCACGCCATTGAAGATTTGCACCGAGGTAATGCGGGAGAAATCAAAGATGAGGGGGACCCCCAATTCGGTGAAAGCCCAGATGAAAACGATGGTCCCCCCCGCGAAGAGACCGGGCATGATGAGGGGGAGGGTAATCTTGAGGTGTTTACGCAGGCCGGTGCAGCCGAGATTCTCGGCGGCTTCTTCCAGTGCAGGGTCCACATTGGCCAGCGCTGCGACGACGTTGAGATAGAGAATGGGGTAGAGGCTCAGGGCGGTGAGCACGATGATGCTCCAGAGCCGTCCCTGTCCCAGCCAGTCAATGGCCCCCCCCTGGGCGAGCAAACCGAGCTTGATGAGCAGGGCATTGAACGCGCCATACTGTCCAAAGATCTGTTTGACCCCGATTGCTCCCACGAAGGGGGGGAGGATCATCGGGACGAGAATCAGCGAGGAAAACCACTTCTTGCCGGGGAAATCGAAGCGGTCGGAGAGGAAGGCGAGGGGGACGGCAATGAGGATGGCGAGCACCGTGCTGCCCAGCCCCATTAGCAGGCTATTCCAGAGCCCTTCGAGGTAGATCTGGTTCTGGAAAACCTCCGCGATGTAGTTCCAGGTAAAGTGATTGCTGGCATCCAGAAACGCGCCGGAAACCGTCTGCCCGATCGGCCAGAGCAGGAAGCAGCCAAAGAACGCGGCGGTAAGGGTGTAAACGAGGAAAGAGAGGGTGCGATTCATTATTTTCCTTCCTGGGCGAGTTCCTGGGCGTGGCGGTATTGCGCCCGGAAGTGATCGGAGAGCGTCTTCGCGAGGCGCACCTGTTCGATTTTATCCGGCGACGACAGGGTGGTCTTGATCCTGGTATTGGCGGCCGCGAAATCCACGGCGGAGACATCCGAAAAAGCCGCCATCGCCTGGGGTGGGAACCCGGCTTTGATCAGGGCGGCCCAAGCGTCGTGGAGTTCCACGCTGGTATCGATGCACATCACCCGCACGATAAAGCTCAGCGGGCGGAACAGTGGCCCGGTCCATTCGCCGTGATAAACGAACTTGCCCGCTTCCTCGTAGGGATTGATCTCCGGATCGGCAAAATACTGGCGATACGCCGGCTGATACATCTCGGGCCGGATCGGCAGCCGGCGCAGCGCGTATTTCTCGGGTCCGCCGGGGGCACCGAGCTTGTAGTCCCACAGCTTCTGGCCATCGAGGGAGAGGACGAACTCGATGAAATCGAGGGCGAGCTGGCGATGGGGGGCCCCTCGGAGCAAGCCGACCGGGTCCACGCCGTAGGATGAACCGCCGACCGGCGTGACATAGCCGACGCGCGAAGTGCCATCCGGCCGGCGCACCGCCTCACTCTGGAAACGGCCGAAGAAGTCGATCGTCATGCCAGCGGAAACGTCGCCATTGGTCACGTCGAGCGCGACCGTCTGCCCGGCATCGGTGAAGTAGCGGGCATTGCCTCCGATCTTCTGGAGCAGGCGCATGGCATTGGTCCAGCCCTCGGTGGGGGCGGGAGCCTGTTGCATCTGCTGTTGGATGAGCATCTCGTAAGCCTTGGCCGCCGAGCCGCTGAGGGTGGGATTGGAAAGGCCGAGCTGGCCGAGGTATTTCGGGTTGGCGAGGTCGGCCCATTGCCGGGGTGCCGTCACGCCGAGCCGGGCCACCGAATCATTTTCCCAGCAGATGCCGAAGGCGGAGAGCACGGTCCCGATCCAGCGGCCCTTCGGGTCCCAATATTGCTCGCCGCCGAGTTGCCCGGGGATGACGTGGTCATTGAAAAGCTCGGGGTGTTTGGCGATCACGCCGCAATCCACCAGCCGCCCGGCTCCGGCCTGTGCGCTGAAATCGAAGCTGCCGCCGCCGAAAAAGAGATCGAGCCCGCCGCTGACGTTGGAATCGAGAAACGCCCGCCGGGCCGCCTGCCCGGGTGTATCCTGCGCCGGATCGGTCGCTGGAATTAGCTTGGGATTGTCGAAGGCCCCGGCGATGTCGGAATTCCACGTCTTATGCAGATCGTGCGTCCAGTAATAGGAAAACGCGCCCAGATATTGGGAGGCGAGGTAGCGGAAATCTCGGTCGTGCCGCCCGGGGTGCGCCAGTCCACCCGCACCGTCTTGCCGGTCTTCACCTTCTCGTATTTGGCGAAGGCGGCGGCGAACTCATGGCGGATCGCCTCGTTGTGCGGCGACACGATCACCAGCGTCTCGTCGGCGGGGGTGAGCAGTTCGTCGTGCTTCGGCTTGAGGGCAAACGGGAGCGCCAGCACTACCGCGAGCGGAATCAGGACCGGTAGATTTTTTACGAAGGGCAGCATGGGGCGGCGTCAGTTGGGCAGCACGACGACATCGTCCTGCTGGGTCGTGGCATGGAACTCGCGATCCTGTCCCGCTTCGTCAAAACGCGGGTTGAGCTCGAAAATCTTGAGCGCGCCGACCGCCGTCTGGAAATGGTATTGCGCGACCTCGCCGAGGTAGATGCTGCTCTCGATGCGCCCGGCGACGCTGTTTTCCGTTCCCGGGGTTTCGCGCAGCTTCCAGCTCTCGGGGCGGATGGAGAGCGTGACCGCCTCGCCCACTTGCGGCATCCATCCGGGCTTGGTGATGACCCCGGTAAACTCGCCTCCTGGCCGTGGCGACGCGGGCCTGGCCATCGGCGATCGAGACCACCTGGCCGGGCAGAAAATCCGTCTCGCCGATGAAATCCGCCACGAGCTTTGAGGTGGGGCGGCGATACACTTCGCGCGGCGTGCCCACCTGCTGGATGCGCCCGCCATCGAGCACGGCCATGCGGTTGGCGATCGAGAGGGCCTCCTTCTGGTCGTGGGTGACGTAGATCGCGGTGAGGTTGAACTCCTTGCACACCCGGCGGATCTCGGTGCGCATCTCCAGGCGCAGCTTGGCGTCGAGGTTGGACAGCGGCTCGTCGAGCAACAGGCAGCGGGGGCGAATCACCAGCGCGCGCGCCAAGGCGATGCGCTGTTGCTGGCCGCCCGAGAGCTGGGCGATCTTGCGTCCGGCCGACGTGGCCCATTTTCACCGAGGCGAGCGCATCGGCGACGCGTTTTTCGATCTCCGCCTTCGGCACTTTACGTTCCTCCAGGCCGAAGGCCACGTTCTGCGCCACCGTCATGTGCGGCCAGAGCGCGTAGCTCTGGAACATCATGCCCGTATTGCGCAGGTGCGGCGGCGTGTGCGTGACGTCTTCGGTGCCAAAGCGGATGCTGCCCTCCTCGGGAAGATAGAAGCCGGCGATGGAGCGCAGCAGCGTTGTCTTGCCGCAGCCACTCGGGCCGAGGAGGAAGAAGATTTCACCGGCCCCGATTTCGAGATCGAGACGGTCGAGCGCGACGTTGGTGCCAAAACGTTTGGTGAGGCCCTGAATGGAGACAGATATCATGATGCCCGGGAAAAATTTCGCGGCTGAGCGTAACAGGGAAGCGCCTCGTGGCAAGCCAAAGGGGGCGGCGCATCCCGCGAAACCGGCCCGCTGCGAAATCGCGCACAGAGAGCGAATGGGTAAATGTTACAAATTGGTTACAAAAGGCTTTTGGGGCCTGGGTAACATATGTATGGATGAACAATGCAAGCAGTCTCAGCCACGTCTTCCGGCCCGGCGCATCCGCCGGGGTTTCGTCCACGTCGCGGCCTGAACTGGGGATTCATAGGGCTTCTCTATACCTCGTTCTATTTGTGCCGTTACAACTTCCCAATCGCGAACAAGGCGATTGCGGAGGAGTTTCACTTCAGCAAGGCCCAGATGGGCACCATTGTGACCACGGTGGCGCTGGCCTATGCCTTTGGCCAGATCCTTAACGGTCTGTTAACGGACCGGATCGGTGGAAAAAGGGCAATGCTGATTGGCGCGGCTGGCACCATCATCATGAATATCGCCTTCGGTGCGGCTTCCTTCGCCGGTTTGCTCTGGCTCTTCATGCTCATTCGCGGGATCGACGGCTACCTGCAGGCTTTTGGCGCGCCCGGCATGGTGAAGATGAACTCCGCATGGTTTGCCCCGCGCGAACGCGGACGCTTCGCGGGCATCTTCGGCTTTATGATCAATCTTGGGCGCTTCGGCATTTTCAAGCTGGGGCCGAGCCTGCTCGCGGGGTTCACCTTCCTCGGGATGTGGCAGGTGCCGCCGCAGCACTGGCGCATGCTGTTCTGGGTCCCGGCGGGAATTGCCACCGTGGTGGCCATCGGCATGGCGATTTTTGTGAAGCCGACTCCGGAAGATGCGGGCTGGCCCGGCGTCATCAAGCACGAGGATGACGACGACGGGAGCGTGACCGCGAGGGTCGGAATGGTCCTGGCCGCGATCGTGACAAACCCGGTGATCTGGGTGGTGGCAGGCGCGTATGCCTGTACCGGAGCGGTGCGGCAGGGGATTGACCAATGGTTCCCGCGCCTGTTGCAGGATGTATATAGCGTGTCGCTTGATTCGGGAAAATTCCAGCTCGTGGGCTTTTTGATTCCGTTTGTCGCGTCGTTCGGTTCGCTCATTTCCGGCTATCTCTCCGATACGGTATTCAAAGGACGGCGCGCACCGGTGGCCGCCTTCCTCTATTTCCTGGAGACGGCGGTGATTCTGGTGGCGGCTCAATTCCATACCGCCAATGCCGCCGTGCTTTTCCTCGTGCTCATTTCGCTCACCGCGAACTCCACCCATTCCATCCTCGGCACCGCCGCCGCGATGGATATCGGTGGCCGCAAGATGGCCGGTTTCGCCTCCGGGGTCATCGATTCCTTTCAATACTTCGGCGGCAGCCTTGCGGGTTACTTCCTTGGCCTGCTCCTCGATAAAAGCTGGGACTACTATTTCTACTTCATGGCTCCCTTCGGCATCGTCGGTGGTTTGCTTATGCTGACGATCCTCGGGCGCGTGTCGCTGCGCAAAGGCGCGGGGCATTGATTATCACGCGAAGATGCAGCGGAGAAGAACTCAACGCGGATCGACGGCTTGCCCGATGAATAAGCAGGCGCCACTTTTGCGGTCCTGGATCGCGTAGAGAAACGGGTGGTCCACGTGAACTTCCATCGGCTGCGGAGGATTGTGGGCGAGGGCGCGCAGGGTCATCACGACGGCGGTGGCTGCGGCGGCTTCGGTGCCGTTTTCGTTGAGGTCGATGAACGTTTTGTGAAAGACGTGGCTGATTGAGAGCAGGCCTTTGCGTTCAGTCATTTTGTCGAAATGGGCTTTCGCGGGATCGAAGGCGGTTTTCAGGCCGAGTGCCTTGAGTGCCATGCCGAGGTCCATGCTCGGAGGTTCGAGCTTGAACTTGGGCAGCTCCAGCATGATTTCCCGGCGCTCGAGTTGGGTGTTGCTCATCAGCATCGTGGGGGGAGTTTTGCCTCCAGGGCGGCGAGACCATCGACAGCATCGGGAAGCAGGATGAGGAACTGGAGGTCGGAATTTGCGTAGCCGAGGCCGAGCGCGGTATAGCCATCGCGATGCGCATAGCCGCAGGTGACTTTGCCCCGCATCGTCGGCACGCTCACCGAGTCGCTGGTGGTGAAATGAAACGGGTGCGGTTGCGTCGCCTCGGTCTCGAACTGATTCGACCAGGCGGCCTTGAAGTAAACGGCGTTGACCAGCACGAGGGAGGTATTCGCGTCCAATCCGCCGGAAGGAATCAGGTCCTTGATCCGGTCGTGAGTTTGCCCGGAAACCCAGTCGTTAATTTGAAGCCGGGCCGCATCTGGCGACCTGGAGAAATCCAGCAACTCCATCGGAGCGGCATAGGAACTTTTCACCAGTTTCAGAAACGGCGGTCGGAAAGCCAGATCCTTTTGCCCAAAGAGCCGACTGGCAACATTCAGCGTGATCGGATCGGCTTTTCCGGGTAGCGGTCGCCGAAGTTTTTACCATGGTTTCCAGTTCCCCATTGAGCGCGTGAAAGGAATCGTTGAGCATGGCGTCATCCGCCGGGTAATGCAGGACCCGCTGCATTTCCTGGCGGGTCTCCCCATCGGCTCCCGCGTAAGTCATCGCGAGGGCAAACTGGATGGAGTAGGGCGAGAGAAGCGTATTGGACGAGGCCGCGTTTTTGAGCAAGTCGATGCCGAGCGAGTTGATGGCGGTGGTGGCCACCGAAGCGTCCGCAGCCTTGAGTGGAGAAACGGCGAACAGTGCGAGAAACAGAAGCGGCAGAAGTTTCATTGCATAGGTTAAACGATTTTGGCGCCGGGGTGATTAGGAAATTCTGAGGAGTTTCCCATGGTGAAAAATTCACCTGGCCCGGCGCAGGGGACGGCGGTGACCATCCCGGTGGAAACGACACAGATCGCACCGACGATTCTCAAATTGCTCGGGATTGATCCCGAAGAGTTGCAGGCGGTGCAAAAGGAAGGCACGCCGACGCTGTATTAAGCGGATCAGTACAAGTTGAAAAACACCCCGCATGGTCCCGGCCCGTGCGGGGTGTTTCATCTTTTCGAGAGAGGCAGGAGATCACGGCAATTCACTGGGAGGGAACGCTTTGGCTTCAAAAATGACCGGAAAGTACGGGGGCAATTTTTCCGGGATGCCCGGCGTGAGTATCGAGGCGCGAGCTGCAATTGCTTAACCGGGTAACCAAAATTACGCCTAAAGATCAGGGTAGGGCGGTGTTGATTTTGCTCAACTCCACCAACCATGAATTTTGCCTGCCCGCATTGCCAAACCCACTTGGAAGTCGAAGACCAATGGAAGGGACACGACACGAACTGTCCATCGTGCGGACAAAAGCTGCGGGTGCCATTGTCTGCCCCCCCCGCAAAGCACGGCGGCATGCGCAGCGGAGTTCAACGGGCGGCCGTGGCTGGGAGCGTGTCGGGGCGCAAGAAGTCCGGGGGCGGTTGTGGGTGGCTGTTGATGTTACTGCTGCTGCTCGGAGCCGGGGCCTTCTGCTATGCGATGTTCCGCTTCAATGAATCGCCGCAGCAGGTGTGGCAGCGGGTGGTGCACTCGGTGCAGGATTGGCTGAATCCTGCGCCCGCGCCCACCCCGACGCCGACACCTGCTCCGACGCCCACCCCGACGCCAGTGCCAACCGCCACGCCGACGCCGCCACCCACCCCGACGCCCACGCCGGTGGATCCAATGGCATGGATAATGGAGCATAAGGCCAACTGGCCCAAGACCGTGAAGCTGCTGCAAGCGTTGGAATTTCCCGTCGTGTTTGAAGGCAAGACCCTGGGGACTACGATGGTGCCCGCCGGGACGGAGGTGGAGTTGAGCAATATCGAGCCCGGTTTTGTCACCGTGAGCAACCGCGGGGCGAGCCAGAAAATTTTGGCCAGTTTCACCGATCTGCGTGAGCGGGCCCGGGTGGCTTTGGATAACGCCATGCTCGCGGAGAAAAAAGCCGCCGAAGCTGCGCAAGCCGCCGCCGAGGCGACGCCGGTCGTGGCTGCGGAAACTCCGGCACTGGGAGAGGTGGAAGGACTGCAGGCGCAGGAGAGCAAGGAGGGCGCCTTGGTGCATCCCGGCTTGTTGCATAACGAGGCGGATTTCAAGCGGATGCGCGCGCACTATCTGGCGGAGCCATGGAAGGGAAGCTGGCAGAAGCTGATCGCGAATCGCCACTCGGCACTGAACTACCAGCCGCGCCCGGTGGCGCGGGTCGTGCGCGGGCAGGATCGCGCCCACACGGAGGCACAGAACTACCCGCTGCTCTTCAACGATGTGGCGGCGGCCTACGCCTGCGCCCTGCGCTGGCGGATCTCCGGGCAGGTCGCCTATGCGGATAAAGCGGTCGAGATTTTGAACGCTTGGGGCGGGACGCTGAAGGAGCTGGGCGGCTCCACGGACGTCGATCTGGCGGCGGGAATTTACGGGTATGAATTTGCCAATGCGGCGGAAATCATGCGCACCTACAAGGGCTGGAAGCCCGAGGATTTCGCGGCCTTTCAACAAATGATGCTCACGGTGTTTTATCCGATCAACAGCGATTTCTTGAAGCGGCACAACAATACGCGGATCGATCACTACTGGGCGAACTGGGACCTGTGCAACATGGCGTCCGTGATGGCGATCGGCGTGCTCTGCGACAAGCGCCCGCTCTACAACGAAGCGGTAAACTATTTCAAGAACGGCAAGGGCAACGGGGCGATTCGCAATGTGGTGTATTACGTGCATCCGGGCGGGCTCGGGCAATGGCAGGAGTCCGGCCGCGACCAGGGGCATACCTTGATGGGGATCGGCATCATGGGCGCGATCTGCGAGATGGCCTGGAAGCAGGGCGACGATCTCTACGGGTATGATGACAACCGTTTCCTGAAAGGCTGCGAATACGTCGCCAAGTATAACCTCGGCGAAGACGTGCCGTTCAAAACCTACAGCAACGACAAGGTGACGCAGACGGTGGTAAGCGATGACGCGCGCGGCGGAGCCCGACCGGTGTGGGACCTTGTTTACAATCACTACGTGAAGCTGAAGGGACTCTCCGCGCCCTATACCACGAAGATGGCCGAGAAGTCGCGTCCCGAGGGCGGCGGCGGCGATTACGGGCCGAACAGCGGCGGCTTCGACCAGCTCGGCTACGGCACGCTCACCGCCACGCTGGGCCAGGTGGAGCACAACGATACGGCGGCGGACTGGCCCTTCGACAAGAAGGCGCAGTAAATTTTACCGCCGCTCCAGGGATTGGGTTAAAAGCGAAATGCCCGGCCTTGGCGGGCCGGGCACTCGGGTTGGGTTGAGGGTGATGGGATCGTTTAGCGGCTCAGACGGCGGCGGCGCTTGAAGACAGCGCTGCCGAGCGCACCGAGGAGCAGCGCGCAAGAGCCGGGCTCCGGCACGGCCTGCGGGGCAAAGGTCACGCCGCGGAGCACCTGTCCGGCCGCCGCGGTTTCCAGCGTGCCGAAGCTTTCGCCCGAAGCCTGCGTGAGCGTACCTGTCGCCGAGCGTGTCGGTGATCGCCACGAGCTTGTTCGGGTCCGCGCCGTTATCGGTGGAACCGCTCACGGTGGAGGTCACGCCGTAGATCGTCACTGTGCCATCGGCATTCACGACGCCGGTGATGTTGCGGAGACCGTCCGTTTCCGGCGCCCAATCCTTGCTGGTCGCGGAGTTCTGGCCGGTGGGATAACCGGCGACCACATATTCCTGGCCGAGGCTCAGGCCATTGGTGAGCGTGTAATCGAGGTTCCACTGGCTGCCGTCAAAGGACCACTTCTGCAGACCGCCGAAGCCGCTGATCGCATTCCCATACACGCCATCGCCTTCATCGGCCACGTAGAGCGTGGTGGCATTGGCGAACCAGAGGCCGAAGGGATGGTAAATCGTTCCGGTGGTGCCGTTCGCATTCTTGCCGGTCTTGGCCGAGGTGGCGGAGAAGCCGGGCAGGATGTTGATCGAGGTGCTGGACGCGGTGGACGAGGTCGAGAGACCCGCGCCGGTGCCGGCATTCACGTAGCCACCGCCATTGGGATTGAGCTGGTAAACGGTGTTGATGCCGTTGCCGCCGCTGCCCTTGGTGACGTAGATCGTGTTGTTGAAGACGGTCATCCCGCGGAAGTTGTCATCCTTGCCCGTCTTGTCGGCGGAGAAGCCGGCCTGGGTGATGGAGAAGCCATACTGGTCGCCATTCGAGTTGCCGGTGCCGCTGCCCTGGTATTTGCCCACTACGGTGGTGTTGCCGCTGGAGCCCTGGGCGATCATCTGCACGCCGGTATTGCCGCTGAGCTGGTCGAGTGTCGCAGTGGTGGTGCCGCTGCCGGAGTTGCCCGCGTTGCCCACGGTGTAGAAATTACCGTTGGCCAGGACGGCGGCGCGTCCGTTGTTGCCGCTGTAGGAATTGACCGCCGTGACGTTCACGTTGCCGCTGGAGTCCACCGTGGCGATGCCGCGCTGGTAGGTGAGCGAGACTGGATTCGTGGGATCGTTCACCGCCGGCGTGTTGGCGTTGGAGACGTCGAGCGTATTCGCCGGGGCCACGTAGCCCATGAAGGTGATCTGCGAACCGTCCGAAGAGAGATTCAGCGCGAGTTCGGATTTGGAGCTGATGCTGGTGACGAGATCGCTGGTCGGGATCGCGAGCGTGTTGACGAGCGAGCCGCTGGTCGTGAGCTGTTGCAGGCTGATCTGCTCGGTGATGCCAAAGCTCGGATCGGGCGTCTCATTGTTGAAGACGTTCGGATAGCTGGCGTCGGAAACGGCCGTGCCGCCGCCGGGCAGCGCCTGGCCGACCGTGATCGCACTGGCGGGCGTGGTGTAGGTGCTGGTGCTTACGACGAGATCGCCCGGCACGAAGAAGGAATCGGCATGGACGAGCGGCGTGGCTGCGAGCGCGGTGAGGAGAGCGACCGCCGCAATCGGCAGTCGGGTGGTGGTGATGTGGGATTTCATTTTACTGGTGATGGTGGTGATGGTGCAACCGCGAAGCAGCCGGGTGTGGATGCGTTCCCGCGGTTTGTGACCCGAGTAAAATGAAGACGACTAATGTGACGAAGCGGCGGAGGCGACGGGGCGATTTCGTAAAGATCTCGTTGCCCTTTTGAAAGGTTTGCCCGGGTGCGAAACGCCGCCCGATTCCAGGCCGGGAAAATGACCTGGCATGCAAAATGTTAAAACAAGTTTAACAATGGATGGGCGAGGGGATTTTGCTTCTCCGCGTTGCGGCTCGCGTCCCGGTGTGAGCCTAAGTCACCACTTCGACGTTCACCGAGAAGTAGAGCGAGTGCTGGCCCCCGCCCGCGAGCACGCCGCGGATGAGGCTCACATCGCCGTAGTCGCGGCCCCAGCCGATCGTGGCGTATTCCTCGGTGATGAGGCGGTTGTTGGTGGGGTCGATGTCAATCCAGCCCTGCCCGGGGCAATGGATGGAAACCCAGGCGTGCGAGGCATCGGCGCCGAAGATGCGGCGGCGCCCGGCAGGCGGCTCGGTGCGCAGGTAGCCGCTCACGTAGCGGGCGGCGAGACCGAGCGAGCGCAGGCAGGAGATTTGCAGGTGCGCGAAGTCCTGGCACACGCCGCGCCTTTTTTCGAAAACCTCGGTGAGCGGGGTGGCGACGGTGGTGGCCGCGTTGTCGAAAACGAATTCCTCGTGAATGCGCTGGGTGAGATCGAAGACGCCCTCCATCAAGGGACGCCCGGCGGGAAAGCTCTCTGCCGCCCACGCCCGCAGCACCGGCAGGTGAGGGGCATAGGGAGACGGATAGATAAAGGAACGCGGATCGGAATCGGCGGTTTCAAGAAGACTCGCGGCGACGCTTTCCCACGCAGGCGTAATCGCCGCTTTGGGGACCGCCCGCAGGCTGGTCTCCACCTGGCTGAAGCACTTGATGTGCATCCCCACATGCGGCTCACCGATCGTAAACTCGGTCACCCGATTTCCGAAATAATCCGTGCGCTCCGAGACGCTGGCCGGGCGCGGGGTAAACTCATAGCGCGTGGAAATGACCCGCTGCGTGGGCAGATCGCGCGGCTGCATGTGCAACAGGTGCTGCGAGAGCGGGACACTCTCGGCATAGCGATATTCGGTCCAGTGATAGACGTCGAGAATCATGGGCGGGGAAAGGGAACCACCAAGGCACCAAGACACCAAGAAGAGGAAAACAAGGCCGTGGAATGAAGAAGATGATTTCTCTTCCTTGGTGTCTTGGTGTCTTGGTGGTTAATTTTAACCGGCATCATACCGTATCCGGGAGATTGGAGGCCGCCACGTCGCGGCCGACGGAGGAGGTGCGCAGGTGCATGAAGAAGCGGCGGGTGATGAGGGCCGAGAGTTCCATCATGGCCGTTTCGATCTCGGCGACCGTGGCGGGGGCGAGGTCGCTGGCGTCGAAGAGCCGCACGTCGCTGAGCGCGCGCAGGGCGAGGCGTTCCTCGGGCAGCTTGAAGCCGTCGTCGGTATCGCGCGGGAGGTTGAGCAGGTCATCGAGAATGTGAATGAGCTGGCTGGCCAGCGAGCGCGGGTTCGTCTCGTCGCACAGCAGCAGGTCGAGCACCGTGTCGCGGCGGATGTTCAGGTATTTCTGCCGATAGGTGATCACGGCGTCGAAGACCTCCAGCAGCACCTCGAAGAGCGAGGAGGTGGGCGAGCGTTTCAGCGAGAGCGATTCGGTGATGATGTGCGCGCTGTAGATGGAGCGCTCGATCCGGCGGCCCAGCTCGACGAAGCGCCAGCCGCTGTTATGCGTCATGTTTTCGCTGAGCACCCCGTTGAGCGCGGAGAGGTGGAGCACGACCTTGTGCAGATCGAGGTCCATGTCGGCGTGCGATTCATTGGCCCCGGGCAGAATGTCGGGCAGTTGGTTCACGATTCGCCACGTATCGGCGGTGACCTGGTCGCGCACCGAGGTCACCACATCGCGCAGTTGCGAGACGATGGAGACGAGACTGCCCGAGCGCGCACGATCGGTCATCTGCTCGACAATGAGGGTTTCGAGCTGGGTGCGGTGGACATTCGCGGGCAGCGCCAACTGGCCAAAATGCTGGAGCGTCCGGAGCACCGGCTGGAAATCCGCGACCTTGAGCCAGCCCTGTTGATTGGCGAGCCCTTCGAGTGTGGAGCGGGCCATCCGGGCGGAGAACTCGGCGCGCTCCGCGTAGCGTCCCAGCCAGAACAGGCTGTCCGCAATGCGGCTGGTGAGCCCCGGGCTGCTGCGGCGCAGCTCCGCTCCCGACGTGGAGCCGGGGCGGCTTGCGCCGGGAGATTTCTCCGACAGATCCACCCAGGTATCCTTGGTCCCGCCGCCCTTGGGGACGAGGCCGCCGTGGCTCGCCTCATCGGCGGTCACGCGGGTGAGCCCACCCGGCATGACGAGATAATCGTCGCCGCGCCGGACGGCGAAGACGCGGAGCACGATCGAGCGCGGCTCGAGCTGGTTTTCCGCAAAATCGGGGCACTGGGAGAGCCGCACCACTTCCTGCGCGGTGAACAGCTCGGGGCAGGCCTGGATCGCCTCCCGCAGGGTGGATTCCGACGGCTCGGCCGGGATCGGCTCGCCGGGAAATCCAAAGGCGGGCTGGACGACAAGGCCATGCAGATTATCGACGACGTACTGGTGCTCGGCGGCCTGGCCGCACCACCAGGTGGCGACGGAGGGCATGAGCAGCTTTTCGTCGAGCAGGTGCTCGCAGAGCTTGGGCAGGAAGGCGCCAAGGGCCGAGCATTGCACGAGCCCGCTGCCGAGGCTGTTCGCCAGCGTTACGTTTCCGGCGCGCACGGCGTTGAGCAGCCCGGGCACGCCGAGCAGCGATTCATCGCGCAGCTCCAGCGGATCGCAGTAATCGTCATCCACGCGGCGCAGGATCACATCCACGCGCTGGAGCCCTTGCAGGGTGCGGATGTAAACGGTGTCGTTGCGCACCGTGAGGTCCTGCCCCTCCACCAGCGTGAAATCGAGCTGGCGCGCGAGGTAGGCGTGCTCGAAGTGCGTTTCGTTGAGCCGCCCCGGGGTGAGCAGCACCACCGTCGGGGCAAGGCCGGGACGCGGGGAAAGCGCTTCGAGCGCCTCCTTCATCTGGCGAAAGAAACCGCCCAGCCGCGCGATTTGCGCCTGCTGGAAAATCTCGGGAAACACGCGGGACAGGACGACGCGGTTTTCCAGCGCGTAGCCCGCGCCGGAGGGGGCCTGCGTCCGGTCGGAGAGCACCCACCACTTGCCATCGGGCGCCCGGGCGAGGTCCACCGCGTAAACGCTCAGGCGCGCATCCTGTGGCACCGGTACGCCCACGCAGGGGCGCAGGTAGGCGCTATTGCCGAGGATCAGCGCGGGCGGGATCAGCCCCTTGCCGAGCAGTTCCTGCTCGCCGTAGAGATCGTTGAGAATGGAGTTGAGCAGGCGGGCGCGCTGGCGTACGGCGGCCTCGATGGTCTTCCATTCGCCGCTCGGGATGCGGAGCGGGATGGGATTGAGCTCCCACGAGCGGAACGAGCCGTTCAGGTTCCATGGGTCGGAATTGTAGGCCACGCCATTGTCGCGCAGGATCTTGCGGGCGTGGTTCCAGCGGCGGTTGATCTCTTCCGGGCCGAGCCGGGCGAGGTACGCCCCGATTTCCTTCCAATGGGGGCGGATGCCTCCGTCGGGCAGGAGAAATTCGTCATATAAAAGGGCAAGCGTCCCCTGCCGGCGCTGGTAGCCGAGCGGCGGCAGGGCATTCGTGGCGGGTGGCTCGCCGATGGTGCTTCCCCGGGCGGACATGGACTCCAATTAACCGCCCTTTGAGTATTGACGCAAATCCAGAGTGAACGGGAATACCTCCGATTTTTCCACCGGCGGCGCGTCGAATTTCCCCGGCGTGTGGCCATAAGGGAAGAAACGTGCGAGACGGCGGCTCTCGGCCTCGTAGGAATTGACCGGGAAGGAGTCATGACTGCGCCCACCGGGGTGCGAGACATGGTAGGTGCAGCCCGCGACTGTCTTGCCGCTCCACGTGTCGTAGATGTCGAAGACGAGGGGAGCATGCACGCCGATCGTCGGCTGCAGGCACTGCGGCGGCTGCCAGGCGCGGTAGCGCACCCCGGCCACGTATTCGCCCACTGTGCCGGTATTGTGCATCGGCACCGGGACGCTGTTGCAGAGGATCTTGTAGCGCGGGCCGACCATGCCGGTGGTTTTCACCTGCACCCGTTCCAGCGAGGAATCCACGTAGCGGACGGTGCCGCCGACGTAGCCTTCCTCCCCGAGCACGTGCCAGGGCTCCAGCGCATTGCGGATCTCGACCTGGACGTCGCGATAGCTCGCCTCGCCGATGAGCGGGAAGCGGAACTCCTGGTGCGGGGCAAACCACGCGGGGTCGAACTCGTAGCCCGACTCCTGCAAGTCGCCGATCACGTCCGAAAATCCTGCCACACGAAGTGCGGGAGCAGGAAGCGGTCGTGCAGCTCCGTGCCCCACGGCACCAGCGGCTGGCGGTAGGGTTTTTCCCAGAATTCGCTGACCAGCGAGCGGAGCAGGAGCTGTTGGGTGAGGCTCATCCGGGCATGCGGCGGCATTTCAAAGGCGCGCATTTCCAGCAGGCCGAGCCTGCCGGAGCCGCCCTCCGGCGTGTAGAGCTTGTCGATGCAGAACTCCGAGCGGTGCGCGTTGCCGGTCACGTCCACCAGCAGGTTGCGGAACACGCGATCGACCAGCCAGGGCGGCACGTTGCCCTTGTCCGGGATTTGCTTGAAGGCGAGCTCCAGCTCGTAGATGGCATCGTTGCGGGCCTCATCCACGCGCGGGCTCTGGCAGGTCGGCCCGATGAACAGGCCGCTGAAGAGATACGAGAGCGACGGGTGGTTGTGCCAGTAGTTGATGAGGCTGCGCAGCACGTCGGGACGGCGCAGGATCGGGCTGTCCGCCGGGGTCGCGCCGCCGATCACGATGTGGTTGCCCCCACCGGTGCCGGTGTGGCGGCCATCGACCATGAATTTCTCGGTGCCGAGCCGCGTCGTATAGGCGTCCTCGTAGAGCCCTTCGGTGATCTCCACCATCTCCTGCCAGGAATTGGCGGGATGGGTGTTGACCTCGATCACGCCCGGGTCGGGCGTCACCTTGATCACGTTCAGGCGCGGGTCGCCGGGAGGCGGGTAGCCTTCCAGCATCACCGGCAGCTTCAGGTAATCGGCCGTTTCCTCGATCGCGGCGACGAGCTCGAGATATTCCTCCAGGTTCTGGAGCGGCGGCATGAAGATATGGAGCTTGCCGTTGCGCGGCTCGATCGCCATTGCGGTACGGACGATCCACGGGGCGGATTGGCCCTGTGTGGGCACCGTCCAGGGCGGCAGGCCACCCGGCCAGGCGCGGCGCTGGCGGCGCATTTCCGGCGGGAGCCCTTCCTCTTCCCCGGGGATTTCAAAGCCGCTGCCGGGCGCACCCTGCGGGCGGAAGCCCCGCTCATCGCCCTGCTGGAGATAGCGGATGTATTCGTCGGTGAGCTTGCCTGCATCCTGAAACGCCTGCCGTCGGCGGTCGGGGCGTGGCGGCAGCGGTGGGCGCTCGGCGGTGGGATCGGGCTCGTAAATCCACGGGTATTCCGATTCCTTCACCCAGGGGATGGAATCAATCGGCAGGCGGAAGCCGATCGGCGAATCGCCGGGGATGAGATAAAGCGTCTCCGGGCGCAGGAACCACGCGCCGCTCATCCAGCTGCCGCTGTGGCGGATCGGGAGGACGTGGCCGATCACCTTGTTTAACCCCTGTTCAAACACGCGGGCAATGCGGTCGCGCTCCAGCTTGTCCTTCAGGTTCGACTTGAGCGGGTCCACGTTGGCTGGGAGGCGGCGCTCCTTCCACATATAATACCACGCGTCTTCATAGGCGGGCAGGATGTAACGGGAGTCGAGATCGAGACGATGCGTGAGCGCTTCGAGGAAGCGCATGGAATCCACATCGGTCATGCCGTAGTTCGTATTTTCGTCGGCGATCAACTGCTGGTTTTCCCAGATCGGCGTGCCGTCCTTGCGCCAGAAGCAACCAAAGGCCCAGCGGGGAAGCTGTTCGCCGGGATACCACTTGCCCTGGCCGTGGTGAAGCAGCGCGCCGGGGGCGAAGCGCTTTTGCAGCTTGCGCAGCAGTTCATCCGCCAGCCCGCGCTTCATCGGGCCCATGGCCTCGGAGTTCCACTCCGCGCCGTCCATGTCGTCGATGGAGACGAAGGTAGGCTCGCCGCCCATTGTGAGGCGCACGTCGCCCTTTTTGAGATACTCGTCCACCTTGTCGCCGAGCGCGAGGATCGCGGCCCACTGCTCGTCGGTGTAGGGCATGGTGACGCGCGGCGACTCATAGATGCGCGTGACCGACATCTCGAACTCGAACTCCGTCTCGCACTTGTCCGTCGCGCCGGTGATCGGGGCCGCGCTGGAAGGCTCGGGCGTGCAGGCGAGCGGGATGTGGCCCTCGCCCGCGAGCAGGCCGGAGGTGGCGTCGAAGCCGATCCAGCCCGCGCCGGGCAGATAGACCTCGGTCCACGCGTGCAGATCGGTGAAATCCACCTCGGTGCCGGAGGGGCCGTCGAGCGATTTCACGTCGGGCTTGAGCTGGATGAGATAGCCGGAGACAAAGCGGGCCGCGAGCCCGCAGCGGCGCAGCAGGTTGCAGAGCAGCCAGGCCGAGTCGCGGCAGGAGCCGGATTTCTTTTCGAGCGTTTCCTCCGGGGTTTGCACACCGGGTTCGAGACGCACGAGGTAGCTCACGTCGCCTTGCACCAGCTGGTTGACGGCGACGAGGAAATCAATCGTGCGCTGTTCGCCCTTGGGGATCGCTTCGAAATAAGCGTCGAAGAGCGGTCCCTCCGCCTCGCACTTGAGGTAGGGCGCGAGGTCATGCTTGACGAGCGCTTCGTAGGTAAAGGGAACTTCTCGGCGTTCGGCTCGAGGAAAAAGTCGAAGGGATTGTAAACCGCCATCTGGGCGACGACTTCGACTTCGACCTCGAATTTTTGGGTCTTTTCGGGAATGACGACGCGGCAGTGGTAATTACTGAACGGGTCCTGTTGCCAGTTTACGAATTTCTCCTCCGGATGAATCTTGATGGAGTAACTGAGGATCGGCGTGCGGCAGTGGGGGGCGGGGCGAAGCCGGATCACCTGGGGGCCCATGGAAACGGGCCGGTCATACAAGGACGCAGGACGGTGTTTTAACGCGACGTGGATCGACATGCCCATGCCCCTTAACGGAGTCGTCAAAAAATTGCGAGGCTAAAGCGCGGGTAAAATTTCAGAAAGGATTTCACCACCAAGGAACCAAGAGGAAAATTTTCACCACGAAGGCACGAGGACACGAAGGAAAGGAAATCATCGCCGCGCTCGCCGCATCCGCCGCGGTTAAATTTGATGAGAGAACGACCGCACCACCTGCGTCATCCATTCGGCGAGGTCCTCGGCGTTGATCAGCAGTTCGCGGCCGAAGCTCAGGAACGTGGTATGGCTGGAGGCCACGATCAGCATCAGCGCCAGTACGGCGAGGTTCATCAGGTAGATGATCACCAGCGAGAAAAAGGTGCCGTGATAGGTGAGATCGGTCTGTCCTTTGGGGATCATCCAGAGCGTGAAGGTGATGTGGAAACACCACGTCAGCCCGAGCAGGGCAAAGAACCAGGGATGATACGGCGCGAGGTCCGCCCACAGGCTCAGCGCACCATAGAATGCGAGCAGGATCATGCTGTAAACCGGGTAGAAATACGGCGCGAGCGCGATCCAGAAATTATGCGTATCGGTGATGATGTGGCCGCCCTCTGCCCCCACCTTGAACTTGCTCACCCGCCCGCCCATCATCCATACCCAGATCGCGTGCGTGAGCTCGTGCCCGAAGACGTAGAGCCGCAGCGGGCGTGGGAACGCAAAAAACATCGCCAGCCACACCACCGTGCCGAGGCTGAAATAACGGAACTCCTGGGTGCGCCAGAACGAATGGTGAATCGTCTCCCGCGAGAAGCAGCCGAAAAAAGTTTCGGTGAAAACCACGACCACCGGCAGCAGCAGAAAGCCCGCAATCGCCTTTACCCACCGCGTGGGCACGCGCGCCCCGCGTTCCTCGGAGTAGTAATCGCCGTCGGCGTAGTCCGACGCCCCGGCTTCGAGCAGTTTCCGGGTTTTGCGACGGCGGTTGGTGGCTTTCTTAGGCAAGCGCCGCGCATCCAATCATAACGCCCCCTGGCGTCCAAGCCGAAAGTCGCGGCGGATGGATCAATCCAGGGTCACCGTAATGCCTACCATCTCCTTGAAAATCAGCTTGCCCTTGATGAAGGCGGTATCGGTATCCACCGCCCCGGCCGCCGTGACAATGACCGTCGCGCTTTTCGGGGTGGAGTTCTTGCTGTTCACCACGCCGGTGACCAGCAGCGCGCCGGGACCGCCATCGAAGAAGCTCACCGAGCCCGCCTGCTTCACATGCGATTTATGGGCGGTATCAATCGAGTCCGTGGAGGAGAGCGTCGCAATCTTGGCGTACTCCGCGGAGCCATCCTTCTTGAGCAGGTAGAGATTCTGTCCACTGCCATTGTTGGCCAGCACGAGGACCACCGTTCTCGGCGAGACATTGCTCACCCCGGCCAGCTTCAGCAGCGATTTTACCTTGAAAGGCACCGTCTCATAAGTCTGGGTCGAGGAGTGATAGATCGTGATCGTTCCCACGGGTTCATAGATCTGACCGGTGGGCACAATGGCACTGGCGGTGGAGATGAGAGCGCAGAGAGCGGCGGCGAACCCGAGGAGGCGTTTAGTCATGCGCGCGACCCTGTGCGAACCGGCCCGACTAATCCAGCCTAAATGAAAGAGCGTCGGGAGAAAGAATCATCGTCTTCGCATCGTTACGTGAGACAAAAATGAGACAAAAAAAGAGGCGCTCGTGCGAGCGCCTCTTTGGAGAAAAGTTGAAATGGATCCGATGAACTACGCGCGGCCCATGTAGGCGCCGGTGCGGGTATCCACCTTGATGATCTCGCCTTCCTTGATGAAGAGCGGCACCTGGATCTGCTTGCCGGTTTCGAGCACGGCGGGCTTCTGCACGTTGTTCGCGCTGTCGCCCTTCACGCCGTCGGCGGATTCGGCCACCTTGATCGCGACCGAGGATGGCATTTCGATCTGGGCCGGCTTGCCTTCGATCGAGAGCACTTCCACCTTCAGGTTTTCGACGAGGTAATCCTTGCCGTCACCGATCAGGTGCTCGTCGAGGTCGATCGTCTCGTAGGTCTCCGGGTCCATGAAATGGTAGCCCGAGTGATCCTTGTAGCTGAACTCCAGCGTCTGGCGGTTGACGTCCACCGTGTCCACCTTGTCCGAGGAGCCAAAGCGGATATCGGCGCTCTTGCCGGTGCCGATGTAGCGGATGATCACCTGCACAAAGGCGCGCAGGTTGCCGGGCGTGCGGTGCTGGACTTCGAGGACGATGGCGGGGTTGCCGTTGTAGCGGATGGCCATGCCTTTGCGGAGATCGTTTGCGAGTGCCATGAAATTTAAATCAGATAAATAGGTTGCGAGGTTCTGGAAAAAATTGGGAGGGCACTATGGCGGCGATTTTTCACAGAGTCAAAGGGAAGATGCAAAAGGGGAAATGACCAATGTCGAATGACAAATGACGAATGGGGTGTGTTTTACGCGCAATCCTCGGCAGTGCAGTGATCCTTCATCAAACGTGCGGTTTGCTGCATTCCGAATAGGTTTGCTTGTCAAATAAAGGTTAAATATGAAGACGCCATCAAGGAATGGCGCGGACGAAACATATGCAGAATCGGTGCAAGGATTGTGGATACACTTGGTATCCGAGAGGCAAAGACCTTTCCCGGCAATGTCCAAATTGTGGCAGTCGGAATGTGGCCTATGCTGGCTGTGGGTGCGGCTGCGGCTGTCTGGTCTTTATCATAATCGGTTTGGCGATCCTGATTGGGGTTTCTTCAAATTCCAGTCCGCGTGACAACACCCCAAGCTCACAGCCGACGCCATTTCATCCTACACCTTCTCCTGTCTCTACACCATTAGCCCAAGCTTCTACACCTGCGAGTCGGGTTCTAACCGTGAAAGAAGCACAGCTTGAGGCCCTTCGTCGTTATCCAGCACTCGGTGTTTCAGGCTCACGTTTTAATGGTGAATTCCTCGCTCGATATAAACGATATCAGCAAAACAATCCCAATTACTTTCTCGATCCTTCTTGGCCGATTATTTTGGCCGATGAAACTGCGAATGCTCTTAAGGGGAAATAGACGGAGCCAAGTTAACCATTTCTAAAATTCGGACGGACCCTTTCCAAGGGACAAAAATTTGTCATTCATTTTCCCGCCATGCACGTGCTCAATCTTGCCAAACCATCGCCTTCCTTCAGGCCCTTTGAACGATGAGTTCGCTGCCACCACCGTTGCCGAATCCGCGTTCGGCATTTTGCACCTATTCCGTCGCCATGCTGGCCGTGCTCCCAAGTATCTTCTTCTGGGGATTCGCGAGTATCTTCCTCGTGCCCAAGATTCAACAAATCTGGCAGGAGGCCGGGCTATCGGGCTCAAAAGCGCAATGGCTCATAAATTTGTCCGATGCGTTTCACCACCACTTCTACTTTGTCGCCGGTGGGATTATCCTGCTGCTTTTCTTGGTCGAACGTTGGTGGCCAAGGTGGCCGCTCTATCGGCGGATGGTAGTAACGATAGCGATCGTTCTTTTCCATACGCTCGTGCTTTTCGGCATCACGGTCCTTGCCACCTGCGCCCTTCTGGCCGTCCCCATTATATTAAAGCATCACTGAATATCGTTCTCGGCTAACCCTTGAGGGAGTTGCGATGCTTTCAGACATCCTGTTCATCCTGTAAATCCTGTCCAAAACGAGGGGCATCTTCTCCCGGTCTGAAATTTGTCATTGGTCATTCGTCATTGGTCATTCATTTTCCCGCCATGCACGTGCTCAACCTTGCCGATCAGGCACCGTTTACGACCAGGGATGGTTCGACGATTCGCAGCATCTTGGACCGGACGAATGCCCCGGTGCAGCAGCAGAGTCTCGCCGAGGCGCGCGTGCCTGCCGGGGGCGCAACCCAGCGGCATTATCATCAATTGAGCGAGGAGATTTACTTCATCCTCGAAGGCGAGGGGACGATGGAGATCAACGGCGAGGTGCGCAGCGTCGCGCCCGGCGATGGCATCCTCATTCCCGCCGGGGCGTGGCATCAAATCACCGTCAGCGAGTCGCTCCGCTTTTTGTGCTGTTGCGCGCCGCCGTATTCGCACGAAGATACCTACTTCGCCTGATCCCGATTTTTCCATGCTGACGCTTTCCAATATTTCCAAGACGTTCTCCGGCGGCGTGCTCTTTGAAGAGGCCTCGATGCAGATCAACCGCGGTGATCGCGTGGGGTTGGTCGGTGCGAATGGCGCGGGGAAATCCACCCTCTTCTCGATCATCCTGCGCGAAGAATCGCCGGATGAGGGCACCGTCTCGATCCAGCGCGGCGTGAGCTGCGGCTTCCTCCCGCAGGAAAGCGCCCCGGTGGCCGATGAAACGGTGCTCGAACTCGCGACCGCGATCTCGCCCGAGTTCCTCGCCGCCCGCCAGACGATCCGCCGTTGCGAGGCCGCGAACGATCACGATTCGCACGAATATCACGAGGCGCTCCACACCTTCGCCGATATGGACGGCCACATGCTCAACGCGAAGGCGAAGCGCATCCTCTCCGGCCTCGCCTTTCGCGAGTCGGACTTCGACCGCGCCGCCCACAAGCTCAGCGGCGGCTGGATCATGCGCGCGCACCTGGCCCGGCTGCTCGTGCAGGAGCCCGATTTGCTCCTGCTCGACGAACCGACGAACCATCTCGACCTCGAGTCGCTGGTCTGGTTCCGCGATTATCTCCAGGGCTATCCCGGCGCGATCCTCATGATCTCGCACGACCGCGATTTCTTGAACCAGCTCGTCACCGAGATCGTGGAAATTTCGCGCTCGCGCCTGCATCGGTATCGCGGCGACTACGATCACTACCTCGTTGAGAAAGTCGAGCGGGAGCAACAGCATCTCGCGGCGTATCAGAACCAGCAGAAGGAAATCGCCAAGCTCCAGGATTTCGCCGACCGCTTCCGCGCCAAGGCCAGCAAAGCCTCGCAGGCGCAGAGCAAGCTCAAGCAGATCGACCGCATGGAGAAGATCGAGGCCCCGCAGGCGGCGGAGGCAAAGGTCTCCTTCCGCTTCCCGCAGCCCCAGCGCAGCGGCCAGCGCGTGATCACCCTCAAGGACGTGGATCATGCCTACGGCGATCTGGTCGTCTATCGCGGGCTCGATTTCGAGGCCGAGCGCGGCCAGCGCATCGTGCTGGTCGGGCCGAACGGCGCGGGTAAATCCACGTTGCTCAAGCTGCTCGCCGAGATCATGCCCGTGCAGAGCGGCACCCGCGAGCTCGGGCACAATGTGCGCGCCGGTTACTTCGCCCAGCATCGGGTCGAGCAACTGAGCGGACGCATGACCGTGCTGGAGGCTGCGACCGATCTGGAGAGCCGCCCCTCGGAGCAAATGGCCCGCAGCGTGCTCGGCTCCTTCCTCTTTCGCGGCGACGACGTTTTCAAATCCGTCTCCGTGCTCAGCGGTGGTGAAAAGTCCCGCCTCGCGCTCGCCAAGCTGCTCCTCGATCCGCCCAATCTGCTGCTGATGGACGAACCGACCACCCACCTCGACATCCCGAGCATCGACGCCTTGATCGGCGCGCTCACCCAGTATGAGGGCACCGTCATCTTCATCAGCCACGACGTCCATTTCATCCGCGCGCTGTCGAAGCAAGTGTTGCACATTAGCGCGGGCAAGCTCACGCCTTACGCGGGCAACTACGATTACTACCTCGATAAATCCAAGGCGACCTCCGAGCGCGCCGCGCTGGTCGCCGGGGACAAGCTGGAAAACTTCCAGCCCGCCGCCGCCGTGCAAAAGCCGGACGCGCCAAAGATGGGGCTCAAGGAGATCAAGGAAATGCGCCGCGCCGAAGCCGAGGCCCGCAAGGTGGCCGCCAAGGCCATCCGGGAGAAACAAAAGCGCGTCACCGAGTTGGAGGCAAAAATTCACGAGCTGGAGCAACGCCAGGCCGCGCTGACGGTGGAGCTGGAAATGCCCGGCATCCACGGCAGCAGCAAAGGCGCGCAACTCAGCCGCGAACTCACCCAGGTCACCTCGCAAATCGCCAACGCCGTCCGCGACTGGGAGCGGGAAGCGGAGGGGCTGGAGGACCTGCCCGCGGAAGAGTAGGTGATCGATAATTCGGATCCCTCACGCCCTCCAAAACACCGTCATCCCGAGCAAAATGAAGCGCAGCGGAATGACGTCGAGGGATCCTGTAATCGTGCTGCGCGACTTCATTGGTAATCCACGCGCGCTCTCCCAATAAGAATGGCGTCCGAAAATTACGTTGAAGAACGACTCGCTTGGTAGAAACCAACCACCTGTAGCGGCGGTCTATGACCGTCGCTGAATTTTGCGAACCAAGTTGGCGACGGTCATAGACCGCCGCTACAGGTTTTGCACTAATTCATGGATTGTTTCTGCAAAGTAAGACCGCCCCGCGCTACTGATTCGCCGGCACCGGCTTGTTGCTGTTCAAAATCTTCGACTCCGGTGTCAGCGGCGCGTTGCCTTTCTTCCCCCAGATCAGCGCCTGCGGACGATCGGCCAGCGTCTGCGTGAGCGACTTCGCGTAGGTGCTCACCACCTTCAGGTTTTGCAGGACGACCGAGAGCTCTTCCATCCGGGCGTTGAGCTGGCGGTTGAGGTCCTTCACCATCGTGTTGCTGTTATCCACCAGCTTGTTGCCGTTGCTCATCGTGGTGTTGGTGGTGGCAAGCACGGTCTTGAGATCGGCCATCACCTTGCCGATATCGTCGAGGCGCTGGTGAATGTCCTTCGCGTTGTCGGCGATCAATTGGTCGGCGTCCTTCACGAGGTCCTGTGCGGACTTGGCGGTCTGGTTGGTCGAGTCGAGCACGGTCCCCAGCTTGGGCATCACTGTGCCGATTTCATCGCGCAATTCGGCGATCGTTTTATTCGCATTCTCCAGCAGCGGGCCGAGCGATTGCGCGAGGTTGTCGATGTTCAGGCCCGGAGTTCCCTCGAGCAGCGCATCGTTGGGCAGCGGTTTGGCATCGGCCTTGCCAGGGGTGAGCGCGATGTATTTCTCGCTCAGCAGCGTATCGGAGCCGACCGTGGCCACCGTCCCTTCGGGCACAATGGGCACGTCGTTGTTCACCGACACGGTCACCCGCACCGCATCCTCCGCATGCTCGGCTGGGAGCTTGGCTCGCTCCTCCTGCGTGAGCGTGCGAATGGCGATCACCCGCCCGGCCGGCGCGCCCGCGTAGCGCAGTTCGGAGTGCAGGCGAATGCCCGCGACGTTCGTGAAATCAATCTCCAGCGTGCGCGTGGATTTCGCAAAGCGGAAACCGGTCAGCGCAATCGTCAGCGCGCTGAGCAGCACGAGACTGCAGGCCACGACAATCAACGCGACGATGTAATCGGAGAGGTTCTTTTTCATGGGTGCGCTTTTCGTAAGGCTATTGCTGCCAGCTTCCGCGCGGCTTTTGGGTCTCGGACGCGCGCGGGAAGCCGAGGAGTCGTTCGATGTAATCGGTTTGGGAAAGTTTCAGCGGCACCGGGCCATCGGGCTCGCCGCGAATGAATTGCTGCACCTCGGGATCTTCGTGATTCCGAATTTCGTCCGGCGTGCCGTAGGCAATGATCGTGCCCTGGCGCGGACCGGCCCCGAGCATCAGCATGCGGCTGCCGATCCGGAAGGCGCTCGTCATATCATGCGTGACGACGACGGCCGTCATGCCCAGCTTCTTGGTCAGGTCGCGGGTGAGTTCATCGACGACGGCGGTCATGATCGGATCGAGGCCGGAAGTGGGCTCGTCGCTGAAGAGCAGCTCGGGATCGAGCGCCAGCGCCCGCGCGAGACCCACGCGCTTCTTCATGCCGCCGCTGATCTCGGCCGGCTTCAGATTTTCAAAGCCGGTCAGCCCCACCATCTCCAGCTTCATCTTCACCATCAGGTCGATGACATTCGGCGCGAGCTGGCTGTGCTCGATCACCGGCAGCGCGATGTTTTCTCCCACCGTGAGCGAGGCGAGCAGCGCGCCGGATTGAAAGAGCACCCCGTAGCGCTTGCGAATGGGCGCCAGCTCCCGCTCGCGCAGGCCGGTAATTTCCTGGCCGAAAATTTTGATCGAGCCCGAGGTGGGCGTCATCGAGCCGATGATGTGGCGCAGCAGCGTGCTCTTGCCGCAGCCCGAGCCGCCCATGATCACCAGCGTCTCGCCGCGCTCGACATTGAAGGTGATGCCCTTGAGCACCGTGCGCTTGCCAAACTTGCGCACGAGATCCTTCACCTCGATCACCGGGGCATTGTCGGCGGGCTGATGAGGATGGGCTTCTTCGCTCATAAGGTGACGTAGAAGACCGCGGTGAGAATGGCATTCGCCACCAGCATGGAGAGCAGGGAAAGGACGACGGAGTTGGTCGTGGCCTGGCCGACGCCCTCCGCGCCGCCTTCCACTTCCAGCCCGGCATTGCAGGCGATCGTGATCGTGATCCACGCAAAGACGACGCTCTTGATCAGCCCCGAGTAAAGATCCCACGTGGTCGAGGATTCCAGGCAGCGCATGATGAAGGCCGAGGTATCCATCCCGAGCGCCGAGATGCACACCGCCCAGCCACCCGCGATGCCGATGCAGTTGCCAAAGACCGTGAGCAGCGGCAGCATGATCAGCATCGCAATCACGCGCGGCACGACGAGGAACTGGGTGGGATTGATCGCCATCACCTGCAGCGCCTCGATTTCCTCGGAAACCTTCATCGTCCCCAGCTCCGCCGTCACCGCTGAGCCGCTGCGCCCGATCACGATGACCGCGATCAACACCGGCCCCAGCTCGCGCAAGAGCGAGACCGCCACCAGATCGGGCACATAGGAGGCCCCGCCGAGCTTCTTCAACTCCGAGGCCGATTGCATCGCGAGCGTGAACCCGATGCTGAACGCCGTGAGCGCCACCATCGGCAGCGCCCGTACGCCGATCGCCACCATTTGCCGGAAGACCAGCGCGACGCGAAACATCCGCCCCTGGAAGGGAGCGATCAGCATCCAGAAAAGCACGCTGGTATTGAGGCGGAAATAGCTGTTCACGAGAGTTTTCGCGGTGATGTAACACTGCCGCCGCGCGCTTGTCGAAGCATCTCTCGGGTCGGGAAATGCGGAGCTGGAGGCGAAGCGGAGCGCATCATCCCAATTAAATGTGGCACGATGATCATACGCCGCCCGTCCGGATGGCGGATGTAGTGCGTGCTCGCCCAGAGTCCTTGGAGGGTAAAAGAACGCTAGCGCGCGGTAGCCACGGCCCTGTGGGCCGTTGAGGAAAATGGCTCCATTCACGAAAAGGCCCCCGCTTTCTCCTCCCTCCAAAATGTCACCCCGAGCAATGCCGAGGGGCTTCAAATGGTTCTGCGCTGGGCGAGCTTGGGATGCCCTTCCTCTCACGAGGCGCTCTTGCTTCACCGCAGTTGAGGACTCAGGAAAGAATCACTGCCTCGCCGTTAACTTAAACAGCGGCTTTTCCAAAAAACAAAACGGGATCGTAATCAGCTTGTCCGGAAAGCGGTCCACCCGCGCATTGTAAATCACCGCTTTTTCATTAAACGCCGCGCGGGCCTTGGGCACATCCGCCAGCTTTTCCGTGATCGTCTTCAGCGCCGGATCGGCCTGGAGCGCAGGCTGCGCGGCCGCGGCGGCAACGAAAGCCTGGAGCGCAGTCAGCAAGCCATCCTGCACCTTCTGGCAGAGGGCGAAGGCCTGGGGATTCGGTGGCGGTTGGTTCGCCGGGACCGGCGTGGCGCTGAAGGTGGTCTGCGCCGCCTGCAGGGGATCCAGGCTGGACGTATCGAACCCCGGCAGCGTCTGCGCCGTCTTCATCAACCCCGGCACCGCGCCCGCGCAGTCGAGGCAATCCTGCTGCACCTGCTGCCATTGCACATCCGCCTGGCGCATCGATTCCGCGAGCGGGTTGTAGCAAAACATCGAGATGCCATAAAACCCCGCCATGACCACGAGGTAGAGGCCGAGCAGGATGGCGAGCAGACGTTGGATGCGCAATTGCATGGCCCTATGTTGGACGGCCCTTTCCCCGCTGCAAAATGAAAAATGCAGCCCATGTTTCCACGGGCTGCATTTTCGCAAATGATCTTATGGATGGACGCTTAGAGCGGCGGCGCGGTTGGCGAGGGGAAGGCCGGGCTTGGCGTGGCCGAGGCCCCGGGCTTGATCCAGCCGAGGAACACCAGCGGCTCGATGAAGGGCTTGCAACGCTCCACCGAGAAAATGCTCAGGCCGGGATTGAAGTAGCTGCTCGCTTCCTGCGGGTGACCGTGGGCGTATTCCCACGCGCCGTTGGCAAAGTAGTGCGCGGGCGTGTCGCCGGGGAAGGGGATCGCATCCAGCGCGGTCTGCGCATTCTTGTCATCCTTCTGCAGCAGGTAGGTCAGGAACACCCGGTAAAGCAGCAGTTCATTTTTGGGGCTGTCCACCAGGATCGAGTTGTAGGAATCGCGGGCGGTCTCGTAGCTGCCCTTGCGAAAATCGATATCCGCCAGGTTGATCCGCGAGGCGAGGAACTTCGGGTCGCGTTTCAGGGCCTGCTTGAACCACTTGGTGGCGTCGTCATATTTGCCCTGGTCGAAAAAGATCGCTCCGCGCAGGTTCAGCACGTCCGGCACCCCGGGCTTGATCTTCTCGGCGTCGTCGATCGCCTTCATCGCGTCGTCGAGCTTGCCGGTTTCATAGTCGGTGACGGCTTCCTGGACTTTTTTCAGGAATTCCTGGGAATACTTGACCTCGGCGGCGAAGGAGCCGGTGGCAGTCACCAGGAGCAGTGGCAGAAGATGGCGGAGGAATCTCATGGGACTTGCACCATGGCAAAAGTCCCCTCATTCGCCAAGGGGGAATGTTGGCCTTCCTTCCCTGCAAAACCGAAAGGGGCCGCCGCTCCCCCCTGGAAAAGCCCCGCTGAATTCTTTCCGTTCTCCCGACTTGCCACGCGCCCCGGCTTGCCCATACATTCACCGTTTCACCCACCCACCATGGCCGACGATTATAAAGTAAAGCTCGAAATTTTTGAAGGGCCGCTCGACCTGCTGCTCTATCTCATCAAGCGCGATGAGATCGATATTTACGATATTCCGATCGAGCACATTACCCGCCAGTACCTCGAGTACATGGAGATGTTCAAAATGCTCGATCTCGAAGTCGCTGGTGATTTCGTGGTCATGGCGGCGAACCTCATTTACATCAAGAGCCGCAGCCTTCTGCCCAAGGATCAGCAGCCGCCCGAGGAACAGGCCGAGGAAGAGGATCCCCGCTGGGAACTCGTGCGCCAGCTCCTTGAATACAAGAAATTCAAGGAAGCCGCCGGCATCCTCCAGCAGCGCGCGCTGTTGCAGGAAGGGCTCTTTTCCCGCACGCCGGAGAAGCCGGAGTTCGCCAACGAGCGCCCGCTTGGCGAGGTAAGCATTTTCGATCTCATCAACGCGTTTAACAACGTGTTGAAGCGCCACCAGAAGACCGAGGACTTGCGCGAAATCTTCGAGGAGAACTATTCGGTCTCCGACAAGATCGACCTGCTGATGAAGCTCACCGCGACCGGCGTGCCGCTCAAGTTCATCGAGCTCTTCGCCACCTCCGCCTCCCGCACCGAGATCGTTGTCACCTTCCTCGCGATGCTTGAGCTCATCCGCCTCAAGCAGATCCGCTGCGTGCAAAACAGCCCGTTCGACGACATCGAGATTTTGAAGGCGCAGCCCGTCTCCATCGGGGCCTGATATGCGCATCCTCCACGCGGTTCGCACGGCCAATCCGGCGACCGGTGGCTTGTGGGAGGCCGTGTCGCAACTCGCCCGCGCGCATGGGAAAATGGGGCAGTCGGTCGAGATCGTCTCGCTCGACGCGCCGGACAACCCCTGGGCAAAGGCCGATGGTCTGGCAATCCACGCGCTCGGCGTGAATGAGAGTCCCTACGGCTCCAGCCCCCGCTACCTTCCCTGGCTGCGGGAAAATGCGCCCCGCTTCGAGGCCGTGATCTGCCACGGCCTCTGGCAATATCACACCACCGCCACCCGCGAAGCGCTGGCCGGGAGCGCCACGCCCTATTTCGTCTATCCCCACGGCATGCTCGATCCCGCGATCAAGCAGACTTACCCGGTGAAACATCTCAAGAAATGGCTCTACTGGCTGGCCCGGGAAGCGCGGGCCTTGAGCGACGCCCGCGCCGTCCTTTACACCTGCGAGGAAGAGCGCCGCCTCGCGCAAAAAACCTTCTGGCCCTACCGTTGCCGCGAGGAAGTCGTGCATCTCGGCATCGAGGAACCGCCGGCGGACGAAGCAACGCAACTCGCCGCCTTCCGGGAGCGTTTCCCCGAGTTGCGTGGCCAGCGTATCCTGCTCTTCCTCGGCCGCCTGCATGACAAAAAAGGCTGCGAACTGCTTATCCGCGCCTTCGGCGAGTTTTTGCAATCGGCACCGCCCTCCGATGCTCCGTGGCATCTGCTCATGGCCGGCCCGCCGGCGAGCGAGGTCTATTTGCAGCATTTGCAATCCATCGCTGCCACGACCTGCCCCACTGGCCGCGTCTCCTTTCCCGGCATGCTCCGCGGCGATTTGAAATGGGGTGCCTTCCGCGCGTCGGAGGCGTTTGTCCTTCCCTCGCATCAGGAAAATTTCGGCATCGCCGTCGTCGAGGCCATGGCCTGCGGCTGCCCCGTGCTCATTTCCCAGCGGGTCAACATCTGGCGCGAGATCGAAACCGCCGGCGCGGGCCTCTGCGCCCCCGATACGCAAGCGGGCACCCTTTCCCTGCTGCGCGCATTCGCCACTCTCAACGTTGAAGAAAGAGTCAAAATGCGCGAGCAAGCCCGCACCGCCTTCCGCACCCAGTTCCACATCCAGCGCGCCGCCGAGGCGCTGCTGAAGGTGCTGGCCCGCAAATAACCCCTTTCCAAAAAACGCTGAAAAGTGGTTTCCAAACGGAGCCAACTTTCAAGCGTCTCCCCAACCCCATCCATGTCACCCTGAGCGAAGTCGAAGGGCCTCAAATGGTTCTGAGTTGGGAAAGCCCCGCAAATCCCAGCGGAAACAAGCCGCACCCCACGCGCCTCCCAATGAGACACCGAGCCCACGAAGGAGGATTAAAAGCCGGAGCAAAATTTTAGGGTCCGCGAAAAATGCGAAGCACACGAAAATCCAACCGCCCCTTTTCGCGTCTTTCGCGGACCCCTTTTCCCACGCGCCTCCCGGGCAGAGCACGCCAAGGCATGCTCCACTCGGAAAAACTCATGGGTAGCGTGTTACGCCCCCGCTTCCGGATACTCCGCGCTTCGCGGGGCAAAGCCCTCTTCCGCGCGGATCGCCGTCGCAAATTTCCAGCACTGCCGGAAGCTCGCGCCCGGTTCCTCGGCCCACTGGCGCAGCGTCGTGGCGTGAGTGGTTTCTCCATTCGCTTCCAACTGCGCCGCGAGATAAGCCGCGATCCGGCGTGGGTCGTCGTATTGCTCCAGCCACGCCTCTTCATCGAGCACGGTGAAGCCGGCTTCCTGCAACCACGCGCCGAGCTGATTGCCTGCGCGGGTGTTGCCGCCATTGGCCTCCTGCAAGTAACGATATGCGGCCAGCGCCTCCGCCACCTCGGCGGAAAACGGCGTGAGATCAAAGTGATCCCAGTCCGGGCTGCACAGCGCCACAAAGCCATCGGGCTTGGTCACGCGATACATCTCGCGGAGCGCCCGCATCGGCTCGCGCAGGTGTTCAAAGAGGGCATGCGAGAACACCACATCGAAGGTGTCGTCGGCAAAGGGCAGTTGATACGCCGAGGCCTGGTGAAAGGCCGCGTTCACCACTTCGAGCCCCTCGACCATGCGGCGGGCGTTCTCCAGCGGGGCGGCGGCGAGATCGACGCCCTCCACCCGACCCGGGAAAACGGCGGCAGCAGCGCCGAGGGAAATGGTGCCGGGCCCGCAGCCCACGTCGAGCACGTGGAAGCCGCGTTGCAGCAAGGGGGCCAAGAAGAAGCCGTGGCTCTCCAGATTGCGCGCGGCCATGAAAGCCAGCGTATCGGGCGTCTGGCCGGGCATATAATTTTCAGTGATGGTTTGCATGGGATGATTACCTTGGTTCGCAAACCCTCGGCGGATCGTTCGTGCCGGGAGAAAAAAAATCCCACGGCCTTTTCGGTGCCGTGGGTTTTGGGATTTTTGCTGGTTAACTCATCAGCGCGCCAAAAGCTCCACCGCACCTCGTCTTGACGACGACGGCGATAATGGAAATTTTGACTGCGTGAAGCGTTGCCATTGCTGAATACATCGGACCGTTTTTCCGAAAGACAAGGGGAATTTGAAAAATCTTTTTCAGAGGCACCCGGCTCCTGTCCGCCGATTGTTGTAGCGTTTCCCGACGAAAATAGTGGAAAAAATGACATGCTTGGCCGTGACCTCGTTGTCACCAGGCCGCCACCTGAAATCTATGTCCGACCAACCGAAAGCGCTCCTCATCCTGGGTATGCACCGCAGCGGCACCTCCGTGCTCACTGGCGTGCTGCAACTCCTCGGGGTGGATCTGGGCCCGCGCCTCATGCGCGCCGGAGACGACAATGAAAAGGGCTTTTGGGAGCATGAGGATGTGGTGAATCTGCACGACCAGATGCTGCGCCGGTTCAGTTCCTCGTGGGACGAGGTGTGCCCGCTGCCCGATGGCTGGTGGAACGAACCGGCGGCCCTCGAAGCCAGGCGCGCGCTCAAGGCGATCCTCGAACGCGACTTCGCCGGTTCCCCGCTCTGGGGGATCAAGGACCCGCGGATGTGCCGTCTGCTCCCGCTCTGGCTGCCGCTGCTGGAGGAAATGGGCTGCGAGCCGCTCTGCGTCTTCATGACCCGTAATCCCCTGGAGATCGCGGGTTCGCTGGGGCGGCGGAATCAATTTTCTTCGCAGAAATCGCAGCTCCTCTGGCTCCAGCATATGCTGGAGGCCGAGCTCGCCACGCGCCACCTGCGCCGCACTTTCACCATTCATCACGAGTTCCTCGCCGATCACGCCAGGGTCTGCGCCGCCATTGCCGCGGAGCTCGGCCTCGTCTGGCCCCGCCCGGTTGCAGCGGCGGCGGCGGATATCGCCGGGCTCATCGACCCGCGGCTGCAACATCACAAGGCGCAATCGCCTTTCATCGAAGGCGGCGGCGTCATCGCCGAAACCTACGAAATTCTAAAAACCACGGCCGCCCCGGAAATGGCCGCGCGTCTGGAGCCCGCGCACACTTTCCTGCGCGAGGTGAATCAACTGCTGATCCCGCTCCTCCAGCAACGCGCCAGCGAATTGCAGGGCCGGCTCGATGAGCTCGATCGCCAGTTCGCCTGGAAGCTCTCGGTTTTCCAGGGGCAGACGCGTCATCTGGAGACGCAAAAGGAAACCCTCGCCCGCAAGCTGGAGAGCCGCACGAAGAAGGTGGAGCACCAGGTCGAGCGCCTCGAAAAAACCGAGCAGAAGCTCGCCACCGCGCGGCACGAGACTTCGCAGATCAAAGACTCGCTGGTGTGGAAACTCGCGAAGCCCTTTTACCAGCTTGAGCGCGTCGTGCACAAAGCGCCGCCGCCCCCCGCTCCGGCGGGCCAGCCGTCGAAGAAAAAGGAAGCCGCGCCCGCTGTTGAGAAGCCGGCCTCCGATTCAGCGCCTGCGCGCGCTTCCACCTCCGCCGCCGATAGCGTGCTCCACGAGGCCCTGCTCGCTCCCGCCGCGGCTCCGCTGGGGCCGAAGGAATTTCTCGTCCAGCAAAGCCAGTCCGCGCTGAATCTCTTTCTCGCCACTGGCGAGCCGCTCGTGCTCGGCACCTCGGCCACGCCCCGGGTGAGCATCCTGCTCGTGCTCTTCAATCGCGCCGAGCTCACCTTCCAGTGCCTCCGCTCGCTCGCGCTCATTCGCGACGTGCCCTACGAGGTGGTGATCGTGGACAACGATTCGCAGGACGAAACTGGCGAACTGCTTGGCCGCATTCAGGGCGCGACGATCATCCGCAATCGCGAGAATCTCCATTTCCTGCGCGGCTCGAACCAGGCCGCGGCCGCCGCGCGCGGGGAATACCTGCTGTTTTTGAACAACGACGCGCAACTGCTCCCCGGCACCCTCGAAGCGGCCTTCCGCACCATCGAGAGCGATGCGAAGATCGGCGCGGTTGGCGCGAAGATCATCCTGCCCGATGGCAAGCTGCAGGAAGCGGGCAGCATCATCTGGAACGATGGCTCCTGCCAGGGCTACGGGCGCGGCGACGATCCGCTCGCGCCACCGTATCAATTCCGCCGCGACGTCGATTTTTGCTCCGGGGCTTTTTTGCTCACCCGCAGCCGCCTCTTCGGCAGCGGCTTCGACGAGGCGTTTTCTCCCGCCTATTACGAGGAGACCGATTACTGCGTGCGCCTGTGGAAGAGCGGCTACCGCGTGGTCTATGAGCCGTCGGCCGCGATTCTCCATTTTGAATTCGCCAGCTCCGCCAGCTCGCAAAACGCCATCGCCTTGCAGGTGAAAAATCGCGCCACCTTCCAGGAGCGTCATCACGACTGGCTCCGCCAGCAACCCGCGCCCACTGGCGATTTGCTTCGGGTGCGTCGTCGTCCGCACGGGCAGCCGCGGGTGCTTTTCATCGACGATCTGGTCCCGCATCCGCACTACGGCGGCGGCTGTCCGCGCTCGCAGCAGATTCTCGAATCGCTTTGTGCGCTGGGGCGTGAGGTCACCTACTATCCATTCCTCGCCATCTCGCCGGTCTTCGAGTTCGAGCGCACCTGGACCCAGGTCTATGTGGACATGCCCCGCGCGGCCGAGATCATGCACGGCTTCAACTCGACCCACTTCGAGAGCTTCCTCCAGCAACGGCGTGGCTTCTACGAGGTGATGATCGTCAGCCGCCCGCACAATATGAAGGTGGTCGATCAGTGCCGGGAAAAGCATCCCGAGTGGTTCGCCGACGTGCGCATCGTCTATGATGCCGAGGCCGTCTTCGCAAATCGCGAGCTGGAGAAACGCCGCCTCGCCGGGCAGGAAATGAGCGCCGCCGAAGTGGACGCGCTGTTCGCCGGGGAGATGAAACTGATTCGCCACGCCGCCGCGGTCACGGCAGTGAGCGAGCAGGAGGCGGCGGTCTTCCGCCAGCATGTGTCCATTCCCGCCTACGTCATCGGTCATCGCCTCGATCTCCAGCCTACGGTCGCCAAATTCGCCGGGCGCAACGGCCTGCTTTTCGTCGGCTCGCTGCTCTACGAGGAAAGCCCGAATGTCGATTCCGTGCGCTGGTTTCACGACGAGATCCTGCCACTCATCAAGGCGAAGCAACCGCTCCTCACGAAAATCGTCGGCCCCACCACCGCCGCCTCGCTCTTCACTTTCGAAGCTCCGGATTTCATTCTCGCGGGCCAGCAGGAAAGCCTCACGCCCGCCTACGAAGCCGCCCGCGTCTTCATCGCGCCCACCCGCTACGCCGCCGGGATTCCGATGAAAATCCACGAGGCCGCCGCGCGCGGGATTCCCGTCGTTGCCACCTCGTTGCTCGCCCGCCAGCTCGGCTGGACCCACCGCGTCGAGTTGCTGGTGGCCGACGACCCGCAATCCTTCGCCGATTGCTGTGTCGAGCTGCACGAAAACGAGGCGCTCTGGCAATCCATCCGCGACGCGGCGCTCCAGCGCATCGAGCGCGATTGCTCCACCCACGGCTTTGCGGAAGCTTTGCGCAAAGCAATCACTCCCACCGCATGAGCGACGAAGGAATCACGCCCGAAGAATGGCAGCGCCGCTTGCAGACCCGCACCGCGGAGCTGGCCGCCGCCCACGATCGCATCGCCGAATTGACCCGCAAGAATGCCGGGTTGCAGGCCGATAAAAAGGAACTCCAGCAGGCGAAGAAAGAGCTCCGGGCGGAACTGCAGGCCCTGCGCAAATCCGCCGAATACAAGTTCGGCAAATTCTTCGTCCGTCCCTTGCGCAAGCTCTTCGGCGGTCGCCCGCCGGAGGAAACCGCCGCCGTCGTCGAGGAAAAGAAACCCGCCCCGCTCCCCGATCCGCTCAAGAACTATCACGAGTGGCGCGAGCTCCACCGCCCGCACGCGGCCGGGCTGGTTGCCATGCTTTCGAGCGCGGAGGAGTTCACCGCCAGGCCGCTGGTCAGCATCCTCATGCCGGTTTACAACACACCGGTCGAGATGCTGGAGGAGGCCATCGCCTCCGTGCGTGCGCAGGTCTATCCGCATTGGGAACTGGTGATTGCCGATGACTGCTCGCCCGCCCCGCACGTCGCCGAGCGGCTGCGGCACTGGCAGGAAACGGACTCGCGGATTCGCGTCACCTTCCTCTCGCAAAACTGCGGCATCGCCCTCGCCACCAATGCCGCCGCCGCCCTCGCCAAAGGGGAGTGGCTCGCCCTGCTCGATCACGACGACTGGATCGAGCCCGAGGCCCTCTTCGAAATGGTGAAGGCGCTGCAAACCGCGCCGGAGGCCGATTTCATCTACAGCGACGAGGACAAGGTGGATGAAAACGGCACCTTTCTAAAACCGTTCTTCAAGCCCGACTGGTCGCCCGACGCGCTGCTCTCGTGCAATTACCTCTGCCATTTTTCGATGCTGCGCCGTTCGTTGTTCGAGACCATCAGCGGCTACCGCACGGGCTTCGATGGCGCGCAGGATTACGATCTCTTTCTCCGCGCCACCGAGCGCGCGCGCAAGATCCTGCACGTGCCGAAGCCGCTCTACCACTGGCGCATCAGCGCGACCTCCACCTCGTCGGATTCGCAGCAAAAACCGGCCGCCGTCGAAAATGGCCGCCGCGCCGTCGCGGACGCCATCCAGCGCCGCGGCCTCCACGCCACCGCCGAGACCGCCAAGGGCGCCCGCTACCGCGTCCGCTATGCCATTCCCGAGTCGAAGAAAATCACCATCCTCATCCCCACCAAGGACCGGCTCGACCTCCTCGCCCGCTGCATCGCGAGCATCGAGGAAAAAACCGATTATCCGAACTACGAGATCGTCGTGATCAACAACGGCAGCACCCAGCCCGAGACGCTCGCGTATTTCGCACAGACGAAACACCGCATCGTCAACTACGACGGCCCGTTCAATTTCGCCGCCATCTGCAACTACGGCGTCCGCGCCACCGAGGGCGAGTGGCTGCTCTTTTTGAACAACGACATCGAGGCCATCGAGCCCGGCTGGCTCACCGCCATGGCCGAGCACGTCCAGCGTCCCGCGGTCGGCGCCGTCGGCGCGAAACTGCTTTTCCCCGACGACACCATCCAGCACGCGGGCGTGATTTTCTCCGAGAGCGACCTCGCCATCCACGCCTTCCATTCCGCCAAGCGGAACAGCTACGAAAACGGCGGCCTGCTCCAGATCATCCGCAACTACAGCGCCGTCACCGCCGCCTGCCTGCTCCTGCGCCGCGACGTCTTCGAGCACATCGGCGGCTTCGACGAAGTGCGCTTCGCCGTCAGCTACAACGACACCGACCTCTGCCTGCGCCTCCGCGAGCTCGGCCTCGACATCGTGTACACCCCCTTCGCCGAGCTCTACCACTACGAGTCCCAGTCGCGCGGCTACGACAAGCCCAACCCCACCGAATCCCGCCACATGCGCGCCCGCTGGTCCGCCGTCCTGGCGCACGACCCGTTCAACAATCCGAACCTCGTCCGGTTAAAGAAATAGCCGCACGACCCGCCTCGGCTCGCTCCGACCGCGCTCAAAACCTCCATCGTCTCCACGCCCTTGGAGTGCGGCGACACGTCGCCGCTTTCCCCACGCGAGACAAGTCTCGCCCCCAACGCGTAGCCCATTATTTCAGTTCTTACTCTTTGTCTTACTTCTGCTTTTGATCGTGAATCCCCGAGAGGGAAAGACAATCAGTGCCGATAGCAAGAATCGGCCTCTTTTGCAGCAGTGCAGATGAGACTGCTAAACGCTGACCTCTACATCGATGTCATCCACGCAGGTTTGTGGACGCGAGTGGTTGGTTCCTGTCTCCCAGACACCGCTGCGAACAGAAACTTTCGTTAGACCCTCGATGGGAATGCAGCGCCAGTTCTGGGGCGAGTTGGGAACAATCGCTCCACTGCTGCTAGTACCACCAAACTGATAAAAGAGCGCCTGCTCTCTTCCGTTCTTGGTGCCGATGACGTGAGGACACATCTCACGAACGTGTCCGTTGTAAGTGGCGACCACCTGCTGCTTATTCAGGATGGCCGATTTGATGGTGTTGTATGTTGTGCTTGGCATAGGGAGAAAGTGTGAAATCAGACAACGTGACAGCCGGAGCAGTCCACTACAGCGTATGGTCCGGTGACGTTCTTACGTTATCCAACATCACCGGTATTGCAGTAGGTTTGAAGCCCCGCCTTGATTACGAGAAGGGCGATATACACGGCCAGAGGTGTCCAGAATGTTGCGCCTGCAAAGCCCGCTGTGAGGATGGAAGCGGCGATTGTGCGTGGAAGGGTAGCCTGCCCAAGTAATCCTTTTTGGAATTGCTCGTGTGGGCCGTCGCTACCACAAATGACACCGCGAAACTCCTTTCCGAATCTGCGCAGCAACCTATCGCCTGGAATCCGCGTCCACTCGTGTTCAATTGACGGGTCGTTGAGTGAAGTAACATCGACGGTTCCGGAATCGGCCTGCTGGGCAAAGCCGGATGGGATACCCGTCTGCGAGGGAGTCTCGAAATAAGGCGAACCGCCATAACTGGCGGTTTCTTCCTGCTCGAATTCGCGAAACACGCGCTCAAAGGTATTTGCGTCAGTGCGCGGAATGGATTTGAGGTAGGCTGCGTAGTCCTTCGCTAGAACAGCAAGACCAGCGGTAAGCAGGTCACGGCTGTCGGTTTGGATTTGGCTAAGCGTATTTTCGATTGTTAAGTTCATAAAGTAGGAGCGGCGAGTCGCCTAACCAGAAATAAACGAAAGTGAGTTTCGTTATTTATAAGATAAACCTTTGGGTAGCAGTTTCGTCTAATCCGGTTGCCATCAGAGAGCCGCGCCAGAGATTGCGTATCCATAGAAAGGAAGGTTCCTGAAAAAAGCGAAAATCACAAGATCTAACTGCATAGAGGATTCTTGATTATCACTGCAATTCGGTATCACTCTTCTTGTGCTCACCCTTACCTTACATCAAATCCTCTCTGCGCCTCCGCGCCTCTGCGGTAAATATCTTTCCCTTCGACACGCGCCTGCATTTCTCCTAGAACCGTGGCCCGTGATTGTGAAACTCCTTCCGCACGAGGTGCGCTCATGAACCGGCTGATTGTGGCCGACAGCGAGCGCGATGCCGATATGCTCTATGCCACCCGGTTTTTCGCACCGGATGCGTTTGTCTTTCTCGAAAAAGCCGGGCGCAAGAAATTGCTGCTGAGCGAGCTGGAAGTGGACCGGGGTCGCGCCACCGCGGCGGTGGATGAAGTGCTGCCGATGTCGGAAATCGCCGACCGGGTGCGCAAGCAGCTCAAGAAGGAGCCGTCCTTTCCCGATATAATTGCCGCTTTCCTCAAGCGCGAAAAGGCCGCCCGGGTCGCGGTGCCGGAGAGCTTCCCGCTCGGCCTTGCCCTGGAATTGCAGGCACGCGGCCTCCAGCTCAAGGTGGAGGCCGGTGCCTTCTGGCCGGAACGCGAATACAAGACGGCGAAGGAAATCAAATCCCTCCGCGAAGCGCTCAAGATCACCGAGACCGGGATGCTCCGCGCCTTCGAGGTGCTGGCGGCCGCGACGATTGATCCCAAGAAATTTCTCGTCTGGGGTGGCTCGAAGCTGACCAGCGAACGGCTGCGGGCGGAAATCGACTCCGCGATTCTCCACGCGGGCGGGCTGCCGGCGAATACGATCGTCGCCGGGGGCAATCAGGCCTGCGATCCGCACGAGCGCGGGAGCGGCCCGCTGAAGGCCAATTCTCTGATCATCCTCGACATTTTCCCACGCCATGCCCGCCATGGCTATTACGGCGACCTCACCCGCACGGTGGTGCGTGGAAAGGCCAGCGAGGCGCAGAAGGATCTCTGGCATGTGGTGTGGGAAGGCCAGAAAATCGCCCTCCGCGCCATGAAACCCGGCGAGGATGGCAAGGCGATCCAGGATGCGGTGAAGGACTTCTTCACCATGCACGGCTACCCGACCGAACAGAGAAAGGGACGCTGGACCGGCTTTTTCCACGGCCTCGGCCACGGCCTCGGGCTGGAAATCCACGAATCGCCCCGTTTTTCCCGCACCACGCTGAAGCCCGGGCAGGTCATCACCGTGGAGCCCGGACTTTATTACCCTGGAATCGGCGGCGTCCGGCATGAGGATGTGGTCGCGGTGACCGGGAAGGGCATCCAGATGCTGACCGGTTGCCCCCGCCCGTTGGAAATTTGAACGTTTAGCGGCGTGCCGCTGTCGAATTCCGCGAAAGAGCTTCTCTACCTATGACACTTGCCACCACTCTTGCCATTTTTTTACCGCTCGGCGGCGGCGATGGCGGGTTTAGCCATTGGCTGCTTTACATCGGATTTCCTCTGTTGCTGGGCCTCTACGCCCAGTGGAAAGTCACCAGCACCATTCGTAAATATTCGCAGGTTCCCACCGCCGGGAACATCACCGGGGCGGAAATCGCCCAGCGCATCCTCGATGCGGCGCAGATTCGCGACGTGCAGGTCGAGGAAATCAACGGCATGCTGGGCGATCACTACGACCCGACCAGCAAGCGCCTCTGCCTGTCCTCGGATGTTTACCATTCCGCTTCCGTCGCCGCGGTGGGCATTGCCGCCCACGAAACCGGCCACGCGATCCAGCACGCCAAGGCCTACGCCCCGCTCGCCGCCCGCATGGCGGTGGTGCCGATCACCCAGTTTGCCTCGCAGATCCTGCCCTTTGTGATGATCGGCGGTTTCTGGTTCGGCTTCTTTGCCCTCATCAAGCTCGGCATCATCTGCTATCTCGTGCTCACCTTTTTCCAGTTGGTCACGTTGCCGGTGGAAATTGACGCCTCGAAGCGCGCCAAAATCATCCTTGAGCAGATGGGTTTCATCCGCGAGGGCGAGATTACCGGGGTCAATCGCGTGCTCGATTCGGCGGCTTTGACCTATGTCGCCGCCTTCATCGCCTCGCTGGGCAACCTGCTTTACCTGCTCTCGCTGACCAACCAGCGCCGCAACTGACCGCCAAAACTGATTTAACTCCACCACGTTATGTCGCAATCCATCTGCCAGCTTTTCCAGGGATTGAACCCCATCAACGCCCTCGTTGCTCCTTTGCAAGCGGAGGAGAAAGTGGTATCGGCTAAAAGCTCGATGCAGGAAGACTCCCGCCGACAGGATGACGCACTCATCGCCCGCACCCAGGCTGGCGATCCGTCGGCGTTTGATGAATTGGTCGTCAAATACAGCCCGCGCCTCTACGGCCTGGTCTATAACATGACCTCGAACCACGAGGACACGAACGACCTGTTGCAGGACATTTTCTCGAAGGCCTACCGTTCCATCCGCGGTTTTCAGGGGAAATCGAGCTTTTACACCTGGATTCACACCATCAGCGTGAATCTCACCATCAATTTCCTCAAGAAACGTGGCCGGCGCTACCAGCTCAGCCTCGACGACGTGGATAACAACCTGCAGAACGACAAGGATTTCATCGAATTGACCTCGACCAGCTCGCCCGTGCGCGAAGCCGATCTCGGGGAACTGCAAATTCGCTTGAACGAAGCCATGCAAAAGCTGTCCAATGAACATCGGGCGGTGGTGACCATGTTCGACATTCAAGGAATGCCGCACGCGGAAATCGCCAAAATTTTGGGCATCTCGGAGGGCACGGTTCGTTCGCGCCTCTTCTACGCCCATCGCCAGTTGCAGAACTACCTCGAAGAATTTCGTAAGAACTAAAACCGGAACCACAAACTATGCTCGACGAAAACGATCTGCAAAAATTGCTCCGGCTCAAGCGTTACGAACAGCCTGGCCCCGAGTATTTTGACAACTTCCTCGCGGAGTTTCAGCGCCGCCAGCGCATGGAGATCGTGAAGCAGCCGCTGCGCAAGCTGCTCTTGGAGCGCGTGCAGACGTTCTTCCAGCAGGTGAGTGCGATCAGCTACGGCTATGCGACTGCGACCGCCGCGGTGCTGGTCACGGCGGGCATTATTTCCGCCCGCATTCTTACCGGCCCGGTCGGTCCGACGGCCACCCTGGCCTCGAATGACTCGGTCAGTGCGCCCGAGCACCTTTCCCAAGCTTCTCTCCCGGCGGCCACCCTGGCCTTGAACCCACAGAACGACGATGCCGGATTAAAGCTCGTTCCAACCGGAGTGCGTCCGGAGCGCGTTATCGATGCGGGGTCGAATCCCTACTACGTCATCGATGCGCGGCCCGTGAGTTATGAGCCTTCTCTCAGCTTCTAAGTCCGCCGCTATTTTCCGCTCCCGCCTGCCGTTGCCCGGGTCTTTTCGCCCGGTCGTCCGCACCATCCGCCGCCCGGCGGTCCTCGTCCGGAGCTTTTTCTTCACCACCCTGTTCTCCCAGGTGGTCCTGGCCCAGGATGCCTCCCCGACTCCGAGCGCCGCTCCGAGCGTGTCCCCCACCGCCACCCCCAGTGTGGCCGATGAGTTCAACCGCGAGGTGTGCAACATTTTCAAGCGCTCGGCGAGTGCGATCGTGCGCGTCGAGGCCCGGGATACGCCGTTCGATCTGGTCGGCACCGGTTTCTTTGTCGATCCCGATGGCACCCTCGTCACCAGCTACAGCATCGCCGGGAAGTCCGATGATATCATCGTCATCAGCGGGGAAACGAAATACCCCGCCCACAAGCTCGTGGCCGATCACCGCAGTGGCGTGGTGTTGCTGAAGGTGGATGGCACGTCCAGCTTTCCCTTCCTCACCACCGGGAGCAGTCATCCGCTCGAGCCCGCCAGCCCGGTGTTGCTCATCGGCTATCCCCGCGACCTCCCGCTCTCGCCCAGCCTCGGCAGCGTCGCCAGCTTCGATATCCAGTGCATGGGCCGCTATCTCAACACCACCCACATTCGCGCCAACGTCTCCGTGGAGAACGGCGAGGCGGGGGCTCCGCTGGTGAATCTGAAGGGCGAGGTCGTCGGCATCACCATGGCCGCTTTTGATGAGAAAGCCGGCTGCTACGCCCTGCCGGTGGAGGCGATGGAGAAGATTCGCCAGGACTACACGCGCTTCGGGGAGGCTCGCAACGGCCTCATCGGGATCAATATCGACCCTACCTTCACCGAGGTCACCGGCAACCCCGCGCGCATTTCCAGTTTCGTAAAAAACTCCCCCGCCGAAAAAAGCGGCCTGCAACCGGGCGATATCGTCACCTCGGTGAACGATCACAAAATCGACAGCCCCGGCAGCCTGCTCGACGCCTCCTTCTACCTCTCTCCCGGCGATAAAGTGGCCGTGACCGTGCTCCGCGACGGCAAGGAGATGCCCTTCAACATGGAAGCCGCCGAGCCCTCGCCGACGCCCATGCTCACCGGCGAGCCGAATCCGATCAACCGCGGCCTCCAGCCCCCTTCGGAAGGGGTGCTGATCCAGACGACGCAGTAGGAAGCCTCAACCACGGCGTCATCCCGAGCGGAGCGGAGATGATCGCGCCGGTAAAAAAGAAGTCGAGCTCATTTGCAGCCTTCGCGTCGCTCCCACCAAGATGTCACCCCGAGCGAAGTCGAGGGGGCTCAACTTGTTCTGCGCTGGGAGGGTGGTATGGGTTCTTGCGGCATCGAAGCGTTGCCTGCCCCAGAACAGTGAGAGATCCGTTCGACTCCATTCCGCTGCGCTGCATTGCGCTCAGGATGACATCGTTTTTGGAAGGAGCGCGTAATTTGCAGGTGCAAGCTTCACGCCACACGGACGGGCTTCATCGCGCTTCTTTTGGCATCGAAAAGTGAGTGCTGATCGCGACGGCAAAAATAAGAAGTGAGCTCATTGGCAACCCTCGCGTCGCTCCCACCAAAATGTCACCCCGAGCGAAGTCGAGGGGGCTCAACTTGTTCTGCGCAGGGAAAGCGATCTGGCTTCTTGCGGCATCGAAGCGTTGCCTGCTCCAGAACAGTGAGAGATCCGTTCGACTCCATTCCGCTGCGCTGCATTGCGCTCAGGATGACATCGTTTTTGGAAGGAGCGCGTGGATTGCAAATGAAAGCACCACGCCACTAGGACGGGATCGCTCGACGGCATTGCGCTCCGCTCCATTGCGCTTGAGATGACGTCGCAACGGAAGCGCAAAAACCTCTTCCTCTGCGCCTCCGCGCCTCTGCGGTGAATCTTATTTCCCCTCCAGCAGGGCCAGGAACTCCGCTTCATTTACCACCCGCACGTTCAGCGCCTTCGCCTTTTCCAGCTTGCTCCCGGCGGATTCTCCGGCGAGCAGGAAATTGGTTTTGGAACTGACCGACGAGCCCACCTTGCCGCCGTGCTGGCGGATGAGTTCCTCGAAATGCTCGCGCGGCTGGGACAGGGTGCCGGTGATGACCCAGGTGGTCTCGGCAATCGGCGACGAGGCATTTTTCACGCCGCCCCCTTGCGGCGAAATATTCAGCGCGTGCAGCCGCTCCAGGGTTTCGCGCCCATGCGGGCTGGCGAACCAGTCGAGCGCCGCGCGGGCGATGACCGGGCCGACTACGGTCACGACATCGGCTTCGCGGGCGTCTTTCTTTTTGGCGGGTGCGGCGAAGCCGGAGGCGAGCAGTTCGCGGCCCACTTCGTTTGCCTCGGCGACGGCGGCTTCGTGGTCCTTGGCGAGGCCGAGCTTTTCCAGTTCCAAGGCTTCCTTGTTATGGCGGGCGCGGGGATTGGAGGTCTCGGCCCTGGTGTGGAGTTCGTCGAGCTTGAGCACGCCGCGCAGGAGTGGCGACTCTGCCACGGCGTCCAGCGTGGGATGGAAACGGGCCAGATCGTAGGCAGTCGTCTCGCCGACCTCGGGAATCGCCAGCGCGTGCAGCCAGCGCGCGAGCGGCTGGGTGCGGGCACGCTCGATGGCCTCCAGCAATTTGCGCGCATTCTTTTCGCCGAAGACGCGGGGCTCCTCATCCGTGCCGAGATTGAGCGTGGCGAGCGGTTCGCAGCTCGCAGTTGGAAGACATCGAGCGGATCGTCCACCAGCTCCCGCTCGACCAGCTTGTCGGCCACGATGCCGCCGAGGCCTTCGATATCGAGGGCGCCGCGCTTGGCGAAATATTCGAGGCGACGCGTCTTCTGCGCGGGGCAGTTCAGGTTCTCGCAGACCCAGACCGCGAACTTGGGATCGCGCCGGATCGGGCTGTCCGCAAACCGGACATTGCGCCGATGGAGATGCGCCACGAAATCGAACGGCTGCGTATCGGCGGGGCGCTTTTCCAGCACCACGCTCACGACGGCGGGAATGACCTCGCCCGCTTTTTCGATGATCACCGTGTCGCCGATGCGGATGTCCTTGCGGCGGATCTCATCTTCGTTGTGCAGCGTGGCGCGGCGCGATCGTGCTGCCGCGCAGGAACACCGGCTCCAGCTCGGCCACCGGCGTCAGCACGCCAGTGCGTCCGACTTGCACGGTGATCTCGCGCAACTTGCGTTTCCGCCTGCTCGGACGACGTATTTGTAAGCCTTCGCCCAGCGCGGCGCCCGCGAGGTGTAGCCCGCGCGCTCGCGTTGCCCGACGTGAGTTGAGCTTGATCACCGCGCCATCCGTCTCGAAGCCGAAGCCATCGCGGATGCGAATCCAGTTCCTCAATCGCGGCGATGACTTCTTCCGCCGTGTGGCACACGCTTCTGAAACCGCGGGTGCGAAATCCGAGCTCTTGCAGCCAACGCGAGCAGCTCCGCCTGCGTCGGCCGGCTCATCGTCGCTGATCTCGCCCAGCCCATAGAGAACGATCTCCAGCGGACGCTTCGCGACCAGGCTGGGGTCGAGCTGTTTGAGCGAGCCGGCGGTCGCATTGCGCGCATTGGCAAACGGCTCCTCTCCGGCGGCGACCATCTCGTCGCATACGCGGCGGAAGCCGGCCTCGGTCATGTAAACTTCGCCGCGCACTTCCAGAATCTCCGGCGCGCCTTTCACCGCAGCGGCACGCTGCGCATGGTGCGCAGGTTGTCGGTGATGTCGTCGCCCACGCTCGCCATCGCCGCGCGTGGCGCCGGTCTTGAGGTGCCCGTTTTCGTAGCGCAGGCTCACCGCCACGCCGTCGATCTTCGGCTCGACCAGCCATTCGAGCGTCTCGCCGGGGAGCAGCCTTTTCCACGCTGTCCACAAACTTCTTCACCCCGGCCATCGCCTTCCTTCGCAAAGAGGTTGTCGAGGCTGAGCATGGGCACGGCATGGCGCACCTGCTTGAAGCCGCCGAGCGCCTTCCCGCCGACGCGCCGGGTCGGCGAATCGGGGGTGATCAGCTCGGGATGCGCTTCCTCCAGAGCCCGCAGTTCGCGCAGGAGCGCGTCATATTCCTGATCGGAAACGGTCGGGCGGGCTTCCAGATAATAGGCGCGGTCGTGCGCCTCAATCTGCTGACGGAGCGAAGCAATTTTTTCGTTGGGCGAAGGCATAGAGAGCACCGCCGAGACTCGCGCCCGCGAGGGCACCGAGCGAATCGGCATACCAGTCGTGAATATCGCTGTCGCGGCCCGGGGTAAAGCTCTGATGAAACTCATCCGTCGCGCCGAAGAACGAGATCAAGGCGGCGGCGGCGAGCAGCGAGGGGAACCACGGCCAGCGGACGCTGAAACGGATCGCCATCGCGAGGACGAAGGCCCCGGCGGTGTAGGCACTGAAGTGCTCCAGCTTGTCCCAGAGATTGAAGGGAGCGAGTTTTTCCACCTCGGTGCTGCTCAGGCAGGACAGGGCAAAAATCCCGACCGCCCAGAAAATGACGAGCCCCCAGCTCAGGCGGCGCAAAAAATGCAGCGTTTTTGATTTCACCGGGGTTATACTAAGCGAGCCATGCGAACTGCAAAGCAACTTGTGCTGGGCATCGAGGGCGGCGGGACCAAGACCGAATGGGTGCTGCTGGAAGACGGCGTCCTGGTCGCGCAGGGTGGTCTGCCCGCCGCGAATTTCCGGCTGATCGCGCGCCCGAATCTCGAAGCCATGCTTCAGCTCTTGCCCCGGGGCGCGACCCACGTCGGAATTTTTCTCGCCGGGTGTGCGACCGAGCAGGACCGCGAATCGTTACGGGAGCTGGCGGCGAAGGTCTGGCCGGCGGCGATCATCCACGCCGGGAGCGATCGGGAATCGGGTTTTACCACTGCCTTTGGCGATGGCGATGGGATTGCCGTGCTCGCGGGGACTGGCTCCGCGGTCACGGGTCGTCGCGCCGGCCGTCTTGAAAAAGCCGGTGGCTGGGGGCAGTTGCTCGGCGATCACGGCAGTGGCTACGATGTAGCGATGCAGGGGCTGCGGATGGCGCTCCGTCGCTACGACCTGGAGCGTGAGGTGACTCCGCTCGCCACCGGAATTCTGCGGGCGCTGAGTCTGAATGCCCTGCCGCAGTTGGTGGACTGGGTGAGCACGGCGGATAAAATGGCGGTGGCCCGGCTGGCCCCGGTGATTTTTCAAGCGGCCCGGCTGGGCGATACGGCGATGGAGGCGATCATTCGCACGGGAGCCCGCCAGCTCGCTGAACACACGGCGGCCGTGGCCGCGCGATTGGAATTCATCGAGCCCGAGGTGAAGCTCACGGGGGGGATTTTCACCAACCACCCGGAATACGCCGAGCTGTTCAAGCGCGAACTGGCCCCGCTCCTGCCCCGGGCCACGGTGAGCCTCTGCGCGGAATCCGGCGCGCTCGGGGCCGCGGTGCTGGCGGGAATGGACGAACTGCCGCGCGATGAACGCGGTCGCCGCCAGTTCGAACCCGGGCTCACCGCCCGCCTGGCCGCGACGCCCACCGAGCAGCCCGATTCCCGTTCCGCGCGTCTGTCGGAAATGAGCACGGCGGAGATCATTACGCTGTTTGTCGAGGATCAGCACACCGTCGGGCGGGCCATCGTGCATTGTGCCGCTGAATTGGAAAAAGCAGTGGATTTGATTGCCACCGCGCTGCGGGATGGCGGTCACCTGTTTTACGTTGGCGCTGGAACCAGCGGTCGGCTGGGAGTGCTGGATGCCAGCGAGGTCCCACCCACCTTTGGCGCGCCGCCGGAGCTGGTGCAGGGAATTATTGCGGGTGGACAGGCGGCGCTCTCGCGTGCGGTGGAGGGGGCGGAAGACGAGCGCGAGACCGGGGCGCTGACGATCCGGCAGCGGGGCGTGACCGGGCGCGATGTCGTGTGTGGCATCACCGCCAGCGGCGGCGCACCGTTCGTCCACGGAGCCTTGCAGGCGGCGCAGGCCGTCGGGGCGAAGACGATCCTGCTCACCTGTCATCCCGGTTGGAGCGGCGAGGGCGATTACGACGTGTCGATTCATCTGCCCACCGGCTCGGAGTTGCTCGCGGGTTCCACGCCGACTCAAAGCGGGCACCGCGACCAAGACGGCGCTGAATATTCTGACGACGATCACCTTCATCCGCCTCGGCCACGTGGTCGGGAACCGGATGATTGATCTGAAAACCACCAATGCCAAGCTGCGGGAACGGGCGATTCAGATCGTGCGCGACCTGCATGGGAGCACGTACGAGGAGGCGAAGTCGCTTCTTGATCAGCATGGCTGGAATTTGCGCACCTCCTTGCAACAGAGTGATCGCGGGTGGCATTAAAGCCATCTGACTGGGTGGCTTTTTTAACCACCTTAAATTACATGGGTGTTATGTTTCCTGGGGTGATTGGAAAAAGTTACTCTGGTGGAAAACTTTTTTGGAGCGTCTTTGGCACGATGGCATGCCCGCTGCTATATGCTTTCGTGTTCGTATATCAGACGAACGGGGGAAAAAAAACAAAGGGGCTTCCCGGTTACAGGGGGCGGCCAAGTGGTCCGGGGGGAACCACTTGGCTGGGGCAACCGGGCAGTTTGTTTTTTAGATTTTAATGCAAAAGGCGGATGGGTTGCAAGGGGCATACGCTTTCTTCGTAGTTCTGGAGGGCAGACGGGCCAGAACTAGAGAGAAGGCGGAAGGGCCCCGCCGGGGGGGAAATGAAAACTACGGAGAGCACGGAGGACACGGAGAAGGAAAGGCGGAGGGGTTCTCAAATCGTCGCGCGATTGAACTTTTCGGGCAGGTTCGTTTTCCATACCATCATTGCCGATGGCATTTTCCACTGCTGCTCCTGAGTCGCAATCCGGTCGCGCTCCGCGGGAGGAGCGGTTTGCCATGACTCGGTGGTCGCTGGTGCTGGCTGCGGAACAGGGCAGTGAGGCCACGGTTTCGCAACGGGCGCTGGCGGAGTTGTGCGGGATTTATTGGAAGCCCCTCTATGATTTCATTCGCCGGAACGGGTATGATCGGCATGCGGCAGAAGATTTAACGCAGGAATTCTTCGCCCGGTTGCTGGCCCAGCCACCGTGGAGCCAGGTGCAGCCAGAGCGGGGGCGGTTTCGCTCCTATCTGCTCGCGAGCGTGAAACATTTCCTCGCCAATGAATGGGACCGTGCGCAGGCACTCAAGCGTGGTGGCGGCCGGGTGATTCTCTCGCTTGATGCGCTGGCCGTCGAAGGGGCAAATGAACCCGAAGCCGGAAACGATCTTTCGCCCGATGCGGCTTTCGATCGCCAGTGGGCGCTCACATTGTTGGAACAGGTCATTGCCCGCCTGCGTGGCGAATTCATCGCCGAGGGGCGTGAAGCCTTTTTCGAGACGCTCAAGCCTTTCCTGACCGGCCATGCGGAAGCCTATGCGACCGTCGCTCCTGCTTGCGGCTTGAGCGAGAGCGCGCTCAAAGTCGCCGTGCACCGGCTGCGCCAGCGGTATCGTAAATTGCTGCGCGAGGAAATTGCCGGGACGCTGTCTTCTTCTGACGAAGTGGAGGCGGAAATGCGTTCGCTTTCTGCGGCGCTCACGCCTTCGGTTCGCTGAGGGCCGAGCTCGTGGTGAAAAGAATCTCCGCGACGTTGCGCAGGTATTGCTCGTCGGCGAGGGATTCGACGATTTCGGGCGGATACTCCACCAGCGTGCGGAATTCACCGGCCAGCTCGTGGAAAAGCTCCACGCGGGCCTGGGGTTCGAGGGCCTCACGGCGGACGAGTGCCTGCAGGACCACCTGGGCCAGCGCCGGGGGCGTGCGCTGCCGCAGGCGGGCGGCGAGATGCGGCACGGTGCGCAGCGAGTTGAATTTGCCGCCGGAAATCTGCGCCAGATCGGGCTCGTGCCGCTTGACGTGGCGGATGACGACCGTATTCGCCGCCAGATCGCCGAGCCGCTGCCAGCGCGGATTGCAGAGCATGGCCACGCCGCCCGCGAGATAAAAGGCGGGCAGCATATCCACCGGGCGCAGGAGATTGCGCAGCACGATCTGGCTGAAGTTCAGCCGCAGTCCCTGGGCGTCGATCACCCGCAAGCCCAGCAGCCGCTTGCCGGGAGTCTGCCCGCGCCAGAGCCATTCGCTGAACATCGAGAAACCCACGGAAAGCGCGAAGTAGCCCACGATCACGAATCCCTGGGAAAAATCCGCGCTCAAAAGGCTGGTGAAGGACAGCAGCTGGCTGAGCAGCGTGCCGAGCGCGCCGATGCAAAAGAGATCCACGATCACCGCGAGGCTGCGGGAGATTGGCCCGGCGAGCAGGAAGGAAAAGGCGACCCCTTCAGGCGTCTGAATCTTGAGTTCGTTTTCCATGATTGAGAAACCAGATGAGGCCGATGAGCTCGACGGTGCCGAAGGCGATTTTCGCCACGTAGGGAATGACCGGCTCGTGATATTGCGAGAGGAAAGATTCCACGATTCCTGCCCAGACGAGCATGATCGAGCAGCCAAAAATCAGCAACGCCAGGTCGCCGGACACCGCGCGAATTCGCTCGCGCAGTGGAGCCCGATCATGATTGCCGAGCAGGGTGCGACCGAGGAGCAGGCCGGCCTGGCCGGCAATGAGGATCGAGGGGATTTCAATCACTCCGTGCGGCATGAGCCAGCCAAAGAGAAAGAGCGATTCACCGGACTGGATGTAGTCGCAACCGACCACGCCGAGAATCACGCCGTTGTAAAAAAGCATCACGATGCTGCCCAGTCCCCAGACGATGCCCAGCCCGAGGGTGAGAATGGAAGACGGATGTTATTGGTCATCAGCATGCCGGAGAAAGTGGCATGCTCCTCACCGTGGCGGTCGGTCTTCTTTGTTTCCTCTTCCTTTACGCGGTCGCGCGGGTTGCCCTGCAGCGGGCTGAACTGCCCGGGAATCAGGGCGGTCTTTGCATCCTCGTAGTCAAAATGGACCGCGCCCGCGCCAAAACCGACCCCGCCAAGGGTGATGGCGAGCGAGAGCCAGAAGAGCGCGAGATGCCGCCGGAAGGCCGCGGGAAAATCACGCGTAAACCACTTCCACGGCGTAAAGCCCACCCCGTCGCGGCTTTCATGAATCTCAGCGTAGGCGCGGGCTACGAGTGCCTCAAGAAAACGACGGGTTTCCGGCTCGGCGGCAAAGGTATTGATCTTGGCCAGATCGGAGCATGCCTTTTGATAAAGGAAATGAAGGCGCTGCGCCTCCCGCAGCGTGAGTTTGCGAAAGGGATCGGCCTCCAGGCGGTCGAGGATTTTTTCCAGCTCGGCCCACGAATCGCGTCCGGCGTCAAGGAAGCGGGGAAGATCGATGATCATAACAACTGGCGCGACTTGATGTTGAGGTATTGGGTGACGAGCTGGGCGCTGAGATGGTCGCTTTCCAGGAGGTGAAAAGCGACATTGTGGCGGCGCAGCACCACTTCCAACTCGTGTAACTGCCGCCATTGCAGGTGACCGCCCAGGTTTTCATAAAGCGCACCGAGCGAGGACGTGGGAGCGGTAAAGACCGGCTGCACGCCGACGGGGCGGGCCATGTTGACGAGAATGAGATGCTGGCGTGCGATCAGGTCCATCGACTTGGTGAAGGACTCCGCAAGGATCGGATCATCCAGCGCGGTCAGGAAGACGAGCAGGGCGCGCTTGCGCAACCGGGTGCGAATGAAGGTACAGACCTCTTCGAAATCCGGCGAGACCGGGCTGGATTCGAGAGTGTAGAGGCTGTCGCGGCAGGCGTCAAAATGCGCCTGGCCGGACTTGGCGCGGATGAACTTGCGCACCGTGGAGTCGAACGTGACCAGCCCGAAAAGATCGCCCTGTTGCTCCGCCGCGACGGCGAGCATGAGCGATGCGGTAATGGCGCGTTCCAGCACTTGGGCCCGGGCGCTCAGGCGCGAGGAATCGATGAGCACGTAAATCTCCTGGGTGCGCTCGATCTGGAAAACCTTGGTGACCGGGTGGCCGCGGCGGGCGGTGGCCTTCCAGTGGATTTCATCGTAGCCATCGCCGGGAATGTATTCGCGCAGCTTTTCGAATTCGCGCCCGCGACCTGACTGGCGGCGGGCATGAATGCCGAGATGGCCGCGATGCAGGAAAAGCGCGGCCACGCGCTTGCGCTCGTCAAATAGATCGGGATAGACCCGCAATTCGGAAGCGGTGGGATGCTGGGTCCGCACGGCCCAGAAGCCAAGCGGCGAGGGCGTTTCCAGGTAGCAGGCGTGGAGCCAGTAGCGACCGCGGGCCAGCAGCGTACAGGGCCAGGTGAAGCGGGCAAATTCCGCACTGGCTGGGAGGGCCACGGTCATTTCCTGGGCGGTGGATTCAATCTCACGGGGGAACGGTAGCCCCAGTCGTACGAGTCGGGGCTGGCGGGAGGGATTGCGCACGAGCAGTTCCAATGCGGCGGGACGCGACTTTTGCAGGCGCACCAACTCAGGCAACTGGACCGCGATTCCGTGCCGGCTGCGGCGTCCGCACCAGGCATCGAGCGCAACGACGAGGAAAAAGACCGCGACCACCAGCGCCCCGGGAATCGTCCACGACGGCAGGGCGACGGCCAGCCCGGCAAAGGGCAGGACGATCACCGTGACGGCGAGCAGAAGGCGGGGCAGCGGAGCGATCATCGCGGGACGGCCACCTGTTCCAGCACCTTGGTCACCACCTCGGCGGCGGAGACCCCTTCCAGTTCATACTCCGGGCGTAGGATGAGACGATGTTCCAGCACCGGGATCGACATGGTTTTCACATCGTCGGGCGTGACGAAATCGCGTCCGCTCAAGGCGGCGAAGGCCCGCGAGGCGAGGAGCAGCGACTGGGTGGCGCGCGGCCCGGCGCCGACCATCACCGCATCGTGCGTGCGCGAGGCGCGGACGATATCGACGACGTAGGCGATCAATTCCTCGCGAACGGTGAAGGCCTCCAGCGTGGTGCGCAGGGTGGCGAGTTCGCCCGGTGCGAGTACTGGCTGCACGCCGCCGCTTTCCAGCAACTGTTCGGGTGAATTCGTCCCGAGCATGCGCTGGGCGAGTTGCAGTTCCCCTTCGCGGTCGGGATAGGGCATCGTGACCTTGAGCATGAAGCGGTCTTTTTGTGCCTCGGGCAGCGGATAAGTGCCCTCGTATTCCACCGGGTTCTGAGTGGCGAAGACGGTGAAATCCGGCGAGAGCAGATGCGTCTCGCGGTCGATGGTTACGCGGCGCTCCTGCATCGCCTGGAGCAGGGCGGATTGCGTCTTGGCCGGGGCGCGATTGATTTCATCCGCGAGCAGGAAGGTGGTGAAGACCGGCCCTTTGATAAGCGTGAATTCGTTGCGCTGGAGGTTGAAGATATTTGTGCCCGTGATATCCGCCGGCATGAGATCGGGCGTGAACTGGATGCGCGCGGTCTCCACGCCGAGCACGCGGGCGAGGGTGCGCACGAGCAGGGTCTTCGCCACGCCGGGGACCCCCTCGATCAACGCATGCTGGCCGGTGAGGATGACGATCAACGCGCGGTCCACGACCTCCTGTTGACCAATGATGACCTTGCTGATCTCCTCCCGGGCACGGGCGAGGGTTTGTTGGATGGGATCGGTTTCTGTGCTCATCGTTTTCTGGATTCTATCAACTGGCGAATGGCCTCATAACAGGCCACGGGATGGGTGGCGGTATTGACGATTGTGGCCTCGATTTTCTGCGAGAGTGCGGGCGGGCATTGCTTCCCGGAAGTCTGCCGCCACTCGGTGACGCAGAGCGCGGCCAGCTCCCGGGCGGGAATACTGCGGCGCAAGAGACTCACCAGCCCGGCGGAAGCCTCGCGCCCGGTGACCTGCGCGGTAAGCGCGGCCTCGTGATGTGGCGGCACGAGGCTGGAAGCCTGCCGCCAGGCGAAAAGCCCGGCCAGCAAGGCCAGCGCGCCAACCACGCCGTAAAGCCGGTATTTCTCAATCAAGGTGGCGATGCCATCCTCCTCCGCCACGCCGAGGTGCGTTTCGTCGAAAATGATCCGGCTGCCCGAGCCGTTGAGCCAGGCGAGGAGATCGGTGTGGCGCTCGTTGCGCATCGCCTCGTTGCTGAAGAGGTAGGAATCCGTGGCGACGACGAGACTGCCCCGCTCCAGCTTGCGCTCCATGAGCACGGGCTGTTTATGGTCGAGGTAAACCGGCTGCCACTCGCTGGAGAGGTCGCGGAAGTAGCCGCGCGAGTGCCAGGAAACTTTGGCGGGTAGGCCCGCTTGCGTGGTAGTGGCCGCGCCATCGTCGTGATACCCGACTTCCACGGCAAAGCCCCAGGCCTTCTGAGCGGCCTTGCCCTCGTTGCGCTTGAGCTCGGTGGCCGTTTTTTCGTCCTTCGTCGGCGTCCCGGATGGCGTCGGGGTGGGGATGGGCTTTTTGTCGGAATTCCAAAGCGTGGTGGTGGCGATGATCACCCGCGCGCCAGCCCCGGACCAGGGGGAGAATTTTTTCCGCAGTTTCCTTGTCAAAAAACGTTTGCTCTGCGCCCAGCACGTAAAGCGTGGTGGCCGGGGTGGCGTTGATTTTTTTGAATTCGCGGTAGTTGCGGCGCGCCTGTGCGCCGGGCAGGGCGTCGAGCGATTCGAAGAGGACCTTGGTCCCGAGCGGATCGGTGCGGAACGAGGAAGAGGGCGGATAGACGTCGCCGCGGTCGAAGCGCAGCTTCATCAGGTTCTCCACCGCTACGAGGAAAAAGACGCAGAGTGCCAGCGCACCGAGGAGGAGCAGCCATTTCCGGTTCAGCATGCGCGAATCCTTTCCACATGCCCGCGAATGGTGGTGAGCGTTTCCAGGGTGACGTCGTGCAGGCCGTACCAGCAATGCTCGAAGACGCCGCGGCTGCCGGAGAAAACGGCCAGGACCTCCGGCTGCTGCCGGGTGCGGCGTTGGAGTTCGGTCTCGTAGTCGCGGTTCGATTTGTGGCGGGCGATGGAGATGAGCCGTCGCTCGCCGAGATGAGCGAGCTCTGCCAGGTACAGGGCGCGCAGGGCGAGGCGGAACTGGCCGCTTTCCTGCATCTCGCGGGCGAGCTTGAGCCAGCCATCCTCGGGCAGTTGATCGGCGGTGACGTGTTCCGATTCGAGATCGGGGGCGGCCACTATGGCCTCCGCGGTCGCCTGGATGATTGGCGGCGCTTGCCGCAAGCGTCGCCAGACCAGGACGATCAATACCGCCAGGATGGCGATGGTGAGCGAAACGACGGCGATCTGAACGATCCGGCTTAGCTTGGAAAACGACCAGCTCGGGGAGACATCCGGCGACTGCTCGTGCAAACGCTTTTCAAAGAGGGCCCGGATCCATTTGCCCAACACATCGCCGCACCAGGTGGCGACCCGCTTGAGCATCTTCGCCGTGCCGTCGAAGAGCCCTTGCAGCCAGCCCGGCTTTTCCTCCGCCTCCTGTCGTGGCATGCGCCAGGCGAATTCGCGGTGGGCCAATACGTCCTCGATGGATTGATTGAGCTGCGCAGGCGCGGCAAAGGCTGCGGGCGTGCTGGCTGGTGCCGGGGCGGAACCGGCCTGGGTGACGACCGGTGCGCCGCAGAGCAGAGCGGCCAGCAGCAGCGGGGCAAGCGAACGCAGCTTGCGCAGGGCGAGGCGGAGATCCGCGCCGGATTGCAGAGAGGTGCCACGATGGCAGCGGAGCACGTAGGCGGCCTTGAGCAGGGGGTTGGTACACAACCACGTCGTGGCCATGGTGGCGACCAGCAGGGTGGTATTGAAGAAGCTGTATCCGCTGCGGGTAAATACGGTCTCCAGGCCGAGGAAGGTCTTGATCATCATCGGCAGGGTAAGGGCGGCGACCGCGATATTCGCCCAGACCAGCAGCCCAAAGAGGAAAAGGATGCTGAGCAGGGTCGAGTTCTGCCGGGTCCAGAGCTTCGCAATGGCGAGGCATTTTGTCTGCTCCTGCCCGGGACTGGGCGGGCGGCCGTCGTTGAGCATCAGCGCCGTTTCAAAATAAGCGCGGGCCCAGGGGTAGGGGACGAGTAATTGCGCGGCGGCCGGGCGCAGGATCAGGCCCCAGGGCTGGACGGCGGATTGAGCGAGCAGGAGTCGGAACCCTCGCGACCAAGTCCAGGGAGCGGGCGTGCTGTCTTCGAGATGACGGAGCAGGCCATTCATGAAAAGCGAGTGCCAGCACTTCATCCAGATGAAGAGCACCGCGAGCCAGAGCGACGCGGGGACCACATCGTCCTCCGCAAAGGCACCCGCGCTCATATCCGCCCAGAAATACAGGAGCGCGATGATGAAGGGCAGCGCGCCAACATAGAAACAAAGCAGGGTGGAGAAAGGCGCGCCGCGCAGGGTGGCGAACGCTTCCTCCAGCAGCTCCAGCGCCGGGTGCTCGACGGGTCGGCGCGGTTTCAATCCCCGCTTCCTTTCTCGAGATGACTCCAGAGCGAGCCGTTGTGAAACGATTCCGGGCTGGCGAGCAGCATGCGACCGACGGAATAAAAGATGAGCCACGCCGCGAGGAACCCAAGGAAGGCTTTGACGACGAGCAGCGGCAGTTCGCGGGACGCGCGCTCCACCGGTTTCGCTGTGGTGAGTTTGACCAGGCAGTCGGCGCAGAGCACGCGATCGTCATGCTCGGTGATACACTCGCGGCAGAAGAAGCCGCCGCACTCGGGGCACCGGGCCACGGCTTCGCGCCCGGCATGGTGCAGGCAGCGCTGGAGAGTGAGGGGACCCGGAAGCGTGCTCATGAGACGGAGACCGGAGGGGCCTGCGGATCACGAGGCACTCGCGGTACGGCCAGCACGCTCAGGAGGCAGGCGGTCCCACCGCCGAGCATCAGGACGAGCGCGCAAACGGCGATGATGAACTGGGCCTCGGGGAACGGGAGTTTCCGGGCCATCGAGGTCATGATGCCGAGGACATCGTTGCAGGCCGCGGAAGCTGAGATTGATCGAGGCCGCAATATAATCCACATACCAGGTGGCGCCGAGCAGCAGGCTCACGAGAGCGAGGGCCAGGTTGCTCCCGAAGAGAAAAGGAAGGCGGGCGCGCGACAGGCGGACGAGCGTGGTGACGGTGGGAATGAAGGTCACGATCCCCAGGATAAAGCCGGCGATCAGGAACCAGTTGGAAAAATTGAGGATGAACGCGCAGAAGCAAAGCCCGCTGAAGAGGGCGATCAGTGGCGAGGGCCAGAGCAGCCAGGCCGAAGGTGGGACGAGCGGTGTGGCAAAAGGGGTCGGCGTGGCCCGGGCGGTCATTGCGGGACCCGGCGCGGGGGCCGGATCAAGGATGGGAAATTCATGCGCGCCCTCGGTGAGCAGCGGGAGCTCGCCCTGCACGACCGTGATGGCGGGGATCATTTTTCGCAATGCCCGGCGGGCGGTCCACAGCCGGTTCAGCGACGGGAGCACTTCGATGCCGGCCCCGGTGCGGATGTGTGTGATGCAGGAAGGGCCGCGAAGCCCTCCCCGGAGCAGGAGAAAAAGGAAAAGCAGGGTGGGAATACTCCAGGCTATGATCGGGCCGGGCTCTGCCCACGAATCGTAAATGCCCGCTGCACAGCCCATCAGCACCAGCAGGCTAAGGATCGGAACGATGAGCCAGGTCGCCGTCTTCACCAGGACGATCGATTTGATGTCGCCGTAGTAAAAGCGGCGGTATTTTTCCGAAAAAGAGGATCGCTCCACTCGCAGCAGATGATCCGGACCGAGATAGAGCCGGGAACGGAAAAAAGCCACCGGGATACGGCCCTGAGTGAGGTAGCCGGAGCCTGGCAGACTGGTGTATTCCCGTGGTTTGGCGGACATAAGAAGGCAGTTTTTTTAGCGACTATTTCCGCGCGTAGAGCAGGAAGCCCAGGAAATAGATCCACAGGGCGCATTGAATTCCGGCAAAAATCAGCGCAAAGATGAAGCGAATCTTGGTGCGGGGCAGGATGCTGGTGGGAGATTTCCAGTGGCGAATGCTGTAATAGACGGCGCAGGGGGCAGTTACCGCGGTGATCGGCCACATAAGGAGCGGCAGCAGGGACAGGGTGAGGGCGATCCCATCGTGGCAGGTGCGCTCATTTTCCAGATTGCGGATTTTCCCTTTCTTTTTGCCGGAGGCCAGGCAGGAGGGGCAGAGGTGCTGCCCGTTCAACTCCAGATCGCACAGGGCGCAGAGGAAGCGACCGCAGGAGGCTGCAGACCTCCTCCGCTTTCTTCTGTGGGTGATAAAAGCAGGTGGTTTCCTCGGCGTCCACCACCTGCTCGCCGGCATTGATCGTCGGGCCTTCGTTGACCAGCGCAGGGAAAGCGAGCGCGATGAGCGAGGCATGGCAGGAGAGGCAAAGGGTCGTTGTCTCCGGCAGCGTGCTGGAAGGCACGCCAACCGGGAGTGTGGCGGAGCATTTTGGACAACAGACGATCCGCTGGAGCATAATGGTGGATTCCCTTAAACTGGCGGGACGAAGGTTGAACCCCGGCTATTTCCGAACGACGCGGGTATCCGCAATCCGATCGTGCAGGCCGCGTTTTTCTTCATCGAAGGCTGCGATGAGGTAGCCGATGCCGATCGTAAAGCCGTTGATGAGTTCCGCGAGCCAGCGAATAAAGGCCCGGCCATAAGTCAGCGGGCTGCCATCGGGGCGGATGATCTTCAAGCCACAGGCCATTTTGCCCGGGGTTGCGCCATACTTGCCGACAAAGAAGACGACGTAGCCGATGCCGACCGCCAGCTCGACAAGCAGGGTGATGATTCCGATCAGCAACTGGATCGAATTGACGGAGCCGGAAGCTTGCTGGCCGGCATGACTTACGCCGACGACCACCCCAATCAAGATCCCCACGATAAACATGATCGCCATGTTCACAATCCACATAATGATTCCATCAAGGATCTTGGCGGCGAAGCGAATCCAAAAGCCACCATAGACGAACTGACCGGGAAGGCTCACGCCTTCCTTGATCTTTTGCAGCGCGAGCGGCTTGCAGGCGGCGCAGATGGGGCGGCCATCGAGATAAATGAGACCGTCCGCGGGAGTGGGCGTGCCGCACTCGGCGCAGGTGGTACCGGAGCTGGTGGAAGTTCCACCTCCGGAGATTTCGCGATAGGGTTTCCAGGCGGGCATGCTTTCGCGCCACACCATGGTCTCGGGGGAGATCGTTCCCGCCTTCACAAGATTTTCGAACTCCACCTCGGAAACAGGTCCGAGCTGTTGTTCGCCAGCCGCATAATACCAATTCATGGGCGCGCAGGATGCGGTATTTCTTTCGCAATGGCAATCATTTGTATTTTGCCTGCTTCGCCGGACCGTATGCATCCGCCCTTGACCATGGCTGGCGGGCTTACGATGGTATCCCCTGCCTATGACTGAGAAACCCGATGCCACTGTGATTCCCGCCGAGGGCTGGCACGTCCTGCACCTGTTCTACAATCTTGAGCACAGCGCGTGGGGACTTTACAGCGACGACGAGCAGCGCCGCTGGAAGACGGAGCTCTCCGCGCTGGTGCAGGAAATTCGCGCCACGCCGAATACGCAGTTGCTCATCTTCAGCATGGTGTCGCCGAAGGCGGACCTCGGCTTCATGCTGCTCACGCCCGATCTTCACGTGGCGAATGCGTTTGAAAAGCGGCTCGCGCTGTCGCTCGGGCCGGATGTGTTGTCTCCGGTTTTCAGCTACCTCTCGATGACGGAGCGTAGCGAATACACCACCAGTGAGGAGGAATACTCGGCCACGTTGCAATCGGAAAACGGGCTCGCCCCCGGCACGCCTGATCATGAGCAAAAGCTCGCTGAATTTCGCGCCCGGATGGCGAAGTATCTGAACGATCGCCTCTACCCGAAGCTGCCGCCGTGGCCGGTCTTTTGCTTCTACCCGATGTCGAAACGGCGCTCGGGCAACGATAACTGGTATTCGCTCGATTTTGCGGCGCGCAAGCAACTGATGCTCGGCCATGCGCGGATCGGGCGGCAGTGGCATGGGAAGATTCTCCAGCTGATCACCGGCTCGACCGGGCTGGACGATTATGAGTGGGGCGTTACGCTGTTTGCGCACGATACGCTCGACGTGAAAGGGATCGTCTATGAAATGCGCTTCGACGAAGTGAGCGCGCGCTATGCGGAGTTCGGTGAATTCTACATCGGCCTCCAGGTGCCACTCGACGTGTTGTTCGACCGGGTGCAGCTTTAACCCACGCCATGCAAGAGAAGATCCAGCATCTGCGCGCAATCCTCGCCGCCCATTCACCGCTCGTGATTGCCTACTCGGGTGGGGTGGATAGTGCCTGCCTGCTCGCGGTGGCGCACGATACGCTGGGGGAAAATGTGCTGGCGGTGATTGCGGATAGCGCCAGCCTCCCACGCCAGGCGTTGGCCGATGCGGTGGCGCTGGCGGAGAAAATCGGCGCCCGCGTGGAAGTGGCGGCGACCGATGAGTTGTCGAATCCCGACTACGCGAGCAATCCGCTGAACCGCTGCTACTTTTGCAAGGCGGAGCTTTTCACCCGGCTCGATACGCTGGCGCGGGAACGAAAATTTGCCGCGATCGCCTATGGTGAGAATGCGGACGATGCGCGCCAGGTGCGTCCCGGTCGCCAGGCCGCGGCGGAGTTTTCCGTGATCGCGCCGCTCAAGGAAGCCGGGTTGACCAAGGCAGAGATTCGCGCGCATTCGCGGGAACTCGGCCTGCCGACGGCAGATGCCCCGGCGCAACCGTGCCTGAGCTCCCGCATCCCGCATGGCACGCCGGTGACTTCGCAGGCGCTGGGAATGATCGAGCGCGGCGAGGCATGGGTACGTTCGCTCGGCTTTCGCATTTTCCGCGTGCGGCACGTGGTGGAAAACGGGACGCCGCTGGCCCGGGTGCAAATCGCGCCGGAGGAGATGGAGACGCTGCCGATGGTGCGGGAGTCGATTCGTGCCGGCCTGCTGGAGATAGGCTATGCGGAGGTGGAGATCGATCCGCAGGGGTATCGGGCACCGCAGGCGATGGTTTAAAGCGGGAATTTTTTGGACAGGATGAACAGGATTTACAGGATGGAAGAATGGGCTTCGCCATTATTGAGTCTTGAGGTGCTGTAGCGGCGGTCTGTGACTGTCGCAAAATGATTCGTGAAAGAAGACGGCGGTCACGACCAGCTGCTACAGATCAACATCCTGTTCATCCGGTAAATCCTGTCCAAAATCTCCCTCTTCTCCGGGAATGAAATTTTCCGGAACGGGGATTGCACAATGCGGCTGAGTTCTCTACACATGCCCGCGTGAGCACACTCAGCAAGGGAAAGCTGGAGGTGAAGGTTGCCGGTAATGACCAGGCAGCCATCCCGCCGGAAAACTTGATCGTTATCCACTACCACCGGTTTAACGGAGCGTACAAGACGACCAGGCGCTCTGGACTTGGGACGCCTCGGGGCACATTACTCCGCCGGATAACGATATCGCCCCCGCCGGGCGCGATGATTTCGGCCTCGTTTTTCATCTCGATCACGCAAAATACCAGGGCACGCCGGTGATCGGTTTCATCCCACGCACCGGCCACGACTGGAACCAGCGCGATGGTGGGGACAAGCACTGGAGCCCGCCCATGGGGCGCGAGATCTGGGTCGTGCAGACCCGCTCGGAGGTTTACTTCACCAAGCCCGATCTCTCGCCTGCCATTTCTCACGCCTACTTCGATGCGCTGGACCGCGTGGGCATTCTCCTCGCCACCCCGGTGGTCAATGATTCGCTGACCCCCGCGGATATCGAGATCCGCGCTGCCGATGGCCATCGTATCGGGGTGGACAAGATTGCCTGCCACCCGGCGCCGCACATGACGCGCTCTTTCGCCCTCGACGTCACGACGAAGGAGCCGCTCGACGTGGAAAACCAGTATCGCGTGGCCGTGGCCGGGTTCAGCGGCTTCAAGATCGCGAAGCTGCGCGGCATCCTCGATAACCGGGATCTGTTCTACGATGCGGAAACTCCGCTCGGGGTCACTTACACGCCAACCGGTCACCACCTTCCGCATTTTTGCCCCGTGCTCCACGGCAGTCGGCGTGGTGCTTTACTCCGCCGCGACAGGGAAGAAGGGGCGCACCGTGCATCCCATGCTCAAGCTCGGCAAAGGCATCTGGGAAGCCACGGTCGCCGGCGATCTCGATGGCCGCTACTACATGCTGGAACTGGAGGATGCCGAGGCCGGGACCACCGGGGAGGTGCTCGATCCCTACGCGATCAATACCGTGCAGAGCAGCACCCGCGCGCGCGTGACCAATCTCGCGAAGACCAATCCCCCCGGCTGGGAGCTCACTCGCACCGGGCCCAAGGTGGCGATGCCGCAGGATTGCACCCTCTACGAAATGCACGTGCGCGATTTTTCCATCGCGGAAAATTCCGGCATGCAAAACCGTGGCCGCTACGCTGCCTTTGCCGAGACGGGCACACACCTGCCCGGGGAGACCCTCTCCACCGGTCTCGATCACCTCGTGGAGCTTGGTATTTCCCATGTGCAATTGCTGCCGGTGCATGATTCCGAGGGCGACGAGGTCAACTACCAGTACCAACTGGGGTTACATGACTGCCGCCTTCTTCTCGCCGGAGGGGGCCTACGCCAGCAACATCAATGACGCCTCGCGCATCAGCGAGCTCAAGCTGCTCGTCGCCGCTCTCCATGCCAAGGGGATCGGCGTCATCCTCGATGTGGTCTTCAACCACACCACGAACGACGCGCCATTTTTCAAGATCGCGCCCGATTACTACTATCGTCACTGGTCCATCGGCGGCTTTTCCAATGGCTCCGGTTGCGGGAACGACTTCCGCACCGAGGCTCCCATGGCGCGCCGGCTCGTCATCGATTCGCTCAAGTATTGGATGACGGAATTTGGGGTGGACGGCTTCCGCTTCGACCTCATGGGATTGCTCGATGCGGATACGATGCGCGAGGCGGAATACGTGTTACGCCAGATCAATTCCTCGGTGTTGCTTTACGGCGAGCCCTGGAGCGCCAACCACTCGCCGATGCCGCCGCCTGCGAACAAGGACGGCATCCGCGGGACGGGGATCGCGGCGTTCAACGACGACTATCGCAACGGACTCAAGGGCTCGCCCGATGGCGATCATCCCGGTTTCATCCAGCGCGGCTGGAATTCCGATTCCGTGCGGGCGGGGCTGGGCGCTTACGGTTGGCCCGAAGGCCCGTGGCAGACGATTAATTACATGACCTGCCACGACAACCTCGTGCTCTTCGACAAGCTCAAGATCTCGCTGCCTGGCGCGACCGAGGAGTCGAGCCTCGCTGCGATGAAGATCGGCTACCTGCTCCTCTACACCTCGCAGGGCGTGCCCTTCCTCCATGGCGGTGAGGAATTCGCCCGCAGCAAAGGCGGCCATCACAACAGCTACAATGCGCCCGATGTCGTGAACCAGGTGGACTGGAGCCTCAAGGCGAAGCACCACGACCTCTTCCTCTACGTGCGCGACCTTATCGCCTTGCGGAAATCGCATCCCATCTTCCGCCTGCGCTCGCGCGAGGACGTAAACCGCTGCCTGCGCATCGTGGAGACCGGCAACTGGCGTACGCTGCAATACGTCCTCGACGCCACGCACCTCAATCCCGAGCGGTGGAGCCGTCTCTCTGCGTGGTGGTGAATACCGAGGACAGCACGGCCAATGAATTCAAGCTGCCCGAGGGCCTCTGGGCGCTCGTTTTCGACGAGAAAGGTCTGGTCGATCACCGACCGCCCCGGCTGGCGAGGAAAAAATTGTCGTCCCGCCCAAGACGGCGTGGATCCTCTGCGAAATTGACCAAGCCGACGGACAAGGTGTAAGGCCCCCTGAGGGCTTATCGGGCCGATGCTGCGTGCTTTCTTACGCTGCCGTCTCGCGCCGCACTTTCACCGCGACAAATCGTGTATCCGGCAGGATGTATTTCTGCGCAGCTCGACTTCCACGGATTGGAGCGGAAATTTCCGGAGCAGCAACTCCGCAATCTCGACCACCAGCGTCTCGATGAGACAACGCGGCCTGGAACGGGCGAGCGTTTTCTCACGTGCTCGCAGACGAGGAAATAATCCACCGTTTCCGCGATCTCATCACCGAGCCCTGCGGAAGTCCCGGTGCGGGACCAGCACCATGGAAACGGTGAGCCGCTGCGCCGTCTCGCGCTCCGCCTCCGGCACGCCGATATGGGTGAAGAGTTCCAGCGAATCGATGAGGATGGAATCGGGCATCACGCCAAACTTTCCCGCAAACGGAAGCAAAGGGCCATGCGAAATACGCGAAATAAACGAATATCGCGACGGATGATGGCGGAGTCTGAGGCTTTTCCTTTTCCGTATTTTTCGTGTGTTTCGCGGGCTAACTTTCCCGCCTATCCGATGACAAACCGCAGGTCGCGAATGACCTTTCCGGTGAAACGGGCCTTGAGCTTTTTCAGCACCTGCGGTTTCCACACCCGATCCAGCTCGTAGTGCACCGTGGGCTGCAGGACTTGCACGTAGAGAATGCCGTCACGCAGCTTGCTCGGTTGCGAATGCTTGGCCAGGAAATCGCCCACCAGGCTCCCACCACGCGGCCAGCACCTGCTCCTCGCTCAGCCGCTCCGAAAGCCCGAAGCTGGCGCAGCAGCGGCTCGATCACCTCGCTCACCGCCTTCATCCGGTCGGGCTTGGCCTTCGGCTCAAAAGCTCCCCGCCATTCAGCCAGGGCACGCGCGCGGATGTCGGGATTCATGGCCGGAAGATAGCAGTCATCGGGAGCGCTTTAAGTGGAAAGCATTTCAATATTTAGTTGCCGACGTAAAAGAAGGTGAGGGTTGCCTTTCTTTGATCCGGGTTCACATCCAAAATATACAGACGTGCCGTCGAGGGGCTGCAAAATAGAGCCACGAGACATGATCGAGTTTTACCGGGCCAATTTTTTTGAGAACTCGTCTCCTCCCTGCCCGGCAGTGATCACCTTCTTCTTTCTCAGATCACTTGGGACGCTGCCAAAATTCCAGGAGCTGAAGGGTCTTTCATTAGATCGAGGAAGCCCGCGGATAGGGGAGTGCGCAACGGAAGACCACGCTGCCACCTCCCGGAGTGAGGTTCGACATCACTTCGCCCGGTGGTTGTTTGGCAACGATACTGCATTTCAAGCTCCTGCCATTTTGAGGGCGTAGTCCCAATCAACTTTCAGCTTTTTTTCTTCGCCTTGGGCAAAGGAGCTGGCCCAAAAAGGCGCAGATCAATAACAAGCGCGTAAGGTAGTTGCATATTCTGAGTGGAAATCTCGCCGAGCTGCAATGGATGGGTTGGAGAGCAAAGGGCAGACTTCCTGCTGTCCTCCAGGTGCGATGATTGAAGGGCATGGCCCATCCACTCCAGCTTTTAAATTCGATTTGAAGAGAGACGGGGCCTGCCTCGTCCAAACTCGAAACACCAAGTCCTATGAAAACGAACTTCAAGTCACTTATTATCGCTGCGGTGGTCGCCTTCTGTCGGCGTGCTGGCGGTGCCAGGAGCCTCCGCCCATGATCACCACCGTGACCGCTCAGTGCGGGTGTATTATGCTCCGCAATACTACGGGCACAGCTATCACGGCTACGCCTACGGGGGGGAGCCGGTCTTCTACCATCATGTGCGCTACTATCCCTATTACGAGGGGCCGCAGTACTGCGTGGAGGAACATCGCCGGGTGTACTATCGCCCGAACGTCGTGTTCACCTTCGGTTTCTAACCTGCTTTCCGCAGCCAAAACCAAAAAAACCTCACCCTCGCGAGAGGGTGAGGTTTTTCGTCTAAATGGAGTTAAAGAAAACGCGACTTATTCGCCGTCGTTGCCGATCGCTTCGACGGGGCAGCCTTCCATGGCTTCCTGGCAGAGCTTTTCCTCGTCCGGAGTTTCGGGCTGCTTGAAAACGAAGGAGTGCCCTCCGTCGTCATTGCGGGTGAAGTTTGCGGGTGCCGTCTCACGGCACAGGTCGCAGTCGATGCATTGATCATCGACATAGAATTTGCCGCCCACATTATCGGAATATTTGTTTGCAACGTCTGCCATAAAATTAAAGGTGCCAGTAAATCAACTGGGCCTAAAAACATAGGGGCCGCAGATTTGATTGCAATGGTTTTTTCCCACTGATGACAAACCCAACCCGATCCCTGGTAAAGCGCCCCGTCCGGGCGGCGATCATGATGCTGCTCTCCACGATTGCGTGGGGGGCCAGTTTTCCGCTGCAAAAAGCGGCCATTCTGGCCGAGTTGGCGGTGACCCCGGGCATGGCGACCTGGGTGCAGTCCGCGCTCTTGCTCGGGGTGCGTTTTGCGATCTGCGCGGTCATCATGGTGCTATGGCTGCTGGCCCGGCGGGAGCGGATGACGCCGCGCGAGTGGTCGCAGGGGCTGATGCTTGGGGTTTTCAGCAGTTGCGGGCTGCTGCTGCAGGTGGACGGGTTGAACTACACGGAAGCTTCCACCTCGGCCTTCATCACGCAGTGCTACTGTGTGATCATCCCGATCTGGGTGGCGCTCCGGCACCAGCGCATGCCTTCCGTCCTGCTGGCGACCTGTTGCGTCTCGGTGATCGTCGGGGTGGCGATTCTCTCCGGAATCGATCCGCGAAATATGAAACTCGGGCGGGGGGAATGGGAAACCGTGATCAGCTCGCTCTTCTTCACCGCGCAGATTCTCTGGCTGGAGCGGGGTGAATATGCGGGCAACAACAGCGGGCACGTCTCGCTTGCGATGTATCTGATGATCGCGCTCATTCAACTGCCCATCGCGATCATGGGGGCCGGCCACGTGGGGGTGCTGGTGGCTCCCCTCGCTTCTCACGCGGTCCTCGGCCTGCTGGTGGCGTTGGTCCTGTTCTGCACGCTCCTGGCGTTTGGCATTATGAACCACTGGCAGCCGCACCTGGAGGCGACGCAGGCGGGGCTCATCTGTCGCGGCGAGCCGCTCTTCGCCAGTATCTTCGCCCTCTTCGCGCCCGCATTGATTTCCCAATGGTGCCACGTGAGCTACGCCAACGAGCCGCTGACCTGGCGGCTGATGCTGGGGGGCGGGCTTATTCTTGGGGCGAACCTGGTGGTGTTGCTTCGCCAGACGGGTTCGACGGAGGCCGCACGCCGGAACCGGCCTGATTGAACAGACTGTCGTAGGCCGAAACGATGGCCGCCAGCGAGATCGTCGCGGTGAGCAGAAAGCCTACGTAAATAATTGCCATCCCGAGGATGGTGAACAGAAAGCAAAGGGTCGCGAAAACGAGCAATTTGAAGAAGTGATGCTTCGCCACCCGGTGGCTGAGCGCGATTGCCTCCCAGAACTTGAGGCCGTGATCCACCACCAGGGGCAGGGAAAAAAACCAGCTAATGCCGAGATAGAGCGCAAAGAGCAGGCACGCCATGCCCAGCGGGCTGAAGTCGTAGCTCAAGGCCGGGATTTGCTGGCCCGCAATGGTGATCGGGCGCACTTTTTCAAACGGCGACAGCAGCAGAAAAAGAGGAGCGCCGGCAGCAACTGCACGAGGATGACATTGGGCAGGTTGCGCACGTAGGAGGAAAACAGATCGGCCCACGAGGATTCCTGCCCCCGGGCAATGCGGAGATACACCCCATACAGCCCGGCAAAATAGGGCATCGCCACCAGTGCGCCGACAATCCCAAAGATAATCGTGATGCCGTAAAGCACGAGATACAGGGCCAGCCCCCCAATGGTGAGCACGGGGCGGGCCGCCACCACATCCCAGCCGCGGGCAAAGCAATCGCGGATGCTGAAGCGGGTCTCGCCCGCCAGCGCCGGTGCGGGATCGAATACCGGCGGAAAAGCTTCCGGGGCCGCTTCGGTATCCGGATTCGCCGGGGCGAACGAGGCGGGTTCCTGGAGTTCGGGTTCCGGCCGGGAAATTTCCGTGTACGGTTTCCATTCCTCCATCCCATCGTGCCACACCAGCGTCGCGGGCGTGATGCGACCTCCCGCCGCCTGGGTGCGGATCTCGGCTTCATCGACGGGGCCGACCGGGCGACCTTCAAAGGCGTAATACCATTTCATTCGGACAAATTAAGGAGTGGAATGCGGCGGATTCTTCGGCGGCTCGCACGGGATGTCAAACGCAAGGCGTAAATGGACGTCAAAAAGCGTGGCCTGGGCAAGGTTCACAGACTCTTGGATGGTAAAGAAACGACTGATTTTAACCGCGGATTTCGCGGATGGGCGCGGATAAAAGGCCAATCCATCTGTGTCATCCGTGTCATCCGCGGTTAAATTTTGCTTCGCCCCTCGTTCCCAGGCTCCAGCCTGGGAATGCGCTGGTCTGCGCGGCTCCAGCCTCGTGCTCCCGCATACCTATCGGTTAAAAATTTTCACAAAAGTGCGTAACCATTTTTTGAAAACGCTTCTGTAAGGAGTGAACCCAATCTCATACATAGAAAGCTCACTCCCATGGACGATGAAAAGAAATGCCCGGAATGCGGCACGCGGCTCGAGGACGGAACAGCGGACGGCCTGTGCCCCGCCTGCCTGCTCCAGCGCGGCTTTGCCACGCAGACTTTTGACCGGATGCAGGAGACGAATTTCGTCCCCCCCACCCCGGAGGAGCTCGCCCCGCTCTTCCCGCAATTGGAGATCATCGAGGCTCCTTGGACGCGGCGGCATGGGCGCGGTTTACAAGGCCCGCCAGCGCGCGCTTGACCGCATCGTCGCGCTGAAAATTCTCCCGCCCGGCATCAGCGTCGATCCCGCCTTTGCCGAGCGTTTCACCCGTGAAGCCAAAGCCCTCGCCAAGCTGAACCACCCGAACATCGTCACGCTCTACGAGTTCGGCCAGACCACTTCCTCCTCTCAACTCTCATCTCTCAACCATCAACCTCTTTACCATTTCCTCATGGAATACGTGGATGGGGTGAACCTGCGCCAGCTCCTGCAGGCGGGGCGCATGTCCACCCGCGAGGCGCTCGCCATTGTCCCGCAGATTTGCGACGCGCTGCAGTTCGCGCACGACCAGGGGATCGTTCATCGCGACATCAAGCCGGAGAACATTCTGCTCGACCGGCGGGGACGCGTGAAGGTGGCGGATTTCGGCCTCGCCAAGCTCATTGCCGGAGAGGTCGAGCCAGCCCGTGCGTCCGGTGGCCTTGGCGCTTCCTTTGAACTCACCGAGGCCGGCAAAATCGTGGGCACCCCCAGCTACATGGCTCCGGAGCAAACCCAGCAGCCCGAGGCGGTGGATCATCGCGCCGATATCTACGCCCTCGGCGTCGTCTTCTACCAGATGCTCACCGGCGAGCTCCCCGACCGCCAGCTCGAGCCGCCCTCGAAGAAAGTGCGCCTCGACGTGCGCCTCGACGAGATCGTCCTCCGCGCCCTGGCGCGAAATCCCGACCTGCGCTACGAGCAGGCCAGCCTTTTGAAGACGCAGGTGGAGACGATTGCCTCGCCGGAGGATGCGGCAAATGGAGCGCCGCCCGAACCAAAGATTTCAGCGCGCTTTTGCCGGACTGCGATCGTGGGAGCGCTTTGCATCCGCCGCTTTTTCTGATCGCCGTTTTGGCGATGTATTTTTGGGTTAGCCCCGCCGCTCCTCATGCCTTTTCCTCCGATCCGCCTCATGCAGGACTCCTTCCCAGTATGCTCGGGATGTTGCTGGCATTTTTGGGAATAGCTTCTCCGTTCGGAACCACGATTCTGGGCTGGATTGCCATCGCCCGGATTCGCCGCTCTGGCCGGGAAGACTTTACGGGCTGCCGTTGGCTGTATTCGACGCGGTGCTGTTTCCCCTGCTCGCGCTGGATTTCGGCCTCGCCTGGTTCCTGCACGAGCTTGGCCTCGCCCTGCATCTCTGGACGCAGAACTCCGATCCAGTCTCCAACGCCGTTCTGGCCGTCAGTTCCATTCTCGCCTGGGGGTTGGTGGATTGGTGGATCGTGCGAATGGTCTGGAACGTGGTCAAGCCGCCTGGCACTTCATCCATCGAGTCTGTTCCCAAGAGTTTTTGGCGCAGAAATGTCGGCATGATTGCCATCGGTTGCTTGCTGCTGCTCGTTTTGGCTGCGTCCGCCGTCTTTCACCCCGGGGGGACTCCGCGCCAGGCCGCAGCGGAAAACGCGGCAACGCCTCCGATGCCTGCCCCCAGCGCAACCCCGGTTCCCGACCTCACGACCATGGATGAAAAACCAGTCCTGCGCTTTCTAGCCTGGCAGGGACGGCCCGGGGAGGAGGGGCAAATGGACATTCGCCATCCGGATGGTTCAAAGGTAACCGATGCCCGGGAGTTGAGGTGGTTAAAGCAGATTCCGACCGGGAGCTTGGGCGGCGACGATCAGCACGCGCAACCGCCCAGGGTTCTGCATTTTTGGTTTTCTCATCCGTTGTTCAATGCGGCGAGTCTGAAGGAAATAGCGGTGATTGATCAGCTTGATCCGAATACGACCAAGGTGCTGAATGGTCCTGAAGTTTGCAGCACGGCAACGGAAACCGATGATGGACCGCATCTGGGCTGGTTCGCTCTGGCCACGAAGCTTCGGGCGGGTCTTTCGATCTCGAAGCGCGTTACGGTGCAACTCCGCTACACGGCGGGCCCTTTGGAGCATCCGCGGGAAATGGTGGTCAACCCCCACGCCCGGAGCAGCATGAGTCTGGAGGGCGGTGCCGATTTCAGCGTGATTGGGCAAACGATAGACAACCAGGCTTTCGCGGTGCTTACCGTTCCGGCCGCTGCCGCCCGGACGCGGCAATTTTCAGTCGAGGCTGTGACCAACGATGGGCGGCAATTGATCTGTGGCCCGAGCATTAGTGGAATTGGGGATGGTAATCTTAACCGAGGAGTTCAGACTCCAGTACGCCACTCTCGAACGTCAAAAAATTCATCGCGGGCTCGCGACCGATCAAAACCATGGAGTGGAGGGAGGTCGTGCTCCCAGGTTCGACAAGTGGAGCGCCCATCATGGATACGAAGAAAAATGGCTCGACCCCGTAACATTTTCCCCGCCGCCCCGTTTAATTGAAAAGAGAGGAGCCATTTTAGCATGCCATTTTTATACTCGATCAATCCCAATGGGTTGGCGATTTCGCGGTGTCCGCTGCGGGGCGGCATGCTGGTCGTGGGGCGGAGTGAGACGGCGGATGTCGCGGTGCCGGAGGATACCTTTCTGTCTCATCGGCATTTCGCGGTGGTGCCGACTGACGACGGAGTTTTGTTGCGTGATCTCGGCTCGACGAATGGAACTTGGGTCAACGACCGGCGGGTGAGCGAGCACCGGCTGTCCTCACGGGATCGTATTCGCGCGGGACATTCCTATTTTGCGCTGGAGCAGGGGCTGGCGACGATGATCGCGGAGCTGGAGAAGGTGAGGTAATGACGGAGCATCGGGAGGACGAGCTGTTTGTCACGACGCGCTGGACGATGATCCGCCGGGCGCGCGGGACGGATCCGACCACGGCGCGGAAGGCGCTGGAGGAACTGTGCCAGACCTACTGGTATCCGCTCTACGCCTACACCCGGCGCTGCGGCTATGCGCCGCCCGATGCGGATGATGCGACGCAGGGCTTCTTTGCCCGGCTGTTGCGGCTGGATTCGCTGGGGCGGGTGAGTGGCGAGCAGGGAAAATTCCGCGCGTTCCTCCTTGTGTCGCTGAAGCATTTTCTGGCGGATGAGCGCGATTTCGCCTCCGCCGCGAAGCGGGATGCGCGGGTGACTTTTTCCCTCAACTCCACCGAGGCCGAGGAACGCTACCGCGCCGTGCCGGCCGATGGGCTTTCTCCCGACGAGGCGTTTGAACGCCAGTGGGCGGTGACGCTGCTGGAAACGGTGATGCGCCGCCTGGCGGGTGAGTACTGAAGAGGCCGGACGCGGTCCATCGTTTGGCGAATTGCGCTTTGCCATCGCGGGAGAGAAGAGTGCCACCCCGTACCGCGAGCTGGCGGAGAAACTGGGGATGAGCGAGGAGGCGGTGCGGGTGGCGATTCACCGGCTGCGCCAGCGGTATCGGGTGACGCTGCGGGACGAGCTGCGGCAAACGGTATCGAATGAGGAGGAAGTGGAGGAGGAATTGAAATATCTGCGGCGGATTCTTTCCCGATAATCTTTCCCGATCGCACCGTGGAGGTGTAACATCCGGCGCAGGCTGCCTCTGTTTGGGGTAGAGACCATGAGCACCACCCAATTCTGCCCGACCTGCCGCAAGCCTTTGCCCCCCGATGCCCCGATGGGCATTTGCCCCGAGTGCCTTTTCAGCGCCGGCCTTGGCACCATCACCAATGAAGCGGCGCTCGATAAGCGGCGCAGCTTCCAGCCCCCCACGCCGGAGGAGCTCGCGCCGCGGTTTCCGCAACTGGAGATTCTGGAGCTGCTGGGGCGTGGCGGTATGGGCGCCGTTTACAAAGCTCGCCAAATCCGGCTCGATCGCCTGGTCGCCTTGAAAATCCTCCCGTCGGGCATCGGCGAAGAGACCGCTTTCGCCGAGCGCTTCGAGCGCGAAGCCAAAGCCCTCGCCAAGCTCCAGCACCCCCACATTGTCACGCTCTACGAGTTCGGGCAGGCGCAAGCCGCCGCTGAGATTAACTCGCCGCCTCTCTACTACTTTCTCATGGAGTACGTGGATGGCGTCACCCTGCGCCATCTGTTGCAGACCCGGCGCATGTCTGCTCCCGAGGCGCTCGCGATTGTGCCGCAGATTTGCGAGGCCCTGCAATTCGCGCATGACCGGGGAATCGTCCACCGCGACATCAAGCCGGAAAACATTTTGTTAAACAAAGCGGGACAGGTGAAGATCGCCGATTTCGGGGTGGCGAAGATTGTGGCGACGGAAATTGGCGAAGCCCCGGCCACCACCGTCGCGGCAGAAGCGAATGCGGCGGAGTTGACCGAAATCGGCAAGACCATTGGCACGCCAAACTACATGGCCCCCGAGCAAATCGCCCATCCGGGCACGGTGGACCACCGGGCGGACATCTACGCCCTTGGCGTCGTCTTTTACCAGATGCTCACCGGCGAGCTGCCCGGCCAGCGCATCGAGCCACCGTCAAGAAAAGTTCACGTTGACGTGCGGCTCGACGAAATCGTGCTCCGTGCTTTGGAAAAAGAGCCCGAGCTGCGCTATCAGCAGGCGAGTCTTTTGAAGACGCAGGTGGAGACGGTCCTGGCCAGTGGCAGTAAGGTGGACACTCCCCCGGCTTCCGTTGTCTGGCGGGGCTATCGCTCGAAGGCGACGCTTTTCGGTCTGCCGCTGCTGCATGTGACGACGGGCATGGATCCCGAGACCGGTCGTGCCCAGGTGGCGAAGGGGATTATCGCGATCGGTGGGGTCGCCCAGGGCGTTTTTGCCTTTGGCGGGCTGGCGACCGGCGTCTTTTCTTTTGGTGGAGTTTCGGTGGGTCTTTTCGCTTATGGCGGACTTGCGGGTGGGTTGTTGGCCTTTGGTGGGCTGGCGGTGGCGGTTCTGGTCGCCCTCGGTGGCGGCGCCGTAGCACCGGTGGCGTTGGGCGGTGGTGCTGTGGGGCTCTATGCTTTTGGTGGCCAGGGCTATGGACAACATGTGCTGGACTCGATGACCAACGATCCGGTGGCGCGCCATTTCTTCATGCCCTGGGCGGAGCCACTGATGAACAACATGGTGTGGATCAACATGCTTTGCCTGCTCGTGATGATGAGCATCGTAATGATCGTGCCCGCCGGATTACGCCGCCGGATGACGCGCAACCCGGCGCAGGGCGGGGAAGCGATTCTACCTGCGATGGAAAGCTGGCTGGGCCTGATGGATCGCGGGGATTACGCGGGAAGCTGGGAGACGGCGGCCCCGGTCTTTCAGCAGGTGATGGCGCGCGAGGAGTGGATCGGCAAAGGGCAGCAAATCCGCCGTCCGCTGGGCGAAGTGATCTCGCGTGAATTGAGGGCGGGAAAATTGCTCTTTTTTGGGATGCGCTATGAGGCGAAATATAGGGCTGCTTTCGAGGGCTTGCCTGCGGCGACGGAAACCGTCGTTTTCGGGAAGCAGAAAAGTGGAGAGTGGCTTGCCCTGGGGTATCTGATTCGGCCCGCGGGTTACGCGTTCAAGCAACGAATGAAGAAGCTTTTCTTCATTCAACTCCCGTTGACCTTTGCCCTGGTCCTACTCGTGCGGACCTTTGTAGTGCAACCGTTCGTTGTGCCAACCAATGCCGCGGCACCGGAACTCCCACGCGGCAGTCGGTTTCTGGTCTGGAAACTCATGCAGCACTTTGCGCCGGGCGACCTGATTGCTTACTGGCACGAGGGCCTCGTTTATGTGGGGCGGGTGATCCATGGCACGAACGAAGCGCTGATCGTCAGTCGCAATGGGGAATCGAATGCGACGGTGTTGCGAACGGAGGTAGTGGGCAAAGTGGTCACCATTTATTGGCGCGGAACCGAGGAGGGTTCCACGCAGGCACAGAATGCTCCGATCGTGAACGCGCCTGTTGGCTCCGATGTAGCCCGGCTTGAGTCCACGGTCTGGTTCGCCGAGGTGGCCGCCTCTTTTGCCGCCACTCCGGAGAACCTGAAACCGGAAGTGCTCGCGAAGATGAAGGATGTCACGCTGCTTAGCGCTCCGCGTGTCCTCACGAGAAGCGGACAGCAAGCGGAGATCGACGTCGCTTCGGCTGCACCGCAAACCACGCCGCTCGGACCGCTCTCCCCCGGCATTCACGTGGCCCTGTTGCCGACCTTGGATGGAGATCACGTGCAATACTGGCTGCGCGCCGCGGTCTCGCAATCGCCGGGCCAGACCGATGGCACCCTGCGGACCCAGGAACTCACGACCTCGGGTAAAGTCGCGTTAGATCAGACCACGGCTTTCGATCTCGGCGTCACGGAGACCGGGCGCAAGTTGGTGGGAGCTATTCGCTTTGAGCAGGTGGACGCTTCAGGAAACGCGATCCATCCGCTGCCGGTAAAGACGGTTAGTGCGGTCCCGACTCCCGATGATCAAACGTCTGCCCTTGCCGCCACTAACGCCTGGTTGGGACTGATGGATAACGGCAAATATGCGGAGAGCTGGGAGGCGGCGGCGGAGAGTTTTCGGAATGCGGAAGCCAAGGATGATTGGATCGCGACTTCAAAACAGGTGCGCGATCCGCTGGGGAAGGTGCTTTCGCGAAAGCAGACTTCCGTCAAGCTGTCGAAGACGCTGGAAGGCATGCCTGATGGGAAATACTGCGTCGTGCAATTTGACACTGCTTTTGAAAAGGCGGCGGCGACGCAGGAGACCGTGAGCTTTGCGTCGGAGAAAGACGGCCAGTGGCGGGCGATTGGTTATTTCATCAAGCCCAAGGAAGGCGCGGAATCGCATGTGAACCAGCAATGGGAAACAGACGCCGCCAAGGCTGCGCTCGCGTGGTTGGCGAAAGCGGATGCCGGAGCCTATGCGCAGACCTATCGCGATGCCTCTGCGGATTTTCAGAAGGCGTTGACTGGCGAACAATGGGTGGCGGCGATGAACCAAGTCCGCAAGCCGTTGGGTGAACTGAAGAAACGCGCGGTGAAATCTTCGCAATCCATGACGACACTGCCCGGGATGCCCGATGGGCAGTACGTGGAACTGCAATACGATGTAACCTACGCCAGCAAGGAATCGGCGGTGGAGACGGTAGTAATCCAGCTGAGAGCGACGGAAGCTGGAAGGTGGGCGGGTATTTTATCCGGTGAGGCATAGGTCCTATACGACCCACAAAAAAATCGCGCCCGGTTGCCCGGACGCGATTTCCAATCTCAAAACTGAAGCAACTCGCGCTTAGCGCTGCACGCGGCCGCTGCCGTCGCCGCCGGCGAGGGCTTCAACTTCCGCGAGCGTCACCCGGTTGTAGTCGCCCGGGATGGTGTGCTTGAGCGCGCTGGCCGCCACGGCGAAGTTGATCGCCTTCTCCGCCTCGTAGCCCTTGATCAGGGCGTAGATGAGGCCACCGCCGAAGCTGTCGCCACCGCCCACGCGGTCCACGATCGTGATGTCGTATTTCTTGGAGAAGTAGGCCTGGCCGTTCTCGAAGAGCATCGCGCTCCAGCCGTTGCGGCTGGCGCTGTGCGATTCGCGCAGCGTGATCGCGACCTGCTTGAAGCCGAAGCGCTCGGTGAGCTTCTTCGCAACTTCGATATACTGGTCGTGTTCGATGTGACCGCTGGTCACTTCCGCGCCCTTGATGTTGAAGACGCTCTCGGCGTCTTCTTCATTGGCGATGCACACGTCCACGTATTGCATGAGGTTCGCCATCACCTGGCCGGCCTTCTCGCGGGTCCAGAGCTTCTTGCGGTAGTTCAGGTCGGTGCTGATGGTGATGCCGAGCTTCTTGGCAGCTTTGCACGCTTCTTCACACACGGCAGCAGCGCTGTCGGAGAGAGCGGGCGTGATGCCGGTCCAGTGGAACCACTTCGCACCGGCGAAGACGGCTTCCCAATTCACCTCGCCGGGCTTGATCTCGGCGATGGCGCTGTGGGCGCGGTCGTAGGTGACCTTCGAGGCGCGCTGGCTGGCGCCGCTCTCGAGGAAGTAGATGCCGATGCGGTCGCCGCCACGCACGATCTTCGTCGTATCGACGCCGAGGCCGCGCAGTTCGTTGATCGCGCGCTGGCCCATGTCGTTCTTGGGCAGGCGGGTGACGAAGGTGGCGCTCAAGCCGTAGTTGACGGCCGAGACAGCGACGTTCGCTTCGCCGCCGCCGTAGGTGAGTTCGAGGTGCGTGGCCTGCTCGTAGCGGGTGAATCCCGGGGTGGCGAGGCGCAGCATGATTTCGCCAAAAGTGACGAGGTCTGACATGATTAGTTTAGTCTTTGGTTTGGGTTAATCGGGGTGTTCTTTACTTCGCGGCGCGCGCTTTCTTGATCGCTTCGACGAAAGCGGCAGCGGTCTCGGTGAGCTTCTTCCAGTCCTTGTTCTTCACGACGTCCTTGCTCACGAGGCTGGAGCCGGCGGCGAGGGCCACGCAGCCCGCGTTGATGAAGCTGGCGGCCGTCTCGGTGGTGACGCCCCCCGTGGGGATGACGTTCAGCATCGGCAGCGGGGCGAGCAGGTTCTTGATGTAGGTTGGCCCGAGCTGGTTGGCGGGGAAGATCTTCGTGAAATCAGCCCCGGCCTGGTGACCGGCGAGCGCCTCGGTTGGCGTATAGGCGCCGCTGGCGACGGCCTTGCCGTAGCGGTTGCACATCTCGATTACGTCCGGCGCGAAGACCGGCGTAACCACGAATTCCGCTCCGGCGAGGATCGCGAGGCGCGCGGTCTCCGCGTCGAGCACGGTGCCCACGCCCATCAGCGCCTTGCTGCCGAATTTCTTCGACACTTCACTGATCACGCCGATCGCGTTCGGCGTCGTCATGGTGATTTCGAGGCCGGTGACGCCGCCTTCGATCAGCGCGGTGGAGATGTCCACCAGTTGCTCCGACGAATCCACGCGGATCACGGCAACAATGCCGGGATCGAGGATGCGGTCAATGATTTGGGATTTCTTCATGGATGTGAGAATGAGAATGTGGGACTAGCCCTTCAGTTCCGGCACATCGACCCAGGCGCGCTTGGCCCACGATTCGAGGCCGAGCTCGGCCATCTGCACGCCCTTGGCGCCTTCGAGCAGGCCCCAGCGGAACGGCTCGTCGAGCACGACGTGACGCAGGAACATTTCCCACTGCACCTTGAATGCGTTGTCGTAGTGCTCCTGATCGGGCACCTTGGACCAGCCTTCGTAGAAGTTGATCGGCTGCGGGATGTCGGGATTCCAGACCGGCTTCGGCGTGTTGCCGTAGTGCTGGGTCCAGCATTCGCGGAGCCCGGCGACGGCGCTGCCGTGCGTGCCGTCCACCTGGAGGGTGAGCAGGTCGTCACGGCGGACGCGGACGGTCCAGCTCGAGTTGAAGTGAGCAATCACGCCGTCTTCGAGTTCGAAGGTGGCGTAGGCCGCATCGTCGGCGGTGCACTTGTAGGTCTTGCCCGCTTCATCCACGCGCTCGGGGATGTGGGTCGCGCCGAGGCAGGAAAGGGACTTCACGGTGCCGAACAGATTGTCCAGCACATAGCGCCAGTGGCAGAGCATATCGACGATGATGCCGCCGTCGTCTTCCTTGCGGTAGTTCCACGAGGGACGCTGGGCGGGCACGCTGCTGCCCTCGAACACCCAGTAGCCGAACTCGCCGCGGACGCTCAGGATCTTGCCAAAGAAGCCCTGCTCCTTCAGGCGCTGGAGCTTGAGCAGGCCGGGCAGCCAGAGTTTGTCCTGCACCACGCCGTGCTTCACGCCACCTTTGACGGCGGTGTGGTAGAGATCGAGCGCGGCCTCGGTGGAGACGGCGGTCGGCTTCTCGCAATAGACGTGCTTGCCGAGCGCGACGGCTTTCTTCACCGCATCGGCGCGGCGGCCAGTGGTCTGCGAATCGAAGTAGATGATGTTGTTCGGATCGGCGAACGCGCTGTCCAGATCGGTGGAGTAGCGGATGTTTTCACCCATCGAGGCCAGTTTCTTGAGCTTGGCCTCGCTGCGGCCGATGAGGATCGGATCAGGCATGATGATCTCGTTGTCGCTGACCTTGACGCCGCCCTGCTTGATGATGGCAAGGATGGACCGGATGTAGTGCTGGTTGGTGCCCATGCGTCCGGTGACGCCGTTCATGATGATGCCGATTTTATGGATTTTCATTCGTTGTTTTGTAGGGGTGAGGTGATCTGGATTGAAGGATTAGGAAAAAGGATTTAGGCGGTGACGGGTTTGTCCGTGCATTGCGGATGGGCCCCAGCGGGGAGCGGAGGCGTGGCACCGACTCCGGCGGGTGGCAGTGTGCCGTCGAGTTCCTGGCGCCAGTGGGCGACGTCGCCGGCGGGACCATAGATATACATGAAGGTGCAGGGCTCGGCGCTCACGTTGCTAAGCTGGTGAAACACGCCCGAGGGAATGTAAACGGCCTGCCCCTTGGTCAGCGTCTGGATTTCCTCGCCGAGGCACATCTGCGCCGTGCCTTCGATGATGAAATAGACTTCCTCCTGCTCCTGGTTGTGCCACGGCACCTGGCCGCCATTGGGTTCGAGAATGACCCAGCCGGTCATGAAGTTGCTGGCCTGGATCGGCGAGGGGCCGCCAGCGATGTTGCGTCCCCAGCGACGGGCGGGGAAGGTGCGGCCGGCTTGTGTATTGATGTCGGAGGTGATCATGGGTGTGCGAGGGCTGATTATTTGGCGGAGCCGAAGAAGGTGTAGTAGGGCTTGTTCTCGACGAGGTTGAGCAGGTAGAGCGCGACCTCACGGGCGTGGTAATCGCCCCACATGCAGGCCTCGCCGCACGGCACCTTACGGCCCGGCGGGATGTAATCCCAGCCATTCGGGCGGTGATAGACGGAGTGCAGGAGCAGACCTTCGTGGTTCGGATCGTTGCTCACGTAGAGTTCGCTGAAGAGCGATTGCAGCACCGTGAGGCCGGCCTGCCAGTAACGCGCTCCGTCGGCCTCCTCGCCACGTTGCTGGAGGTAATGCCCGAGGCGAAGCAGACCCTGCGCGCCGATCGCGGCAGCGGAGCTGTCCACCGGCTCGTGGTCGTTGAACGGATCGGCCGGTCGGTCGAGATAATCACCGAGCTTGTGGAGATTCGGCGCGCCGGTGTCCCAATACGGGATGCCATCGGTTGGCGAATGCTCGATGTAGAAATCGCAGGTGGCCTTCGCCGCCTTCAGCATCATCGCTTCGATGGCCGCGCGACCGCCGAAGGGTGCGAGCTCTTCATCCTTGAGCGTGGCGATGAATTCGAGCTGCTCGGGATAGCCGCACATGATCCAGGCCAGCCCGCGGGTCCAGGTAGTGAAGGGCGCGAAGCCCTGCTGTGAATTCGGGCAGCGGTAGTTGCCGTCGTTCAGGTTGAAAATACTCTCGTGCGCCGTGCGGCCGCGGAGATCGTAGTAATCGCGTCCTTCGCCGTAATAGACTGCGTAGTCGGCGGTGGTGCGGGCGTGCTCGATCAGGCGCTGGAGGAGCGATAGCTTCGCGTCCTTCTCACCCATCAGCACGTGGCCGAGTTGATGCGACACCGCGAGCGCGCGGAGCGAGCGGATCGTATCGGCAAAGAGCGAGTGCGGTCCGTTGAAGGAGTAGATGTAGCCCTCGCCATTCGCGATCTTCGTCCAGCGGGCGGCCTGCACGGCACCCGTGCACTTGAGCGCGAGCTCGTAGAATTCCTTCTCGCGTTCGTTGAACGGGATACGGCCTTCGCCCATCAAGCGCCACAAGTTTCCGTAGGTGGAAACATTGTTAAAACCATGATCATGCACGCCGATGTGCGTGATGTGGTGGGCCATCTTGCTGATCGTGCGGTCGCGACCGAGTTTTAGAAATTCCTCTTCGCCAGTGGCGTCGAATTGCAGAATCGCCGAGCCATAGACAAAGCCCTGGGTCCATTCCGTCCAGCCGCGCGCGGTGTACTTGCCCTGCACGGTATAGACGGGGGTGGCGGAGCCGGGAGTCTCTCGGGCGTCGATGGCGCGAATCTTGGCGGCGGAAGCCTCGAAGACACGTCGGCAGGCAGCGGCGACGTCGGCAGGCTGGAGTTGGTGATTGATCGTGATCATGAGCGAACGGGGCGGGGATTGGTTTTAAAGGGAGAAAAGGGAGTTGGTTTACAGGTGGCGGATGTTGAAGCCACCGTCCACATAGACGACGCTGCCGGTGGAGAAATTGAAGCCGCCATCGAGGACCGCTTTCACCGCGAGGCCGACGTCTTCCGGCGTGCCCCAGCGCTTCTGCGGCACGAGGCCGTTTTCGATCAGCTCGTCGTATTTGCCCTTCACGCCGGAGGTCATGTCGGTTGCCATGATGCCGGGGCGGAGTTCCATCACCTGGATGCCTTCGCTGGCGAGGCGGGTCGCCCAGAGCTGCGAGGCCATCGCGAGGCCGGCCTTGGAAATGCAGTAATCGCCGCGATTCGGCGAGGCGGTATCGGCGGAAATGGAGGTGACGAAGAGGAGCTTGTAGCCGCCGGGAATCACGCTCGCGCCGGGGTTTTGCAGCCAGTAGTTCACCACGCGCTGCGAGAGGAAATACGGCCCTTTGAGATTGGTGCTGATCAGTTCGTCAAAGCTCTCCTCGCTCGCCTCGGTAATGTCGGCGCGGACCTTTGGCGCGATGCCCGCGTTGTTCACCAGCGCGTCGAGACGGCCAAAGGCTTCCAGTGTCTGCTGTACCAGCGCTTCGCGGTCCGCGCTCTTGCTGATGTCGCCGCCGACCATCGCGAATTTCTGGTTTTCATTCACCGCCAGCGCCCGGCAGGCTTCTACCGTGGCTTCGGCGGAAGTTTTGTTGAAGCCATAGTGAATCGCGACGCTGTAGCCGGATTTGGCGAGGGTTTCGGCAACGCCACGACCGAGCCCGCGGCTCGAACCAGTGACTAGAACAACAGGGGCGGATTTCATAGGGGGAATGTAATTACAGCAGAAAACTTGCGTGAGGACAAAAACAATGTTGGTTAGCACAAAACCGACTTTATTTTTCTCCAGAATGCTTTTCCGTAATATCAAACCTCTATACGCACAGGAGTTTAGCCTGCGGCTTCCAGAGCTACATGTCCGGCGACTGAAGCTAAATCGCCACCTACCGCAATCGGGCTGGGTTTCGGAACATGCGCACGCCTGTTCACAGCTGCTCCTTTATCTCAGTGGAAACGGCTCGCAAGTCGTGTCTGGACATGCTCATTCGGTGAAGTCGGGGATGGTTTTCTTCATCCCACCGCACGTGCACCATTCGTTTCTGGAACAAAGCGGGCGCAAGCCCCTTTGTCTGGCCGTCGATCTGACCTTGAAGGGCCCGGCCCGTCGCAAACCGGCTGCCAGCCATCTCAACGCGCAGGAATTGATGGCCGTTCGCCAGGCGCTTTCCGATCTCTCCCGCTGGCGTGACCGGGTGGATACGATCGAGCCCCGCGAGGCGGCGGCGGTGCTGCGGCTGGTGGATATCTTTTTTCGCGCGCTGGATTTGCTGCCGCGCCAGGCTTCCTCCAGCGTCCCCAATGCAGTGGTGGCGATCGCCCGAAAGACTTTAAAAGAGGCGGAAACGTTCGACCTGCCGTTGACGGAACTGGCGGCCCGGATTGGCTACCAGCCGGATTACCTAAACCGCCTGCTGAAACAGGCCTGCGGGCTCACGCTGGGGCAGTTGCGCGCCGATCTGCGCCTGCAAAAGGCCAAGCGCCTGCTGGCTGAGCACACCGCGATTATGGAGGTCTCCGAGGCGGTGGGATTTGCGGATACGAACTACTTCTCCCGTTGGTTCCGCCACCTGACCGGTTGTACACCCACTGCCTGGCGGCAGGAGGGAGTGGTGTAAGCTTTCGCCTGAGTGGCTACTTCTTCTTGTACTCGCTGAGCTGGTGAATGCTGCCATCAGTCATGATGAGCAAGTTTCCGCTTCCATGCACGTCCCCGCGCTCGGCAAACCAGGGTTGAGTGGGCCACTTGTGCGGAGTGGATTTTTGGGAATCGAATGGAGTGGCTATGTAATCGGTCCTCTCGCTGCCGACCTTGTTGTAATCAGGATTACCCATTCCTTTTTGCACGGTTGGGCAGATGAAGCTCTTGGTGGAGAGGCCAAATGGCTGGAGCGTTTTATACCAATCCGCCGCATATTCGTGTGGTGAGCTTACGGATAGCTTGGCGCTGATCTGCGGCCAGTGGCCATACTGTTGAACGTAGGATTCCGAAGCCACATACAGACTTTTCAAATTCTGTATGCAGGTGATTTTTTCCATGCGTGCTACCACGATGCTATAAACCGGCATGGCCATCGTGCAGAGAATGAGAATGATAACGATCACCGTCATCAACTCAATAAGCGTAAAAGCTTTCACGCTAACGATTTTTTGGGGGCTGGGAGACATGTCGAAAAGAAGAGAGGCAGAAGCTGAAAAGCTTCTGCCTCAAATGATTGATGAAAACTTGATCGTGAAGGACTAGCCGCTGGTAGTCGTCGTCGAAGGCGTGGTGGACTGCTGAACGCCATCGACCGTGAAATTCAAGGTGTCTTTGACGATCGGAACGCCATTAGCATCGACATTCTGCGATAGTTCGAGTGAAGCAGTGCCTTGGATGCGTTCCGTCGAGGTCGCAAAAGGATCGCTGTCGGCGACCACCGAGGCTTTCAAGCTGCCGTTGAGAATGGACTGCACATCAACCGACGTTGTGGTTGTGGTGGTCGTGCCGCTGCTGGTGCTGCTGGTGGTAACGAGAATTGCGTAAGGGTAGGTAGCGGTAATCGTTCCGCTAATTTCAAAACTATCGGGGTCCGCGAAGGCGTCCAGTGTTCCCGTGAATGCTTCACCAGACACGAAAATGCTTACCGTGCCACTGGCCAAGCCAGTCGTGGGGACCGAAGCGGTGAACAGGCCGAGACTATTGGAGTCATCATTGCCGTTGGCGGTGGTACCAGTCGGAAGCAGAACGCCGGCGTAGGTACCAACAACCGTACCAGCGGTGGATACTTCTGGTCCCGCAGGAATGGCGAAGGAGGTTTCTGCGTTCAAAAAGAGAAAGCAGGTCAGGAGGGCAAGAGCTATACGCATGGTGTTTCCATTAAATGGGGGGCGCATTTGAGTCAACCCTCTTTTCTCCACAAAATGCTTACACTTTTGCCAATGCGCTAAGCGTAATGGTTTTCTCGTAGAGAGCCTTGCCGATGATGGCTCCGTAAAGCCCCGGCATCTGCTGAAGTTGTTGCACATCTTCCGGCGTGGTCACCCCGCCGCTGGCGATCAACTGGCACCGCAAAGCGGTCAGCATTTTCTCCAGTTCCGCAAAGTTGGGACCGGCCATCATGCCGTCGGTGGCGATATCCGTGTAGATAATCGTTCCGGCACCGGATTTCTCCGCCGCTTTGGCGAGTTCGAGGGCGGACTGGCCGCTGGATTCGGTCCAGCCTTTTACGCTCACGATGCCATCCCGGGCATCGATGCCCACGGCGATGCGCTCGGAGCCGAAGCGGGTCGCCATTTTCTCCACGAAATCGATCGATTCACTCGCGCGGGTGCCGATTACCACGCGGGAAACCCCCGCATTGAAGGCCTGTTCCAAGGCGGCCTCGTTGCGCATGCCGCCCCCCAGTTCGCATGGAATGGAGATCGATTTGGCGATCTCGCCGACGATTTCCAGGTTCTTGGACTCGCCGGTGAAGGCTGCATCAAGATCGACGAGGTGCAGGTAGTCGCCGCCCTCATCGGCCCATTGCCTGGCAAAGGCTACCGGGTCGTTGGAATACACAGTCTTCTGGTCGGCCTTGCCCTGGCGCAGGCGTACGACCTGGCCGTCCATCAAATCGATTGCGGGAAGAATAATCATAGGGTTGCGAGGAAATTGCGGAGCATGGCCAGACCGGTGCCCTGGCTCTTCTCGGGGTGAAATTCTACCCCGGCCACCCGCCCGCGTCCGGCGCTGGCGGCAAAGACTTCTCCGTAGTCCGCCTTCGAGGTAATCACGGTTTCATCCTCGGGGACGGGAAAATAGGAGTGGACGAAATAGACGAACGGCTGCGTAGGCAGTCCGCGCCACAAGGTGTGTTCCGGCTGGGTGAGGGAGAGCGCGTTCCAGCCGATCTGCGGGATCTTCAGCCCGTTCTGGGCGAAACGCTGGACCCGGCCCTTGAATTTTCCAAAACCGGGCAGTCCGGGCGATTCCTCGCTGGATTCAAACAGCAACTGGTAACCGAGGCAGATGCCCAGGAAGGGGCGATCCGCAGCGAGCCACTCCTGCAGCGGCTTGAAAAGCCCGCGCGATTGCAGGTTGCGCACGGAGTCGCCGAACGATCCCACGCCGGGCAGGACCACGGCTTGCGCCCGCCGCAACCCCTCCGGGGTGCTGCAAAGCTCCACCTCGGCGCCTTCGTGTTGAAGTGCTTTGCTCACGCTGCGGATGTTGCCGCTGCCGTAGTCAATCAATGCAATCATGGGAAGTGTCATCTTCCCGGCGGGGTGGGGGGCTGTCAACTCTGGGAACTGCGGAAAAATTCCCTCCTGTGCCCGCTCCGTTTTGTTCACCGGTTCTTAAAAAACCTTCAATTTACAAGAGAGCGCTGCTATGACCCCTCGCTATGAAATTTAATTTATTTCTTTGCACGTTTCTGGCGGCTTTCTCTTTGGCTGCCGGCCATGCCCAAGCCTCTTCTGTTTTCGCGAAGGTCAGCCTCACTCTCAGCGGAACCATTTACCAGACGCCCGTCAATTCCAGCAGCCCGATTGCCAAGATCGCACTCACCAAAAAGGCGCTGCTCGTCTATTTTGGCTACCCCAGCGTGGACCCGAACACGACCGCCTTCTATTACAATTACAACCCCAGCGCCAGCAAGCGGGAGATCGACTTGGTGAGTGCCGACGGGCTCACCACCTACGGGACCGTCCTCTACTACGGCACCGAAGACACCTCAGTGACGGGAAAAGGCGGCAGCCAGGTGCTCAGTGATCGTTCGGCTGATTTCCTGAATGGGGATGTCAGTGGCGAAATTCTTGAAACCAGTGCCACCCTTTCCGGCGGCAAGTCTTCGGTCACCCTCTCCTTCTCCGGCAGCGGTCAGATTTCCTCCACTTCCTACATTATCAAGGGCGTTATCAAGAGCGCTGACTCGTTGCTCGCGTTCTAAGCCCCGATTCTTGTTTTGCCTGAAAAATCCCGGCTGTGTCCTGCGGTCGGGGTTTCTTTTTACAGCACGCCCTTGGTGCTCGGGATACCGGTCACCCGGGGATCGAGCTGGCAGGCGGCATCGACGGCCTTGGCGAGGCCCTTGAAGATGGCCTCCGCCATGTGGTGAGCATCGCGACCGTAGAGGATCTCGATGTGCAGATTCAGCCCCCCATGCACGCTGAAGGCACGCATGAATTCCTCGACCAACTGAAAAGAAAATGCGCCAATCGCTTCCACGCTTTCCGGCGTGCGATAGACCAGATAGGGGCGGCCGCTAAAGTCCAGCGCCACCCGGGCGAGCGTTTCGTCCATCGGCAGGTAGGCCGAGCCATAGCGCCGGAGGCCACGCTTGTCGCCGAGGGCCTTGGCAAACGCCTGGCCGAGAGCAATGCCCGTATCTTCCACGGTGTGGTGCAGATCCACCTCGATATCGCCGTTGGCCACCACTTCCAGGTTCACCAGGCTGTGCCGGGCAAAAAGCGTGAGCATGTGATCGAAGAAAGGGATCTTCGTCGCGATTTTGCTCTCGCCGTTGCCGTCGATTTCGAGGGCGATGCTGATTTCCGTTTCGCCAGTGCGGCGTTCGATGCGGGCGTTTCTGCTCATGAGTGATTTAGGCTTCTTGGTCGTCCTGATTCTTGCGGACTTTTCCGAGAATGGCAATCGCCACCGCAATCACCACCACAATTCCGAGGATCAAAAGAGCACCTTTAATGCTCAAAAAAAATGGCGTCTCCGGAGTGGCCTTCACAGGGTCCGGCGTGGCGGCGGCGATCATGGCGGGCTTCGGTGTGGTCGAGGGCTTGGCAGCCGCTTTGCGCTTCGCGTCGGCGGCAGCACTGGCTTTCTGGTAGGCGGCCTTGATGTCCTTCAACTCATGGTTTGCCGGCCACAGTTTATCCGCCTGGGTAATGGCTTTTTGCGCGCCGGGCAGGTCGTTCATATCCAGCGAGGATTTGGCGTCCATTAGTAAATCCTGCGCCTGGTGCAGGTTGGCCGTCTGGATCGAGCCCAGCTGGCTCATCAGCCCCGGAAGCTGCTGGATGTAAGCCTGGAGGCTGTCGTTGCTGCGGGAGATGTAGGGCTTCCAAGTGCCGGTGGCGGAGCGCAGGCTCGCCTTGTAGCCTTCCTGCTCATTGCGGGCGGCGGTGATGAACTGGGTCTTTTGCGGCTCCTGGCGGAACTGGACATCCGCCATGAATTTCTTTTGCTCGGCGATCAGCCCGTTCAGCCGACCCTGGGCTTCGCGTAATAGATTCGGAACAAGACTCTTGATGTAGTCCACGGTATCGGGATAGACGCGCGCGCCGTTATAGCTGCGGCTCATGAGATCGTAGGCGTTCAGCGCGCCGCCGTAGTTGCCCTCGGCGGCATTGCCCTTGATCAACTGGAAGAGCTGGCTCGCTTCGATCTCATATTTCTGCTTGGCGGCCTCATCCGGGGTTAGCCACTGGCCGTTGAACTTCAGCCCGCCTTTTTGCACGCGTGCCTGCTCGTCGATCAGGGCGGCTTGCTGTTGTTTCACATCGGCCAGATGGGTGCTGAGCGGGTATTGCTGGATAAAGGCCCCCAGCGAGGTGAGCATCTGGTCGTAGCTGTCCAGCGGGTAGGAGTGATCGTCGTTCGTCTTGAAGTTCTTGATCGTGTTGTAGGCTTCCGTGTCCTCCGTAATCTTGTCGATCTTGTCGATCTCTGATTTCGAGATCGTCCGCTCATCGGTGATCGCGGCGGAAATCTTCACCTGCACGGTGACATCCGCATCGGTTTCGGCGGTGATTTTGCCTTCCACCTTCTCGCCGGATTTCAGCGTGATGGTATCGGCATGCAGCGCGGTTAGACCAAGGCTTAGCGCCATAAAGGCGGACAACAACAGGCGGGCGGAACGTTTCATCGGGCGGGAATGTAGCTTGGCTTGGGGCTTTGTTAAGCGAATTTTCTCTCACAGTTTGTTCATGGGGCGGATGATTTGAAGCCTGTAATTTGGATAAAAATTGCTCGCAGTTGCCAGGGAAGAGGTGGCGGGGTATTAAAAAAGTCATGCGCATCAGCCCCGTCAACGTCCAGACCATCGGTCAGGAGCTGGCCATTGCCTGGAGCGACGGCGCGGAGTCGTATTTCCCGCTCGAAATGCTGCGCCGGGCCTGCCCCTGTGCCGCCTGCGGAGGTGAGCCCGATGTGATGGGCCACGTCGTGCGCCCCGAGGTGCGGTATGAGCCATCCAGTTTCGAGTTGCGCCGGGTCCAGCTCATCGGCGGCTATGCCCTGCAGCTTTCCTGGGGTGACGGTCATGCCACCGGCCTTTATTCCTACGATTACCTGCGCCGCCTGGCCCAGGAATGGGAGGCCGCCTCGTGAACCGCCGGGGCCGGATCACCTTCGTGCTGCTCGTGTTCTGCATCTGCGGCACAGCGGCGCTCCTTAGCCACTATCTGGCCCAGCGCGCCGGCCCGCCTTCCCCCACCGCGCTCTATTCCGTGATTTACGAGCAGATGCAGGCCCTGCAACGCGACGACTACGCCACCGCCTACCAGCAAGTCGCGCTGAACGTGCGCCATAAATTCACCATGCACCAGTTCACTGACATGGTGCGGCAGGAGTATGGCCACCTCGTGCATGCCCAGCGGCTGGAGTTTGGCCGGGTGGAGCTCCGCGATAATCGGGCCTACATCGAGGTCTTTTTCATTGAAAAGGACGGCCTCGTGCAGCCCTCCATCTTCCAGCTTGGCAACGAAGGCACCGGCTGGAAAATCGAGGGCGCCCGTCTCATGCCCCGCTGGCCGCATGGCCGGGTGATGGATGGGCTGCAGGCGTAGTAGTGGGATCGAGTTGGCTGCTTTATCCGCTCGCATTTGTAGGTTTTCAGTTTTTGGTTAAAAGTAGTTTCCACTTTATGAAAAGCCGCATCATGTATATGGAGCGAAAAGCAGGAGCTTTGGTTGGAAGTGCCCGGATCGGACGGGTGACTTTCAACCGCACCGGACGCACAATTTTCTATGGGGAGCAGGTTTTTCGCCGGATCGTTGGTGGTGGCTTCAAGTCGAATTATCACGACGAAGCCACAGGTGAGGACTACTGGATTTCTGGACCCAAGCAACGGGGAGGAGACCGTCTATATAATTCCGCCGCGCCGGTGGAAATCGATGCAGATGCACGTGAAGAATACTGGTGCAAGATCCGTAATGAACCCGACCGGGTTAATGCTGAAATAGCCTGATTCCCAGGTGACTACTCCCATGATGCGCCTTTCCCACCTCAACGTCACGATGCCCAAGGGCGGTGAAGACCTCGCCCGCTGGTTTTACGTCGAGCAACTCGGGCTCACCGAAATTCCCAAGCCGGAATCCATGCGGGTTCGCGGCGGGGTGTGGTTCGATGCCGGGGGGCTCGACATTCATGTCTCGGTGGAGGAACCGCGCGTCAGCCCCGATACCTACCGCCACTTTGGCCTGGAATCTTCCGGCGTGGAGGCCCTCCGTGCCCGTCTCACCGCCGTCGGAGTCGAAACCGAGGACGGTCGCCCAGCTCCATGGAAACGCTTCTACGTCCGCGATCCCTTTGGCAACCGGATTGAGATTCACGAGACCGGAGCGCTACGGGGATAGGAGTGCCGAAATTCTCTGAAATGGACTTTAGAGGGACGTTGTTCCCGGTATGGTCCCACTTTCCACCAAGGTGGTGGTGTAAAACTAATCAAACCGTTTTAGCTGCTGGGATCGTCGTCCGCAGCACCGTGGTGCCGGGCTCCTCGGGGTCGAGCGTCGAACCAGCCAGCACTGCCGGGACGAGGAAAAAGTCGCCGGGCTTGAAGGTGAGGCCGTTGCAGCCCACCAGGCCGCTCAGGCAGGTGAAGATGGCGAATTCATCAGGCTGTACCGCCGCGCGTGCTTCGGTGAGGGCCCATTTTTCAATCCGGAAATATTCGCTCTCCGTGACCAGTTCGCCCGGGTGGGATTCCAGCTTCGGCTCCACGTCGGCGAAATCGATCGAGGCCAGCGACTCCTCGATGTGGAGTGCGCGGGGCTTGCCGTCGGTGCCGGGGCGGTTCCAGTCGAAGACGCGGTAGGTCGTGTCGCTGTTTTGCTGCACTTCGCAAATCAAGTTGCCCGAGCCGATGGCGTGTACGCGCCCGCTGGGGATGAAAAGGGCTTCCCCCGCAGCGACGGGAATCTGGTGCACGCAATCCGCCACCTGGCCTTCGGCCAGCGCTTTTTCAAATTGCTCGCGGGTGACCCCTTTTTCCAGCCCGGCATAGACGCGGGCGTTTTCCTCGGTGGCAAGGAAGTACCACATCTCCGTTTTGGGCTCGCCATTTAGCGAAGGCGCGATGGCCGCCGGGGGATGCACCTGCACGGAGAGCCGCTCCTGTGCATCCAGCAGCTTGAAAAGCAGGGGAAAGCGTTCCGAATCCGGCACGCGGGTGCCGAAGATTTCCGCGCGGTGCCCGGTCCACAATTCATGAAAGGTCTGCCCGCGCAGCGGCCCGAGATGCACCACGCTCTGCGCTTCCTCGCGATCCACGATCTCCCACGATTCGCCGATGCGGATGCCGACCGGGAGCTCCTTGCCATAGACCATCTCGAGTGAACGACCGCCCCATACGCGTTCCATGAAAAGCGGTTCAAATACCAGTGGCTGTGAAATCGAGATGCTCATAAAAGGTGCGCTAGTCTAATCGTGCGCGCGTCCCATTCCAGCCGTTTTCCGTGAAGAAATAGCGACCGGTGTTTACTCGGTTAACCTATTTTCCAATTCCTACTCGCCACCTTCCTCCGAGCTCCCCGATTTTCCGGCAAAGCCGCACAGCCCCCGCTTGCTTGCCGCCGCAAAATCGAAAAACGCCTGCGCCTCCGGCCCCCACGTCTGCTCCTTCGCCTTTTCCAGCGCCTGGCTGATGTTCAGCCCGCTGCGATAAAGCAGCTTGAACGCCGCCTGGATTTCCTTCCGCGTCTCGGCTTTAAAGCCCGCCCGGCGCATCCCCACGGCATTCAACCCGAAGACGAGATTGATCTCCGCCGCAATCGTATAAGGCGTCACATCCTTGCTCAAGCCGCAGCCGCCTTGAATCATTGCCATCGTGCCGATGCGCATGTGCTGGTGAAAAATCGAACTGCCACCTACAAAGACGCGATCCTCCATCTGCACATACCCCGCCAGCAGTGCGTTGTTCGCGATGATGATGTGATTCCCCAGCGTCACGTTGTGCGCCAGATGCACTCCGGCCATGAGGTAGTTGTGATGGCCCATGCGGGTCACGCTGCCCTCGGCCGTGCCGCGATGAATCGTGCACAGCTCGCGGATCACATTGTCCGCGCCGATTTCGACGGAGCTATGCGTGGTAGGCTTGAAAGAAAGATCCTGCGGTGCCCCGCCGACGATCGCGCTGTGCCCGATGGTGGTTCGCGCGCCGATCGTCACGTCGCCGATCAGCGAAGCCTTCGCTTCGATCGTGCACCCTTCCCCAATCCGCGCCGGTCCCTCGATGGTGACATAGGCGCCGATGGTTGTGCCTGCGCCAATTTGTGCCTCGGGGTGGATGATTGCGGTGGGATGGATGTTCATGGAAAGTCTCCAGTTAATCGCCAGGACGCCGGGACGCCAAGCGGGAAGAAGCTGGTGGCGATGGAAAGCTACGCCGTCCTTTTCGCCGCCTGCTGGGTATGCAGGTAGTGGCGGCCGAATTTTTTCAAGAGGCCGACCAAAAGCGAGCGGTCATCCCACGGAATATCGCTGCGGCCCCGGAGCAGATCGACCAGCCAGGTGGCAAGGCCCTTGAAATCATGCTCTTGCTGGCAGCGATAGAGTTCCTGCGGGAACATGCGCCAGCGCCCGGGTGGAGCGGTGGCGGGAATGGGATTCGGTTTCGGACCGCCGCAGAGCAGGTGGCGGATTCCCAGGGAAAAATCCACGCCGGTGCGGGGGGAAAGCTGAAGCTCCGGGGTCGGTCGCGGATTCATCTCGATCACATGGCACCGCCCGCTGCGTTTCGCCTGAATCCAGTCGATGCTGAAAAACCCGTGAAAGCCAGTGAGCTGGGTAATCTTGCAGGCCATGCGATCCACATCGGGATGCCGGATGAGGATGCGCTGACTGCTCGCTCCATAGGGGCCGGGCCAGGTGGCGCTTTTATAGGAGCCGCTCCATTGGATGGGCTCCCCGTGCCACGCCATCACGAGGGTGCTGCCGACCTGCCCCTTGATGGCTTCTTGAATGGAGAAATTTTGCAAATAATGCTCGCCCATCTTCTGAGCCAGTTGCCGCAAGTCCGCCTCGCCATTGGCCCAGCCGACGCCGAAGCCGGAGGAACTTTCCTCGCCTTTGAAGAACACAGGATAGCCGATTTCCCGCGCCGCCTGCAGCCCTTCTTCCAAATTCCGGCATGGGATGGAGTGGGGAGTGGGCAGCCCCGCCCGGCGACAGGCCTCCACGATGGCGGCTTTGGAGGTGGCGAGCTTCATCTTTTCGGTCGTGGGCTCGACTGGAAACCAGTCGCGCAACCAGGCTTTATCCGTTTCCTCCTCGCAGGCGCGCATGGTCATGTCATCGCCGGGAATGATCCATTGGTAGCGGCCCGGGTTTTCCGCCAGATGTTGCCGAAGCCGGGCAATGAGGTCGCGCACGCCATAGCAGCCATCGGTGGGGAGGGAAGTGGCGTAGCGAGTGCGCCGGGCCAATGCTCGCGGGAGCACCATCAAGGTTACCTTGACGCCGGCACGATGAAAAAGCTTGGGGAGACGGCACACACCATACCAGTCGCCTTCAGCCACAATCAGCACCTCGGGGGGGAGGGACATGATTGCTAGTTATCAGAATGAGATGCTTATGTAAATGTTTATCTTTTCTCTCTATAAAATCCAACATCGTGCTTGAGGTGGGGCTTATGCCGGTTTCAAACTATTTGGTTCCATGAATTCACGAGGGTTCCTATTTCTTACTTTTTGTCTGGCTGGGGCAATTTCAGGTTGTAAACGCTCTGAAAGAAATCCCGACGTTCTCCATCGCGATGGAGATCCAGATGTGATTTATGTGGATTCAGAAGATGCCGAAATGAATGCGGCGATTGCACACGCCCAATCCACCAAAGCAGAGTTTCTTCAAACCTTGCAGGCGGCGAAGCCTAATCAAACCGACTTTTCTGCCAAGCGCCCATACCTGACTAACAAGGGAGGAACCGACCGTGAGCATATCTGGGTTTCAAACCTGAGTTATGACGGCAAGCTGCTCCATGGCACGATCGGAGATGATCCCGTAAATATCCCTCATTTAAAGCTGGGTGATCCGGTCTCGTTTCCGCCTGATGAACTGTCGGACTGGATGTATCTGGAGGATGGTAAAATTGTTGGCGGCTATACCATCCGCGTCCTTCGCAAGCGTATGTCACCGCAAGACGCCACAGACTTCGATCAGAACATGCAATTCAAGCAGTAGAAGAAAATAAGGAAGCTTCATTCAGGCGGCATTTAGGCTACCCCCTCCTTCGTGCCTTCGTGGTAAAAAACTCTTCAGGCCGCGCTACCCGATCATCCCATGCTCGCGGAAGCTGAAGTAGGGCAGCAACCCCGGGCGGGGTGCACCGATGATCACGTGGTCGAGTAAGTTGATCTGCAACAGCCGTGCGCATTCGGCGAGGCGGGTGGTCATCTGGCGATCGGCGCTGCTGGGCGTGGGATCGCCGGAGGGATGGTTGTGCGCCACGACCACCCCGTAGGCGGAGTGGGCGATCGCGGCGCGGAAGATCTCCCGCGGATGGGCCACCGTCTCATTGAGCGAGCCTAGTGAAATTTCCTCCACGCAAATGAGATGATGCTTGGTGTCGAGCAGGATCACGCGCAGCGATTCCTTGTTCAGCGCCCGCATTTCCGGGCCGAGCATTTCGTAGATGAGCTCCGGGTTGTCGAGCTTCTGCTGGGAAATGGTTTCGCGGGCGAGCCGGGCTCCGAGCGCAAAGGCCGCGGCGAGTTGCACCGCCTTGGTGGGGCCGACGCCTTTTTCCTTGGCCAGTTCCTTCACGCTGCAGCGGGCGAGCGCGGCCAGGGAGCCATGCCGGGCAAGGAGTCGGCGCGCGATTTCCACCGCATTCGCGCCCTGCATGCCGGTGCGCAGGAGGATGGCGATCAGCTCCGCATCAGTGAGGCTGGCGGCTCCGCTGCCCGCCAGCTTTTCGCGCGGACGCTCCTGCTCCGGCAGTTCGCGGATTTTCAGGGAAGCCATGCCATTTTTCCAGGGTTGTTTGGGGGCGCGGTTAGCGGACGAAATTGCCGATCATCTTGACCAGCGATTCGCAGATGTCGCGCAAGCCGTCCCGGTATTTGTTCGTCGGCAATTGCGCGAGCAACTCCTCGGCGTCGCCCAGCATCTTTTGCGTGTAGAGCACGCTCGATTTCACTGCGCCGCGGTCGAGGGCGAGTTGGGCGAGATCTTCGATTTCCTCATCGGTGCCGTGCAGGATCACCGCGCTCAACCGCTCGTGCTCGCTGCCGTGTGCGCCTTGGAGCAGGTGCAGGATGGGCAGGGTGAGCTTGCCTTTGCGCAGGTCGGTGCCGAGCGTTTTGCCGGCGTTGCCCTCGTTGCCGGCGATGTCGAGCACGTCGTCGTAAATTTGGTAGGCGGTGCCCAGCTTCATGCCGAAGCGCTTCATCGCGGTGATGGTTTCCGGGGAGGCTTCGTTGAGGTAAGCGCCCAGCTCCGTCGCGACGCCGAAGAGCTTCGCCGTCTTCATCTCGATCACCCGCAGGTAATCCGCCACCGACATCTTTAGATCAAAACGGCGCTGGGTCTGGATGATCTCGCCCGAGCACACCTCCACGCTTGCACTGGCGATGCGGCGCATGATCTCGCTGTTGGGGAAATTCGTGGTGAGCTTCAGCGCATGGGCAAAGAGGCAGTCGCCAAGCAGCACGCTCAACGAATTGCCCCAGCGTGCGTTTGCGGTGGGCTGGCTGCGGCGCGTATCCGCGCCGTCCATGATGTCGTCGTGCACCAGTGTCGCGGCATGGATGAGCTCCAGGATTACCGCCAGATCCACGTGGCTGGAGGAGATGTTGCCGGTTGCGCCACCGGCCAGCAAGGCGAGGGCGGGCCGCAGCCGCTTCCCGTTGCTCTCGCAGGCATAGGCCACGTAACCCTCGACGGCCGTGTCGAATTCGCGGGATTGCGCCCGAATTCGCTCCTCCACCGTGTAGAGGTGGGTATTGATCAACTCGAAAGCGCGTTTGATTTCGATAGGGACAAAAACATGCCGTTCACCCGGCTTTGTGAAACTTTTCACAATAGCAAAATAATTCACCCAGCTTGGCAAAGTCAAAACCTCCGTTCCAAAAAGCGTAACCATTATTGCTTAAGCCTCGCTCGACAGAGAGGAAAATGATCGGTTGGCGCTGCCTGTGCTCAAGCTCCATCCCCTGAGGGTTTTCACTCAGAGGGGCTGGAACCATGAAAAATGACTGGCACTGGCCTTCGGGGTATGACAGTTTTTCCAGTCTAACCCTTACCTATTCATGGACGCCCTCCAGCATCAGACACGAAAGCTATTTGAGTTTCAGAAGCGGCTCTTCAATTCGCGCTTCTTCATGTTTTCGTTGCTGATCCATATCCTTTTCGTCGTGATCTTTGGCGGCAAGGTACTGTTTGATCGCTATGTGGAGCCCGAGGATTTCACGGGGGATGCGGGTTCCTCCTTCGTCGCCGATAACAACGCTCCCGAGCCTCCGCAACAGCAGCAGGTGCAGCAGCCGACCTTTAGCGTGACGGCACCGAGCACGCCCTCGATGCCGAGCTCCCTCTCCGCGATCACGACATCGGCTCCGAGCAACGCTTCGTTCTCCGTGCCGACGATGGTGACTCCCACCCTGGCACCGACGATCACCAACAATATTTCCCAGGCTGCCGCGCCTGCCCCGCCCGTCAATAATACGGGCATGTCCAAGGAAGTCGCCCAGGGCATCGCGGGATTTACCAGTGGCTGGGCCCAAGGGGGTGGTGGCGCTGGAAGCTCGGTGCGGGAGCGCAAGTTCAAGTTCACCGCCTATATCGCGAAGTACAGCGGGGGTGATTGGGACAGCACGATCGTCGTTTCGGGGGGGAAGATTGTCCGGGGTAGTCTACCCAACCTGCTCTACGTGATTGGCAAGCTTTCCCGCGACAAGGTGGATGCGGCTCCCGACCCCGTGCCGCTCGATCTTTCCAGCCAGGAGATCTTCGCCAAGAAGCCGCCCTTCATTATTTTCACCGGGCATCGTGATTTCGTGCTCACGGATACCGAAGTGCAGAACCTGCAAAAGTATGTGCGTCTCGGGGGGTGCATCTGGGGGGATAGTTCGCTGCCCGGTCTTCGCTCTGCGTTCGATATCGCTTTCCGCCGCGAGATGCGCCGGGTGATGCCCGACAAGAATATCGATTGGGAGGAGATCCCGGCCAACAACCCGATCTTCAACAACGGCTACTACCAGGAAATCAAGGAAGTGATGCCCGGGATGAATTTCTACCAGGAGCCCTTCTTTTGCCTGAAGTATTACGGGCAGGTGGCCATCCTCTATACGCCGAACGACTACGGCGATATGTGGCAGTTCGGCCTCAACGACACCCTCCATTTCGATACCCGCAAGGACGAGCATTACAACTTCGTCGCCATGAATCGTGACATGTGGGAACGCCGCAACCTCTACTATCGCAACATCGAGGAAAAGAGCGTGGCCGATTGCTACAAGATGGGGATGAACATCATCATCCACCTGCTCACGCGCTGGGAGGATGCGACTCGCAACGTTGCCGCGCCATCGTCGCTGTAAGGCAACGCGAAAAACCTGGAGATATCTCTCTGGGTGAGGGCGCATTGAGCGATCCCGACCGCTCCTAGAAGTCTGTGGTTGTGGTCACGTCTTTGCAGTTGTAAACCGTGGGCCCCCGGCGGAATGTTCTATTATGAACTGGCGCCGCTTCCTTTGTTGGCTGGGATTGGTCATCGTCTGCATTGGATCGCCTGCACCTGCGCTCCAGGCAGCAGAAACCGTGGTGGTCCCGATCCATGGGGAGATCTCCAGGGCGCAGTTTTATTTCCTGCGCCGTGCTTTGAAAGAAGCGGAGGCTGAATCGGCTACCGCAGTCATTCTCGATCTGGATACCTATGGTGGTGAGCTTTCCGCGGCTACCGAGATGCTGGATGCGCTTTCCAAAACCAGCATCCCGACCATCGCCTATGTGAATACCAATGCGGGCTCGGCAGGAGCCTTGATTTCGCTGGGCACGCGGAAGATTTACATGGCCCCGGTCAGTGCTATCGGAGCCGCGGCTCCGGTGATGGGGGGCGGGGAAGACCTGCCCTCGACGATGAATGACAAGGTGGTCTCGTATTTCTCCGGCTACTTCCGCAGCGCCGCCAGCCGCAACGGTTACAATCCCGATCTGGCCGAGGCCTTCATGAATAAGGCCAAGGAGGTGAAGGTGGGCAACGAAATCGTGCACCCATCCGGTTCGCTGCTCACGCTCGGTGCGCAGGAGGCGACGCGGATGGTGAATGGCAAGCCGTTGCTCGCGATCGGCATTGCCTCCTCGATCGAGGATCTGGTGGAAAAGGAAAAACTGCCGGCCAATATCCAGCGGATCGAGCAGACCGGTTTTGAAACCCTGGCGCTCTGGCTTACGACACTGGCGCCGCTTCTGCTGCTGGGCGGGATTATCGGGGCTTATATCGAGATGAAGACGCCCGGCTTTGGTGCCGCCGGGACGGTTTCGATCATCTGCTTTGGAGCGTTCTTTGCCGGGCAGTATCTGGCCGGGCTTTCCGGCTGGGAAGTGGGAATGGTGTTTGTGATCGGGCTGGTATTGGTCGCGGGGGAACTCTTTGTCCATCCCGGGACCATCATTCCTGGGCTGGTGGGGATGCTGCTCATGCTCGGCTCACTCGTCTGGGCGATGCTGGATCGCTATCCGCACGAGCCCTTGCTGCCGACCGCGCAGATGCTCCAACGCCCGCTGGGCACGCTGTTGCTCACGATCGTGCTGAGTGTGGCCGTGCTGATGATCCTGGCCCGGTGGCTGCCCAAGTCCTCTCTCTTCCGTGTGATTGCACTCCAACAGGCGAATCCCACGGGGCCATCGCTGGAAGTGGTGAGCCCCGGCCTCTCGCATCTGGCGATTGGAACGGAGGGGGTGGCGGTCACGATTCTGCGCCCGAGTGGCAAGGCGCGGATTGGCCCGGAGCTGGTGGACGTAATTACCGATGGCGAATTTGTGCAGCCTTCGGCCCCGGTGCGAATCGTGCAGATCGCCGGGAGCCGGATTGTGGTGAAGCCTGTGGGCTAATTGGAACCGCGGCGGACACGGCGAGCGCGGCGGAAAAATTGAATTACGAGGACTCTATCCCCCCGCGACAACTTTCAAGATTTCGATGGAATTTCCGTCGCTTAGTGGAGTCTCTGCCCACTCTCGGGGATGGAGAGCGCGGAGATTGTGCTCTACGAGGATGGCTTTCCCGGGCAGCCCGAGTTCGGCGATCAATTCGGCGATATTCTTGGCGGCCGTGTCGTGGGCCGCTCCGTTCAGTTGGATCTTCATCCCTGTAGAATCGCGGGGTCCCAGTCTTTCCAGACTGGTTCCATGCCATGGCGGCGAAGCATCGCAGCGATTTCCTGGGGAGCCCGGTGATCGCTGATCTGGAACTGCTCGGTGGCCTGTGCATCGGTCGGCAGGGTTTCCAGTTCCACGATCTTGCCGCGGACGGTGTGGTGAAGCTGATCGCGTCCTTCGCCAGTGTAGCCGCCGGGCTCGGTGTGGCTGCCGGCACTCATCATGGTGATGCCCAGCGGGAGCAGCGCGTCGCGCAAGGCGGGCTGCTCGCGGGTGCTGAGGACGATTCCGACTTGCGGGAAGGTCAGCCGCAGGGCGCAAATCAGTAGGATGAAATCACGATCGGTCACCGTTTGCAGTGGCTGGAATTCGCCCGCACAGGGCTTGAGGCGGGGGAAACTCACGGTGAGCTGGGCTTTCCAGCAATGCTTGAGCAAATACTCGGTGTGGGTGGCGAGGGAAAGCGCCTCGGCGCGCCAGTCGTGCAACCCGAGCAAGGCGCCGATACCGAGCCGGCGAAAGCCCGCCGCATACGCACGCTCGGGGCAGTCCAGGCGCCAGTCGAAATCTCGCTTCGGCCCCGCAGTGTGCATCTGCTCGTAGGTGGCGCGATGATAAGTTTCCTGATAGACGACCAATCCTTCGGCCCCCGCCCGGGCGATGGGTTCGTATTCATGCGTTTCCATCGGGGCGACTTCCAGCGACACGCCGGGGACGATCGCCGCCACGCGGCGCACGCATTCCTCCAGGTAGCCATTGGAGACAAACTTGGGGTGCTCTCCCGCGACGAGCAGGATGTTGCGAAAACCTTCCGCCGCCAGATGCCGGGCCTCGCGTTCCATCTGCGCATAATCAAGCGTCACCCGCAGGATCGGATTGTCCCGCGAAAAGCCGCAATACTGGCAGTTGTTGATGCACTCGTTCGACAGATACAGCGGAGCGAACAGCCGCATCGTCCGCCCGAAGTGATGCCGGGTTAGCGCCTGCGATTTGCGGGCCATTTCCTGCAACTCCGCCGGGGATTTCGGCGCCAGCAACCGCTCGAACTGCTGGAGCAGTGGGCTACGCGTCGCCTGAGGCAGGTATTGGGAAAAAGTCACAGCCCAATAAGGATGAAAAAGCTGAAATTAAAAAGGGATTTTTAAGCCATACGATGGGGAATCGGGCCGCTGCTACTCCAGCCGGTGAACGCACCTCCTCTGAGCAAAACAGTTTCAGAAACCCACCTGATGGGCTATGCTCCGCGCGATGTCTTCCAAAGTTCACTATGTCTGCCAGCGCTGCGGGAATTGTTGCCGCTGGCCGGGCTTTGTGAAGCTCACGGAACCGGAGGTCAGCGCGATTGCGGCACATCTCGGGTTGCCGGAGTATGATTTCATCCAGCGCTATACCCGGTTGCGGCCGAATCGCGAGGGCTTGGCGCTGATGGACAAGCAGGAGAACGAGGAGTGCATCTTTTTCGAGAATGGCGGTTGCGTGATCCAGCCGGTGAAGCCGCAGCAGTGCCGCGATTTTCCGAATCGATGGAATTTCCCCGGCTGGCGCGAAGTGTGCGAAGCGATCCCGGTCGAGCAGCCAGCGTCCTAGTTTTCTATGCTGACTGTGCTGATGATTTACCATGGGCTGGTGCTGGGAATCCTGCTGCTGTCGGTGGTGGTCATGGCGGTGAATCTTTTCTGCTTTTCTACTCTGAAGAACGGCGCGCAGCCAAAGCGGACCCCGAAAATCTCCGTGCTGGTGCCGGCGCGCAATGAGGAGCATCGCATCGGTCCCTGTGCCGGGTCATTAGCCGTGCAGGATTACCCCGACTACGAGGTGCTGATCCTGAATGACAATTCCACCGACGACACCGAGGGGGTGCTCAGGCGCGCGGGCTTTGGCGAGGACGGCCGCCTGCGGATGCTGCGTGGCACGCCGCTACCACCGGGCTGGATGGGCAAATCGTGGGCCTGTCATCAACTTTCCCAGGCTGCGACCGGCGATTACCTGCTGTTTACCGATGCGGATACCTGGCATGGACCGGAAACGTTGAAGGCGGCAATGCTGGAAGCAGAACGCACCCGGGCCGATCTGCTTTCCGCCTGGCCGCGGCAAATCACCGGCTCCTTCAGTGAAATGCTGGTGATTCCCATGCTGTATGTCTTTGGTTTTACCACCTTTCCGCATGTGCTGCTCCAGTTGGCGCAGGACCGGCCCCAGTGGGTGCCGTGGCTCCAGCGGGAAACCCTGGAAAATCTCGGGGGGGCGAATGGCCAGTTCCTCCTCTTCAGGCGCGAGGCATATGAAGCGATCGGTGGTCACGAGGCGGTGAAGGGCAATATGGTGGAAGATCTGTCGCTCGGGCGGGCCGTGGCGGCGCGGATTCCCGACGGGATGCGGCTGGTGAATTGCGATAACGCGCTCGGCACGTGCCGGATGTACACCAACTTTCGCGAGCTCTGGGACGGCTTTTCCAAAAATGCGATGCCGGCTTTCAAGGGCTCCAAAACGAGCTTTTGGATCTTTATTCTGATCTACTGGGCAATCTTCTCCGCTCCGTTTCTGTGGCTCTTTTCTAGAGAGTTTCGCACGGTGGCGCTGGTGGAATCGGGGCTGATCCTGCTGATCCGTGGCGTCCTCTCGTTTCGCTTCAAGCTGTCGTGGCTGAGCTGCCCGCTGCATTTCCTCGGCAACAGCCTCATGGTGATCATCGCCCTCAATAGCCTGCGGCTGGTCCGCACCAGCGGGGTGATGTGGAAAGGGCGCGTCTATGGGCTCCGAGGCGATAATGCGGAGGTGGAGGGCGTCAAACGGGAGGTTTGAGTCCGATTTCGGGGATTGGGGCCAGCCTTGCTTTTTAGGGCCAGCGCGCGCATGGTCGGGCCATGGACTGGCATTTTTTGATTCATCCATTTGCGTTGGGGCTGGAGTTGGGGCTCGTCTTTACCGGGCTGGCGGTCTTTCGTCTCTGGCGGGAAAAGGGGGAGTTGAAGCGGTTCAAACGTCACCTGAGCGACAAACTGGAGATCGAGGCCGAGACGCTGAACCGACTCAAGAGCGAGGCCGAATCCCTGCGCAAGGAAAACGAAAATCTGCGCCTGCAGGTGGGCTCAATGAATCAGTCACAAGAGGCTCGCCTCGTGCGGGATCTGGAGATTTTTGCCCGCGCGGAGAAGCGGATGATGGTGTCCGCGCCCGGCTTTGCGCCTTCCTGGGAGCATGCGAAGAGCGAGGCCCAGGCGGAGCTTGCCGATGAAGAGGCCGGTCGCAGCCTGCCCCGGCGGGTGTTTACCAAGCTGTTTGGCACCCCGGCCCGGCGCGAGGAAAAGGCGCTGCCCGAGGCGTAGTCGTCGATATTCCTGCCAAGCCAGCCCGCGTTCCGGCGGGGTGCTACCGAGTTGCACCCGGGAGCGCAACCGGTGGCTGGCGAGGTTTAACTTCGCCGCAACGGAGGCGCTACCAGGCCGCCACCCGGGAGCCATCGCAAAAAAGGCGATTCCACCGGTCCGACCAAGCCCCGCGACCGCACATTTTCGCGCTTTTGTTTTGCGGGCGGGGCCGGGGATTCCCTATGGTGCGCCCATGTCGAACGAATCTGTCGCCAAGCTGGCCGCGGCCATCCGTGATGTCGTGGATTTCCCGAAGCCGGGAATTATTTTCAAGGATATCACCCCGATTCTGGCCGATGGCGAGTTGTTGCGACTGACGGTCGATCTGCTCACCGAGCCCCTGCTGGCGGATCCGCCCACGAAGATCGTGGGGATCGATGCCCGCGGGTTCATTTTTGGCGCGGCCGTGGCGACCAAGCTGGGCGTCGGGTTCATCCCGGTGCGGAAAAAAGGCAAGCTGCCCTACCAGTCGAAATCGGTCGCCTACGCCCTCGAATACGGCGAGGCCGTGGTGGAAATGCACACCGACGCCATCGCTCCCGGCGAAAAAGTGGCCCTGGTGGACGACTTGCTGGCGACTGGAGGCACGGCAGCAGCGGCGATTGAGTTGATCAAAGAGGCCGGCGGCGTGTTGCAGGCCGCCATTTTTTTGATCGAGCTCGACTTTCTCAAGGGGCGCGAGCGGCTGGGGACGGTGCCGGTTCAGACCTATTTGCATTATTGAGAGCCTGTTTTTTTGAACAGGCTTTTCTGCAAAACGGTGGCGTGCGGGGAATTGTAAAGGTTTTTTAAAGAAGGAGTTTCCTTTCCCATCGCTGTGGGCATGGAAGTAGCTCTCTATGGGTATCTCTTTATGTTTGCCCGTAGGATCGCGAGTTTGAAAAGGTTGCGTGACTGGCTTTGCGCGGAAGATTTCTTCTACGCCAAGCTGCTCGCTTCTTCTCTGGTGGGGGTGCTGGCAATCACGGTTTTGGCCTCGATTTTCCTGCTGGTTTCGCTGCGGGATCACCGGGACGAAACCTACCGCTCCAACATGCTGGAAGTCCTGCGGGACGTGAACAAGGCTGAGAATGATTTCGCGAGTTTGCAAACGTGCTACCGCGGTTACATGCTCACCGGGCAGGATCAATTTCGTAATTCCCTGCAACAGCGGCAGTCGTTGTTGCAGAGCCGCCTGACTTCCCTCCAGGGCACGCTCAAGGATGATACTCTGAGCCAGGGCCGCGTGGCGCAGGCCCAGGAAAAGCTCAATGCCTGGGTGGCCCGCGTGGTCAAGCCCAACACCGCCGCCCGCCAGCAGCAGAACAGCGCCGCCGGGATCAATCTGGAAAACGACGACAATCTGGTCGATCAAGCCCGCGAATGCCTGAAGGCGCTGAACGACCAGCTCCAGGCCTCGCTGAACGGCCATCTGCGCGACGAGCAGTATGCCGATCAGTCCTACCAGGTGCTGATGTTCATTCCGAAGCTTGAAGGCTCGATGTCCGATATGGAGGACTCCGAGTGGACCTACCTGCTTAGCGGCGATGCGGCAGCCAAGCGCGATTACTCCGTGGCGCTCAACCAGTTCCTCGCCTTCCACGGGCATCTCACCGTGCTGATGGGCAACGATTTGAAAAGCGCGGTGCCGCTCAACAAGGCCCGCGATGCGGTGGATCTGTGGACCCACCAGGTCGCCGCCCCCGCCATCAATGCCAAGGCCGCGAAGCAGGATTTCCTGCCCATCGTCATGCAGGGCAACGGGCGGGATCTCATGGCGACCGCCCACATGGCGCTCAACGATTTTGAAAAACAGCAGAGCGCGGTTTACGAGAGCGCCCGGCGCCATGCGGAGATCATCCGCGTCCTCAAGGCGACCGGGTTCGGCCTGCTCTGCGCGCTGGCGATCGGCGTGCTGATCGGCTCCAGCTGGTATGGCTTCGTCGCCTACAGCCGCCATCTGCGCAAGGTGGAGACGGCCGAGGCGCAGACCCGGTCGATCATCGAGACCACGCTCGACGGCGTGCTCACGGTGAATGAGCAGGGCGTCATCAAATCGTTCAACCCCGCCGCCGAAAAGATGTTCGCGGTGAAATCGGCGGAGATCATCGGCCGCAACCTCAGCCGCCTCATCCCGCAGCGCCTCGTCCTCAGCGAAGTGGCAAAGGCCGGCGCGGGCAGCCTCGTGACCATGGGGCAGCGCCAGGGCTTCTACGCCTTCCCGATCGAGGTCTCGCTTAACGAAATGACGGTCGCCCACGAGCGTCACTACGTGGCGATCATTCGCGACATCAGCGAGCGCAAGCGCTCGGAGGAAACCCTGCGCCACATCGGCATGGGCGTCACCGCCGCCACCGGCGAGGAATTTCTCCGCTCGCTCGCCAAGCAGCTTTCCAAGGCCCTCCAGAGCGATTACGCCTTCGTGGTCGAGCTCGCCCGCGCCAACCCCACGCTCGAAAGCACCATGCTCCTCGCCGAGAATGGCCAGATGCGCTCGGTGCAAAAGTTCCCGATCGCCGACACCTTCTGCAACGAAGTCCTCCGCAAGGGGCTCACCTCCGTCGGCGCATCGTTGCTCACGCGTTATCCCGATGACGAGCTGTTCAAGGAGCTCGGCGTGGAAAGCCTGGTCGCCACGCCGCTGGTCGATTTCAAAGGCCGCGCCGTCGGCGTCATGGGCATCATCCATCGCAAGAAGATGGAGAACATCGAGACCGCGGAGTCCACGCTGCAAATCTTCGCGGCCCGCGCCGCCGCCGAGATCGAGCGCAAGCGCTTTGCCGAAGACCTCGCGGCGGAAAAGGAACGCCTCGCGATCACCCTGCGCTCCATCGGCGAAGGCTTCATCGCCACCGATGTCGAGGGCAACATCCAGCTCTTCAACAACTCCGCCGAGAAGCTCACCGGCTGGCCCGGCGAAATCGCGATGGGCAAGCCGCTCGGAGAAATCTTCCGCATCCTCAACGAGCGCACCCGCAAGCCGAGTGCAAACCTCGTGCAGCGCATCATCGAGACCGGCACCTCGGTCGGCATGGGCGGCTCGTGCATCATCCTGAGCCGCGACAACGCCGAGCGCATCGTCGAGATGAACGCCTCGCCGATCCGCGACAAGGCGAACCAGAAGATCGGCGTCGTGCTCATTCTCCGCGACATCACCGAGCGCCAGAAACTCGACGAGGAACATCGCAAGGCCGAGAAACTCGAGTCGCTCGGCGTCGCCGCCGGCGGCATCGCCCACGATTTCAACAACCTGCTCACCGCGATCATCGGCAACCTCTCGCTGGCGATGATGAACAGCGACGAATCCACGCAGATCACGCCGCACCTCACCACCGCCAAGAAAGCCTCGGTGCGCGCCCAGGAGCTCGCGCAGCAACTGCTCACCTTTGCCAAGGGCGGTGCGCCGATCAAGAAGACCTCCTCCATCGGCCAGCTCATCGAGGAAACGGTCAGCTACACCCTGCGCGGCAGCAACATCCGCTGCGAGTTCAACCTGCCGTCCGAGCTGTGGGCGTGCGAAATCGACGCCGGTCAGATCGGCCAGGTGCTCAACAACCTCGCGCTCAATGCCGAGCAGGCAATGCCCGCCGGCGGCACCGTGCGCGTGCATTGCGAGAACTTCGAGGTGCCGCTCGGCGGTCCCGGCTACAGCACCCTCAAGCCCGGCTGCTACGTCAAGATCAGCATGCAGGACGAAGGCATCGGCATCCCCGAGGAATACCTCAAAAAGATTTTCGACCCGTATTTCACCACCAAGCCGAAGGGTAGTGGGCTCGGTCTCGCCACCTCCTACTCGATCATCAAGAACCACAGCGGCCTGATCACCGTCGAGAGCAAGCCGGGCGAAGGCTCCACCTTCTACCTTTTCCTGCCCGCCTCGCAGATGCCGGGCAGCCTGTCCTCGGCCATCTCACGACCGGCGCCGAAGCCCGCCGCCGCCCGCGAAGAAGCGCCCAAGCCCAAGCCCGCCAAGAAACAGGCGCCGCGCAAAGGCCGCGTGCTCGTGCTCGACGACGAGGAAGTCATTTGCATGCTCGTCACCTGCGCCCTTGAGCCGATGGGCTACGAAGTCGTCGAGACCCATTCCGGCGAAGTGACCCTGCAGGTGTATGAGGACGCGATGAAGGAAGGCAGCAAGTTCGACATCGTGATCAGCGATCTCACCATCCCCGGCGGCATGGGCGGCCTGGAAATGATGAAGCGCATGCGCGAGCTCGATCCGCAGGTAAAGGCCATCGTCTCCAGCGGCTACGCCACCGATTCGGTGCTCAGCCAGTATCGCGAGCACGGCTTCTGCGCCTGCATCGCCAAGCCGTACGAAGTGGAAGGGCTCTGCAAGCTGGTCGATGAAGTCTTTGCGAGCACCGGCGAGACGCTCATTTATCACGACTTCGCCCACGCGCAGATTGCGTAGGGGGGCGGGGAAGTTGATGAGGACAGTTTCGTAACGGAATAAGCACGTCGCCAGTCATTCACAATGGTGACTGCGCGGAAATGCTTTGCTCGACATTGAGTATTTTTTCAGCAATCTAACTCTGATCGCGAGAGTTTCGTTGAGATGAAAAAGAAAGCTTCACCTTCCCAAAAGCCTAAGCAGTTAAAGTCGGTGACCCGCCAAAGCAAAAAGCCCTCAAACAAATCGGAAAAGCTGCGGGTTATGGGGGATGAGCTATGTGTTGTGAGAGAGGATTTGTTGGAATACGAAACACCTTTGTGCTGGATCGAGCCGCTGGCACCGTGCACGATTGATCTTTTCTGCGGTGCAGGAGGGATTACGGAAGGCTTTCGAAGAGCAGGCTTTTCCTGTCTTTACGGAAATGATATTGATCGCTGGGCGGTAGAAACATTTCGCGCGAACCACCCGAATACAGTTGCTGATAATCGCCCGATTGAACAAGTGGATGCAGCTGCCTTGCGTCGCTCGCTTAACCTTGAGCCGGGGCAATTGGATGTGTTGGTGGGCGGCCCGCCCTGCCAGGGGTTTTCCATCAACGCGCCTGAGCGTTTTTTGCAGGACCCACGGAATAGTCTGTTTAAGCACTACATTCGGTTTCTCGATGAATTTCAGCCTAAAACCTGTCTTATCGAAAATGTGCCGGGAATGCTTTCGCTGGGGAGCGGAGTAATCTTTGAGCAGATCCTTGAGACGTTGCGGGGGCATGGATACCAAGCCCATGCACGCATCCTCTTCGCCGCGCATTATGGGGTGCCTCAAGAGCGCTGGCGAATGATTATCCTTGGTTCACGCATCGACTCGATTCCAGCCCACCCGATCCCAACCCACTACGCGACGGCGCGCGCCAATTTCAAAGGAGGCAAAACAATGACTTTCAGGTTGATGCCGCTTGATCAGCCCGTGTTGCTTCCGGCGGTGACGGTTGAAAAAGCCATTGGTGATCTGCCTCGCCTCGCGATGGGAGAGGGGGGGGAAATTGTAACGTATGACCGCCTGGCGCAAAGTGAGTATGGGCGCAGTATGCGTGCTGGCGGAGCGGTTACGTTTAATCACTACGCAGGGGTTCTCGCTGCCCAAAACATTGAACGCATGAAGCATGTGAAGCCAGGTGGGTCTTGGCGTGACATTCCTCACCATCTGCTTCCTCTGGGGATGCAGCGGGCGCGTAAGTCTGATCACACGAAGCGTTACGGTCGCTTGCGAAACGATGGTCTTGCAGGAACCGTTCTTACGAAATGTGACCCACATTGGGGGGCCGTATTTCTCCCGGATCAAGATCGCGCGCTTACGGTTCGCGAGGCAGCGCGAATTCAATCGTTTCCAGATTCCTATAAATTTTTGGGCCCACGGGTTGCTCAATATGAACAAGTAGGGAATGCCGTGCCTGTTTTAATGGCTGAGGCGATTGCTGAAGAAATTCGAAAATCGTTACAGGCACAGCAAATGAATAAGTCCAAAAAAGATGTCGCTTAGAGTTTTTGAGCTCTTTGGTTATGCGCCAGAGAATGAAAGTGCGGTTGCAGCGAACTATCGAAAGAGGTCGGAGTGTCCGTTTGTGGGAGAGGTTTGCATCAAACGATTCAAAAGTGGGCTGGTTTCAGGTGTGTGTTCTCTGAAGCCGGCAAAAAGCGGGCCGGTTATCTGTTGTCCCAATCGAATGTATGCAGGGGAATACAAAGTCCTGATTGACGTCGCTAATGACGCGTTTGGTGATGGAATGCGCCTTTGCCGGACAATCGCTGATGCAAAGGGCGATGGAAAAGACGTGGTGGTTTTTGGAAAGCGCTGGGGCAAAGAGCTTCGATTGCCAAACCGTGGAACCGGTGGCGGCTATTTCGTTGATTGGGTTCTTGCGCTGATCAATCGTGAACGAAAGTTGGAGGGGTTCGTTGCGGTGGAACTGCAAACCATGGATACCACGGGCAGCTATGAAGCCGAAGTGCGGGCTCATCTAAGTGGTGAACCCTGGGAAGGCTACAGCAAGGCGGGGATTAATTGGGAAAATGTTTCCAAGCGAATCCTGCCGCAAATCATCTTCAAAGGGCACGTGCTTCGCAACGAGCCACTCTGCACCAAAGGAATGTATTTCATCTGTCCGGCTCCGGTAAATGAGCGGATCATGACTCGACTCGGAAATGATCTCCGAAATTATCATCCACACCCCGGAGCGATTACCTTTCGATGGTATGATTTAGGAGAATCAAATGCCCCTGACCAACCGAAGGAATTAATATTTACCGGGCAAATGACGACCACGGTGGACCAAGTCGCGCTGGCCTTCACATCGCCTAAGAATCTGCCCTCGGCAGGAGTTTACGAAGCCGCTATTCGAGCAGAATTGGAGTCAAAGAAAGAAAAAAATTCTGAGGCTTAGCACTATCCTTTGGAAGAAAGAGTGAGTGCTCATCTCCGCTTCGCTCCGGTTTTCGGCGTTGCTCGGGGTGACATTTTTTGGGGACGAGGCGGAGCCTCGTGAGAAAGTGCGTTCCGAGGTTGGAGCCCTGGAACGACGGGGGTATTTATTGAACCGTGCTAATAAATGATGAGGTTTCCGTTTGGAAATTCGCCTTTCCAGCCGCATGGGAAATGCCCATTCACGATCCAAAACGATAATTTGCTAAGATACCCGGGTTCCGTGACCTGCACATACTCGGCCTCGGCGAGCGTCATAGTGACGATCCAGCGAAGGGTGATTTCCACGGTGGGTGAAAGGTCTGCGAATTCCTGGAGTTGCCGAATTTTTGCGTTTACCAAAGGTTGGCTGACCAATTTTATCGCTCGGATCCGTTCGTTCCAGGTGTTCAATTCTGATGGGGAAACTTTCGCCAGCCTTGAGCGAAAAATATTCGCGCACTCATTAAGCAACCAATCCCATTCTTCGTTTTCGCATTGCTTTACCGCGTCTTTCCACGATGAGACGATGGTGATGGGAACGGTTATCTCTCCCTCGGCAACCGTGTTTTGCCCCAAGCGGGAAAACCAGTCCGCTTTGGTGAGTTCCTCCAAAGTGGCAAGCGTTGCGGGCTGCAGCATCATTGAGGAGTGGTAATTCCCGTTTTCATCTTGAGCCAATTGGGAGTCCGAGGGTGATAATGTTAAGCGTGATTTTCCCTCGATCTTGTTTTCTCGTCGCGACCCGCAAATCCAGTGCCGCGGGCCATTTTACAACTTCCTAAATGTTACTTCCTAAATGCTAAATTGACCTACTTCTCTTTCGCGAGCTGCTCCCAGAGTTCCTTCTGCTTTGCGCTCAGCGTTTTTGGCAGCATGATTTCGGCGACGACGTAGAGGTCGCCGCGCTCGCCTTTGCTGTTGGGGAGGCCGCGTTGCTTGAGGCGGAAGCGCTGGCCGGGCTGGGTGCCGACGGGGACTTTGAGTTTGGCGATGCCTTCGAGGGTGGGGACGTTGATTTCGCCGCCAAGCACGGCCTGCCAGACCTGGATCGCTTCGTCGTGAATCAAGTCCTGGCCTTCAACGCGGAAGTCGGGATGCTTCTCGATGCGCACGTTCAGATAGAGGTCGCCCGATTTGCCGCCTTGCAGGCTGCCGCCGCCCTGCCCGGCGAGGCGGATGCGCTGGCCTTCGTGGACGCCGGCGGGAATGCGCACCTGGTAGGTCTCCTTCTTCGTCTCGCCGGTGCGGCGGAGCGAAATCTGGCGGGTGGAGCCGTTGAGCACTTCTTCCAGCGAGACGAGGATATCCGCCTCCACATCGCTGCCTTCGGCGGCGGATGCCTGCTGGCGGAAGCCGCCGTAGGCCTTGCCTGCGGTGCGACCCATGCCGCCGAAGATGGACTCGAAAAAGTCGCTGAAGCCGGTGCCGCCGAACTGCATGTCGTCCTGGCCGATGCCGCCGAAGTTACCCCCGCCGCCGCCGCGTCCCCAATCGGGTGGGGGCTGGAAACCGCCGCCGCCCATGCCGGGCTTGTCCCAGTCCGCGCCGAGGGTGTCGTATTTCTTGCGTTTCTCGGCGTCGCCGAGCACTTCGTAGGCTTCGTTGATCTCTTTGAACTTGGCCTCGGAGGCTGCCTTGTCCTTCTGCTTCGCGAGATCGGGGTGATGCTTGCGGGCGAGCCCGCGGAAGGCTTTGCGGATTTCGTCGTTCGTCGCGGTTTTGGCGACGCCCAGGGTGGCGTAATAGTCTTTATACTGCACGGGCATGTCTAAATTTTGAAAATCGGTTCCAACTTAGAGCCTGTAAAAAATTCGGCAAGGATGGGTTGGCGGGTGGGGTGGAAGTCATGGGAGGCGGAAATTTAACCGCGGATAACACGGATGGGCACGGATGGGCACGGATGGGCACGGATGGGCACGGATGGGCTGGCCTTTTATCCGCGCTTATCCGTGTTATCCGCGGTTAAAAATCAGTCGCCTTTCACTTTTTTGGTCCTGGTCGGCGGGAGTTGCACATATTTCGCTAGCCCGGCTCGTCGGCTCGCCGTAACAATCCCTGCACGCATCGGGGCAATGACGCAATTCGACCTTCATCTTGGCGACTGCATCGCGGGCTTGCGGCAACTGCCGGAGGCCAGCGTGGATGTTGTCGTCACTTCGCCGCCCTACAACTTGGGGATCGCGTATTCCAAGTTCGACGATACGGCGAGCCCGGGAGGAGTATCTGAAATGGTCGCTGGAATGGGCGGCGGAGATCAAGCGGGTGCTGAAGCCGAAGGGCTCGTTTTTCCTGAATATCGGGTCGGCCCCGGCGAATCCCTGGCTGCCGCATGAGCTGGTGCTGGCGTTGCGCCCGCTCTTTGCGCTGCAAAATACTTTTCACTGGATCAAGTCGATCACGATCGAGACGCGGGACGGGCAGGAGATCAGCGTCGGGCATTTCAAGCCGATCAACTCGCCGCGTTTCGTCACCGACTGCCACGAATATCTTTTCCACCTGACCCACGACGGGGCGGTGCCGGTGGACCGGCTGGCGGTGGGCGCGGCCTACGCGGACAAGAGCAACCTCGCGCGCTGGAAGCACACCCGCGAGGACGGGCTGCGGGACCGGCGGTGCCGGGGGAACAACTGGTTCATCCCCTATCGCACGATCAAGAGCCGGAGTGATGATCGACCGCACCCGGCGACTTTTCCGGTGGAGCTGGCGGTGCGCTGTGTGCGGCTGCATGGGGTGCGCGATGATCTGGTAATGCTCGATCCGTTCCTGGGGCTGGGGCATTCCGCGCTGGCGGCGCGGGAATGCGGGGTGGGGCGGTTTATTGGCTTTGAGATCGACGAAGGGTATTTTGCCGAAGCGCAATCCCGGCTGGAGAAGAAAGAGAGCGATTGGTTTACGGCGGCATTATGAGCATGGCGATTCTCCATCACCGAGCAGCAGGGGGAAGGGATTTAACCACGAAGACACGAAGTCACGAAGGGGTGACCCAGGGGCTCCTTGGGATGGAAAGCGGAGTGGGTGGCGAAGGTTTTTTCAAGGCGGCTGGAGCCGCGCAGACGGTTGCGTTCCCAAGCTGGAGCTTGGGAACGAGGGGTGTGGGGGGAGATGGAGTCCGCGAAAGGCGCGAAAAACACGAAAAGGGGCGGTTTCATTTTCGCCTGCTTCGCGTTTTTTGCGGACCTGAAAGGTTTGCTTCGTCTTTCCATCCTGCTCCGTGGGGTTCGGGGCTTAGCATGACCGCGTTTTTGGAAAGGGGGGCGCGGCGATGATCAGCTTTATTTCCCGCCGCCTGCTTTCGCTGGTCTTCGTGCTCTGGTGCGTGATCACGATTACTTTTTTGCTGATGCGGGCGGCGCCGGGCGGGCCGTTTGACCGGGAGCGGAAAATCCCGGCGGCGATCGAGAAGCAACTGCTCGCGAAGTACAAGCTCGATGGGACGCTGTGGCAGCAATATAGCGGCTATCTGGGCGATCTGCTCCGTGGCGATCTGCGGCTTTCCACGAAGTATCGCAGCATGAGCGTGAACGAGATTCTCGCACAATGCCTGCCGGTCTCGGCGGCGCTGGGCGGGTCGGCGCTGCTGATTGCACTGGGGGCGGGGATCACGCTGGGGGCGACGGCGGCGGTGAATCACCGGCGGGGGGCGGATGCGACGGCGATGCTGGGCGCGTTGCTGGCGGTGTCGATCCCGACTTTCGTGACCGGGCCGCTCTTGATTCTGGTTTTCGCGATCTGGCTGCACTGGCTGCCGGTGGGGGGATGGGGCGGTTTTACGTATCTGTTGCTGCCCGCGCTCACGCTGGCGGCGCCGTATGTGGCGGCGATTGCGCGGCTGATGCGGGCGAGCATGCTCGATGTGCTGGGGCAGGACTACATTCGCACGGCGAAGGCGAAGGGACTGGGGGCGGGGAGTGTGATCTACAAGCACGCGCTCAAGGCCTCGCTGCTGCCGGTGCTGAGCTATCTGGGGCCACTGGCGGCGAATTTGCTCACCGGCTCGATCGTGGTGGAGACCGTCTTTAACATCCCGGGGGCGGGGGCGTTTTTTGTGAACAGCATCCTCAACCGCGACGGGTTCCTGCTCGGCGGGGTGGTGATCGTGTATTGCGGCCTGCTGGTCGTGCTCAACCTGGTGGTGGATGTGGCCTATGGCTGGCTCGACCGCCGGATCCAGCTTTACCAATGAGAAGGGAGCGCGCATGAAATTTTTCCGACGCTCTCCGATTGCGGCCATCGCATTGGTGCTGCTGGTGGTGATTACCGGCTGTTGCCTGCTCGGGCCGTGGGTGCTGAAGCTGGATGGGAGCCAGGTGTCCAATCTCCAGTTCGCGCCGCCCTCGGGGGCGCACTGGCTGGGGACGGATCAGCTCGGGCGGGATGTGCTGGCGCGGATTCTCGAAGGCGGGCGGGTGTCGCTGCTGGTGGGGTTGAGCGGGGCGGTGATCAGCCTGGTGATCGGCACGGCCTATGGGCTGGTCTCGGGTTACGTGGGTGGGCGCACCGATGGGGTGATGATGCGGGCGGTGGAGATTCTCTACTCGGTGCCGCGGTTGATCATCATCCTGGTGCTGATCAATGCCTTTGACGCGCATTTCCAGGCGTGGCTTTCGACGGAAGGATTTTCCGCGCTGGTGCCGTATTCCAAGATTCTGATCCTGATTTTTTCCCTGGGCTTCATTGAGTGGCTGAGCATGGCGCGGATCGTGCGCGGGCAGGTGCTGAGCTTGAAGAACCAGCAATTCGTGACCGCGGCCCGCGCGCTGGGGCAGAGCCATGGGGTGATTCTCGTGCGGCATCTGTTGCCGAATCTGCTCGGGATCGTGCTGATTTATCTGACGCTGACGATCCCGGCAGTGATTCTCGACGAGAGTTTTCTGAGCTTCCTCGGGCTGGGGATTCAGGCCCCGCAATCGAGCTGGGGGACGCTGCTGAGCGAGGGGGCGCAGACGATCAACCCGATCCGGAGCTACTGGTGGCTGCTCCTTTTCCCGGCCTGCACGATGTCGCTCTGCCTGCTCTCGCTCAATTTTCTCGGGGATGCGCTGCGGGACCTGATCGATCCCCGGCAGCAGACGTTGAAGGCGGGGCATTAGAGCCTGCCTCATTTTTTCACAGGCGCTTGGAGCGGATTCCTGCGACGGTCATAGACCGCCGCGACCGGACGTTGGTTTATCCAGTGCAGCACTTGTTAGTCGAACGTAAGCATTATGATAATTGTGAAATTTTCATAATTATCTGGACAATCTTTCAGAGGTCTGAGATAGGGTCGCCCCCATTATGGGCATCGAACAACTGGAATCACGAATCGCACCGGCCGCAGTCTTTACTTACGTGGACGATAACGGGCACAAGGTGACGGTTAAAACTTCGAAGGGAACAGCAGTCGATTTGAGGGCCATCTGCTCGGTCAAGAATGGGCATTTGAATCTCATTAATTTCACGCAGAACGGCACGATCGAATCGGAATTTGCCGGATCGGACGTCACGGTGAGCGATGGCGGGTATGGGCAGGTGAACGTGGGCGTGATCGATGCCACCGGGATTAGCCTCGGGAATGTTACGATCACCGGCTCGCTGGGCGCGATCGACGTCGGCACGGGAAGCGGCACGGCGATTGCCCTGCTCAAGACCAAGGCGATCAACGGGGATTCGACCAGCTATCCCTCCAGCATCTCGGGGGATGCCACGGCGATTACGGTGAACGGGGCGATTTCGGGCAATATCTCCGTCAGCGGCACGATTGGCACGCTCACGGCGAACAAGGTGCTGGGTGGCAGCGAGACCAATTCCGGCTACGTGTCGGCGGGCGATATCGATACGCTGATCGTGAAAAACGGAATCATCGGCGGCAACGGCACGAGCAGCGGCACGGTGGTGGCGACGGGCGAGATCACGACGGCGACGATCGGTCAATTGCTCGGCGGCGGCGGGGCCAACAGTGCCCGGCTCCAGGCGGCGGATTTCGGAACGATCACGGTGAATCACAATATCAAAGGCGCGAGCGGCGGGGCCTCGCCGAGATTTACACGAAGTCGGGCAGCTTTACGAAGATCCTGGTCAAGGGCAGTGTGCTGGGCGGGCAGGGAGCGCAGGCTGGCCGCATCATCCAGACCGGCAACAGCTTCACCGATGGCAGCGTGGTCATCAAAGGCAACCTGCAGGCCGGTTCCGGCAGCGGCGGTGCTTCGGTGAATCTCCAGGGCAACCTTGGTTCGCTGGCGATCTCGGGCAAGATGGACGCCGCGGGGCAGACCGGCGGCAACTACGCGGGCGCGGTGCTGGCGAAGACGCTCTCCGGCGCGAACGTGAAGGTGACCGGTGGCTTGCACAACAACGCGATCATCTGGGTGGGTTCGCCGGCTCCGGGAACGCCGTATTACCACGTTTCCGACATTCCGTAGTATTCCAGCGGCGGCTGTCCGCTGGAAGGGGAGGCGCAATTTTTCTGCTGGGCAACATTTTGTTGCCCGCCGATACTGCGCGTTCGCATGAATTTTCTCGACGAACTCGCCCACCGCATCATTCCCGGAGACGGCGCCATGGGCACGCTGCTCATGGAGGCCGGGGTGCCGCTGGAGCGGTGCTTTGAGGAGCTGTGTGTGAGCCAGCCGGAGTCGATCCGCCGGGTGCATGAGCAGTATCTGGCGGCCAGGGGCGCGGGTGATCGAGACGAACAGCTTCGGCGCCAATGCGGTGCGGCTGGAAAAATACGGGCTGGCGGAGCGCGTGCGCGAGATCAATGGCAGCGCGGTGAAGCTGGCGCTGGAATGCGCCAAAGGCCGGGAGGCCTACGTGGCGGCGAGTGTCGGCCCGCTGGGAATCAGCGCCGATGAGGCGCGGGCGCGGGGGATTGACCGCCGGGCGGTGTATCAGGAGCAGGTAAGCGCGTTGCTCGACGCCGGGGCGCAGGTGGTCATTTTTGAGACGTTTTTCGACTTTGAAGAACTGGCACTGGCGCTGGAAGTGAAGCAGGCGCTGGACGGGGCGACCCCAGTAATTTGTTCGCTGGCCAGCAACGACGAAGGGCGGCTGCCCTCGGGGTTGACGGTGATCGAGGCCTTTGCCGACCTGCGGAAGCGCGGGGCGGAGGTGGTGGGGCTGAACTGTGTGAACGGCCCGCAGGCGATGTTGCGCCTGTTCGAGCGGCTGCCGCTGGAGGGACCGCTCTCGGCTTTCCCGAATGCGGGGCATCCCAAATATCACGATGGGCGCTATCTTTACTATACCGAGCCGGATTACTTCGCGCAGGTGGCGCGCAAGCTGGTGGAGCAGGGCGCGCGGTTGATCGGCGGCTGCTGCGGCTTCGGCCCGGCGCACATCGCCGCGATGGCGAAGGCGCTGGAAGATTTGCAGCCGGTGCGGAGCAAGACGGTGGTGGTGAGCGAAGCGGTGCCGCCGAAGCAGACGGCGGCCCCCGCGCAGGAAGAGACGAGCATCCTCGAACTGGTGAAGGCCGGGAAGACGGTGATCGTGACCGAGCTCGATCCGCCGAAGACGCTCGATCTGGAGAAATATTTCGCCGGCGCCCAGGCGCTCACGGCGGCCGGGAGCGACGCGATCACGCTGGCGGACAATTCGCTGGCCATCCTGCGGGTGAGCAATCTGGCGATCGGCGCGATGCTCAAGGAGCGGTTCGGGATTACGCCGTTGTTGCACATCAGTTGCCGCGACAAGAACCTGCTCGGCCTGCAAAGCGAGCTGATGGGCATGGCCGCGCTCGGCATGCGCCACGTGCTGCCGCTGACCGGCGACCCGGCCAAGGTGGGCGATCACCCCGGCGCGCAATCGGTGTACGACATCAATTCCGTGGAGCTGATGAAGCTGATCACGCGGATGAACGAGGGCTACAACTACAACGGCAAGTCGATCAAACATGCCACGCGGTTCGTCACCGGCTGCACCTTCAACCCGAACGTGAAGAACCTCGACGCGCAGGTGGCCCGTCTCGAACGCAAGGTCGCCGCGGGCGCGCAGTATGTGATGACGCAGCCGGTCTTCGACATCGCGCAGGTGCCCGCGATGCATGAGCGGGTGAAGCATCTCGGCGTGCCGGTCTTCACCGGCGTGTGGCCGCTGCTCAACGGGCGGCAGGCGGAGTTTTTGCATAACGAGGTCCCTGGCATCGTGATTCCCGACCGGGTGCGCGAGCAGATGGCGGGCCGGGAAGGCGCGGAAGGCCGCGCCATGGGCGTGGAGCTGGCGAAGGAGATCTGCCGGGCCGCGCTCGATTGCTTCCCGGGCGTCTATCTCATCACGCCGTTTTTGAATTACGATACGACGGTGGAGCTAGCGCAATTTGTCCGTCAACGTTGATTTCCCCTACCGTGCCGAAGTTCACCCGCTCATTCTGGTTTCAGCTCAGCGTCTTTTTGGGCGTGATCGTGGCGGGGGTTTTGGTGATGCACCATTTCCCGGTGCTGAAGTGGGTGCTGGACCTGCAGAAGCGCATCGGGGAAATGGAGTGGTACGGGGCGCTGCTCTACCCGGTGTTTCTGGCGGTGTGCAATTTGTTGCTGCTGCCGGCGGGCGTCCTCTCGGTGGGGAGCGGGCTTTTCTTTGGCCTGTGGTGGGGCTTTTTTTTGGTGTGGTTCGGCACCGTGCTCGGGGCGGCGGCGGCCTTTGGCATCAGCCGGGCCCTGGGGCGGCAATGGGTGGAAAGGCACCTCTTCAAGCATCGCAAGCTGGCCGCGCTGGATGAGGCGATCTCCCGCGAGGGCTGGAAGATCATTGTGCTCAGCCAGTTGCATCCGCTCTTTCCCACCAGCCTCATTTTCTATCTCTACGGGGTGACGCGGATGCGGTTTTGGAATTGCATGCTCTGGATCGCGGTCGGCCAGGCCCCGGGGCGCTTTCTTTACTCCTACTTCGGCACGCTGGCCCAGTACGGCCTCCGCTTTATCCAGCACAAAAGCCATCCGCGTCCGCTGGAGTACGTCGTGTGGGGCGGGGGCCTGCTGCTGACCTTCGGCATCACCTTCGCCCTCGGCCGGATTGCCCTGCGCCTGCTGCGCGAGGTGGCGGACAAGGACCAGGCCGGGGATCGGGCGCCGATGAGCGGGATTGCCGATCTCGACGACGCCTCAAGGTAAAGGGGGAAAGGAATAAAGGCGGTTGGCCCCGGGATTGCCCGAGCGTGGGGCGTACGGGTTTTCGCTACACGGGGTTTGTAATTTTCCCCCATCCAAAATTTTGACAGCCCCCCCTCTGGTGCTACTTTCCAGCGTTGCCTTATGATTCATAGGCTGAATGAGTTACTTGATCAGATGGGACGGCCGGCCATTCGACTGGAATATGGGGGGCCGGAATGCTCGTCCCCTGAACACCACTGCGAAATCTCCGATTGCGGCATGCGCTTTTCGTCGAACTGGCGTTTCGAGCCTGGCACGGAGATGGCCGTCACCTGCAACCACTCCCGCTGCCTGAGCTTTTGTGCCGATGGCATCGTCGTCGAGTGCGAGCCGCTGGATCAACGCCAATACCGCACCACGCTTTACTTCCTGGAAAAACAAAACCCGCCGGAAACGAATTCCAGCGGGTTTTATATTGGTGCCGCGCCAGAGACGCGGCGGGAGGATGGGAAAGTCTAGAGTGAAGCCGCCGGATCAGCCTGGGCGGACCCAGGCTGGAGACTTCACGGGAAAAAACTAGGCCTTGGCAGCCGTCGCGGCGACGAGCGCCTTCTGGATGCGGCTCTTCGTGCGGTTGGCGGCGTTCTTGTGGATGCGGCCGGTCTTCACGGCCTTATCGAGGGCCGAGGCGAGCTTCGAGGCTTCGGTCTTGGCCACCGCGACGTCCGTTCCGATGGCGGAGCGGGTCTTCTTGAGTTGCGATTTCACGCCGGTGAGCACGCGGCGGTTCTTTTCGGTGCGACGAACCGTCTGGCGGGCGCGTTTGGCTGCGGATTTGGTATTGGCCATAAAGTAGCTAGGTCAGTTTTCTTAAAAGGGCCGAAAAAATATCAGGCACACAGGGGATGTCAAGGGATCAGCGATCTTTTTCTCAGGTCGATTCCTAAAATTTAGCAGTTGTGAATTGGCGCGAACCGCGCAAACTAACCGCCGCATGAGCGAAATCCCCTTTGATCTGAAGTTGCAGCCCGACTGGGTAAAAGAGTCCGCTGCGCCCAACCCCTATGCACGCTTCGAGGGCTACGAGGACGACTCGCGGGGAAATTCCGCCCGCCAGGGCAAGTTCCGCACGGATGACCGGCGCGGCTTCCGTGGCCAGCCCTCCCGGGGCAACGATTCCCGTGGCCCACGCCGTCCCGGCGGCCCGGGTGGCCCCAGTGGTGGCGGCCGTCCGCAAGGCGGTGAGCGTCGTGGCGACCAGGGCAACCGCCCGGGGAACCGGGGCGACCACCGTGGAGAAAAGGGACGCCCGCCCTTCCGCGGCGAAGGCACCCGCGATTCGCGCGACCAGCAGCGTGGCCCACGCCCGCCGCAAGCTCCTGCCGTGCCGGAAACGCCCGCACCCGTCTTTGTCGAATTTTTGCCCGATGCCGCCTGCATCACGGCGATCGCCCGCCAGATCAAGGAGACCGGCCACGCCTACCCGCTGTTCGATCTCGCCCGCCTCTTCCTGGCCCGTCCCGAGCGTCATCGGGTGAAGATCGTGGCCAACGACGCCACGCAGCCGCTTTTCCAGGCTGGCGAGGGTGGCTCGGTGGCGTTGAACGCCGCCCAGTTGGAGCAGCGCGCCTTTGCCACTTCCCGCGACCAGTTCTACACCGTCGAGACGCAGCAGACCGAGGAGATCAAGGGCACCTTTACCCGCGTGGCTCGTTGCCGCATCAGTGGCGTTTTGCTCGGGCCGTCGAATCACCATTCCTATCAGGCGGCGCTACGCCGTCTCTATGATACCCGGTTCAGCCGCCGCATGTCGTTCGAGGAGTTTTCCCGCAACAACATTGAGAACGTGGACGATCCCGCCGTGGTCGAAGCCTGGAAGGAACAGGCCCGCCAGATCACCGTCTGGAAGACCAAGGACGAGGAAAACCCGCTCACCTTCAACAGCGAGGCCGACGCCGAGCGTCACTTCCGCGAGCATCATCTCCCGAGCCTGATCCAGCAGAAGACGACGCTGGAAATTTCCGGCGAAGTCAGCCGCCGCCTCTCCGACCAGCGCCTGGCCAATGCCATTCGCAACGTGTGGGAAAAGCAGCGCGGTTATCCGGGGCAGATGATGTATCACCTGCGCCGCGCCTTCAACGCGCAGGGCCTGCACGTCTTCAAGCATCGCAAGCAACGCCTGTATGTGACCTCGCACCGCCCGGTCACCTTCAGCGGGGGCAGCGGTCTTTCCTCGAATATCGCTTCCATCCTCGAGCACATCGCCGCGCATCCGCAGTGCACCCGCGCCGATCTGGCCGCGAAGTTGCTGCCCGAGAATCACGAAGACCCGGAATTTCCACGCCTCAAGTCCGCCCTCGCGGCCGATTTCCACTGGCTCGTCCAGTCGGGACACCTCATCGAGTTCCAGGATGGCAAGCTCGACCTGCCGCTTCAGCGCGAAGCTGGCGGCGCCGGTCATTCCGCCAAGGATGAGGCCGATGAGCTCGAAGCGCACGCCGAGCCGGTCGAAGCGTCGGCGGAAGCCGCGGCTCCGGCCCCTGCGCCCGAAGTGGTGACGGAGGTGACTGCACCCGAAGCCTCTGCGCCCGCAGAAGCAGCGGTGGTGGAACCCCCTGCACCCGAGGCACCGGTCGAGGCGATTGCTCCCGAGCCGGTGATCGAAGCGGTGGCAACTCCGGTGGTTGAAGAAACGCCAGTTCAGGAAACGCCTGCTCCCGAGGCAGCCGTCTCGCCCGAGCCTGTCGCCGAGGCAGCCCCCGCTCCAGTCGAGCAGGAGCAGCCGGTCAACCCGACGGCGTAACGCCTCCCTCCATTCCATTCAAAGCAAAAGGCCCGTCCTCCAAAGGCGGGCCTTTTTTCATGGGTGCTAAGCGATCCGCCTTCAACTCGATGTCATCCCGAGCGGAACGTAGCGGAATCGAGGGCACCCGTCCTGGTAGCGTGAAGCTTTCCCTGCAAACCAAGCGCTCCTTCCAAAGACGATGTCATCCTGAGCGCAATGGAGCGCAGCGGAATGAAGTCGAACGGATCTCTGACTGTTCTGGAGCAGGGGGCGCTTCAATGCGGTAAGAAGCCATCACGCTTTCCCCGCGCAGAACCATTTGAGGCCCCTCGACCCGGCTCGGGGTGACAATTTTGGGGGAGGGAAGCGTGGATTGCAGATGAAAGTCGCTCGCCCCTATTTCCCGGGCAGGGTGAGCGACGTATCCTGCGGTGCAGTCTTTTGCACGTCCCGGAAGTTCGTTTTGGCGAGGCTCCAAAACCGGCGGGCGGGACGCCCACCCTACCCGAGACGGATTCCGTTTGCGGCACCCTATTCATGGGACCGCTCTAAAACGCCCGGCGCCTACTTCACCGGCGAGATCGTCTTCTCGATCAGCAGATCGGAGTAGCCGACGATGCCCGCGGTCACTTCGTAGAGTTCACCGGCCTGCAAATCCCGGGTCGGCACGGACATCACATACTCCGCGCGTTCGTTGGGATTGATCGAGACGTAGCTCGGCGTGTTGTCGAAAAGTTGGGTCTCCGACCATTGGGCGATCGTCTTGCCAAACTTGTCCGTGATCTTTGCCTCCGCCCGCTGGGTGGTGGCGAATTTCAACTGGGTGAGGTGCCGCCCGCGATTGGTCAGCCGCAGCGTCACCTTGATCTCACGATTCACCGCGAGCTGCACCGTGGAGGGGTCCAGCGTCATGGAAAGCTGCAAATCCTTCGCGCGCTTGATGTCGGGGGTGAGGGCTTCGTGCGGTTTCTTTTCGTCGCCCAAGCCAAAAGGATGGAGGACCCAGTGGAAAAAGCCGGGCTTGGGGGTGGATTCCGCGGGAGCAGGCGCCGGAGCCGGGGCTGGCGTGGCGGCCGGGGCCGGCTTGGCGGGGTGCTCGAAAGGATGGAGCAAACGGTGAATCAGGCTTGGCTTGGGCGTCGCACTGGGAGCCGCCACGGATGCTGGAGTGGCGGCAGGCTCAACGGCCCGGGCCTGGCTGAAAGTCATCGCCAGCAGGGAGAGGGCAAAAAACGCGGTCAATCTCATTGGCATTGGATTTAGACGACACCCTTGCCGCATGCAATCGGATTTCCCGCTTCCTGATGGCGAACGGCGGGCGAATCGCGAAAACTGTCGCTTTACTTGGCGCGCCAGTCCCGTTAATTGCTCAAGCTTCGTTCCTACCTGAAAAAACGCCATGTCCGCCTTCTTTCGCTCCTTGCTCCGCTCCCATCTCTGGCTCCTCCTGCTGGCCGCGCTTTCCGTCCACAGCTTCGGCATGGCCAAGAAAAAGCTCGAGACCACCGTCCGCTTCTTTACCGAGGCCAATGAACAGGATACCGAGCGCTTCGCGGAGCCGCTCATCCTGCACAATCCGCCGCGCCAGGCCTTCATTTCCCGCATCCCCGACATCTCCGAGCGCGACGTGGTGGCGATCTACCCCTTCCAGGCGGCGGATGGCACCTGGGGCTGCGCCTTCAAGCTCGACGAGCACGGCAAGATCGCGCTCAACACGCTCAGCGTCGAGCGCCGCGGCACTTCGATCGTCGCTTTTGTCAACATCCGCCAGGTCATTGACATGAAGATCGACCGCATCATCAACGACGGGATCATCGTCATCCAGTTCGGCCTCACTCCGGAGGAAGTCGATCTCTTGAAGAAGCGCTTCCGCGTGCTCGGGGAGACCGGGAAGAAGAAAAAGTAGGCTGCGCCCCGCATTCAGGACGGTTTTATGGTCTTTGTTTTCAATCCAATCGGGGCGCTGATCTGTTTTCTTCCGGCGGTTCTGGCTTCTTTCACTTGGGTCTATCTTCCACGAAGCTCCGATATCTGGACGTTAGTGGGAGCCTGGGCGATCATCGCTTTCGTCTGGGACGTGCTTTATCGGCTGTTTAACCGGGATGAGCATTGGCTCAGTCCCGGGCGGGGAGGGCACCTCTGCTTCATTCCCGTCTTTATATTGGCTGCGCTCGCTTTCGGTTGGTATGTGCATCAAGCCCTTACCTTGGGCTTTTGGTTTCCACATGCCACGCCCGATCCGAATGCCATCCCTCTATAATCGAACTGCTGGATCTGAATAATAAAGGCGACGGTCATAGACCGCCGCTACAGCGGTTTTGATCTCTAAAGCACCACCTTTTCGCCTTCGCGGGAGGCATCCACCTTCATCGTGCCGCCTTTGGCGCGGACGAGGCTGCGGGCGGTTTCCAGGAGCGTGCTCACGCGGGCGTCGTCGTGGTTGGGATCGTGATGAAAAAGGAAGAGGTGTTTCACCTGGGCCGCGAGGGCGAGGTCCACGACATGGCTCACGCAACCGTGGCCCCAGCCGATGTGCTGCGAGTATTCCTCATCGTCGTATTGCGAGTCGGCGATCATCACGTCCGCCCCGGTGAGAAACTCGATCACCTTCTGGTCGAGGGGCACGCCGTTGCCGCTCTCGGCGACCCAGTTTTTGCCAAAGGGCTCGTTATCCGGCAGATAGGCGACCGAACCCTGGCTGGTGTAGAGCCGGTAGCCGACGGCGATCCCGGGATGGTTCAGGGTGCAGGCTTTCACCTCGACGGAGCCGACTTTGAAGGAGAAATCCTTCAATTCACGAATGACGATGTTGCCCGGCATCTGCTCCAGCGCGATGGGGAAATAGGGGCTCTCCATCTGCCCGGCAATCGTCTGGGCGAGGCTGCTGCGGGCCCCCTCGTAGCCGAGGATGTGGACATGGTTTTCCGGATGATAGGCCGGCAGAAA